>CABIYL020000004.1:277397-284769 GCA_902362925.2 Clostridiales bacterium | reverse complement strand
CTTCTGGTGAATGTGGTGTGGGAACTTCATTCTACCATACGAGTAAAATCACTATGGATTTTCTTTTCTCAAGTGTCCAACTTCATTATGCAATCAACCTTCATGTTTTTTTGAATAAGTGGCTGAAAGAAAACGCTTTTTCCTTTAGCCCAAGTACATACGCGGAATATGCCTACGATGTTAGAAGTCAGATTGAGCCATTCTTTGAGAAACATCCTATTGGTTTGCTCAAAATGTCTGGACGCGATCTGGAGGCATTTTATCGCTATGAAAGACAGGAACACGAGGCTTCTTCGCAGGAATTGCTGCAATACCACGAGATAATCGTGGCAGCATTTCAATACGCCGTTGAGTTGACATGGCTGAAGGAAAACCCTGTTGCTCATATCAACCCGTGTGCAGATGAAGCTCCCATACTCTTTACCGATTTTATTCTGGAATGGCTGGAAATGATGAAAAGCAGCGTCGAGCTGACCACATATTCATCCTACGCCAATTCCATCAAGGGAAGCATTGTCCCGTACTTCAAAGACAAAATGCTCACCTTGCAGGACCTGGAGAAGCACCCCAAGCACATCCAGGACTACTATCAATTTGAGCTTGGTAAAGGGCTTACGGCTAATACCGTAATCCATCGCCACGCCAACATCCGTAAATGCTTGCAGTATGCGTTCCAGATCGGACTAATCAAGTCGAACCCCGCTGACCGTGTAGAGCGACCCCGGAAAGACAAATATCTTGCGACGATTTACAACCAGCAAGAGCTGGAAATCCTTTTCAAGACTGTAAAGGGCGACCCCATTGAGCTGGGTGTTATTCTTGCCGCATTTTACGGACTGCGGCGGAGCGAGGTAGTCGGACTGAAATGGGATGCGATTGACTTTGAAAAAAAGACAATCAGCATAAAGCACACCGTTACGCAAGTCAATGTGGATGGCAAGAACATCACCGTACAGAAGGACCGAACGAAAACGAAGTCCAGTTACCGGACCTTGCCTTTGGTCCCACCCTTTGAAGAACTGCTGCGGCGCTTGAAACAAGAGCAGCTTGTCAATCAAAAGGTATGCGGTGCAGCCTACTGCAAAAAATATCTGGATTATATCTATGTAAATGCAATGGGCGAACTTGTCAAACCAAACTTCATCACACAGCATTTCGAGATTGTATTGAAAAACCACGGATTGAAAAAAATCCGTTTCCACGATCTCCGCCATAGCTGTGCCAGCCTTCTTTACGCCAACGGTGTCAGTCTGAGGGACATCCAGGAGTGGCTGGGACATAGCGACATCGGAACGACATCGAATATTTACACCCACCTTGATTATAGCAGCAAGGTTTCGTCGGCAAATGCGATTCTCGCATTTTACCCGCAAAACACCAGAGTACAGACTATCGGGCAATAAAAAAGCCCTGAACTCTGTAAGTTCAGGGCTGAAAATTCTGGTGCCGGTGGCCGGACTCGAACCGGCACGGATTGCTCCGCCGCATTTTGAGTGCGGTGCGTCTGCCAATTCCGCCACACCGGCATTTATATTTTAATTCCCTGTGTCCCGCATATCTCTGATTTTGGAGGGATATGCGGGAGGGATATTAAAACCAAATGCTGTTATTCAGTTGAAAATATGCTGTAATACCAAGGGTCCTACAAAAACGCCTGTGAATGGACGAACAAGATTTTGAGTCCGCTACGTCTACCAATTTCATCACACCGGCATATGAGAGAAAAGCGGCTGCCCGCTTCCATGCGTTGCTTCGTATTATACAGGAAATTTACCGCCATTTCAAGGAGAAGTTTGGGCGATAAAAGCACAGGTTGCAATGCGGAGGAAAGTATGGCAGAATGGCCCCATGAGGGCGCGAAGGGGTCCGTGCCCCGGAAGGAGAGAAATTATGTACTACACCCTTTATCAGCTGGCCTGGTTTTTCCTGATTTACTCCGTGGCCGGATGGTGTGTCGGCGTTGCGGCCGCTGCGGTGCGGCGGCACACCTTTGTCAACAGCGGCTTCCTCAACCTGCCGCTCAACCCGTCCTATGGCTTCGGCGCGGTGCTGTTTGCCGTGTTCCTGCCCGAGCTGTCGGAGAATCCCTTTTTCCTGGTGCTGGGCGGTGCGGTCATCGCCGCGGCCGTCACCTTCCTCACCGGCTTCCTGCTGGAGCGCATCTTCCGCCGCCGCTGGTGGGACTACACCAAGCACCGTTTCCAGTTTGAGGGCTACATCTCGTTCCCGCTGCTGCTGGTGTGGGGCCTGCTGGCGCTGGTGTCCATCCTGTTCCTGGACCCGCTGCTGGCAGGGCTGATTGACCGGATTCCCAGACTCGCGGGACTTATCATCCTGCTGGTCTGCCTGGGCCTGATTGCGGCCGACTTTGTGGTCTCCCTGGTGTCCGTGCTCCAGTTCCGGTTCCGCCTGAAGCGGCTGTCCAGGCTGTCGGAGGACTTCCGGGACCTGTCCGATGTGTTCGGCAACGCCATTACCCGCCGGGTCCAGCGCCGTGTGCTGAGAGCCCACAATCTGGAGGCGGAGAAGCTGCTGGAGGCCCAGGTAGAGGCGCCGGAGAAGAGCGGCGTCTTTGCCGAGGGCTGCTGCTTCCACAAGCTGGTGTGGCTCTTTGTCATCGCCGCTTTCCTGGGCGACATCATTGAGACGCTGTTCTGCCGGGTGACGGCGGGGGTGTGGATGAGCCGGAGCAGCCTGATTTACGGTGCTTTCAGCGTAGTGTGGGGCCTGGGCGCGGTGATGTTCACCGCCGTGCTCTACAAGTACAAGGACCGCAGCGACCGGTATGTCTTCCTGGCGGGCACCATTCTGGGCGGCGCCTATGAGTATGCCTGCAGCGTGTTTACCGAGCTGGTGTTCGGCACGGTGTTCTGGGATTACAGCCATATCCCCTTCAATCTGGGCGGCCGCATCAATCTGCTCTACTGCTTCTTCTGGGGCATTGCGGCGGTGGTGTGGCTCAAGGGCATCTACCCCAAGCTCTCCGGCCTGATTGAGCGGATTCCGCCCAAAATCGGCCGCATCGGCACCTGGGTGCTGGTGGTGTTCATGGTACTTAATATGGTGCTCTCGGCCCTGGCCCTGGCCCGGTACACCCAGCGGCAGACCGTGCCCGACGCCCCTACAACCCCGCTGTCCGACTTCCTGGACCGCCATTACCCGGACGAGCGGATTGAACATGTCTACCCCAACGCCATCCTGGTGGAGGAGTGACCAAAAGAAACTGAAAAACGGTCTCCGGTGCCCGAAAAACGGGCGCCGGAGACCGTTTTCTCTGCCTGAAACGGGTTTTTCCGCCCCTGCTCTTAACATATGGCGGAAGATTTGGTATAATCGTGCCGGAGTATCCGCCGGACGAAAGAGAGAAGGGATTCTATGACAGCGGAACAGAAAACCAGCGTACAGAACAGTATTGGCCGGCTGGTGTTTGTGGGCCTTTGCATTTTGCTGGAGGTTTTGTGGATCGTCCTGCTGTGCATCAGGCTCAACGAGTATTCAGCTATTCTGAGCGTGTTTACCCGCCTGGCAGCCCTGGCGATTGTGCTCCGGCTGTACGGAAAGCATATCAACGCGGCCTTCAAAATGCCGTGGATGCTGCTTCTGCTGGCCTTCCCGGTGCTGGGCGTGTGCCTGTATCTGCTGTTGGGGCGGTCGGGGACCACCAGGCGGATGGCCCGCCGGTTTGAAGAAGTGGACCGGGCGCTGGAACAGGCCATGCCCGACATGCCGGAGGGTACGGTGGAGGAGCTGAAGAAACGGGATGCCGTGGCAGGCAACCTGGCCGGCTACCTCCAGCGGTACGGGGGCTACGCCCTCTTCCGGAACACGGACGTGGTGTTTTACGGCGATGCCGCCGACGGCCTGGAGGCCCAGCTCCGGGATTTGGAGCGGGCGGAGCGGTTCATCTTTATGGAGTACCACGCCGTGCAGGAGGGCGAGGCCTTCGGGCGGCTGAAAGAGGTGCTCTCCCGGAAGGCGGCCCAGGGCGTGGAGGTCCGCTTTCTCTACGACGATATCGGCAGCATCGGCTTCGTGGACCGGGATTTTATCCGGCGGATGGAGCAGGCCGGGATACAGTGCCGGGTGTTCAACCCGGTGATTCCGGTGCTCAACGTGTTCATGAACAACCGGGACCACCGGAAGATTACCGTCATTGACGGCGCGGTGGGCTTTACCGGCGGGTACAATCTGGCCGATGAGTACTTCAATCTGACCCACCCCTTCGGCCGCTGGAAGGACACCGGCATCCGGCTGGAGGGGGAGGCGGTGGTCAGCCTGACGGAGCAGTTCCTGGAGATGTGGAACGCCGTCCGGCCCACCGACAGCGACATGAGCCCCTACCTGACCAGGATTCCATGCCGGAGCAAAGAGGACGCCTTTGTCCAGCCCTACGCAGACAGCCCCCTGGATCAGGAGTTTATGGGGGAAAACGTGTATCTGAGTATGGCGGAGGGGGCCAGGGAGCGGGTGTGGTTCACCACGCCCTATCTCATCATCAGCGATGAGATGAACCGGGTGCTGGGTCTGGCGGCCCGGCGGGGTGTGGATGTGCGCATCATCACCCCCGGTATCCCGGACAAAAAGCTGGTGTACAGCGTCACCCGGTCCTACTATGCCGGTCTGGTCCGCAGCGGCGTGCGGATCTATGAGTACACGCCCGGCTTTATCCACGCCAAGCAGTGCGTGGCCGACGGAAAGACCGCTGTGGTGGGCACCATCAACATGGACTACCGCAGTCTGTATCTCCATTTTGAAAACGCGGTGCTCTTCCACGGCTGCACCGCGGTACAGCAGGTGGAGCAGGACTTTCTGGACACCTTCCCCCAGTGCCGGGAGGTGACGGAGCAGTACAGAGCCGCCCGATCCGCCGTGCTGCGGGGCGGCCAGTGCCTGCTGCGGCTGTTTGCGCCGCTGCTGTAAGGGGCTCGATGCCCACTCATATCCCGCAGAATCCTCCGGGATAGAGAAGGAGGACTTATCAGTGAAAGACAGAAAAATTTCCATCTCATCCAATACGGCACTGAGCCTTCTCATGCTGGTTCTGGTGGCTGTGCTGCTGACGTTCAGCATCTTCCTTGTGCGGACCAAGCTGCTGGAGAACACCCAGGACCTGGGCATGGCCCTGGCCCAGAGCTACGCCGTGGAGGAGGAGATGCACCTGGACAATTTCCGGCAGATCATGAATCTGGCCGCCCAGTACGTGGATGAGATTGACGGCGAGAGCGGGAACACAGACCAGGTCCAGGACTGGCTCAGCGGCTATTTTTCCAAGCTGACCGCCATGCTGGGCGAGAGCACGGTGGACCCATATGCGGTGATTGACGGCAAAATTGTGGCGGCCAACCCGTGGGAGGGGGACGCGGGCTACCAGTACCAGACCACGGACTGGTACCGCGGCGCGGTGGAGGCCGGCGGCGAGGTAGTGTTCAGCGACGTGTACACCGACGCCATTACGGGCGAACCGGTTTTTACCATCTCCAAGGCGCTGGCCCGCAGCGGGGATGTGCTGGCCATGGACGTCTATATCCGCAACCAGGGGCTCCATAACACGGCCCAGGCCCTGCCGGAAGACAGCTCCTACTACCTGTGCGACGCCTCCGGCACCATGCTCTACTCCGTGACCCAGTGGGACGCGGATGAGGAGACCCTTCAGGCCTACCTGGACTTCCTGATGGCAGGGATTCAGGACGGATCCCTGTCCGCCTACGACGCGTCCTTTGAAGACATGGAGGGGGTGGAGCGTGGAGCCTACTACTCGGTCATGAGCAACGGCTGGACTGTGATTATGACCATTCCCATCCGGGATATCCTCTTGGGCGACCGCAACGCGGCGGCGAATGTGCTGGCCGGCGTGGGCCTGCTGCTCTTCGGCGTGCTGACCGCCATGGTAATCCGGGATTTGCAGCAGAACAAGCGGATTAAAAAGGCGGGCAATACCATCCGGATTCTCAGCGACTCCTTTTACGCCGTCTACCGGGTGAACTTCCGCGAAGGGACCTACGAGGCCATCAAGATGTCCAGGGATCTGGAGTCCCAGATGCCCCGGACGGGAGGGTACGACTTCCTGCTGGCCACGGTAAAGCAAGTGGTGGAATCGGGGACCTACCAGGAATTTGAGCTGAGCTTCTCGCTGGAAAGCATCCGCCAGCGGGTGAGCGAGCACATCGCCGACTACGGCGGCGACTACCGGCGCCGCTTCGGCGAGATCTATAAATGGGTGAACATCCGCACCCTCTATGATGAGAAGCTGGCCCCCGACGAAGTGATCCTCTGCTTCCGGGACGTGGACATTGAGAAACGGCAGCAGCTCCAGCATACCATTATCCTCCAGGAGGCGCTGGAGGCGGCCAAGAAGAGCACAAAGGCCAAGTCGGACTTCTTCAGCAGCATGTCCCACGACATGCGCACCCCGCTCAACGCCATCATCGGCTTCTCCCAGCTGGCCCAGAACAGCCAGGACGACTGCCAGAAAATGCGGGACTACATGCAGAAGATTGAGTTTTCCGGCAGGCAGCTGCTGGCGCTGATCAACGACATTCTGGAGCTGTCCAAAATGGAGGCGGGGAAGAACGCCCTCAACAACAAGCGCTTCAACCTGAAGCGGTACGTGGAGGAGGCGGCGGGAATTTTCCATGACCAGGCGGAGCGGCAGGGCAAGGCGTTCACAGTTGACCTGGATATGCACAACGAGGTTGTGGTGGGGGACGAGTTCAAAATCGGACAGATCCTCAACAACCTCCTCTCCAACTCCCTGAAGTACAGCAACCCGGGCGCGGAAATCCGGCTGGAGATCCGGCAGTTTGACTTCCAGCGGCACAGCAAGTATCAGATTGTGGTGGAGGACACCGGCATCGGCATGTCGGAGCACTTCCTGGAGCATCTCTTTGACCCCTATGCCCGGGAGACCAGCTTCACCAGCGCGTCCACCGTGGGAACCGGGCTGGGCATGCCCATTGTCAAGAGCCTTGTGCAGCAGATGAGCGGCGAAATCTCCGTGGAGAGCACGCTGGGGAAGGGGAGCAAATTCACCGTCACCCTCCCGCTGGAGGCGGTCTCCGGCGAGGAGAGCGCCGAGGAACGGCGGGAGCCGAAAAAGAGCGCCGCCTTCCAGCTGGCCGGGCGGAAGATCCTTCTGGCGGAGGACAACGAGCTGAACATGGAGATCGCCACCGAGATTCTCTCCATGAACGGCATGGAGGTGATCCAGGCGATCAACGGCGCGGAGGCGGTGCGCATCTTCCAGGCCGCGGCGCCCTACTCCATCGACGCCATTCTCATGGACATGCAGATGCCGGAGATGGACGGCTGCGAGGCGGCCAGGGCAATCCGGGCGCTGGATAAGCCCGACGCGGCCACGGTGCCCATCATCGCG
>CABIYL020000004.1:252407-277198 GCA_902362925.2 Clostridiales bacterium | reverse complement strand
CCCCGCTTGATAAGGCTGGATTTCAGGACTTAGCCCAGCTGAGCCTTCGCCATCTCGGTGAGGGCGGTGAAGGCGGCCTTGTCGTTGACGGCCAGCTCAGCCAGCATCTTGCGGTTGATCTCCACGCCGGCCTTCTTCAGGCCGTTCATGAAGGTGGAGTAGTTCATGCCGTTCATCTTGCAGGCGGCGCTGATGCGGGTGATCCAGAGCTGACGGAAGTCACGCTTCTTCAGCCGGCGGCCGGTGTAAGCGTACTTCAGGGACTTCATGACCTGCTCTTTGGCCATCTTGAAGTGCTTGCTCTTGGCGCCCCAGTAGCCCTTGGCCAGCTTGAGGACCTTATTTCTTCTCTTGCGCGTCATCATCGCGCCTTTAACTCTAGCCATTTGTCAAAAGCCTCCTATGTTATGAGTAAAAGGTAGTATTCTTATTTGTAGGGAATCATGCGCTTGATGGCGGACTCGTTGGTCTTGTCCGCGTAAGCGCCGGC
Organism: Clostridiales bacterium; assembly: GCA_902362925.2. Taxonomy (GTDB): domain Bacteria; phylum Bacillota; class Clostridia; order Oscillospirales; family Oscillospiraceae; genus Pseudoflavonifractor. The sequence continues at coordinate 276,708 of CABIYL020000004.1, read as the reverse complement.
GCGGAGGCCTCTCTTGCGCTTGGTGTCCTTGCCGTGGCCGTTGAGCAGGTGGGACTTAAAGGCGTGGGCGCGCTTGACCTTGCCGCTCTTGGTGAGGTTGAAGCGCTTCTTGGCGCCGCTGTGGGTTTTGAGCTTAGGCATTTTCGTGATCTCCTTTACTGTTAAATACCTGGGACAGCCGCCGGGACGGCGGTTTTATTTCTTGGCGTCCTTACCGACCTTGGAGGACAGGAAGATGGACATATGCCGTCCGTCCAGCTTGGGGTCCTTGTCCAGCGTGGCCACCTCGGCGCACTGCTCGGCAAACTTGAGCAGCAGGTCCTTACCAATCTCGGTATGGGCCATCTCACGGCCGCGGAAGCGGACCGTCACCTTGACCCGGTCGCCGTCGGCCAGGAACTTCTGTGCGTTGCGGACCTTCACATTGAAGTCGTTGACGTCAATGCCGGGAGACATGCGCACTTCCTTAATTTCCACCACGCGCTGGTTCTTCCGCGCCTCCTTCTCCCGCTTCTGCTGCTCGAACTTGAACTTACCGTAGTCCATGAGCTTGCAGACCGGGGGAACCGCGGTGGGAGAGATCTTGACCAGGTCCAGGCCCTGCTCCATGGCCTTCTCCAGAGCCTCTCTGGCGGACATGATGCCCAGCTGAGCGCCGTCGGCACCCACCAGACGCACCTCTCTGTCCCGAATCTCCTCGTTGAGCTGATGACCCTGTTTGCTGATAGGAAAGCACCTCCAATTCGTTAAGCAAGCCAAGCCTGCACCTGGCTGAAACCGCAAAAAAGCGGCTACCAACCGGTACCCGCGTCCAACACAACAACACCCGCCGCATTAAAAATCGGCGCGCGCTGAATCATGTTGACCTCTTTGCCTGTGGCTGGAGGTGAGGACGGCGGTACCGTTCCTGCTTTGTTGTGCCGAGATATAGTACCACAGATATTTGTAATAGTCAAGCACAAAATCGAAAAGATTTCTGTGATGTCTGGTGAACAGGAAAAAAGTGGTCAAAAGAGGAGAAAAGCTGTGCCATTTGTTCAAAATGCTCGAGCGGACACAAAAATATCCCGTGTAACTTGTAAAAAATTCGGACTAAACCGTCAAATGGCGATTGCTCTTTGGTAAACTCTGCGTTATAATAGCCTTGCGAACCCAGGGAGGAACGGAGATAGGTCTGTTACCGAACCTGGGCGATCTGTTTCTTGAAAGGAAGGTAGATCACATTGAAGAAGTTTCGTAAGATCCTGGCTCTCGTCCTGTCTCTGGCGATGGTCTTCGCGCTGGCCGCCTGCGGCAACCAGCAGAGCGGCGGAGACACCAACAGCCCCGCTCCCTCCGGCAGCCAGCCTGTTGAGGAGAGCCAGACCCCCGCTACCGAGCCCACCGCTGGTGACATCAAGGTAGCCATGGTCACCGACTATGGCGATATCACCGACCAGTCCTTCAACCAGACCACCTATGAGGCCTGCAAGGCCTACTGTGAGCCCGCCGGCATTCCCTTTGAGTACTACAAGCCCGCCGGTGACTCCACCCCCGAGCGTGTGGCCATGATCGACGCCGCTGTGGCCGACGGCTACAACGTCATCGTGCTCCCCGGCTACGCCTTCGCTGAGGCTATCAAGGAGACCGCTGACATGTACCCCACCACCACCTTCATCGCCCTGGACGTGGGCGAGGGCGACCTGGGCGCTGACTATGTGGTTCCCTCCAATGTGTACTGCGCCGTGTACCAGGAAGAGCTGTGCGGCTACATGGCCGGCTACGCCGCTGTGAAGCTGGGCTACACTCACCTGGGCTTCCTGGGCGGCATGGCTGTGCCCGCTGTCCAGCGCTACGGCTACGGCTACATCCAGGGCGCTGACGCCGCTGCTGCTGAGACCGGCGCTTCCGTCACCCTGGAGTACGTCTACGGCAACCAGTTCTTCGGCGACGCCGATATCACCGCTTACATGGACAACTGGTATCAGTCCCTGGGCGTTGAGGTCGTGTTCGCCTGCGGCGGCGGCATCTACACCTCCGCTGCTGAGGCCGCTGCCAAGGTCGGCGGCAAGGTCATCGGCGTGGACGTGGACCAGAGCGGTATCCTCTCCGCCTACGGCGAGGACATGACCGTCACCTCCGCCATGAAGGGTCTGGCCAACACCACCCAGCACATGATCGACGAGGTCGTCAACGGCAACTTCGCCAACTACGGCGGCAAGATCGACAGCCTGGGCCTGGTGTCCGGCGACGATCCCACTGCCAACTACGTCCAGCTGCCCATGGAGACCACTCAGTGGGGCGACGGCTTCTCCCAGGACGACTACAAGGCCCTGGTGAAGGCCATGTTCGACGGCGAGATCACCGTCTCCAACGACGTGTCCGTGGCTCCCGCTGACAATGCTACCACCATCACTGTCAACAGCTACGACAACATCAAGTAAGAAACAGATCCTGAGAAGAGGGCGGGCCAGGTCCCGCCCTCTTTTTATTGAATGGACAAGTCAGACAAAAGCACTGTGAATTTTCCTATAAAATCCGTCAAATTTCCTTGGAAGAAACCGAGGGATATTGTATAATAGTATTGTCAATTAAGCGCAGGGCGGCTTTGCTCTCCGGCAGAGGGCCAGCGCGGAACTATATGAGGGGGAGGTCGTCGGCTTGGAACAAGCATATGCTATCGAAATGCTGAACATCACCAAGAAGTTTCCCGGCATCATCGCAAACGACAATATCACGCTTCAGTTAAAAAAGGGAGAAATCCATGCCCTTCTGGGCGAGAACGGCGCAGGTAAGTCCACCCTGATGAGCGTACTCTTCGGACTCTATCAGCCTGAAGAGGGCGTCATCAAGAAGGACGGCCAGGTAGTCTCCATCAAAAACCCCAACGATGCCAACGACCTGGGCATCGGCATGGTGCACCAGCACTTCAAGCTGGTGGAGGTGTTCTCCGTCCTGGACAACATCATCCTGGGCGTGGAGCCCACAAAGGGTCCCTTCCTGAAGAAGGATGAGGCCCGGAAAAAGGTGCTGGCCCTCAGCGAGAAGTACGGGCTGAAGGTAGACCCGGATGCCATGGTGGAGGATATCACCGTCGGCATGCAGCAGCGTACCGAGATCCTGAAGATGCTCTACCGGGACAACGAAATTCTGATCTTTGACGAGCCCACCGCCGTGCTCACCCCCCAGGAGATCGACGAGCTCATGGAGATCATGCGGGGCCTGCGGGCAGAGGGAAAGAGCATCCTCTTCATCACCCACAAGCTCAACGAGATCATGGCCGTGGCCGACCGCTGCAGCGTCCTGCGCAAGGGCAAGTATATCGGCACCGTGGACGTGGCTCACACCACCAAGGAAGAGCTGTCCAAGATGATGGTCGGCCGTGACGTGGACTTCGTGGTCCACAAGGAGCCTGCCAAGCCCGGCGATGTGGTGCTGGACGTGAAGGGGCTGACCGTGGCCTCCAAGGTCCATAAGAACAACGCCGTGAAGAACGTGTCCTTCCAGGCCCGGGCCGGAGAGATCGTCTGTATCGCAGGTATCGACGGCAACGGCCAGAGCGAGCTGGTATACGGCCTGACCGGCCTGGAGCCCATTGTCTCCGGTACTGTTACCTTCAAGGGCCAGGACATCACCCACATGCCCATCCGCAAGCGCTCTACCTCCGGCATGAGCCACATCCCCGAGGACCGTCACAAGCACGGTCTGGTGCTGGACTACACCCTGGAGGACAACATGGTGCTCCAGCGGTACTTTGAGCCCGAGTTTGTCCATGCCGGCTTCATGAAGCGCAAGGCCATCCGCTCCTACGCCGAGCGGCTCATCAAGGAGTACGACGTCCGCTCCGGACAGGGCCCCATCACCATCGCCCGCAGCATGTCCGGCGGCAACCAGCAGAAGGCCATCGTAGCCCGTGAGATCGACAAGAATCCCGATCTGCTCATCGCCGTTCAGCCCACCCGCGGCCTGGACGTGGGCGCCATCGAGCACATCCACAGCCAGATCGTGGCCCAGCGGGACGCCGGCAAGGCCGTCCTCCTGGTCAGTCTGGAGCTGGACGAGGTTATGGCCCTCAGCGACCGCATCCTGGTCATGTACGAGGGCGAGATCGTGGGCGAGCTGGACCCCAAGACCACCACGGTGGAAGAAATGGGCCTGTATATGTCGGGCGCCAAGAGGGAGGGGAAATAAAGGATGAAGCAAGGAAAAAAGTCCGGTTCCATCTGGAAAAACAAAGGCTTTCAATCTCTGGCGGCCTCGCTGCTGTGCATCCTGATCGGACTGCTGGTGGGCTATATCGTCCTGCTCATCATCAATCCCGCCGGCGCGACGGAAGCCATCAAGACCATTGTGGAGAACTTCCTCTACTATCCCAGCCGTGCGGCACAGCTGAAGTACCTGGGCAACACCCTGGTCAAGACCGTGCCCCTGATCATGTGCTCCCTGTCCATCCTGTTCGCCTATAAGGTGGGCCTGTTCAACATCGGCGCCGCCGGCCAGTACGTGGTGGGCGCGGGCGCCAGCCTCTACTGCGCCCTTGCCTTCGGCACGCCTTGGTATGTGTGCCTCATCGCCGCCATCATCGCCGGCTGCATCCTGGGCGGCATCTCCGGCGCCCTGAAGGCCTACTGCAACGTCAACGAGGTTATCTCCTGCATCATGCTCAACTGGATCAGCCTCTACGCGGTCAACATGCTGCTGGCCAACGTGAAGGAGACTGCCAGCCCCTACACCCTGACTCTGGCCAGCACCAACAAGTCCGCTCTGCTGCCCAGCCTGGGCCTGGGTCAGTTCTTCAGCAACAACCAGTACGTGACCATCGCCATCCCTCTGGCCATCATCATCTCCATTGTGGTGTGGGTGGTGCTGGAGAAGACCATGTTCGGCTATGAGCTGAAGGCCACCGGCTTCAACAAGTTTGCCGCCAAGTACTGCGGCATGAAGGAGAAGCGCAACATTATCCTGACCATGGTCATCGCCGGCGGTCTGGCCTCCATGGGCGCCGGCCTGTTCTACCTGACCGGCTTCGAGCAGTGGCAGACCACCGCCTCCGCGGTTCCCGCCATGGGCTTCAACGGCATCGCCGCCGCCTTCCTGGGCGGTCTGAACCCCATCGGTGCCATCTTCTCCTCCTACTTCATCCAGCACATCACCAATGGCGGCGCCTACGTGGACAAGACCATGTACTCCGCCCAGATTGCCGACTTTATCTCCGCCCTGATCATCTACCTGTGCGGCTTCGTGCTGTTCTTCAAGAGCTTCATGGACAAGCGGGCTGACCGCAAGGCGGAAGCCAAGGCTCTGGCTGCCAAGAATGATGGTGAAAACGGGAAAGGAGGGGACAAGTAATGGTACTGCTCATTCAGTATACACTGATTTTTGCCTCCGTCCTGATCCTGGTGGCGTTGGGCGGCTGCTTCTCGGAGCACTCCGGCGTCATTAACATCGGCCTGGAGGGCATCATGGTCATGGGTGCCCTGGGCGGCGCACTGATGATGAAGTTCCTGCCCGCCGGTACCTCCGCACCGGTCATGCTTCTGCTGGTGGTCCTGGCCGCCATGGGTCTGGGCCTGGTGTACTCCCTGCTGCTGGCCGTGGCCGCCATCAACTTCAAGGCGGACCAGACCCTGGTGGGTACCGCCATGAACCTGCTGGGCACCGCTGCCGCCACCGTGTTTGTCAAGGCCATGAACACTGCGGAGAACGTGAACAACGTCTCCTCCACCATCCAGTATATCGAGCCCAAGAAGGCCTTTATCGTCAACATCGCCGGCTTTGAGTTCAACTGGTTCATGCTCCTGGCCCTCATCGCCCTGGTGCTGGCCTATGTGACTCTGTACAAGACCCGCTTCGGTCTGCGTCTGTGCGCCTGCGGCGAGCATCCCCAGGCTGCCGACTCCGTGGGTATCAACGTGTACAAGATGCGCTATGCCGGCGTCCTCATCTCCGGCGTGCTGGGCGGTCTGGGCGGTATCGTCTATATCACCGCCGGCGTCAGCGAGTGGAAGTTTGAGAACGGCGTGGCCGGCTTCGGCTTCCTGGCCCTGGCCGTCATGATCTTCGGCCAGTGGAAGCCCACCCGCATCGCTCTGGCCGCCCTGGTGTTCGGTCTGTTCCGCGCCCTGGGCAACGTGTACACCGGCTTCGACTTCCTGGCCGCGCTCAACCTGCCCAGCAGCGTGTACAACATGCTGCCCTATATCATCTCCCTCATCATCCTGGCCTTCACCTCCAGCAAGTCCCGCGCACCCAAGGCCGAGGGTATTCCCTACGACAAGGGACAGCGCTGACCGCGTCCGTTATACGCAAAAAATGCGGCATCCGGTTATCCGGATGCCGCATTTTTTAAATACTTTGTTTGACCGATTCGGTCAGACGTGCTACAATGTGTTTGATCGGTCCGGTCAAGCTTGAGAGGGGAGTGGCGTCAATGGAGGATAGCCGGTTGAATTTTCATAATCTGCCGCCGGAAAAGCAGCGGAATATCATTGACGCCGGATTGAACGCCTTTGGCAGGAACGGCTACGCCAAGACCTCCATGAACGACGTGGCCAGGGCCGCAGGGGTCAGCAAGGCGGCGCTGTTCTACTATTTCGGCACAAAGCAGGCGCTGTATCAATACCTGTTCCAATTTTCCTGCGAGATCATTTCCCGGGAGATGCGGGAGGGAAACGACGATTTCTTTGACTGCCTGTGGCTGGCCAGCGAGATCAAGCTGCGGGTGATGCAGTCCTACTCCGGTCTGTACCCCTTTCTGCTGTCCCTTGTGAAAGAGGACAACCGGCAGCTGGAGCAGGAGCTGGAGCGGTCCAACCAGTGTCAGATTGAGCAGGCGGCGGCGCTGCTCTTTCGGAATGTGAACTGGGAGAAGCTGAAGCCGGGAGTAGACCGGGTCAGCGCGTATCAGATGGTGACCTATGTGTCCAGCGGATTTATCCGTGACCATGCGGAGGAGCCACCGGAGAAGATTATGGAGAGCTTGAAGCCGCTCCTGGAGCTGCTGAAAAAGGCGTTGTACAGGGAGGAGTATCTATGAGTGTCATCCGGATCGAGCATCTGACCCGGGACTACGGCGGAGGAAAAGGGATCTTTGACCTGACCATGGACGTGGGGGAGGGGGAGGTGTTCGGCTTCCTGGGCCCCAACGGCGCGGGAAAGACCACCACCATCCGTCACCTGATGGGCTTTATCAAGGCCAACAGCGGCAGCTGCACCATTGCAGGGCACGACTGCTGGCGTGATGCGGTCCAGATTCAGAAGAACCTGGGGTATATCCCCGGAGAGATCTGCTTCTTCGACGAGATGCGAGGCGACGAGTATCTCACCTTCATCAGAAAATACCGTGGTTTCCCGAACAGCGGCAGAATGAAGGAGCTGCTGGAGCGGTTTGAGATTGACCCCAAGGGCAGAATCAAGAAGATGAGCAAGGGCATGAAGCAGAAGATCGGCATTGTGGCCGCCTTCATGCACGACCCGGACATCCTGATTCTGGACGAGCCCACCAGCGGCCTGGACCCGCTGATGCAGAACCGGTTTGTTGAGCTGATTCAGGAGGAAAAGGGGAGGGGCAAGACCATCCTCATGTCCAGCCACATGTTTGAGGAGGTGGACCGGACCTGCGATCGGATCGGTATTATCCGTGACGGCAGGCTGGTGGCTCTGGACAGTGCCCAGGCCCTGCGGGAACGGCACGTCAGGACCTATACGGTCACCCTGGACCAGGAGCAGACAGCGGCGGAGTTTGCCAGGGAGTTCGGCGGCCGGCAGGACCCGGAGCAGCCGAGGAGGGTAACCGTCACCGCACGGCAGTCGCTGGAGGAGATTTTCCTGCACTACTATGGGGGTGACCGGACATGATCAATCTGACGCTGTACAAGAAGGAACTGAAGAGCTCCTGGAAGCTGCTGGTGCTCATTGCGGGTGTTCTGACCCTCTACATCACCATGATCATCGGCATGTTCGATCCGGAGATGGCCGATGCCCTCAAGCAGTTTGAAGAGCTGATGCCTGAGGTGATGGCGGCGGTGGGCATGACGGGTACGGGGGACACCCTGGCCGGATTCATGATCTCCTACCTCTACGGCATGCTCATGCTGGTGTTCCCCATGGTGTACACCATCATCCGGGCAAACGGCCTGGTGGCCAAATACGTGGACCGGGGCAGCATGGCATCCCTGCTGGCGGCGCCGGTGCGCCGCACCACCGTGGCCCTCACCCAGCTGGCCGCACTCTTTACGGGCATGTTCCTGCTGCTGGCCTACTGCACCGCCCTGGAGCTGGCCACAGCCCAGGCCCTGTTCCCGGGAGAGCTGGCGACAGCGGAGCTGCTGCGGCTCAATATGGGATTGCTGTTCCTCCAGCTGTTCATCGGCGGCTTCTGCTTCCTGTGCTCCTGCGCCTTCCAGGACACCAGATACAGCCTGGCCTTTGGGGCGGGTGTGCCGGTGCTCATGTATGTGGTGCAGATGCTGGCCAACATGGGCGGCAAGCTGGAGAACATGAAGTACGCCACCATCTTCTCTCTCTATCAGGCTGAGGGCCTGGTAAACGGAGAGAGCGGAGCGTGGCTGTGCGCGGCCATTCTGCTGGCGGGCGCTGTCCTCTTGTCGGCGCTGGCTGTCACGGTGTTCCGCCGCAAAGACCTGCATCTATAAATATACATGAGAGAGCGTCCTGTCCGTCTGGTTTTGTGGCGGACAGGGCGCTCTTTTTGCCTCCATCGCAGCGGAAACAGGGGCCGGGGTTGACAGATGCAAGTGATGCGTATACAATAATTGCATACGCAACAATAAGAACTGCAATTGAGGAGGGACGGCCTGTGCTTCTGCGGATTTTTTCCTACCTGAAGCCCTACCGGAAATACACCATACTGGCAGTGCTCTGTATCGCCATTGAGGCGGTCTTTGAGCTGATCATCCCCTTTCTGATGGCGGACATCGTGGATGTGGGCGTCAAAAACGGGGATACAACTTACATCTTCACCCGTGGCGCCATGATGGGCGTGTGCGCCCTGCTGGCGCTGCTCTTCGGCGCCGGCAGCGCACGGTTTGCCGCCATCTGCGGCCAGGGCCTGGGCGCTGAGCTGCGGAAGGAGGAGTACCGCAAGATTCAGGCCTTCTCCTTTGCCAACACCGACCGGTTCCAGACCGCCTCTCTGGTCACCCGGCTTACCAGCGACGTGACCGCTGTGCAGAACGCGGTGGCCACCGGCCTGCGTCCCGGCGTCCGGTCCCCCATTATGATGGTCATGGCCCTGGGCCTGTCCTTCCGCATGAGCCCCAGGCTGGCAGTGGTCTTCCTGGTGGCGGCGCCTCTGCTGGGCATCCTGCTGTGGCAGATTGTCAAGCGGGTGCGGCCCATGTACGGCAAGATGCAGGGCGCCATGGACCAGGTCAACCGGATTATCCAGGAGAACCTGACCGCCATCCGGGTGGTAAAAGCCTGTGTCCGGGGAGATTATGAGGTGGAGAAGTTCGAAGAGGTCAACAAAAACCTGCGGGACACCACCGAGCGGGCCTTCCGTCTGGCTGCCCTGAACATGCCCGCCATGCAGCTTATCATGTACGCCACCATCCTGGCCATCCTCTGGTTCGGCGGCCGGCTGACCATGGTGGGAGGCATGGAGGTGGGCGACCTGACCGGCTTCCTCAGCTATGTGCTCCAGGTCCTCAACTCCCTGATGATGTTCTCCGCCGTATTCCTGATGCTCACCCGGTCCCTGGCCTCCTGCCGCCGGATTCTGGAGGTCATGGACGAGGAGATCGACATCACCGAGCTCCCCGGCGTCACCGATCCCGACGCCAAGGTGGAGCGGGGCGAGATTGTGTTCGACGACGTGACCTTCCGCTACCGGGCAGGGGAGGGCGAGAATGTGCTGGACCACGTGTCCTTCCGTATTGAGGCGGGGCAGACGGTGGGCATCCTGGGCCAGACCGGCTCGGCCAAGTCCACACTGGTCCAGCTCATTCCCCGGCTCTACGACGTCACCGACGGCGCGGTGTATGTGGACGGCCGCAACGTGAAGGAGTACCCCCTGGAGCATCTGCGGGACGCCATCGCCATGGTGCTCCAGAAGAATACCCTCTTCTCCGGCACAGTGAAGGACAACCTCCGCTGGGGCAACGACCACGCCACCGATGAGGAGATTGATGCCGCCTGTCGTATTGCCTGCGTGGACGAGTTCATCGACCGGCTCCAGAACGGGTACGACACCGAGCTGGGCCAGGGCGGCGTCAACGTGTCCGGCGGCCAGAAGCAGCGGCTGTGCATCGCACGGGCCATCCTGAAAAATCCCAAGGTGCTCATCCTGGACGACTCCACCTCCGCTGTGGACACGGCCACTGAGGCCAAAATCCGCCAGGGCCTGGCCGACGGCCTGCCCGGCACCACCAAGATCATCATCGCCCAGCGGGTGACCTCCGTCCAGGACGCCGACCAGATCCTCATCCTGGAGGACGGAAAAATCAGCGCCGTGGGCACCCACGAGAGCCTGATGGCCTCCAACCCCTTCTACCAGGGGCTCTATCAGTCTCAGCAGAAAGGAGCGCTGGAATAATGGCTGCAATGGTAAAAGGCCGTGGGCCCAAGGACGTCAGAAAGACCGTGGGTCAGCTGATGCGCTATCTGGGCCGCCACAAGCTGGCTCTGGCCGCCGTGGCGGTGATGGTATTCATCGGAAGCGGCGCCAATATTTTCGGCACCTATCTGCTCAAGCCGGTCATCAACCGGTACGTACTGCCCGGAGATGTGGGCGGACTGCTGACCATGCTGCTGATGATGGGTGTGATGTACCTGGCGGGCGCCACCGCCACCTGGGGCTACAACCAGCTCATGGCTCACACTGGCCAGCAGGTGGTGGCCGAGATCCGGGCCGACCTGTTTGCCCACGTCCAGACACTGCCCCTGCGGTACTTTGACGCCCACACCCACGGCGAGCTGATGAGCCGCTTTACCAACGACGTGGACACCCTCACCAATATGCTCAACAACTCCTTCACCATGATCATCCAGAGCGCCATCATGGTGGTGGGCACCATTACCATGCTGCTGGTGCTCAATTTCCGCCTGTCCCTGATTGTCATCGCCTTCCTGGCGGCTATGGCCCTGTTCATCCGCTGGAACGGCAGGCGCAGCCGCCGGTACTACAACGAGCAGCAGGCCAGGCTGGGCGACCTGAACGGCTTCATCGAGGAGATGGTCTCCGGCCAGAAGGTGGAGAAGGTGTTCAACCACGAGCCCCAGGACTTTGAGACCTTCTGCCGCAAGAACGAGGACCTGCGGAAGGCGGCCACCAAGGCCGTCACCTACTCGGGCATGACAGTGCCCACCATCGTCAGCCTGTCCTATTTCAACTACGCCGTGTCCGCCTGCATGGGCGGCATGTTCGTCCTCTCCGGGCTGATGGACCTGGGCAGTCTGTCCGCCTACCTGGTGTACGTCCGGCAGAGCGCCATGCCCATGAACCAGTTCACCCAGCAGGTCAACCTGCTGATGGCGGCTCTGGCGGGCGCGGAGCGGATTTTTGAGATGATGGAGGAGCAGCCCGAGGTGGACGAGGGCAAGGTCACCCTGTGCCGTGCCCGGGAGAACGCCGACGGTACCCTCACCGAGGACACCGACGGTATCTACGCCTGGCGGGTGCCCCAGACCGATGGGACGGTCAAGCTGGTGCCCCTGCGGGGAGACGTGCGGTTCCACAACGTGGTGTTCGGGTACAACAGCAAAAAGACCATCCTCCACGGCATCGACCTCTTTGCCAAGCCGGGACAGAAGATCGCCTTTGTGGGCTCCACCGGCGCGGGCAAGACCACCATTATCAACCTGATCAACCGGTTCTACGAGCTCAATGAGGGCACCATCACCTACGACGGCATCGACCTGCGGGACATCCGCAAGGACGACCTGCGCCGGTCCATGGCCATGGTCATCCAGGACGCCCACCTCTTCACCGGCACCATCCTGGAGAACATCCGGTACGGCAGGCTGGACGCCACCGATGAGGAGGTGAAGGAGGCGGCCAGACTGGCCAACGCGGACTCCTTCATCCGCCGCCTGCCCGACGGGTACAACACTATGCTCACCTCCGACGGCGCCAACCTGTCCCAGGGCCAGCGCCAGCTGCTCACCATCGCCCGGGCGGCTGTGGCGGCGCCGCCGGTGCTGGTGCTGGACGAGGCCACCAGCTCGGTGGATACCCGCACCGAGCAGCTCATCGAGCTGGGTATGGACCGGCTCATGGAGGGGCGCACCGTGTTCGTCATCGCACACCGGCTCTCCACCGTCCGCAATGCCCAGGCTATCCTGGTGCTGGAGCAGGGACGGATCATCGAGCGAGGCAATCACGAGGAGCTGCTGGCCCAGAAGGGCCGGTATTACCAGCTCTACACCGGCCAGTTCGAGCTGGAGTAAGGGGGGAGCGCCATGAAAAACGATGCGCTGCGCACCATTTTGTTTCAGATGGACCTGAGCCGACGTCGACTGCTCCAGCCCTGGTTCTCCAGCCTGGGGCTCACCCTGGGCCAGGGCCAGCCCCGGATTCTCGCCCGGCTGCTCCAGGGGGACGGCCTGACCCAGCGTGAGCTGGCTGACGAGTGCATGCTGGACGCCGCCACCCTCTCCCGCGCTTTGGACCGGCTGGAGGAGATGGGGCTCATCCGCCGGGAGGATCACCCGGGCAGCCGCCGGTCCTACCTGGTCCGGCTCACCAACGCCGGACGGGAGAAGGCGGCCAAGGTCCAGGAGGGCTTTGAGCAGCTTGAGGAGCTGCTGTGCCAGGGCTTCTCCCCGGATGAGCTGGAGCGGCTTCAGCGGGATTTGGAGCACATCCGGGACAATTTGGACCGGTGTGAAACTCTGTTCGGGGGAAAATCCACCTGACAAGTGGGAAAACATTTTACAAAATGTGCAAAGAGCGGTATAATAAAGCCTGCCGGACCTGCGGGAAAGCGCGGTCCGGCAGGTATTTTATTGGCGAGGTATTGTATGAAGAAACTCATTCCCCTGTTCCTGAGCCTTGCGCTGCTGCTGTCCGGCTGCGGCCCGGCCTCTGCCCCGGCGGAGGAGGACAACACCCTGACTGTGGCGGCCATGACCTACCCCATCTATCTCTTCACCAGCCGGGTGATTGAGGGCGCGGAGGGCGTGGAGACACAGGCTGTCATCAACCAGCCCATGAGCTGCCTCCACGATTACACCCTGAGCGTCAACGACATGAAGGCCATCCAGGGCGCCGACCTGCTGCTGCTCAACGGCGTGGGCCTGGAGGACGCCATGTCCGCCGCCATCGAGTCCAGCGGCGTGCCCACGGTGGACTGCTCCGAGGGCGTGTCACTCCTCCACTACGGCGAGAGTGCCGAGGAGCACGCCGAGCACGGCGACGAGGAGGACCACGACGGCCACGACCACGGCGAGTATGACCCCCACATCTGGATGGACCCTGCCCGGGCCGCCGTGATGGTGGAGAACATCGCCGCCGCCCTCTCCCAGGCCGACCCGGATAACGCCCAGCTGTACGCGGACAACGCCGCGGCCTACGCCGCCGAGCTGACCGCTCTGGGTGAGGAGCTGCGGGACAAGCTCTCCGGCCTGGAGCCCAGAGAGCTTATCACCTTCCACGAGGGCTTCGGCTACTTTGCCGACGCCATGGGCCTGACGGTGGTCAAGGCCATTGAGGAGGAGGCGGGCAGCGAGGCCAGCGCCAAGGAACTGGTGGAAATTCTGGATTTGATTGAAGAGTACCAGCTGCCCGCCATCTTCACCGAGGCCAACGGCTCCGACGCCACCGCCAACGCGGTGTCCCGGGAGACGGGGGTCAAGGTAGCCCAGCTGACCATGCTGATGAGCGCCGAGGCGGTACCCACGGACAGCGCCGACCCCTACCGGGCCGGGCTGGAGCAGAATGTCAACGCAATCCTGGAGGCCTATGAATGAGAAAACCAAAGCATGAAATCCAGGGCGCCGGCTGTGCGGGCGCCTGCTGCCTCCGGGTGGAGCACCTGGGGGTGGACATGGGTGGAGCGGACATCCTCCGGGACGTGAGCTTCCACCTCCACTGCGGCCAGATTGTGGCCCTTATCGGCCCCAACGGCGCGGGAAAGAGCTCCCTGTTCAAGGCCGTGCTGGGCCAGATTCCCCACAGCGGCACCATCGAGTTCCAGCAGGCGGGAGGGAAGCACACCCGTCCCCTGATCGGCTACGTGCCCCAGTCTCCCGCCTTTGACCGGGGGGACCCGGTGAGCGTGTTCGACTTCTTCTCCGCCGCCATCTCCTCCTGGCCGGTGTTCCTGCCCACGCCCAAGAGCCTGCGTCAGCGGGTGCTCTCCTGTCTGGAGCGGGTCCACGGGGCCGACCTTATCGACAAGCGCATGGGCGCCCTGTCGGGCGGCGAGCTCCAGCGTGTGCTCATGGCCATGGCTCTGGAGCCCCTGCCCCACATCCTGATTCTGGACGAGCCCCTCTCCGGCGTGGATATCGACGGCGAGCGGCAGCTGCTGGACATGCTGGACGAGATCTGCACCCAGTATGACCTGTCCATCCTCCTGTCCACCCACGACTTTGCCACCCTGGAGGAGTACGCCGACCAGGTGATCCTCCTCAAGTCCACGGTGCTGAAGGTGGGCACCCCCGCGGAGGTCCTCTCCTCCGACGAGTTCAAGTCGGTGTTCCACCTGGACCTGAGAAAGGGGGCGGGCGCGTAATGGAGCTGTGGTATCAGATCGTGTCCGTCCTGCCCTTTGAATGGGCCGGACCGGACGGCTTGGTGTTCATGAAGAACGCCCTGCTGGCGGTGCTGGTCATCTCGCCCCTGTTCGGACTGCTGTCCACCATGGTGGTCACCAACCGGATGTCCTTCTTCTCCGACGCCCTGGGCCACTCCGCCTTTACCGGCATGGCCATCGGCGCCATCTTCGGCTTTGTGGACCCCATGTGGTGCGCGGTGGTCTTTGCCATCGCCTTCTCCCTGCTCTTCACCCTGGTGCGCCACCGGACCCATATGGCCAGCGACACCGTCATCGGAGTATTCTCCTCCACGGCGGTGGCTCTGGGCATCTTCCTGGCCACCCTGGGCGGCAAGAGCTTCACCAAGTTCAACAACCTGCTCATCGGCGACATCCTCAGCGTGGAGCCGGGAAAAATCGGCCTGCTGGCCCTCATTCTGCTGCTGGTGATTGTGCTGTGGCTGGTGTCCTTCAACCAGCTGATGCTCTCTTCCATCCACCCCGCCCTGGCCGACAGCCGCGGCATTAAGGTGTTCTGGCAGGAGGCCCTGTTCTCCGCGGCCATCGCCGTGGTGGTCACCGTGTCCATGACCTGGGTGGGCCTGCTGGTCATCAACTCCCTGCTGGTGCTCCCCGCCGCTTCGGCCCGAAACCTGGCCCGCAACATGCGGCAGTACCACCTGTTTTCCATTCTGGGGGCCATTGTGGCCGGCATCGCCGGACTGATGACCTCCTACTACGCGGGTACCTCTGCCGGCGCGTCCATCACGCTGTATCTGGCGGCCTTCTTCGCCGTCACCTTCCTGCTGCGGGGCCGCCGGGCCTGAATCACCGCCGGAGACGAGAGGAGGCGGAGTCCTTGAACAGAAAAAAGGAAAAGCATCCCGAGCGCTCCGCGCCCCGGAAGGTGCACCTCTGGAGCTCCCTCCAGACCAAATTCGCCCTGACTTACATCGCGGTCATCGCGGCGGTGCTGGTGCTGCTCAACACCTACCCGCTTTTGGCCTCCCGGGAGCTGGTGGAGACCTCCAAGCAGACCGCTCTCCAGAGCCAGGCGTCCCTCATTTCCTCGGCTCTGTCCAGCCTGCGCACCATGACCTACGACGGCGCTGACGGCGTCTTTCAGGAGCTACGGCTCCAGGACAACGTGGACCTGGCCCGTATCCGCATCCTGGTGACCGACGCCTCCGGCATGATCATCTATGACACCGGGGACACCGGCGCCACCATCGGCCGGTACGCTCTGGTAGGCGAGGTGGTCACCGCCCTCAAGGGCCAGGGCTATGACGTGTTTACCTGCCAGTACCAGGACGGCGTGTTCCGCAACCGGGCGGCCGCGCCGGTGGTCTACCGTGGGTCCATCATCGGTGCTGTGTGCCTCTATGAGTACGACGCCGACCAGGGGGCCCTGCTCTCCGGCGTCCAGCGGAATCTGGGCAGAATCTCGGTTGTCATCTGCCTGGTGGCCCTGCTGCTGAGTGTGGTGTTCTCCCGGGCCCTCACCCGGCGGATGGGCACCCTGCTCAAAGCCATCCGCATCGTGCGGGAGGGCGAGTACAGCCACCGTGTCCAGCTGGGCGGCCACGACGAATTGGCCCTGCTGGCCGACGAGTTCGACCAGCTCACCGGCCGCCTCCAGACCACAGAGGAGGTACGGCGCCGCTTTGTGTCCGACGCCTCCCACGAGCTGAAAACCCCGCTGGCCTCCATCCGCCTGCTCACCGACTCCATCCTCCAGTCCGACCACATCGACCCGGAGACCAGCAAGGAGTTTGTCAGCGACATCGGCGAGGAGGCCGAGCGTCTCACCCGCATCACCGAAAAGCTGCTCACCCTAACCCGCATGGACAACGCCGCTCCGGTCCACACCGAGCCGGTGGACGTGAAGTACGTGGTGGAGAAGGTGGAACACATGCTCTCCCCCCTGGCCAAGGCGGTGGATGTGAAGCTGCTCTGCCGGCTGGACGAGGGCTGCTTTGTCCTTGCCACTCAGGACGATATCTACCAGATCGCCTTTAACCTGATGGAAAACGCCATCAAGTACAACCTGCCCCGGGGCACAGTGACGGTCACCCTGTTTGTCCGGGGAAAGAGCACAATTCTCCGGGTGGAGGACACCGGCGTGGGCATCCCGGA
Source organism: Clostridiales bacterium (assembly GCA_902362925.2). Taxonomy (GTDB): domain Bacteria; phylum Bacillota; class Clostridia; order Oscillospirales; family Oscillospiraceae; genus Pseudoflavonifractor. The sequence goes on along the minus strand of CABIYL020000004.1, from coordinate 259,876 downwards.
AGAGGATCTGCCCAAGGTGTTCGACCGGTTCTACCGGGTGGACAAGGCCCGCTCCCGTGAGGCCGGCGGCACCGGTCTGGGTCTGTCCATTGTGCGGGATACCGCCCGGCAGCACGGCGGCAGCGTCACGGTCCGACGCCGTGATCCGGAGCCGGGCACCTGCTTTGAGGTTGTGTTTCCGCTCTGTCAGCCGGAAGGGGGGAGCAAGCTGTGAGACGGTATGATCTGCAACGAAACAGCGGACTGCTGCTGGCCCTGTGTGCCGGGCTGCTGCTCCTGTCGGCCTGCGCCCTGGTGGAGGGCGGCGAGGAGACCCAGCCCCAGGGGGCCTACAAGGTCTACTATGCGGTGACCGGTGAACAGGCCACAGTACAGGTGGTGGACTGGGAATACCGGGTCCCCACCGGTGAGGACACCGCCTCCGCTCTGGCGGAGCTGGTGCTCTCCCAGCCTGAGACGGCTGGTCTGGCATCCCCCGCGCCCTCGGGAACCCGGCTGCTCTCCTGCCAGCAGGAGGACGGCCAGCTGCGGCTGGACCTGTCCGAGCAGTACGGCGGCCTCTCCGGCGTGGATCTGACCGTGGCCAACTCCTGCCTCACCCTCACCCTGTGCCAGCTGGAAGGGGTGGAGGAGGTGTACATCACCGTGGAGGGGGAGGCCATTCCCTACCAGACCCTGCGCACCATGGGGGCCGACGATGTGCTTCTGCCAGGAACAGGGGAGACGGAGCTCACAGTGTCGGTTGGCCTGTGCTTCCCCAGAGCGGATGGCGGAGGCCTGGGCATAGAGTACCGGGACGTGGTTCAGAATGAGGGGGACACCATGGCCAGCACGGTGTTCACCGCCCTGCTGGAGGGCCCCAGATACCAGGAGCTCTCCGGTCTGATGCCGGAGGGCACCAAGCTGCGGGGCATCTCGGTGGAGGGCGGCGTGTGCACTGTGAACCTGTCGTCCGAGTTCCTGGCCGGACTGCCCAAGGAGGAGCAGGCTGCCCGGCTGCTGCTGTACTCCATTGTGGACACCCTGTGCATGCAGGAGAAGCTGTCCATCAGCACCGTACAGATTCTCTCCGACGGCCACGCCATAGAGTCCATCGGCGGCGTGCCCGCCTCCATGCCTCTGGAGCCGGACTGGACCCTGCTGGAGTCTTGACAGAGTCCCACCGGACGTGTAGGATATAACTTGCCGTAAAAAGAGAAATTTGACCAGTTCAAGGCCTGGGAGCAGGCCTGCCGCCGGACAGACGGCTTACCCAAGAAAAAGGAGAGCATGACCATGAGTGACTACCGTATGAACACAAACTGCATCCACGCCGGCTACCGCCCCGGAAACGGGGAGCCCCGGAATATTCCCATTGTCCAGTCCACCACCTTCCGGTACGCTACCGGCGAGCAGATGGGCGCGCTCTTTGACCTGGAGGCCAGCGGCTACTTCTACACCCGTCTCCAGAACCCCACCAACGACTACGTGGCGGCCAAGATCTGCGCCCTGGAGGGCGGCACGGCGGCCATGCTCACCTCCTCCGGCCAGGCGGCCAACTTCTATGCCGTGTTCAACATCGCCTCCTGCGGCGACCATGTGGTGGCCTCCTCCGCCATCTACGGCGGCACCTATAACCTCTTTGCCGTCACTATGAAGCGGATGGGCATCGAGTTCACCTTCGTGGACCCTGATTGCTCCGAGGCCGAGCTGGAGGCCGCTTTCCGTCCCAACACCAAGGCCGTGTTCGGCGAGACCATCGCCAACCCCGCCCTCACCGTGCTGGACATTGAGAAGTTCGCCAAGGCCGCCCATGCCCACGGCGTGCCTCTCATCGTGGACAACACCTTCCCCACCCCTGTGAACTGCCGTCCCTTTGAGTGGGGCGCCGACATTGTCACCCACTCCACCACCAAGTACATGGACGGCCACGCCAACGCGGTGGGCGGCGCCATTGTGGACTCCGGCAAGTTCGACTGGAACGCCCACGCCGACAAGTTCCCCGGCCTGACCACCCCCGACGAGAGCTACCACGGCGTGACCTACACCGAGCGCTTCGGCCTGGCCGGCGCCTACATCACCAAGGCCACTGTTCAGCTCATGCGTGACCTGGGTTCCATCCCCGCTCCCCAGAACTGCTACTACCTGAACATCGGCCTGGAGACCCTGCCCCTGCGGATGAAGCAGCACTGCTCCAACGCTCTGGCTGTGGCCCAGTACCTCCAGAGCCACGAGAAGGTGGCCTGGGTCAAGTACCCCGGCCTGGAGGGCGACCAGTACCACGCCATAGCCGCCAAGTACATGCCCAACGGTACCTGCGGCGTGGTGTCCTTCGGCGTGAAGGGCGGCCGTGAGGCGGCCTCCAAGTTTATGGCCGGGCTGGAGCTGGCCTCCATCGCCACCCACGTGGCCGACGCCAAGACCTGCGTGCTCCACCCCGCCTCCACCACACACCGCCAGATGAACGATGCCGAGCTGGCCGCCGCCGGTGTCTCTCCCGATCTGGTGCGCCTGTCCGTGGGCATTGAGGACCCCGCCGACCTCCTGGCCGACATCGAGAAGGCCCTGGCCGGCGTGTAAACCAAAACAAAGCAAATCCCCCTCCCGCACACGCAGGAGGGGGATTTTTGCAATGAGCCGAACATAGAATGAAAGTTTGAGAGAGTAGATTTTATGGATGTCACATATGTAAATCCGGGATTCCAGGCGATGATTGACAGTATTATGCTGTTTCAGACCGATGAAGAGACGGCATATTGGTCCGACAGCCTTTTTTATTTCTTCCCGACCATAAAAAAAGAGAACTTTGGGACCCTTGATTTTCATGGGAAAAAAGAGTTTCTGTCCCGTGAGATGAAAAAAATATACTGCGAGCAGGAAGCGCTGCTCAATCAAAAGGCTGCGCTCTACAACAGCCATTGGAGCAGATGCAGGCCGCAGATAGAAGAGGCGCTTTCCGAGGCGTTCGATTTGGATGTGCACCCGCTGTTCAACGATTTGAGGGCGGAAATATGCCTGAATCCCATCTGCCCCAGGTTTTTGCAGGAGCGCTATTTCCAGATTTTCTATCTGAACAGTGAGCGGGGCGCGGTTGGGCTCTCTATCCATGAAGTGATACATTTTCTGTGGTTCTATGTGTGGAATCAGGAGTTTCAAGACAGCTATGACGAGTATGAGCGGCCGTCCCTGAAGTGGATTTTGAGCGAAATGGTTGTGGAGAGCATTATGCGGGACAACAGACTCAGCTCCATCAATCCATACTTTCCAAGGGAAAACGGCGGCTGCGTGTATGGATATTTTCAGGATATGAGACTGAATCAGAAAATGGCGCTTGATGTGATTGATGAGTACTATAAATGCGGGAATATGAGAGAATTTATGCACAAAAGCTATGCCTACTGCAAAGAGAATGAAGCGGAAATCAGAGCGCACATAAAAAAGTCTGAGGAAACGTTTGGGTAAATCCGAACTTCCGTCTGGAGAAGAGATAAAAAAAGGCCCCGCCGTTACCGGCGGGGCCTCTCGCTTTTGCTTTATTTACTTGGCGTAGTAATTAATCAGACAGCCGGCCAGCACGATATCCCGCTCCTCGCGGGTCATGCCGGGCAGGCGGAGGGTGACGGTGCGCTCCTGGCCGTTCTGGATGAGGACGGCCTCCACGGTCTCCTCCATGGACTCCAGCACCTTCCGGATGCCGGGCAGCCACAGCTTGTCTCCGGGCTGGACGTTCCAGTCCTTCACGCCGTCGGCCACAAAGGGCAGCATGCCCCAGTTGACCACGTTGGAGCGGTAGCGCTTGGTGGCGTACTCAGCGGCCAGATTGGCGCAGCCGCCCAGCACACGCTGGCAGGAGGCGGCCTGCTCACGGGCGGAGCCGTCGCCGGGCTTGAGGGCCATGACGAAGGTGCCCAGGCCGGTGGTGTGGCCGTCCTTGCCGCTCAGTGCCTCCACAACGGCGGCGTCCTCCGGATTCTTCCGCCGCAGCAGCTCCACCTCCTGGACCGCCTTGGCACGGGGCACGTACTGGGGGTCCTTGCGGCTCAGGGCAAACTGGGAGAGCTTGATGGGGTTGGAGCGGTAGGAGGAGGTCTCGCCGGAGGGGATGAGCTCGTCGGTGGTGGTCACCGGGTCGTAGATGGCGGCAGCGGCGGTGAGGAGCAGATTCTCAGGCATGGGGATCTGCTCGGGCCAGTCGGCGATGTTGGGGCCAAAGACCAGCTCGGTCTCGGGCTGGGGATGGCCCACGCCGAAGTATACACGGGCCTTGTAGGCCGAGTCGTCGTAGTGGTAGGGCTCGGCGGCGGTGTCGGCGGGCACATCGGGCAGCTCGGTGGCGGCAGTGAGCACGCCGCCGTTGAGGGCGGTGGCCGCGATGGAGCGGGCGTCCATCAGTGCCACATAGGCCACCTGGCCGTCGGCGGGCTTGGAGCCCTCGCGGTTGGGGAAGTTGCGGGTGGAGTGGCGGATGGAGAAGGCACCGTTGGCGGGCACGTCGCCAGCGCCGAAGCAGGGACCGCAGAAGCAGGAGCGGATGGACGCACCGGCGGCCATCAGGTCGGCGATATAGCCCTGCTTGGTCAGCTCCAGGTTGATGGGCATGGAGCCGGGGTAGCAGGAGAGCCAGAAGGCGTCGGAGCCGATGGTGTGACCCTTGAGGATCTGGGCGGCCCGGACCAGGTTCTGATAGGTGCCGCCGGAGCAGCCGGCGATGACGCCCTGGTCCACGTGGAACTGGCCGTCCTTGATTTTCCTGGTGAGGGAGGGAGCGCCGTTCTTCAGCTCCAGCTGACGCACCGCATCCTCCTCCACCTGGTGGAGCAGATCAGCCATGTTGGCCTTGAACTCCTTGATGGTGAAGGCGTTGGAGGGGTGGAAGGGCAGGGCGATCATGGGCTCCACGGCAGACAGGTCCACTTCGATGACGCCGTCGTACCAGGCACCGTCGGCGGGGGCCTGAGCCTGATAGGTGTCGCCGCGGCCCAGCACGGCCAGGTGCTCCTTCACGGTGTCGTCGGTGCTCCACACGGAGGACAGGCAGGCGGTCTCGGTGGTCATCACGTCGATGCCAGAGCGGTAATCCATGGACAGATTCTTCACGCCGGGGCCGAAGAACTCCATCACCGCGTTCTTTACCGCGCCGATTTTAAAGGTGGCGCCGATGAGAGCCAGGGCCACGTCCTGGGGACCCACGCCGGGACGGGGCGCGCCGGTGAGGTGGATGGCGATGATCTTGGGGTAGGCGATGTCGTAGGTCTTGCACAGCAGCTGGCGGGCCAGCTCGGGGCCGCCCTCGCCGATGGCCATACAGCCGTAGGCGCCGTAGCGGGTGTGGGAGTCGGAGCCCAGCACCATGCGGCCGGGGGCGGCGTACCGCTCCCGCATGTAGGAGTGGATGACGGCCTGGTGGGCGGGGACGAACTCACCGCCGTACTTCTTGGCGGCGGACAGGCCGAACACGTGGTCATCCTCGTTGATGGTGCCGCCCACGGCGCACAGGGAGTTGTGGCAGTTGGTGAGCACGTAGGGCAGGGGGAACTCCTTCATGCCAGAGGCACGGGCGGTCTGGATGATGCCCACGTAGGTAATATCATGGGAGGCCATGGCGTCGAATTTCAGCTTCAGGTCGGCCATATTTTCGGCAGTGTTGTGGGCCTTGAGGATGTTGTAGGCCATGGTGCCGGACTTGGCCAGCTGGGGTGCGGGCAGACCGGCGGCCATACCCTCAGCCTCGGAGAGGAAGCCGCCGTCCCGATAGTAGACGCCGGAGAGAGTCAGTTTGATGCTCATGGACGTACCTCCATATCTTGTGGATTTAGAATCTTTTCATGTGCAGAGACTTTTATAGGGCATCAGCACGCTGATTCGATAAACATTATCATACCAAAGCGGCGGGAAAAGTGCAAGCGGCAGGGGTGGGAAAATGCAGATTTCCCCATGGCCTCGGCAGGACACATAAAAATTGTAAAAATTTATGTTAACCTTTTTAACCCAAATCCATTGACGGAGAGAGGGGGATTCGGTAGAATAATAGGGAACGTTTGCCGGGGCGGCTGAGGCCCCGTGAGAGAGGTTTACAAAGGACAAAAGGAGTTCCCCATGAGACAGACAAAGAGAGCGGCCGCATTTCTGCTGATGCTGGCTCTGCTGGTGACCTTTCTGCCGGTCAAGGCGGCGGGTCCCAACGGGCTGCTGAATATTGAGGTACATAACGAGACCACGGGGCGCTACGAACCCCAGCAGGCGGAGAAGGTAAACATCAGCCTGGACGGGACCATCATCGACCTGACGGGAGACGTGCCCGGTCTGGCATTGGGCGGACGCACCATGGTGCCCATCCGCACCGTGGCCGAGGCGCTGGGCGCCACCGTGCTCTGGCCTGAGGGGAGCAACCAGGTCATTCTGCGCAAGGGCGTGGACACCATCGTCCTCACCCTGGGCTCAGCCAATGCCGTGGTCAACGGCAAGGTGGAGCCGCTGCCTGACGGCGTACCCGCCTGCGTGGTGAAGTGTCAGGGCGTGGAGCGCACCATGGTGCCCCTGCGGTTTGTGTCCGAGCAGCTGGGCGCCCAGGTGGACTGGGACCAGGACACCTTTACCGCCATCATCATCAGCGGCGAGAATGATACGGCCTATATCACCCGTATCCAGGCCGACTACGACCGCCAGACCGTGTTCATTGAGACGGACCAGAAGCTGGAGTACCGCATCACCGACGGCAGCGGCAAGGTGACGCTGGACGTGCTGGGCGCGGAGCTGTCGGCAGGCTTCCCCGGCACCATTGCAGTGGACAACGACTTTATCGATACCGTGCGGTACGCCCAGCACGGGGCGGATCTGTACGAGGGCTATGACCATGTGGTCCGTGTGGAGCTGACCCTGGCCGACGGCGTCACCCGGGAGAAGAACCTGACCATTGAGCAGCAGGACGACGGCATCCTCATTACCGCATTCCGGGCACCCGAGGACGAGCCGGAGATTCCGGAGACGCCGGAGGAGCCCACCGACCCGGTGAATCCGTCCAACCCCATCGACCCCTCCCGCAGGACCGTGGTCATTGACCCGGGTCACGGCGGCACCAGCAGCGGCGCGGTGTATGAGGGCATTCTGGAGAAGGATCTGACCCTGCCCATCTCCCTGAAGCTGGAGGCGCTGCTGAAGGCGGCGGGGTACAACGTGGTCATGACCCGCTCCACCGACGTCTATGTGGGCCTCTACGAGCGGGCGGACATCGCCAACAGCGTGGACGCGGATATCTTTGTCTCCATCCACGCCAACGCCTATGACGACCCCTCGGTCAACGGCCTGATCACCTACTACCACCCCTCCAGCGGACGGGGCAAGCGGCTGGCCCAGGCCATCCAGACCCCGGCCTGCCAGACCACCGGCGCCAAAGACCGGGGCGTGGCCTCAGCGGACTTTGTGGTCCTGCGTGAGACCGACATGTGCGCCGTGCTGGTGGAGACCGGCTTTATGACAAACCACGACGAGCT
>CABIYL020000004.1:184507-252094 GCA_902362925.2 Clostridiales bacterium | reverse complement strand
GGAAGCCGAAGGCCTTCTCCTTGCCGGCCCGGTAGTCCTCCACCGACTTTGGGTTGTCGGCAAAGGCCTGCTCCACGGCGGACTCCACCAGGCTGTCGTCCTGAATCTGCTCCAGACCGTGCTCCGCCACATAGGCGTCCACGTCTCCGTCGCTGTCGAACACCGCGTCAAAGACGGTGACGGCGGTGTTGCGGTTGAGCTTGCCCTCGATCACCAGGGCGATGAGCCGGGCCAGGGTGGCGGGGGAGAGGGGCATATCCGCCGCCTCCATGCCCCGGGCGGACAGGGCACGCAGCACCTCGCCCATAATCCAGTTGGACGCCTGCTTGGCGGGGGCGCCCAGGTCAACCACGGCCTCAAAGAAGTCGGACAGTGCTTTCTGAGAGGTGATCATCTCGGTGTCGTAGGCGGGCAGGCCGAAGCGGCGCTGATACCGCTCCATTCTGGCCGGAGCCAGCTCTGGCTGGACGTCACGCAGACGCTCCAGATAGTCCTCCGACAGCTCCACTGGAGGCAGATCGGGGTCGGGGAAGTAACGGTAGTCCTGGGCGTTCTCCTTGGAGCGCATGGCATAGGTGGCGTCCTTGTTCTCGTCCCAGCGGCGGGTCTCCTGAATGACCCGCTTTCCCTCCTCCAGCAGCTCAATCTGCCTTCGACTCTCGTACTGGATGGCCCGTGCAATGGCTTTGAAGGAGTTGAGGTTCTTCATCTCGGTGCGGGTGCCCAGCTCCGTGGAGCCTGCGGGGCGCACCGACAGGTTTACGTCGCAGCGGAGGGAGCCCTCCTGCATTTTGCAGTCGGACACGCCCAGGTACTGGAGGGTGGAGCGCAACTGCTCCAGATAGGAAATGACCTCCTCGGCGGTGCGGAAGTCGGGCTCGGTGACAATCTCGATGAGGGGCACGCCGCAGCGGTTGTAGTCGCAGCAGGTCTGGTCGGTCCAGGGGTCGTGGACCAGCTTGCCCGCGTCCTCCTCCATGTGCAGCTCGTGGATGCCCACCGTCTTGCCGCCGCCGATGTCCACCCTGCCGTTCCGGGCAATGGGCAGGTAGAGCTGGGAAATCTGATAGGCCTTGGGCAGGTCAGGGTAGAAGTAGTTCTTCCGGTCAAAGCGGCTCTTTTTGGTGATCTCACACCCCAGGGCCAGACCGGCCTGGACGGCAAATTCCAGCACCTTCTCGTTGAGTACGGGCAGGGTGCCGGGCATGCCGGTGCACACCGGACAGCAGTGGGTGTTGGGTGCGCCACCGAAGGCGGTGGTGCAGGAGCAGAAAATTTTGGTGGCCGTGGAGAGCTCCACATGGGTCTCCAGACCGATGACGGTTTCCCAGGTCATATTATTTGACCTCCTTCCCATAGGGGGAACGTCTGTGGTAATCGGTGTCCAGCTGGAAGGCGTGGGCGGCGTTGAGGACGGCCGCCTCCCCAAGGGCAGGGCCGATGAGCTGGGCGCCGATGGGCACGCCGCCGTCAAAGCCGCAGGGCATGGACAGAGCGGGCAGACCCGCCAGGTTTGCGGGCACGGTGTAGATGTCGCTCAGGTACATCTTTAGCGGGTCGCTGAGGCTCTCCCCCAGCTTGGGGGCGGTGGTAGGGGCGACGGGGGTGAGCAGCAGGTCGTACTGTTCAAAGGCCTTGTCAAAGGCCTCCTTGATGAGAGCCTTGACCTGGAGGGCCTTTTTGTAGTAGGCGTCGTAGTAGCCGGAGGAGAGGACGAAGGTGCCCAGCAGGATGCGCCGCTTCACCTCAGAGCCGAAGCCCTCGGTGCGGGTGCGGCAGTAGAGGTCGGTCAGGTCTTCGTACTCGGGCGCCCGCCAGCCGTATTTCACGCCGTCGTACCGGGACAGGTTGCTGCTGGCCTCGGCGCAGGCGATGATATAATAGGTAGGCACCATATATTTCATCAGGGGGAAGGAGAAGGTCTCCACCCTGGCGCCTCTTGCCTCCAGCACGGCGGCAGTGGCCTTGACGGCATCGGACACCTGGGGTTCCAGACCCTCACCGAAGCAGTCAGACGGCAGGCCGATCTTCATGCCCCTGATATCCCCGGTCAGGCCGGAGAGCAGGCTCCCTGCGGGAACGTCCAGAGAGGTGGCGTCCCGCTTATCCTTGCCCTGGATGGCGTCCAGCACGGCGGCGCAGTCGGCGGCAGTGCGGGCGAGAGGGCCAATCTGGTCCAGGGAGGAGGCGTAGGCGATAAGGCCGTACCGGCTGACAGTGCCGTAGGTGGGCTTGATGCCGGTGACGCCGCAGAAGGAGGCGGGCTGGCGGATGGAGCCGCCAGTGTCGGAACCAAGGGCGAACCAGCACTCACGGGCGGCCACCGCAGCAGCAGCGCCGCCGGAGGAGCCGCCGGGCACCCGGTCGGGGTCCCAGGGGTTGCGGGTGGGGCCGTAGAAGGAGGTCTCGGTGGTGGAGCCCATGGCGAACTCATCCATGTTCAGCTTGCCCAGGGAGACCGACCCGGCCTCTGTCAGCTGCTCAGTCACGGCGGCGTCATAGGGAGGCGTGAAGTCCCCCAGAATTTTGGAGGCGCAGCAGGTCTTGACGCCCTTGGTGCAGATGTTGTCCTTGATGGCCATGGGTACGCCGTACAGGGGGCTTGTCGCCTCCTTCACACCGGCCTGGAGGGCCTTGGCACGGGCCATGGCCTGCTCACCGGCGGCGGTGATAAAGCAGTTGAGGGAGGGCTCCCGCTCCGCCATTACGTCTAGGGCGGTCTGAGTGGCCTCGGCGATGGACACATCCCCCGCCCTGATGGCCGCGCCCAGCTCCAGGGCGCTCAGTTCCAGCAGTTCTTTCACAGTAAACCCTCCTTATTCCACAGCCTTGGGCACCCGGAAGGTCTCCTCATCCCTGTCCGGTGCGCCGGACAGCAGGACCTCCCGGTCCGCCGAGGGGACCACCTTGTCGGCACGGAGCACGTTCTTCAGGGGGAAGATGTGGCTCATGGGCTCCACGCCGTCGGTGTCCAGGGTGTTGAGGGTGTCCATATAGGTGACGAGCTGTTCCAGCTCACCGGCCAGTTTGGCCTTCTCCTCCTGGGGGAGGCGGAGCCGGGACAGGGTGGAGACATAGTCCACCAGCTCTTCGGTAATTTTCATAACAGCAGCATCCTTTCGTCCAATCCCCTCGGAGAGCGGAGGGGGTATCGCGCCGTAGGCGCGTATCTAGGGGGAACTGGTTCCCCCTGGAGGGCGCATATCCTGCCGCAGCGCGGCAGAGATTTTCCGCAGAAAATCGATGCGCCCTTTAAGGTTCCAGCCGGGTACGGTCCCGGGGGAAGAGGGTGGCCAGGCGCACGTTGTCCAGGCCGCACAGCTGCATGGTCAGCCGCTCCAGACCGATGCCCAGGCCGCCGTGAGGGGGCGCGCCGTACTTGTGGAGCATGAGGTAGGACTCAAACTCCGCCGGGTCCATGCCCAGCCGCTCCATCTTGGCCACCTGCTGGTGGTAGTCGTGGATACGCTGGCCGCCGGTGGTCACCTCCATGCCCCGGAACAGCAGGTCAAAGGACAGGGTGTACCTGGGGTCCTCCGGGTCGTCCATGGCGTAGAAGGGCCGCTTTTTGGCCGGGTAGTGGGTGACAAAGACCAGGTCGCTGCCCCACACTTCCTTGGCATACCGGCCGATGGCGTGCTCCTCCTCGGGCTCCAGGTCGTAGGGGTTGCGGATGGCGTAGCCGTACTTCTCCGCCGCCAGCCGCTTGGCCTCGTCAAACCGGACGCAGGGGATGTCCTTCATCTCGGGGAGGGTGACGCCCAGACGGGCCAGGTCGCCGCCGTACTCCTCGCTCAGCAGGCGGAAGCAGTAGCAGAGAAAGCCGGTCTCCATGGCTATGATATCATAAAAACTGTCGATATACCCCATCTCAAAATCCATGGAGGTGTACTCGTTCAGGTGGCGGGTGGTGCTGTGCTTCTCGGCCCGGAACACGGGGCCCACTTCAAACACCCGTTCAAAGACGGGCACCATGGTCTGCTTGTAGAACTGGGGGGACTGGGTGAGGAAGGCCTTGCGGCCGAAGTAGTCCAGCCGGAAGATGTTGCTGCCGCCCTCGGCTCCGGCGTGGACAATCTTGGGGGTGTGGATTTCGGTAAAGTCCTGGCTCTGGAGATACTCCCGGAACGCCCGGCAGATGCCCGCCTGGATGCGGAACACACTGCGTTCCCGCAGGCTGCGCAGTACCGCGGGGCGGAGGGAGAGGCGGGAATCCAATGTCAGGTTCAGCTTCCACTTGGACAGGGGTACCGGCGCGGGAGCTGCGGGCCGGGAGAGCACCCGCACCGCTGCCGCGGCCAACTCGGCCCCGCCGGGGGCCCGCTCTTCCGGGTGTACGGTGCCCAGCACCTCCACGGCGCACTCCTCGGTGACGCCGTCCAGGTCCACCTCCGGCGGGCACACGCACTGGAGCACTCCATCCCCCTTGCGCAGGAGCAGGAAGGTGAGGCTGCCCATGTCCCGCAGGGCGTGGACCATACCACGGACGGAGACGGCCTGATTGGCCAGGGCACCTCCGATAATGTCGTCCATGGCGGGCTGCTTGACTGGGGTAAGCGCTGTCGCTGTGATCATGACCGTTCACATCCTTTTGAAAAAGTAAAAAAATTCCACCACAAAAGACGAAAAAAGCCCCGAGACTGCCAAAGCAGTTTCGGGGCGAAACATACCTGTTCCGCGGTACCACCCAAAGTTGCGGCGTCCCCATTGACGCGACCTCTTATACTCCTTAACGCGGAGGGGGACGGGCGAACCTACCCCTCCGTCAGGAGGCTCGGCACGCCGGCTCAAAAGTGTTGCGCCATCTCTTCTCTCCGGGGCGGGCTCTCAGTCGGTGACCCACGTTCTCTGTCGGATGCCCGAGGGGCGGTCTTTCTCGTTGCCTTTGTGATGTTGGGGGCATTATACGCCACAGGACGGACATTTGTCAACGGTTATTTTTCTTCAATATTTTTCCATGTAAGAAAAAAGGTGATCTTTGCCGATGGAATGTGCTATAATGGACAGCATTGAATCAGCTGCCGCAGGGGCTGTCCGGCTCCCTGGCGCTGAGCACACCCAAAGGAGAGAACCCAGCCATGAAAATTATTGACATTCTCAGCCAGGACAAAGTCACCCTGTCCTTCGAGGTATTCCCGCCCAAGACCAGCGACTCCTACGAGTCGGTGGCAAAGGCCACGCAGGAGATTGCGGCCCTCAAGCCCGACTTCATGAGCGTGACCTACGGAGCCGGCGGCGGCACCAGCGACTACACCGTGGGCATTGCCGCGGGCATCCGGGACAAGTACGGCGTGGAGCCCCTGGCCCACCTGACCTGCGCATCCTCCACCCGGGAGCACGTCCACCAGGTGCTGGGCAAGCTGAAGGAGAGCGGCATCAGCAACGTGCTGGCTCTGCGGGGAGACATCCCGGAAGGCGGCGCTCCGGCCCATGACTACCACCATGCTGCTGAGCTGGTGCGGGAGATCAAGGCCAGCGGCGACTTCTGCGTGGGCGGCGCCTGCTACCCTGAGGGTCACCCCGAGTCCCCCACCAAGGCCAGCGACATCGACTACCTGAAGGCCAAGGTGGAGGCAGGCTGCGAGTTCCTCACCACCCAGATGTTCTTTGACAACAACATCCTCTACAACTTCCTCTACCGCATCCGGGAGAAGGGCATCACCGTACCCGTGGTGGCGGGCATCATGCCGGTGACCAACGGCAAGCAGATTGCCCGTATCTGCAAGCTGTCCGGCACCTATCTGCCTGAAAAGTTCAAGGCCATTGTGGACAAGTTCGGGGAGAACCCGGCCGCCATGCGCCAGGCCGGCGTGGCCTACGCCGCTGGACAGATCATCGACCTCATCGCCAACGGCGTCAACCACATCCATATCTACTCCATGAACAAGCCGGAGATTGCCGCCGGCATTCAGGCCAGCCTGTCGGAGGTCCTGAAGTGACCCTGGAGGCGGACTACGGCGAGATATGCCGGTACTTAGGCTACCGGAGGGACACGCCGCCGGACAGCGGCATGGAGCAGACCATCCGGGCCTGCGCCAGGCGGCTGGAGCAGGCGGTCACACCCCGGTGGGTGAGCCGGGAATTCCCGCTCACCCACCTGCCCGACGGGGCCCTGGAGCTGGGGGAGGTCCGGGTGGAGAGCAAGAGCCTGTCCCGCAACCTGAAGGGCTGCGAGCGGGTGATCTTCTTTGCCGCCACCCTGGGCGTGGAGGCCGACCGGCTCATCGCCAGAGCCACCGCCGTGCGGATGAGCGAGGCGGTGATTCTCCAGGCCGCTGCAGCCTCTCTCATCGAGGTGTGCTGCGACAACGCCTGTGAGGAGCTGCGCCTTGAGGCAGAGAAGCAGGGCTGGTATCTCCGGCCCCGGTTCAGCCCCGGATACGGGGACTTCTCCATCGCCCACCAGCGGGATATTACCACTCTGCTCCAGACCCCGGCCAGAATCGGCCTGACGGTGACAGGGCAGATGCTGCTGGCCCCCATGAAGTCGGTCACCGCGGTGATCGGCATGTCCCGCCAGGCGGCGCCCTGTCACCGGCAGGGCTGCGAGGCCTGCGACAAGACCGACTGCGCCTTTCGCAGATAACAGGAGGAACCTATGAGTTTTTTGGAGAAACTGGGGCGCGAGCGCCTCTTTTTTGACGGCGGTACCGGGACTCTGCTGCAGGCCCAGGGCCTGAAGGGCGGCGAGCTGCCCGAGACCTGGAACCTGCGCTATCCCGAGCGGATTCAGGCCGTGCATAAGGCCTATCTGGAGGCGGGAAGCCACGTCATCTGCACCAACACCTTCGGGGCCAACGCCCTGAAGTTCCCCGACGGCGGGGAGTGGGACTTGGACGAGATTGTCCGTGCTGCCGTGGACAATGCCAAGAAGGCCAGAGCGGAGACGGGCCGGGAGGACGACGCCTACATCGCCCTGGACATGGGCCCCACCGGGCGGCTGCTGCGGCCCATGGGAGACCTGGACTTTGAGGATGCGGTGTCCCTCTTCGCCCGGGTGGTCCGGGTGGGCGCCCAGGCGGGGGCCGACCTGGTGCTCATTGAGACCATGAGCGACGGCTACGAGGCCAAGGCGGCTGTGCTGGCGGCCAAGGAGAACAGCGACCTGCCCGTGGTGGTGACCACGGTGTACGATGAGAACGGCAAGATGCTCACCGGCGGCACCATCGCCTCCACCGTGGCCCTGCTGGAGGGCCTGCGGGTGGACGCCCTGGGCGTCAACTGCGGCATGGGCCCGGAGCAGATGCTCCCCCTGGCCGAGGAGCTGGTGAAACTGGCATCTGTCCCCGTGGTGGTCAACCCCAACGCCGGCCTGCCCCGGCGCGAGGGGGACAAGACCGTGTTCGACGTGGACCCGGAGCGGTTCGCCGCCGTTATGGAGCGCATTGCCAAGCTGGGCGTGTGGGGCCTGGGCGGCTGCTGCGGCACCACCCCCGACCATATCCGCGCCCTCACCGCCGCCTGCCGGGATATCCCCGTTATTCCGCCGGAGCGGAAGCGGCGGACCGTGGTGTCCTCCTTCTCTCAGGCGGTGGTGATTGGCCCTATGCCCGTCATCATCGGCGAGCGCATCAACCCCACCGGCAAGAAGCGCTTCAAGGAGGCTCTGCGCAGCCACGACCTGGAGTATATCCTCAACGAGGGCTTTGCCCAGGAGGAGGCGGGGGCCCATATTCTGGACGTGAACGTGGGCCTGCCCGAGATTGACGAGCCCGCCATGCTGGAGGAGGCGGTATGCGCTCTCCAGAGCGTCATCCCCCTGCCCCTGCAGATTGACACCTCCGACACCCAGGCCGTGGCCCGTGCCATGCGCCGCTACAACGGCAAGCCCATGATCAACTCGGTCAGCGGCAAGGCGGAGAGCATGGCTGCGGTGTTCCCCCTGGTGCGCAAGTACGGCGGCGTGGTGGTGGGTCTGGCCCTGGACGAGGGCGGCATCCCCGAGACCGCTGAGGGACGCCTGGCGGTGGCCCGGAAGATTTACGACACCGCCGCTGAGTACGGCATTCCCTCGGAGGACATCGTGATTGACGGCCTGACCCTCACCGTCTCCTCCGAGCCCGAGGCAGCTGTGGTCACCCTGGAGACCCTCCGGCGGGTGCGGGATGAGCTGGGCGGACACACCATCCTGGGCGTGTCCAACGTGTCTTTCGGCCTGCCTCGGCGGGACATCATCAACGCCAATTTCTTCGCCATGGCCCTGGAGGCCGGGCTGTCCTGCGCTATCATCAACCCTCTGGCCGAGGGCATGATGGGCGCCTGGCGGTCCTACTGCGCCCTGGCCGGGCTGGACAGCCAGTGCGGCGGCTATATCGGGGCGTACAGCGGCCAGACCGCCGCCCCCGCTGTGCCTGTGTCCGGGACGGAGCTGTCCCTGGAGGAGTGCGTGACCAGAGGCATGCAGGAGGGCGCAGCCCAGTCCGCCCGTACGGCGCTGGACAAGGGCGCACAGCCCCTGGAGCTGGTCAACAGCGCCCTCATCCCCGCTCTGGACAAGGTGGGTCAGGGCTTTGAGAAAAAGACCCTCTTCCTGCCCCAGCTGCTCATGAGCGCCGAGGC
Organism: Clostridiales bacterium; assembly: GCA_902362925.2. GTDB lineage: Bacteria > Bacillota > Clostridia > Oscillospirales > Oscillospiraceae > Pseudoflavonifractor. Next base: position 243,535 of record CABIYL020000004.1, on the reverse strand, counting down.
GGCAAAGGCTGCCTTTGAGGTGGTCAAGGCCGCCATGGCCAGTGAGCCCCAGGAGAAGCAGGGCAAGGTGGTGCTGGCCACCGTCAAGGGGGACATCCACGACATCGGCAAGAACATCGTCAAGGTCCTGCTGGAGAACTACGGCTTTGACGTGATAGACCTGGGCAAAGACGTGGCCCCGGAAAAGATTGTGGAGGCTGCCGCTGCCCCTGATATCCGGCTGGTGGGCCTGAGTGCCCTTATGACCACCACGGTGGTCAGCATGGAGGAGACCATCAAGGCCCTGCGGCAGAGCGGCAGCGGCGTCAAGGTGGTGGTGGGCGGCGCAGTGCTCACCCAGGAGTACGCAGACAGCATCAACGCAGACTGCTACGCCAGAGACGCCATGGCCACCGTCCGATACGCCAAGGAAGTCTACGGAACGGAGGAGAAGGCATGAAGAACTGGGAAGCGCTCCAGGCCGAGTGTATGGACTGCCGGAAATGCGCCCTGGCTGAGACACGGCACAACGTGGTGTTCGGCACGGGCAATCCCAACGCTGAGGTCATGTTCATCGGCGAGGGCCCCGGCGAGCAGGAGGACCTGAAGGGCGAGCCCTTTGTGGGTCGGGCCGGCAAGCTGCTGGACGACATGCTGGAGATCATCGACCTGGACCGGAGCAAAATCTATATCACCAACATGGTCAAGTGCCGTCCGCCCCAGAACCGGGACCCCCTCAACGTGGAGCAGGAGGCCTGCATCGGCTATCTGCGCAACCAGGTGGCCATCATCCGGCCCAAGATTATCGTCTGTCTGGGCCGAATCGCCGCCATGAAGCTGATCAAAGAGGACTTCAAAATCACCAAGGAGCACGGCCAGTGGGTGGAGAAGGCAGGGGTACAGATGACCGCCATGTACCACCCGGCGGCCCTGCTGCGCAACCCGGGCTGGCGTCCCGCCGCCTTTGAGGACCTGAAGTCCCTCCAAGCCAAAATCAAGGAAATCTGCACCAGAACCTATTGATTGAGTGATGCAAAAACCGCCCGCTGTACAAGGACAGCGGGCGGTTTTTATGTGGATTACAGGTCCTGGAGGTTCATGCGCGTGACCTCGTCCTGCGACTGGAGACGGCGGCGGGTGAGGCAGTAGATGACGATGTATACCGCGGTGGGAAGATTGAGCACGACCAGCAGGAGAAGGGACATCAGCACGCCCATGGGGGAGAGGGCAACCATATTGAACAGGAACAGGAGGGACAGCGCCACGGAAGCGATGCCGGAGAGAGCGGGGATAATCAACCCGGGCCAGGGGGGCGTCAGGCGGGAGAGCAGGTACTGTACCGCGCCAAGGACGCAGGTGGGGATGGTCAGGAGGACCAGAAGAATAACAAGGGACATGGGGTCGGACATACAATTCACTCCTTTTTCTGCCTGTGGTACTCCTGAATCAGGAGCTTTGCCGTGTCGAAGTCCAGCTTCTCATTGACGGCCAGGCGTTTGATCAGCGCCACATAGGGGTCCTGGTCGGCCTCCTCGCTGAGCCGGATTTTCTGGATCAGCCGGTCCAGCCGGAGGCGGACGGTGGGATAGGACACGCCGTACTGTCCGGCGATGTCCTTGAGGGAACCGGAGCACAGGAGAAAGTTGCGGATAAAGGCCGCGTCTTCCTCCTCCAGTCCGGCCATCCAGCCTGGAACCCGGTCAATGGACATGCGAATCACCCTTTCTGTGACTTTCATAATATTAATATAAACTTTAATTTTATGAAAGTCAAGAAAAAAGAAAATAAAAATAAAATGAAAATAAAAGGCTCTGTTAGACAAGTATGTAGGTAGTTGGTGAAACAGAGGGCCACTCTGCTAAGAGTAGCCCTCTAAGGTAGAAATTATTTTATGTCAAAATCTGCATAATAGTTTTCTTTATCGTAGTCGCCTGAACTGCGGAAATCCATAAATTCTTTGACGATACGATACTGCCCTTCCGGTAGGTTGCCGTATAACCAATCCCAAGATAACACAATTTCACAATCTGTATCCATTTCTACCATATAGGCTTCGTCTGTCCACGCTACATCGGCCTCAGTAACATAAGGTACATCTTCCCAGGTATCCCCATTTAGAGACTGGATTTTATACGCTGACCCATACCGTAATTCACCGGACGGATTGCCGCCAAACTGGGAAATTACCAGTGTCGCACCAGTGGGAGCAATATTTTTCACAGAGAGGCTTATTCCCCAATCATTTGCCTCTAAGACAGTTAGTTTCAAAATCTCATAAGTTGATGGCTCATACCAATGTACACAATCAATTTCAACGCTGTCTCCTTCTGAAATGTTTTCCTCTCCGTCTATTTCAGTCGTGCCAGTAATCAGAAAGTCCATGACTTCATTGTTTCCAGTAACAACTCTGATATATTCACTTCCGTTTTCTGTTAGTTGCTCTTTGATGATCCCTGAATAAGTTTCACGAACAAAGCCTCCATCGACACCTTCGGTTTCAGAAGAACATCCACATACTGTTAATCCCAAAATCAATGCCAACACAAGTGCAAGATACTTTTTCATGCCTATACCTCCAATCTGAAATGTGTTTCTATTTATGTAGACGCAATAAATTACTAAAAGTTCCCAAAGTCACCTTAAAACGCCTTGGTATTGCGGACATCTTCCTGTGTATAAACTATTCTACTGGAGAAACTGTCCAAAAGCAATTGTTCTCCCCGTTTGGTGGAAGAAACCTTGCTGTTATGTTCAACCCAATTGAACCAGTACATATAGTGTGTCAGGTACTTGGTGGCGACACCGTGAAGGGGTTTCATCCATTGTTTCAACTTGTTGTGCAGACTGTTGATGTGGTTAATATGATATACACCTTTCTTGTGTCGTCCCCGCTCAATCTGAATCAAGTCAGCGGGAATGGTTTCAGCAAACTTCTTATAAGCATTGTGGCTGTCAGTGCAGATCGTGGACTGTGGCTCAACTTTTCCTTTATACAATCCTGTCAATGCACTTGTAGTCAGTCTGCCATTGCACACGGGAACCAGAACCAGTCCACCATTCCTATCCATAGCGGAGGAAACACAGACCTGCTCGTGGCTGATACCACGAAAATGTACTTCTTTACCTCTCTTTCTGGATATACCACCGACTCTTGGTGCTTTCCAGTTTGGATTCCCTTTCTTATGGTTGCCTTTGAAACTTTCGGCAAAGAAACTCTCATCCATTTCAAGAATACCGCTCAAATCGTCAACATCCATACTGCACTTAACTGCTTCCAATATCTTGTGGCGCATATTGAAAGCGGTTTTCAAGCAGACACGAACAGCCTTTGCTGTTTCTCTTAATGTCATCCGCTGGTTCATACATTCAGCATATTTCAGTCAAATCCCCGCAGATAACTTGCTGTTAGCAAAGACAGTCTTGGTTGTAGGCACAAACCCCCCGCAATCTTTACAAAGGTATCTTTGAACCTTTCTGCCGGTAAAACCATTTTTAATGATGTGTTTACTGTGACAACGAGGACAGATTAGCCCGTCAGAAAACTTCTGTTCTATAACCTGCACCATAAAAGCCTTGAAATCAATCCCGCCTATCAAGGTTTCATCTATTACATTCTTAAGCTGCTGTAAGTCCTCTTTTGACAAGCCAGCAATAATTTTTTTAATTTCAGTTAAGTCCATACCTAATCACTCCTTGCACAGGTATAGATATAACTGTCCCAATTTATGTGTAATGTGAACTTATTTATGTCCATTTTCAAAAACCCCGCATATGTCTAACAGAGCCAAATAAAAAGAAGTCCCCTTCTTCCGAAGGGGACTTCTTTCTCAGGCGCTTGTGCGGGAACGCTTCTTGGTCTGGAAGGACTTGATGACCTTCAGACGGGTGAACTCCTCCCGCTCCTTCTCCTCCAGCGCTTCGGTGATGAAGCGGATGGTATCGTTGAAGCCGGGGATGACGATGTTCTTCAGGGCGTTGGCCCGCTTCTGGGTCTTCTTGATGGCGGTGGCCAGACGGTAGATGGAGGTCTCCACCTCCGCCAGCTGGCGCACCAGCTCCTTCACCTGATGGAACTTGAGGTAGCACTCGTCCAGCTCGGAGCTGGTGGAGGCAAAGCCGTATTCCGGCCGGACCGGAGCGGACCGGTCGGGGATATGGGGCAGCTCCACGCCCATGACCGAGCGGTACTGCACCTCCAGGCTCTCGTCCACGTCAACGGCCTCAGCGATACGGTCGCAGATGCCCAGCTTGATGTTGGCGGTCTGGAGGGAGGCATAGGCCTCGGTGAAGACGGTGTCGATCTGGTCCTGGACCTCCTTGGCGGTCTCCATCAGGGACATCATTTCCCGGATGAGGATGTTCCGCTTCCGGTCCATCAGCTCATAACCCGTCTGAGCCAGGGCCCGGGAGCGCTTGGTGGCCATCAGGTTGCCTTTGGTTGGTAGGACAGCAGCCATTTACGGGCCTCCTCTCAGGTTAGTTGAGCTTCCCGTCTCCGCCGGCGGATTCGGGGTTGAGAATGGTCTTGTAGGCGCCTTCCACGTAGTGAGCCTCGATCGTGGCGCTGCTCATACGGTCCAGCTCGCTCTTGGGCAGGATGCTCAGCAGCTTCCAGCCCAGGTCCAGGGTCTGGTCGATGGTGCGGTTGTCGCCCATATCCTGGTTGATGAAGTTGGCCTCAAAGGCCTTGCCGAACTCCAGGTACTTCTTGTCGGTCTCACTCAGCTCGTCCTCGCCGATAACGCTGGCCAGGCTGCGGGCGTCCTGCACCTTGGAGTAGGAGGCGAAGAGCTGGTTGGACACGTCGGGGTGGTCGTCCCGGGTGAAGCCCTTGCCGATGCCGTCCTTCATCAGACGGGACAGGGAGGGCAGAATGGAGATGGGGGGATAGACGCCCTTCTGGTCCATGTCCCGGTTAAGCACGATCTGACCCTCGGTGATGTAGCCGGTCAGGTCGGGGATGGGGTGGGTAATATCGTCGTTGGGCATGGTCAGAACGGGCACCTGGGTCACGGAACCGGGGCGGCCCTTGATCATGCCGGCGCGCTCGTAGAGGGAGGCCAGGTCGGAGTACAGGTAGGAGGGGAAGCCCTTACGGGAGGGAATCTCGCCCTTGGAGGAGGAGAACTCACGGACGGCCTCACAGTAGGAGGTCATGTCGGTCATGATGACCAGCACGTGGTAGCCCAGGTCAAAGGCCAGATACTCGGCGGCGGTGAGGGCGCAGCGGGGGGTCAGGATACGCTCGATGATGGGATCGGAGGCCAGGTTCATGAACATAACCACCCGCTGGAGGGCGCCGGCCTCCTCGAAGTTGCGGCGGAAGAACTCGGCGGTATCGTTCTTGACGCCCATGGCGGCGAACACGATGGCGAACTCGCCGTCCTGGTCGCCGACGCGGGCCTGGCGGACGATCTGTGCCGCCAGCTCGTTGTGCTTCATACCGGCGCCGGAGAAGATGGGCAGCTTCTGACCACGGATCAGGGTGGAGCAGCCGTCAATGGCGGAGATACCGGTGTAGATGCAGGAGCGGGGGTACTGGCGGGAAACCGGGTTGATGGCAGAGCCATTGATGTTGCGGCGCTGCTCGGGGTAAATCTCACCCAGGCCGTCAATGGGCCGGCCGGCGCCGTCGAAGATACGGCCCAGCATCTCGTGGGAGAGGGCGATATCCATGGGCTTGCCGGTGAAGTGGGTGCGGGCGTTTTCCAGGGAGATACCCTTGGTGCCCTCAAAGACCTGGAGGATGGCCTTGTCGCCGTCGATGGTGATGACACGGCCGTAGCGGCGCTCGCCGTTCTCCAGGGTGATTTCGGCCATCTCGTCGTAGGCCACGTTCTCCACGCCCTGGAGGGCGATCAGAGAACCGGACAGCTCGGACAGGCCGATATATTCCATGCGCATAAAATCACCTCAAAAATCTCGTCTCAGCGGTTGGCCTTGTCCACGGAGTCCAGGGCCTCGTCCACCAGTCTGTCGTACTCGGCGAACTTCTCCATCTGGTCGTTGGCGACCTCGTACTTGATCTTGGTCAGGGTCTCGAAGATACCGGTGGCCTTGAGCTGAGAGAGGGGAATGGAGCGGGCGATGAGGGCCCGGGCGCCGTCGTACAGGCGCAGGATGACCTGCATCATCTTCAGCTGCTTCTCCAGGGGGACGTAGGTATCAATGTCGTGATAGGCGTTCTGCTGCAGGAAGCCCACACGGATGAGTCTGGCCGTCTCGATGACCAGCTTCTGGTCCTCGGGCAGGATGTCCGCGCCGATCAGCTTGACGATCTCCATCAGGGAGGACTCCTCCTGGAGGAGGTTGGCGATCTTGTTGCGGCAGGGGACAAAGTCGGGGCCCACGTTGGCGTCATACCAGGGCTTCAGGTCGGCGGCATACTCGGAGTAGGAGGTCAGCCAGTTGATGGAGGGGAAGTGACGGGCATAGGCCAGAGCACGGTCCAGGCCCCAGAAGGTACGGACATAACGCTTGGTGTTCTGGGTGACGGGCTCGGAGAAGTCGCCGCCCTGGGGGGAGACGGCGCCGATAACGGTGACGCTGCCCTCCTTGCCCTCCAGGGTCTTCACGTAGCCGGCACGCTCGTAGAACTCAGCCAGACGGGAAGCCAGGTAGGCGGGGAAGCCTTCCTCAGCGGGCATCTCCTCCAGACGGCCGGAGATCTCACGCAGAGCCTCGGCCCAGCGGGAGGTGGAGTCGGCCATCAGGGCCACGTGGTAGCCCATGTCGCGGTAGTACTCGGCGATGGTCATGCCGGTGTAGACGGAGGCCTCACGGGCGGCTACAGGCATGTTGGAGGTGTTGGCAATCAGGATGGTGCGGTTCATCAGGGGCTGGTGGCTCTTGGGGTCCAGCAGCTCGGAGAACTCCTCCAGGGCCTGGGTCATCTCGTTGCCGCGCTCGCCGCAGCCCAGGTAGACGATGATGTCGGCGTCAGACCACTTGGCCAGCTGGTGCTGGGTCATGGTCTTGCCGGCGCCGAAGGGGCCGGGGATGGCGGCAGCGCCGCCCTTGCCGATGGGGAAGAGGGTGTCGATAATGCGCTGGCCGGTGATAAGGGGGCGGGAGATGGGCAGACGCTCGGCCATGGGACGGGGGGTACGGATGCGGCAGTCCTGGGCCAGGCAGAGCTTGTGCACACGGCCGTACAAGTCGGTGACCTCCACCAGGACCTCGTTGACGTTGTAGCTGCCGCTGGGGAGGGCGCGGGTGACCTTGCCGTCCACGCCGGCGGGTGCCAGGCAGCGGTGCTTGATGAGGGAGGTCTCCTGGCAGAAGGCGTACTCGGTGCCGGGACGGATGGTGTCGCCCACCTTGACGGTGACGGTGGTATCCCACAGCTTCTCCTCATCCAGGGCGGAGATGTTGATGCCCCGGGTGATGAAGGGACCGGCCTTCTCCTCAATGACGTTCAGGGGACGGGCAATGCCGTCGAAGATATTGCTCAGCAGGCCGGGGCCCAGCTTGACGGACATGGGGGCGCCGGTGGCGGTGACGGGCTGACCGGGGGCCAGACCGGCGGTATCCTCGTAGACCTGCACGGTGGTCACACCGCCGTTCACGCCTACGACCTCGCCAATCAGACCCTCATTACCCACGTGCACCATGTCCATCATGGCCAGACCCTGGCCGCCGACGACGGTGACAACAGGGCCGTTGACGCCCTTGATAACATATTGGCTCATAGTATCATCCTCACAACAAACAGGTAATCAGGGACCGGGGACGCGGTCTTACTCCTCGGTCTCGGTCAGATCGTCGGACAGGGACAGGCCGAAGATCTCAGCGAAGTGTCCGTTCAGCTCGGCCATGGCGGTGCCGAAGGTGGCGTCCACACGGCGGCCCAGGGAGGGGGACACGGCGGTCAGGCCGCCCATCAGGATGGAGGGATCGGCCTGGAAGGTCACCTTGACGCCCTTCAGGGCGGCGGTGATGGCGTCGGACTGGTCCATATCCTCAGCGCGCAGGCGGATGACGATGTCATCGGCGCCCTTGAGGGTGTCCACAGCCTGGCAGGCCACCTCGGCCAGCCGCTTGCGGTAGTCGGGGGTGGCGCTGTACGCGACGATGCGGTCCCGCACCGCCTCAAAGACCTCACGGGCAATCTCCTCACGGCGGAGATAGAGGGTCTTCTTGTTGTCCAGCATGTGGCGGGAGACCTTGCGGCCCTCCTCGCTGCGGATGCGGGACACCTCGGTGCGGATGTAGTGGTAAGCCTCCGCCAGGATCTTGTCCTCAGCGGCGGAGTAGGAATTATCGTGCTGGGCCTTCACCTCACTGAGGACCCGGTCGGTCTCAGCGGTGGCCTCAGCCAGAAGCGTGGACGTAAAGTGGTCCAGCTTTTTGTTCAGTTCAGACATGGATGAAACCTCCTTTGGTTAAAAGAGGAGGACACAGGTCAAAGTTTGACCCCGATGGCCTCGCGGATATAACGGGTGATGGAGTCGGAGGCACGGCCGGTGCTGTGACGGTCCGGGATTTCTACCACCAGAGGGATATGGCAGCTCATCTTCAGGGGCTCCAGCAGGTCGGAGCACTTGGCCGCCAGGTTCTCCGTCACCAGGAGGACGGCGATGTCAGGGTCGGCGGCGGCGGCCTGGATGGCCTTCCGTGCCTCGGGGATCTCCCGGACCACCACGCCCTCGATACCCGCCAGACGCAGGCCCACCTGGGTATCGGTGCTGTCAGTGATAACAAAATACTTCATACAGACCTCCATGCGCCTTTCGGCGCGCAGTCAGGAAATAAAACCTCCGGCGGATGGAGGACCCCGCCGCTGTCCGCCCGAGGGCAGACAGCGGCGGAAGCCGGGCCAGAGAGACTGTGCCGGCTCCCGCGCAGGGGAGGTTTTGGCCGGCGCCGCCCATTGGGACGGGCCGGCCAGGGGGAACAGTCGCCTGTTATATTAGGTGAACAGGAGGAGCAGGGCCACGATCAGGCCGTACAGGGCGACGCCTTCGGCCAGACCGACGAAGATCAGGGCCTTACCAAAGGCCTTGTCGTTCTCGGAGATGGCGCCCAGAGCGGCGGAAGCGGAGGAAGCCACGGCGATACCGCCGCCGATGCCGGACAGGCCGACAGCCAGAGCGGCGCCGATGTACTTCAGACCCATCATGATGCCGTTGGCGGAGGCGGTAGCGGCCTCAACGGACACGTCGGCAGCGCCGGCGGCACCGCCGATGCCCACCACGGTGCACAGCACCAGGCAGCCGAAGAAGGAGCAGACATTGGCCATCAGAGCGTTCTTGGCGCGCTTGCCGGTGTACTTGCGGATGCCGATGAGGAACAGGGGGCAGAAAACGGCAAAGGTAGCCAGAAGAAGAACCAGGTATTTCATTGTTATAGACCTCCTAAAATCACTTGGAACCTATATTCAGCCCACAGGGCAGAATAAAAGATGCTGATTGTCCCTTCCGGACGGCGCTCAGGCCGCGCTGCGGGACGTGTAATCAATGATCTTGGGCTCGTAAGCCACGCCGCCGTCGTCATAGAAGCGGCCGAACAGCTCATAGAACTCAAGACGGAGAACCTGAATGCCCACCAGCAGGCCCTCAAAGCCCATGACAAACAGGTTGCCCAGGATCATGACGATGATGCCGCCGGGGCTTGCCAGACCGCCGGCCATATTGGCCAGCATCTGGACCACCAGCATCAGGCCCACGTGGGTGATGGCGTAAGCGCCCACACGCATGAAGGACAGGGTGTTGGTGAGGAAGGACAGGCAGGTTTCAAACAGCTCGAAGAAGCCGGTGACGATGATGCCGCCGATCTTGATCTCCTTCCACTCGGGGTTGCCCTCCAGCATGAGGGAGAGGGGCTCCTTGAAGAGGATGACCACCAGGGGCAGCACGATGACGGGCAGGACGTAGGCGGGCACGAACAGGTTCACGCCGAAGAGCAGGGTGGACACAGCCGCGCCGATGAGGCCCAGGTAGAACACCATGCCGGCCACGCCGTTGGGCCCGAAGAGAATCTTTTCGAAATTGTGCTGGCGGACGCCGTTGATGATGTTGAGCACCATGACAAAGGCCAGCATAATCACGCCAAGGACAATGGACATAACCAGCAGCAGCAGAACGTTGCTGACCTCGCCCATGCCGGAGAGCACGCTCTCCTCCATGATCTTGAAGCCGGGCAGGATTTCTTCCAGACCGAACACGCTGCCGTAGATACAGCCGAACACAGCGCCCGACAGACCGCAGCAGGTGATGATGTTGCCCAGCCACATCTTCTTCCACTTGGACAGCACAATGCCGACGAGCGCCAGGCACAGGCCCTGGCCCAGGTCACCGAACATGATGCCGAAGAACAGGCAGTAGGTGATGGCCATGAAGATGGAGGGGTCGATCTCGTTGTAAGAGGGCAGGCCGTACATCTCCAGGAAGGGCTGGAAGGTCCGGCCCAGGAAGGAGTTTTTCAGCTTGGTGGGGGGCGTCATGTCGGGCAGGTCGCCCGCATTGTCCACCACGCAGGAGAGCCGGTCAAACTTGTTCAGCTTGGCCTGCACCGCCTCGATTTTGTCGCTGGGCACCCAGCCCATGAGGTAGAAGGTCTCACGGGAGTGGGCAGCGAAGCGGCGCATGTCGTAGGCGTCGTTCATGTACCGCAGGTAGCAGTAGTCGGCCAGCAGGTGGTCGTGCTCAGCAGGCTTGAGGCCGAAGATGTCCTGCTTGGCCTGCTCGGCGGCCTTCTCCGCGGCCTCCGCCTCGGCGTTGAGCTCGATGATGGCCTGGTCGGCGGAACCGTGGGCGTGGGCATCGATGTGAAGCCGGACGAAGTGGAGGGAGTTGAAGAGGGTGTCCACCTTTTCGTGGGCAGCCTTGGTGGTGAAGTACACGCCGTAGACCAGCTTGGGCTCAATGCTGGTGGGGAAGAAGAGAATGTTGTCGTCCTCGTTGAGGGCCTGCTGGAAGCTGTCGTAGGTCTCCCGGGGCAGGTAACCGAACCGGAACCGGGAGAAGTCCAGGCTCCAGAGGTCCTCAAGGTTGGCGGCAACGCCCTTCAGCTTCTCCAGCTGGAGCGCCAGGTTGCGGCAGTTCTTGGCCTCCTGAAGGAGGTCCTCCCGCTTCTGGGTCAGGTCGTTGACCCGCTTCTCCAGGGTGTCGAAGTAATCGGCGAAGGTGGCGGGGTCGTCTCCCAGAGCAGACTCAAAGGGCTCGTACTCCAGGGGGATACCGGCCTCATCCGCCACCTGTTCGGCCCGGCGGAGAAGGGCGGTATAGGGGTTGTTCAGCTCAAAGGGACGAAGCCCTTTGACATCCTTCATGGTCTGAAGGGTGTTTTCCGGGTGGAACTCCTGGTTGATGACGCACTCACGCACCACTGTGTCAAACTGATCCAGGGGTCCCGCAATGGTGAGTAACTTCATCGGGATGACTGACAAACAGACCATCTCCCTTTTCTTTCAAACTTTGCAGGTGGGTCATTCGCCCACAAGACGGGCGAAATCCTCATCGTAGTGGGCACCATATTTGACCGACTCGATGACGTTCACCAGGGCCTTCAGCTCGGTGGACTTCACGTTCAGGTAGGAAACCGCAGTGTAGATGGAGGGAGGCCCCGAGACCAGCTGGCGCTTATTGAAGGTGTAGAAGGAACGGCGGTAGCAGTCCTCCACACCGGCCACATCCAGGGAAGTGAAGCGTCCGACATAAGGGGTGTCCTGCAGCACGGCGAATACCTGAGAGACGTCGGCGGCGTCGCACATGGCCTTGATCTTCTCCGGTCTGAGCTTGTAGTTGATGGGGAAGAGGGCCGAGTAGTACTGGTCGTCGCCGGGGAAGTAGGTCTTGAGCCGGAGAATGTGGATGATGTTGAGCAGGTCTACCCGCTCACCCATGCCCTTGAGCAGCACGGACTTGGTCTCGCCGCTGTAGGAGTTGTAGATGATGCGGTAGATGTGGGAGAAGTAGGTGGAGCGGAGAAGGGCCTCGGTGGTGGTGTAGTCGGGCAGCACGTCCGGGTTGTCCGGGCGGATGTGGAGCAGAGGCTCGTAGTAGATGCTGCCCTGCACCGCAGCCAGCAGGCCGTTGTAGTCCTTGCAGGCGATGAGGGCCTTCCGGTTCACCTTAAAGGGCAGGTTGGGCAGGGCGAGAATGCCTTCCCGGACCCGTCCGTGGGACTTGAGGCGGCGCAGCGTGCCAAGGATGGCCAGCAGCTCCGCCTGCCGCAGGGGAAATGCCACCAGATTCTTGTCGGGACGGGGGACAAAGTGATTGAGTCCCTCGTACTCTTTCCAAACCTGAAGGCGAAGGGCATCCTCCAGCTCCATGCGGCCAACGTAGCCGGAGGTGTTCATGGCGGACAGAGCGGCGGACACCGCAGCAGACCAGCCGGGCTGGGTGCGCAGATAGTCCAGAATGCTCTGCTCGTTGGGCAGACCCGCCATGTGCTCAAAGTCAGAAAAACGAAGGCGCTTGCCGTACAGCGCCTTTACCTTTGCGGCAAGGGCACCGTATCGCATATAGCTGTCGATCATGTCACGACCACTCCTTTCTGCGCCCGTAGGATAGGGGTGCGGGGCGCATCAGGAACGGCCGCCCACAATTCTGAAGAAGAGCGTGTCCACCCACTGGTCTTTGTTCTGCTGATAGGCCCGCTCCACCTTGTCCATAGCGTCCTTGAGACGCTTGTCCAGCTTTGCGATATCCTCTTCAGCGCCCTTCCGCTCAGCCTTTTCCACGGCCTCAATCCGGTGCTTGGCCCGGGCGAAATAGTCCTCACGCATGTGGGCGATATCCCGCTCCAGGTCGGCGTCCAGAGACTGCTGCTTTTCCTGAGCCTCACGGGCGATTTCCTGGGCAGTGTGCTCCGCGGCAATGATTTTACTGACCAGGTCAATATACTCAGTTTCCATACTTGTGCTGTCACCTCCGCGTGCTTTTGCCGGAATACAAAAGACACAATAATTAGCTATGCACCAATTTTTATCATAACACTTCACAACACGAATTTCCACTGGAAAATAGACAAAAATTTGACCATTCTGGGGAGCGGATTCTGTCATTCGACAGATGAAAAACGCGGTCAAAAAGAAATGGCTGGTCAAGCTGGAAAATGTGTGAAAAAACCCTTTGGGAGCTAATTTTTCCGCTGGAAGCGGCGGGGCCGGGGAAAAGCCCAAGAACGGGAAAAAGGGGCGGTTCGGACGGCAGATTAGAGGTGGATGGACTGTTCCGGAGCAAGAAAAAACAGCAGACCAAGACTTGAGGTTTTGATCCGTACGCATTATAATAGGAATATTAAGCGGAGAACGGCTCCGCATCCGCCGCCGGGCGGCGGAGGAAACACAACGACAGGAGGAGATCTGCATGACCAAGCTGCTCCAGCTCTTGGAAGAGGACTGCACCCTTACCCACGAGCAGCTCGCCGCGATGGCAAACATGACGGTGGAGGAAGTAGAAGCCGCCATTAAGAAATATGAAGAGGAAAAGGTTATTCTGGGCTACCAGGCAATTGTGGACTGGAACACCACCGACCGGGAGGCAGTGACCGCCCTGATCGAGGTGAAGGTCATCCCCCAGCGGGAGGAGGGCTTTGACCGCATCGCAGAGCGCATCTACCAGTATGATGAGGTGGAGGCCCTGTACTTGATGAGCGGCGCCTTTGACTTTACGGTGATCATCTCCGGCCGCACCCTGCGGGAGGTGGCCTCCTTCGTCAGCGACCGCCTGGCCCCGCTGGAGGGCGTCACCAGCACGGCCACCCACTTCATTCTGAAAAAATACAAAGAGAAGCACCTGATCTTCGAAAAGCAGGCGCCTGGAGAAAGGGAGTTTATTTTCGTATGAATTACGAGCAGATCATGTCCCAGCGGATTCAGGAGGTCCAGCCCTCCGGCATCCGCCGGTTCTTCGATATTCTGGAGGAGATGAAGGACGCCATCTCCCTGGGCGTGGGCGAGCCCGACTTCGTCACCCCCTGGCACATCCGGGACGCGGGCATCTACTCCCTGGAGAAGGGGCGCACCCGCTACACCTCCAACGCCGGCCTTGCCGAGCTGCGCCGGGAGATTGCCTCCTACCTGGAGCGCCGCTTTGACCTGAAGTACGACTTTGCCAGCCAGATCGTGGTGACCGTGGGCGGCAGCGAGGGCATCGACCTGGCGCTGCGCTGCCTGATCAATCCCGGCGACGAGGTCATTATCCCCGTGCCCTCCTTTGTGTGCTACGGGCCCCTGACCTCCATGGCCGGCGGTACCCCCGTGCTGCTGGAGACCCGGGCCGAGGACGAGTTCCGCCTCACCCCCGAGTTGCTGAAGAAGGCCATCACCCCCAAGACCAAGGCCCTGGTGCTGCCCTTCCCCAACAACCCCACCGGCGCGGTGATGGAGCGGTCCGACCTGGAAGCCATTGCCGAGGTGCTGCGGGGCACCGACATCATGGTCATCTCCGACGAGATCTACTCCGAGCTGACCTACGGCATGCACCACACCTCCATCGCCAACATCCCCGACATGTATGAGCGGACCATCGTCATCAATGGCTTCTCCAAGAGCCATGCCATGACCGGCTGGCGCATGGGCTACGTCTGCGGCCCCAAGGAGATCATCAAGCAGCTGCTCAAGCTCCACCAGTTCGGCATCATGTCCGCCCCCACTGTCAGCCAGTACGCCGCCGTGGAGGCCATGCGCAACGGCGACCGGGACATTGAGCGTATGCGGGACGAGTACGATGGCCGCCGCCGCTACCTGGTGGAGGGCCTGCGCCGTATCGGCCTGCCCTGCTTCGAGCCCAAGGGCGCATTCTATGTGTTCCCTGACATCCGGGGCACCGGCCTGAGCTCCGACGAGTTCTGCGAGCGGTTCCTGATGGAGGAGAAGGTGGCCGTCATCTCTGGCACCGCCTTCGGCCCCGGCGGCGAGGGCTTCATCCGCTGCTGCTACGCCACCTCCATGAAGGACATCGCCGAGGCCCTGACCCGCATGGACAACTTCCTCACCAACCTGCGCAAGAAGCAGGCCCGTGCCGCCGAGAACTGAGCGCGGCATCCATCAACCCAGAGAAAGGGGACGCAGAGATGTACATTACCTGTCTGGATATGGAGGGTGTGCTGGTACCGGAGATCTGGATTGCCTTTGCCGAGGCCAGCGGCATCCCTGAGCTCAAGCGCACCACCCGGGACGAGCCCGACTACGACAAGCTGATGAACTGGCGTCTGGGCGTGCTGAAGGAGCACGGCCTGGGCCTGAAGGAGATCCAGGACACCATCGCCACCATCGACCCGATGCCCGGCGCCAAGGAGTTCCTGGACGAGCTGCGCAGCTTCACCCAGGTGATCATCCTCAGCGACACCTTTGAGCAGTTCGCCCAGCCCCTGATGAAGAAGCTGGGCTGGCCCACCCTGTTCTGCAACACCCTGGAGGTGGCCCCCGACGGCATGATCACCGGCTTCAAGATGCGCTGCCCCCAGTCCAAGCTGACCACCGTCAAGGCCCTCCAGTCCATCGGCTACGACACCATCGCCTCGGGCGACAGCTTCAACGACCTGGGCATGATCCAGGCCAGCAAGGCCGGGTTCCTGTTCCGCAGCACGGAGCAGATCAAGGCTGACTATCCCCAGATTCCCTCCTATGAGGAGTTTGACGACCTGCTCGCGGCCATCCGGAAGGCCATGGACTGACCTGCCGGACCACCGGCGGAAAGTGAGGGAGAGACATGGACAAATGCTTTGAGGGACTGCCCTTTGTTCCGGCCGACATCCTCCTGCCCAAAGACTGCGAGTACTCCAAGTGGTCGGTGGCGCCCTGCGACCAGTACACCTCCCAGCCGGAGTACTGGCAGCGGGTGGAGGAGTATGTGGGCTCCGCCCCGTCCGCCCTGCGGCTCATCCTGCCCGAGAGCTGCCTGGAGGGGCCGGACGTGGAGACCGACATCATGGACGTGAACAACACCATGACCCGCTACCTGCGGGAGGGCCGGTTCCGTACCCTGCCTGACGCCATGATCTACGTGGAGCGCACCCTGTCCGGCGGACGGACCCGCCGGGGACTGCTGGGCATGGTGGACCTGGAGCAGTACGACTATGAGCCGGGCTCCGGCACCCTGATCCGGGGCACCGAGGGCACCGTACTCACCCGTATCCCGCCGAGGGTGGCGGTGCGGAAGAACTCGCCCATTGAGTTGCCCCACGCCATGCTTCTGGCTGACGACCCGGACCGCACCATTATGGACCCCCTCACCGCCGCAAAGGATGGGATGGAGGTTCTCTATGACTTTGACCTGATGGAGCAGGGCGGCCATCTGAAGGGCTGGCTGCTGGGAGAGAAAGAGAAGGCCACCGTGGCCTCTGCACTCCGGCTCCTGGCAGACCCCACCGCCTTCCGTCTGCGGTACGGCCGGGACAGCGGCGCGCCCCTGCTCTTTGCCGTGGGAGACGGCAACCACTCCCTGGCCACCGCCAAGGAGTGCTATGAGCGGCAGAAGCGGCTCACGCCTCCTGAGCGCTGGGCCTCGCTGCCCGCACGGTACGCCATGTGCGAGCTGGTGAACCTCCACGACCAGTCCCTGGAGTTCCGGCCCATCCACCGGGTGCTCTTCGGGGTGGACCCGGAGGATGTCATACGGCAACTTCTGGCCGCCTTCCCGGGCGCCCACCTGGGGCCGGGAGAGGGCCACGCCCTGGCCTTTGTCCACCGGGACGGCGCCGGCGTGGTGACAGTGCCCCATCCGGCCTCACGGCTGCCGGTGGGAACCCTCCAGCCCTTCCTGGATGACTACGCCATCGCCCACCGCTGCCGCATGGACTACATCCACGGCGCGGACGTGGCCAGAGAGCTGGCCGCACGGCCGGGGAACCTGGCCTTCCTGCTCCATGCCATGGACAAGGAGCGGCTGTTCTCCATCATCCTGCACGACGGGGTGCTGCCCCGCAAGACCTTCTCCATGGGGGAGGCAAACGAGAAGCGCTTCTATCTGGAGGCGCGGAAAATCAGATAACAGGAGCGGGAGCGGCGGATTGCCGCCCCCGCTCTTTGCGGAGGAAAAACGGTATGGCCACAATGGAAGTGAGCGCCTTTGCCAAGCTGAATCTGACCCTGGACGTGCTGGGGGCACGGGAGGACGGATACCACGAGCTGCGGATGGTGATGCAGTCCGTGTCCCTCCACGACACCATCACCCTGGAGACGGGCACCGGACGGGGCCTGACGGTGGAGACGGACAAGGAGTTTCTCCCCACCGATGAGCGGAATCTGGCCGCCGCCGCCGCTCTGCGGTTCTGCGAGGCCACCGGCGTAGACCTGGGGGGACTGGCCCTGCGGATTGAAAAGCGCATCCCGGTGTGCGCCGGCATGGCCGGCGGCAGCACCGACGCCGCCGCAGTGCTCCGTGCCCTCAACCAGATGACAGGGGTCAACCTGCCGGTGGAACAGCTGGCGGAGATCGGAGAGCGGGTGGGGTCCGACGTGCCCTATTGCGTCCTGGGCGGCACCGCCCTGGCCGAGGGCAGGGGAGAGCGGCTCACGCCGCTGCCGCCGCTGCCCAAGTGCCACCTGGTGCTGTGCAAGCCCGCCTTTCCGGTGTCCACCCCCGAGCTCTTCGGCCGCATCGACAGCGTAAAGCTCCGCTGCCGCCCCGACACAGCGGGTATGCTGGAGGCGCTGGAGCGTCAGGATCTGGAGGGAGTAGCCCGGCGGCTGTACAACGTGTTTGAGGATGTGCTTCCCGAGCGGAAGGCGGCGGAAATCGCCTCCATCCGCAATTCCCTCATCCAGTTTGGTGCCCTGGGGGCCTGCATGAGCGGCACCGGTCCCACCGTGTTCGGCATCTTCGACGACCCCGCCGCCGCCCACGCCGCCTGGGAGGAGCTGTCGGTGTCCTACCGGGATACCTTCCTGACCCAAGTGGTGTAAAACAAATAAAAAGCGGCCCGCCGTTCAAACGGCAGGCCGCTTTTTCATTCCATTCAGTTCCCGGTGACCGCCCGGTTGATGGCGGACAGAATGCCTTTGAGGGGCGCCAGGTTGATGTTGTGGGAGATGCCCACGCCGAAGTGGTCCTTGCCCTCCTGGTCCCGCAGCTGGATGTAGGCCACGGCCATGGAGTCGGAGCCGTCGGAGATGGCGTGCTCCTTGTAGTCCACAAAGGTGAAGCGGTCCATCTTCTGGCCGTGGATGGCGTTGAAGAAGGCGTCTATGGGGCCGTTACCCGAGCCGTTGACCTGGAAGGTGCTGCCCTCGCAGCGGATGGTGCCCGCAAAGGTGACGTGGGAGTGGCCCTCCTCGTCGGTGAACTCGGCGAAGGAGTGGCGCACCAGCTGGTAGGGCGCGGTGGCCTCGATGTAGTTCTCCTTGAACAGCTCGTAAATCCGCTCCGGCTTGAGCTCGGTGCCCACCCGGTCGGTCTCCACCTGGACGATGTGGCCGAACTCGGGGTGCATGGCCTTGGGCAGGTCAAAGCCGAAGTTGTGGTGCATGACGTAGGCGGCGCCGCCCTTGCCCGACTGGGAGTTGATGCGGATGATGGGCTCGTACTGGCGGCCCACATCGGCGGGGTCGATGGGCAGGTAGGGGATCTCCCAGTACTCGCTGCCGCTCTCCTCCATGTAGGCGGTGCCCTTGTTGATGGCGTCCTGGTGGGAGCCGGAGAAGGCGGTAAACACCAGCTCGCCGGCGTAGGGCTGCCGCTCGCCCACCTTCATCTTGGTGCACCGCTCGTACATGGCCTTGATTTTGTTGATGTCGGAGAAGTCCAGCTCCGGGTCCACGCCCTGGGTGTACATGTTCATGGCCAGGGTTACCATGTCCACGTTGCCGGTCCGCTCGCCGTTGCCGAACAGGGTGGCCTCGATCCGCTCCGCACCGGCCAGCAGGCCCATCTCGGCGGTGGCTACGCCGCAGCCACGGTCGTTGTGGGGGTGGAGGGAGATGATGGCGCTGTCCCGGCTGGGCAGCTTGGAGATGAAGTACTCCAGCTCATCGGCGAAGTAGCTGGGCATGCAGTTTTCCACCGTGGTGGGCAGGTTGAGGATGATCTTCTTCTCCGGCGTGGCGTGGATGGCCTCGATGACCGCCTGACAGATCTCCACGGCGTAGTCCATCTCAGTGCCCATGAAGGACTCGGGGGAGTACTCGTACCGCAGGTCCATGCCCTCGGCGATGACGGGCTGGGACAGCTCGTAGATGAGCTTGGCGGCATCGGTGGCGATCTTGGTGATGCCGTCCATGTCCATATGGAACACCACCTTGCGCTGGAGAGTGGAGGTGGAGTTGTAGAAGTGGAGGATGACGTGCTTGGCACCCCGGATGGCCTCAAAGGTCTTCTGAATCAGGTGGGGCCGGGCCTGGACCAGCACCTGGATGGTCACGTCGTCGGGGATGTGGCCGCCCTCAATGAGTTCCCGGCAGATCTCGTACTCGGTCTCACTGGCGGAGGGGAAGCCGATCTCAATCTCCTTCACGCCGATGTCCACCAGGGTGTGGAAGTACTCCAGCTTCTCCTGGAGATTCATGGGGTCCACCAGGGCCTGGTTGCCGTCCCGCAGATCCACCGAGCACCAGATGGGGGCCTTGGTGATCTGCTTGTCGGGCCAGGAACGGTGCTCCATCTTCAGGGGGACGAAGGGAATGTACTTTTCATAGGCTTTTTTCATGACAGTGACCTCCTTATGGTCTGCGGCCAGGGGACGAAAAAACGCCCCTGGCCTAAAACAATTAGGTCAGGGGCGTATAATACGCGGTACCACCCTGCTTCCGCCAGCCGTCTCCGGCAGGCGCTCATTGGCCTCCAACAAGGCCGTGGCCGGTAACGGGGCCAGACGTTCCACCCTACTGCGGTTCGGGCGGACGGCTCAGGGACCAGTATCCGCACGGCGTCCTCACACCGGTTCGCACCAACCACCGGCTCTCTGAGCGGGACTTACCGTGCCTTCTTCCCTTCCTCGCCTTTTGCAATGTGATTGCATCTATTTTAGCCCAGGAAAGGACATTTGTCAAGTAAAAGGTCAGGAGCACATGGCCTGGCGGAAGAGCACCGAGGGCATGGGTGTGCCGGAGAGGACCATCTCGCTCATCAGCTCACGGGTGGCGGGGGACAGGCAGCACAGACACCGGTCGGCGTCCAGCCGTGCGGTATCGCCGTCCACACCCAGGTGCTCCCGCAGGTAGGTCTCCAGCAGCATCCGGTCGGTGTAGAGCCTGTTAGCGGAGCGCAGGCCGTCGGGGGTGAGGCGTACCCGACCGTAGCGGCGCCGCTCAATCATGCCCTCCCGGTCCAGAATGCCCAGCATATGGGCCACGCTGGAGGCGGCCACGTTCAGCCTCCGGGACACGTCCACCGAGCGCACAGCGTCCAGGCCGCCGCCCAGTTCATAGATGGTGAGCAGGTAGCGGCATGCGGTCTGGGAGAGTTCCATGGCTTCCGGCACCTCCTTTCTCAGCCCGCCAGGGTCCGGCCCAGCTCCCGGCAGGCGGCCAGACCGTCGTCGTCGGGCATCTCGTTGCAGATCAGGCCCTCGCTGCCCTGGAGGACAGCACCGGCAGCGGCAGTGCGGTCGTACCAGTCCCGCATCCACTGGCCATCGCCCCAGCCGTAGGAGCCGAAGAGGGCCACCGGCTTGCCGGACAGGCTGGCCGACAGATCCTCGAAGAAGGGCTCAAACTCCCCCTCCTCCAGCACCTCGGCGCCCATGGCGGGGCAGCCCAGGGCCAGACGGTCATACCCGGCGGCGTCGGCGGCGGAAATTTCGGCCACGGAGAAGAGGGACACGTCGGCCCCGGCCTCCCGGGCGCCCTCCGCTACGGCCTGGGCCATGGCCTCGGTGTTGCCGGTGCCGCTCCAATAGATGACTGCAAGCTTGCTCATAATAAAAACCTCCTTGATTTTTGAGAGAACTTCCGATTTTATGCCGCCGGGCGCTGCTCCGCGCCCAGCAGGCTCAGCAGGGAACAGCCCCGCTCCAAGCGGGAGCACAGGGCGGAACGGCAGAGGGCGAACTTGCGGAACTGCCGCCTGGCTCCCTCCACGTCCTGATAGACCTTCCACTCGCCGCACAGACGGCAGCCGCTGCCGCCGTGGGTCATAAAGCCCACCACATCCTCGGGAGGATAGCCCAGGAACAGTCCCAGCTCATGGGGGAAGCCGCCGTCTGCGGCAATCCGGCCGCTGAGGCGGCGCAGCAGAGCGGAGCAGGAGGCCCCGGCGGGATAGCCCGCATCCTCCAGCAGCCCAGCCACCCGGGGGGAGAAGAGGCATCGCTCCAGCAGCGCAGGCCGGTAGACCAGCAGGAGGAAACGCCTGCGGCACCGGCACAGCACTTCCAGCCGGACGCCCCGGTGCTCCAGCAGCCGGGAGTAGGCTGCGGCCAGCCGAGGCAGATCTGGGTACTCCGCCGCCGACAGGGAGATGAGACAGGCGGGCTTGAGCCCCACCAGCGCCGGAGCGCAGTGGTAGACAACGGAGCGTTCAAATTGAGGATGTGCCATGTTGGATACTCCTTTTGTTAGCGAAGACTAACTAATGGTGGAAAGAAAAGAGGTTCTGCACCTCTTTGCAGTTAGCTAAAACTAACTGATGTGAGAATACCACATCCAGGACGCTGTGTCAATCATCTTTTTGGCGGGGAAGAGAGAAAAAGGCAGGATGGGAATTTCCCATCCTGCCTTTGATATGCGAGGGTTTGGTTACTGCATCTTCCAGCGGATGCTCTTCATGCCGTAGCCGTGGTAGCCGTTGTGCTCCTTGGTGGTGACGGGCAGACCGTCGGCAAAGGTGAGGGGTCCCTCATAGTAGTTCTCCAGCTGGATGAGAAGCAGGCTGCTGCGGGTGTACACCGTCACCGCGATGACCCGCCGTTCCGGGTCGGGGATGGTGAGGGCGCTCTCGATGGCGTTGTCCAGGGCGTTGCCGAAGATGGTGTACAGGTCCACCGCGTCCATGAAGCCCAGCTTGCTGCCGTCGGCCACGCAGGTCATGGTGATGTGCTCCCGCTCACACAGCAGGCTCTTCTCGGTGAGCACCGTGTCCAGCACCTCGTTGCCCGTCTTGACGATGGAGTCGTAGATCATCACCGAGCGCTCAATCTCCTGGAGGGAGGCCTCCCGCTCCGTCTCGTCCCGGACAGTGCGCAGAGCGGCCACCTGGTGCTTCAAATCATGGCACTTCCGGTTGATGAGGGCGATGTTCTCCCGGGAGAGCTCGTACTGCTCCTTCTGTTTCTGCTGGAGCTGCCGCTGTACCGCAAGCTCCTCCTGGAGCCGCTCCCGTCTGCGGCTGCCAACCTGCACCCACAGCACAAAAAAGCAGCACAGCATGGCGTAGAACTGGCAGATGAGGAACACCCGGCCGCCCTCCTGGTAAAACCACAGCTTGGACACCAGGGAAAAGACCATGGCAAAGGGGAGCACCAGGGCTACCGAGAGCATGGACTGCCTGGCGCCGGCCTGATAGCGGCCGCCCTCAGGCAGCACCCGGGCAAAGAGAAAGTAGAACAGCAGATAGGTGCCGCCGTAACAGAGCAGATAGACAGGGGAGAGCCAGTTGGAGTACCAGGCGCTCTCGTAAAAGGCGGTGCTGTAAGAGCAGACGATGAGCAGGGCGTAGGCGAAGTGCTGGGAGGCGTAGGCGCACAGCACGCAGTAGACCGCGTCGTAAAAGGACACGTCGCAGCAGAAGAACACCAGCACCGCCGCCAATGCCAGCAGGGGCAGATACTTGGTAACAATCAGGGACAGGCCGGTGGGGGGCAGGTAGAGAAAGGCAGGCAGCAGGCACACCAGCAGACCGGGAATCAGCCGCAGCAGGAAATGCCGCCGCTTGGCCAGAGGCAGCAGAAAGACCACACAGGCGGCCAGAAGCTCTATCATGAACCGGGCGTTGTTCAGCGCCAGCTGAAACTGGGTGTTCACCGCCCCCCACCTCCGAAGTAGTCCGTCAGGGCCTGGAGGAACTCCTTCCGCCGGGGACGGCTCACCTGGAGCTCGTGTCCGCCCACCAGCACCGTGCTGCTGCGCACGTCGGTGACGTGGCGCAGGTTGACCAGATAGCACTTGTTGCAGCGGATGAAGTGCTGTCCCTCCAGCTGGCGCTCCATGTCCCGCAGAGCGCCGGAGAGGGGGTAATCCCCATCCTCACAGTGGACAATTAGCCTGTGCCCCTGGACCTCAATGTAGTAGATGCGGTCGGAGGACACCCGCTTCATCCCGCCCTCCAGCGCCAGCAGCAGGTCCCTGGACGCCCGGCTCCGCAAGGCGGACACCGCCTTTTTCAGCTTCAGGGAGAACTGAAAATAGCTCACCGGCTTGAGGACAAAGTCCAGTGCGTCCACCTCGTAGCCCTTGATGGCATACTGGCCCATATTGGTGATGAAGATGAGAATGACCGCTGGGTCAAAGTCACGGATGAGCCTGGCCGCCGCCATGCCGTCCAGCTGGGGCATCTCAATGTCCAGCAGGATGATATCGTAGACGGGGCGGTACTCCTCCGCGATGTCCAGACCGTCGGAGAAGCAGGTAATCTGAAATTCCACCTGGTTTTCCGCGCCATACCGGCGGATGTTCTCTGTCAGCTGTGCCTGACAGAGGGGATCGTCCTCCACAACGGCGATGCGTATCATGGGCTGCAACCTCCTGCCCCGGCAGTATTTCGCTGCCGGGAATATTACTTCACATTATAACAAATCGGGCGGGAAAGGCAACAGGCGGGAGACGGTGGAAAAAGGTGCCACAAAGCGATCGTGCAAAAACGGCTTTTTGGATAAAAAATAAGCAGGATCTGGCCTTGCTTAAATGGGCCGCAGCGGCTAGAATAGAAACTAAAGAACGGCCCGGAAGGGCAAGGGACAATGATGAAAAAGGAGAAACATGCCATGATTCGGATTTATGCAGCGGAGAACTATGATGAGATGAGTGAGAAGGCGGCCCGCATCATCGCCGCTCAGGTGATTGTGAAGCCCGAGTGCGTACTGGGCCTGGCTACCGGCTCCTCCCCCATCGGCACCTACAAGGGCCTGGTGGAGCGTTACAAGGCCGGCAAGATTTCCTTTGCCGGTGTGACCACCGTGAACCTGGACGAGTACAAGGGCCTGTCCGGCACCCACGACCAGAGCTACCGCTACTTCATGCAGCACAACCTGTTCGACCACATCGACGTGCGCCCCGAGTGCACTCACGTGCCCAACGGCTTGGCTGAGGACGCCGAGGCTGAGTGCGCCCGGTACGACGCCTTTGTCCGCAGCCTGGGCTGCGCCGACCTGCAGCTGCTGGGTGTGGGCCGCAACGGCCACATCGGCTTCAATGAGCCCTGCGACGAGTTCGTGGTGCCCACCCATGTGGTGGACCTGACCGAGAGCACCATCGAGGCCAATGCCCGCTTCTTCGCCTCCTGTGACGAGGTGCCCCGTCAGGCTCTGACCATGGGCATCGGCGTGATCATGGGCGCCAAGAAGATCGTGATGGTGGCCAGCGGCGCCGACAAGGCGGACGCCGTGTACGGCATGGTGAAGGGCCCCGTGAATCCCCAGCTGCCCGCCTCCATCCTGCAGCTCCACCCCGACGTGACGCTGGTGGCGGACAAGGCGGCCCTGTCCAAGCTGTAAGCAACTGACACACGCGCCGGGTGGCGCAAGGAGGAATACACAATGAAAATTATAGGTGCACAGGTATTTGAAGCCCGGGGGACCTTTGTCAATCGGGATCTGTATATGGACGGCGGCATGCTGACCGACCGGGACTGCGGCGGTGAGGTGATCAACGCCGAGGGGTGCTACGCTATCCCCGGCCTGACGGATATCCATTTCCACGGCGCGGTGGGCCACGATTTCTCCGACGGAGACGCCGACGGCCTGGCCGCCATCGCCGAGTATGAGCTGAGCCGGGGCGTGACCCAGATCTGTCCCGCGGGCATGACGCTGCTGCCTGAGGACCTGGAGAAGATGTGCGCCGTGGCGGCGGAGCACCGGAAGGCCGAGAAGCCGGGCGCCAGCCTGTGCGGCATCAACCTGGAGGGTCCCTTCCTGTCCTTGGCCAAGAAGGGCGCCCAGAACGGCGACTGGCTCCAGAAGCCCAACATGGAGCTGCTGCGCAAGCTGGAGGAGGTCTCCAGCGGACTGGTGAAGCTGGTCTCTGTGGCTCCCGAGGTGGAGGGCGCCATGGACTTTATCCGGGAGGCGTCCGGCGAGGTGCAGGTGTCCATCGCCCACACCACCGCCGATTACGACACCGCCATGGCCGCCTTTGCGGCGGGCGCCAGCCACGTGACCCATCTGTTCAACGCCATGCCGGCCTTTACCCATCGTGCTCCCGGCGTGGTGGGCGCTGCCTTTGACACGCCGGACTGCCGGGTGGAGCTGATCTGCGACGGCATCCACATCCACCCCTCCGTGGTGCGCTCTGTGTTCAAGCTCTTTGGCGCGGACCGGGTGGTGCTGGTGAGCGACACCATGCGTGCTGCGGGTATGGCCGACGGCGACTACTCCCTGGGCGGCCAGCCGGTCATCAAGAAGGGCAAGTACGCCACTCTGGCCGACGGCACTCTGGCCGGTTCCGTCACCGACCTGATGGACTGCATGCGCACTGCCGTGTCCTTCGGCATCCCTCTGGCCGACGCTGTGCGGGCCGCTGCAGTGAACCCCGCCCGTGCCATCGGCATCTACAGCCGGTGCGGCAGCCTGGAGAGCGGCAAGTGGGCCAATGTGGTGCTGCTCAACAAGGACCTGTCCATCCGGAATGTGATCTTCAAGGGCGAAGTCATCGCATAAATACGTGGGAAAAGCCGTCCCGGCTGGGGCGGCTTTTCCTCTGTCCGAAGCCCGGCGGAGAGACTTGGCGTTGCCTTTTTCTCTCCGCCGGGCTATACTGTCTTTATCTATGCATTGAAAAGGAGCGTGAGGACGGTGTCCAAGACGCTGGTACTGGCAGAAAAGCCCTCCGTGGGCCGGGAGCTGGCCCGGGTGCTGGGCTGCAAACACCAGGGAGAGGGCTGCCTGGAGGGAGACCGATACGTGGTCACCTGGGCCCTGGGCCATCTGGTGGAGCTGTCGCCCCCGGAGGAGTACGACAAGGCATGGGCCAAGTGGGACATGCTCACCCTGCCCATGCTGCCTGAGAAGATGAAGACCCAGGTCATCCCCCAGACCGGCCGCCAGTTCCGGGCCGTCCAGGCACTCATGCGCCGGGGAGATATCTCCGACCTGGTCATCGCCACCGACTCGGGCCGTGAGGGCGAGCTGGTGGCCCGGTGGATCATGGAGAAGGCGGGCTGGAAGAAGCCGGCCAAGCGGCTGTGGATCTCCTCCCAGACCGACAAGGCCATCAAGGAGGGCTTCGCCCACCTGCGCCCGGCGGCTGAGTATGACAATCTGTTCCGCTCCGCCCGTGCCCGCAGCGAGGCCGACTGGCTGGTGGGTCTGAACGTAACCCGGGCCCTCACCTGCAAATTCAACGCCCAGCTCTCCGCCGGACGGGTCCAGACCCCCACCCTGGCGCTCATCGTGGATCGGGAGCAGGAGATCCGCCGGTTTGTGCCCAAGGACTTCTTCACCCTGGCGGCAAAAACCCCCGGCTTCACCGCCACCTGGCGGGATAAAAAGGGCCAGGCCAGAATCTTTGACCGGGAGCAGGCCGAGGCACTGGCCAGGCGGCTGGAGGGCAAGACCGGCGTACTCACCCAGGTGAAGCGAACCTGGAAGCAGACCCCGCCGCCCCCAGCCTACGACCTGACCGAGCTCCAGCGGGACGCCAACCGGAAGTACGCCTACTCCGCCAAGGAGACGCTGTCCATCATGCAGAATCTCTATGAGATTCACAAGGTGCTCACCTACCCCCGCACCGACTCCCGCTATATCTCCGACGACGTGGTGCCCACCCTGCCGGAGCGGCTGCGCAGCGTAATGATAGACGAGTACAAGCCCCTGGCCCAGCAGATCATGCGAAATCGTCCCCTCCAGACCAGGTATCTGGTCAACAACGCCAAGGTCACCGACCACCACGCCATCATCCCCACCGAGGAGCAGCCAGACCTGTGGCGGCTCACCGGACCGGAGCGGAACATCTACGACCTGGTGGTCCGCCGGTTCCTGGCAGTGCTGCTGCCCCCCTTCACCTACGAGGAGATCCGCCTGACTATGACGGTGGACGGGGAGACCTTCACCGCCCGGGGCAAGATTGTGAAGGACCAGGGCTGGAAGGCGGCCTACAGCCGCTTCACCCTGGAGGAGGACGAGGGAACTGCGGAGGACGAGGACGCGGAGCAGAACCTGCCGCCCATGAATCAGGGAGACAAAATTCAGCTCACCGGTCTGCAGATCAACGCAGGCAAGACCGCGCCGCCCAAGCGGTACACCGAGGCCACCCTCCTCACCGCCATGGAGCACCCCCAGGCCCAGGTGAAGGATGCGGAGCAGTCCCGGATTCTGGAGGAGACCGGCGGCCTGGGTACTCCCGCCACCCGGGCGGATATCATCGAGAAGCTGTTCTCCGCCTTCTACATTGAGCGGCGGGGCAAGGAGCTCTATCCCACCTCCAAGGGCATCCAGGTGGTGGAGCTGGCGCCCGCCGACCTGCGTAGCGCCCAGCTCACCGCCAAATGGGAGAAGCGGCTGGGGGACATCGCCCAGGGCAAGGAGCGGGAGAGCGACTTTGTGGGGGAGATGCGGTCCTACGCCTCCCGGCTGGTGAGCGAGGTGAAGGCCAGCGACGCCTCCTACCACCACGACAACCAGACCCGCAGCCCCTGCCCTGACTGCGGCAAGTACCTGCTCAAGGTCAAGACCAAGCGGGGCGAGATGTTGGTATGCCCCGACCGGGAGTGCGGCTACCGCCGCAGCGTCAAGCAGATCACCAACGCCCGCTGCCCCAACTGCCACAAGAAGATGGAGCTGCGGGGCGAAGGGGAGAAGCAGATGTTCGCCTGTGTGTGCGGCTACCGGGAGAAGCTGAGCGACTTCAAGAAGCGCCGCTCGGAGAAGTCCGCCGGTAAGGGGGACGTGCGCCGCTACCTGGAGCAGCAGGACCGCCGGGAGGAGCAGGGCTCCTCGGCCATGGCGGAGCAGCTGAAGAAGTGGCTGGAGCAGAGTGGAAAGTCATAACGGATAAGTACAGCAAAAGGGAGCGCGGTTTTTCAGAAAACCGCGCTCCCTTTTTGGCTTCAGGCCTTGTCGCCGTCCCGGTCCCGGAACAGCAGGGAAATACACCACACGGCAGCCAGGCCCACCAGGGTATAGACAACCCGGGAGATGGCGCTGTCGGAGCCGCCGAAGGCAAACGCCACCAGGTCGAATCCGAAAATGCCGATGCTGCCCCAGTTGAGCCCGCCGACAATGGCAAGGATCAGGGCGATTTTATCGATGATCATCGCGAAGAGACCTCCTCAGATTGGATTCCGAGGATAGCATTGCCCGGGTCGAGGAGAATTATGCACCACACAAAATTGGAAATAAAATGCAGTTTATTGTCCCGGCTGGAGGACGCCGGAGGCTTCGTCACCCAGACGGCGGAACAGTCTGCCGAGGGAGAGGGCCATCAGCAGGCTGGACACCAGGCCGAAGAGGAGCACCAGCCATACGGCGCCGCTGAGAATCTGAAACAGTGCGCCATAGACGGCCTGGCCCAGCGGCAGGGCGCAGACACACACAGCTGAATCCAGGGAGGAGACCTTGCCCAGCAGCGGGGCGGGGGTCTGCTGCTGGAGGTAGGTCTGGGCAAAGATGTTGAACAGGACTGCAAAGGCCATACCCAGCACGGCGCACAGCGTGATGACGGCCCAGATGCCCATGGGGGGCATGGAGAAGGCCAGCACCAGCACCATGGGGGCCACCATGGCGGAGGTGGCCATGAGAAAACGGTGGGAGTTCCGCATGGGAACCCGTGCCGCCACACCGGCAAACAGGCCGCCCAGAATGGAGCCCAGACCCAGCGCACCCTCAGAGAAGCTGTACAGCAGGTCGGACAGCCCCAGATAGGTCTTGATGAGAAAGGGAAGTCCCACTGTAAAGAGGGCGGAGAGGAAGAAATTTACGCCGGCCAGCACCAGCAGAAAGTGAAGCAGATAGGGCTTTTCACGCAGGAGAAAGCGGAAGGCCTCACCCAGGTCCTGCCTGGCCTGGCGGAAGGGCGCGGCAGAGGGACGGCGGACAAAGGGGATATGGAGGAAGAGCTCCAGCACGGCGGAGAGGAAGAAGCAGAGGGCTCCGGCTGCCAGAAGAGGTCCCGCACCCAGCGTGGATTTAAGCACCGCGCCCAGAATGGGGCCCAGCAGCGTGGACAGAGCCTGCACCTGAGCTGCCACGCCGTTGGCCGCCATCAGCTGGTCCTGAGCGCAGAGCAGGGGGATGCTGGAGACCACGGAAGGCTGGTACAGCGCCTGAATGACGGCCAGCAGAAACATGACCGCCCCTGCGGCCACCACGCCGCCCTGCCAGAAGAAGAACAGCAGGTAGATCAGCACCAGTGCAGCGGTGGAGAAGTCCAGAACATACATAATCCGCTGGCGGGGGAAGCGGTCGGCCACCACGCCGCCCACAGGGGAGAAGAGCACCGTGGGCACTGTGGACAGGGCCAGGATGCTGCCGAATACGGCGGCGGAGCCGGTCAAATCCAGCACATGGAGGGACAGGGTAAACCGGAGAATGGCGTTGCCGAAGAGGGACATAATCTGTCCCAGGATCATAATGGTGAAATCACGGCGAAAAAGCTTTGAGGACTTCATAATATGCTCCTTTTTTGTGTGATATGTGGCCTGGAGGCAGCAGCGGTTCACCTCCTGTTGAAATCTGTAGTCAATTATAAATACCGACGGTTGGTATGTATCTTCTCCGGAAAAACCGCCCCTTGATGGGGCGGTGAGGTCAGCCGGACAAGCTCTGAGCGGCTGTAATGCGGTCGTAGTAGGTGAGGGCGGCATCGCAGACTTGGGCGTTGAAGATGGGCAGGCCCTGGCACGCACAGAAATCCTGGAAAAAGGTGAGCTTTGCCTGAAAATCCTCCTTTGAAGAGGTAAAGATGCCCACCCACATGTTCATCAGAATCATAAAGGCCTCGGCCGTTTCACGGGGCTGGGCGACATGAAGGGAGCCATCGGCGTTGCCCTCCCGGATGAGCTGCTCCAGCAGGGGGGCGGCGTCCCGGATGGAGGACTCCAGCGTCAGCGTGACAAGCTTGGGATTGAGGGAGATGGTGGCGCATGCCCTGTCCAGGGTCAGCTTTTCCTGATCCGTCAGAAGGAAGCGCAGCAGGTTGCGGATCTTCTCCAGGCCGTTTTCTCCGGGCAGGGAGGTCAGATCCTTTGTCCAGCCCAGCCGTTCATAGTAGGTGTCGCTGATGCGGTCGTAGATGTCCTCTTTGGACTTGAAGTGGTGGTAAACCGCGCCCTTGGACATGCCGAGGGCATCCACAATGTCCTGAATGGTGGTGTGCTCATAGCCCTTCTCCAGAAAGAGGGCCATGGACACGTCCAGAATCTTCTGCACCGTCTCTTCCGGGTGTTTGTTGCGTGCCATGGAATGCCTCCTCTCTGGATACATACTTTTGGTATGTTTAAATTAGCACAGGATATCCGGGCTGTCAAGGGAAAAAGAACCCCGGCCGCCTCAGAAAGAGACAGCCGGGGTGAAGGGTAATGTCAGATAAGCTGAATCTGCTTCCACTTGCCGCGCCAGAAACGGACAAGGAAGAAGGTGGCACGGACAATCCAGTCGCAGAACATGGCAATCCACACGCCCAGCAGGTGCAGGCCCATCATGGGGATGCCGAACACGGCATCGGCGCCCAGCACATAGCTGAGGACGATGCGGCAGGTAAACATGGAGATGAGGGACACGCTCATGGTGAACATGGCATCGCCTGCGGCACGGAGGGCGTTGGGCAGGGTGAAGGACATGGGCCAGAAGAGCAGGACGAACACGGAGTTCCACCGCAGCACCTGTGCGGCCATGGCGGCTGCCGGAGCGCTCAGGTTGAAGAGGGTGACCAGCCAGCCCGCACCGAAGAAGAGGATGACGGCCATGGTGCCCATGGAGAGGTATGTAAGAATCATCAGCTTCCGGGTGTACCGGACCGCCTGGTCCAGCTGCTGTGCGCCCACGCACTGGCCCACCACGGTGACCATGGCCAGACCGATGGCCTGACCGGGCACGTTGATGACGCCGGCCACGCTGTTGGCGATGGCGTTGGCGGCCACGGCGGAGCCCACCACCGCCAGGTTGACTCCGGCGTCAAAGGAGGTGATGAGGCTGAGCACCACCAGCTTGCCCACCTGGAACAGGCCGTTCTCCAGGCCGGTGGGGATGCCGATGGTGAGGATGCGCCGCACCATGACCCAGTGGAACTCGGGGCGGAACATGTGCTCAATGCGCAGGACGCAGTCTCTGTGCTGGAGCAGGAACAGGATGATCGCCGCCGCCACAATACGGGAGGTGAGGGTGCCGATACCGGCGCCCAGGGAGCCCATGCCGAAGCCGAAAATCAGGATGGCGTTGACGGCGATGTTGACGATGTTGACGATCAGGGAGTTGAACATGGACACCTTGGAGTTGCCCATGGAGCGGAACAGGGCGGCGCCTGCATTGTAGAGCGCCATAAAGGGGTAGGCCAGGGCGGTGGAGATAAAGTAGACAACGGCGGATTCCATGACGTCATCGTTGATGCTGCCGAAAATGAGGAAGAGCAGGTGCTCACGGAAGATGAGGCACAGAATCATAATCACCGAGGAGAGCACCGTCACCACGTAGAGCAACTGCTTGGCGGCGGTCTTGGCGTGGTGGGGCTCCTTGCGGCCCAGGTACTGGGACACAACCACTGCGCCGCCGGTACTGAGGGCGGCGAAAATCTGAAGCATCAGGGTATTGATGTTGTCCACCAGAGAGACGCCGGACACCGCCGCCTCACCAGCTGTGGTGACCATCACCGTGTCCGCCATACCCACGGACATCAAAAGAAATTGCTCAATTACCAGAGGGATGATCAGCCGTATTAACATCTGACGGCTGAACAGCGGCTTATTCTGGGTGGGCTGTTCCCGTTCGGCACATTTGACCTGGGTCTGCTCCTCCATCTCCACGCCCTTCTCCTTTCTATAACACACAAAATTTCCTCGTAGGGACGAAATTCTATTGTACCACTGAATATGTGATTTACAAGGTGTGTTTTACACAAATTTTACGTGTTTTTCCTGTGATATGTATAAGATTGGGCGTTCCCGGCCAGAATAGGACCGTGCCGGATAACTGGTGCATACAAAATTGCTACATATTGGATGGTGGTATCCTGTGCTGAAACGGAAGAAAAAAGACGGCAGACATACCCTGCGCCTGTGGGAGCTGGCCCTGCTGCTGGGCGTGGCGGTGGCGGCGCTGGCAGGGGGCGCACTGGGCGCGGAGCAGTCCGCTCTGGCGGACAAGGTCATCCGGCTCCACGTCATCGCCAACTCTGACGACCCGGCGGACCAGGCCCTCAAGCTCCAGGTCCGGGACCGGATTCTCTCTGAGGCCGGGGACCTGTTTGAGCAGGGCCTGACCCGGGAGGAGGCGGAGGCCGCCATCACGGCCCGGCTGGGCGACCTGGCCGCCGCAGGCGCGGAGACCGTGGGGGAGGCCGGGTACGACTACCCGGTCACCGCCTCCCTGGAAGAGGACGTGTGGTTCCCCACCAAGGAGTATGAGGACTTTGCCCTGCCCGCCGGGGAGTACACCGCCCTGCGCATCGTCATCGGCGAGGGCGGCGGACAGAACTGGTGGTGCGTGGTGTTTCCGCCCCTGTGCCTGGGCTCAGTCAGCGAAACCACGGCGGAGACCGCCGCTTCGGCAGGGTTCAGTGAGGATGAAATTTCCCTCATCACCGGCGAAAACGAGGGGTATGTGGTCAAATTCAAGGCTATGGAGCTGTGGGACCGGTTCTGTGCCTGGGTGGAGAACCGATAAAACAATTTCGGCAGCGGTGGAGCAATGCTCTGCCGCTGCTTTTTGCCCTGTGAGCCGGGGGTAGATAAGTCTGGAAAAATGGTGTATGATAATGTCTGCGGAATAAAACGCGTTGCGGTTTATTCCCGCGGCAAAGCCGCGTAAGTTCATAAGAGCAGCTTGTATAGGCTGCTTTTATGAACTTCAGCCATTACATCAATGCGTATTTCCGCTGGAGCGCAAAGTACTCCAGCGGAAGATGCAAGGATTTTGGGTAGGACTGCCCAAAATCCTTGCATATGAACAAAGCCAATTAGCCTTGCAAACCTTGGCTTTCAAGGCTTGCGGCTTTGTTCCATACGCATTATGATAGAGGAGCAAAGGAATTCTTCCGTGAGGTATGTTCTATGACCGACTTATTTGAAAAATCCATTCACACCCTGGAGCTGCCCCGGGTGCTGGAGAAGCTGGCCGAGCAGGCGGTGACCGAGGAGGGCAAGGAGCGGGCCATGGCCCTGCGGCCTCTCACCGACGCCGACGACGTCCAGCGTCTCCAGGCCGAGACCACCGCCGCTGTGAATATGACCGCCCTGCGGGGCAGCCCTGCCCTGTCCGGCGTGAAGCCGGTGGCGGCCTCCCTACAGCGGGCGGACATGGGTGGCGCCCTCAACACCAGGGAGCTGCTGGACATCGCCGCCGTTCTCCGTGCGGCACGCTCCGCCCGGGACTACGCCGCCGGTGAGAACAACGGCAAGACCTGCATCGACCATCTCTTTGCCTCCCTCACCGCCAACCGGTTCCTGGAGGACAAGATCACCGGCTCAATCCTGGGGGAGAATGAGATCGCCGACTCGGCCAGCCCTGAGCTGGCCTCCATCCGGCGGCATATCCGGGCCACCTCCGCCAAGGTGCGGGACATTCTCCAAAAGCTCATCTCCTCCTCCCAGGCCAAGTACCTCCAGGAGCCCATCATCACCATGCGCTCCGACCGGTACGTGGTGCCCGTGCGCTCCGAGTGCAAGAACGACGTGCCCGGCCTGGTTCACGACGTGTCCTCCTCCGGCGGAACCTTCTTCATCGAGCCCATGGGCGTGGTGAAGGCCAACAACGAGCTGCGGGAGCTCCAGGCCGACGAGGAGAAGGAGATTGATCGGATTCTGGCCGAGTTGTCCGCCGACTGCGCCGCCCACAAGGAGGACATCGCCCAGGACTACGACCTGCTGGTCATGCTGGACCTGATTTTTGCCAGGGCCAAGCTGTCCTACCGGATGCGGGCCAGCGAGCCCAAAATCGTCAGTCGGGGCATCTGCCTGCGGCAGGCACGGCACCCTCTGCTGGACCCCAACAAGGCGGTGGCCAACGACCTGTACCTGGGCGGGGACTTTGACACCTTGGTCATCACCGGCCCCAACACCGGCGGCAAGACCGTCACCCTGAAGACCATCGGCCTGCTGACCCTGATGGCCCAGTGCGGCCTCCACATCCCGGTGGCGGACGACAGCACGGTGATGATCTTCGACCGTGTGCTCTCCGACATCGGCGACGAGCAGTCCATCGCCCAGAGCCTTTCCACCTTCTCTTCCCACATGGTGAACATTGTGGGCATTTTAAAGGAGGCGGACGACAAGACTCTCATCCTCTTCGACGAGCTGGGCGCGGGCACCGACCCCATCGAGGGAGCTGCCCTGGCCGCCGCCATCATCGAGCAGTCCCGGGAGCTGGGGGCCCTGGTGGCCGCCACCACCCACTACGCTGAGCTGAAGGTGTACGCCATGACCACCGCCGGGGTGGAGAACGCCTCCTGCGAGTTTGATGTCAACTCCCTGGCGCCCACCTACCGGCTTCTCATCGGCATCCCCGGCAAGTCCAACGCCTTCGCCATCTCCGAGCGGCTGGGCCTGCCCAAGGAGGTCATCGACAAGGCCTCTGCCCGCATCGACGCGGAAAACGTCCGCTTTGAGGACGTGATCACCCGACTGGAGCAGCAGCGCCAGCAGATGGAGCAGGAGAAGGACCAGGCACGGAAGCTGCGCCGGGAGATGGAGGACTCCGCCCGCACGGCCCGTGAGTACCGGGACAAGCTGGAGAAGGAGCGGGCCAAGGCGGTGGAGAAGGCTCAGGCGGAGGCCAGGGCCATTCTGGACGAGGCCCGGAACACCGCTGACAGCGTGTTCAAGGAGCTCAACGAGATGCGCCGCCGCCAGCGGAAGGAAGAGGACTGGCAGAAGGTGAACGAGGAGCGGGCAGGGCTGCGTCAGCGGCTCAACCAGGCGGAGGACGCCCTGGGCGCCCGTCCCGAAGAGCCCGCGCCGCCGCCCACCCGTCCCGCGCAGGCGGGTGACACGGTGGAGCTGGTGAAGATGGGCGGCACCAAGGCCCAGGTGCTGGCCGTCAACAAGGATGGCAGCCTCCAGCTCCAGGCGGGTATTCTGAAAATCACCGCCAAGCAGGACGAGGTCCGCGTCACCGAGGAGGACGGCAGCAAGAAGCAGGCCCAGCGGATCATCCACCGGGCGGAGCGGCAGCTGCGCACCGTGGGTGCCTCTTCGGAGGTGGACCTGCGGGGTATGATGACCGACGAGGCCGTGGCCGCCCTGGACAGCTTCCTGGACAACGCCATGCTGGCCAAGCTGGAGAGCGTCACCATCATCCACGGCAAGGGCACCGGCGCGGTGCGCAAGGCGGTGCGGGAGCACCTGAAGCGCAGCCGGTATGTGAAGTCCTTCCGGCCCGGCCGTTATGGTGAAGGTGAGGACGGCGTGACGGTGGCAGAGCTGCGGTAATGCGAACTGTCCTTGCCTGAAAGACAGTGTCCACGCAAGAACATACAAATTCCGTCAGACGTCCCGTTCCGTCAATTGAGAGAGAATGGTACCCGGATTTTGTGTAAAATGTCATTGACGATTTGGCACAAATTTGATATTCTATACAGGAAAGTATGCGACTTCATAAACGCATCTTAGGGGGAAACGCTTATGTATATGAAAGAGGCAGTCGTAAACAATCAGGTCGGCCTGCACGCCAGACCCGCCACATTCTTTATCCAGAAGGCCAACGAGTTCAAGAGCTCCATCTGGGTTGAGAAGGATGAGCGCCGGGTGAACGCCAAGAGCCTGCTGGGTGTACTTTCCCTCGGCGTCGTGAAGGGAACCTCCATCAACCTCATCGCCGACGGCCCCGATGAGAAAGAGGCGGTCGAAGCTCTGGTGGAGCTGATTGAGTCCAACTTCTCTGAGTAACACCATTCCGACAAAAAGCGCCGCATACTGCGGCGCTTTTTTTATCCGCAGAACAGGTCCGCAGACAGGGGAGGGCAGGAATAAATATCCATGACATTTGATGAACTGAAGGAAAAAGCCCATGCCCTGTCCCAAATTCGCAGGCGCATTTGGGGACCCGGAAAATTATGATATCTGCACGGGGCGAGTGAATCGCCCCGGCATCAAGGTTTTGCTCTGCAAAACGCTTGGACGGCGCTGACGCGCCCAGCGGCAGGGCATGAAAGAAGCCTGGCAGGCAGAGGAGGGCAGGAACAGCAACGTATGACATTTGATGAACTCAAGGAAAAAGCACATGCCCTGCCGCTGAAACCGGGCGTGTATATCATGCAGGACAAGCACAACGTGGTCATCTACGTGGGCAAGGCCAAGGCGTTGAAGAACCGGGTGAGCCAGTACTTTGCCGACCTGGCCTCCCATACGGAGAAGACACGGGCCATGGTCAGCCAGATTGACCACTTCGACGTCATCGTGGCGGACAGTGAGTTCGAGGCCCTGGTGCTGGAGAGCTCCCTCATCAAGCGCCACCAGCCCCACTACAACATCCTCCTCAAGGACGACAAGGGCTATCCCTATATCCGCCTCACCGTCAACGAGGACTATCCCCGTTTTTCCCTGGCCAACAAGGCCGCCGACGACGGGGCGCGCTACTTCGGGCCCTACGGCAGCCGGGGCAGCACCCAGGGCATCATCGACGCCCTCCGTTCCGCCCTCAAGCTGCCCTCCTGCAACCGGAAGTTCCCCCGGGATATCGGCAAGGAGCGGCCCTGCCTGAACTACCACATGGGCCTGTGCGACGGCTACTGCCGGTTCGGCATGCCCCAGGAGCGGTACCGGGACGCCATCGACCAGGCCATCCGGCTGCTGGAGGGACAGTTCAAGGAGGTAGGGGATGAGATTCAGGCCGAGATGGAGCAGGCTGCCGAGGAGCTGAGGTTTGAGAAGGCCGCCGAGCTGCGGGACCGGTACCGGGCCATTGAGCTGCTGGGCAAACGGCAGAAGGTGATGGCGGGCAGTCTGGCGGACACCGACGTGGTGGGCTTCTACCGGGGCACGGCCAAGAGCTGCTTTGTGGTGCTCCACTACGTGGACGGCGAGTTGGCCGCCAAGGACTGGGACCTGATGGAGACTCCCATGGAGGAGGAGATCGCCGACGTGGTGTCCGCACTGGTGCGGCAGTACTACGGGGAGCGGAATCAGCTGCCCAGACAGATTCTCCTGCCCTGTGAGATTGAGGACGAGGTACCCCTGGCGCGGCTGCTATCTGAGAACGCCGGCCGCCGGGTGAACCTGGTTACCCCCCAGCGGGGCGCCAAGATGGACCTGATCCGCCTGGCCAACAAGAACGCCGAGGAAGAGGTGGCCCGCTGGACCACCAAGGAGGAGCGGACCTCCAAGCTGCTGGAACTGCTGGCCAAGCTGCTCAAGCTGGACAAGCCGCCCATGCGGATAGAGAGCTACGACATCTCCAACCAGGGCGCCGACGACATCGTGGCCTCCATGGTGGTCTACCAGAACGCCCGGCCCCTGAAACGGGATTACCGCCGCTTCAAGCTCAAGGACATGGACGCCCCCGACGACTACGCCTCCATGGAGCAGGTGCTCACCCGCCGTTTCCGGCGCTACCTGGACGGAGACGAGAAGTTCAAGGATCTGCCCGACCTGCTCCTCATCGACGGCGGCGAGAACCACGCCAAGGTGGCGGTGAAGGTGCTGGAGACCCTGGGGCTGTCCATCCCGGTGTTCGGCATGGTGAAGGACGACCGGCACCGCACCCGTGCCCTGGTCACGCCGGAGGGACGGGAGATTGGCATCCAGGCCAACCAGGCGGTGTTCTCCCTCATCGGCCAGATCCAGGAGGAGACCCACCGCTTTGCCATCGAGTTCCACCGCCAGCAGCAGAATCAGCGGGTGAAGGGCTCTGTGCTGGACAAGATCCCCGGCGTGGGCGAAAAGCGCCGGGCAGACCTGCTGAAACACTTCAAAAGCGTCAAGAATATCAAGGCCGCCACCCTGGAAGAGCTGGAGGCGGCGGTACCCAAGAACACGGCCAAGGCCGTCTACGACTACTTCCGGGGGACGCAGGCGTTCCAGCCGGAGGACGGGAAAGGATGAGAGACCATGCGTGTCATTACAGGAACAGCTCGGGGACGGCGGCTCAAGGAGCTGCCCGGCATGGAGACCCGGCCCACCACCGACAAGGTGAAGGAGTCCATTTTCAATATCGTGCAGTTTGACGTGGAGGGCCGGAATGTGCTGGACCTCTTCGGCGGCACCGGCCAGCTGGGCATTGAGGCCCTGTCCCGGGGTGCGGAGCGGTGCACCTTTGTGGACCTGCGGAAGGAGGCCGCCGCCGTCATCCGGGAGAACGTGAAGACCTGCGGCTTTGAATCCCAGGGCAAGGTGGTGCAGGGAGACGGCATTGCCTTCCTCACCGGCTGCCGGGAGAAGTTCGACCTGGTCTTTCTGGACCCGCCCTATGCCTCCGGCCTGCTGGAACGGGCCCTGGAGGTTATCGCAAAGATTGACATCATGTCCGAGAATGGTATAATAGTCTGCGAAAGTGCGGCGGAACAGGTCCTGCCTGAGCTCAGCGCCCCCTATGAGAAGGGGCGGGAGTACCGTTACGGCAAGATCAAGGTGACGCTGTACCGGCGCACCGTATGACCCTTCCCCGCGGCAAGGAGAGATTCCAGTGAAAACAGCGGTATATCCCGGCAGCTTCGACCCCATTACCCTGGGTCACCTGAATGTCATCAAGCGGGCAGCGGCCTGTTTTGATAAGCTCATCGTCTGTGTGATGGTGAATTCCGAAAAGGAAAACAAGGGCCTGTTTACCCCTGCGGAGCGGGTGGAGCTCATCCACAAGGTTGTAGACCGCCTGCCCAACGTGGAAGTGGACAGCTCCACCGGCCTGCTGGCCGAGTACGCCAAGCGGGTCAACGCCTGCGTGGTGGTCAAGGGCCTGCGGGCTGTGTCCGACTACGAGAAAGAGGTCCAGATGGCCCTCATCAACCGCAAGCTCAATCCCCGGCTGGACACCATGTTCCTGCCCTCCAGCGCCAAGTACACCTACCTGAGCTCCAGCGTGGTGAAGGAGATGGCCTACTACGGGGCGGACCTGTCCGATTTTGTCCCCCGGGAGATTATTGACGACGTGAATGAAAAGATGAAAAGCAGGAGGAACGGATAAATGGCGACTGGCGTGGAAGAACTGCTGGACATGCTCTATGAGCTGATTGATGAGGCCAAGAGCGTGCCTCTGTCCAGCGAGAAGTGTATCATCGAGCGGGACAAGGCTCTGGACCTGCTGGATGACATCAAGGCCCAGTTCCCCATGGAGCTGAACGAGGCCAAGAAGCTCATCGCGGCCCGCACCGACTATATCGCCTCCGCCAAGCGTGAGGCAGACCTGATCCGCAAGCAGGCGGAGGACCAGGCCCGGCAGATGCTCTCCGAGGAGGAGATCATGGCCCGTGCCAAGCAGAAGTCCAGCGAGATTCTCCGCCAGACCGAGGAGCGGGCCAGAGAGCTGCGCAAGTCGGCCAACGACTACTGCGAAGATGCCCTCCGTCGCACCGAGGAGGCTATCGGCGAGGCCTACGAGGAGCTGAAGGCCAGCCGGAACAAGTTCCGGGCTGCCAGCGCCGCCGCCAGCAGCGGGGCTCAGCGTCCCTCCTTCGATGTGGCCGTGGAGAACGAGTAACCCCCAAATTTCAGCAAAAAAGCGCACCCCAATCGTTAGGCAGCACGGATACTGCGTAATGGTTGGGGTGCCTTTGGCATGGAGACATTTTTCACCCGGTTCATACTTGTGAACAAGGCTTTCCAGTGGTATAATATTTCGACTGATTTCAGGAAAAGGAAGGGCGGATTTACCATGACCTACAAAGAAGAATTTATCACCTTTATGGTGCGCTCCGGCGTGCTGACCTTCGGCGACTTCACCACCAAGTCCGGCCGCAAGACCCCCTACTTCATCAACACCGGCAACTACAAGACCGGCGCTCAGGCCTCCAAGCTGGGCGACTACTACGCCGCCTGTATCCAGGAGAACCTGCCCGACGGCGTGGACTGCCTCTTTGGCCCCGCCTACAAGGGCATCCCTCTGGCGGTGGCCGCTGCCTCCAGCCTGTACCGCAACTATGACCGTGACCTGCCCTACTGCTTCAACCGCAAGGAGGCCAAGGACCACGGCGAGGGTGGCTCCATGGTGGGCTATAAGCCCCAGGCCGGCGACAAGGTGGTCATCGTGGAGGACGTGGTCACCGCCGGTACCGCCGTCCGTGAGACCATCGAGCTGTTCAAGCACGTGGCCGACGTGGACCTGACCGCTCTGGTGGTGTCCGTGGACCGCATGGAGCGGGGCACCGGCGACAAGACCACCCTGGACGAGCTGCGTGAGGAGCACGGCATCCGTGTGTTCCCCATTGTCACCGTCCGCGAGGTCATCTCCTTCCTCCACAACAATCCGGTGGACGGCAAGGTGTATATTGACGACGACATGAAGGCCCGTATGGAGGCCTACCTGGCCGAGTACGGCGCCCGGGCCTGAGGACAGGCGCAGACCTCCGCGGGCAATTCCCCGCGGAGGTTTTTGCGCTTTTGATGATGAGAGGAGGGAAGGACATGGCGGACCATACGGGACACAGAGACAGGCTGCGCAAGGAGTTTATGGCCAGGCCGGAGTCCTTCCCCGACCACAAGGTGCTGGAGCTGCTGCTGTTCTATGTGCTGCCTCGGCAGGATACAAACCCGTTGGCCCACGACCTGCTGGACCGGTTTGGTTCCCTTCAGGGCGTGCTGGACGCCCCGCCTGAGGCCCTCTCCCAGGTGAAGGGGGTAGGGGAGCGGGCGGCGGTGCTCTTCCGGGCCGTCAAGGAACTGGGCAGGCGGTACGGCGTGTCCCGCGCCAGCCTGGAGGACATCGTGGACTCCACCCGGGCCGCCCGTGAGGTGTTTGAGCCGTTGTTCTACGGCGCACGGAACGAGATGGTCTATCTCCTGTGCATGGACGGCAAGTGTAAGTATCTGGGCTGTCCCAAGGTGGGGGAGGGGAACGTGAACGCTGCCGAGATTGCGCCCCGCGCGATTGTGGAGGCCGCCCTCAACCACAACGCTTCCCGGGTGATTCTGGCCCACAACCACGTGTCCGGTCTGGCTCTGCCCTCCGATGAGGACAAGCAGACCACCCTTTACCTGAGAGAACTGCTCCGCCAGGTGGGGGTTCTCCTGGTGGACCATCTGATTTTTGTGGATGACGATATGGTGTCCATGCGGGACAGCGGCTTTCTGATGGAAATACTATAAATAGAGGTTGCAATAGAACATACGTTTTGATAGAATGGATGTACGAGGTGATGGTATGCCCAAATTTGAGGTAGTCAGCGAATACAAGCCTGCGGGCGATCAGCCCCAGGCCATTGAGGCCCTGGCCAACGGTGTGGAGATGGGGCTCCAGGAGCAGACCCTGCTGGGCGTCACCGGCTCCGGCAAGACCTTTACCATGGCCAAGACCATCGAGAAGCTCCAGCGGCCCACCCTGGTGCTGGCCCACAACAAGACCCTGGCCGCCCAGCTGTGCGCCGAGTTCAAGGAGTTTTTTCCCAACAATGCGGTGGAGTATTTCGTCTCCTACTACGACTACTACCAGCCCGAGGCCTATATTCCCCACACTGACACCTTCATCGAGAAGGACGCCGCCACCAACGACGAGATTGACCGCCTGCGGCTGTCCGCCACCTGCGCCCTACTGGAGCGGCGGGATGTGATTGTGGTGTCCTCCGTGTCCTGTATCTACGGCCTGGGCGAGCCCGAGGACTTTGCCAAGATGATGGTCTCCCTCCGAGTGGGCATGGAGATGGAGCGGGATGTGCTCCTCAAGCGGCTGGTGGAGATCCGCTATGAGCGCAACGACATCGCCTTTGAGCGGAACATGTTCCGGGTCCGTGGCGACACGGTGGAGATCTACCCCGCCTACTGGAAGGATTCCGCCATCCGGGTGGAGTTCTTCGGGGACGAGATTGACCGCATCAGCGAGGTCAACGCCGTCACCGGCACCCCCATCCGCATCCTCAACCACGTGCCCATCTGGCCCGCCACCCACTACGTCACCCCCAAGGAGAAGATGGACGCCGCCATCGGCGAGATTTACAAGGAGCTGGAGGAGCGGGTAGCCTTCTTCGAGCGGGAGAACAAGCTGGTGGAGGCCCAGCGGCTCAAGCAGCGGGTCATGTACGACATCGAGATGATGCAGGAGCTGGGCTATTGCTCCGGCATTGAGAACTATTCCCGGGTCATCGAAGGCCGTCCCGCTGGTACGCCGCCCCACACCCTGCTGGACTACTTCCCCAAGGACTTTCTCATGTTCATCGACGAGAGCCACGTCACTCTGCCCCAGGTGCGGGCCATGTACAACGGCGACCACGCCCGCAAGACCACCCTGGTGGACTACGGCTTCCGTCTGCCCTGCGCCTACGACAACCGGCCCTTGAAGTTCGACGAGTTCGAACAGCGGGTCAACCAGGTCATCTACGTCTCTGCCACCCCCGGCGAGTACGAGCGCACCCGTTCCGGCCAGGTGGTGGAGCAGGTCATCCGGCCCACCGGCCTGCTGGACCCCCGTATCGAGGTGCGACCGGTGGAGGGCCAGATCGACGACCTCATCGGCGAGATCAACGCCCGTACCGAGCGGAAGGAGCGTGTGCTGGTCACCACCCTCACCAAGCGGATGGCCGAGGACCTCACCGCCTACCTGAAAAACGCGGGCATCAAGGTCCGCTATATGCACCACGACATCG
This sequence comes from Clostridiales bacterium, assembly GCA_902362925.2. Classification (GTDB taxonomy): domain Bacteria; phylum Bacillota; class Clostridia; order Oscillospirales; family Oscillospiraceae; genus Pseudoflavonifractor. The sequence goes on along the minus strand of CABIYL020000004.1, from coordinate 200,646 downwards.
ACACCATCGAGCGGCAGGAGATCATCCGGGACCTGCGTCTGGGCGTGTTCGATGTGCTGGTGGGCATCAACCTGCTGCGTGAGGGCCTGGACCTGCCCGAGGTGAGCCTGGTGGCCATCCTGGACGCGGACAAGGAGGGCTTCCTCCGCAGCGAGACCTCCCTCATCCAGACCATCGGCCGTGCCGCCCGAAACGCCGACGGCCTGGTTATTATGTACGCCGACAAGATCACCCCCTCCATGCGGGCCGCCATCGACGAGACCGAGCGCCGCCGGGAGAAGCAGGACGCCTTCAACGAGGCCCACGGCATTGTGCCCAAGACGGTGGTCAAGTCGGTGCGCAACCTCATCGAGCTGTCCGGCGAGGTGGAGGAGACCAAGAAGTTCGACTTCAGCCAGAAGCAGATGACCAAGCAGCAGCGCCTGGAGGCCATCGCCAAGCTGGAGAAGGAGATGAAGGAGGCCTCCAAGATGCTGGAATTCGAGTACGCCGCCATTCTGAGAGACAAGATCATCAAGCTGCGGGGCGAGGGATAACCCCGCAAGACAGGCTGAAAGAGAGAAAGCGAGGCCAATTTATGACCGAGCAGTCCCAAAAGATATTATCGGACTTCCAAATCCGCAAGTCCTCAGGGCAGAAGCGGGCCTTCCGGGCCTGGCTGCGCCGGGAGCTGGAGGGGGCGGGCTGGACCGTCACCGAGGAGAGCGGACGTTTCTCGGGTACCAATGTCATCGCCGGTGACCCGGAGAAGGCGGATGTGCTCTTCACCGCCCACTACGACACCCAAGCTGTGCTGCCCTTTCCCAACTTCATCACACCCCGGAATATGGGCGTGTACCTTCTCTACCAGCTGCTGATTGTGGTGGTAATGTTTTTCGCGGTAGCGGTGGTATCCTTTGTCTCCGCGCTGATTGGGTATATGACGGAGCTGCCAAGCCTGGCGGTTATGCTGCCCGGCTGGCTGGTGTGCGCGTTCTGCATCTGGTGGGTGTTTTTCGGAAAGGCCAACCGGCACACCGCCAACGACAACACCTCCGGCGTGGTCACCTTGCTGGAGAGCGCCCTCACCCTGCCGCCGGAACTGAGGAAGAAAGCCTGCTTCGTGTTCTTCGACAACGAGGAGCGGGGCATGCTGGGTTCCGCCGCCTTTGCCCGTAAGCACAAGCGGGTGAAGGAGGAGAAGCTGGTGCTTAACTTCGACTGCGTGTCCGACGGCAGCTCCATCCAGTTCTACCCCACCACCGCCCTGAAGAAGGACGGGGCCGCCTTGGCCCGGATTGAGGGGGCCTTTCTTCCACAGAGTGGAAAGACGGTGGAGGTGGTGCGGGGCTTCGGCTTCTACCCCTCGGACAACGCCTCCTTCCGCCGTGCAGCGGGGGTGTGCGCCCTGAAGAAGGGGAAGCGGCTGGGCTGGTACATGGACCGCATCCACACCGGCCGTGACACGGTCTTTCAGGAGGAGAACATCACCCTCCTGACTGACGGCATCCGCCGCATGCTGGCGGAAACAGCCTGCCCGGAGAGAGGCGGAACCTGCCATGCTTGAAAAATTCCTGGACAGGTTCTACCGTACGATTTCATTCCAGGCCGGTGAGCCCTTTCCCGCCGACAGATTTCGTGCTCTGTTCCGCCAGGATGCTCTGCTGCTGGAGCGAATGGAGAACGGCGGGTATCGGTCAAAAACGCCGGATGAACATATCCGGGAATTTGAGACGGCAGTCCGTGACTATCCGGAGCTGTTCAAAGAGGGATTCCACGAACATCAGACCAGTGTGGAATGGACGGAGCAAGAGGGCGTTTTTCTCGTCCACAGCCATTATGAAAAGCGATATACCCGGAAAGGTGTACCGGTTATAGAAACAGGTATCAACCACATGACGATTTTGACGGACGGCGAAGCGCTACGCATTGCCTGCGTCATCTGGTGAATAAGGAGCACACACCATGAACTTTTTGGGAGTTGACCTGGGGGTGACCCTGGGCGTCCTGCTGGTGGCTTACTGGCCCACGCTGGTGGGACTGACCGCCCTGGCCCTGCTGGCCGTGGCAACCAATGAGAGGCCGCCCAAAGGGGTGCGTATCCTCTGCGGCGTGGCTGGTGCTGCCATCCTGCTGGTCAGCCTTGTGATTGCGTTCCGGGTGCTGCTGGCTTGATGGAGCCCGGATGGGAGGAGAATATCTGTGGAGCACCGACCGAAGTTCCCATATCTGCCCCGGGCCACCAGCGACAGCTTTATGATTTCGACCTCCGAAGGACCCGTCTGCACCCCGGAACCGCTGGAACCCCCGCCATCTCCCGAGACGGAGGAACCGGTGGGACAGTTTCCGTGCCCCTGCTGCGGCTGTCTGACCTTCCCCGTCCCAAAAGAGGAGGCCATGGCCTATATCTGCCCCGTCTGCTTCTGGGAGAACGATGTGTTCGACCCGGGAGAGGACGCGCCCAGTGATGAGAACCGGGGTATGACCCTGCGGCAGGGCCGGGAAAACTACCGGCGCTGGGGCGCAGTCCGTCAAGACCTGGTCCCATTTGCCCGGCCGGCCAGGCCGGAGGAATTACCCTGAAATCCAAAAAGGAGAACCAACGATTATGCTGGACCATATTTACGTCAAAGGCGCCCGGGAGAACAACCTGAAGAACATTGACGTGGAGATTCCCCGGGACAAGCTGGTGGTGCTCACCGGTCTGTCCGGCTCGGGCAAATCCTCCCTGGCCTTTGACACCATCTACGCCGAGGGACAGCGCCGCTATGTGGAGTCCCTCAGCTCCTACGCCCGGATGTTCCTGGGCCAGATGGAGAAGCCGGATGTGGACTACATCGACGGCCTGAGCCCCGCCATCTCCATCGACCAGAAGACCACCTCCAAGAACCCCCGCTCCACCGTGGGCACGGTGACCGAGATTTACGACTACCTCCGTCTGCTCTGGGCCCGGGTGGGCACTCCACACTGCCCCAAGTGCGGCAAGGAGATCAAACAGCAGACCATCGACCAGATCATCGACCAGGTCCTCACCCTGCCCGAGGCTACCCGTATTCAGGTGCTGGCCCCCGTCATCCGTGGCAAGAAGGGCGAGCACCAGAAGGTCTTTGAGGACGCCCGCAAGTCGGGCTATGTCCGCGTCCGGGCGGACGGGTCCATCTACGACCTGACCGAGGAGATCAAGCTGGACAAGAACAAGAAGCACAGCATCGAGGTGGTGGTGGACCGGCTGGTCATCAAGCCGGACATCGCCCAGCGGCTCACCGACTCGGTGGAGGTGGCCTCCAACCTGGCGGGTGGCATTGTGATCATCAACGTGGTGGGGGAGGACCGGGACATCCTCTTCTCCCAGAACTACGCCTGTGAGGACTGCGGCATCTCCATCGAGGAGCTGACCCCCCGCATGTTCTCCTTCAATAACCCCTTCGGCGCCTGCCCCACCTGTACCGGTCTGGGCGCCCAGCTGAAGGTGGACCCGGACATCGTCATCCCCAACAAGGACCTGTCCATCCTGGAGGGGGCCATCACCGCCTCCGGCTGGAACAACATCAAGGGGGACTCCATCTCCCGGATGTACTTTGACGCCCTGGCCAAGCAGTACAAGTTCAAGCTGACCACCCCGGTGAAGGACCTGCCCCCTGAGGTGATGAACATCATCCTCTACGGCACCAAGGGGGAGAAGTTGAAGCTGACCTATGACCGGGAGCGGGGCCAGGGCACGCTGTACCAGGCCTTTGAGGGCGTGTGCAACAACCTGGAGCGCCGCTATCGTGAGACCCAGTCCGACGCGGTGCGCCGGGAGCTGGAGGAGTGCATGAGCGAGCGGCCCTGTCCCGACTGCGGCGGCCGGCGGCTGCGCAAGGAGTCCCTGGCGGTGACGGTGGGCGGCATCAACATCGACGAGTTCTGCCGCAAGTCGGTGACCGACGCCCTGGACTTTATCGACCATCTGACCCTCACCGACCAGCAGATGCTCATTGCCGAGCGCATTCTCAAGGAGATTAAGAGCCGTCTGGGCTTCCTCCAGAGTGTGGGCCTCCAGTACCTGACCCTGAGCCGGTCGGCGGCAACCCTGTCCGGCGGCGAGAGCCAGCGCATCCGGCTGGCCACCCAGATCGGCTCCTCCCTCATGGGGGTGCTCTACATTCTGGACGAGCCTTCCATCGGCCTGCACCAGCGGGACAACGACATGCTGCTGGACACCATGAAGCACCTGCGGGACCTGGGCAACACCCTGCTGGTGGTGGAGCACGATGAGGACACCATGAGAGCCGCCGACTATATCGTGGACATCGGCCCGGGTGCGGGCGTCCACGGCGGCAATGTGGTGGCCGCAGGCACCGCCGAGGAGGTCATGAACACCCCCGGCTCCATCACCGGCGACTACCTGTCCGGCCGGAAGAAGATCCCCGTGCCCACTGAGCGACGGAAGGGCAACGGCAAGATGCTCACCATCCGGGGCGCTGCGGAGAACAACCTGCGGGACATTGACGTGTCCATCCCGCTGGGTACCTTTACCTGCGTCACCGGCGTCTCCGGCTCGGGCAAGTCCAGCCTGGTCAACGAGATTCTCTATAAGAAGCTGGCCGCCGACCTGAACCGGGCCAAGCTCCGGCCGGGCAAGAGCAAGGGCATTGAGGGAGAGCAGTATCTGGACAAGGTCATCGACATCGACCAGTCCCCCATCGGCCGCTCTCCCCGGTCCAACCCTGCCACCTACACCGGGCTGTTCAACGACATCCGGGACCTGTTCGCCTCCACCCAGGACGCCAAGGCCAGGGGCTACGGCCCGGGCCGCTTCTCCTTCAACGTGCGGGGCGGACGGTGCGAGGCCTGCCAGGGCGACGGTCTCATCAAGATTGAGATGCACTTTCTGCCCGATATCTATGTGCCCTGCGAGGTGTGTAAGGGCAAGCGGTACAACCGGGAGACCCTGGAGGTGCGCTACAAGGGCAAGAACATCTATGAGGTGCTGGACATGACCGTGGAGGAGGCGCTGCCCTTCTTCGAGAACCTGCCCCGCATCTACAACAAGCTCCAGACCCTGTATGAGGTGGGCCTGAGCTATATCAAGCTGGGCCAGCCCTCCACCACCCTGTCCGGCGGTGAGGCCCAGCGGGTGAAGCTGGCCACCGAACTGTCCAAGCGGAGCACCGGCCAGACCATCTATATTTTGGACGAGCCCACCACCGGACTCCACACCGCCGACGTCCACAAGCTCATCGAGGTGCTCCAAAAGCTGGTGGAGGTGGGCAACACGGTGGTGGTCATTGAGCACAACCTGGACGTCATCAAGACCGCCGACCACATCATCGACCTGGGCCCCGAGGGCGGCGACGGCGGCGGAAATATTGTGGTGACCGGTACGCCGGAGGAAGTGGCGGCCTGCGAGGGGTCCTACACGGGTCAATACCTGAAGCGGATGCTGTAATGCGCGCCGTCGCCGCCACCACAAGTGTTTTGGCCTGCGGCCAAAACCTTGATGCCGGGCGGATTCGTTCCGCCCGCGCAGGTAAAATGAGACAGGGCTCCCGCCGGGCGGGAGCCGGGTGGGAACGGCGACGGCGGCGGCAGCATCGTCGTGACCGGCACGCCGGAGGAAGTGGCGGCCTGTGAGGCGTCCTACACGGGGCGGTACCTGAAGCGGATGCTGTAAAGAGAGAATGGAGAATTGCCCATGAGAATCATATTGGCCAGGCACGGAGAGACGGACTGGAACGCCGCCGGCCGTGTCCAGGGCGCCAGCGACACCGATTTGAACGACAAGGGCCGCACGCAGGCGGAGGAGCTGGGCCGCCGTCTGGCCGAGAGCGGAGAGAAGATAGATATCTGCTACGCAAGCCCCAAGCGCCGGGCCTTTGAGACGGCGGAAATTGTCTGCCGCCATCTGGAGCTGGAGCCCATCCCGGTGGAGGACCTGCGGGAGGTGAGCTTCGGCGCGTGGGAGGGCTGCACCTGGCCGGAGATTGAGCGCCAGTGGGCAGAGGAGTACGAGGCCTACCAGGTGGACCGGATGAAGGTGGGACCGCCGGATGGGGAGTCCCTGAGGGACGCCCTGGAGCGGATTCTCCCCGCCCTGGACGCCGTTGCCGCCGGTCCGGGGGAGACTGCCCTGGTGGTGTGCCACAGCGGGGTGATCCGTGCGGTGCTGGGCTGGCAGGCAGGAGTGCCCTTTGACAATAAGGCCCTCTACCGGTTCAACGTACCCAACGCCCAGTGGGTGGCGCTGGACTGGGACCGGACCGGGCAGAACAGATAAAAGGAGGTCATCCCCATGACGCGGGATATGATTGCGGTACTGAACCTGGGCAGCCGGGAAAATGAGCGGCTGCTGAAGGAAATTCAGTCCCTGGGCGTGGACAGCGCCCTCTACCCCCACAGCATTACCGCCGAGGAGCTGGACAAGCTGCCCAATCTGAAGGGTATCATTGTCAACGGCGGCCCCGACCACACGGTGGACGGCGTGGAGATGGAGGTGGCCCAGGAGGTATACAACTACAAGGTGCCCGTTCTGCTGGCCGACCACATGGGGGACATCCCCTGGCCGGAGGACGAGGCGGAACGGATGAACGCTCTGCGGGCCTTTGTGCTGGCCATCTGCGGGGCCAATTCCCAGGAATAACACAAAAACCCGGCGCTCCAGTCTGGAGCGCCGGGTTTTTCATAGGTCGGTTATTTGGAGATGGTCTGACCGGTGTGGCATGTGCCGGAGGAGGCGCAGCCGCCGCAGCCGCAGCCACAGCTGCCGCAGGAGCCGGAGCAGCTGTGCTTGCCCTGGCGGCGGTTGTGGATGCCTCTGGCGATGATGGCCACGCAGACCGCCGCGATGATGAGGCCGATGATGATGTCTGCCATAGGAAACAGCTCCTTTCTGAGGGTGACAGCGGCGGGCGGCGTATGCCGCCCGCCGTGGAATATATGCGCGTTACTTGGCCGCCGCGCTGACGGCCCGGGCGCCCAGAGGATGGTCTTCGTACTTGTTCCTGCGGAGGAGCAGGTAGATGAGTCCGGCCAGAAGGACCAGGGCCGCCACAGTGCCCGCGCCGAAGGACACAGCGCCGGTCAGCAGGCCGCCCAGCTGGTAGACCATGAGAGCCGCCACATAGGCGAAGCCGCACATGTAGCCGATGGCGCCCAGGGTCCACTTCCAGTTGTTCATCTCCCGCTTGATGGCGCCCATGGCGGCGAAGCAGGGGGCGCACAGCAGGTTGAAAATCATGAAGGAGTAGGCGGCAATCGGCGTGAAGGCGGCGGCCATATCCATGGTGAGGTTGCCCGGGAACAGGACGCCGAAGGTGGAGACCACCTCCTCCTTGGCGATGAGGCCGGTGACCGTGGCCACGGTGGCCTGCCAGGTGCCGAAGCCCAGCGGCGCGAAGATAAAGGCGACGGTGTGGCCCATGGCGGCCAGCAGGGAGTCGTTGTTGTCCTCCACCATCTGGAACACGCCGTCCACAAAACCGAAGCCCTGGAGGAACCAGAGGATGATGGAGGAGAGGAGGATGACGGTGCCGGCCCGCTTGATGAAGGACCAGCCCCGCTCCCAGGTGGCCCGCAGTACGTTGACGGCGGCGGGGGCGTGGTAGGCGGGCAGCTCCATGACGAAGGGGGCGGGGTCACCGGCGAAAATCTTGGTCTTCTTCAGGATGATACCGGAGATGATCACCGCGGCTACGCCGATGAAATAGGCGGAGGTGGCCACCCAGGCCGAGCCGCCGAACAGAGCGCCGGCGAACAGGGCGATGATGGGCATCTTGGCGCCGCAGGGGATGAAGCCGGTGGTCATAATGGTCATTCTCCGGTCCCGCTCCTGCTCAATGGTGCGGGAGGCCATGATGCCGGGCACGCCGCAGCCGGTGGCCACCAGCATGGGGATAAAGCTCTTGCCGGACAGGCCGAAGCGGCGGAAGATCCGGTCCATGATAAAGGCGACGCGGGCCATATAGCCCACATCCTCCAGGATGGACAGCAGCAGGAAGAGGACCAGCATCTGAGGCACAAAGCCCAGCACCGCGCCCACGCCGCCGATGATGCCGTCCAGAATCAGGGACTGGAGCACATCATTGCAGCCGATGGCGGTCAGGCCGTTTTCCACCAGGACAGGCAGGCCGGGTACCCAGGTGCCGTAGTCGCTGGGGTCGGGCTCGGCCACGGCGAGGGCGGCCTGATAGGTCTCCTCATTGACCGCAAGGGTCGTGGTCTCGCCGGCCTCGTCGTCGTAGAGATAGGCCGCGGACTCGCCCGCGTCGTAGGCCGCAATAATGGCGGAGGCCTCCTCCCAGGCGCCGGAATCCTCATCCCAGGCGTCTGTATCGGCGGTAAAGGGGACGAACCAGCCGTCGCCGAACAGGCCGTCGTTGGCCCAGTCGGTGAGGTGGGTGCCGATGGAGACGGTCCAGCCGCCCATGGAGATGGCGTACACCAACAGCATGACGGCCACAAAGATGGGCAGGGCGGCGATGCGGTTGGTGACCACCCGGTCAATCTTGTCGGAGATGGTCAGGCTGTGGGCAGCCTTCTTCTTTCTCACCGCTTTGTCCACCACGGAGCTGATGTAGGAGTAGCGCTGGTTGGTGATGATGCTCTCGGCGTCGTCGTCCAGCTCGTGTTCGCAGTCGGCGATGTGCAGCTCCAGGTGCTTTTTCAGCTCGGGGGACAGACCCAGCTGCTCCAGCACCTTCTCGTCCCGCTCAAAGAGCTTGATGGCATACCAGCGGAGGTACCGGTCGTCTACCTTGCCCTGGATGGACTCCTCAATGTGGGCGATGGCGTGCTCCACGCTGCCGGTGAACACGTGGGGCAGCTCGCCGGCCTTGTGGGTCTTGGCCAGCTCCAGGGCCTTTTCTGCGGCGGCCATGCCGCCCTCGCCCTTCAGGGCGCTCATCTCCACCACCTGGCAGCCCAGGGCGTTGGCCAGCCGGTCCAGGTCGATCTTGTCGCCGTTCTTGCGGACCAGGTCGATCATGTTCACTGCCACCACCACCGGGATGCCCAGCTCGATGAGCTGAGTGGTGAGGTACAGGTTGCGCTCGATGTTGGTGCCGTCCACAATGTTGAGGATGGCGTCGGGCTTTTCATTGACCAGGTAGCTCCGGGCCACCACCTCCTCCAGAGTGTAGGGGGAGAGGGAATAGATACCGGGCAGGTCCTGAATGACCACATCCTTGTGGCCCTTCAGCTTGCCCTCCTTCTTCTCCACGGTGACGCCGGGCCAGTTGCCCACATACTGACTGGAGCCGGTCAGGGCGTTGAACAGCGTAGTTTTGCCGCAGTTCGGGTTGCCTGCCAGCGCGATTTTGTACTCCATCTTGTTACTCCCTTTCCATTAGCATATGCTAACTGTACTGCCGAAAAACAGGCGGCTTTCGCCGCCGGTGCTCAGACAACACACATCACTGGATTTCGATCATCTCCGCGTCCGCCTTGCGCACGCTCAGCTCGTAGCCCCGCACATTCAGCTCCATGGGGTCCCCCAGAGGGGCCACCTTCCGCACATGGATGGCCACCCCCTTGGTGATGCCCATGTCCATGATGCGGCGCTTGACGGCGCCCTCGCCGTGAAGCTTGGCGACGGTGACGGTATCGCCCACCTTTGCGTCCCTGAGTGTTCTCATATCCCTGCTCCTCTCAAATCATGATTCGGTTGGCCATGGTCTTGTCCAGGGCAACCCGGCTGTCCTTGACCCGAAGGATCAGGTTGCCGGCGATTTCACTGACCACCGTGACCGTACCGTCCACAACAAAGCCCAGCTCCGCCAGATGCAGGCGGATTTCATCCTTACCGGTGATTTTCCGGATGGTGACCGTCTCACCGGCTTTTGCCATTGTAAGCGGCATCATAAGCGCTCCTCCCGACTGTTAGGGTTCATTTAGAATTGCGATTAGCTTATACTAACCATTGGAACGGATTGAGTTTACATCAGCTAACTTGATTTGTCAAGGGGGTGCTGGAAAAAATTCCGTGGGGGGACGGCGCAAAACTCTTTACCTGTATAGAAAAGGAAGCGGGTCAGAATATGTGCGCGGCAGTCCGGGCCGAGGGGGCGCACAGGGGTCCTTGTCAACAAAAACGGAAACTTCGGACAATTGACGAAAAAAGCCGATAATTTTGCCGATTGACAACAAGCCCGGAAGTGCTTATACTCAAAACAATGGCTGAGAACAAAGGCGTTCCGCCCTTCAGGGGATCGGAGCGCCTTTTTTCGACGGAACACAGAGAAAATGATTTTTTTGAGGATGAAAGGGGACACGCACCATGACCCACCTTCACACGAAGGAAGACATCATTCGCATTGTCAGGGAGGAGGACATTGAGTTCATCCGCCTCCAGTTTACGGACATCTTCGGCCAGCTGAAAAACGTGGCCATCACCGCTTCCCAGATTGAGAAGGCCGTCAACAACCAGTGCATGTTCGACGGCTCCTCCATCGACGGCTTTGTCCGTATCGACGAGTCTGACCAGTATCTCTACCCCGACCTGCGGACCTTCCGCGTGTTCCCCTGGCGGCCCGGCCACGGCAAGGTGGCCCGGCTTATCTGCGATGTGTACAACACCGACGGCTCTCCCTTTGTGGGCGACCCCCGTGACGTGCTGAAGCGGACCATCCAGAAGGCCCACGACATGGGCTTTGACACCTTTAACGTGGGTCCTGAGGCGGAGTTCTTCCTGTTCCAGACCGACGACGAGGGCAAGCCCACCACCAAGACCAACGACGAGGCCGGTTACTTCGACCTGGGCCCTCTGGACCACGGCGAATCCACCCGCCGGGAGATCTGCATGGCCCTGGAGCAGATGGACTTTGAGATTGAGGCCAGCCACCACGAGTGCGCCCAGGGCCAGCACGAGATCGACTTCAAGTACGCCGAGGCCCTCCACGCCGCCGACAACATCATGACCTTCAAGCTGGCGGTCAAGACCCTGGCCCAGAAGAACGGCCTCCACGCCACCTTCATGCCCAAGCCCATCTTTGGCGTGGCCGGTTCCGGCATGCACACCAACATGTCCCTGTTCCGTGATGGCAAGAACGTGTTCTACGATCCCAACGACGAGCGGGGCCTGTCCCGTGAGGCGTACAGCTTCATCGCCGGCCTGCTGCGCCACGTGCCCGGCATGGCCGCCATCACCAACCCCCTGGTCAACTCCTACAAGCGGCTGGTGCCCGGCTATGAGGCCCCCTGCTATCTGGCCTGGTCCGCCTCCAACCGCTCCGCCCTCATCCGAATCCCCGCCTCCCGCGGCCAGTCCACCCGAGTGGAGCTGCGCTCTCCCGACCCGGCCTGCAACCCCTATCTGGCCTTTGCCGTGTGTCTGGCCGCCGGTCTGGACGGTATCGAGAAGGGCCTGACTCCTCCCGCAGAGATCACCAAGAACATCTACGCCATGGACGAGGAGACCCGGAAGGCCCACGGCATCACCAGCCTGCCCAACTCTCTGGAGGAGGCTATCCGCCTGATGGAGGCGGACACGCTGGTGCTGGACACCCTGGGCGAGCACGTTGCCCACAACTACATCGAGGGCAAGAAAAAAGAGTGGGATGAATATCGAACCCGTGTGTCCTCCTGGGAGCGGGAGAAGTATATTATTAACTACTAAGCAAAACCAAATGACAGCTCCGGCACTGCCGGCAAAACCGGGGGGACGGGGCGGAACAGGCGCGCCGTCCCCCCGGCGCATACTCCTCACAGGAAGGAGCAGAGCGGAAGATGGAAAAAATTATCGTGGCCTTTGCCAAGGAGGAGAGCAGCCGGCGCATCCGGGAGATTCTGGAGAGCTCCGGCACCGCCGCCTGCGTGGTCTGCCGCAGCGCCGCCGAGGTCAAGCGGGTGGTGAGCAAGCAGCGCATCTCCGCCGTGGTCTGCGGGTACAAATTCCACGACGAGTCCGCCGAGCACCTGTTTGAGGACCTGCCTCCGGCCTGCGCCATGCTGATGATAGCGGCCCAGAGCATGCTGGAGATGTGCGAGAGCGACGATATCTTCAAGCTGGCCTCACCGGTGTCCCGTGGGGACCTGATCGCCTCGGTGCGGCTGCTGCTCCAGGTGGGGCACCGGCTGGAGAAGATGACCCGGCCCCGCCGCAGCGAGGAGGAGAAGGCGGTGGTGGAGCAGGCCAAGGCCGTCCTGATGTCCAGCCGGGGCATCTCGGAGGAGGAGGCCCACCGCTACCTCCAGAAGCGGAGCATGGACAGCGGCTCCCGATTGCTGGACACCGCCCGGCAGGTTCTCAGCGAGGACTGCGGCGCATAGGGATAAGGGGAACGGCCCCGCTCCGGGGGACAGCCCCCGCAGGGTGTCCCGCCGGAAATCCGGCGGGGCGGCGGGGGAGAGAGCCATGCGCTTTACCAAAATGCAGGGTCTGGGCAATGATTATGTGTATCTCAACTGTACCGGCGGCTTGCCGGACAATCTGCCTGAGCTGGCGGTCCGGCTGTCCGACCGCCACTTCGGCGTGGGCGCGGACGGGCTGATCTGCATCTGCCCGTCGGAGCGGGCGGACTTCGGCATGCGGATTTTCAACGCCGACGGCTCGGAAGGGGCCATGTGCGGCAACGGCATCCGCTGCCTGGGCAAGTATGTGTATGACAAGGGGCTGACCAGAAAGACCTCCCTTCTGACGGTGGAGACCGCCTCCGGGGTGCGCTACCTGGAGCTGTTCCTCCGGGACGGGCTGGTGCAGTCGGTGCTGGTGGATATGGGGCGGCCGGAGCTGTCGCCGCCGGTGAAGCTGATGGCGGCGGGGCGGACCTGGCAGGCTTTCCCCGTATCGGTGGGCAACCCCCACGCCGTGGTGTTCTGCGACGGGGTGGACGCCCTGAACCTGGCGGAGCTTGGCCCCGCATTGGAGCGCCACCCGGCTTTTCCCGACCGGGTGAACGTGGAGTTCGCCCAGAACGACGACCGGGGCGGCCTGAAGGTGCGTGTATGGGAGCGGGGGAGCGGCGAGACCCTGGCCTGCGGCACGGGCGCCTGCGCCGCTCTGACCGCCGCCGCCCGTGCCGGACTGGTGTCCAGACATACCACAGTCCATCTGCCCGGCGGCGAGTTGGAGGTCCGCTGGGCCGAGGAGAACGGCCATCTCTACATGACCGGCCCGGCAGTGACGGTGTTTGAAGGAGAAATTTCCCTGGAAAACGAAAATTACCGTTGTGTCCGGGAGAAAAACGCGGTACAATAGTGCCTGCTAAGCCACTGTAATGCGTTACAGCAGAAAATTTCCGCCCGGGTCCCCGGGGCGGAGCAGATACGGAGGATGCATATGACCACCATTAACCGCAATTACCTCAAGCTGCCCGGCAGCTACCTGTTTTCCGAGATCGCCCGCCGGGTGTCGGTATACGCCGACGCCAACCCGGACAAGAAGCTTATCCGTCTGGGCATCGGCGACGTGACCAAGCCCCTGGTGCCTGCCGTCACCGCCGCCATGCACGCGGCCGTGGACGAGATGGCCACCGCCGAGGGCTTCCACGGCTACGGCCCCGAGCAGGGCTACGACTTCCTCCGGGAGGCTATTGCCGCCCACGATTACCACGCCCGTGGCGTGGAGATTGACCCCTCCGAGATTTTCGTCTCCGACGGCGCCAAGAGCGACTGCGGCAACATCGGCGATATCTTCGGCACCGACAACGTGGTTGCGGTGTGCGACCCGGTGTACCCCGTCTATGTGGACACCAACGCCATGGCCGGCCGTGCCGGTGACTTCAGCGAGGAGACCGGCAAGTGGAACCGTCTGGTCTACATGCCCTGCGTGGCGGAGAACGGCTTTGCCCCCGCCATCCCTGAGGAGAAGGCCGACCTGGTCTACCTCTGCTTCCCCAACAACCCCACCGGCGCTGTGGCCACCCGTGCTCAGCTCCAGGCCTGGGTGGACTGGGCCAACGCCAACGGCAGCGTGATCCTCTTCGACTCCGCCTATGAGGCCTTCATCTCCGACCCGGAGATCCCCCACACCATCTTTGAGATTCCCGGCGCCAAGACCTGCGCCATTGAGTTCCGCTCCTTCTCCAAGACCGCCGGCTTCACCGGCACCCGCTGCGCCTACACCGTGGTGCCCAAGGCCCTGGAGCGGGACGGCGCCAGCCTGAACGCCCTGTGGAACCGCCGCCAGTGCACCAAGTTCAACGGCGTGCCCTATGTGGTCCAGCGGGGCGCCGCGGCCATCTACACCCCTGAAGGCCACGCCCAGGTCATGGAGAACATCGCCTTCTACAAGCGCAACGCCAAGGTTATCTTTGACGGCCTGAAGGCCGCCGGTCTCACCGTGTCCGGCGGCGAGAACTCCCCCTACGTCTGGGCCAAGACCCCCGACGGCATGGGCTCCTGGGAGTTCTTCGACAAGCTGCTTCACCAGGCCAACGTGGTCACCACCCCCGGCGCCGGTTTCGGCCCCAGCGGCGAGGGCTATATCCGCCTGACCGCCTTCGGCGGCGCGGACGCCACCGTGGAGGCTGTGGAGCGCATCTGCAAGGTGCTCTAATCAGATAAAAAGGGAGGACGGCGCGATTTTCGTGCCGTCTTCTTTTGCAAAACAATCCCCCGGACCGCAGGTCCGGGGGATTTTCTGTGTTCAGATACCCTTATTCTGGGGGATGTCGGGCAGGGAGTCAAAGCCCTTCTGGAGGTCGGCGTCGGTGGGCACATAGTCGGTCATTTTGCCGCTGAGGTAGTTCTCATAGGCGGTCATGTCGAAGTAGCCGGTGCCGGTGAGACCGAAGAGAATGGTCTTGGCCTCACCGGTCTCCTTGCACTTGAGGGCCTCGTCGATGGCGCCCTTGATGGCGTGGGAGGACTCAGGGGCAGGGAGGATGGTCTCGTGCTTGGCGAAGAATACGGCGGCCTCAAAGACCTGGGTCTGCTGGTAGCTCACCGCCTCCATGTACCCGTCGTGGTAGAGCTTGGAGAGCACGGGGCTCATGCCGTGATAGCGCAGGCCGCCTGCGTGGTTGGGGGCGGGGATGAAGCCGCTGCCCAGGGTGTACATCCGGGCCAGGGGGGTGACCTTGCCGGTGTCACAGAAGTCGTAGGCGTATTTACCACGGGTGAGGGAGGGGCAGGAGGCGGGCTCCACCGCCACAATGCGGGGGTTCTTCACGCCACGGATTTTGTCGGCCACAAAGGGGGCGATGAGGCCGCCCAGATTGGAGCCGCCGCCGGCGCAGCCCACCACGATATCGGGGTACTCGCCCAGCTGCTCCAGGGCCTGCTTGCACTCCAGGCCGATGATGGACTGGTGGAGGAGTACCTGGTTGAGCACGCTGCCCAGCACATACCGCTTGTCGCCGCCGGTGACAGCGGCCTCCACCGCCTCAGAGATGGCGCAGCCCAGAGAGCCGGTGGTGCCCGGGTTTTCGGCCAAAATTTTGCGGCCAACCTCCGTGAGCATGGAGGGGGATGGGGTAACGTTGGCGCCGAATACGTTCATCATGGCCTTGCGGAAGGGTTTTTGCTCATAGGAGCACTTGACCATGTACACGTCGCAGGACAGGTCGAAGTAGGCGCAGGCCACGCTGAGAGCGGTGCCCCACTGTCCGGCGCCCGTCTCGGTGGTGACGCCGGACAGGCCCTGCATCTTGGCGTAGTAGGCCTGGGGTACAGCGGAGTTGAGCTTGTGGGAGCCGGAGGTGTTGTTGCCCTCGTACTTGTAGTAGATTTTAGCGGGGGTGCCCAGGGCCTTCTCCAGGTCGTAGGCACGGATGATGGGGGAGGGGCGGTACATCTTGTAGATGTCCAGCACCGGCTCGGGGATGTCAATGTACTCGTGGGTACAGTCCAGCTCCTGACGGGCCAGCTCCTCACAGAAGATGGGAGCCAGGTCGGCCTCGGTGACGGGCTGGAGAGTACCGGGGTGGAGCATGGGGTCGGGCTGGTCCTTCATGACAGAGCGCAGGTTGAACCATTTCTGAGGCATCTGGTCTTCGGTGAGGTACAGCTTGTGGGGAATCTTTGTCATGGTAATCGCTCCTTCTCAGTGTTTTTTGCTGGGGCTGTTCTGGGAGAAGGCAACAAAAAAGACCCTCGTCCCAGAACTTCTGTTCTCTGGGACAAAGGCCGAAGACCTCTGCGGTACCACCCGGATTGACATACGGTGCGCCGTATGCCCGCTCACTTTCCCGCGTCCAGAAACGCAGGCTCCCCTGATAACGGGTGGAGTCCCCGTCGCGCTA
>CABIYL020000004.1:151342-184199 GCA_902362925.2 Clostridiales bacterium | reverse complement strand
ACAGGCCGATTATCACCACAAAGAGGAATGTATCAGACCACTCGCGATAAAAGGGGGCCAGCTTGAACCAGAAGTCGAAGCAGCCCAGCACCAGGCCAGGGATGGCCAGATTGGCCAGACCGCACACCACGCTGCGCAGGTCCCGGCGGCGTACCATCCAGAACAGATTGAGCAGGGCGCAGACCCCGATGCCGCCGAAAATGGTGGGGGCCACGCCGGGAAGACCGTACTGGAGGCCGGACACCAGATACTTGAGATAGTCAAACCCACCGTACTGAGGACCGTCCTCGCCCAGGTCGGGCAGAGAGGGCAGCTGGTAGAACCCCTGCTCCACTGCGTCCCACAGGAAGCGGATCAGCAGGAGGGCGGCAGCCACGGTCGCAAGGGTGGTCAGCAGGGTGATAACCATCTCCAGCCTGTCCGGCCGGTCGGGCCGTCGGTCGCCCCAGCGCCGGATGGCCAGGTTGGCGGCGGCCAGCACGCAGGCGGCCACGATGGAGAGGTTGATGGTGCTGGATTTGAGGACCATCAGGTTTTCATCCTTGGAGTTGAGCACACTGCCGCCCACCATGGCGTCCAGTGTCAAGCTGGACAACAGAAACAGCGCGGTGAGAGCGAAGAGCAGAATATAGGGGGAGAGGGTGCGGCTGTCGGTGAGGCCGGACATGGCGTGGTACTGCCGCCGGGAGGCGGAGAACTGCCCGGAGGCCAGGAAGAGGAGCACCGCGCCGCCGATGCCCAGCAGGGCGGCGGATCCGGGGGCCAGCCAGGGGAAGAGTGCGCCTTCGCTGAGGCTGTTGCCGGAGAAGGCGTACTTGACCACAAAGGCCAGCACCGCCAGCAGCCAGGCCAGCAGGGCGCTACGGGCGGCCTTCTCACGGACGTTGTCCATCAGGAGCGGATAGAGGGCTTGCTCGGGGACGCGGACGGGCTCGGGGGCTTCCGTGCGGGTGTGAGATTGCCGCTCACCAGCCATCAGCTCGTCGGCGGTGACGCCCAGGGTGGCGCCCAGAGCGGGGAACAGGGTGATTTCAGGGTAGCTCTCACCACGCTCCCATTTGCTGACGGCTTTGTCGCTGATGCCCAGCAGAGAGGCCAGCTCTTTCTGGGTCATGCCTTTTTCCCGGCGGAGCGAAGCGATGAAACTTCCGGTTCGGATACTGTCCATATGTGGCACCTCCTTCTTTCTGTCTCCAGCATAGCCGAGCGGGGCATATTTGGCAACCGCTTTGTGGTGGGAGACGGTAAACCAGCGGTAGAATCCCTGTATTTCCAAGGGTTTGCGGGCTTGAAAGAGGACGGAAAACAGGAAAAAAGAAAAAATAATGTCCTTCTTAATAATTCCTTGAATTTTGTCTGATAAGCTGGGAGACATCCAAGAGGAGAGAGAAGGTAGATTCCATGAGCAGCTATCTGGAGGCAATCCGGCAGGCGGCCATTCTGTTCCCCATTCTGGCGGTGCTGTTCACCGTCCCCTATATCGCGTTCAACTACCACAAGTACGGCTCCGTACTCAGCATGCGCATCCTGGTGGTGTACTCCTTTGTGCTGTACCTCCTGTGTGTGTACTGTCTGGTGATTCTGCCCCTGCCCAGCAGCGAGGCGGCGTCCACGCTCCACGGACACGAGGCCCAGCTGATCCCCTTTGCCTTTGTGGGGGATATTATGCGGACCTCTCACGCTGTCTGGAACCGGCCGGAGACCTGGGTTTCCCTCTTCACCTGCGGCGCCTTTCTGACCACTGCGTTCAACTTCCTGATGACCATGCCCTTTGGCATGTATCTGCGGTACTACTTCCGGTGCAGCTGGAAAAAGACGCTGGTCCTCGCGGCGCTGCTGTCCCTGTTTTTTGAGCTGACGCAGCTCAGCGGACTGTACTTCATCTACCCGGGCAGCTACCGCATGTTTGACGTGGACGACCTGATGGTCAACACCTGCGGCAGCATGATCGGGTATCTGATTGCCGGGCTGGTGGCCAGGGTACTCCCCACACGGGAGAGAATGGACCAGGTGAGCTTTGCCCGTGGACGGCGGGTGTCCTTCCTGCGGCGGCTGGTGGCGCTGCTGTATGACGGCATTGTGCTGGGGCTGGCTGTGGTGGTGCTGAATCTGGCGTCCACGGCGTTTCACTGCCAGGTGTATCTGCCCGAACCGGCGGTGCAGGGGTTTGTGCTGGCCTATTTTGCCTTTTGCCCCTTGCTGCTGGGCGGGAGCACGGTGGGACACCACCTGACCCGGCTGAAGCTGGCTACGGCGGAAGGGCAGCAGCCCAGGTGGTACCAGTACCTGCTGCGCTACGGCATTCTGCTGGCCGTGGGACGCTGGAGCCTCCCCGTATTCCGCTGCCTGCTGGACTGGCTGGAGGCTCACGGGCTGATGCCGGAGCTGGCCGGTCTGGCTGTGGGCGGCGCTGTTGTGGTGGGGTATCTGGTGTTTATGTTCCTGGCCCTGACCCAGGTGATGGGCGGCAGACCGGCGTTTTACGAGCGCTGGTCCGGGACACGCCTTGTGAGTACCGTGACGGAGGGGGAGGAGCCCTCCGGGACATAAAAAACGGCGGCAGCGCATGGAAAGTGCGCTGCCGCCGTTGCGGTCTCTTATTCGGTTACAACCTCGCCGGTGAGCACCTGATGGGTGTCCACGGTGAGCTCACCGTTCTGACAGTCCACGGTGATGGTGTCGCCGGGAGAGACCTGGTCGGCAATGATCTTGCGGCTGATGAGGGTCTCCACAGTGTGCTGCACGAAGCGGCGCAGGGGACGGGCACCGTAGATGGGGTCGTAGGAGCTGTCGATAACGAAGTCCTTGGCGGCCTGGGTCAGCTCCACGGTGAGCTGCTTGTCAGCCAGGCGGCGGTTCAGGTCGGCCACCAGCAGGTCGATGATGTGGGTGATGTTGCTCTTGGTCAGAGGCTTGTAGAACACGATCTCGTCCAGCCGGTTGAGGAACTCGGGCCGGAAGGAGTGCTTGAGCAGGTTGTTGACCTGATCCCGGGCGGTCTGGCTGATCTCACCGTCGGCATCAATGCCGTCCAGCAGGAACTGGCTGCCCAGGTTGGAGGTGAGGATGATGATGGTGTTCTTGAAGTCCACGGTGCGGCCCTGGCTGTCGGTGATGCGGCCGTCGTCCAGCACCTGAAGGAGCACGTTGAATACGTCGGGATGGGCCTTCTCCACCTCGTCGAAGAGGACCACGGAGTAGGGGTGGCGGCGGACGGCCTCGGTGAGCTGGCCGCCCTCCTCATAGCCCACGTATCCCGGAGGGGCACCGATGAGCCGGGAGACCGAGAACTTCTCCATGTACTCGCTCATGTCGATGCGGACCAGGTTCTTCTCGCTGTCGAACAGGGCCTCGGCCAGGGTCTTGGCCAGCTCGGTCTTGCCCACGCCGGTGGGGCCCAGGAACAGGAAGGAGCCGATGGGCTTGTTGGGGTCGGCGATGCCGGCACGGCTGCGGAGGATGGCCTCGGACACCAGGCGCACGGCCTCGTCCTGGCCGATGACCCGCTTGTGGAGAATGTCCTCCAGGTGGAGCAGCTTCTCTCGCTCGCCCTCCATCAGCTTGGCCACGGGGATGCCGGTCCAGCGCTCAATGATGCGAGCGATCTCCTCCTCGGTGACCTTGTCACGCAGGAGGGAGTTCTCCTTGCCCTGCTGGGCCAGGGCCTCCTCGGCCTCCAGCTGCTTGCGCAGCTCGGGGATGCGGCCGTACTGCAGCTCGGCGGCCTTGTTCAGGTCGTAGGTCCGCTGGGCCTTTTCCAGCTCGGCGTTGGCCTTCTCCAGCTCCTCGCGGAGCTTCTGGACCTTGCCGATGGCGTTCTTCTCGTTCTCCCACTGGGCCTTCCGGGCCTTGAAGTCCTCCCGCATGTCGGAGAGCTCCTTCTGGATCTCGGCCAGATGCTCCAGGGAGATCTTGTCGGTCTCCTTCTTCAGGGCGGCCTCCTCAATCTCGTGCTGGGTGATCTTGCGCTGGATGATGTCCAGCTCGGTGGGCATGGAGTCAATCTCGGTGCGGATCATGGCGCAGGCCTCGTCGATGAGGTCGATGGCCTTGTCGGGCAGGAACCGGTCGGTGATATAGCGGTTGGACAGGGTGGCGGCGGCGATGATGGCGCTGTCGGTGATCTTCACGCCGTGATACACCTCATACCGCTCCTTCAGGCCGCGGAGGATGGCGATGGTGTCCTCCACAGTGGGCTCGTTGACCAGCACGGGCTGGAAACGGCGCTCCAGAGCGGCGTCCTTCTCGATGTACTGGCGGTACTCGTTGAGGGTGGTGGCGCCGATACAGTGGAGCTCACCACGGGCCAGCAGGGGCTTGAGCAGGTTGCCGGCGTCCATGGCGCCCTCGGTCTTGCCGGCGCCCACGATGGTGTGCAGCTCATCGATGAAGAGGATGATCTTGCCTTCGCTCTTCTTCACCTCGTTGAGGACGGCCTTCAGCCGCTCCTCAAACTCGCCGCGGTACTTGGCGCCGGCAATCAGGGCGCCCATGTCCAGGGCGAAGATGGTCTTGTCCTTCAGGCTGCCGGGCACGTCGCCCTTGACGATACGCTGGGCCAGACCCTCGGCGATGGCGGTTTTGCCCACGCCGGGCTCACCGATGAGGACGGGGTTGTTCTTGGTCTTGCGGCTGAGGATACGGATCACGTTGCGGATCTCGTCGTCACGGCCGATGACCGGGTCCAGCTTGTTCTGGCGGGCACGCTCCACCAGGTCGGAGCCGTACTTCTTCAGGGCGTCGTAGGTCTCCTCGGGGTTGTCGCTGGTGACCCGCTGGTTGCCTCGGATGGAGGACAGTGCCTGAAGGATGCCCTCTTTGGTGACGCGGTAGGTCTGGAAGAGGTGCTTCAGGCTGCTGTTGGCACAGTCTACCAGAGCCAGCAGCAGGTGCTCCACGGAGATGAACTCGTCCTTCATGGACTCGGCAATGGACTCAGCGGTATTGAGGGCCTTGTCCACGTCCTGGGCCACGTAGATCTTGCCCTGCTCACGGCCGGAGCCGGACACACGGGGCAGCTTCTGCACCTCGTTCTTCACGGCGGCGGCAAAGGAGGGCACGGTCAGGCCCATCTTGGTCAGCAGCTGGGGAATCAGGCCGTTTTCGGTCTCCAGCAGGGCCAGCAGCAGGTGGGCCTGCTCAATCTGCTGGTTGCCGTATTCGGTGGCCACGGCCTGGGCCTCCTGGATGGCCTCCAGGGATTTCTGCGTATACTTGTTGGCGTTCATATGGTAAGTCACATCCTCTCAGGGTGTAAAACAGATTCTGAATTGGGGCGGGGGAGGGGGAAATTCCCATCCCGCCAATAATCTACTATCTTTTGGACGGAAAGTCCATACCTTTTTTCTAGGAATAATGAAAAGGGAAAGGGAGCCGGTCAGCCAAGGCTGACCGGCTCCCGCAGCGTTCCCTTACTCGATGGCGATTCTGCGCGCCTCGGGGACCACGGGCTGGGCCTTGGGCAGGTTCAGCTCCAGCACCCCGTTGTTGTAGGCGGCGGTGATGCCGGCCTCGTCGATGCCGGTGATGTCAAAGGAACGGGAGAAGGAACCGTAGCGGCGCTCACGGCGCAGGTAGGTGCCCTTCTCATCCTTCTGGTCGCTGCTCTCCTTGTGCTCGGCGGTGATGGTGAGGATGCCGTCCTTCACGTCCAGGGAGATGTCCTCCTTGTTGAAGCCGGGGAGCTCGGCCTCCAGCACGTACTTGTCGTTGACCTCGCGGATGTCGGTGCGGAAGGCAGGCAGGGAGGTATTGCTGCTGCGGAAGAAGTCACGGGCGAAATTATCGAATGTATCGAACATGTTGTCGTTGCTGCGCTCAAAAGGAAGCATACC
Source organism: Clostridiales bacterium (assembly GCA_902362925.2). Taxonomy (GTDB): domain Bacteria; phylum Bacillota; class Clostridia; order Oscillospirales; family Oscillospiraceae; genus Pseudoflavonifractor. Next base: position 178,365 of record CABIYL020000004.1, on the reverse strand, counting down.
AAACATAGAAATCTCTCCTTTGGATTTGGACTTAAAATTCTGTTTTTGGGAACTGTGGGACTCTGGCAGTCGAACTATCACTCTGCTAATCACAGTGATCACGCATGTTGCAAATCCCCTTTCAGAGGGCTGAACGCTGTTCTGTTCAACCTCTCTATCTCTTTTTCTGGACTTAGTATACTTCCAGACTGTGAACAAATATACAATAAATTATGTCTAAATTGTAAACGTTAGCACTTAAGAAAAGAGAGTGCTAAAAATGAAGCAAAAATAGCAGAGAGGCACCAGAGAGAAAAAGGTGGCGCAAGAGGGGAGAAAATAATAGGGAATTACCCCCTTTACGGCGGGAAAAGGATCGGCTATAATGGGCCGGAGTGAGTCTGTCTGACAGACAAAAAGGAGAGAGATAGTGTGCGACATAAGAACGATTTGGGGAAGGATCCCATTGGTCCCCTGATCCTTCGTCTGGCCATTCCCACCATGCTGGCCCAGCTGGTCAGCGTGCTGTACAGCATCGTGGACCGGATGTACATCGGCAATATTCCCGATATCGGCACCGTGGCCCTGGCGGGCGTAGGCGTATGCGGGCCCATTGTGACCCTGCTGTCCTCCTTTGCCACCCTGGTGGGTCTGGGCGGCGCGCCCAACCTGGCCATGCGCATGGGGGAGGGTAACCGGGATGAGGCCCAGCGGGTACTCAACAACGGCTTTCTCATGCTGCTGGTGCTCTCGGGGGTACTCACCGCCCTGTTCCTGCTGCTGCGGGAGCCGCTGCTCATGTGCTTCGGCGCCAGCGAGGCCACCTTTCCCTACGCCAACACCTATCTGACCATCTATACCGCCGGAACCTTCTTCGCCCTCATGGCCACGGGCATGAACAGCTTCCTCATCTGCCAGGGCCGCTCCGGACTGGGTATGGCCACCGTCCTGGTGGGCGCGGTGATGAACATCGTCCTGGACCCCATCTTTATCTATCTGCTGGGCCTGGACGTGGCGGGCGCCGCCATCGCCACCGTCATCTCCCAGATGTGTTCCTGTGTCCTGGTGCTTCTCCTCCTGCGGCGGAAGTCCATGCCGGTGCGGCTGGGCTGGGGCGGCTTCCAGTGGCGTGTGGTGGGGCGTATCGCCAGCTTCGGCCTGACCCCCTTCCTGATCATCGCCACCGACAGCGTGCTCCTCATCGTCCTCAACGCCATGCTCCAGCGGTACGGCGGACCGGGTGAGGGCGATATTCTGGTCACCTGCGCCACCATCGTCCAGAGCTACATGTGCATCATCACCATGCCCATGGGCGGCATCACCGGCGGCTGCCAGAGCGTGGTCAGCTTCAACTACGGCGCCGGACAGCCGGACCGGATTAAGAAGGCCATCCGGTGCATCTGCGGCCTGTGCCTGGCCTTCACCACCCTGATGACAGTCTTTACCTACACCCTCTCGCCCCTGTTTGTCCGCCTCTTCACGGCAGACGCCGCTCTGATGGCCCGGACGGTGGCCTATATTAAGGTGTATACCTTCGGCATCATCCCCCTGGCGGTGCAGTACACCCTGGTGGACGAGACCACCGCTATGGGCCACCTGCGCCTGGCCCTGTTCTGCTCTCTGTTCCGTAAGGCCACCTTCCTCACCGGGACAGTGCTCTTCCCCATCCTGCTGACCGCTGACGCGGCCTTCTACGCCGAGCCGGTGTGTGACGTGTTCTGCGCCATTGTGACCACCGTGCTGTTCCTGCTGTTCTTCCCCAAAATGATTGCCGGAAGAATGGAGGATCTGCGCCGTCTGCGGGGCGCCAAAGCCGACGGTTGATTTTAATACTGAAATGTGTTAAAATATGCAGCAAATCCGGTCGCGAAATTTTCCAGTGTGCCCGGAGACGGGCACGAAGGAAACGTTGCGATTCAGGAATGGGGGACGAGCGCAGTGGAAGACACGGAGCGCGGACGCGAGGAACTGCTGGACTATCTGGCGGACAGGAGCGGCTGCGCATATCTCTCTGATTTGCGCCTTCCGTCCGTGGCCGACAGGCTGGGACAGGTGCTCCGGGATGCGCCCCGGGGCGTGTGGGCCCCTGAGGCATGGCAGGAGGCTGCCAGCTATATTACCGGCGAAGGCAGCGGCGCCGGCGAGGCAGAGGCACGGGATATTCTGCTCGCCTGGTGCAGAGACTGCGGGAGCCGGTATGGCAAGCATTGAGAAAAGAAAATGAAAACAGCGTTCTGAATCGGTTGTACCGGTTCAGAACGCTGTTTTGCTGTATGGGGAAAAATCAGCCCAGAAAAGAGGGGTAGAACTGGCGCTTGCCCTGGGGAAGCAGGACGGTGAAAACCGTGCCCTCCGCCTCGCTGCTGGTGACGGATATCTGACCCCGGTGGGACTGGACAATGGCCTTGGCGATGGCCAGGCCCAGACCGTAGCCGCCGGCCTCCCGGGTGCGGGCGCTGTCGGAGCGGTAGAAGCGCTCAAAGAGGTGCTCCAGGTGCTCCGGCGGGATGGCCGGTCCGGTGTTGCGCACGGTGAGTTTCAGACGGTCGGAGGGGCGGCTGAGGGTCACCGACACGGTGCCGTCGGTTCCGGCGTACTTGCAGGCGTTGTCCAGGAGAATGTACACCAGACGGCGCAGCTGGCCCTCGTCGCCGCTGACGTACAGCCCAGGGCGGATGTCGCTCTCCAGGGTGACGCCCGCCTCAAAGGCCACCGACTCAAAGGGCAGCAGGCAGCCTTCGGTCAGCTCGCTCATGTCCACCGGCAGCCGGGTGGTGGGCAGACGGGCGGCGTCGCTCTTGGCCAGGAAGAGCATGTCCTCCACCAGACCCTTCATCCGCCTGGCCTCCTCCTGGATGTACTCAATCCACTTGGCCTGGGCGGCCACTGTGTCCTCCTTGTGGGAGAGGAGAATGCCGGAGTTGGCCAGGATGACGGTGAGGGGGGTTTTCAGCTCGTGGGAGGCGTCGGCCACAAACTGGCGCTGTTGCTCCCAGGCTTTGGCCACCGGGCGGGTGGCCAGCTTGGAGAGAAACAGGCTGATGAGGAAGAAGCCCAGCAGCGCCCCAATGCCCACCAGCAGGGAGGTGAGGAGCAGACCTTGAAGATTCTGTCGCTCCCAGCTCCGGTCGGCAAAGGCGATGCGGGTCTCGCCTTCCCGGTTGGTCTCCACCAGGTAACGCAGCCCCAGCTTGTTCAGGACGCCCTCCCGGGTGCCGGATTCCAGGGCCTGGGAGACTGCCTCCTCCAGCACCTCGTCAGACACGGACACGCTCTCCTGGGAGTAGACGGCTTCCACCTGTCCGTCCTCCGTCAGGGAGACGCAGAAGACGGGGATCATCATCACCTGCTGGACGGAGCCGCCGCCCTTGTTCGCCCATTTGTCCGGAATCATGTCGTTGGAGGGGGAGAACTCAAAGCGGGGCGGGTCCCGGTCATCGCTCCACTCCAGGGACATGCGCATGGCGGTCATACTCTGGCCGGCCAGGCGCTGGGAGGTGGAGCCCATCAGCGCGGCGAATACCACGAGGAGCACCAGGCTGACCAGAACCATGTTGGTGAGGATGAATTTTATTCTCAGCTTGCGGATCAAAATCCCATCACGCTCCCGGCGGCGAAGGACAGCCGCTCCGAATCAGTATCTGTCATGCGGCCGGGTACTCCAGGAAGTACCCCACCTTCCGCATGGTGCGAATCTGGACCACAGAGTCCAGGAAGGCCAGCTTCTTCCGCAGGAAGGACACGTAGACCTCTACGTTGTTGTCCTCCGCGTCGGATTCCAGGCCCCAGACGCGGGTGATGATGTCGTCCTTGGGCACCACGGCGCTGGCGTTGGCCAGCAGCAGCTTCATCACCTCAAACTCTTTGAAGCCCAGCCGTACCGACTTTTCCCCACGGCTCAGGCTGCGGGTGGACAGCGTCAGGGTCAGGTCGGCCACCGACATGGTCTCACCCAGAACCTCGCCCTGGCGGCGGGTGAGGGCACGGATGCGGGCCATCAGCTCCTCCGGGTCGAAGGGCTTGGTCATGTAGTCGTCCGCGCCGCAGTCCAGCCCGGTGACCTTGTCGGAGGTCTCGTCCTTGGCGGTGAGCATGAGGACTGGGGTGGAATTGTGGGCGGCGCGGAGCCGCCGAACCACTTCAAAGCCGCTGAGGCCGGGGAGCATCACGTCCAGCACGATGACGTCGTACTGACTGGTGAGGGCGTAGTCCAGGCCGTCGGAGCCGGTGTATACCACGTCGGTCTGATAGCGCTGCTCGGCCATAATCTGGGAGAGCGCCTCGGCCAGACGCACCTCGTCCTCAACAATTAAAATCCGCATAGGGGTCACACCTTTCTCATGCCGGAAGCCGTACAGGCCCCGGCAGACTCTGTATTCAGGCACATTGTAAGGCGGGAACCTTTAGATTACCTGAAATTATATCAGGGACGAAGGAAAAATCCAGTTTTGAACAAAACATTTACAGAGTGTTCATATTTCTGGTTTAGAAGTTTCAGAGCGATTTCAGCTTTTCCTCGTATACTTGCACCTGTCAAAAATTTGCTGCAGGGAGGAATGAAATGTGCAGCTTCTGAAACAGCGGCCTGCCGTGGAGAGCGGCGGGGACAGCGGGGAAAAGCCCCGGAAAAAAGGCCGGTTCCCCATCCGGCGGGTGGTGGCCCTGGTCGTGGTGGTGGGTGTGGTAGCCGCCGCGGCAGTGGGGGCCAGAGCGCTTTTTTTCACGGAAGAGGAGCAGGTGGCGCTGACCGAGACGACCACCTATGGAACCTTATCCACTGCCATTGAAGGTACCGCCACAACCATGCCCAACGACAGCGTCACCGTGACCACCGCCTCCACGGCGGAGATTCTGGAGGTGTATGTCTCGGCAGGTGACACCGTGGAGGCGGGCGACCTGCTCTATGTCCAGGATGACGCCCAGCTGGACGAGGAGATCGAGACCTATCAGGACGAGATCGCCGAGCTGGAGGAGGAGCTGGACGGCTACTATGACCAGCTCGCTGACCTTCAGGAGAGCCTGTCCGCCCTGACCGTCACCGCGCCCTTTGCCGGACGTCTCACCGAAGTGGACGCCGAGGAGGGCGACAGCGTCCAGAACGGCGGCAAGCTGGCCGTCCTGGTGGACGACAGCCGGATGACCCTCACCCAGTATTTCAGCTACGCCTACGCCGACCAGGTCTATGTGGGCATGAGCGCCGGCGTGTCGGTGGCGTCTCTGATGCTGAACCTGGAGGGCACGGTGACCGATGTCCAGATGGTGGAGCGGCTCACCGCTGAGGGCACCAGATGCTTTGCCATCACCGTGACGGTGGACAATCCGGGCGCCCTCACCGAGGGGATGACCGGCGCAGGCTATCTGGTGGCCGACAGCGGCGAGAAGATCTACCCCGCTGTGGAGGGCAGCCTGGAGTACGGCGAAGAGGAGACCATCCAGGCCCAGGTGGCCGGCGAGATCACCTACGCCGACGCTGTGGCCTACCAGACGGTGTCCGCCGGACAGACCCTGTTTACCGTTGACGGCAGCGACTATGAGGAGCAGCTGGAGACCGTCAACAAACGCATTACCCAGACCGAGGAGAAAATCACCTCCGCTCAGGAGAAGATCACCGAGGCGGAGGAGTCCCGGTCCGATTACAGCGTGACGGCTGAGATCTCCGGCAAGGTCATCTCGGTAGGCGTCCGGGCGGGAGAGAGCCCCCGGATGGAGGCGACCACCGCTGTGACCATCTACAACATGGACACCATGACCATCACCGCCAACATCGATGAGCTGGACATCGACAAGATCGAGATGGGCATGGACGTGACCATTGTGGCCTCCTCCGGCGAGGCCACCTACCAGGGTACCGTGACAGAGATCAGCTATGAGGCCACCAACTCCAGCGGCGTGGCCTATTTCCCCATCACCATTGAGATCGACTCCGCCGGGGAGCTGTCGGCGGGCGTCAATGTGTCCTACTACATCTCCACCGGCGACGACGAGGAGGGCGTTCTGGTTCCCCTGGCGGCGCTGAAGAGCACCGACGAGGGCACCTGCGTCTTTGTCAAGGCGGACACCCGGCCGGACAACGCCATCGACCTGGAGGACGGCGTGGTGCCCGACGGATTCTACGCAGTGCCCGTTGAGGTGGGCGCCACCAACAGCCAGTACGCCCGTATTGTCTCCGGTGTGGAGGCGGACACCGAGGTGTTCACCCGCTACCAGAACGCGGCGCCCACCGGCGGCGACACCACCAGCCAGGGCGTGGACGGCGAGGAGCAGGAGGGCTTCCCCGGCGGCGACTTCTCCGGCGGAGAGTTCCCCGGCGGCGGCCAGATGCCCGACTTCTCCGGCGGCGGCACAAGCGGCGGCGGTATGAGCGGCGGCATGGGCGGACCCAGAGGCTGAGGCCGGAAAGGAGATACCATGAGTCTGATTCGACTGGACAACGTCTATAAAATCTACAACGAGGGCAGGGACAACCAGGTCAACGCCCTGGACGGGGTCACCCTGGAGATTGACCAGGGGGAGTTTGTGGCCATCATCGGCACCTCCGGCTCGGGCAAGTCCACCATGATGAACATTCTGGGCTGCCTGGACGTGCCCACCCGGGGAGAGTACTATCTGGACGGCGTGCCCATCTCCCGGCGGCGGGAGCGGGAGCTGTCCGCCATCCGGTCCCGGCAGATCGGGTTTGTCTTTCAGGGCTACAACCTGATTCCCGCCCTCAGTGTGTGGCAGAACGTGGCGCTGCCCCTGACCTACCAGCACGTCCGGGCGGAGGAGCGGCGGAAACGGGCCATGGAGGCTCTGGAGCGGGTGGAGATCGCCCAAAAGGCGGACGCAAAACCCGGCCAGCTCTCCGGCGGCCAGCAGCAGCGTGTGGCCATCGCCCGTGCCATGGCCACACGGTCCCCCATCCTCATGGCCGACGAGCCCACCGGCGCCCTGGACTCCAAGACCGGCGCCCAGGTGCTCGCCCTCATGCGGGAGCTGAACCGGGAGCAGGGCACCACCGTCATCCTCATCACCCATGACAACTCCATTGCGGCCCAGGCCGACCGCACCGTCCGGGTCATGGACGGGAAGATTGTCCATGACAGCCTGTGGGACGGGGTGCTGATTCCCGAGACGGCGGCCTTCCGGGGAGGGCGGGTGGCCGCCCGATGAACGCCATCATTATGGCTCTGGACTCCATCCGGGAGAAGAAGGCCCGCTCCTTTCTCACCATGCTGGGCATCATCATCGGCGTCACCGCGGTGCTGGTGCTGGTGGCGCTGGTGAGCGGGTACAACGCCGACATCACCGCCTACTACGAGAAGCTGGGCGTCAACAAGGTGACGGTGGACCTGACCTGGTACGACACCACCCGGGCGGAGGATGTGGGCACCCTGCTCTACGAGTACGGCAACGGGGAGCTCTCCGACATGGTCACCGGCGTGTCCCCCAGCCTGAGCACCAGCAAGACCGTCAAGCACGGCAGCAGCACCGCCGAGGGTGTGACGGTCTACTTCGGCAGCGACCAGTTCGCCGTCTGCAACAACTACACCCTGGATACGGGCCGGGACATCCTCAGCTACGACATTGAAAACCGCAGCCAGGTCTGTGTCCTGGGCTCCTACGTGGCGGACACCCTCTTTGAGTACGCCGACCCCATCGGCCAGACTGTATACCTTAACGGCGACCCCTTCCTGGTGGTGGGTACCTACTACCAGAAGGACGGCGGGGAGGAGGACTCCATGGACAACATGCTGGTGGTGCCCAGCTCCCTGACGCGATCCCTTCTGACCAGCGACTACATCACCAGCTACACCGTCAAGGTGGACACCTCCGACCAGGTGGACACGGTCATTGACGAGCTGGACAGCTACCTGAGCGAGAGCATCTCCTCCAGCGTGGGGACCTACACCCTCACCGACGGCAACGCCGCCATGACGGAGAGCACCGAGGAGACCACCTCCATGAGCGTGGTGCTGGGCGGCATCGCGGGCATCGCCCTGCTGGTGGGCGGCATCGGCATCATGAACATCATGCTGGTCACCGTCACCGAGCGTACCCGGGAGATCGGCATCAAAAAGTCCATCGGCGCCCCCAGAAGAGAGATTGTCACCCAGTTCCTGGTGGAGGCCGCCATTCTCAGCGGTCTGGGCGGCCTTATCGGCATCGGATTGGGCTTTGTGCTCTCGGCGGTGCTGGGCAAGCTGATGTACGATTTGATTCTGTTCCCCAATGCCCTCATCACCCTGGGAGCGGCGGGGTTCTCGGTGGTCATCGGCATTGTGTTCGGCATCTATCCGGCCGCAAAGGCCTCCAACCTCCAGCCTGTGGACGCCCTTCGGGCGGAGTGAGACAGAAAGGGAGTATCAACCATGAAAAAACGATTTCTGGCGGCGGTGCTGGCAGCCCTTCTGTGCGCCGGGCTGGTGCCCAGCGCCTTGGCGGCCTTCACCGACGTGACCGACCCGGAGGTGGCCCAGGCGGTGGAGGTCCTCTCCGGTCTGGGGATTGTCTCCGGCGACGGCACCGGCGCCTACTATCCCGACAGCGGACTGACCCGGTCCCAGTTCTGCAAACTGATTGTCCTGACTGAGGGCCACGGGGACAGCGTGGCCTCCTCGGCCTACAAGACCCTGTTCTCCGACGTGCCTGCCAGCCGCTGGGACGCGCCCTATGTGAACCTGGCCTACTCCGAGGGGCTGGTGGCAGGGTACGGCAACGGGAGCTTCGGCCCTGATGACGGCGTCACCGTGTCCCAGGCGGTGACCATTGCCCTGCGGCTGCTGGGGTACACCGATGCCGATATCGGCCCCTTCTGGCCGGAGGACTATCTGGCCCGGGCGGAGGAGCTGGGCCTGCTGGAGGGCATCTCCTCCGACGGCGACCATCTGCTGACCCGTGGGGAGGCCGCCGTCCTGCTGTACACCCTTCTTACCATGGACACCACCCAGGGCAGACCCCTCTATGAGGGTCTGGCGTCCCAGACTGTAACCTCCGCCCTTCTGACGGGTGTGGATGTGACCGCCGACGACGGCACCGCCCACACCGTGGAGGTCTGGACGGCCTCCGGCGGCGTGAAGCACTACTCCTATGTCAATGCCCTCTCCGAGGAGCTCATCGGCACCCGGGGCACCCTGCTGCTGAATGAATCCGGCAAGGCGGTGGGCTTCATTCCCGATGAAACCACCACCCGCACCGTCACCCTGACCGCTGTTGACGGATCCGGCCTCACCGACGAGAACGGAAACACCTTTGCCATCGCAAACAGCGTCTCCGTTCTGCTGAAGGACGAGACTCTGACCTGGAGCGACAGCTGGTATGACCTGTGTTCGGGGGACACGGTGGTCCTCTGTTACAGCGCCGCGGGCAGCATCGAGGCGCTCTGGATCAAGGAACGGGAGACTGCCGCCGGGACTGTGCTCACCGGATGGTACGAAAACGCCAGCCCCAACACTGCGGCCCCTGACACCATTACGGTGCTGGGGGCCCAGCTGTCTGTGGCGGAGGAGGGGCTGGACAGCCTGCGGGACTTCTCCATCGGGGACAAGATCTCCGTCACCCTCAACGGCGACGGGGAGGTAATTGCTGTGGAAGCCGCCTCCTCCGGCGCACCCGTCATGGCAGGCGTCCTGACCAGCGGGAACAACAGCACGGTGTCCGTGGCCCTGAGCAGCGGTATCACCGTGTCCGGCGAGCTGTACTCGGGCAGCGCCTCCACCCTGAACGGCAGTCTGGTGCAGGTGACCAGCCCGGCAAAGGGCAAGCTGTCAGTCTCCGTGCTGGGGACCTCCTCCGTTCCCGGCAGTCTGGACGTGGCGGCCGGTATCCTGGGGGAGCTGGCGCTGTCTCCTGACGTGACCATCTATGACCAGGTGGAGGGCAACGGTGTGGTGGAGGTGTCTCTGAGCGACATCCTGGTGGACACGGTGCCCGCATCCTCCATCGCCTATGTGAGCACGGACAGCGCCGGGCAGGTAAATCTGCTGGTGCTGGAGGACGTGACGGGCAGCTGCTACACCTACGGCTTCCTGGAGAAGGGAGAGCAGACCAGCGGCAGCGGCACCATGCAGTACACCAATACCACCGTCACCGTGGACAACGGGGAGAACAATACGGCCTATATCACCGGAATGAGCTTCACCGACGGCGCTGTGGGCGGCGTGGTGAGCACCGGTGAGGGCAAGGTGGCCTCGCTGGTGGTGCTCACCGCCGTGGAGGATCTGACCCGGGCGGACTTTGACGGCAGCGACAGCGTGGCGGGCATTCCCATTGCCTCCGACGTGAAGGTATACAACGCTGTCACCGAGACCTGGGTCACCCTGTCCCAGGCCAAGGCCTTTACCGACACCTTTACCGCCTACTATGACCGTGAGCCCGAGCTGGGCGGCCAGATCCGGGTGATTGTGGCGGGAGAATAGGCGGACGACGGAAATTTTAATAAAAAGTTTATTGCCCTGTCCTGCCATTGGATGGTAGAATATCTCTTACGCGGGTGCGCCTGTTGGGCGTAATCCGGTATCAAAGAAAAAGCAGGGTGATTTGATTTTGGATATCATGCAGTGGCTGACCGGCGCGCCTGTGGGCGAATTTGTGTTCACGGTGCTGGTCTCTATGATTCCCATTGTAGAGCTGCGGGGCGCCATTCCCTTCGGCGTGGCCACGCTGGGTCTGCCCTATGGGGTGGCCTTTGTGGCGGCCATCATCGGCAATATGATTCCCGTTCCCTTCATCGTGGTGTACATCCGGCGGATTTTCTTCTGGATGCGCCGCCATCTGCCCCGGCTCAACAGCCTGGTGGACAAGATGGAGAAGAAGGCACACCTGAAGGGGCAGAAGGTGACCCGGTACAAGTACCTGGGCCTGATGATTTTCGTGGCCATCCCGCTGCCCGGTACCGGCGCCTGGACGGGCGCCCTGGCGGCGGCCTTCCTGGATATGCCCCTGCGCAAGGCGCTGCCCAGCATCTTCGCCGGCGTGCTGCTGGCCGGGTGCATCATGAGCCTGCTCACCGCCTTCGGTGTCAACCTGTTTTCCTCCGTTCTGGCCTGAACGGGCGGAAAAAACGGCCTTTTCTGCTGAACGCCCCTTACCTCCCGCGCATAGGATATGGCGGAGGTGAGGGGCGTTGTTATTTGTGATTGGAAAAACTGTGCTGGCTTTTCTGGTGGCGGCGGGACTGCTGGCCGTGGGTTGGCTGCTACTGGGGGCCGCGTTGGCCCCGGTGGGGCGGGGGAGCGTGTACGCCGTGGTGCCCGCCACCGGGGACGGAGAGCGTCTGGAACAGGACCTGGCGGGGCTGCGCTGGCTGAGAAAGGGAGGTATGGCCCGGTTTACCGTGGTCATCGCCGACTGCGGCCTGAGTGAGCAGGGGCGGCGTCTGGCCGAGCTGCTGGCCGGTCGGGACAGAGCTGTGATTCTCTGCGCCATAGAGGACCTTCCCGCTTGCCTTGGGGAAGAAAAACGGGTATAGTATAACATATGTACGAATGAGACCGGACAGATAGGGGAAGAGACACCATGGAAGAAGAACAGCTCAACTGTATCGAGGGCACCGTTGAGGCCGTCATCTACCAGAACGAGGAGAACGGCTATACGGTTCTCCGGCTGGACGCGGGGGACCAGGGGGGCATCACCGTGGTGGGGTGCATCCCCGGGGCGGCGCCGGGGGAGAGCATCACCGTCCGGGGCAGCTGGATGCGCCACGCCTCTTACGGCGAGCAGTTCAAGGCCGAGACGGTGGACCGGCGGATGCCTGCCGGCGAGCGGGCCATCTTCGACTATCTGGCCTCGGGAGCGGTGCGGGGCATCGGCGCGGCCACAGCGAGGAAGATTGTAGAGGAGTTCGGCGGCGAGGCCCTCACCGTGCTGGAGGAGCACCCGGAGCAGCTGACCAAAATTCACGGCATTACCCGCAAGCGGGCGTTGGCCATGGGGGAGAACTTCCGCCTTCAGCTGGGCATGCGCCGTCTGCTGGAGTTTCTGGGGGACCACGGTCTGCCCCTCCAGCTGGCCATGCCCCTCTACCGGCGGTACGGGGATCGGACTTTAGAGGTGCTGCGGTCCAACCCCTACCTGCTGGTGGACGAGGAGCTGGGGGTCCGGTTCGACCAGGCCGACGAACTGGCTCTGGACCAGGGCATGGAGGGGGACGATCCCCAGCGGCTGGAGGCTGGCTTGCTCTTTGAGCTGAGCCACAACCTGAACAACGGCCACACCTTCCTGCCCCGGCGGAAGCTGCTTGCCGCCACCGCCCAGCTGCTGGGTCTGGAGGATCTGGACACCCTGGGGGACGGCCTGGAGGCTCTCATTGAGCGGGGCGAGGTCATCCAGGAGGAGACGGCGGGGGAGGAGGCGGTCTACCTCTTCGACCTGTACGAGGCGGAGTGTTTTGTGGCCCAGCGTCTGGCCGAGATGAGCCGGGAGGAGCTGCTGCCGCCGGAGGACATGGACACGGTGATTGACCGCATCCAGCGTGATCAGGGCATTACCTACGCGCCCCAGCAGCGCTCTGCCGTGGAGCTGGCGGCCCGGTCCCAGGTGATGCTGCTCACCGGCGGCCCGGGTACCGGTAAGACCACCTCTCTCCGGGGCGTGCTGGCCCTCTTCGACCACATGGGGCTGGATACCGCCCTGGCCGCTCCCACCGGACGGGCGGCCAAGCGGCTGGGGGAGCTGTGCGGCATGGAGGCCTACACCATCCACCGCCTGCTGGAGACCCAGTTCGACCCGGGTACCGGCAAGCTGGTGTTTGCTCACGACGAGTCCGAGCCGCTGAAAGCGGACGCAGTGATTGTGGACGAGACCTCCATGGTGGACGTGACCCTGATGCGGGCGCTGCTGTCCGCCCTGCGGGGGGAATGCCGGCTTGTGCTGGTGGGGGACCCGGACCAGCTGCCCTCGGTGGGGCCGGGCAACGTGCTCTCCGACCTCATCCGCAGCGGGCGGGTGCCCACGGTGCGGCTGACTGAGATTTTCCGCCAGGCCGCCCAGAGCGCCATCGTCATGAACGCCCACAGCGTCAACCGGGGCGAGCTGCCCGACCTGCACAACAGCGCCGCCAAGGACTTCTTTTTCCTACGCCGCACCGACCCGGTGCGGGTGGCGGACACCATCGTGGAGCTGTGCAAGACCCGTCTGCCCGAGAAGATGGGAATCCCTGCCGACCAGATTCAGGTGCTCTCGCCCACCCGGCGGCACACCACCGGCACCGCGTCCCTCAACCGGAGCATCCAGGAGGCGGTGAACCCGGCCCAGCCCGGCAAGGCGGAGCGCCGCTTTTGGGAGTACATCTTCCGGGAGGGCGACCGGGTGATGCAGGTGCGCAACAACTACGACATCATGTGGCGGGGCAAGGACAACACCGACACGGGCATGGGCATCTTCAACGGGGACATCGGGGTCATCGTCAAGGTGGACAACCGGGACGAGGTTATCACCGTGGACTTTGAGGGCCGGACGGTGGAGTACACGCCGGACATGCTCATGGAGCTGGAGCCTGCCTACGCCGTCACGGTACACAAGGCCCAGGGCAGCGAGTACCGGGCGGTAATTCTGGCGGCGCTGGACGGAGCGCCCATGCTGCTCACCCGGGGCGTGCTCTACACCGCCATTACCCGGGCCAGAGAACTGTTCATCGTGGTGGGGGACGAGGGCAAGGTGGCCCAGATGGTGGCCAACAACCGCCAGCAGCGGCGGTATTCCGGCCTGCGTGCCCGGTTGGCCTCCATCGAGTGAAAATAGTGCATGCACATAGCATGCGAATTGCACTTAAATTACATAAAAAAGCATACATTATTCCCAAACGGAGGGATGGTGTATGGCGACAAAGAGAATCAAAAATATCGGCCTGCGGGTCGTGCCGGAAGTGCACGAAAAGATGGCCTACATTGCCCGATATGAGGGCCGCACGCTGAACGGACAGGTCTACTATCTGATGCAGGCCTGTATCCGGGAGTTTGAAAAGGAACACGGGCCTATCCGGCCGGAGGACCTGAAATGAAGGCGGGGCAGATTCTGCTGGACCTGCTGTTTCCGCCCCGGTGCGTGTTCTGCGGCCGGGTGCTGGGCACCGGCGAGCGGGAAATCTGCTCCCAGTGCCAGAGTACCTTGCCCTGGCTCACCGAGGAGGCGGCGGAGCAGACGGGAGAGTTCTTTGACAAGTGCGTCTCGCCTCTGCGCTATGAGAACTTTGTGCGGGATTCCATCCACCGCTACAAGTTCAAGGGCATGAGCCGGTATGCTGGTATCTACGGCATCCTGACGGCCCAGTGCGTCCACGACCATCTGGCGGGGGAGTATGACCTCATCTCCTGGGTGCCCCTGTCGGACAAGCGCAAGAAGGAGCGGGGCTACGACCAGGCCTTTCTGCTGGCTCAGTCGGCAGCGGTGAACCTGAACGACGCGGCGGTGGAGACACTGCGCAAGCTGCGGGACACCGAGGCACAGTCCGGTCTGGAGCACGACGAAAACCGCCGTGCCAACGTGCTGGGCGCCTACGCCTGCACCGAACCCGAGCTGGTGGCGGGGAAGCGGATTCTCCTCATCGACGACGTGATCACCACCGGCGCCACCATCTCTGAGTGCGCCCGTACCCTGCTGACCGCCGGCGCGGAAAAGGTGGTGTGCGCCACCCTGGCCAGGGCACGCTCCGGGCGCTGACTGGGCAATTTGACCTAAGGGAGAGAAAAAATTCCAATCCAGCACAGGAAAATGTGAAAAATCTATAAAATTTGGGAAAAGCGTTGAAATGCCACACCTGCCACATTATAATGTAGAGGATTAAGATATGGGTTTTTGGGCCAGACTAAAAGAAATGCTAAAAAAGCTTAGAGGTGCGGGTATGTTCAGTAAAGATATCGGAATCGACCTGGGTACAGCGTCGATCCTCGTTTACGTAAAAGGTAAGGGTGTGGTGCTGCGGGAGCCCTCCGTGGTTGCCATGGACAAGGACACGGGCAAGCTCCTGAAGGTGGGCACTGAGGCACAGCAGATGCTGGGCCGTACCCCCGGCAACATCGTGGCCATCCGTCCCCTCCGTGAGGGCGTTATTTCCGACTTCGACATGACCGAGCGGATGCTCAAGGAGTTCATCCGCAAGGCTGCCGCTTTCCGGTTCTTCAAGCCCCGTGTGGTCATCTGCGTGCCCTCCGGCATCACCGAGGTGGAGGAGCGTGCCGTCATCGACGCGGGCATCCAGGCCGGTGCCCGCCGGGTGTACCTCATTGAGGAGCCCCTGGCCGCCGCCATCGGCGCCGGCATCGACATCACCAAGCCCGACGGCCACATGGTGGTGGATATCGGCGGCGGTACCACCGACGTTGCGGTCATCTCCCTGGGCGGCATCGTGGAGTCTACCTCCATCAAGATCGCCGGCGACCAGTTTGACGAGGCCATCATCAAGTACATCCGCCGCAAGCACAACGTGCTCATCGGCGACCGGACCGCCGAGGAGATCAAGATGCAGATCGGCTGCGTGTTCCCCCGGCCCGAGGAGCAGAGCTACGAGGTCAAGGGCCGCTGCCTGATGACCGGCCTGCCCCGTACCTTCACCGTCACCTCCAGCGAGATGATCGAGGCCTTCGAGGAGGTCTCCACCCGTATTCTGGAGGCGGTCCACGGCGTGCTGGAGCGTACGCCCCCCGAGCTGGTGGCCGATATCTCCACCAACGGCATTGTCATGACCGGCGGAGGCAGCCTGGTCTGGGGCTTTGACAAGCTCATTGAGTCCCACACCGGCATCGAGACCCACGTGGCGGATGACGCCATCTCCTGCGTGGCCTTCGGTACCGGCAAGAGCCTGGACAACGTGGGCGACATGCAGGACGGCACCATGAACCTGTCCCGCCGAAAGCAGATGAACTGAATTTGTGCGCCCTCTGGGCGAGGCGAACGCCGGAATGCAGCTGCATTCCGGCGTTTCTGCACATTTCTGGGCGCTGTCCCTTTTCTGACTTCTGACTATTCTAATCGGCCGGTGTTTCTGCTATAATATATCCATTGGGCGGCGTATGCCGTCTGTCGAAAGCTGATATATTTTGCCGGTACTTTGGCCGGTATTGCCTATAAACTCAATTGTTGGAGGTCAAAATGGACATTTTTTCTGCTGTGTGCATGGTGCTGGAGCGGGAGTGCCCGGAGCTGGAGCTGCGCACTGAGGAGCCTATGGCCCGGCACACCACCTTCCGGGTGGGCGGCCCTGCCAGGCTGATGGCATTTCCTAAGGATAAAAAAGAGATTAAGGCGGCTGTCCGTGCCGCTGATCAGATGGGGGTCGTCCCCTTTTTCCTGGGCAACGGCAGCAATCTGCTGGTGGCCGATGAGGGCGTAGAGGCCTTTGTCATCAAGACCGGCGGTCTGGACCAGACCCGGGAGGTCAACCGCCGTCTGCGGGCGGAGTGCGGCATCCCCCTGTCTCGGCTGGCCGTGGCCGCTTTGGGCCGGGGTCTGACCGGCCTGGAGTTTGCCCACGGCATCCCCGGCAGCCTGGGCGGCGCGGTGGTGATGAACGCCGGCGCTTACGGCGGGGAGATGGTCCAGGTGCTCACCGCTGTCACCTATCTGGATAAGCACGGCCAGGAGCACACCGTGCCCGCGGCGGAGTGCAATCTCACCTATCGCCACAGCATGTTCACCGACCACCCGGAGTGGCTGGTGCTGGAGGCGGAGATGGAGCTGGAGCAGGGAGACGCCGAGGAGATCCGGGCCAAAATGGAGGATCTGGCCCAGCGGCGCAAGAGCAAGCAGCCCCTGGAGTACCCCAGCGCGGGGAGCACCTTCAAGCGGCCTGAGGGCCACTTTGCGGCTGCCCTCATCGAGCAGTGCGGCCTGAAGGGGCTGACCGTGGGCGGTGCCCAGGTGTCGGAGAAGCACGCCGGGTTCGTCATCAACCGGGGCGGCGCCACCTGCGCCGACATTCTGAAGCTTACAGAGCAGATCAAAGAGACCGTCCTCCGGGAGACCGGGGTCACCCTGGAACTGGAGGTCCGGACCCTGGGCTGCGGATAAAGAGAGAAAACCATTGGCAGAGGTGTGGAGTTATGGAATTTGTGATTATTTCCGGCCTTTCCGGCGCGGGAAAGAGTAAAGCGGCCTCCTTTATGGAGGATACGGGCTTCTACGTGGTGGACAACATGCCTGCGGCGCTGATTCCCAAGTTTGCCGAGCTGTGCATGGCCAGCCCGGGGAAGTACGAGCGGGTGGCTCTGGTCACCGACATCCGGGGCGGCCAGACCTTTGACGGCCTGTTTGAAGCCCTGGATGCCCTCCACAGCATGGGCTGTCAGTACAAAATTCTTTTTGTGGAGGCCACCACTGAGACCATCATCAAGCGCTACAAGGAGACCCGCCGCATCCACCCGCTGCTCCGGCCCGGCGAGACCCTGGCCGACGCGGTGAGCCAGGAGCGGAAGGACCTGGAGCCGGTGCGCCGCCGGGCGGAGTACATCATCGACACCTCCGCCCTCTCCACGTCCAAGCTGCGGGGCGAGGTGCTCCGCCTCTTCGGCGGGGACAGCGCCGTGCCCGCCATGAGCGTCAACGTCATCTCCTTCGGCTTCAAGTACGGCATCCCTCTGGAGGCCGACCTGGTGTTTGACGTGCGCTTTCTACCCAACCCCTACTACATCGCCGAGCTGCGGCACCAGACCGGGCTGGATAAACCGGTGTACGACTTTGTGTTCGGCTACCAGGAGACCCGGGACTTTATGACCCATCTGGAGAACCTTATCAGCTTCCTGCTCCCCAAATA
This sequence comes from Clostridiales bacterium, assembly GCA_902362925.2. GTDB lineage: Bacteria > Bacillota > Clostridia > Oscillospirales > Oscillospiraceae > Pseudoflavonifractor. The sequence goes on along the minus strand of CABIYL020000004.1, from coordinate 160,661 downwards.
CGTGGAGGAGGGAAAGACCATGCTGGTCATCGGCATCGGCTGTACCGGCGGCCAGCACCGGAGTGTGGCCATCACAAAGGCCCTGGCGGACTTTATCCAGCAGAAGGGCTATCAGGCCACGGACAACCACAGGGACATGACAAGAGCGTAGGAGGTACGCCGTATGACCGAGCCTTATACCGCTGACCGCAGGTGGGAGTATGAGCCGAGGATCGTCGCCATCGGCGGCGGCACCGGATTGTCCACCATGCTGCGGGGCCTGAAGAGCTATACCCACAATCTGACCGCCATCGTCACTGTGGCCGACGACGGCGGCGGGTCCGGCGTGCTGCGCCAGGACCTGGGCATGCCCCCGCCGGGGGACATCCGCCACTGCATGGAGGCCCTGGCCAACGTGGAGCCCGTGATGGGGGAGCTGCTGTCCTACCGCTTCCCCAAGGACTCGGGTAGCCTGGCAGGCCAGTCCTTCGGCAACCTGATTCTGGCCGCCCTCAACGGCATCTCCGGATCCTTCGACCAGGCTGTGGCCCGGATGAGCCAGGTTCTGGCCATCACCGGCCGGGTGCTGCCGGTGACCAACGCGGACGTGCAGCTGGAGGCCACCTTTGAAAACGGTACTGCTGTAGTGGGAGAGTCCAAAATCAGCGCTTTCAAGAAGGAGCAGGACTGCCGCATCAAGCAGGTGCGGCTGCTGCCCGAGCGGCCTGCCGCCCTGCCCGAGAGCCTGAAGGCCATCGGCGAGGCGGACATGATTCTGCTGGGGCCCGGCAGCCTGTACACCAGTGTCATCCCCAACCTGCTGGTGGAAGGCATCGCCGACGCGGTGTGTCAGGCCAAGGCCCTGAAGATGTATATCTGCAACATCATGACCCAGGACGGCGAGACCGAGGGCATGACCGCCTCCGACCACGTGAAGGCCCTGCTGGCCCACTCGGGTCCCGGGCTCATCGACCTGTGCCTGTGCAACTCCGCGCCGGTGCGGCCCCGCCTGGTGGAGCGGTACAAGGAGGAGGACGCAGCCCCCATCGTGGTGGACACGCCTGCCATCGAGGCCCTGGGGGTGGAGGTCATCACCCGACCCCTGTCCTCCGAAACCTCCAACTACGCCCGACACTCCATTGCCCGGCTCTCCGCCGCCATCATGGAGATTTACGAGGACCGGGCCCAGACCAGAGTGTTCTGAGCCGCCCGGACAGATATCAAACAACAAGCGAGGGAATGTTTCATGTCCTTTTCCAGCCAGACCAAGGAGGAGCTGTGCCGCCCCCCCCTGGCCCGGAAGTGCTGCGCCCAGGCCGAGGCCTACGGCGTGCTCCTCTTCTGCAACGCCTTTTCCAACCGGGAAATCCGTGTCATCACCGAGAGCGGCAGCTTTGCCGCCCGGCTGCCCCAGCTGTTCCGCAAGGCCTTCCAGCTGGACTTTGACAGCCTGCCGGAGAACGAGGGCGGAAAACGGGTGTTTGCCATCACCGACGCCGGCAAGCTCCGGCGGATTTTTGACGCCTTTGGCTTTGACCCGGCGGACAGCCTGGCCCATCACATCAACTTCGCCGTCCTGGAGGAGGACCACTGCCGTACCGCCTTCTTCCGTGGGGCTTTTCTGGCGGGCGGCTCGGTCACCGACCCGGCCAAGCGCTACCACCTGGAGCTGGTCACCTCCCATTACAGCGTCAGCCGGGAGCTGACCGCCCTGCTGCTGGAGGCGGGCTTCTCCCCCAAGGAGACCACCCGCAAGTCCAACTATATGACATATTTCAAGCAGAGCGAGTACATCGCCGACTTTCTCACCGCCATCGGCGCGCCGGTGGCGGCCATGGAACTGATGAACGCCAAGCTGGAAAAAAACCTGCGGGGCAGTGTGAACCGCCGGGTGAACTGCGACGCGGCCAACCTGGACAAGGCGGTGGACGCGGCCATGGAGCAGATTGAGGCCATCCGCCGCCTGGAGGAGCGGATGGACCTGACCGAGCTGGGGGACAAGCTGTATGAGACCGCCCGGCTGCGGCTGGAGAACCCGGAGCTGACCCTGTCCCAGCTGGCGGAGCTGTGCGACCCGCCTGTCACCAAGAGCTGCCTGAACCACCGGCTGCGCAAGCTGCTGGCACTCTCTCAGGCGGGAGAAGAGGCGCAGTAAATACCGCAGCTAACCAGAGATAAGTGAGTGCCACCTGAGCCATCCGCTGCATAAGCACGTAAAGCTGGTAGGGGGAATGGGGATGTCACGACTGTTTTGCTTTCACAGTCCCGATTCGCCGGAAGTTCTCAGAGAGAAGCTGGAGCAATGGATTACAGAGGAGCGCTGGAAGGGAGCACGGCAGGCGCTTTCAGATGGCCGCTGGAGCGGCCGTGTGCGCTGGCGCAGGAAGGGACGCTTCACCCTGAAGGAAAAGCACTGGAGGGCTGGGGAGACGGGGATATATACCTTTTCTAAGCCGTATTGGGGGCGTATTGACGCCCACAGACCGATTACGCCTGCTGAGAAGATGCCCAGACCCTTCGATGAACAACGGGCGCCCGTAGTGGGTGGATTCCACATAGGCACACATGCAGAGGCTTATTTCCCCAGACCATTTTCCGGGCGTATCCGGCCGGACGGTGCGGGAGGGAGTATCCTGTCCGGACGATTCGTGGTATCTGGTGCCATAAAAGCCGCTTATGCTGTGCTTTTTGCGTTCACAGTGGTTTGGCTTATCCGGACGAAGCGATTGGAAATACTGCTGTGCCTGCTCTTTTTGCTTGTATCGGCATTACGCAGCAAATTTGCAGATTACAGCGCGATAGAAGAGAACAGCCGCATTTTGGCGCTGCTGCGCGCCCATATGGAGGAAATACAAGAAAATTCCATTTGATTTCTCTTGAGGAGGTTCTATATGTCTTTTGTCCACCTGCATGTCCATACCGAATTCAGCCTGCTGGACGGCGCCTGCCGTATCCCGGCTCTGGCCGCCCGTGTGAAGGAGCTGGGGCAGAGCGCGGTGGCCATCACCGACCACGGGGTGATGTACGGCGCGGTGGACTTTTACCGGGCCTGCAAGGCCGAAGGGGTCAAGCCCATCATCGGCTGCGAGGTGTACGTGGCGCCCCGGGGCATGACCGACCGGGTCCATGAGCTGGACGCCGAGGCCCGCCACCTGGTGCTCCTGTGCAAGAACGAGACCGGCTACCGCAACCTGTGCTATCTGGTGTCCCGTGCCTTTCTGGACGGGTTCTATATCAAGCCCCGCATCGACAAGGAGCTCCTCTGGCAGCATACAGAGGGGCTCATTGCCATGTCCGCCTGTCTGGCGGGCGAGGTGCCCCGGCTCATCCTGGGGGGCAATTACGAGGGGGCCAAGCGGGCCGCCCTGGAGATGAAGGAACACTTCGGCGAGGACTACTACCTGGAGATTCAGGACCATAACCTGCCCGAGGACGCCGAGGTGGTGCGGGGTATCATCCGTATCCACGAGGAGACGGGTATCCCCCTGGTGGCCACCAACGACGCCCACTACACCCGGCGGGAGGATGCCGCCATGCAGGACACCCTCATGTGCATCCAGATGGGGCGCACGGTGGACGACCCCGGCCGCATGAAGTTTGAGACCGAGGAGTTCTACATCAAGTCGGAGGAGGAGATGGCCGCCCTGTTCCCCGACTGGCCGGAGGCCATTGAGAACACGGCCAGGGTGGCGGAGAAGTGCAACCTGGAGTTTGAGTTCGGCAAGTACCACCTGCCCGAGTTCAAGCTGCCCGAGGGCTGGACCGACCCCGACGCCTACTTTGAGCACCTGTGCTGGGAGGGCTTTGCCCGCCGCTACCCGGAGGGCAGCGAGAAGAACAGGGAGCAGCTGGAGTACGAGATGGGGGTCATCCGGCAGATGGGGTTTGTGGACTACTTCCTCATCGTGTCTGACTTCATCGGCTACGCCAAGAGCCACAACATCCCCGTGGGCCCTGGCCGTGGTTCCGCTGCCGGGTCCATGGTGTCCTACTGCATGAACATCACCGACGTGGACCCGGTGAAGTACGACCTGTTCTTCGAGCGCTTCCTCAACCCGGAGCGGGTTACCATGCCCGATATCGACATTGACTTCTGCATCCGCCGCCGTCAGGAGGTCATTGAGTACGTCCAGCGGAAGTACGGCGAGGACCATGTGGCCCAGATTGTCACCTTCGGCACCATGGCCGCCCGTGGCGCCATCCGGGACGTGGGCCGGGCACTGAACATCCCCTATGCCGACGTGGACGCCGTGGCCAAGCAGGTGCCCAGCGGCCCTGGCGCGCTGCATATCACCCTGGACGAGTCCCTCAAGCTGTCCAAGCAGCTGCGGGACTCCTACGAGGGGGACGAGCGGATTCACAACCTCATCGACACCGCCAAGGCCATCGAGGGCATGCCACGCCATGCCTCCACCCACGCCGCCGGTGTGGTCATCACCAAGCGGCCGGTGTATGAGTACGTCCCCCTGGCGAAAAATGACGAATCCGTGGTGACCCAGTATGTCATGACTACCCTGGAGGAGCTGGGCCTCTTAAAGATGGACTTCCTGGGCCTGCGGAACCTGACTGTGCTGGACGACGCGGTGCAGCTGGTGCGCCGCCGCATCCCCGACTTTGACATCCACTCCATCCCCGACCACGACCCGGCGGTGTTCAAGATGCTCTCCGACGGCAAGACCTCCGGTGTGTTCCAGATGGAGTCGGCGGGCATGACCGGCGTGTGCGTGGGCCTGAAGCCCCAGAATATCGAAGATATCACCGCTATCATCGCCCTCTATCGCCCCGGCCCCATGGAATCCATCCCCCGGTTCATCGCCTGCAAGCAGAACCCGGACAAGGTCAAGTACAAGCACCCCATGCTGGAGCCCATCCTGAAGGTCACCTACGGCTGCATCGTCTACCAGGAGCAGGTCATCCGTATCTTCCAGGAGCTGGGCGGCTACTCCCTGGGCCAGGCCGACATGGTGCGCCGTGCCATCTCCAAAAAGAAGAAGGCCCAGATTGAGAAGGAGCGCCAGACCTTCATCTACGGCGACAGCGAGCGGGGCATTGAGGGATGCATCGCCCGTGGCGTGCCCGAGCAGACCGGCAAGGACATCTACGACGAGATCTACGACTTCGCCAACTACGCCTTCAACAAGGCCCACGCCGTGTCCTACGCCATTGTGGCCTATCAGACCGCGTATTTTAAGTGCCATTACACGAGAGAATATATGGCAGCCCTTCTCACCTCCGTGCTGGACTCCAGCGAGAAGGTGGCCGAGTACATCGCCGAGTGCAAGGAGTGCGGCATCTCCCTGCTGCCCCCCGATATCAACGAGTCGGGGGCCAGCTTCACCGTCACCGGGGAGAATATCCGCTTCGGCCTGGCGGCGGTGAAGGGCGTGGGCTGGGGCTTCATCCAGTCCGTCCTGGACGAGCGGGAGCGTGGAGGAGCCTTCCAGTCACTGTCCGATTTCTGCTCCCGCATGATGGACGCCGACCTGAATAAGCGGGTGCTGGAGAACCTGATCAAATGCGGCGCCTTTGACAGCACCGGCGCACGCCGTTCCCAGCTGCTGAAGGTGTTCCCCCAGGTGGTGGACTCCATCGCCCAGACCAGGCGGAAGAACCTGGAGGGCCAGTTCGATCTGTTCGGCGGCGGCGGGGATCAGCCCCAGGCCGCCCCGGAGATGGAGCTGCCCGACATCCCCGAGTTCTCCCGCCGGGAGCTGATGACCATGGAGAAGGAGACCACCGGTCTCTATCTCACCGGCCACCCCATGGATGAGTACCGGGAGACTGCCAGACGGTACCACGCCGCCCCCATCGGGGCCATTCTGTCCGACTTTGCCAAGGAGGAGGGCAACACCGACTTCCAGGACGGGCAGAAGGTGAACATCGCCGGCGTCATCTCCTCGGCCAAGACCAAGACAACCCGGAACAACTCTCTCATGGCCTACGTCACTCTGGAGGACGACACCGGCTCCTTGGAGCTGCTGGTGTTCTCCCGGGTGCTGGGAGAGAGCGGCAGCTACATCAAGGAGAATATGCCCGTGCTGGCCACAGGACGCATCTCCGTCCGGGACGAGAAGGCGCCCCAGCTGATGGTGGACTCGGTGCGGCCCCTTCTTCAGGATGGAGCCGCGCCCGCAGAGGAGCCGGATGAGCCAAAAGGGAAGAAGCGGCAGAAGCTCTTTATCCGCCTGCCCAGTGCCCACGATCCCCGCTGGCGGAAGATCCAGCTGATTCTGGAGCTCTTCCCCGGGGACGAGCCCTTCAAGGCCAAATTTATGGACGTGCAGCAGTGGGCGCCCACCATGCCCTGCGTGGTCCATCCCTCTCTGGTCCGGGAGCTGCGAGAGCTGCTGGGGGAGGAGAACGTGGTCATTCAGTAAGTGCCGTCACAGAGAGAAACAGAGAACGGAGGAAACACTACGGGATTTTTGAAAAAAGCGGCGTCCATCCTCTTCCACCGTACCGCCCTGGTGGGGCTCCTTCTGGTGCTCCAGGTGGCCATTCTGGTGGTGGTGATGGCGCGGTTTGCCAGCTACTTCATCTATTTTTATCTCTTCTGCGTGGTGGTCTCCATCCTGGTGGTGCTGTGGATTGTCAACGCCCGCACCGATCCAGGGTATAAAATCGCGTGGATTGTGCCCATCCTTCTGGCCCCTGTGTTCGGCGGACTGGTATACCTGCTCTCGGGCGGCAACCAGCTCTCTGCCCGGATGCGCCGGAAGATGGAGGGCATGGACCGCCGCCTGACCGAGGTGCTCAGCGACGGGTACAAGGCGGATATTCTGGAGGAGCAGTACGGCGCAGATGCGGTCAACCAGTCCCGCTACCTGGAGCGCTACGCCCACTGCCCCCTCTGCATTAATACCGACGCCAAGTACTACCCCCTGGGGGACGACGTGTTCGCCGACATGCTGGAGGCTCTGCGGGGGGCGAAGCAGTATATCTTCCTGGAGTACTTTATCATCGACCGGGGCCTGTTCTGGGACTCCATTCTGGATATCCTGGAAGAGAAGGCCAGAGCCGGGGTGGACGTGCGGGTCATCTATGACGACGTGGGCTGTCTCTACACCCTGCCCAAGAACTATCCCCGGGAGCTGGAGGCCAGGGGTATCCGCTGCCAGGTGTTCAACCGGTTCATTCCGGTGCTGTCCGTGCGGCTGAACAACCGGGACCACCGGAAGTTCTGCATCGTGGATGGCCATACCGCCTTCACCGGCGGCATCAACCTGGCCGACGAGTATATCAACCAGCGTCAGCGGTACGGCCACTGGAAGGACAGCGCCATCCGGGTCACCGGCGAGGGGGCCTGGAGCATGACGGTCATGTTCCTCACCATGTGGGAGTATATCTGCGGCGGTGAGGAGGATTATAACAGCTACCGTCCCACCGCCCTGCCGCCCATCCCTGCGGACCGGCACCTGGGGTATGTCCAGCCCTACACCGACAGCCCCTTGGACGGGGAGCCGGTGGGGGAGACGGTGTACCTCAACCTCATCAGCAAGGCCCGGCGCTATGTGTATATCACCACGCCCTATCTCATCATCAGCGACAGCGTCAATACGGCTCTGTGCAACGCCGCCAAGTCGGGCGTGGACGTGCGCATCATGACGCCCCACATCCCGGACAAGAAGATTATCTTTGAGGTCACCCGTGCCCACTACGAGCCTCTCCTGGAGGCAGGGGTGCGGATTTACGAGTACACCCCCGGTTTTGTCCACGGCAAGAACTTTGCTGTGGACGATAAATACGCCACCGTTGGATCCATCAATATGGACTACCGCAGCATGTTCCTCCATTTTGAGGACGGCGTCTGGCTGTGCGGTGCGCCCGCCGTGCTGGACGTGAAGCGGGACTTTCTGGATACCCTGGCCGTCTGCCAGGAGATCACTCTGGCCCAGTGCCGGGAGCGGTCCATGCTCCGGCGTCTGCTGCGGGCGGTGCTGCGTGTGTTCGCGCCCCTGATGTAACCTTTGCGGGCGGCTGCCCGCTCTGATACAGTACGACATACGGCGCTTATGCCGGGAAGGGGAGAGACGATGAGAGAATACCTGCTCTATATCAACGGGGAATGGGTGCCCCAGACCGACGGCGAGGTGATGGAGGACCATAATCCGGCCGACGGGTCGGTCATGGCCATGGTCCACATGGGCGGCCGTCAGGACGCGGAGAAGGCGCTGGCGGCAGCCTATGCCGCCAGAGGGAAGTGGGCGGCCACAGCCCCCGATGTCCGGGAACGGATACTGCTCCGGGCTGCCAACGAGATGGAGGCCCGGGCCGCCGAGCTGACTGACCTGATGATCGCCGAGAGTGGCTCCGCCCGGTATAAGGCCCGGGGGGAGGTCATGGGCAGCGCAGGCATCCTGCGGGTAGCGGCGGGGGAGTGCCGCCGGCTCCACGGCGAGGTGCTCCAGCCCGGTGGAGCTGGGCAGATGTCCATGGCCGTCCGGTCGCCCCTGGGTGTGGTGCTGGGTATCACCCCCTTCAATTACCCCATGATTCTGGCCATCAAGAAGCTGGCCTACGCCCTGGCCGCAGGCAATACCTTTATCCTCAAGCCGTCCCCCCTCACCCCCGCCACCGGCCTGGCCATCGCGGAAGTCTTTGAGGCGGCGGGACTGCTTTCCGGTGTGCTCAACGTAGTGCCCGGCCGCAGCGAGGTCATCGGCGATATGCTGGTGGACGATCCACGGGTGCGGATGGTCACCTTCACCGGTTCCAGCGCCGTGGGGCGTTCCATCGCCGTCCGGGCCGCCCGGGATTTGAAAAAGGTGGCTATGGAGCTGGGCGGCAAGAATCCCCTCATTGTCCTGAAGGACTTTGACCCGGTCCAGGCGGCGGATATCGCCGCCTACGGCGCCTTCTGCCACCAGGGGCAGGTGTGCATGGCCACCTCCCGCATCATCGTGGAGGGGGACGGCTATCAGCCCTTCTGCGACGCCCTGGTCCGCCGGGCTGAGGGCCTGAAGGTAGGCGCCCCCAGGGAGGAGGACACCATCATCGGCCCCCTCATCCAGCCGGAGAAGTGGAAGTTTATCGACGGGCAGATTGAGGACGCCCTGTCCAAGGGGGCCAAGCTCCTCACTGGCGGCCGCCATGAGGGCCCCTGGTACTGGCCCACGGTGCTTGCCGATGTGACCCCTGAGATGCGGATTTTCCACGAGGAGACCTTCGGTCCGGTGACGTCGGTGATGCGGGCCGGAGACCCGGAGGAGGCCCTGGCCCTGTGCAACGACAACGAGTACGGTCTGTCCGCCGCCCTGCTGACCCACAATCTGGAGCTGGCCTGGTCCATGGGCCTGCGGATGGAGGCGGGCATGGTGCACATCAACGACACCACCTTCCT
>CABIYL020000004.1:142220-151062 GCA_902362925.2 Clostridiales bacterium | reverse complement strand
CGAAGGCCTTGCCGATGGGCTTGTCCCGGCCCAGCATGAGTTCCTTCTTGATGGGGTCCAGACCCAGCACCCAGTAGATGAACACGGCGCCCAGTACCGCGCCGAAGGGGGCCACATAGATGGTGATGAGGTCCAGCCAGCTGACCATGCCGGACAGGGACTCCAGGAACACGGACACGCCGAACACCACCACGCCCACGATGGTGGTGGACAGCCACCGGGGCAGCTTCAGGTTGGACTCCAGGGCGGCGCCGCAGGCCTCCAGCATGTTCATCAAAGAGGTGATACCGGCGAAGAATACGGACACAAAGAACAGCAGGGCGAAGAGCTGTCCGCCGGGCATTAGCTGGAATACCTTGGGCAGGGTCACGAACATGAGGGAGGGGCCGGAGGCGGGCTCAATGCCGAAGGCGAACACCGCCGGAATGATGGCGAAGCCGGCCAGCAGGGCGGCCATGGTGTCCAGCAGGGCAGTGACCACCGAGTGGTGGATAATGTCCTCCGACTTCTTCATGTAGCTGCCGTAGATGAGCATGCCCGCGCCGTTGATGGACAGGGAGAAGAAGGCCTGTCCCATGGCCATAATCCAGGTCTCGGGGTTGAGCAGGTAGCTCCAGTCCGGCTTGAGCAGGTAGAGGTACCCGTCCACCGCGCCAGGGAGAAAGGCCACCCGCACGGCGATGATGAGGAAGAGCACAAAGAAGGCGGGCATCATGAACTTGCTGATTTTCTCGATGCCGGCGGACACGCCCAGCACCAGAACCAGGACGGTCAGGGCCACGGCGATGAAGTGCCAGGGCACCGAGCCGAAGTCCACCGCCAGGGTGTCAAAGAAGGCTGCGGAGTCCCCGGACAGGACGGAGCCGGTCACCGACCCGGCGATGTACCGCAGCACCCAGCCCACCACCACCGAGTAGCCGATGGCGATGCCCAGCACGCCCAGCAGGGGCATGATGCCGATGATTTTTCCGCCCCGCTTGCCCCGAGTTTTCAGGGCATAGTCAAAGGAGCCGATGGTGCCCGTGCCGGTGAGGCGGCCCAGGGCGAATTCACCGGACAGTCCGGCATAGCTGAACAGGGCCACAAAGATGAAGTAGGGGATGAGAAACGCGCCGCCGCCGTACTGGCCAACCCGGTAGGGGAAGAGCCAGATGTTGCCCATGCCGACGGCAGAGCCCACAGCCGCCAGAATAAAGCCGGCAGAGCTGCGGAACTTTCCGCTGTGGGCGGAGTTGTGATGGGACATGGGGAGTACCTCCAGTAAAAAATACCGCCTGACAGGCGGCCTGTTTGACCTGCCGCCCCGGCGGAGACTAATGCTCTTTAAAGTGCAAAAGTCAGCCCTAACAGTATACATGCTTTTTCCTCGAAACACAAGGGGAAGAAGACGCGGATGAAGGGGACGGGGTGAAAAAAGACCGCCGCCACGCCTTGACCTGACCGCCATTTTCCGATAAAATAGAACACACAAAACTGGCGGAAGCCGTCCACGGTGTGGACGGCTTCCGTATTGCCGAGGAGAAGAATATGCTGAATCGAGAAGAAGAACTGCGCTTCTGTAAGGCCCGCAGGGCCGCCATAGAGCTGGATTATCAGAATCTGAACCCCGAGCAGCGTAAGGCCGCGCTGGCCACCGAGGGCCCCCTGCTGCTGCTGGCGGGTGCGGGCAGCGGCAAGACCACCGTACTCATCCACCGCATTGCCAATCTGATGAAGTACGGCCGGGGCTCCGACTGCGACGAGGTGCCCGTGTGGGTTACCAGTGAGGACCTGGCCTTCCTGGAGGGCTACGTAGCCCATCCCGACCCGGAGAAGAAGGCGGAGCAGGAGCGGCTGTGCCGGGTGGACCCGGCGGTGCCCTGGTCCATCATCGCCATCACCTTCACCAACAAGGCCGCCGGTGAGCTGAAGGAGCGGCTGGAGCGGATGCTGGGCCCCTCGGCCAACGACATCTGGGCCTCCACCTTCCACTCCGCCTGCGTGCGCATCCTCCGGCGGGACATCGACCGGCTGGGCTTCTCCAAGTCCTTCACCATCTACGACACCGCCGATGCCGAGCGGGTTATCAAGGACATCATCAAGGACTTCAACCTGGACGACAAGGCCTTCCCCGCCAAGAGCATTGTGGGCTACATCTCCCGGGCCAAGGACGCCATGAAGCTGGGTGCGGACTACCTGGCCGAGTGCGAGAAGGCGGGGGACTACCGTCTGATCAAGATTGCCAAGGTGTACGTGGAGTACGAGAAGCGGCTGCGTGACGCCAATGCCCTGGACTTTGACGACATCATCCTCCACACCGTCCGCCTGCTCAAGGAGTTTGACGAGGTGCGGGAGTACTACCAGCGGAAGTTCCGCTATGTGCTCATTGACGAGTACCAGGACACCAACAACCTCCAGTACCTGCTGGCTTCCACTCTGGCGGGCGGGTACGAGAACATCTGCGTGGTGGGCGATGACGACCAGTCCATCTACCGCTTCCGGGGCGCCACCATTGAGAACATCCTCTCCTTCGAGAGCCAGTACAAGGGCGCCCGGGTCATCCGCCTGGAGCAGAACTACCGCTCCACCAAGAACATCCTGGAGGCCTCCAACGCGGTCATCCGCAACAACGAGGGCCGCAAGGGCAAGGAGCTGTGGACCGACCACGGCGAGGGCGACAAGGTCCAGTGCTACACCGCCATGAACGAGCACGACGAGGCCCAGTATGTGGCGGCCCAGATTCTGGGCAGCTTCTCTGCCGGACGGCACTGGAAGGACCACGCCGTCCTCTACCGGATGAACGCCCAGTCCAACCAGATCGAGCAGGCCTTCAAGCGCAACGGCGTGCCCTACCGCATCATCGGCGGCATCCGCTTCTTCGACCGGGCCGAAATCAAGGACATGCTGGCCTACCTGTGCGTCATCAACAACCCCGGTGACGACCTGCGTCTCCAGCGCATCATCAACAACCCGCCCCGTGGCATCGGCGCCACCACCATCGAGCGGGCCCAGACCATCGCCGCTCAGGAGGGCCGCTCTCTGTGGGAGATCATCTCCAACGCCCGGGTCTACCCCGAGCTGCAGAAGGCGGCGGCCAAGCTGGCCTCCTTTACCGACATGATTGCCGAGCTGCGCAAGCTCTCCGGCGAGATGGAGCTGCCCGCCTTCTATGAGGAGCTGGTGGCCCGCACCGGATATGCCGTCATGCTGGAGCAGAAGAACACCATTGAGGACCGCACCCGTCTGGAGAACGTGCAGGAGCTGCTGACCTCCATCAACGGCTACCTGGAGAACGCGGTGGAGCCCAGCCTGGCCGGCTTCCTGGATGAAATCGCCCTGTACACCGACCTGGACAGCCACGACCCGGAGGAGGACTGCGTGGTGATGATGACCATGCACTCGGCCAAGGGTCTGGAGTTCCCGGTGGTCTTTGTGGTGGGCGTGGAAGAGGGCATCTTCCCCGGTATCCGGGCCATCGGCGAGGCCGAGGAGATGGAGGAGGAGCGCCGCCTGTGCTACGTGGCCATGACCCGTGCCAAGGAAAAGCTGTACATGACCTGCGCCTCCCAGCGCATGCTCTTCGGCCGCACCAACAACAACCGGCCCTCCCGCTTCCTGGGTGAAATTCCGGAGGAGTACGTGGAGAAGTCGGGACGTCTGCCCCGCAGCGAGCGGACCGAGGAGAAGCAGGACGGGGAGCAGCCCAAGAAGAAGGCACCCGCCTGGCGCAAGCCCGCTGAGCGCGGGTACTCCCTGGGCGGCGGCTACACCACCTATCCCAAGGGTACCGCGGTGGAGCCCAAGATTGGCGGCGGCGCTGCCAAGTCCGCCGCCGGACTGGCCGACTTCCACAAGGGCGACATGGTCCAGCACAAGGCCTTCGGCAAGGGCATGGTGGTCAACCTGATGCCCATGGGCGGCGATGCCCTCATCGAGATTGCCTTCGACAATGTGGGCACCAAAAAGCTGATGCTCAAGTCGGCTTCCCAGCACATGACCAAGCTGTAAAGAACGCAAAAAGGCGCGCACCCGATGTAAAGGGTGCGCGCCATACAGCGACTGGAATAAAAGGGACAGAGAGGAAATCAGGCCAGAAGCTCTGTAAAGCTATAAACATAACAGTCGCAGAGCCGGCGCATTTTCTCCTCATGGGCGGCATAGAAGCGATCATACACGCCCACCACCGTCAGACCGGCGGTTTTGGCCGCTTCGCAGGCGCCGGGGGAGTCCTCGTACATGGTGCAGGCGCTGCCCGGAACTCCCAGCTGCTCCAGGGCCAGGCGGAAGGATTCGGGGTTGCGCTTCTCCAGCCCCATCTCCTGGACGTAGATAACCCGGGAAAAGTATTTGGTCAGGCCGTGGCGGTCCAGGGCCGCCCGGCACAGCTCGGGCACGCAGGCGGTGAAAAGGGCCATGGGCGTCCCTTCGGCGGCGCACTGCTCCAGATACTCCGCCGCACCCGGCTTCAGGGGAACCTGGTGCTCATAGGCCTCCCGGGCCATGGAGAGCCACTCGTCCATGATGGCCTGTGGCTCCATGTCCAGGTGATAGTATTCCCGGGTGAACTGGGCGGCGATGGGGAAGATGGAGTGACCCACCGTCTCGCAGTACTCCCGGGTAGGGGTCAGCCCGCGGCGCTGGAGAAAGCGGACATCGATCTCCTCCCAGACGCCGTTGGAATCCACCAGCGTGCCGTCAAAATCAAAGAGTTTCATAGAGACCTCCAGAGTGAGATTCCCAACTATTTTATCACAACCAAAGGAGCGGGGCAACCGTGCAGGAACAGAACAGAGACCGGGCGCTGGCCCGGTTTGCCACACCTCTCATTATTCTGGCTACCGTCATCTGGGGCAGCTCGTTCGTGGTCATGAAGAGCAGCGTAGACGTGCTGCCCACCTTCTGGCTGCTGGCCATCCGGTTCACAGCTTCGGCCATTGTGCTGGCGCTGGTGTTCTGGAAGCGGTGGAAGGTGGCCGATAAGCAGTACTTCATCGGCGGCGGCATCATGGGCTTTTTCCTCTTTTTAGCGTACACCTTCCAGACCTTCGGCCTGGAGCAGACCACACCGGGCAAGAACGCCTTCCTCACCGCCGTTTACTGTGTCATCGTGCCCTTCCTGTACTGGGCGGTGGCCCGGCAGCGGCCCGACCGGTACAACATCGCCGCCGCTGTGCTGTGCATCGCGGGCATCGGCCTGGTGTCAGTCACCGGCGACAACGCCGCCGCCATCAGCATCGGCGACGGCCTGACCCTGGTGGGCGGCTTCTTCTTCGCGGCCCACATCGTGGCCGTGTCCCGCTTCTCCCAGGGCCGGGATATCTTCCTCCTCACCGCCATCCAGTTCGCCTCCTTTGCCGCCTTCTCCTGGCTGGGGGTGCTGGTGACCCGTCCCGCCCTGCCCGTGGAGGCCATGGACGGCGGCCTGGTCCTCTCCCTGGCCTATCTGGTGGTCTTCGCCTCCTGCGGGGCCCTGCTGTTTCAGAACATCGGCCAGAAGTACACCGCCCCTGCCACAGCGGCGGTGCTCCTGTCCCTGGAGGCACCCTTCGGCGTGGTGTTCTCCATGATCTTCGCGGACGAGCGCCCCACGGCCCTGATGATGCTGGGCTTTGCCCTCATCTTTGTGGCGGTCATCTGTTCGGAGACCAAGTTCTCCTTCCTCCGTCGGGAGAGAAGGGAAAAGGTCCACGCGGAATAACTTCACAAGCCCCGGCGGAGACCTCCGCCGGGGCCCCTGTTTTTCACCGGCAAAAAGCGCAAACAGGGGGTTGACAAATGTCCGCTTCCTGCGTATAATGCATTACAACAAAGCAATAAAGCAGAGAAACCTATGACGGAGAGTAGTAGCCGCTGCGGCTGATGCAAAGCGATTCCCGGGCAGTGTGAGCGGGATCTGAGGCGGGCGTGTGAATGGACTCCGGAGGGCGGCTTGAACGGGGCAACCCAAGTAGATGCCGACGGGCTCCCACCCGTTACCCATCGGGCGCGCATGATGGTGCGCGAAGCGAGCGGACGCGCAAGCGTCAATTTGGGTGGTATCGCAGAAGCAGAAGCTTTTGTCCCATGTGGGGACAGAAGCTTTTTTTGTTTCTCAAATCAAGGCCGCTTGGCAGACGGCCCCTCCATCAACCATCCAAACACATTACAGTCCACCGGGGCAGAGACCGCCGGGGACGAGAATTTGGAGGAACTACCATGAAGAAGCTGAATCTGAAGTCCATCGCCGCCCTGACCGCCGCAGCCGTCATGACCCTCTCCCTCACCGCCTGCACGCAGTCCACTGGCGGCGACACCGGCGGAGCGGGGAACACCCAGCAGCAGTCCGGCGGCACCACCTATAACGTGGCCGTGGTCAAGCAGATGGACCACGCCTCTCTGGATGAGATCGCCAACGCCATCACCGCCCGGCTGGACGAGATCGCCGCCGAGCAGGGCGTGACCATCAACTACCAGGTGTCCTCCGGCCAGAACGACCAGAGCGTCCTGCGCCAGCTGGGCGACCAGGCTGTTGCTGACGGCGTGGACGTCATCATCCCCATCGCCACCACCGCCGCCCAGGTCATGGCCGTGTGCGCCGAGGAGACCCAGACCCCGGTGGTCTTTGCCGCCATCTCCTACCCCGAGACCGCCGACCTGACCGGTATCGACTATGTCACCGGCACCAGCGACGCCCTGGACACCAACCTGATTCTGGACATGATGCTCTCTCAGAACCCGGACGTGGATAAGGTTGGCCTGCTCTACTCCCTGTCCGAGCCCAACTCCCAGGTGCCCATCGCCGAGGCCAAGGAATATCTGGACAGCAAGGGCATCGCCTATGAGGAGGCCACCGCCAACACCAACGACGAGGTCATCACAGCTGCCAGCACCCTCATCGCCGACGGCGTGGACGCGGTGTTCACCCCCACCGACAACGTGATTATGTCCGCCGAGCTGGCCATCTATGAGGACTTCATCGAGGCCGGCATCCCCCACTACACCGGCGCTGACTCCTTTGTCCGCAACGGCGCCTTCGCCACCTGCGGCGTGAACTACACCGACCTGGGCGCCCAGACCGCTGACCTGGCCTACAAGGCCGTCACCGAGGGCATGGACGCCATGGAGGAGTGCTATCAGATCTCCGGCGGCATCATCACCGTCAACTCTGAGACCGCCGAGGCCATGGGCATTGACTACTCCGTGTTCGACAGCCTGGGCCAGGTCACCACCGTCACCACCACCCAGGACTAATTTAATCTCACACAGGCTGTCCCCCGGCTGAGGCCGGGGGATGGCCTTGCCTTTGGAAAGG
This sequence comes from Clostridiales bacterium, assembly GCA_902362925.2. Classification (GTDB taxonomy): domain Bacteria; phylum Bacillota; class Clostridia; order Oscillospirales; family Oscillospiraceae; genus Pseudoflavonifractor. The sequence goes on along the minus strand of CABIYL020000004.1, from coordinate 143,792 downwards.
AGCGGATTTCCCGTGCTCTACGTTGCGCAAACGGCCCTGGAGCTGGGCTTTCAGTACGCCCTGGTGGCCATGGCCCTGTTCCTCAGCTACCGTGTGCTGGACATCGCCGATATGACCACCGACGGCTGCTTTGTGCTGGGCTGCGCCGTGTCGGTCACCCTCACCGCCGCCGGTCACCCCTTCCTGGCCATCCCCGCCGCCATGCTGGCGGGCGCCTGCGCCGGATTTGTCACCGCCTTCCTCCAGACCAAGCTGGGGGTGCCCTCCATCCTGGCGGGCATCATCACCAATACGGGTCTGTACACCATCAACTTGATGGCCATGGGCTGGAAGGCCAACCAGAGCCTGCTCAAGCAGGATACCATCTTCACCCTCTTCCGCTCCACCGGCATCGGCGGCGACTGGTACGCCATCATCCTCTCCGGCGGCATCACGGTGCTGATGGGCGTGCTGCTGGTGCTCTTCCTGAACACCCGGCTGGGCCTGTCCATCCGGGCCACCGGCGACAACCGGGATATGGTGCGGGCCTCCTCCATCAACCCCACCTTCACCATCACCATCGGCCTGTGCCTGGCCAACGCCCTCACCGGACTGTCCGGCGCGGTGGTGGGTCAGGCACAGAAGACCGCCGACATCAACGGCGGCACCGGCATTGTGGTCATCGGCCTGGCCTGCCTCATCATCGGTGAGACCATCGTGGGCCATGGAGCCATGTTCCGCGGAGCCATTGCCGTGATTCTGGGCAGCATCCTCTACCGCTTTATCTATGCCATCGTGCTCTATACCAAGGTGGTGCCCGTCGACTGCCTCAAGCTGGTCACCGCCATCGTGGTGGGACTGGCCATCGCCATGCCCACCCTGAAGCAGTGGGCCGCTCTTCAGAACAGAAAGCGCCGTGCCATGGCGGCAAGAAAGGGGGCGCGTTGACATGCTGGAGCTGAATAACCTGTCCAAGACCTTCAACCCGGGCACTGTCAACGAGAAGAAGGCACTGAACAACCTGTCCCTGAAGCTGGAGCCGGGTGATTTCGCCGCCATCGTGGGCTCCAACGGCGCCGGCAAGTCCACCATGTTCAACGCCATTGCCGGAGATTTCTTCCCCGATGAGGGATACATCACCCTGGACGGGAAGGACATCACCTATTTGCCTGGATACCGCCGCAGCCGTGAGCTGGGCCGTCTGTTCCAGGACCCCATGCGGGGTACAGCGCCCCACATGACCATTGAGGAGAACATGGCCCTGGCCTACCTGCGGGCGGGCAAGAGCCAGCGGGCCTATTTCAGCCGGGTGAGCCGGAAGGACAAGGAGCTGTTCCGGGAGCAGCTCTCCCGGCTGGACATGGGGCTGGAGGACCGGATGAAGCAGCCGGTTGGCCTGCTCTCGGGCGGCCAGCGCCAGGCCCTCACCTTGCTGATGGCCACCATGGTGCCTCCCAAGCTGCTGCTGCTGGACGAGCACACCGCCGCCCTTGACCCGGCAACGGCGGAGAAGGTGCTCCGTCTGACCCGGGAGATTGTGGAGCGGGACCACCTGACCTGCCTGATGATCACCCACAACATGCACCAGGCCCT
>CABIYL020000004.1:16285-142005 GCA_902362925.2 Clostridiales bacterium | reverse complement strand
GGTGCGAGCCTCTTTTTTGTTACAGCAGGAAGACCAGGGACACAGTAATCAAAATCGCCAGCCCCACCAGGTTGGCCAGGGTGAATACACCCAGATAGCGCAGGGGTTTGGCGCCGGGGGACTTGAGATACAGCCGGAAGGAGATGAGGCTGGCCAGGGAGGCGATGAGGGTGCCAAGGCCGCCCACGTCGGTGCCCAGCAGCAGACCCTTCCAGTCCTCGGTAAAGCCGGAGAGGAGCACCGCAGCGGGCACGTTGCTGATAATCTGGCTGGCGCACAGGGAGGTAATAAAGGTGTTCTCCGCCATGACGGAGGAGAGGAAATCCTTCACCGCCGGGATGTTGCCGATGTTGCCTGCGAAGATGAAGAAGCAGACAAAGGTGAAGAGCAGTCCGTAGTCCACACGGGGGAAGAGGTGCCGGGCAAAGAGGAGCAGGCACACCGCCACGATGGCCAGCAGCACGGCGTAGTGGAGCACGTGGAACACGGACAGCAGACACAGCAGGAAGAGAGCCACCATCAGCCACAGCTGCTGAGGCCGCCGGATGGTCTGCTTCTCGGGGAAGCGGACCTCAATGCCCTCCGGCTCGACGCACAGGGCGGCAATGGACAGACACACCAGGCTCACTAGAGTCAGGGGCGCCATGACGGCGAAGAACTCGCCGGCGGGGATGCCGAAGGCGGAGTAGAGGTACAGGTTCTGGGGGTTGCCCACCGGGGTGGCCATGCTGCCCAGATTGGCCGCCAGAGTCTGGAGCACCACCAGGTACAATGCGCGCTCCATTCGCCCCACCAGCCCCAGCACCAGCAGCGTGAAGGGGACAAAGGTGATGAGAGCCACGTCGTTGGTGATGAGCATGGAGACGAAGAAGGGAAGGAGCACCAGCACCAGGGAGATGAAGCGCATCCGCTTCTTGCCGGTGAGCAGCTTCTGGGCCAGCACGGCGAAGAGGCCGCAGTCCTGAAGCCCTGCCACCACCGCCATCAGGCAGAAGAGAAGGGCCAGCACCCGGAAGTCGATGTACCCCAGGTAGGCCGCCGAGGGCGGGACGAAAATCATGGAGACCAGGGCGCACAGCAGGGCGATGCAGCCCACGGCCTCCCGCTTGACAAAGGAAACAATGGATGAAGCCATAGACAATCTCTCCTCACAGAAAGCGGCCCCACCGGCGCAAAGACCGTTGGGACCGCTCTTTGGTTATGGGCTGTGGCCGGTCAGGCGTTGACGGCCTGCTTGAGGGCCTGGGCCAGCTGGTCGGGGCAGGAGGTGGGCTTGCCGCCGCAGCGGATGCCCTCCAGCTTGGAGATGGCATCGGTGACCTTCATGCCCTCCACCAGACGGGAGATGCCCTGGAGGTTGCCGTCGCAGCCGTTAAAAATCTTCACGGACTGGACCGTGTCGCCCTCCACGTCAATTACCATCCGGGTGGAGCAGACGCCTCTGGTTTTGTAATCAATGGTCATAGAAAATTGCCTCCGCATACAGCCCCCAAAAGACAGGGGCAAAAATATCGGAAAATATTATACAGGACGAAGCGGGAAAACGCAACGGCTGAATGGAACTTTTTGGGGAAGCGGGTCGGGAATTATTCGCCGTACACAATCAGGCAGGTGACGCCGCTGCTGTTGAGATACACGTCCTGACAGCCCCCGGCCATCCCCGCCGTAAAGAAGCAGACGTCCCACATGTCAGCCTCACTGTCGTAGGAGCAGGTGACGGAGTCGTAGGAGATGGTACACTCCGCCGTAACCCGCTGAGCGGCCTCCTCTGCGCTGCCGATTGCAAGGGGAGAGGTGTTTTGAAAGCCGTCCCGCAGGACGCCCGGCGTGTTTTCCCCATAGGTATCCTGTACCTCGGCGTAGGAGAAGGAGGGAATTTCGGCGGACGGCGCAGCGGCGTCCTGTCCGCAGCCGGCCGGCAGCAGGGTCAGCGCCAGCGCCAGACCCAACAGAGCAGATTTTTTCATCCTGTCAGCCTCCGTTCCTGTGGTGTTGTGTACCTTTTAGACGGAGAAACACCGGAGAAGTTCCGGGTATTTCCGGTGTCGAAAAAGCGAAGAAACCATTTGTTCTCCTTGACAATGTTCCGGAAAATGCATATACTAGAGAGCGTTCATAGTGAAAAGCCGCGAAGGGAAGGAGTACGCATTTTCCAGGGTGCAGAGAGGAGCCGGTCGGTGCAAGGCTCTCCGTTGGGAATGCGGAAGGTGGTCCCGGAGCTCCGCTCCTGAAGCAAGTAGGGGGCGGCGGGTTCTCCCGTTACCGAGACAATGAGTGTTCTCCCACGGGAGAAAATTCAGGTGGTACCACGGACTGCATCGGTTCGTCCTGAGCAAAACGCTTGGGGCGGACTTTTTTGTTGCGCAAAAAAGTTGTTTGCCCCGAAAAGGAGTGTCAGAAAGAATGAAGAAAGAACTTCCCAAGGTTTACGAACCCCAGGAGGTGGAAGGCCGCGTCTACGAGATGTGGGAGAAGAACGGTTGCTTTGAGGGCCACCGCGACCCCGACAAGAAGCCCTTCACCATCGTCATGCCGCCCCCCAACGTCACCGGCCAGCTCCACATGGGCCACGCCATGGACTCCACCCTCCAGGACATCCTCATTCGCTTCAAGCGGATGGAGGGCTACGCTGCCCTGTGGGTTCCCGGCACCGACCACGCCGGCATCGCCACCCAGATCAAGGTGGAGGAGGAGCTGCGCAAGAACGAGGGCCTGACCCGCTACGACCTGGGCCGGGACAAGTTCCTGGAGCGGGTGTGGGACTGGAAGCACAAGTACGGCGACCGCATCGTCCAGCAGCAGAAGAAGCTGGGTGCCTCCTGCGACTGGAGCCGGGCCCGGTTCACCATGGACGAAGGTCTGTCCAACGCCGTGCGCCACGTGTTCGTCTCCCTCTATAAGAAGGGCCTCATCTACAAGGGCAGCCGCATCATCAACTGGTGCCCCCACTGCGTCACCGCCCTGTCCGACGCCGAGGTGGAGTACAAGGACAAGCCCGGCAACCTGTGGCACCTGAAGTACCCCATCAAGGGCGAGGAGGGCCGCTATGTCATCGTGGCCACCACCCGTCCTGAGACCATGATGGGCGACACCGGCGTGGCCGTCAACCCCAACGACGACCGCTACAAGGACCTCATCGGCAAGACCTGCATCCTGCCCCTCATGGACCGTGAAATCCCCATCGTGGCCGACGAGTACGTGGACATGGAGTTCGGCACCGGCTGCGTGAAGATGACTCCCGCCCACGACCCCAACGACTTCGAGGTGGGTCTGCGGCACAACCTGGAGTCCATCCGTGTGCTGGACGACGAGGGCAAGGTCAACGCCAACGGCGGCAAGTATGAGGGCATGGACCGCTACGAGGCCCGCAAGGCCGTTGTGGCCGACCTGGAGGCCCTGGGCCTGCTGGAGAAGGTGGAGCCCCACGCCCACAACGTGGGCACCTGCTACCGCTGCGGCACCGACGTGGAGCCCATCATCTCCGCCCAGTGGTTCGTGAAGATGGGCCCCCTGGCTGAGGAGGCCCTGCGGGTGGTCAACGACGGGGAGGTCAAGTTCGTCCCCGACCGCTTCTCCAAGACCTACACCAACTGGATGGAGAACGTCCACGACTGGTGTATCTCCCGCCAGCTGTGGTGGGGCCACCGCATCCCCGCCTGGACCTGCGAGGAGTGCGGCCACATCACCGTCAGCGAGACCGACCCCACCGAGTGCGAGCACTGCCACTCCAAGCACATCAAGCAGGAGGACGACGTGCTGGACACCTGGTTCTCCTCCGCCCTGTGGCCCTTCTCCACCCTGGGCTGGCCCGATGAGAACAGCGAGGACTACAAGTACTTCTATCCCACCGACGTGCTGGTCACCGGCTACGACATCATCTTCTTCTGGGTGGCCCGCATGATCTTCTCCGCCTGCGAGCACACCGGCAAGCCCCCCTTCCACACCGTGTTCATCCACGGTCTGGTCCGGGATGACAAGGGCCGCAAGATGTCCAAGAGCCTGGGCAACGGCATCGATCCCCTGGAGATCGCCGAGAAGTACGGCGCCGACGCCCTGCGCTTCAACCTGGTCACCGGCAACTCCCCCGGAAACGACATGCGCTTCTACACCGAGCGGTGCGAGGCCATGCGCAACTTTGCCAACAAGATCTGGAACGCCAGCCGCTTCCTGATGATGAACCTGACCATCGACAAGTGCGAGCTGCCCGAGAAGCTGGAGATGGAGGACCGCTGGATTCTCTCCAAGCTCAACAGCCTGATCCCCGAGATGACGGAGAACATGGACAAGTACGAGCTGGGCGTGGCGGCCCAGAAGATCTACGACTTCATCTGGGACTCCTACTGCGACTGGTATATTGAGCTGACCAAGGCCCGTCTCCAGGGTGACGACGAGGAGGCCAAGGTCAACGCCCAGAAGGTGCTCTGCTACGTGCTGACCCAGATTCTCAAGCTGCTGCACCCCTTCATGCCCTTCATCACCGAGGAGATCTGGCAGGCTCTGCCCCACGATGGCGACTACCTGATGCTCCAGAAGTGGCCGGAGCACAGCGTGGCCCTGGACTTCCCCGACGAGGAGCGGGCCATGGAGATGATCATGGACGCCATCGGCGCCATCCGTACCCGCCGCTCCGAGATGAACGTGCCCCCCAGCAAGAAGGCCCACGTCACCGTGTCCACCCTGCACCGGGACGTGTTCGAGCTGGGCATCCCCTTCCTCAAGCGCCTGGGCTACGCCAGCGATGTGACAATCACCGGCGTCACCGACGCTGACCAGGACACCAAGGGCATGGTCACCGTCATCACCCACGCCGCCCGTATCTCCATCCCTCTGGCCGAGCTGGTGGACATGGAGAAGGAGAAGGCCCGCATGGAGAAGGAGCTCAAGAAGAACCAGGCTGAGCTGGACAAGCTGGACACCAAGCTGAACAATCCCGGCTTTGTGAACAAGGCCCCCGCCAACGTGGTGGAGGCCGAGCGGGAGCGGGCTGTCAAGCTCCGCGAGCTGGTGACCAAGCTCCAGGGAGAGCTCTCCAATATGTAACGCCAACCCCATAAGATTTTTGCCGCCGGAGACACCTCACGTCTCCGGCGGTATTTTTTTCATCTGTATGCAGAAAAATATTTATTTTGTTCCAAACGGGCGAAAAAGCGAGAACGAGGGACTTCCGTGGGGCAGAATAAACTTTGCTGCACCTCACGCCCAAAAAAGTTTACAAATTAGCGTTGATAGAAGCGGAGAAAAAAGGTATGATAACATACCATATAGCATGGGATAAGTTTTTTGCGCTCTTTGGGGCTGTGAAAATATGAAAAGTTGGACACACTGTAACCAGAAAATCAATCGCTGTGGGGAGGGTTCGGCATGAAAAAGCGGGCCGCTTTGCTTACCATATTGCTGCTTGTGCTGCTGGCCGGATGCCGGACGCAGCCAGCGGGGGAGACAGGACAGCCTGAGCCGTCGGAGAGCACAAAGCCTGCCGTTACGCCGGAGCAGACCACCTCCCCCATGCCCACGGAGGAGGAGCCGGAGGAGACCTCTTACGTTGAGGAGACCACCTTACCCTCGCCTACGGAGAGCCAGCCGCCTGCCGAGACCGGCGCACCCGACACCCGGGCGCTGGCGGCGGAGCTGTGGGACAAGTACCCTGACAGCCTGTCCAACAGCCAGTGGTACGCCCTGGACCGGGCCTACTGGTTTGCCGACTACGTGCCCGGAGAGACGGTGGACGACCAGGGGGAGGGGACGGAGGCGTCCCCGCTCTCCCAGCCCGATATCTATTTCTATGAGGACGCCACCGGCGCCATGGCCCCCGAGGACGTGGCGGCCGAGCTGGTGAACGTGATGCTCCAGTCCGTCGACCCGGAGGGGGACTGGACAGTCGCCACCCAGTCCCTGCTGGACCGGGACGGTCTGCTGGACCTGTGCGCGGAGCACATGGCGGCCTATACCGGCGGCTGGGAGGACCAGAACCGGCTGAAGAGCTGGTTTGACGCCTGGGCCGCTGAGATTCCCGGCATCGGGACGGACATGTGGGTCCTCCACCCCAGCTACACCGGTTCCGCCGTGACCCAGGAGAGCAGCGGCTGGTTTGTCATTATGAGGGAGGGGAATGTGTACCGCATGCAGCGGGACGATGCCTTTGGCGAGTATGTCCGCCAGCCTGAGGTGGAGGTCCGGATTCAGTTCACCCGGGCGCTGGAAGCCTGGGGCTGGTTCAACGGCGCACCCCCGGAGACAACTGCCGACGCCAAGACGGCGGAGGACGGCAGCGCCTGGTACCCGGTGAAGGACAGCCGGTTCTCCACGGTGCTGGATCTGCGGATGTACCTGAAGGGCATTTTCTCCGATGAGATTGCGGAGGAACTGCTGGGCCTGGGGCTGTACCGGGACGTGGACGGCGTGCTGTGCTGTGCCCAGAACACCAACACCGCCCCCACACTCACCGACGCCAAGGTCCAGGTGGAGCGGGAGAGCGATGCCAAGCTTATCTGCCGTCTGGAGGGCACCCTGACCTGGTCCGACGGCTCCCGCCCGGCACAGGCCATATCCGCCTCCTTCCCCTACGAAAAGGTGGGGGACAAGTGGCTCTTTACGGAATTCTCGTGGCCGGAATAGGGAATTCGACCGAAAGCGCAGCTCATATGAATTATAATCGCCATATACCAGAAAATGGTATATGGCGATTTTTTCTGTCCCGCTTTGGGAACGGACGGATATTTTCAACGCACAGGAGGGACAAGCTATGTCAGTGACCTGTACCGGGGAGGACCGGAATCTGCGGCTGACCGTGTCGGGGGAGGTGGACCACCACGGCGCCCGGGCCGTCATGCAGGAGCTGGACCGCCAGGTGGACGCGGGGCTGCCCAAGCGGCTCACCCTGGATTTGAGCGGCGTGACCTTTATGGACAGCTCAGGCATCGCGGTGCTGCTGCGGGCCTACCGCCGGATGGCGGAGCTGGGGGGCGCCCTGACGGTGGCCAACGTGCCGCCTCAGGCTCTCAAGGTGCTGCGGGCGGCAGGGCTGGAGCGGATCATCCGCTTTGAATAGGGAACGGACCGCCGGAGTGCGGCAGGCGCTCCGGCGGCGGGGAACCACCCAATACGGAAGGAGTCTTTACATATGAAACCAATCAACGAGGCGGCCATTTCCTTTCTCAGCCGCTCCGCCAACGAGGGCTTTGCCCGCACCACGGCGGCCTGCTTTGCCGCCCAGCTGGACCCCACCCTGGACGAGGTCAACGACATCAAGACCGCCGTCAGCGAGGCGGTGACCAACGCCATTGTCCACGCCTATCCGGACCGGCTGGGCAAGGTGGCCCTGCGTCTGCGGCTGTTTGAGGACGGGGTGCTGGAGATTGTGGTAAAGGACTGGGGCGTGGGCATCGAGGACGTGGAGAAGGCACGCCAGCCCCTGTACACCACCGGCAACGAGGAGCGCTCCGGCATGGGCTTCACCATCATGGAGAGCTTCATGGACGCTCTGCGGGTGCGCTCCACCCCTGGGAAGGGCACCACCGTCACCATGCGGCGCCGGATTTCCCGCCGGTACAGCGGCGGCGGGCGCTGATGGCGGCGGACACCCTGTCCTTGCTGGAGGCCGCCCGCCAGGGGGACAACGACGCCTGCGCACGGATGATGGAGGAGAACAGCGGCCTCATCTGGAGCATTGTCCGCCGGTACTACGGCCGGGGCGTGGACCCGGAGGACCTGTACCAGCTGGGGTGCATGGGCTTTCTCAAGGCGGTGCGGGGCTTTGATCCGGCCTTCGGCTGCCAGTTTTCCACCTACGCCGTGCCCAAAATCGCCGGGGAAATCCGCCGCTTTCTCCGGGACGACGGCGCGGTGAAGGTGAGCCGGGGGCTGAAGGAGCGGGCAGGGAGCATCCGCACCGCACGGGACCGGCTCCAGGCCGACCTGGGCCGGGAGCCCACTCTCAGCGAGCTGGCGGAGGAGACCGGCCTGGAGCCGGAGGAGATTGCCGCCGCCGAGGAGGCCAACGCCCCGGTGGCCTCCCTCCAGATGGAGACAGGGGACGGTTTTACCCTGGAGAGCGTGCTGGGTACCGAGGGCATGGAAGAGGGCATTGTGGAGCGGGAGGCCCTGCGCTCGGCGGTGAGCAGCCTGCCCGACCGGGAGCGGCAGGTGATTGTGCTGCGCTACTTCCGGGGGCTGACCCAGGACAGGACGGCCAGAATCATGGGGGTCAGTCAGGTTCAGATCTCCCGGGTGGAGAAAAAGGCCATGGAGTATCTCCGCCGCAGGCTGGAGGAATAGGGGACGTATCCCTGGGCAGGCAGTCCAGTCCGCCCAGCTCCAGACCCATCTGGAGCCCGGTCAGAAAGAGCTGTTCTCCTTCCATGTCGGAGACAGCCAGACAGGCATCCAGAATTTGCAGCACCCGGGCGCACAGTGCGTCCGGGTGCTCTTTTCGGAATTGGGCCCGGAGAGCTTTTGCCTCCGCTGTTATGGCCCGGTACTCCGGGTCACCGGAGAGCACCCGGCGGCATAGCGTCCGAGCCGTATTCTGCATCAGTTCCATGGTGGGAGTCATAGGATCACCTCACCACGGTTATAACATACAGCAATAGCCAAGTCAAGAAAAACTATTGCTGTATGTTATAGTTTACGGATATAGCTTTCAGCTATATAATACCAATGAGGTGAGGATTTTGCAGGACTATCGAAAAATTATCCGGGAAAAACGGGAAAAGAAGGGACTAAGCCAGAGTGCGCTGGCCAAACTGGTGGGGGTTTCACAGCCCGCCATCAATCAGGTTGAGTCCGGCGCACGCACGCCCAGCCTTGCACTCCTCATGAAAATCTGCGACGCACTGGAAATTTCGATGTTTGGTGAGGACAAAGAAGATGAATGATACCCTCTATATCGTAGTCCCATGCTATAACGAGGAGGAGGTGCTCCCCGAGACCTCCAAGCGGCTCAAGGCCAAGGTGGAGGCCCTGAAGGGGGCGGGAAAGATTGGCCCGGACAGCCGCATCCTCTTCGTCAACGACGGCTCCAGAGACCGGACCTGGGAGATGATTTCCGACCTCCACAAGGCCGACCCGGTGTTCTCCGGGGTGAACCTGTCCCGCAACCGGGGCCACCAGAACGCCCTGCTGGCCGGCCTGATGACCGCCAAGGACCGCTGTGACATGGCCATCTCCATGGATGCCGACCTCCAGGACGACATCGATGCCGTGGACGCCATGGTGGACAAGTTCCACGAGGGCTGCGACATTGTCTACGGCGTCCGCTCCTCCCGGAAAAAGGACACCTTTTTCAAGCGCTTCACCGCCGAGGGCTTTTACCGGGTGATGAACTTCCTGGGGGCGGAGACCGTGTTCAACCACGCTGACTACCGCCTGCTCTCCCGCCGTGCCCTGGAGGGTCTGGCGCAGTTCCGGGAGGTCAACCTGTTCCTCCGGGGCATCGTGCCTATGATTGGCTACACATCCGCCACCGTGGAGTACGAGCGGGGAGAGCGCTTTGCCGGTGAGAGCAAGTACCCCCTGAAAAAGATGCTCTCCTTCGCCATGGAGGGCATCACCAGCCTGTCCACCAAGCCCATCCGGTACATCACCGGCCTGGGCTTCCTGGTGTTCCTGGTGTCCATCATCATGCTCATTTACAGCGTGGTCCGCTGGGCCATGGGGGAGACCATCCTGGGTTGGGCCAGCCTGATCTGCTCCGTCTGGGCCATCGGCGGCCTGATTCTGCTGTCTCTGGGCGTCATCGGCGAGTATATCGGCAAAATCTACCTGGAGACCAAGGAGCGTCCCCGGTTCATCATCCGGGACGTGCTGGACGGCGAGGACGAAAAGGACTGAGAGAGAAAGCAAGACCCCCTTTTTTCAAACCGGGCGTTTCCCGCTCGACGTGTGTGTGCTGCTGATATAAGGGGAGGGGAAGACGTGCGAAACATTGCCATTGTGGAGGACCAGGACAACGCCGCTCAGCGGCTGGCGGGATACATCGACAAATACGCCGCTGAGACCGGGCAGGAATTCCGGGTGACTCGGTTTTGCAATGGGGAGGAGTTCCTGAAGGACTACAAATGCGTCTTTGCCGTGGTGTTCATGGACATCCAGATGCCCAAAAAGGACGGCATGGAGGCCGCGGTGGAGCTGCGCAGAAAAGACAAGAACGTATCCATTATTTTTATCACCAACCTGGTCCAGTACGCCTTGAAGGGCTACGAGGTGGACGCGGTCAGCTTTCTGGTCAAGCCGGTGAGCTACTGCGATTTTTCGCTGAAATTCAGAAAGGCCCTGGACATCTACATTATGAACGAGGACCGGAGCTTTACGGTGAACGCTCCCGGCGGCCTGTGCCGCATCTCCACCGACAAGCTGATGTATGTTGAGATTTCCAATCACCGCCTGTGCTACCACCTCATCGACGACGTGATTGAGATGACCGGCGTGCTCTCCGGCGTGGAGCAGGAGCTGAGGGGATTCGGCTTCCTGCGCTGTAACAAGTGCTATCTGGTCAACCCCAAATTCGTGGTGCGGGTCAAGGGCTGCACTGTGCAGGTGGGGGACTCCGAGCTTCAGATCAGCCGTCCCAGACGGGCGTCCTTCCTGGCGGAGCTGTCCAACTGGTATGCCGGTTCCATGGGAGGGCAGTGAAGATGGATGAGGTCCTCCTGATTTACAGAAATATCATCCTGGAGTTCCTGTTCGAGCTCTATGTGTTCTATGTCCTCACCACCTGGAAGCTGAACCGGGCGCCCCGGTTCTGGCTGAAAGCGGTTGGGGGCCTGTGCCTGGTGCTGGCCGTGGCCCTGGGAAGCGCCTGGGTCTACCAGCTCTGCGGGCATACGGTGCTGGGGCGGAGCGCGGTGTATCTCTTCCTGTTCGCCGTGACCATCGCCCACATGAAGCTCTGCTTTGCCGAATCCTTCTCCGCCATCCTGTTCTGCTGCAGCGTGGCCTACGCGGCCCAGAACCTGTGCTACAAGCTGTATCTGCTGGTGTGGTGCGGCTGGCTGGTGGAGGTCAGCGACAGCTGGGGGATGCGCTTTAACCTCTATTACCGCCTGACCTACTACCTCATCTTCGCCATTGCGGTGGCGGCGGTGTATGTCTTTTTCATCCGCCGGGTGGTGTGGCACGTGGACAGCTGGCAGCTGGACAAGCAGCTGCTGGCCATCTCTTTGCTTATCCTGGTCATCACCGCCATTCTGTGCTCGGTGGAGGACATCTACTTCGCCCGGCTGAGCGTAGGACGGGAAAATCAGTTTGACATGGTGGAGTACTTTGTTCTGCGGCAGTCAGGAAATCTGATTTCCGTCATGTGCTGCATGATTGTGCTGCTGCTGGCCTCCCGCACCGTGGAGCAGCGGGAGCTGAAGCAGGAGGTGGCCTATCTCCAGCATGCCGTCCGCCAGAGCCAGCGGCAGTATGAGATCTACCGGGACACCATCGAGCTTATCAACGTCAAGTGCCACGACATCCGCTACCGGCTGTCCTCGCTGGCCGCCCAGGGCGGTCAGGTGCCGCCGGGCGCCATGGAGGACATCCGGAAGAGCGTGGCTATCTACGACGCGAAAATTGAGACGGGGAACCGGCTGCTGGACGTGCTGCTGACGGAGAAGAGCCTCTACTGTGAGCAAAACGGCATCACCCTCTCCTGCATGGCGGACGGGGAGAAGCTGTCCTTTCTGGAGGACAGCGACCTCTACTGTCTCTTTGGAAACGTGGTGGACAACGCCCTGGAGGCGGTGAAGCAGCTGGAGGAGCGGGAGCGCCGGGTGATCAACCTGGTGGTGAAGGCCAGAGGGGGCATGCTCATCATCCAGGAGGAGAACTATTACGCCGGCGACCTGACCTTCCGGGACGGCCTTCCTGTGACCACAAAGGCGGACAAGGACTACCACGGCTTCGGCATGCAGAGCATCCGCATGATTGTCCGCAAGTACGAGGGTGAGCTGAACACCTACACCAGCGACGGTGTTTTTCACCTGAACATCCTCTTCACCACAGGGGATTTTTAGGGCCGGAAATACAGAATACGAAAAAATATGATAGTTAAAGGAACACCCATTATCAACGGGTGTTCCTTTTGCTATATTGTGGTCAACAGGCCGGGGGCGTGAGAATTACCGGGAATCGTGCTCGGACACGCGCACCGCGGCATACATTTTGAGAAGGAGAGAGAACCCATGAAAAAGAACGTTCCTGTACTGGTCCTGTCCGCGGCGCTGGCGCTGACCCTGACCGCCTGCGGCGAAACCCCTTCTGCCAGCGGCACCCCCTCCGGTGAGCCCAGCGCCCCCGCTGTGACCACTCCCGCAGCGACTGCTCCTGCCGCAACCACTCCCGTTGTTCTTGACGAAGAGGCTCTGGGCGGCGATATGCTGGCCGACTTCTCCAACGGCCCTGTGGACGCCATGTTTGCCTCCGACGGCTGGTCCAACGGCGGCGTGTTCAACGTGTGGTGGACGGGCAGCAACGTCACCTATACCGACGGTCAGCTGCACCTGGGCATCAGCGAGGCCGGCGACGAGGTGGAGCAGGACTACTACGGCGGCGAGGTCCGCACCGGTCTCTACTACGGCTACGGCGACTACTCCGTCAAGATGAAGCCGTCCAAAACGGAGGGCACCGCCAGCACCTTCTTTACCTGCACCGGCCCCTACGACATCGCCAACGGTGAGCCCAATCCCTGGGACGAGATTGACATCGAGTTCCTGGGCAAGGACACCACCGGCGTGCAGTTCAACTACTATGTGGACGGCCAGGGCGGCCACGAGTACTGGTATGAGCTGGGCTTTGACGCCTCCGAGGAGTTCCACGAGTACGGCTTCCGCTGGGAGGAGGACTCCATCACCTGGTTTGTGGACGGCGAGGCCGTTTATAGTGTGAATACCGAGGACAACGGCCCCATGCCCTCCACCCCCGGCCGCATCCTGATGAACTACTGGTGCGGCACCGAGGACGCCGAGGGCTGGATGGGCGTCTATACGCCGGACAGCGCCACCGTCGATTATGAGTGGGTCAAGACCTCCGCTCAGGGCGCGGAGCTGGGCGCCTGAGCGAACTGCTGATTGGGAGGAAAATTCATGGAAAAGAAAAAGAGAAAAAAGCTGAGCGCCAAGGCGTTTACCGCCGTCCTCACGCCGCTGCTGGCCGTGCTGCTGGTGTTTTCCGTGGTGCTCTCCGTGGTGACCACGTCTTCCTTTGACCTGGTGCTCCGGGACATCTTCGGCGAGACTGAGCTGAAGACCGGCGGCGCCCCTGAGGGCGTGGATGCGGAGTACTACACCCGGGACATCACCGACTCCGACGAGCTCCAGGCCGCCGAGCAGGCCTATACCCGCAAGGCGGGCGCCGAGGGCTTCGTGCTCCTCTACAACAACACGGAAAACGGCAAGGGTCTGCCCGTGGCGGCGGGCTCCAAGCTGAGCCTGTTCTCCGCCTCCTCCGTGGACCTGCTGGCCGGCGGCACCGGATCGGGCGTGAGCACCATCTCCAGCGACATGCGCACCGCCCTCACCGAGCAGGGCTTCTCCGTCAATGAGTCCCTGTGGAAGTTCTACAGCGACAACCACGGCACCTACACCCGCGGCGGCGGCGCCATCATGTACGGCGGCGCCGAGGACTGGTCCATCAACGAGGCTCCTATCTCCGCCATTCCCCAGGAGGCCAAGGATGAGGCCGTGGGCACCACCCCTGTCTTCTTCATTGCCCGCACCGGCGGCGAGGGCCGTGACCTGGGCCGCTACATGGGCGACTGGACCGACATCGAGGAGGACAAGGACAAGCACTACCTGGAGCCCGACTCCGTGGAGCTGGGCGTTATCCAGTACCTGAACGACAACTTCGACAACGTCATCATCGTGGTCAACACCAACAACGCCTTTGAGCTGGGCTGGGTCAAGGACTACGAGAACATCACCGCCGTCCTGTGGGCACCCGGCGCCGGCGGCGACACCTGCCGCTCCATTGCCGACGTGCTCAGCGGTAATGTGAATCCCTCCGGCCACCTGGTGGACACCTTCGCTTACGACGCCTTCTCCTCTCCTGCCATGCAGAACATGGGCGACATGATGCTGGTGAACAACGGACAGGACGTGGAGGCCGGTGTGTTCTACGACGAGGGCATCTACGTGGGCTACAAGTACTACGAGACCCGCTATTTTGACAAGATGCTCCAGCAGGGCAACGCGGGGGACTACGACTACAGCCAGGTGGTGCAGTATCCCTTCGGCTACGGCCTGTCCTACACCACCTTCGAGTGGTCCGACTTCACCATGAGCGACATGGACGCCAACGGCGACATTCAGATTCAGGTCACCGTTACCAACACCGGCGACGTAACCGGCCGGGACGTGGTACAGGTCTACCTCAACGCCCCCTACACCGAGTACGACAGGACCAACCACATTGAAAAGTCCTCCGTCTCCCTGGTGGGCTTTGAAAAGACCGATGACCTGGAGCCTGGCGCCTCCGAGACCGTGACCATCACGGTGAACCAGAAGGACTTCATCTCCTACGACGACGTGAACGCCAAGACCTACATCCTGGAGGCGGGCGACTACCTGCTGACCGCCGCCCCCAACGCCCACGCCGCCAACAACAATTTCCTGGCCTATGCCGGCCATGAGACCGACGGCCTCTTCGGTCAGCCCGATGCGGACTTTGTGGGCAAGTGGACCTATACCTACCTGGACAACAACGGCGTGGACAACCAGACCTATTCCGTCTCCCTGACGGGCGTGACCGTCACCAACCAGTTTGACCACGCCAGCTATGACGAGCTGACTCCCAGAGACCAGTACCTGACCCGTCAGGACTGGGTGGGCACCTTCCCCACCACCCACGGCAATCAGGACAGCCAGCGGAAGAGCCAGTACAGCGAGAAGAACGGCTATACCTGGGAAGTGGAGGTGTCCGACACCATCCGGGACGCCATCAAGGCCAAGGGCGCCAGCGCCTCCCTCAATCCCATGACCGAGGAGGAGGCTGCCTCCATGGCCGGTGTGTACGGCCAGGACGGCGACCTGGAGCTCATCGACTTCCGGGGCAGAGACTTTGATGAGGTGGAGGCCGAGGGCGGCTGGGACGCCCTCATCAACCAGATGGAGGTCACCGAGCTGGAGACCATCATCCGCAACGGCGGCTATCAGACCCTGATGTCCGTCAACATGGGCAAGCCCAGAGCCATCGACTACGACGGACCCTCCGGTCTGAACGAGGGCGGCATCACCCACGAGCCCTACTCCATCACCTACCCCTGCGCCACCAACCTGGCCGCCAGCTGGGACCGGGAGAACTCCTATCTCCACGGCTACTACGTGGGCGAGGACGCACTGGCCGCTGACGGCAACTGGGGGGACCACACCTACATCGGCATCATCTCCGGCTGGTATGCCCCTGCCATGAACATCCACAGAACCCCCTTCGCCGGCCGCAACTTTGAGTACTACTCCGAGGACGGCTTCATGTCCGGTGAGCTGGCCCTCCAGGCCGCTACCGCCTGCGCCGAGAAGGGCGTGTACGCCTACATCAAGCACTTCGCCCTCAACGACCAGGAGGACCACCGCAGCCATGTGGCCACCTTTGCCAACGAGCAGGCCATCCGGGAGATCTACCTCAAGCCCTTCCAGACCTGTATCGAGGAGCGGCCCATGACCACCATCATGGTCCAGCAGTACGACGAGGCTACCGATTCCTTCACCCAGACGGAGGCGGAGATCCCGGCCGTCATGGCGGTCATGTCCTCCTTCAACCGGGTGGGCTGCACCTGGTCGGGCGGCGACTACAACTTGCTCACCGGCGTGCTGCGCAACGAGTGGGGCTTTGACGGCACCATCATCACCGACTACGACGGCGGCGGCGTTATGGACACCGAGCAGTGCATCCGGGCCGGCGGCGACCTGAAGCTGACCGGCTTCGAGGTGGACGCGCCCATGGATCCGACCAATCCCGCCACCCAGTACTTTGCCCGTCAGGCCATCAAGCACATCCTCTACACCACCGTCAATTCCAACGCCATGAACGGCATTGTCCACGGCGTGGCCGTGGAGGCGCTGCCCTTTGCCAATTACTACATCATCCTCATCGTGGAGAATGTGGTAGCCGCAGCCCTCATCATCTGGGGCGTGGTGGCCATCGTGCGCCGCTGGAAGAAGGAGAAGAAGGCCGCCTGAGTAAATCCAATCTTTCAATATGCCGACGCAAAGAGAGCGCCCGGAGCCGGAAAATTCCGGCTCCGGGCGCTCTGCTTGTCAAAGAGGGGAAGGGTGTCTCGACTGGGGACGGTTCCTGTGCTATAATGGTGCGTGCCGGGCAGTTTCTGCCCGGCCATATTCTGAAAACAACGGAGACAGCATCTCCGTGAGAGGCGGTTTTTTATGGGCCAACAGGCGGAAGAATCAAAAGGGAAGAGAAGGCTCTGTACAGGCCTGTTTGCCCATGTGGACGCGGGCAAGACCACCCTGTCCGAAGGACTGCTCTACACCTGCGGCTGCCTGAAAAAGTTAGGTCGGGTGGATCACCGGGACGCCTTCCTGGACACCTACGCCCTGGAGCGGGAGCGGGGCATTACCATCTTCTCCAAACAGGCGGTACTGCCGCTGGAGGACATGGTCATCACCTTGCTGGACACTCCGGGACACGTGGACTTCTCGGCCGAGATGGAGCGCACCCTCCAGGTGCTGGACTGCGCCATCCTGGTCATCAGCGGCACCGACGGCGTCCAGGGCCACACCATGACCCTCTGGCGGCTGCTGGAGCGGTACGGCATCCCGGTGTTCCTCTTTGTCAACAAGATGGACCTGGCGGGGACAGACCGGGCCGCTCTGCTGGGCGGACTAAAGGCCAGGCTGGATGAGGGGTGCGTGGACTTCGGGCCCGGACAGGACCGGGACAGCTGGCTGGAGAATGTGGCCGTGTGTGGCGAGGACGTGCTGGAGCGCTACCTGGAGACAGGCGAGGTAGCGGATGAGGACATCGCCGCCCTCATCCGGGCGCGGAAGCTGTTCCCCTGCTACTTTGGTTCCGCCCTGAAGCTGGAGGGGGTGGAGGAGCTGCTTGACGGTCTGAGCAAATACGGCAGCAGCCCGGATTACCCCCCTGAGTTCGGCGCACGGGTGTACAAAATTGCCCGGGACCCCCAAGGCAACCGGCTGACCTATCTGAAGGTGACGGGGGGCAGCCTGAAGGTGAAGGCCCTGCTCACCAACCGCCGTGCCGCCCTGGCGGAGGAGAAGGTGTGGGAGGAGAAGGTGGATCAAATCCGCATCTACTCCGGCGCCAAATTCACCACCGTGGACGAGGCTCCGGCGGGGACGGTGTGCGCCGTCACCGGCCTGAGCCATACCGTGCCTGGCGAGGGCCTGGGTTGGGAGGCGGAGGGGGAGACGCCGGTGCTTGAGCCGGTGCTCACCTACCGGGTGGTGCTGCCCGAGGGCTGTGACCCTCACACAGCACTCCTCAAGCTGGGGGAGCTGGCCGAGGAGGACCCCCAGCTCCACATCGTCTGGAACGAGCAGCTGCGGGAGATTCACATCCAGCTCATGGGTGAGGTCCAGCTGGAGGTGCTCCGGCGGCTGATTGCGGAGCGCTTCGGCATGGATGTCACCTTTGACGCGGGCAGCATCGTCTACCGGGAGACCATCGCCGAGCCGGTGGAGGGCGTGGGCCACTTTGAACCCCTGCGGCACTACGCGGAGGTCCACCTTCTGCTGGAGCCGGGGGAGCGGGGCAGCGGCCTTCACTTTGCCTCCGCCTGCGGGGAGGACATGCTGGACCGGAACTGGCAGCGGCTCATCCTCACCCATCTGGAGGAAAAGCAGCACCTGGGCGTGCTCACCGGCTCGCCCATCACCGATATGCGGATTACCCTGGTGGCGGGGCGTGCTCACGTCAAGCACACTGAGGGCGGCGACTTCCGTCAGGCCACCTACCGGGCCGTGCGGCAGGGCCTGATGCAGGCCAGGAGCATTCTGCTGGAGCCCTGGTACAGCTTCCGGCTGGAGATTCCGCCTGAGTGCGTGGGCCGTGCCATGACGGATTTGCAGCGTATGGGCGGCGAGACGGACACCCCCGAGACCATTGGAGAGGAGACCGTGCTCACCGGAGCGGCGCCGGTGGCGGGTTTAAGAGACTACGCCGCCGAGGTCATGTCCTACACCAAGGGCCGCGGCCGGCTCTTCTGCACCCTGAAGGGCTATGAGCCATGCCACAACCAGGACGAGGTGGTGGCGGCCATCGGTTATGAGTGTGAACGGGATACGGAGAACCCGGCGGACTCGGTGTTCTGCTCCCACGGCGCGGGCGTGGTGGTCAAGTGGAACGAGGTGCGGGAGCACATGCACGTGGACAGCGGCCTGCGCTTTGACGACGGGGAGGAGCTGGAGGAGGAAATACCGGTCTACCGCCCCAGCACCACCTATTCTGACGGCGTGGCCCAGGACAAGGAGCTCCAGGCCATCTTTGAGCGGACCTACGGCCCCATCAAGCGGCGGGATTTTCTTCCCCAGGAGCCTGTCCGCAAGAAGCACGCCGAGCTGCCGGAGCGTCGGGAGGTGACGCTCCGGGATTCGGGGCCGGAGTACCTGCTGGTGGACGGATACAACATCATCTTCGCCTGGGACGAGCTGAAGGCGGTGGCTCGCACCAGTCTGGATGCCGCCCGGCAGCTGCTGATGGACATTCTGAGCAATTACCAGGGATTCCGCAAGTGCGTGGTGATTCTGGTCTTTGACGCCTACAAGGTGCCCCGCAACACCGGGGACGTGAGCAAGTACCACAACATCTACGTGGTCTACACCAAGGAGGCGGAGACCGCCGACGCCTATATCGAGCGGGCCACCTACGAGCTGGGCAAGCACCACCACGTGCGGGTGGCCACCTCGGACAGCGCCGAGCAGCTCATTATCCTGGGGCACGGCGCACTCCGTGTCTCCGCCCGCATCTTCAAGGCGGAGGTGGAGCAGGCGGAGGGGCAGATTTCCGATATTCTGGCCCGGAACAACCGGCAGGAGAAGTCCAAGCCGGTCCGTGCCGCCATGGAGAAGGCGAAGAAACAGAAGAATTGAAGCGTGGCAAAGCGCCCTGGGCAGTGATGCCCAGGGCGCTTTGTGTACTGCGGGTTACTTCTCGGAGAGAAGACCGGCGGTCCGAAGAGAGGCCAGGAGACCGTTATAGGACTGAATCAGGGTGGGAAGATCAGCATCGCTGGAGACATCCTGAACTGCAGCGGCGGCGGTTACAGTGCCTTCGGGGCCGGCGGGACCGGTAGGACCAGTGGCACCATCAGCGCCAGTAGGACCAGTAGGACCAGTAGGACCAGTAGGACCGGTGGGACCAGTAGGACCAGTAGGGCCAGTAGGACCGGTGGGGCCGGTAGGGCCAGTGGGACCAGCGGCACCAGCAGCGCCGGTAGGGCCAGTAGGGCCAGTAGGGCCAGCGGCACCGTCAGCACCAGTAGCACCGGTAGGACCCTGCATCCCCATGGGGCCCATGGGGCCGGTAGCGCCGGTGGGACCGACAGGTCCGGTAGCACCCGTGGGGCCGGGAATGGGGCAGATTCGGACGGTCTGGCAGGGGGGAGGGCAGGAGGAACAGGGACAATCGGGATACAGCGCCTCGGCGGGAATGGAGCCGCCTGCGCCGCAGAAGCCTTTTTGATGATACATAAGCATAACCTCCATTCCCAGGATATGCGTCGGCCGGACCTGTGGTGCGGGGAAACGGAATTTCTGAATGAGGGATTAAAAGTCTCTTAAATCATAATGCGGGCTCTTGCGCAGGCGGAAAAAAGAGGTTAAAATAAGGCCAGATTCCGAAGAAGCGTCCCGTTGAATCGGATGAAGAAGCTGGGAAGACATAAGGAGGTCGTTTCCTGTGGCATTTTTTGATGAACTGAAGGATAAAGCGATGGATCTGGGTCGTGCGGGCGTGGCCAAGTCCCGACAGCTGGCCGAGATCGCCAAGCTGAATCTGGCCAACTCCGCCGAGGAGGACGCGATTAAGAAGGCGTATATTGAGATCGGAAAGCTCTACTATGCCGAGCGCGGCATGGCCCCTGAGGCGGCCTATGTGGCTCTGTGCGAGAAGATCACCGCCTCCAAGGTGACCATTGAGGAGAACAAGAGCCGCATCGCCGAGCTGAAGGCGGAGGGTGACCTGACGGATGCAGATGTGCCTCCCATGGCCACCGACATTCCCCCTGAGGAGCCCGGCTTTGGCGGGGATGATACGAACAGCACCTTCTAAGAAGCAAGAAACAGCGCCGCTGTCCCGGAGGACAGCGGCGCTGTTTTGTTCTGTTATGTATGGAGGTTAGAGAGCGGATACTCAGACAATACGGCGGCCGTACACGTAAACGCGGGAGTAGTAGCCGCTGGACAGGTCGTCAATCTGGACCACATAGGCGTTGGTGGAGGCGTGGATGAACTTGCCGTTGCCGATGTAGATGCCCACGTGGGAGACGGGCTTGGAGGTGTAACCGCTGTTGAAGAACACCAGGTCGCCGGGCTGGAGCTGGTCCTTGGTGACAGAGACGCCGTTGGCCAGCTGGTCGGTGGCGGTGCGGTTCAGGGTGTAGCCGAACTGGGCGTACACGTACTTGGTGAAGCCGGAGCAGTCAAAGGAGGTGGGACCGTTGCCGCCCCACACATAGGGACAACCCAGGAAGTTCTGGGCGTAGTCGGCGATCTGCTGACCCAGGCTGGAGGTGGAGGAAGCAACGGCGGTGCCGTCGCCGCGGGAACCGGCGGAATCCTTCACGGTGATCATGTAGTCGCTGCTGACATAACCGGTGGCGCCGTTATATGTAACCTTGTACCAGCCGTTGTCGATGCCCACGATGTCCACCACAGTACCGTCGCTCAGGGTGGCCACCCGGTCGTAGCTGGTGCCGGGGCCGCTGCGCATGTTCAGCGTGGAGCCGCCGGCATTTACCTTGCCGTAGCCGATTTTCACATCGGCGGTTTTCTGCACGTTCAGATATTCCCCGGACATATAGCCCTCAATGGACTTGTAATCCACCTTGTACCAGCCGTTGCCCGCATCCTCCAGGACGACAACGGTGTCGCCGCTGGGAGCGGTGGCCAGGATGGTGGAGTCGGTGCTGGCGCTCTCGCGAAGGCGGAGGGCGTCGGCGGTGACGGTGCCCACACCCACGCTGGCGGCGGAAGCGCCGACGACGGTGATGGCGGAGAGGGCGGCGCCGAGAACTGCGACGCGCAGGAACTTTCCGGCAGGTATCATTGGTATCAGCCTCCATAACAGATTCGGTCCGGCTTGCGCCGGGAAGGTTTTCTCTTTCGTAATGGTTGCGGGGCAGCGTCTCTTACTTGGAAGAGAGGCTGCGCTCCAGCCAGACGGAAGCCACATCCATGGCGTTGTACAGGCTGTCCTTCTCGGTCTTCTTTACCACCCGGTCCCGGCTCTTGAGCTCGGGGTCGGTGAGCTGTAGCTGGACGGACACGCGGGAGGCCACATCCAGGTCATCCACCTTTTTGGTGTCCATAATCTGCATCATGATGATGTATTTGTCGGCCATGCTGCCGTAATAAATCAGGTTGTCCTTGCGGCGGAGCGGGTGTCCCTTGTAAACCAGAGGAATCTTTTCTTCAGCCATGAGGCCCTCCTTGTAACAACTAAAATCAAACTGTAACCAAATTGTAACACATTGTAGTCGCCATGTCAAACTTTTTCCGGCAGAAAATCCTGCCAAAAGAATTATTATGTCAATCAAAATGACGAACCGAGTTTTTAGTAAAAATTGTTTGCAATTTTGACTGACCTGCGGTAAAATTGCGGAGATATAGCAAAAAAGCGATAACGAACGGAGTTGGTAGGAATTGAAGAGGGAAGATATTATTGTAGCCGTGGTGGACGGGCTGGGCGGCGGAATCGGAAAGAGCCTGGTGGAAAAGCTGAAGAAGAGCTACCCCTGGCTTCATGTCCGTGCTCTGGGGACCAATTCCGGGGCAACTGCCCGTATGCTGAAGGCGGGAGCCGACGACGGCGCCACCGGTGAGAACGCCATTGTGGTCAACACGGGAAAGGCCCAGATGATTCTGGGTGTGGTCACCATACTGGCGGCCAACGGCCTGCTGGGGGAGATTACCCCCGCCATGGCACTGGCCATCGGAGAGAGCGAGGCGCTGAAAATTCTCGTCCCCATGGAGCGCTGTCACGTTCGGGTGGCGGCGGAGCCCGGCACGGTGACCCAGAGCCTGGACCGGGCCATGGAGCTGGTGGGTGAGGAGCTGTCCCGGCTGACCCAGGCGTAAGCATCATCTGACACGCCTCTGTCGGCGCTGCGGACGGGGGCGTTTTTGTATTTCCCGGGTAATGCCTGCCGTGGAACGCAGGGCGAGGAATAGCCCGTGAGCAGCCCAGACCAGCGCGGTCAGTATCAGCAGCGCGCCCAGAGCCATGGGAAAGGCGTACTCCAGCTTCAGGTAGGCGTAGTAGGCCCCCAGGGAGGCTATCTGCACCAGCGCTGCCTGCGGGATGCGCCGCCGGTCCATGCAGGCCAGAATCAGGGTGAGGACGTCGGCCAGGAAGAAGTACCGGTCGTGCATGTGGGGGAGGAGAAAGGGAATCCCGATGGCCAGTACAGTGCCGCCCGCCAGCAGCGCCCGGTCGGTGACCCGCTTCCGGTTGAGAAAGAGGGCTAGCAGCACCCATGCTGTCAGCAGTCCAGCGGCGGCGATGCCCAGCGGGGCCAGAAGGGATATATGCTCCGACAGCGCATCCGGGAGCAGGGCATAGATTGATGGGGCGTTGAGGGTGAGGTAATCCCCGTAGGCCCCTGTCTGGCCAATGTAGACGCCCAGAATGTCGGGCAGAGGCTTTCCTGCCAGAAGCGCCGGAAAAACAGCCCCCAGGAAGGCGGTGGGGAAGAGGGGCAGGTGTCTGGTTTTGACCCGACCGGTGAACCAGAGGGCAGCCCATAGAGGCAGGAGGAAAACGGTCTGGAGCTTGACGGAGAAGGTCAGTCCGGCCAGCGCCAGGGAGGCGGCACCCCGCTTCTCCAGACCACAAGCCAGGGCGTGGAGCAGCAGGGCGGCGTAGATAGCGTCGCATTGGGACCAGCAGGCGCCGTTGAGCACTACCGTGGGCAGCAGCAGGAGCAGGCAGAAGGCGGCGGCAGGCTGGGGGCTGTCGTCCGGGCAGAAGAGACGGCACAGTCGGAAACCGCCCCAGGAGAGCACCACATCAAAGAACACGGAGAAGAGTTTAATCAGGTAGAAATCGGGCACATCCAGATAGGAGAGGGCGGCGAGAAAATAGAGGTAGGGGACATTGTAGTTTCCCACACTGTCCTTCAGAGCGGCGAAGCCGCCGTTATCCCGGAAATAGGCCGCCCAGGGACCCAGAAAGTCGTAGTAGTCGTAGGAACAGTAATCCAGGCACAGAACCCGGTAGAAGAGGGCCGCCCCCACCGGCAACAGGCAGAGCAGGCACAGCTGCCAGCCGCAGCCCTCCAGGGCCAGCAGGGCCAGAGACAAGGCTGCCAGCATGAGCACCAGCATAAAAATCAGCCACCGATCTGGTACAGTGGCATATTGTAGCCCCATGATCCGGGCCAGGGCCAGCATCAGCAGCGCCGCTCCCGCCGCTCCGCACGGAATCGCCAGCCAGGCTCCGCAGGTGCGGGGAGAGCGCCAGAGCGTGTCAGACATAAAATCCCCTCTTTCAGGAAGAATCTTCCATAAGCCTACCATGGAAAGAGGAGAAAATTTCGGGAAACCGGGCGAAAGGGGCGGCAGAGCAAAAAAGTGCCTCTCCCCGTGGGGGAGAGGCGTGAAAAAGGGGGAAATATGGTTAGGGCGCGGTCCAGATGGTCTGTCCGGCCAGGGAGACGGCGGCGATGTCCGCAGTGTCGGGGAAAATACGGTTTCCGTCGTTGCCCACGGGCTGGAAGTGGGCGGAGGAGGGACCGCTGGTGGAGCCGGAGCCGCCCTGCCACACGGTTGCAATCTGACTGCCGTCCGCCATGGTGAGCACCGGAGCGATGCCCTGGTCAGAGAGGGTGCTCAGGTCGCCGATGCCATTGGCTGCGGTAAAGGAGACATCCAGGGCGGAGAGCCGCAGGCTGGTGAGCTGGAGGGCTGTGCCGTTCAGGGCCACGGTGGCCTGGATGTCCAGCGTCAGGGCGGCATTTTGGTCGGCGGTAAAGGTGAGGGAGAAGGGGGCGTCGGACAGGACCTTGTCCATCTGATAGGAGACCACCAAATCCAGCCAGGGCAGGTCGGCGGCGGTGAGTGGGCAGTCCCGGAAGGTGTAAAGTACGCCTCTGGTGCCGTCGGACAGGGTGACGCCGTCGCCGCCAAAGAGGGAATAGGTCTCGCCGGTTCTGGTGTCCACCAGCGCCTCTGGGAGCACGCCGCCGCATACCAGGTCGCCGCTCTGGACCGTGCCGTCGCTGAGGAGGATACCCAGCCCGTTTTCGGTGACCGCCGCGCCCAGTATCCGGTATTGGGGGAATTTCTCGTCCAGCGGCAGAGGAATGGAGACCTGCTCCAGGGCGGCGGCGTCCTGTCCGGCGCTGTATTCCGGGATATCCAGCGTCCCGAGGGCCGCCAGCGATACGGCCTCTTCCGGCTGGTAGCCCAGGGCGTTGTCCGAATAGAGTGGAATCACTACGCCGTCAGCCGTAAAGGTGAGCTGCTTGCCGGATAGCGTCTCTCCGGCGGAGAGCCGGTGGTCCTCCAGCTCACAGCAGAAGAAGAGGGCGGTTCCGTCCTCCGAGAGGACGGGGTTGTCCATGCCCCCTCCGCCGAAGGACTGGCCGTCGGCCAGAAGGCCGGCGTGCATGATGTGGCCGCTAAGCCGGGCATCCGGGTCTATGGGGCCGCCGTCCAAGCGGGAGAGGGAGAGCAGCAGGATGATGCCGCTGTCGTCGGCCATCACGTCCTCCAGGGTGAGGGTGTAGTCTCCGGCGGTCTGGCTGACGCCGGGGGAGGTGACTGCGCTGGAGGGAATATGGGCGCCGGGCCAGAAGTGCTGCCACAGGCCGGAGACGCCGGCAGCTGCGGCACCAATAATAAGGAAGAGGGCCAGAGCGGCGGCCATCAGAAGGGTGCGGCGGGGGAGGGAGCGGCGCTGACGGCCGCTGTCCGCAGCCAGCCGCAGGCGGACGCCCTGTTCAATGTCAAAGCGGGGTGTGTCTACCCGGGAGAGGGCGTCGTATATCAGCTGTTCATCGGGGGTTCGGTTCATAAACAATCCTCCTTTGCACAGGATGGGTGAGATGGGGCAAGGGCCTTGGCCAGCTTCTTTTTGGCCCGTTGGTAGCGCTGACGGGCGGTGGCGGCAGATATGCCGTGCCGCTGGGCCAGGACCTCAAAGGGCTGTTCCTCCACGACCCGGCCAAAGACCAGGGCCCGTTCCTCCGGCCTGAGGGTGAGCAGGGCACGGCGCAGGTCATCGCCTATATAGTCCGGGTTGGATGAGGGCGGGGGAGGGGGCAGGAAGAGCTGCCGTTTCCGCCGCCGTATCTGGTCGATACAGGCGGTATAGGCCAGCCGGTACAGCCAGGGCTGGAGCGGGGCGGCCCTGAGCCGTTCCCGGTAGCGCCAGGCTTTGAAAAAGGCATCCTGCACCGCATCCTGGGCCTCGTGGTAATCGCAGAGGATGTGGTGGCAGTAGCGCAGCAGGGACTGTCCATAGCGGTCGATGGCGGCGGAGAGGGCGGCCTCGTCCCCGGCGGAAAAGGCGTCCTGGAGCTGCTGTTCGTCCATGGTGTCCCTCCTTTCCTGTGTGATGCTGAAACCTGATTTCACCCATGATAACGGCGGCGGAGACGATTTTGTGACAGATGGATGAAAAAAAGAAAAAGGTTCGCCGGTATGCGGCGAACCTTTAAAACATATCGGACAGGCAAAATAAAAATCTGGATTTCTCCAGATTTCACCTGCGGAGGGGATTGACATGTGTGAATACCCATGGTATACTTAAATGCTCTCATAGCCGGAAAAGGCCTATTCTGATTCTTTCCCAGTGTGGGTACAGTTTAGCACGGACATGAGAAAAGCGCAATAGGAAACCTAAATATCGTTTCAACGCATGCGGGCGTATCAAAACGTTCGCGGCGTACCCCTTTGTAGGATTTGACGAAGAAGAGGACAGAGAAAGCGGTTTTTGGCCTGCGGGAGCAGGGTAAAAGCCGCGGCAGTATCAGAAAACGAGGTGTTATTTCTACGATGATGGTCAAGGACGTGTACTACGGCAAGACCCTGCGCAAGAGCTACGCCCGTCACGAGGAAATCCTGAGCATGCCCAACCTGCTGGAGGTTCAGAAGAACTCCTACCAGTGGTTCCTGGACACAGGTCTCCGTGAGGTGTTCAAGGACGTGGCCTCCATCACCGACTACGCGGGCAACCTGGAGCTGTCTTTCATTGACTACTCCATGGACGAGCCGCCCAAGTACAGCATTGAAGAGTGCAAGGCGCGGGACGCCACGTATGCCGCCCCCATCAAGGTGCGGGTCCGTCTGCGCAACAAGGAGACCGAGGAGATCAAGGAGCAGGAGATCTTCATGGGCGACTTCCCCCTGATGACCGACTCCGGTTCCTTTGTCATCAATGGCGCCGAGCGTGTTATCGTCTCCCAGATCGTCCGCTCCCCCGGTGTGTACTACGCCCGTACCGAGGACAAGGCCGGCAACGTGACCTACGCCACCACCGTTATCCCCTACCGCGGCGCCTGGCTGGAGTATGAGACCGACCTGAGCGACGTGTTCTATGTCCGCATCGACAAGAACCGCAAGCTGCCCATCACCTGCTTCATCCGTGCCGTGGGTCCCCGGACCGACGCCGAGATCATCGACATGTTCGGTGAGGACCCCCGCATTGTGGCCACTCTGGAGAAGGATGCCTGCAAGACCTACGAGGACGCCCTGCTGGAGGTCTACCGCAAGCTCCGTCCCGGCGAGCCCCCCACGGTGGACTCCGCCGAGAGCCTGCTCAACGCCCTGTTCTTTGACCCCCGCCGGTACGACCTGTCCGCCGTGGGCCGCTACAAGTTCAACAAGAAGCTGGCCCTGTGGCACCGCCTGGTGAACCAGAAGCTGGCTCTGCCCATCGCCGATCCCATGACCGGCGAGCTGCTGGCCGAGGCCGGCGAGGTCATCAGCCGTGAGAAGGCCCACGAGCTGGACGACCACGGCGTCAACGAGGCCGTCATCCAGCTGGAGAACGGCACCCTGGTGAAGATGTTCTCCAACAACATGGTGGACATGTCCAAGTTCGTGGACTTCGATCCCGCCGAGTGCGGCATCACCGAGCGCGTCCGCTTCTCCGTGCTCCAGGACCTGATGAACCAGTACTCCGGCGAGGAGCTGAAGGAGGCCATTGCTGAGCACGCCGACGACCTGGTGCCCAAGCATATCATCGTGGACGACATGATGGCCACCATCAACTACCTCAACTGCCTGGCCAACGGCGCCGGCACCCCCGACGACATCGACCACCTGGGCAACCGCCGTCTGCGCTGCGTGGGCGAGCTGCTGCAGAACCAGTTCCGCATCGGCTTCAGCCGTATGGAGCGTGTCATCCGGGAGCGCATGACCATTCAGGACCTGGACATCGTCACCCCCCAGAGCCTGATCAACATCCGTCCCGTCACCGCCGCCATCAAGGAGTTCTTCGGTTCCTCCCCCCTGAGCCAGTTCATGGACCAGACCAACCCTCTGGCTGAGCTGACCCACAAGCGCCGTATGTCCGCTCTGGGCCCCGGCGGTCTGTCCCGTGACCGCGCCTCCTTCGATGTGCGAGACGTTCACTACTCCCACTACGGCCGTCTGTGCCCCATTGAGACCCCCGAAGGTCCCAACATCGGCCTGATCTCCTATCTGGCCTCCTACGCCCGCATCAACCGGTACGGCTTCATCGAGGCCCCCTACCGCAAGGTGGACAAGGCCACCGGCTGCCTCACCGACCAGGTGGACTACATGACCGCCGATATTGAGGATCAGTTCATCATCGCCCAGGCCACCGAGCCCCTGGACGAGAACAAGCGTCTGGTCAACGACCGTATCACCTGCCGTCACCGCAACGAGATCATCGAGGTGGACCGCGACCAGGTGGACTATATCGACGTCTCTCCCCAGATGATGTTCTCCATCGCTACCGCCCAGATCCCCTTCCTGGAGAACGACGACGCCAACCGTGCTCTGATGGGTGCTAACATGCAGCGTCAGGCCGTGCCTCTGCTCCGTCCTGAGGCCCCCATCGTGGCCACCGGCCAGGAGCACAAGAACTGCATCGACTCCGGCGTGGCCATTCTGGCCGAGGAGGACGGCGAGGTCCTCAAGTCCTCCGCCCAGTACATCACCGTCCGCTATGACAGCGGCCGCGTGGTGGACTACAAGCTGACCAAGTTCATGCGTTCCAACCACACCACCTGCATCAACCAGCGTCCCATTGTCAACGCCGGCCAGCGGGTGGAGAAGGGCGAGGTCATCGCCGACGGCCCCTCCACCTCCAACGGCGAGATCGCCCTGGGCAAGAACATCCTCATGGGCTTCATGACCTGGGAAGGTTACAACTACGAGGACGCCATCCTACTCAACGAGCGCATGGTGAAGGACGACGTCTTTACCTCTATTCATATTGAGGAGTACGAGACCGAGAGCCGCGATACCAAGCTGGGCCCCGAGGAGATCACCCGGGACATCCCCAACGTGGGCGAGGACGCCCTGAAGGACCTGGACGAGCGCGGCATCATCCGCGTGGGCGCCGAGGTCCGCTCCGGCGACATCCTGGTGGGCAAGGTCACTCCCAAGGGCGAGACCGACCTGACCGCTGAGGAGCGTCTGCTCCGCGCCATCTTCGGTGAGAAGGCCCGCGAGGTCCGTGACACCTCCCTGAAGGTGCCCCACGGCGAGAGCGGCATCATCGTGGACGTGAAGGTCTTCACCCGCGAGGGCGGCGACGAGCTGTCCCCCGGCGTCAACCAGGTGGTCCGTGTCTACATCGCCCAGAAGCGTAAGATCTCCGTGGGCGACAAGATGGCCGGCCGTCACGGTAATAAGGGTGTCGTGTCCCGCATCCTGCCCCAGGAGGATATGCCCTTCCTGCCCGACGGCACCCCCCTGGACATCGTTCTGAACCCCCTGGGCGTGCCTTCCCGTATGAACATCGGACAGGTGCTGGAGGTCCACCTTGGCTACGCCGCCAAGACCCTGGGCTGGAAGGTGGCCACCCCCATCTTCAACGGCGCCGACGAGAAGGACATCGCCGAGACCCTGCAGATGGCCGGCCTGAGCCCCGACGGCAAGAGCTGGCTGTACGACGGCCGTACCGGCGAGCGGTTCGACAACCGCGTCACCGTGGGCTACGTCTACTTCCTCAAGCTGCACCACCTGGTGGACGATAAGATCCACGCCCGTTCCACCGGCCCCTACTCCCTGGTCACCCAGCAGCCTCTGGGCGGCAAGGCCCAGTTCGGCGGCCAGCGTTTCGGCGAGATGGAGGTGTGGGCTCTGGAGGCCTACGGCGCCGCCTACACCCTCCAGGAGATCCTCACCGTCAAGTCCGACGATACCACCGGCCGTGTCCGCACCTACGAGGCCATTGTCAAGGGCCACAACGTGCCCAAGCCCGGCGTGCCCGAGTCCTTCAAGGTTCTGGTCAAGGAGCTGCAGGCTCTGTGCCTGGACATCAAGGTCCTGGACGCCGAGGGCCAGGAGATCGAGCTCAAGGACGAGGACGAGGACAACTACACCCCCGACCACAGCCACGACGACGACTTCGGCTTTGGCTACGATCAGGGCGGCGAGGCTGAGTTCCAGGCCGCCGGCTACACCCTCAAGGAGGGCAGCGACGACGATGATCTGGCCATCTCCGACGGCGACGAGGATGATGATTTCTCCGACGGCGACGACATGGACTTCCTGTCCGATGACGGCGACGAGGAATAAGAAAGGGAGGACGACAGATTTATGAGTTACGCTGAGTTTGACGCCATCCGCATTGGCATCGCCTCCCCGGAGCAGATCCGCGAGTGGTCCTACGGCGAGGTCAAGAAGCCGGAGACCATCAACTACCGCACTCTGAAGCCTGAGCGGGACGGTCTGTTCTGCGAGCGCATCTTTGGCCCCACCAAGGACTGGGAGTGCCACTGCGGCAAGTACAAGAAGATCCGCTACAAGGGCAAGATCTGCGACCGCTGCGGCGTTGAGGTCACCCGGGCCAAGGTGCGCCGTGAGCGCATGGGCCACATCGAGCTGGCCGCCCCCGTGTCCCACATCTGGTACTTCAAGGGCATTCCCTCCCGGATGGGCCTGCTGCTGGACATCAGCCCCCGTATCCTGGAGAAGGTGCTCTACTTCGCCAGCTATATTGTCACCGATCCCGGCTTCTCTCCTCTGGCCAAGAACCAGATCCTCTCCGAGAAGGAGTACCGCGACATGCGGGAGAAGTACGAGGACGATTTCGAGGCCGGCATGGGCGCCGAGGCCGTCAAGAAGCTGCTGGACGACATCGACCTGGAGCAGCTCTCCGAGCAGCTCCGTGCCGAGCTGAAGGACGCTTCCGGCCAGAAGAAGGCCCGCATCGTCAAGCGTCTGGAGGTCGTGGACGCCTTCCGTGTCTCCGGCAACAAGCCCTCCTGGATGATCATTGACGTGCTGCCCGTCATCCCCCCCGAGCTGCGCCCCATGGTGCAGCTGGACGGCGGCCGCTTCGCCACCTCCGACCTGAACGACCTGTACCGCCGGGTCATCAACCGCAACAACCGCCTCAAGCGCCTCATCCAGCTCAACGCGCCCGACATCATCGTGCGCAACGAGAAGCGGATGCTGCAGGAGGCTGTGGACGCCCTCATCGACAACGGCCGCCGTGGCCGTGCCGTCACCGGCGCCAATAACCGCGCCCTCAAGTCCCTGAGCGACATGCTCAAGGGTAAGCAGGGCCGCTTCCGTCAGAACCTGCTGGGCAAGCGTGTCGACTACTCCGGCCGTTCCGTTATCGTGGTCGGCCCTGAGATGAAGATCTATCAGTGCGGCCTGCCCAAGGAGATGGCCATCGAGCTGTTCCGCCCCTTCGTCATGAAGAAGCTGGTGGAGGACGGCCTGGCCAACAACATCAAGTCCGCCAAGAAGATGGTGGACAAGGGCAAGGCCGAGGTCTGGGACGCTCTGGAGTTCGTCATCAAGGAGCACCCCGTCATGCTCAACCGTGCGCCTACGCTGCACCGTCTGGGCATCCAGGCCTTCGAGCCCGTGCTGGTTGAGGGCCGCGCCATCAAGCTGCACCCCCTGGTGTGTACCGCCTTCAACGCCGACTTCGACGGCGACCAGATGGCTGTCCACGTGCCTCTGTCCGCCGAGGCCCAGACCGAGGCCCGGCTTCTGATGCTCTCCGCCAACAACCTGCTCCGTCCTCAGGACGGCGGCCCGGTCACCGTGCCTACTCAGGATATGGTGCTGGGTTCCTACTACCTGACCTACGAGAAGTATCCCGAGCACACCCCCGGCGAGACCTACGACGACGTGGCCGCTGTCAAGGCCGCCCTGGCTGAGGGCGCCCTCCAGGCCGACGACTATGTCTGGGTCAAGAACCCCGGCAAGCCCGACGACATCCCCACCTACGCCGGTATCTGCGCCGAGACGCCCGACGGCGAGCTGCCCCGTGAGGTGCTCCACGCCTTCGGCAGCGACATCGAGGCCCGTCTGGCCTACGACGAGGGCGAGCTGGAGCTCCACGTGCCCATCCTGGTCCGCCGCAGCCGTGAGGTCAACGGCGAGACCAAGACCAAGCTGGTCCGCACCACTGTGGGCCGCCTGATCTTTAACGAGGGCATCCCCCAGGACCTGGGCTTCGTGGACCGCAACGATCCCGAGACCATGTTCGACCCCGAGATCAACTTCGTCACCGGCAAGAAGCAGCTGGGCAAGATCATCGACAAGTGCATCACCAAGTACGGCTTCAACTACTCCGCCGGCGTGCTGGATACCATCAAGGCCCGCGGCTACAAGTTCTCCACCCGCGGCGCCCTGACTGTCTCTATCTACGACATGACCCTGCCTGAGGAGAAGAAGGGCCTCATCGCCGCCACCGAGAAGGAGATCGTGAAGATCGACCGGCAGTACAAGCGCGGCTTCCTGACCAACGACGAGCGTTATCGTCTGGTGGTTGAGGCCTGGGAGAAGACCACCAAGGACGTGACCGACGCCCTGATGGCCTGTCTGGACCGGTACAATCCTATCTGGATGATGGCCGACTCCGGCGCCCGTGGTAGCTCCGCCCAGATCCGTCAGCTGGCCGGCATGCGCGGCCTGATGGCCGACACCTCCGGCCGCACCATCGAGATCCCCATCAAGTCCAACTTCCGTGAAGGCCTGTCCGTCCTGGAGTACTTCATCTCCTCCCGAGGCGCCCGAAAGGGTATGGCCGATACCGCTCTGCGTACCGCCGACTCTGGTTACCTGACCCGCCGTCTGGTGGACGTGTCCCAGGAGGTCATCATCCGCGAGGAGGACTGCGGCACCCACGATGGCATCATCGTCTCCGAGATTTCCGAGAACGGCCAGGTCATCGAGACCTTCGGCGAGCGTCTGAAGGGCCGTTACCCCGTGGAGGACATCTGCGATCCCGTCACCGGTGAGGTGCTCATCGACCACCACACCATGATGACCGCCGACCACGCCAAGCTGCTGGAGACTCACGGCATCTACCAGGCCAAGATCCGCTCCGTCCTCACCTGCGAGGCCCGCAGCGGCGTGTGCTCCAAGTGCTACGGCATCAACCTGGCCATCGGCGAGCCTGTGGGCGCCGGCGAGGCGGTCGGTATCATCGCCGCCCAGTCCATCGGTGAGCCCGGTACCCAGCTGACCATGCGTACCTTCCACACCGGCGGCGTCGCCGGCGGCGATATCACGCAGGGTCTTCCCCGAGTCGAAGAGCTGTTCGAGGCCCGCCGTCCCAAGAAGATGGCTCAGCTGGCCGAGATCTCCGGCCGCGTCTCCGTGGAGGAGGCCAAGCGTGCCACTCTGCTCAACGTCACCATCACCGCCGACGACGGCGAGGTGGTCACCTATGCCATCCCCAACTCCGCGGGCATCCGCGTGAAGGACGGCGACACGGTGAAGAAGGGCGACGCCCTCACCGACGGCGCCCTCTATCCTCAGGACGTCATCCGCATCCGCGGCGTCCACGCGGTGTACAACTACCTCATCCAGGAAGTGCAGAAGCCCTACCGTCAGCAGGGCGTTGACATCAACGACAAGCACATTGAGGTCATCTGCCGCCAGATGATGCGCAAGGTCCGTGTGGAGGACGCCGGCGACTCCGACCTGCTCTCCGGCTCCACCGTGGACATCATCGAGTTCAAGGACGCCTACAAGGCGGTTGAGGCCCGCATTGCTGCCGGCGAGACCAACGACGGCATGGAGCTGCGCCTGCCCACCTGCACCCGTCTGCTGATGGGTATCACCAAGGCCTCTCTGGCCACCGAGTCCTTCCTGTCCGCCGCCTCCTTCCAGGAGACCACCAAGGTCCTGACCGAGGCCGCCATCAAGGGCAAGGTTGACCACCTGCTGGGCCTGAAGGAGAACGTCATCATCGGTAAGCTGATTCCCGCCGGTTCCGGTCTGGCCGCTTACCGCAAGTACGACAAGCAGGAGGAGGCTCAGGCCGAATCCGCCTCTGCGGTTCACGCCACTCAGGAGCTCATGCGCTCCAGCTTCTAAGCAAATCCTGCAAAACCCGGTGCTCCGCCGTCTCTCAGAGACGGCGGAGCACATTTTTCTGCCTGACCCGGACAGGGAAGGGGAGTGTTCTGTGCGTTTTCCACAGAAAGGAAAGGATACTGAGGAAGCAAAAATGTTATTGTGCCTGAAAGGGAAGAAAATCGCAAAAACTCTACGTTTTCCGGTATTTTTGTGCTTGACTATCCGATGGACCTATGCTATAATCTCAAATTGCGCAGGTATGTCTGCGCTGAGCGTGTCAAAACGCTGCTTTTGAACAGAAAAATGGGAAGAAGGAGGCGTGCAGATGCTCTCGGAGCTGAAGAATGGTCCCAAGGTGGCCGGCGTGAAGCAGACAAAGCGGGCGATCGGGGACGGGAGAGCGGTGCGCGTCTTTCTGGCAAAGGATGCCGACCCCCGCGTAACCGAGCCGGTGGAGGAGCTCTGCCGGGAGAAGGGGATTGCCGTAGAGCATGTCCCCGCGATGAAGGAGCTGGGTGCAGCCTGCGGCATTGCCGTTGGGAGCGCTGTGGCGGCTCTGGTTCATTGATTTTAACGGAATAATCTCACGGTTATTCTGTTAAAATATATTCTATCATCGTTTAAGAAAGGAGGAAAACCATGCCTACGTTTAACCAGCTCGTCCGTAAGGGCCGCGAGAAGGTGACCTACAAGTCCACTTCTCCCGCTATGCAGCATGGCCTGAACACCCTGACCAACCGCGAGACCGACCTGCCTTCTCCTCAGAAGCGCGGCGTCTGCACCGCAGTGCGTACCTCCACCCCCAAGAAGCCTAACTCCGCTCTCCGTAAGATTGCCCGTGTTAAGCTGACCAACGGCTACGAGGTCACCGCCTATATCCCCGGTGTGGGCCACAACCTGCAGGAGCACTCTGTGGTCATGATCCGCGGCGGCCGTGTCAAGGACCTGCCCGGCGTTCGTTACCACATCATCCGCGGCACTCTGGACACTCAGGGCGTCAATGGCCGTATGCAGGGCCGTTCCAAGTACGGCGCCAAGCGGCCCAAGGCCGGCAAGACCGCTGGAAAGAAGTAATTCTTCCACGGCAACTTACCCCAGCAACACTGAAATGACACAATGCGCATAAGCGCAAGGCAGTTGTCCTTGCAGAAGCGCTTCCTTATATATAGGGGCGTTTCCGGCAGGGCACTGGACAAGCAGGCACTTGTCTTACACGGGGGCGTATGAATCGCCTTCGAGTACCTATGAAATCATACTATGAAGGAGGGAAGCAAAGTGCCCAGAAGAGGAAACGTACCCAAGCGGGAGGTTCTGCCCGACCCGCTGTATAACTCCGTACTGGTTACCAAGCTGGTCAACAGCATCATGCTGGACGGCAAGAAGGGCGTGGCCCAGAAGGTGGTCTACGGGGCGTTTGACATCATCAAGGAGAAGACCGAGAAGGATCCCCTGGATGTGTTCACCGCCGCTATCGAGAACATCATGCCTTCCCTGGAGGTCAAGGCTCGCCGCGTGGGCGGCGCCACCTACCAGGTGCCCATCGAGGTCCGTCCCGAGCGCCGTCAGACCCTCGGTCTGCGTTGGCTCACCACTTACTCCCGCGCCCGCAGCGAGAAGACCATGAAGGAGCGTCTGGCCGGCGAGATCATGGACGCCGCCAACAACCTGGGTTCCGCCGTCAAGAAGCGCGAGGATACCCACAAGATGGCCGAGTCCAACAAGGCGTTCGCTCACTACCGCTGGTAAAGGAGTTAAAGTATGCCTAGAAAAGTTAGCCTGGAGAATACCCGTAACATTGGTATCATGGCCCACATCGACGCGGGCAAGACCACCACTACCGAGCGTATTCTCTACTATACCGGCGTCAACTACAAGATCGGCGAGACCCACGACGGTACCGCCACCATGGACTGGATGGCTCAGGAGCAGGAGCGTGGTATCACCATCACCTCCGCCGCTACCACCTGCTACTGGCAGGGAACCAAGAACCAGTTCCCCCAGACCCGTATCAACATCATCGACACTCCGGGCCACGTGGACTTCACCGTTGAGGTGGAGCGCTCCCTGCGCGTGCTGGACGGTTCCGTGACCGTCATGTGCGCCAAGGGCGGCGTTGAGCCCCAGTCCGAGACCGTGTGGCGTCAGGCCGACCACTACAAGGTCCCCCGCATGATTTACGTCAACAAGATGGACATCATGGGCGCTGACTTCTATCACGTTCTGGACATGATCCACGACCGTCTGAAGTGTAATGCCGTGCCCATCCAGCTCCCCATCGGCAGCGAGAGCTCCTTCAAGGGCATCATCGACCTGGTGGAGATGGACGCCGACATCTACTACGACGAGATGGGCAAGGACATGCGTGTCGAGCCCATTCCCGAGGACATGATGGAGCTGGCCCAGGAGTACCGGACCAAGCTGATCGACGCCTGCGCCGATCTGAGCGACGAGATCATGGAGCTGGCTCTGGAGGAGCAGCCCATTCCTCAGGATCTGATCCGGAAGGTTCTGCGTCAGGGCACCATCGACAACAAGGTCGTGCCCGTCACCTGCGGTACTTCCTACCGCAACAAGGGTGTGCAGAAGCTGCTGGACGCTATCGTGGACTATATGCCCTCTCCTGTCGACATTCCCGCCATCAAGGGCGTGAATCCCGACACCGATGAGGAGGACGAGCGTCCCGCTTCCGATGAGGCTCCCTTCTCCGCTCTGGCCTTCAAGATTGCCACCGACCCCTTCGTCGGCCGGCTGTCCTTCATCCGCGTGTACTCCGGCGTGCTGAACACCGGCACCGCCGTCCTCAACTCCACCAAGAAGCAGAAGGAGCGCATCGGCCGTATTCTGCAGATGCACGCCAATCACCGTGAGGATATCGAGACCGTGTACTCCGGCGACATCGCCGCCGTTATCGGCCTGAAGAACTCCACCACCGGTGACACCCTCTGCGACGAGAAGCACCCCATCATCCTTGAGTCCATGGAGTTCCCTGAGCCCGTTATCCGCGTGGCCATCGAGCCCAAGACCAAGGCTGGTCAGGAGAAGATGGGCATCGCTCTGGCCAAGCTGGCCGAGGAGGACCCCACCTTCAAGACCTACACCGACGAGGAGACTGGTCAGACCATCATCGCCGGCATGGGCGAGCTTCACCTGGAGATCATCGTGGACCGTCTGCTCCGCGAGTACAAGGTGGAGGCCAACGTGGGCGCGCCTCAGGTCGCCTACAAGGAGACCATCAAGAAGACCGTCGAGCAGGATACCAAGTATGCCCGTCAGTCCGGCGGTAAGGGCCAGTACGGTCACGTCAAGATCGTGGTTGAGCCCAACGAGTCCGGCAAGGGCTACGAGTTCGTCAACGAGATCACCGGCGGCGTCATTCCCAAGGAGTATATCCCTGCGGTCGACGCCGGTATCCAGGGTGCTATGCAGGCTGGCGTGCTGGCCGGCTACCCCGTGGAGGACGTCAAGGTCCGCCTGATCTACGGTTCCTACCACGAGGTCGACTCCTCCGAGATGGCCTTTAAGATTGCCGGCTCCATGGCCTTCAAGGAGGCCTGCCGCAAGGCCAATCCCATCCTGCTGGAGCCCATGATGAAGGTCTCCGTCATTGTTCCTGACGAGTACCTGGGCAACGTCATCGGCGATCTGAACGGCCGCCGCGGCATGATCCAGGGTCAGGAGAGCCGTACCGGCGCCACTCAGGTTGATGCTCTGGTGCCTCTGGCCAACATGTTTGGCTACGCCACTGACCTGCGTTCCTCCACTCAGGGCCGCGGCCAGTACTCCATGGAGCCCCACAGCTACGTGGAGATTCCCAAGAGCATTGCTGAGAAGATCATCGCCGAGCGCGGCCGCAACAATGCTGACTAAGTAATTGCTCATACCACGGGCCCCCGAACAGGGGGCCTGCGGGATGACTTTTGTAAGGATGCGGAATAGGGTATTGCAATTTTCCCGTCAATGCTATACAATGTTTACGCATTCTCTACAACATCAAACATGTTAACATGTAACTAAGGAGGATATCCAACATGGCTAAGGCAAAATTCGAGCGTAATAAGCCCCATGTCAACATCGGCACCATCGGCCACGTTGACCACGGCAAGACCACTCTGACCGCTGCCATCACCAAGTACCTGGCTCTGCAGGGCGGCGCTGAGTACACCGACTACAGCTCCATCGACAAGGCTCCCGAGGAGCGCGAGCGCGGCATCACCATCAACACTGCTCACGTTGAGTATCAGACTGCCAACCGGCACTATGCTCACGTTGACTGCCCGGGCCACGCCGACTATATCAAGAACATGATCACCGGCGCTGCTCAGATGGACGGTGCCATCCTGGTCATCGCCGCCACCGACGGCCCCATGGCTCAGACCAAGGAGCACATCCTGCTGGCCCGTCAGGTCGGCGTGCCCGCTATCGTTGTCTTCCTGAACAAGTGCGATCAGGTCGATGACGAGGAGCTGCTGGAGCTGGTTGAGATGGAGGTCCGTGAGACCCTGTCCAACTACGAGTTCCCCGGCGACGACATCCCCATCATCAAGGGCTCCGCTCTGAACGCCCTGGTGTCCGAGTCCACCGATCCCAACGCTCCCGAGTATGCTTGCATCAAGGAGCTGATGGACGCTGTTGACTCCTATATCCCCACTCCCGACCGTAAGGCCGACCAGCCCTTCCTGATGCCCGTCGAGGACGTGTTCACCATCTCCGGCCGTGGTACCGTTGCTACCGGCCGTGTCGAGCGTGGCCAGCTGAAGGCCGGCGAGACCGTCGACATCGTGGGCCTGACCGAGGAGAAGAAGTCCACCGTCGTCACCTCCATGGAGATGTTCCGCAAGACTCTGGACTACGTCGAGGCCGGTGATAACGTCGGCTGCCTGCTGCGTGGTATCGCCAAGACCGATATCGAGCGCGGCCAGGTTCTGTGCAAGCCCGGCTCCATTCACCCCCACACCAAGTTCAAGGGCCAGGTTTACGTCCTGTCCAAGGACGAGGGCGGCCGTCACACCCCCTTCTTCAACAACTATCGTCCTCAGTTCTACTTCCGTACCACCGACGTGACCGGCATCATCACCCTGCCCGAGGGCACTGAGATGTGCATGCCCGGCGATAACGTCGACATGGACGTTGAGCTGATCACCCCCATCGCCATCGAGAAGGGCCTGCGTTTCGCTATCCGTGAGGGTGGCCGTACCGTTGGTTCCGGCGTTGTCATCGACATCAACGAGTAATTGAGGTCCTGACACACCACTGATGTGTGATCTCAGAGAGGCTTTATCCGTAATGGATAAAGCCTCTCTTTTTTTGCCGCTGCGCAAGGAAAAATTCGGATAACGGCGTGCGATATGTGGAAAATGCAGGATACACTTCACAATGGGACGCGAATGTTGTATAATAATGCCGTTATACAGGGGCGCTCTGATGTCTGAAATGGCATGGAAGGGGGCTCTTGTTTAAAGCTTGTGAAGGGGGTGGCCGGCTGATGGACAGCAGTACGAGTGCGGCTGTTGGAGCGGATTCGGAAGAGGTAGTAAACGCATTTACGAAGTTTTTCCAGGCACCGAACCTCTGGCAGCGGGTGCTGTATGTGTTGCTTCTTCTGGCGGTATGCCTGATTGTGATGAAGCTGCTGATGTCGGTGCTGAACCGGGCGCTGGATCGGCTGAACATCGAAAAGGGACTCCATACATTCATCAAATCCGTGGTCAAAATACTGCTCTGGTTTTTGACCATCACCATTGTTCTGGGCTATATCGGGATAGAGGTCACGTCGCTCATCGCGCTGCTCTCTGTCATTGGTCTTGCTGTCTCCCTGGCCATTCAGGGGACGCTCTCCAATCTGGCAGGCGGCATCCAGGTGCTGGTGTCCAAGCCCTTTAAGGCAGGGGACTATATCGAGACGGAGAGCATCAGCGGAACCGTGAGCGAGATCGGGCTGGTGTACACCAAAATCAAGACCTACGACAACAAGATCATCATGATTCCCAACGGCCAGGTAGCCTCCGCCAAGATTACCAATTACACCGCTGAGGAGCGCCGCCGGGTGGATCTGAAGTTCAATACGTCCTATGACGCGCCGGTGGAGCTGGTGAAGGAGACCATTCAGTCGGTCATCCGCAGCCATCCCAAGGCGCTGCGTGAGCCTGCGCCCTTTGCGCGGGTTTCGGCCTACCAGGACAGCTCCATTGAGTATGCCGTGCGTGTGTGGTGTGCCACCGACGACTACTGGGAGCTCTATTCCGACCTGATGGAGCAGGTAAAAGCGGCCTTTGACAAGAACGGAATTGAGATGACCTATAACCATCTGAATGTCCACATGAAGCAGGGATAGAAGAAGACACAGGAGGCGGTTGCCTATGGAGAAGCAGTTTTCTGCGGCCGGACAGGGCCTGATGAGGATATTTTTCGGTGTGTGCCTGTCCGCAGCCTACGTACTGCTGAATACCACAGGGCTTCTTCTCGGCCTGATGCCCCTGCGGGTGCTCTCCGCCATTACCTGCCTGGCTGTGTTTTTCCTGGTGTTTGTGGGGCTGACCGCCGCATCCGTTGCGGACAGCGGCTACCGCCGGGCCATATGGTTTTCCCGGCTGGGCGCTGTG
Organism: Clostridiales bacterium; assembly: GCA_902362925.2. Lineage (GTDB taxonomy): Bacteria > Bacillota > Clostridia > Oscillospirales > Oscillospiraceae > Pseudoflavonifractor. Next base: position 101,759 of record CABIYL020000004.1, on the reverse strand, counting down.
GTGGGGCTGCTGGCCGCTCTGATTGTGGACAACTCCATGCTGATTTTTGCCTTGGCAGTGCTTCGGCAGCTGATGGAGCTGACAGGGCTTGTGCTCATCTGCCGACTGTCCAGCCGCCTGATGGAGGAGCGGGACGGAGACGTGGATTCCAGCAGGGGAGAGATGACCTGGCGGCTGTGTGTCCTGTGCGGCGTGAGCAGTATTCTGTGCGCCTGTGGGGCCATGTTCCTGGCAGACAATAAAATGCTGCTGGCACCTATAACGGTCTATCTGGTGCTGCAGCTGGCGGGACGGCTGGTTTTTATGGTGTTTCTGTACCGGAGCCAGGGAGCTTTACAGCGGCACTGAGGGAAAAGAAAAGAGCGCCGGGCAGTTTGTGCACGGCGCTGAAGCATCTTGCGTTTCCTCAGGACTGGGGAAGGGAAAGACCGTGGATAAAGCCGTCCAGCTGGCTGGAGAGGACCTCGCCGCCGATGACGGTATTTTTGTAGACCAGGAGCCCGGCCTGGACACCGGTCTCACCGGTGGGGTAGTTGGTGATGGTGTAGGCGTAGCGTTTGACCCGTTTTCCGCAGTATTTGGTGAGATCAAAGCCCTGGCTGGACTGGAGCTCCAGGTATTGGGTGTAGGTTTCGTCAAAGGTCTCGGGAATCAGGAGCTCCTCCACTGCGGCGGGCTCCGGGTCCACCGTCCAGCCGAACTGCTCCAGATAGGCGATCCTGTCCTCATTGGTCCGGACGCCCTTGGGGTCTGCCAGTGCGGAGACTGCCGTCCCTCTCCCGCCCAGGAGGACGAACAGGGCCACCAGCGCACCGCAGAGCACCACCCCGGCCACTGCCGCGGCGGTGAGCTTTCTGCGGTTCACTTTGGCGGTAAAGATAAACACAGCGCAACGCTCCCTCCGTTTTATGTCGTGGTAATCCATATGTGGGCGGGGCAGAGGTTATGCCAGAAAACGGCGGCGAATCAGACGGACAGGAGAGGACAAAATGGAGCGACTGGATAAAATTCTGGCCTCCACGGGGCGGTGGTCCCGGCGGGAGGTAAAGGAGCTGGTGCGGGCCGGAAGGGTGACGGCCAACGGCGCAGTGGTCCGCAGCCCGGAGGAGAAGTACCAGCGGGAGGGGCTGGACCTGCGTGTGGACGGCCAGAGCGTGCTCTGTGAGCGCTATACGTACCTGATGCTGCACAAGCCAGCTGGTCTGGTGTCGGCCACGGAGGACCCCAGACAGGCCACGGTGCTGGAGCTGCTGCCGGAGCACCTGCGGAAAATCGGGCTGTTTCCGGCCGGACGGCTGGACCGGGATACCGAGGGGCTGCTGTTGCTGACCAACGACGGAGCCCTGGCCCACGACCTGCTCTCTCCCCGCAAGCATGTGGACAAGACCTATTTTGTCCAGGTGGAGGGGCAGCTGGACCAGTCGGACGTGGAGGCCTTTCAGGGCGGCATGACCCTGGGGGACGGCTTGGTGTGTCTGCCTGCGGGGCTGGAGCTGCTGGAGGCGCCGGATGAGGCGCTGGTGACCCTGCGTGAGGGGAAGTACCACCAGATCAAGCGGATGCTGGCGGCCAGAGGCAAGCCGGTGCGCTATCTGAAACGGCTTACCATGGGGCCGCTGGTGCTGGACGAGGGTCTGGAGAAGGGCCAGTGGCGTCCGCTGACAGAAGAGGAGCTGTCCCAGCTGCGCTCCGCTCCGGGCGTGTGAAAAGAAAATCCGCGAAAAAATTGTCTGAAAAAATGATAAAAACAGTGGAAAAACGGTGAACTTAGTCTGATATCGTCATAAAATCGGGAAGTGTCAGACCTGGTTCGGCAATTTCCACAAAAAATTTTGCGTTTCCTATTGAAATGCACAAAAAAATCCGCTATACTGTAAGGGAAAATGTGCGTTCCCATGATAATAGAGTTTGAGGGAGGCTGTCGCCTATGTCCAGCAGGATTTTTCAGAGCGTCGTATTACAGATGAAAGAGAGCTCAGACAGAGCCATTGGCGTCATCGATTCCGAGGGAACGGTGGTGGCCTGCAATGAGCTGACCAATATTGGAGAGCGTTGGCCCGGTGCGGTGGAGACTGTGAACGCCGCAGGAAACGAGATTGTCACCTTTGAGGGCAAGACCTTCAAGGCGCTGACCGGCTGGGGTGCCCAGTTCGACTATGCTGTGTTTGTCCGCGGCGAGGACGACCACGCCCGGCTGATCTGCTCCATGGCGGCCGTGGCCCTCAACGGGGCCAAGACCTACTACGAGGAGAAGCACGACAAGGCAACCTTTGTCAAGAACATCATCTCCGACAATATCCTTCTGGGTGATATCTACGTCCGGGCCAAGGAGCTGCACTTTGTCTCCGAGGTGCCCCGTGCCGTGTTCCTGATCCGCCAGGTGGGCTCCACCGATGTGGGCGCCATCGACGTGGTCCAGTCCCTGTTCCCCGAGAAGCAGGTGGACTTCGTCCTCTCCATCAGCGAGACCGACGTGGCTCTCATCAAGCAGCTGTCCGACACCACCGAGAGCAAGGACCTGTACAAGGTAGCCAAGCAGATCGAGGACGCCCTGGCCGAGGAGCTCAACGTGAAGGCGGTCATCGGTATCGGCACCATCGTCAGCCACATCCGGGATCTGGCCCGTGCCTACAAGGAGGCCCAGGTGGCCATCGACGTGGGCAAGGTGTTTGACACCGAGAAGAGCATCATCAACTACGAGAACCTGGGCATCGGACGTCTGATTTACCAGCTGCCCACCACGCTGTGTGAGATGTTCCTCCAGGAGGTCTTCAAGAAGAACCCCATCGACGCCCTGGACCAGGAGACCCTGTTCACCATCAACAAGTTCTTTGAGAACAACCTGAACGTGTCCGAGACGGCCCGTAAGCTCTTTGTCCACCGGAACACCCTGGTATACCGCCTGGAGAAGATCAAGAAGCTGACCGGCCTGGACCTGCGGGAGTTTGACGACGCCATCACCTTCAAGGTGGCCCTCATGGTCAAGAAGTACCTGATCTCCCGTGGCATTGATTCCTGAACATGACAACCGTATAGGGGACGCCGGTATCGGCGTCCCCTATACGCAGTTGAATGGATATGTATTGGTACGCATGATAACTATCAGGCAGACGAGGTAGCTATGATTCGACTCATCGACATCTATAAGACCTATGATAACGGCACAAAGGCCCTGAAGGGGATCAATCTGCGGATTGACGACGGGGAGTTTGCCTTTCTGGTGGGGCCGTCCGGCTCCGGCAAGTCCACCATCATCAAGCTGCTGACGGCCGAGGTGGCCCCCACGGACGGCCGCCTGATGGTGAACGGCTACAACCTGAACACCATCCGGCCCCGTCAGGTGCCCTATCTCCGGCGAACCCTGGGAGTCATCTTCCAGGATTTCCGGCTCATTGAGAAAAAGACGGTGGCGGAGAACCTGACCTTCGCCATGCGTGTGGTGGGCGCGTCCTCCCGGGAGATTCGCAAGCGGATCCCCTATGTGCTGGACCTGGTGGGCCTGTCCAAGAAGAAGGACATGTGCCCCAACCAGCTCTCGGGCGGCGAGCAGCAGCGTGTGGCCATTGCCCGTGCGCTGGTCAACAACCCCAGCATGATCATTGCCGACGAGCCCACCGGCAACCTGGACCCCCAGCGCTCCCTGGAGATTATGATGCTGCTGGAGCGCATCAACGAGCTGGGCACCACCATGCTGGTGGTCACCCACGAAAAGGAGCTGGTCAACCGCTTCTCCAAGCGGGTGGTGGCCATTGAGAGCGGCAGGATTATCAGCGACGAGACAGGCGGGTATTACAACAATGAGACAACGTTTTAATTTTGGCTATTTTCTCTCAGAGGGCTTCCACAGCATCTTTACCCACGGTCTCATGTCCTTTGCCGCCGTGTGTATGATCGTGGCCTGCCTTCTGATTATGGGTTCCTTCTCCCTGGTGGCTGTCAACGTGGGCAGCATGCTGGGCGAGCTGGAGCGGGACAACGAGTTCCTGGCCTATGTGGACGAAAACCTGTCCGAGGAGGACGTGGCGGCCCTGAAAGGCACGCTGGAGGCGGTACCCAACGTAGCCTCAGTGGAGTTCATCAGCAAGGAGACCGCCAAAGAGGACTATGTGGAGCAGTACGCCAGCGGAGAGGACGCGGACCTGTTCCTGGAGCTGCCCGATGAGGTGTTCCGGGACCGGTACAGCATCAAGGTCACGGACATTGAGCAGTTCTCTCAGACCGTGGCGGCTGTGGGCGAGGTGTCCGGCGTGGTGAATATCCAGGCCATCCCGGAGATTGCCCAGGGCTTTGTGGTCATCAGCAACGTGGCCAGCGGCGTCGCCATTATTCTGGTGGTCATGCTGGTGGTCATGTCCCTGTTCATCATCGCCAACACCATCAAGCTGGGCACCTTTACCCGGCGGGATGAGATCGCCATCATGAAGATGTGCGGCGCCACCAACAGTTTTGTGCGCTGGCCCTTTGTGGTGGAGGGCATGATTCTGGGCCTTGTGGGCGCCGTGGTGGCCTTCCTGCTCCAGTGGGGCGTGTACAGCCTCATCGGCCAGGCCATTGCCACCTCCGACACCATCCAGCTCATTACCATCATTCCCTTTGAGACCATGGCATTGAAGGTGTTCGGCATCTTCTGCGGCACCGGCCTGGTGGTAGGCGTGGGCGGCAGTATGGTGGCCATCGGCAAGTTCCTGCAGGTGTAAGACAGAAAAAGGAGATACTCATGGCACAGAAACAGCAAAACCAGAAGACGGGAAAGAAGAAAGTCTGGGACACGAGAAGAATCCTGATGGCGATTCTGGCCTGCGTGATGGTGGTTCTTCTGCTTCTGCCCATTCTCACCATGGCCATACCTGTGGCACAGGCTGTGACGGAGGATGAGCTCCGGGAGCAGATCGAAGCTCTGAAGGGGAGCGCCTCCGACGTGGAGAGCAAGAAGGAGGAGCTCCAGAGCCAACTGGAGCAGGTCCAGGGCCAGAAGGACAAGGCCATGCAGGAGAAGCAGCTCCGTGACCAGGAGCTGGCCTACATCGACCAGCAGATCGCCAACACGGAGAGCCAGATCGCCTACTATGACCAGCTCATCGAGCAGGAGACCGCCAATCTGGCGGAGGCTCAGGCCAAGGAAGAGGCTCAGTATGAGCTCTTCTGCCAGCGGGTCCGGGCTATGGAGGAGGGCGGCACCGTCTCCTACTGGGCCATTCTCTTCAACGCCAGCAGCTTTTCCGACATGCTGGACAAGCTGGTTTTTGTCCAGGACGTGATGGACTACGATAACGCGGTGATTGAGCAGCTCAAGGCGGACCGCCAGGCGGTGGCCGACGCCCTTGCCGCGCTGGAGAGCTCCCGCACCGAGCAGGCCAACCAGAAGACGCTGCTGGACCAGCAGCGTGCGGACCAGGCCGTCAAGGTGGAGGAGGCCGCCCAGGTGCTGAAGAACCTGGAGGACGACGTGGCCGAGTATGAGCGGCTGCTGGAGGAGCAGGCCGCCGAGGAGGCCCGGGTCAACGACGAGATTGCCCAGCGGGAGGCCGAGCTGGAGGAACTGATTCGGCAGAACCAGATTCAGTTTACCGTCAGCAACGGCTGGCTCTACCCGCTGCCCACCAGCTGCATGACCCTGACCTCTGCCTTTGGCTACCGGATTCACCCCATCACCGGCCGGCCCCACAGCCATACCGGTACGGATATCGCCGCGCCCTACGGCACACCCATCAAGGCGGTCAAGAGCGGCGTGGTCACCATTTCTGAGTACGGCAGTTCCTATGGCAACTATGTGGTCATCAGCCACGGCGACGGCACCACCAGCCTCTACGCCCACATGAGCAGCCGTGCGGTGAGCGCAGGCGACGTGGTCAGCCAGGGCGACGTCATCGGCTACGTAGGCTCTACCGGCAACTCCACCGGCAACCATCTGCACCTGGAAATCCGGGTCAACGGCACCCGGGTGGACCCGGAGCAGTACTGGCCCGACCTGCCCTTCTATCGCCAGTACAACACCTGATAACCGAAGAATATACTTAAGACGGGAGCGGGCGGGGGAGACAATCCCCACCCGCTCCCGTTTTTTATAACGTATCCGTACAATCTCCACCCTGAAAGGAAGCATCTCAATGACAAAGAAACGTTTTTCCCCGCTGGCCCTGATTCTGGCCGTGGTGATCACCCTGGCGGTGACCCTAGGCGGCGTGGCACTGGCCGCCTGGGCGTTCATCGGTCCCCAGGGGCTCACCCTGCTGGAGGGTCTGGCTCTGATCAACGCCCGCTTTGTGGGCGAGTATGAGGAGAGCGAGGTGGTGGACGCGGCCATGAGCGGCATGGTGTCCGGCCTGAATGACCGCTGGTCCTACTACCTGGACCCAGAGAGCTACGCCGCCACCCAGGAGCGCCGCCAGAACGTATATACCGGCATCGGCGTAACCGTCAACTATACCAGTGAGGACGGCCTTACCGTCATCGGTATCACCGAGGACGGGCCCGCTGACCAGGCCGGACTCCAGATAGGGGACATCATCATCGCCGTGGACGGCACCTCTCTGGCCGGGGAGGCCCGGTATGACGGCGCCAACCTGATTCAGGGCGAGACGGGCACCAGCGTGGAGCTGGAGGTCAAGGGCGCCGACGGCAGTGTCCGGACGGTGACCGCCACCCGTGCCCAGCTGGAGACCGACCCGGTGGAGTACGAGCTGCTGGAGAGCGGCGTGGGCTATATCCAGGTGAAGAACTTCTACCGCCGCAGCGCCGACGGTGTGAAAGAGGCGGTGGACGACCTGGTGGCCCAGGGCGCCACGGCTCTGGTGTTCGACATGCGCAACAACGGCGGCGGCTATCTGGATGAGCTGACCGAGATGCTGGACTATCTGCTGCCCGAGGGCCCCATCTTCCGCCAGCAGGACCGGGACGGCAACGAGCGGGTGACCAACTCGGATGCCCACTGCATTGACCTGCCCATGGCCACCCTGGTCAACGCGGACACCTACTCCGCAGCCGAGTTCTTCGGCGCCGAGCTTCAGGAGCAGGGGGTGGGGGTCATCGTAGGCGAGCCCACCTCCGGCAAGGGCTACTCCCAGCAGACCTTCCCGCTGCCCGGCGGCGGCGGCCTGGGCATCTCCACGGAGAAGTACTTTACCGGAAACGGCGTCTCTCTCATCGGTACCGGCGTCACGCTGGACCGGGAGGTCTATCTCTCTGAGGAGGAGAGCCAGCTGCTGCTGGCTGGACAGCTGCCCCATGACCAGGACGGCCAGCTTCAGGCCGCGCTGGAGCTGCTGGGTGTAAGCAAATAAAAGAAAGCGGCCGTCTCACCTGAGACGGCCGCTTTCCTGTTTACTGTTCAGGGGACGGGGCGGGAAGGATATGGGCTCCTTTCCTGGTCAGGAGCCAGCCGCTGGTGAGGGCGGTGAAGGGCGCCACGGTGACCAAACCGAAGGAACCCACCACCGTATGGATGATCTCGGCGGCCACATATTTGTAGTTGATGATGTGCTGTACCGGTGTGCCCTGGGCCATAAAGACCATGAGAAGGGCCACATAGCCGCCGGAGTAGGCCAGCAGCAGGGTAGTGGTCATGGTGCCCATGGCGGCCCGGCCCACGTTCATACCGGATTTGACCGCCTCCTTCCAGCTGATGTCAGGCCGCTTCTCCACCACCTCGTTGACGGCGGAGGTGATGTCCACGGACAGGTCCATCACCGCGCCGGATGCGCCGATAAAGATGGAGGCCATGAAAATCCGGGTCAGGCTCAGGTCCTGGTATCCGGCGTAGAGCAGGCTCTCGGAGCTCTGCATGACGGCGCCGTGGATTTTGAACAGGTCGGTGAAGAGCGCACCCAGCAGGCAGGTCACCAGAACGCCCAGGGAGGCGCCGGACACAGCGGACAGGGAGCGGCGGTCAAAGCCGTAGACCAGGGAGATGATCAGGATGGTCAGACCCAGGGTGATGGCCAGGCCGATGAGGATGGGGTTGAAGCCTCTGAGGTAGAGGGGGACCAGAACCTTCCACAGCATCAGGATGGTGAGGACAAAGGAGAGAATGGCCCGGATGCCGGTGCGTCCGGCAAAGAGGATGAGCAGCGCGGCAAAGAGCAGGGCCAGCAGGGCCTCGGCGCCCATGCGGTCGTGGTCGATCATGGTCACGTTGGTGATGCCGTCCTCCGAGAAGCTGACCACCACCAGGGCCTTGTCGCCGGGGGAGAAGAGCTTGTCCTGCTCTACCGACCCGTTGAGCATGTTGATGCCCACGGTAGTCTGGCCCTTGAAGCGGCCGCCCAGCAGCTCCAGGGTGCAGCGCTGCTCACCGGAGCGGACCAGCCCGGTGTCGATAATGGTGGAGTTGTCCACGCTCACCACCAGAGCGGAGCAGCGGTCCGCCTCCTGGTACTGCACGGCGTCCTCATACCCGGTGGGCAGGAGCATCAGGACCACAATGAGCAGCAGGCACAGGGCCACAGGGGCGTAATAGCGGCGTTTGGCCGGGTCTCGGAGAAGGGAATTCATATTGACGAGGACATCCTTTCTGTATCAGCAGACGGATGCGGCAGTTTCTGCCGCATCCGTCTGCTTTTTTATGGAAGGGAAAAGGAAGAGGAAGAAGAGTCGCGGGAATCAGGCCACGTCCAGCATGTCGGCCAGCTTGTTGTAAATCTCGGTGTTGTCGTAGTAACCGTTGAACACCTCAGCGTTGACACCGTGGGCCAGCACGGCAACGGGCAGGCCGGTGTGGCTGTAGGAGGTGAAGGAGATGCCGGCCTTGTTGTTGATGATGTGGGTGATGGTGACGCTCAGGGGCTCGTAGGTGCCGTAGAGCACATACTCCTCCTGCTCATACTGGCTGGCGGCGGTGCCGTTGATGCTCTTTTCGTAGGCGGCCCGCAGCTGCTCCTGCTCGTAGGCGGTGAGCACCAGCTTGTCGCCCTCCTCACCCTGGGTCTTCAGACCGAAGAGCGCCTCAATGTCCTTGAGCACGTCCTCGAAGGAGGTCTTGTTCTCCTTGTAGGCGGCCACATAGTCGCTGTCAAACTTGGCGTAGGAGATCTTCTGGCTCTCCAGCAGGTCCAGATAGGTGTCGTAGTCGGTGCCGGCGAAGCCGATGGTCATGCCGCCGGTCTCGTGGTCGCCGGTGACCAGGATGAGGGTCTCCTCGGGATGCTCTTCGGCGAAGTCCACGGCCACCTGGACAGCGTCAGCCAGGGCCTGGGTGTCGTGGATGGCGGAGGCGGCGTCGTTGGCGTGGCAGGCCCAGTCGATCTTGCCGCCCTCGCACATCATGAAGAAGCCGTTGTCGTTGTCCAGAACCTCAATGCCCTTCTCCACGTAGTCGGCCAGGGACCACATGTCGTCGGTGCGGTCCACCTCGTAGGCCATGGCGTCGCCGTCGGCCAGGTGCTCGTCGATGAGGATGACCTTGCCGTCCTCGGCAGAGACAGTCTCGGCCTCGGCCTGGGTCTTGACCACCTTGTAGCCGGCCTCAGTGGCCAGGTCGTACAGGTCGGCCTGGTCGCCCTCGGAGCCGGTGGGCTTGAGCAGGCCGCCGCCGGCGAAGTAATCGAAGCCGGAGTCAATCAGCTCCAGACCGATCTCGTAGTAGCTGCTGCGGCTGGCCTGGTGGGCGTAGAAGGCGGCGGGGGTGGCGTGGTTCAGGTTGACGGAGCTGATGACGCCGATCTTGTAGTCCTTCTGGGCCTTCAGCTGCTCGGCGATGGTCTCATAGGCCACGGTGCCGGTCTCGTCCACATTGATGGAGCCGGAGTAGGTCTTGTGGCCGGTAGAGATGGAGGTGGCGGTGGAAGCGGAGTCGGGGGCGAAGGAGTTGGAGTCGAAGGTGACGGCGGAGCCGGCAGCTTCGAAGTTCATGAAGTTGAGATACTCGGGGCCGTCCAGAATAGCGCCCTGGTTGTCGTCCAGGCTGGGGGCGGCCTGCCAGTAGTCCTCGTCATTCAGCGCGCCCAGGAAATCGGAGGTAGACTGAATCTGAGGATAGCTCATACCGTCGCCAATGAAGAGAAAGACATACTTAGGAGTCTTGGCGGTCTGTTTGGTCTCGGCGGAGAGCTGCTGAGCAGTGGGCTGAGAGGGCGCGGACGCGGGGGGAGTCTCCTGACCGGCGGTAGTGCTGCCGCAGCCGGCCAGCATGCCGGAGAGTGTGGCGGCGGCCAGGGTGAGGGCCAGGGAACGTTTGAGCTTCATTTCGAATTTCCTCCATTCGATGTCTTGTAGATGGACTTGGAACCGGACCTAATCATAGCCGTTTCGGAAAATGCCCGCTATCTGGAAACGGTAAATAAGGGAAAAGAGACAGTAAAGAATTGTAAGGAGCATTTAAAGGGGGAGCTGGGAATATACTCTCGGTGACATGGACCGTTGGAGGGAGAGAGATGCTGGGGCATATAGCGCTGACTGGGGAAAAGGGATGGAAAACGGTTGTGGACAGGCAGGAGGTGCTGGGTCTGCCGGTGGAGCGGGCGCTGGTACCGGGGATAGAGGGGCGGCATGAGAGGCGGCTGGAGCGCCGGATTGACCGTGCTGCACGGCGGCTGCGGGAGATGGGCGTGCGCAGGGTGTTGACCGGTCCGGCGTTTCCGTATTGGGACCGGCTGGAGCGCCAGGGCCTGCGGGGCGTGGACCCGGAGCCCATGTGCCAGGCCATGGCCGGGGAGCTGGCGCTGGCGGCGCTGGAGCGGGACGGGTGCCCACTTGAGCGGGCCGTGGTGGCGCTGCGGGGCGGACGGGTGTCCCGGCCCTTTTTCCAGACAGCGGTGACGCTGTGCGCCCGGGTGCGGGGGGTAGTGGTGTATGCGCCCGCAGGAGGAGGGGAGCTGGCGGACTATCTGCGCCGGGAATACGGCCTGCCGGTTCTGGAGCGGGAGAAGCCCAATCTGACGCTGGAATTTTCTCCCGTTCAGGCGGGAGGGGAGAGCGGCAGGACCATGGTGCTCCACGGCCCAAATTTGAACCTGCTGGGTCTGACGCTCCGCCCGTCAAATATGCTTCTTCCCGGGGAGTTTGACCCTCTTCCGCTGACGGCCGCCCTGTGGGAGATGGCGCTCCTTTTCCAGCCGCCCGCCATTGTGCCGGAAGAGGAGAAAAGATAACGTGCCGGGCGGCTTTGGGGTGGGAAAACCCTTGACAGAACCAGATAAACTACCTATAATACGTAACGTCACTATTGCAAGATAGTGGGTCTTTTCTTATACGCAAAAATAGGGACCGACCGGGCCAGACGGTGCCGGAGAGCCCCTTGACGGTTGAAATTTTTTGAAACGGAAAGGTGTGCGCAGCAGCATGGCGAAAGAATTCAAGCTCAGCCCTGAGCGCTGGAAGGAACTGAAGGACGAACTGGTCTATCTGAAGACCGTCCGTGAGAAAGAGGTGGCCGATCAGATTAAGGAGGCCCGTTCCTTTGGCGACCTGAGCGAGAACAGCGAGTACGACGAGGCCAAGAACGAGCAGGGTAAGCTCTACTCCCGGATTGCCGAGGTGGAGAACATCCTGGAGAACTGCGTGGTCATCGAGGAAGAGATTCATGACGGCAAGACCGTCCGCCTGGGCAGCAAGCTCAAGGTGCTGGATGTGGAGTTCAACGAGGAGCTGGACTACGAGGTGGTGGGCTCCCAGGAGGCCGACCCCATGAACGGCCGTATCTCCGAGGACTCCCCCTTCGGCCGCGCCCTGCTGGGCAAGAGCGTGGGGGAGGACGTGGTGGTGGAGGCCCCCGCCGGCGCCCTGCATTATAAGGTGCTGTCCATCAGCAAGTAAGCCGGGGCCCATGCCCCAGCGGAAAAACATAAGAGAGGCCGGGAGAACCCGGCCATAAGATAAGGAGCAAGGAGTATGACAGAGAATACCAACGCCCCCGTTCAGGAGGAGCAGTCCCTTTCGGAGCTTCTCCAGATTCGCCGGGACAAGCTGAAGGAGCTGCAGGACGCGGGGATGGACCCCTTCCAGCAGACCAAGTACAGCGTGACCGCCCACTCCCAGGAGATCAAGGATAACTTCGAGACCATGGAGGGTCAGACGGTCTCCGTGGCCGGACGGCTCATGTCCAAGCGCGGCATGGGCAAGGCCGTGTTCTGCGACCTACAGGACGTTCAGGGCCGCATCCAGCTGTACGTCCGTATTGACGAGCTGGGGGAGGAGCCCTTCGCCCGGTTCAAGAAGGTGGACATCGGCGACATCGTCGGCGTGGAGGGCGAGGCCTTCCGCACCAAGCGGGGCGAGATCTCCGTCAAGGCCAATAAGGTCACCCTCCTCTCCAAGTCCCTCCGGCCCCTGCCCGAGAAGTTCCACGGCCTGACCGACAAGGAGACCCGCTACCGCCAGCGGTATGTGGACCTGATTGTCAACCCCGAGGTGCGCCAGGCCTTTGTGGTGCGCTCCCGGTTCATCAAGCACGTCCGGGACTTCCTGGACAACCGGGGCTATATGGAAGTTGAGACTCCCGTGCTCAACACCATCTCCGGCGGCGCCACCGCCCGGCCCTTCATCACCCATCACAACACCCTGGACATCGACATGTACATGCGTATCGCCACCGAGCTGCCTCTGAAGCGGCTCATCGTGGGCGGCATGGACCGGGTGTACGAGCTGGGCCGCATCTTCCGCAACGAGGGCATGGACCCCAAGCACAACCCCGAGTTCACCACCGTGGAGCTGTATGAGGCCTTTGCCGACTTCAACGACATGATGGACCTGTTCGAGGAGCTGCTGTCCTCCGCCGCCCAGAAGATTCTGGGCACCTATCAGGTGGAGTGGCAGGGCGAGAAGATCGACCTGACTCCCGGCTGGCCCCGTCTGCCCATGCACGAGGCGGTGAAGCAGTACTGCGGCATCGACTTCATGGCGATCACCTCCGACGAGGAGGCCGTGGCCGCTGCCAAGTCCATCGGCGTGGAGCTGCCCGAGACCGCTGACAAGACCTGGGGCAACGCCCTGTACGAGTGCTTTGACCAGAAGGTGGAGGAGAAGCTGATTCAGCCCACCTTCATCACCATGCACCCCGTGGACGTGTCCCCTCTGGCCAAGCGGTCCCCCAAGGACCCCCGGCTCACCGAGCGTTTCGAGCTGTTCATCTGCCACAGCGAGATGGGCAACGCCTTCTCCGAGCTCAACGACCCCATCGACCAGCGCGGCCGCTTCCAGAAGCAGGTGGAGCTGCGTGACAAGGGTGACGACGAGGCCGGCATGATGGATGAGGACTTCCTCAACGCTCTGGAGTACGGCATGCCCCCCACGGGCGGCCTGGGCATCGGTATCGACCGCTGCGTGATGATGCTCACCAACTCCGACACCATCCGGGACGTGATCCTGTTCCCCACAATGAAGCCACTGGAGCAAAAACGGGATGAAAGCAAGGCTGGAAATGAAGCTGTAAACGTATCTGCGGAGGCTGCAAGCGTGTCCGCGCCGAGCGTACAGATTGATCTTACCAAGGTGAAAATCGAGCCTTTGTTTGCAGATGAAGTAGACTTTGAAACATTCAGCAAATCTGATTTCAGAGTGGTCAAGATCGAAGCTTGCGAGGCTGTACCGAAGTCCAAGAAGCTCCTGAAGTTCACATTGAATGACGGAACAGACCGGAAACGCACGATTTTAAGCGGTATTCATGAATATTACGAGCCGGAAGAACTGGTTGGTAAGACCTGTGTGGCAATCACAAACCTGCCGTCGAGGAAGATGATGGGGATTGATTCCGAGGGTATGCTGATTTCCGCAGTGTACGAGTATGACGGACGGGAAGGCTTAAATCTTCTGATGCTGGATGACAATATCCCGGCGGGAGCGAAGCTGTACTAAAGAGGTCGTTTAACACTGAAATTCGTGTTACTACAACTTTTTTACAACTTTTGCTTGAAACCAGACGACACCAGACGGGCCAAAATAAAGGGCAAATCCGCGTTTGAAATGCGGATTTGCCCTTTTTTGTAATTTTCACATTAGTACCAAATCGTCCTTGATCACTTCAGCTTTTTCCTTCATGCTTTCCTGCGTGATATGGGTGTAGATATCCATGGTGGTGGAGAAATCAGCATGTCCCATCACTTGCTGGATAAACTTATTTCCGGGCATCCCTACCACAACAAAGAGGGACATTGCATCCGTTGCCGACATCCCGTTGTTTTTAAGGCGCTGGGCCGCACTGGCTATTTTCAGACGCAGAGGCATTATGCTTATCTCATCCAGCGGTGTAGAGATGGGTTTGTTGTCCGAGAATTCTGGGCGGACAGGACCTATCGAAAGCACAGTCTGCCCAATAGCGAACCTTATTGGCATGAGATCCGGCGTTCGATTTATGACTGCAGCGGAGAGATCCGTTCCTACTACTGGGGAATGTACTGCCAAAGAGAAGTGCGCTGGATCATGGGAAGCCCCTGCTATTACAACTATAGCTGGTATCAGTCGGGCCGGGTGTATGGAAAGACTTTGCCCAGCCTGGGGAAAAAAGAACTTCGCCAGACCGGCTTGGTTGAGTGGGTACGAAGCCATCCCATCACTGATCCTGAAAAATACTTGGCGGTATGGAAAAAACTTCCTCAGATGGAGCAAATCTGGAAGGCTGGACTGCCGAAGCTGACCAACGAGTGCTTCAACTCCTGTGATTGTGTGCGAAAATTGGTCCTGCATCCGAACGAGCCAGGGTTGATTCGAGCTCTTGGTCTGGATACGCCCAAATTCCGCCGCCTGCGCCAGTTGGACGGAGACACAGAAACTTTAGCCTGGCTGCAGCTTGAGAAACGGACGGGACAGTGTATCACGAATGAAATGCTGTGCTGGAGCAAAAAAGAACGGATCAGCCCCAGGGATCTGGTGTTTATCGCAGACCGCATGAGCGTGGTACAAATCAAAAATTATCTGGAACGGCAAAAGAAGTATTTCGATGGCAGCTGCCAGCAGGCGCTGACCACCTGGCAGGACTACCTTGCTATGGCAGAACGGCTGCACTATGACACCAGTGATGAGATCGTATACCGTGTGCGCAAACTGCGCCAGCGGCACGATGAATTGGTCCTTCAGAGTGAAGCTGGGAGTCTGGAGGAGCAGGCGTCGAAAATGGCGGCGAAATATCCCCATGTCAACGACATCTGCATGGAACTGCAGGAAAAGTATGCTTACAGCGATGGCGACTACACGGTGCTTGCGCCTCAAAACATCTTTGCCATCATCAAAGAGGGGCGTATGCTCCACCATTGCGTCGGGAATGACGGAAGCGGCGAGCGGTATTATGAGCGCATCGAGCGCCGGGAGAGCTTCATCATGTTCCTTCGGCGGACGGATGAACTGGAAGACCCCTATTACACGCTTGAGATCGAGCCGGATGGTACTGTGAGGCAGAAACGCACCCTGTTTGACCGCCAATATGAGGACATCGAACAGGCAACGGAATTCCTGCTGAAGTGGCAGAAGGTCATAGCAGCCCGACTTACCGGCCGCGACCTGAAGCTGGCCGAGCGGAGCCGTGAACTGCGGAATGAAGAATTTATCCAGATGCAGAAAGACCGTGTGATTATCCACACTGGGCATCTGGCTGGCCGTCTGCTGGCAGATGTGTTGTTGGCCGACTTAATGGAAAATACGGAAGTCATACAGCCGCAGGCACTCCCTGCAGCCGCGTGAAACAGGTTCAATGGCCGGGCGTCCTTTGGGGCGTCCGGCCATTCATTTAAGAAAGGGGTTTTACATTGAGCAAATTGAAATTTGAGTACAACATCCGCGGTTATCGCTATGCTCCCGAGAGCTTCCGCATCTATAAGGGGCTGCCGGGACAAAAGAAAAACGAGATTCCCTTGTCCGATGAACAGCGCCAGCAGATGGGATACCTCTGTTTGACGGAGGGGGTTAAAAGCGCCGTGGACTATGTGAAACACATCGAGCGGGAGCGGGAGCGTAAATGCCGTCAGTACATGACCTATGGCTTCATGCTCAAAGAGAACCCGCACGAATATGTGTATTGTCCCTCGCTTCGTTGCAGAGAGAGCGACACATTGAAAACGCGCCTATGTATTTTGCAGGCGGCTCGTGAAGAACTGGCCCGGGATAAAGGCCGAGTGAAGCAAAGCGTTGAATGCGACCTGGATGGGCACTACCGTCCTGTCAACATCAGAAAGCATTATGCGACTGCAGACCTTCGCCGTCCTGTCATGGTTTGGCTGCATGTTGTGTGAACAAGGAGGAATTTATGAAACAGCTTGGAAATTTGTCAATCGTCTGTGCCCAACGCACGGATGTGCTGATGCAGATCTATGGTGGACAGGTGAGTGTCCATGTGGGGGAAGGGCCGGAGCGGACTTCTCTTTTTGCCGCATGGGATGATGACGAAGTGATCCAACGCATTATCCATGAATTGAATTTTGGCCGCTACGCTATCAAGGAAAAACGGAACAGTAAGGAGAATGTCGCATGATCGAAAATTTGAATCAGCTGAAACGCGCGCTGCGGCCCGGAATCCGTCTGCAAATCGTTGATCATCGCCGAACGGAGTGCATCAATCAACTGCGTGAGGTCACATGGATCACCTCAAGTGGATTTTGCACGAAGGTGTTGAATCAGCCTGCCGACAAGATCAATTCCGGAAATGGTGGCCGAGGTGCCATGCTCTGGTGGGGGCCGGCCAGCACCTGGACATTTGAAAATGGTGTGTGCAGTTCATATGCCTACGGCGGCAACAGAAAAGAAACGCTGATCATTGCGTTTCGTGTACTGAATGAGGAGGTAGCGTGATGAATCAAGAATTGATAAGAAAACAGCAGGATCTGACTGCCCGGCTCAACCGTTATCGCCATGAGTATTACAATCTCAATGCGCCCAGCATCAGTGATGCTGTCTATGATCGGCTGTTTGAGGAACTTCAAGACCTGGAGCGGCAGACGGGCATCCAGATGGCGAACTCTCCTACCAGTACGGTGGGGTATCCGGCAATCAGCAAGCTGGAGAAAACCAACCATCCAATCCCGCTGCTGTCGCTGGATAAGGAAAAAAACATTGTGGAGGTGTGCCGCTTCATGGGCGAGCATCAGGTGATGTTCATGCTCAAACTGGACGGGCTCACCATCAAGTTGACCTATGAGGGCGGCGAATTGTTGGAAGCTGCTACCCGAGGCGATGGGGATGTGGGCGAAATCGTGACCCACAATACCCGCGCCATTGGCGGCATACCTGCGCATATCCGGTATGAAGATCGTCTGGTGATCACTGGAGAGGCATTCATTCGGCCCAGCGATTTTGAACAGCTGAAGGCCTCGCTGGTGGACAACAACGGAGAGACCTACAAAAACGGACGCAATCTGGCGGCTGGCTCAGTACGCCTGCTGGATGCCAAGACCTGCATGGAGCGGCGACTGATGTTCATGCCGTTTACTGTGCTGGAGGGATTTGAAAACCTGCCGCGCAAGTCGGAGCGGTTGAAAGAACTCTCTGCGCTGGGATTTACCCCCTGCAAGTATCTGGTGACCAAGCGAACGCTGACGCCGGCAGAGGCGGAGGATGGAATCAAGCAGCTGCAGCAGTATGCCAGAGACAATGACATTCCCATCGACGGCATCGTTGTCACCTACAATGATGTGGCCTTCTCCAAAAGCTGCGGGCGCACAGGCCACCACTATAAGGACGGACTGGCTTTCAAATTTGAGGATGATCTGTTTGAAACAAAGCTCCAGATGATTGAATGGACGCCCGGACGCACCGGCGAGATCGCCCCGGTCGCAGTCTTTGCGCCGGTGGAGATCGATGGCTGCGAGGTGTCCAGAGCGAGCCTGCACAATCTTTCCTTTATCGAAGATCTGGAACTGACGCCGGGAAACCGCATTTTGGTATCGAAGAGGAACCTCATCATTCCGCATGTGGAAGACAATCTGGACCGTGGCGGCTTTGTGCTGGAAAGCGCATACCCCCACCGGTGCCCTTGCTGCGGGGAACCCACCCGTATCCACGAAACCAGAGGGCGCAATGAGAACGGCGAGGAACGCACGATCAAGACGCTGTTCTGCGACAATGCTGGCTGCGAGACGAGAAAGCTCAAGCAGTTTGTCCATTTTGTCGGCAAAAAGGCGATGAATATTGAGGGACTGTCCGAAGCAACGCTGGAAAAATTGATTGGCCGGGGCTGGATTCACAGCTATCTGGACATCTACCGGCTGGATCAGCATAAAGACGAGCTGGTGCGTATGGACGGCTTTGGAGAAAGATCCTGGCAGCGCCTTTGGAGTGCCATTCAGCAGAGCCGGAATACGACCTTTGAGCGGTATGTGATCGCTATGGACATCCCCATGATCGGCAACACCGCCAGCGGCGTTCTTTGCCGGGTATTCCACGGTAATCTGGACGAGTTCCGGGATGCCGTTTATGCCGGGTACGACTTCCGGCAGCTTCCGGACTTTGGAGATACGCTGCACAATAATATTCATGAGTGGTTCAGCAAAGAAGAAAATTTCTGTATTTGGGAGGAATTGCAGATGATGATGAAGATCCAGAAGCCGGTGCAGCCGGTTGCGGAAAACAACACGCAGGACAATCCCTTTGCCGGGAAAACCATTGTGGTGACCGGAAAGGTGGAGCCCTACACCCGCGATGAGATGAACAGCCTGATCGCCTCGCTGGGGGCGATTGCCGGCAGCTCGGTGACCCGTAAGACCCACTATCTGGTCTGCGGCGAGAAGGCCGGCAGCAAACTGTCCAAGGCGCGGGAACTGGGTGTCCCTGTGCTGGAACCGCAGGAGTTTTTCCGTATGGCGGGCGTGGCCTGAACACCAGGCCAGTCAATAACAATAGGGAGAGCGCCATAATTCGGCGCTCTCCCCCTGTTTTTATGGAGGAATTGATATGGATAGAACCTATATCACGCCAATCGTGAATCAGACCTATACCAATCGTAACGGCAGTGTATATCGCTGCATCAGTGTTGCCGAAGCAATCCGGCCGTGTGAAACGACGGCGCTCTTCACGCGAGTGCGCGATGGCTGGAGCCTGCAGGCGCATGGAATTCTCCAGTACGACGATGGAACCATCGAATGGAACTACTCCACCGGAGGCCATTGGCCCAGGTAATCACGAAAGGAGGGACAACTGTGAATCAAGAAATCATGCCGGCATACGAGGCATATCAGAAAGCCATTGACCTGACATTGTATCATGCCTTTGCCGAACTGGTGGTGCAGACTTCTCAGGACGACAAAGCAAGGATGCACTATCGCCAGATCGCAGCTGCCCAGATTTGGCAGCAAGATGTAGATGTTTCTGTCTATTTTGAGCAGTACAGCCTGCGCTATCCCGGAGAGGTGCTGGAGCGGTTTGAGGAAAAGCTGGGCACAGATATCCGTATTGTCCGTGCATTGGCACTGGCACTTGCTGTTACCCGTACACTCCACGCAGACCAGATGTTTGTGGGCAGTCAGTGTAGTGGCTTTCTCCAGAAAATCCGGCGAATCGCTGATGGGGATGTGTACCTGAGCGGTGCTCTGTATCATCTGGAGGAAGATACTGTGCGCCAGCGTGCCCTGTTGGATGCCCTGGCAAAGACGGAATACACCAAGACAGAAGAAGCCTTGTTTGTCCTTTCTCTGTTTGATGACCGGGAGGAAGGATATCAGGTGATGCACGCACAGCTGCTCCGGTTGTTTGGTCCGGAGCGGACGATGCCGCTGGCTTATAACTGTGGTGTGCTGGAGTGGTTTATCCGCACATACGCTGAGCAGGTGAAGGCCTGCCGGTCAAAGGCAGATCTTGTATTGCGAACACTGGTAAAGCTTCCTTGTATGAATATGAAACAGGACAGCCGGGAGTTTGCAGTTTTGACCGCAGCTGGGTACGGAGCAGATGAAATCATTCTGACAAACTCACTCGCAATGTGGATGGATAGAATTTCTTATCGGCTATCCTCTAACAGCATTCCTGCCGAGAAACTTGCGGCGGCGTGCTGCAAGATGTTGCTCAACTGCCCGGAAGCATTGCCGGATTCGCTCTATGGATATGTTGGCTGGCTATTTACCCGCTACAAGGATTTCTCCATCAAATATGAGGGCAATCGGGATTTGTGGGCGGCTGTAAATTCAAGCCTTTCACCGTCTTCCCCCAAAACTATCCTTTGGATGAACCGAAACATCAAGCAGTCATTTAATTATCGGTTCGATGTGTTTGATTCGCAGTATGACTGCCTGGCAGTCGAGTTAAAGCGGGACACCTATTTGGAATTGTTCACGATGCAAATGCTTCGCTCGCTTGGATCGGCAACTACTGAACAGTGGCTTGCCCGGTATAAGCAACTGACCGGTGCCGACTACATGGAGTATTTCACTTGCTTTCGGCAGCACACCGAGGAGGCGTTTACCCTTCTGGTGGAAACGAAGAAAATCGACCTGTGGGCTTTTTTTGAGGAACACCGAGCGGAGGGTGAATACGCATACCCTTTGAAGCTTCTTCGGGACTATGCCCTGCGTATTTCCAGCTGGAAATGCTATCGGTTTGTCGAAAAGTTGCTGAACCAATACAGATTTACACAGCTGCAGGAGATTTTCGGAGATCGGTTCTATTTTCACCGCTCTTTCTGCGAGAATACTGGTGGTTACGGAAACGAGAATTTTCGCACCATAATTGCCCGGCCTTTCCTTGGCCCAGAGGAGCACCGAAAGCTCTACGAATGGGTGGACTCTTCGTTTTTTCAAATGGAGCCGGAACACTATACGGCATTTGTCTGGAGCGCACTGAAGGACCCGACGATTCAGCGGCTCTACGACAGGCCCACCCTGGCCTCTGTCCTGCGGCAGCTGATTGCCCGGGGCAACAGCGGAGGCTATGATGGCAACTGCCTGAAAAAGCGGTTCTATTCCAAAAAAGAACTTGAAGCCGACCGAAAAGCCGCTGCAGAGAAAAAAGAGCAGGAGCAGATGCTGCAAAAGCAGCAGGAATTTTTGAAAAGAAAGGAAAAGCTGGCACAGATCTATAACGGAAGTGCGATGTCTTTGGTTCAATTTGCAGACAAGTATTATTACAAAGAAGATAAACAGCAAGCCATGAATATGGTCTATGAAAAACTGTTGGAATGGCCTGCCGGCTGTGTGCAGGAACTGACGCCGATAGACACACAGAATTTCTTTGTGCTGTGCGGAATGCTGGCAAAGTACGAGACCAGGCCAAAACAAGAACTATTGGATATGGTGAAAAACATGATCGAAGGAGGTGCAGCAGCATGACCAATACGATGAAACATTTGTCTCTGCTGGGCCGCATGGAGACTGACGGCCTGATGCTGAGCCTAACGGGCTTGTTTTCTGAGAACGAGTTGGACGTGGCCTGCGAAAAGGTCGAACGGCTGGAACTGCAGGCGCGGCTGAAGAAAAACAGGAGCTCCCAAATTCAGCGGGAACTGGTTGAATGCGGTGAGTTCGCAGATTTGTACCATGCTTTGTGTACCTGTGAGATCGAGGATGACAGGATCGAACCGATGCTCAAATCGGCAGATGACTGCCATGAGAGCCTGACACAGTATCCGACGGAACAGGTACTGGAGGCGGCGTCTTTGAATGTTCCAACGGCGCTGACTTTTGAGTATTTGAAATACTATTTGCCCTATGTCAAGTACGAAGAAGAGGAAAAAGCTATTCTGGATAATCTCTGGCTTTTTCCTGTTGCAGATTGGAAAGGGCTTTCTTCACTGACCGCACATCAGCGGGACATGATGCGCTTTCCATTTCTTGGCGCCTGCCTGTTCAACTGGCATAGCAACGAAAAAGAGACGCTGGTACTTCTGGAGCAGAATACACCGCTGCAGAAGATCCTCGGCCTGCTGTACCAGCAGGGCGTGACCGTGTTTCTTGATTCTGGCCGGCTGAAAGCGCTTCAATGGCTGCGGGAGACCGATATCGGGAAGTTCCGCCAGCTGCTGGAGGTCTTTGAACATGATGCAGATGATTTGAGTATCTTTTTCCAACACTGGTTTGAAAACCGCGCGGGACAGTATGATCTGAACTGGTTCATCAGACAGGAAGCACCGCTGAACAAAGAACAGCAGGAGGAAATCTTGTGCAACCAGGTCAGTTACCTGAATGCACTGTATGCCGGTTGCCTCCATCTGGATTTCGGTGCGATCCGCTGGTATCAGTTTCCGATCCTTGTCTATGCGGTGGAACACCGGAAAAAGCACTTTTTACAGTTGGTGGATCAGAACAGTGAGATTTTCCTTTCTCTGAGCCGCTATGCGCTCTTGTTTGAAGACTGCTTTTGTGAGCACTGCAATATCAATTCCCTGTCAGAAAAGAATTTGCAGGATTGCGATGCTGCAAAGCGCACAGACAGCTATTTTGACTGCCTGGAGGAAGGACAGCAATACACCTTTGAAGAGATGCGGCTGCTGTGGCAGCAGGACCAAATCTATGTCCGCCTGTATGCAAAGCTGACCCCGCTCCCGGTAGACCAGCGTATGCTCACGCTTCGCCAGCTCCTCAAGCGGGATCTGGTCAGCCGATACACGGAGGATGAGCAACTGACTCAGCTGGCTCAATGCCTGCTGGAGCAACCGTTCAGCGAATGGTATCGGAAGCGATTCGGACATATTCGCGGGCTGACGAGGCGGACGGCGATGCAAATGCTGTTTCATTACACCCAGCTTTGCCCCTTTGTCCCGGATCTCCGGACGGAAACGGATGCGGTCTTTGCGGCCAGAAACCTGCCCTTGCTTGCCGGGTGTGAAAATTGGCCGCAGGTTCGCGCCTCTGTCCTGACCACGGATATGGATTGGGCCCAGTTAAAAGAAAGCCTCTCCATTTCAGACGAGTTTGTGAAACAGAACCAAAATCGTATCACAGACTTCCTGCTTCGCGGAGGCAGTAGCCTGGTGACTCCGCTATATAACTACCTGCAGGGAAATGATGCGGCTATCGAGGCACTCAGAAGGATCGTGCAGGCTGAACTCATGGGCCAGTTCTATGTGCTGAAATATTTCGCAGACGATCTGCGCCGGGAAATAAACCACCCAATCAGTGAGCAGCAAGAGATCGCATGGCAAAAGAACCTTGCGTTGGATCGAGGCAAGTTTATTGCCGAGGAAGCGGATGATTTCTACCACACCATTCAGATAGGCGAGCTGCCCTATAGCACCTGCTTGTCTTATCGAACGGGGAGCCAACGCGAGTGCCTGCTGGCGGCTTTTGATTCCAACAAGAAAATCATCCTGATCAGAAAAGGTGATGAAATCGTGGCCCGCGCCTGCATTCGCCTGACGAAAGGGGCGTTTCAAAAGCCGACAGAACTGATGCTTTCTTTTGCTGATCTGGCCGGAGAGAATACAACCGAGAGCGGTCATATTGTCAGTGAGAAGCTGGTGCTGTTTCTGGAGCGCATTTACACCTCCGGCATCAATGACGATGAGCAGCAGGTGGTCATGGAGATGGCCGTCGCTCTGGTAACGCAGAAGGCTGCGGAGCTGGGGGCAGTCTCTATTCTGGCAAGGAGGTATGTCAACTGTTATGCACGGGATCAGTATGTCAGCAGCCCGTTTTATGTGTATATCTCTAAATCCAAGAACGGGCAGCAGTATCTCGATTCCCTGGGCGGCGCAGCAACGACCTCCCGCAAAGAAAAATATGTGGAAGGTGCATTTTTGGTAGAACGGGCGGCCCTGCATACCGCAGGGGCGCTCCCTGAAAAGGAGGAATGAACATATGAATGACCGGACTATGATAAAAGTGCGGTGCGACAAGGAACTGCTTTATATTCGCACCATTTCATGGGAGAAAAAGTCCCCGCATCGGTTTGCCATCCTGCGCAGCGAACTGCAAAAATTGGAGCAGGAGCCGAATAAAAGGGTACTGACGAGTGATTGCGGTTCCTTTGCCAGTCTGCGGCTGACAAAGGGGCCAGATGGTACGCAGATTCTGGAGATCCGGTTCACATGGCTTCAGGAAGATGGCAATGACAGGGTGCATGGCTGGAAAGAGGATGTGCGGCTTCCCTATGAGCCATTCCGCGCTTTTGCAGGGGCCGGAGAGGATATGAATGGTGCCGAGTGGCGCCAGCTCTCCATCCCGGAACTGGTAACACGCCGATATGAATTCCGCTGCCGGAAAAATCTCCAAGAGGTTACCGGGTGCCGACTGCTGCGTCACAAATTGGGAAAGATCCTGGAACAGCATTTCCAGTGGCGTGGTACGGAAAAAATCGTCCTCTATGATGACAGCCAGCCGTACAGCTTCTTTTTTGAGGAGTATACGCCTTATGGCAGAGGGATCTGCGGCGCCGTCATCCTGCATGGCGCGGACAATTTCCAGAAAGCTCAGTACAGCGTGCATACCTGACCAAAATCAAAGAGGTACATACAACGATGGCTATAAGGAAAATTGGGTAAGAGAAGAAACCTGTGATATTGGCGATAGCTTTTATGCCCTAATTAAAGTAGACGGAAATTGAAGCGGTGCTTTGTCTGACCCTTTATAGAATTTGGGTTAGATTCCGTGCAGATTCAAAATAGGGCCGGGTAGAGGAATATTCCTCACCCGGCCTTTTCTGCGTTATAGAAGTGTTTGGAATTTATAAATCATTTGTCCTTTTCATCTGTGCCCAGTATGGGCACTAAGGACACTAACTCTTTCTGCGGATCAACAACAATGTATAGATAATCTTCGCATGAGTTTTCGAGATGGACACAAAAATTGGTGTCAGAAGTGCTACTTTGTTGAGAAAGGCGTCATCCAGGCGTAAAGGATATGTATAAAGCAAAAAAAGGAGGCAACTACCTATGTTGATTGGTGTCGATCATGGCAACAAGCAAATCAAAACCGTCCACTGCAGCCCGTTTGTTTCCGGCCTGCAGCAGAGTATTACAAAACCTTTTGGCCAGAGCCTGCAATATCGGGGCAATTACTACACGCTCTCCAGTGAGCGCATCCCGTTCCACAAGGACAAGACGGAAGACGACCGCTTCTTTGTACTTACGCTGATCGCTATTGCGGAGGAACTGGAGGCGCGCCAAATCGGCAAGCAGGAGCTCTACAATATCCAGCTTCCGGTAGGACTGCCGCCGGCACATTTTGGCGCCCAGGCAAAAAAGTTTTCCGATTATTTCAAGAGAGATGGGATCGTGGAGTTCGTGTACCGGGATAAGCCCTATGCCATCCGTATTACCGATGTGGTTTGCTACCCGCAGGCGTACGCGGCGGCCGCTACCATGCTTCACACGCTCATGGATGACCCGAAAGCGGTGGTGTTGGATATTGGAGGCTTTACGGCGGATTATCTTCTCCTGAAAAACGGAAAAGCTGATCTCACATCCTGCGATTCGCTGGAAAACGGCGTGATTCTGCTCTACAATAAGATCAGGTCCAGAGGAAACTCGGAACTGGATCTGCTGCTGGATGAAAGCGATGTGGATGCAATTCTTGCTGGCAGGAAGACCTCGTATCCGGCTGAAGCTGTGCGCCTGGTGGAGCGGCTGGCACAGGAATTTGTAAACGACCTCTTCAGCACGCTCCGGGAGCGGATGCTGGATCTTCGTTACAGTAAGGTGGTCTTTGTGGGCGGCGGTGCGATCCTGCTGCGCCGACAGATCGAATCCTCCGGTAAGGTGGGGACGCCGCTGTTCGTCACGAACATCAATGCCAATGCGGCCGGCTTTGAATACCTCTATCGACTGGAAACGGCGGGTAGGTGATGGGAATGGCGGCCAAAAAGGAACGGGGGCGATTTTCTCTGCGGTTCAATATTGGCGACCCCGTACAGCGAGCTGCCGTTGAACTGTTGGAACTTCAGCCGCCTCATAGCAAATCCCAGTATATTGCCAATGCAATCACATACTATAATGCGAACTTTGCAGATGACCCGCAGCCTTTGAAAGCAATGGCTCCGGTCATTGACAGAGCCGCCATCGAAGCCATTGTGCGTGAGATCATGCGGCAAGAGACAGGACAAACCGAAAAGCCTGCCCCGGCCTCGGGTACCTGCCGAGTGGAAGAAGAGAAAGCGGCTTCGACACCAAATGTGCAGGCGCAGGAGCCAGAGTATATGCCGGAAGTGGGAGAAGCACCGGAGATTGATGATGTGACCCGAAACCTGATAGCCAGCACAATGGCTGAATTCCGCAGATAATAAAGAAAGAGGGATAGGAGAGACAGATAAAGCCTCGTCCTATACCTCTTTCTGTTCTTGAATGGCAGCAATATAACTGTCAATAATATCTTCCAGATGGCGGTACTGGCTGGGTGTCAATGAAGAAATCTTTTGATGAAGCAGGCGTGCATCGTCTTCTATGACCTGACCGCGCAGCAAATAATCTGTGCTGATGTCCAATGCTTCACAGACATTCAATATAGTTTCAGGCCGCATGGCTTTTGTTCCCAGTTCAGCAGTTGAGATAGTTTGCGGGGTTACATGTGCCATTTTAGCTAGAGTTTCTTGTGTTAATCTCAGTTGTTTGCGGCGATCCAGCATTCGCTGGCCCATCTCTTTTAATAATTCACCCATTGGCAGCCCTCCATGCTATAGCTATATTTTATCCGCCATAACACGAAAAATTAAGCGGCCATAGTTGAACTTATTCAGCCATAGCAGGTATGCGGTTGCATGATGTTTTTATAGAATTGTATCGGCGTGGAGTACGTCGGTACTATGTCGGTGGAGCTCTTGGTGTCGATCTATGGGCCGGTGAAATCCTGTTGGAAATGCGATGGCAGGAAGAATACTCGGAATTGAAAATTGTGCTTGTGTATCCCTTTCCAGGTCATGATGAACGATGGGACCCCAAAAGTCGTGAAAGGTTGCGTCGCCTAAAGGAGAACTGCGACCAATTTGTAATGGGTGGCAGGGGAGTGGGAGCACAGGGGTATAAAGAGCGCACAGCTTACATGGTGCAATGCGCCGATTGCTTGGTGGCAGTGTATAATAATGATCCGCAGGGAGCGGGTAGCATACGGGTAGCAATGCGGATTGCAAAGACCCGCAGACTGCCGCTTGTGCTGATTCATCCAAATACGGGGAAAATTAGTAGAATAGGTTAATAAAAGTATATCGCAAATAGATATGGCTATTACTAGAAGTGAAAAGGATGGCTGTGGCGGAACTAAGACCACCACAGCCATTCTTTATAGTGTGCTATCTATCACAGATGCCATCCAGCAGCTTCTGTGCGCAGAGATAGAAATCTTCGATACATTCCGTCTATTGACAATAATTCCTCGTGTGTCCCCCTTTGAATAATCCGTCCATGATCTATTACAATAATCTGGTCGGCGTTTCGGACAGTGCTCAGGCGGTGGGCAATTGAAATCAGTGTCTTGTCCTTTGTCAATTCCTGGATGGCGGACAAAAGCGCCTGCTCATTTTCTGGGTCGACGCTGGAAGTGGCTTCATCCAGAATAATGATAGGCGCATCTTTCAAAATGGCCCTGGCGATGGAAATACGCTGCTTTTCTCCTCCGGAGAGAGTGGAGCCGCCTTCTCCGATGATCGTATCGTACCCATTCGGAAGAGATAGAATGAAGTCATGGCAGCAGGCCCGTTTTGCAGCTTCCATCACTTGCTCATGGGTAGCTTCTGGCCGTCCAAACCGGATGTTATTTTCCACAGAATCATGAAAGAGATATACATTCTGAAAGACCATGCTGATGTGTTCCAGCACACTGTCTGCGGTATAGTTTCTCACATTTTTCCCGCCAATTCGGACTATCCCCTCCTGCACATCCCAAAAGCGGGCAATCAGATTGCAGAGTGTGGTCTTGCCGCTACCGGAGGGTCCTACAATCGCGCAGGTGGTATGTTCCGGAATTTCCAGTGAAATATCATGGATTACCCGGCGGTCCCCATAGCCAAATGAGATATGTTCCAAAGAAATACCATAGTGGGAAACAACCAGTTTCTCCGCGCTGGTATCCATCTTTGGAATGTCGGTGACCTCCTCCAGCCGGTCCAGTTCCGTATTGATCTTTTTACTCAGAAAGGCGCTGTTGCCCATCATCTCTAAGTCGGAATAGACTGTAAAAACACAGAACAGGAAAGTCAGGCAATAAGGCAGGCTGATCTGCCCCGCCAGATACAGCAGAGCCGCCGCCGCAATCAGCACACAGCTCATGATCTTAAAGGTCAGTCCATAGAAACGGAGGACACCAGCCGTAGCCTTTTCCTGACCATAGTCCGCATCCCATTTTTTCTGGAACGCAGTGCGGACTTCCTCCTGTCCCTCCTCGCCTTTGGAAAAAGAACGCAGCACCGAAATACCCCGTATATATTCCATCACCTTGCCGACCAGATGCTCCTGGGCCTCCTGGTAAATGGGGGCATATTGGGCAGCGCGAATCCTCACCCGACGCAGGACCAGCATCCCAAGTGCCAGCCCTACAAGGCTCAATCCTGCAATCACCGGGCTGAAAAGGAACATCATCACGGACATCAGTACAGCCATAGCCACACCGCTGGTCATCTGCTCAATCGCCAGCATGGAGTACCCCTCCAGGTCGGCAATCGTGGTGGTGAGCATGGCCTGAATGGTGCCCAGATTTTGTTCTGAGAAATATCCCATGGGTGCCTGCTTCAGCCGGTCCCCAATCTCCAGACGGTAATCCCGGAAAATGTCATAGCCGGACCCGCTCATGGTACGATCATACATCCATTGGAAGAAAAAGCAGCCCAGTACACTGCCCAGAATTACGCAGAATGCCTGTCCAATAATAGTTGGTGTCAGATTATCCAGATGAAGTAAAACCCAGAACACGCCGAACATCATAAAACCGTTGAAGAACGATTTCAGAATGTTGCAGACAATGCCTGCCACGATCTTTCCCCGGCTATTTCCTGCAATCTTAAAGACACGGCGAATCATTTCAAACATCTTCTGTGTCTCCTTCCATAGAGCCGACGTAGTCTTGCCACATCTTTCGGTAAAGGGGGCAGTTCTGCAGAAGCTCCTCATGGATGCCCCGGCCCACAATCTCTCCATTGGCAACAACCAATATCTGGTCGGCATTGCGGATCGTATTCAGCCGGTGGGCCACGACAATCAGAGACTTTCCCGCCACCAGCTTGCTGATAGCCTGCTGAATCAGCGCCTCGTTCTCGGGGTCGGCATAGGCGGTCGCCTCGTCCAAAATGATGACGGACGCCTGCTTGAGCATGGCCCGCGCAATGGTGATGCGCTGCCGTTCTCCACCGGAGAGGCGGTCCCCAGCATCGCCAACCATGGTATCATAGCCCTGCTCTAACTGCATAATAAAGTCGTGGCAGTTGGCAGCCTTGGCCGCAGCCTCTACCTCCCCGTCGCTGGCGTCAGGGTTTCCCATGCGGATGTTTTCCCGAATGGATTTATCAAAGAGAAAATTGTCCTGGGCTACATAGCTGATTTCACCCATGAGCTGTCCAAACGGAATGTTGCGAATATCCTGCCCGCCAAAGCGAACTGTACCGGAGGTTACATCCCAAAAGCCGGCCATCAGCTTGGCAATCGTAGACTTCCCGGAGCCGGATGGACCAACAATGGCGGTCATGGTACCGGGCTGTGTCTGGAATGAGATACCGTGGAGAACTTCGGATTCATTGTAAGCAAAATGGACATCCTCAAATTGATAACACCGCTCCCCAAGCTTCGCAGGCTCTGTGGGGCGGACAAGCTCTGGTGTTTTCAAAAAGGTGGTGACTTGTTCCAGGTTGCCTTTGATCATGCTGACCTGCTCCATAGCCGCGGAGACCTTCATCAGCGGCGCAATAAAACCCAGAGGCACCACCAAGGCCACCAGAAAGACAGGGAGAGAAAGACTTCCATCCATGTAGAGCCACGCTCCCACTGGAAGAGTTCCCAGAAGCGTAGAAGGGAGGACCGCCCGGGCTGCCGCGTTCCAAAGCCAGCACTGGCTCCACCATGCCATGGTGGAATCGTGGAAATAGCGGACAGAATCGGCATACTTTCCATAGGAAGCTGCGGACTGGTTGAATGCCTTGATGACCTGAATGCCGTTGACATACTCCACCAGAGTACTGTTCATCTCGTTGGCAGATCGCATGTAGTTCTCCATGCGCGGCCCATATCCCCGCATCATGGCGGCAAAAAAGAGGGTGCCCAGCGGAATTGTCACCAGTGCGGCCAGCCCCATCCGCCAGTCCAGCAGGAAGATCAAAAGAATACTGCATAGGGGCGCAGCGATGTTGGAGGGCAGTTCCGGCATGAAATGGGCCATGGAGTCCTCCAACTTTGCCACATTGTCCACGATCAGATTCTTGAAAGCCCCTGTGGGTGTTTCCAGCATGATGCCCATGGGGACCTTCGCCATCCGGTCGGTAATAGCCTCCCGGATATTTTTCAGTATGGTAAAAGAAATTTTGTGGGACATCAGGGAGGACCGCCAAGTAAGCAGCATTTTTATGATCTGGCAAACTGCGGCGCCTCCGCAGAGAAACAATACCAGCGTGGGCGTTGCAGTCCCCCGGTACAGGGCGTCCGCGAGGACAGCCACCATTAGAAATGGTCCCATGCCAAACAGTTCTCCCAAGACAGCCAGGAAGATGGAGAGGCGCATTTTACCGTTGCTCTCTCCCACGAAAGCGAATAGCTGCCGAATTGTTCCCGGTTCTTTCGACTTCATAACCAGCCTCCTTTCAGGCACAAAAAATACAAGGAGGGTATTGCAATTTCAAGTACCCTGTGCTAAAATTTGAATTACATCGTAATATTACGGTGTAATTTTAGTATAGGACGGAGGGATGGCGAATGTCAAGAGACTTTCAGCAGACCCACGAAAATCTTTTGCTCTGCGCCCAAAAGCACTTTCTGGAATATGGCTTTGAGCGGGCCAGCATCCGGGAGATCTGCAAGGACGCCCATGTGACTAACGGAGCTTTTTATAACCACTTTGACGATAAGGAAGCTCTGTTCGGCGCGCTGGTGGAGCCTGTTGTCCAGGAGGTCAAGGCCATCTATGAGGCGTCGGTAAATGAGCACATGGAACTGGCAAAGACGGACGACTTGAAATCCCTCTGGAAACTGTCGGAGGAATCGCTGTCGGTCATTATTGAATACATCTATGAACATTTTGATGTGTTCCGGCTGCTTCTCATGCGGGCGGAGGGCACGCGGTATTCCTCCTTTTTGGATGATGTTGTCTGTCTGGAAACCCGGGTCACGCTGAAGTTCTTTGCGGAACTGAAATCTCAGGGCATCCAGATCCGCGAATTGGCGGAAGAGGAGTGGCATATTCTGCTCCATGCGTATTTTGCATCCCTGGCTGAAGTGGTTATGCACAACTTCCCAAAGGAGGCCGCGCTGAGATATGTTCACACGCTTGCCTCTTTTTTCAACTCCGGATGGCAGACAGTTTTGGGGATCTGATCCCCCAAATTTTTGCACAATAGTTAGCACAAACTAACCAAATGATGTGGAGGTGAAACCGCAGCGTCCCATTCGCACGAGTCATTTCAACACTTAATTTTTTCAGAAAGGAAATGTTTAAAAATGGAAAACACAAAGAAACTCACAGGTAAAGATCTCATCAATGTCGGCATTTACACAGCCATGACCCTCGTTATTTTCTTTATTGTCGGTCTGCTTACCGCACTGCCTGTAGTCTACCCGTTCCTGTTCATAATTTGGCCCATCGTCTGCGGCATTCCTATGATGCTTTACTATACCAAGATTCAGAAGTTTGGCATGCTGACTATCACAGGTATCATCGGCGGCATCTTCTTCTATCTGATCGGCTACGGTTGGATCGGCCTTCTCGGCTGGGTGCTCGGCGGCATTCTAAGCGATGTGGTACTTAAAATCGGGGGCTATCAGAAATTCAAGGTCACTGTTCTGAGCTATGCCTGCTTTTGTCTCGGTATCATGGGCTGCCCCGCCAACCTCTGGTTTGCCGGCGAAGCGTATTGGGAAAACATCCACACCTCCATGGGGGATCAGTACGCAAACACCTTGCAATCCCTGATGCCCTCCTGGATGCTGTATGTGGGCTTTGTGCTGCTGTTTGTGGGCGGTATTCTGGGCGCGCTGCTGGGCCATAAAATGCTGAAAAAACACTTTGAGAGAGCTGGAATTGTGTAATGGAGCAGCTTCAAGCGGTTGTTGAAAATAGAACAGGCTTTTGCTTGGACCCACGAACCAAGCTGCTGCTGATGGCCGTTGTCGCTACCGCAGAATTTCTATACAGCCACACCGCCTTTATGGTTGCGGTGGCGATGATCCCCTTTATTTTACTGTTGACTAACCGGCAGTATAAGACGGCAACCGTGTTCTTCTGCCTGTTTGCGGCGGGGCTGTTTGTGCAGGCCATCCAGAACTCGGTCCAGTTCCCCATGATTGTCAATATGCTGGTAGTCCTGCTGGTGGGTCTGGTTCTGCGGCTGTTTCCGGCCTTTGTGATGGGGGCCTACATCATCAAATCCACTACGGCCAGCGAGTGCATTACTGCGCTGGGCCGGATGCACATTGGGCGGCAGATCACTATTCCACTCTCCGTTCTGTTTCGATTCATCCCCACTATGCAGGAGGAGTCGGCAGCCATCAAAGATGCCATGCGAATGCGTGAGGTCCAGTTCGGGACAAAGAAGTTCTGGCAAAACCCAGCTGCCCTGATTGAATACCGTTTCATTCCCTTGATGATCTCGGTGGTCAAAATCGGGGATGATCTCTCCGCAGCGGCCCTGACTCGCGGCCTGGATAACCCGGTTCAGCGCACCAATATCACAAAAGTCGGATTTACCGGCTGGGATTTGTTGACGGTGCTGATCGCCGGAGCCGCATTGCTTTCCACATATTTATTCAGCCCGTGGTAAGGAGGCGATACTGTGATCGAATTAAAAGATGTTTCCTTTACCTATGAGAGCGGGGAAACCGAGAACAACCTGAGCCATATAAATCTAACAATACAGGATGGCGAAACTATTCTGTTCTGCGGAGAGTCCGGATGTGGCAAGACAACGCTGACTCGGCTGATCAACGGTCTGATCCCTCATTACT
Source organism: Clostridiales bacterium (assembly GCA_902362925.2). GTDB lineage: Bacteria > Bacillota > Clostridia > Oscillospirales > Oscillospiraceae > Pseudoflavonifractor. Next base: position 68,857 of record CABIYL020000004.1, on the reverse strand, counting down.
ACGGAGGGAAACTGACCGGGCAAGTCCTTTTAGACGGGAAAGAGTTAAAAGACTATCCTCTTTATCAAATCGGGCAGCGGGTGGGATCTGTATTCCAAAACCCAAGGACACAATTCTACAATGTAGATACCACCAGCGAGATTGTTTTTGGGTGTGAAAACATGGCCCTGCCGGTCCCGGAGATGCGGAAGCGTCTGGAGGAAACCGTACACAGCCTCAAGCTGGAAAAACTGCTGAACCGGAGCTTGTTTGCCCTGTCCGGCGGAGAAAAGCAGAAAATCGCCTGCGCCTCTGCCGATGCAATCCACCCGGACATCTTCGTGCTGGACGAGCCATCCTCCAACCTGGATATTGCCACCATTGAAGATTTGATTGGCGTGATCCGGCACTGGCAGTCCGAGAAAAAGACGGTGATCGTCGCAGAACACCGGCTTTATTATCTTGTCCCCTATGCAGACCGAATTTTCTACATGAAGCATGGAAGTATTGTACAGGAATTTACCGGGGCGGAATTTCAAAATTTACCGCCCGATGAATTGCAGGGAATGGGGCTGCGGGCACTGGACCCATTCCATCTGTCCCCGGAGGCCACTCCCAAGCCGGCCGCTCCGAAATTACATATTAAGGGGTTCCAGTTCTCCTATGAAAAGCACGGCCCCCTCAATGTGGATATTCCAGACCTGACCTTGCCCCAAGGGGAGATCATCGGTATCATCGGAAACAACGGTGCGGGAAAATCCACCTTCGCCCGGTGTTTGTGCGGTCTGGATAAAAAAGCAAAAGGTGTGCTTGAAATGGATGGGGTCTCCTATGACGCAAAGCAGCGCAGGCATATCTGCTATATGGTCATGCAGGATGTAAACCATCAGCTATTCACGGAAGATGTGCTGGATGAGCTGTTGCTCAGTATGGATGGCGAAGACGAAAAAGCGGATACGGCCCGCGCCAAGGAGATACTGAACAGCCTTGACCTGTTGGGCAAAGCAAAGCTGCACCCCATGTCCCTGTCCGGAGGTGAAAAGCAGAGGGTGGCGATTGGCAGTGCAATAGCATCGGACAAAAAGGTTCTGATATTTGACGAACCTACCAGCGGATTAGATTACCGGCATATGCTGGAGGTATCGGACAACTTAAACTGTCTGAAAAAGATGGGAAAGAGCCTGTTTCTGATTACGCATGACCCGGAACTCATTTATAAGTGCTGCACCTACCTGTTGTTCATTCAGGGGAGCAAGGTGCTGTGGCATCGGCCGATGGACGGGGATGCTGTGGGGTTCTTGCGGGCTTTCTTCTCCCACGAACAAGGAACTGGTGTGTGCAATGTCTCCTGACAAAAAACTGTACGCCTCCGGTGAGGATTACTTGGAGGCTATACTTGTTCTCCACAAGAAGATGGGCATGGTGCGCTCCGTGGATGTTGCTCGGCACATGGAGGTGTCCAAGCCCAGCGTGTGCCATGCGGTGGCGACCCTGCGGGACGGTGGATTTCTCACGATGGACGAGGATTATTTCCTTCATCTGACCGATGCGGGTAGGGAAGTGGCGGAACAAATCTACGAAAAGCACCGCTTCTTTAAAAAAATGCTGACAAATGCCGGGGTAGACCCCATTACTGCCGAGCGGGACGCCTGCCGGATTGAGCATGTCATCAGCGAGAGTAGTTTTCAACACTTAAAAAAATTTCGTCAGAAATGAAGTAATGGGGAGGTGAGACTGTTGACCGGGATGGCAGTGCTGCACTATGATGATCTGTGTATAGACCCAAACCAACGCAGAGTCTATGTAAATGGTCGCGTTGTAGAAATGACTACAATGGAGTTCAACATCTTGTATTATCTGGCTTCACATCCCGGTTGGACTTTTACCCGGGAGCAGCTTTATCAGTATGCGATGCCGGACGATCTTGCTGCCGGCCCGGAAAGTGTCACCAGCAGGATATACAAGATACGGAAAAAACTAAATATCAATGCGATCCATACTGTGCATGGGTACGGTTATCGCTTTGAAAAGTAAAACTGAAAATATTATAAAAACCGGTCGAGATCTCGTGCATGAAATCTCGACCGGTTTGCTGTTATTGGGGGACTTGCCTCATATCACTTCGACTCTTTGCGGAAGCACATGAACCAGTCCAGGCAATACTGGTTCTCGCTCTGGTTGTCCATCCGCTCCTTGGCCACGACGCAGCTGCCAGCGGTGGGTACGATGACATCATCGCCGGGCCGCCAATCGGCCGGAGTAGCGCAGGCATCGGCGTCCGCTTTCTGGAGCGCCAGGATGATGCGCTTGATCTCGTCAAAGTTGCGGCCCGTGGACAGCGGATAGTACAGGATGGTTCGCACCACGCCGTTGGGGTCGATGACAAACACCGCCCGTACCGCCTGGGTGTTGGACTGTCCCGGCTGGATCATGCCGTACTTGTTGGCCACCTCCATGCGGATATCCTCGATGAGGGGGAAGGTCACATTGATGTGTTTCTTACCGTTCCACTCCAGCTCCTGGATCTTCCGCAGCCAGGCGATGTGGGAGTAGATGGAGTCCACTGAAAGGCCCACCAGCTCAGTATTGAGAGCCTTGAACTCGTCGATCATGGAGCCGAAGGTCATAAACTCCGTGGTGCAGACCGGGGTGAAATCCGCAGGATGGGAGAAGAGGATCACCCATTTGCCAGCGTAATCCTCCGGGAATTTGATAGGACCCTGCGTAGTGACAGCCTCGAAGGACGGAGCCTTGTCACCAATAAGAGGCATTCTGTTTTCCTGATCCATGGTAAGCACTCCTTTCGTTAGTAGTCAAGTTCGATGAAAACGATATATGAGTTCTTTGGAGAAAGGCCGTAATACTCTATCTGAAACAGAGTTAACCCAGCAGCTCGCTCTCCAAATCCTGCAGCATGAGATCCAGCGCGGTGATGCCGCCCTCGGCGGTGTACCACACGGCGGGGTGAGCCAGATAGACGATGTTGCCGTTCTTGTAGGCATCGGTTCCCATCACCAGTTCATTCTCCATGATCTCCTGGGCCAGCTGTGCGCCGTCGGTGCCGATGGCGGCGTCACGGTCCATAACGAAGATATAGTCGGGGGCCTTCTCCACAATGAACTCGAACGAAGCTTCGTTGCCGTGGGTGGAGGTGTCAATATTGGCGTCCACACCGATGTTCTCAAAGCCGACTTCCACGCCGATGATGGAGCAGCGGCCGTCGTTGCCCAGCACATTGAAGCTGCCGCTGGTGCACATACCCACGATGGCAGTCTTACCGGCGGCAAATTCGGACAGGGCGGTAATGCGGGCATCGAAGTCAGCCATCAACTCGTCTACCTTGTCCTCCAGACCAAACATGGAGGCGATGGTAGTGGCATTCTGCCGCACGCTCTCCACGACCCCAAGCTCAGTATCCGTGGCCAGATAGACTACAGGAGCGATTTCGCTGAGGGCGTCATAACTGGAAGCCAGGCGGCCGCCGATGAAGATGACATCCGGCTCACAGGCCATGACGGCCTCCAGATCAGCCTCCCTGATGGTGCCCAGGTTGGCGATATCGTCATTGATGTAGTCCTGGAGATACTCCAGACTGGTGGAGGCGGTACCCACTACCCGGTCGCCCACGCCCAGGGTATCCAGAATGTCCAACGAGGCCATATCCAGAATGGCGATACGCTGGGGATCGTAAGGCACCTCCAGCTCCGCCGCCTCCTTGTTGGCATTGAGGCTGGTAATGGTCACAGACTCAGGGGTTTCGTTGTTCTGGGTTTCCTCACTGGACTGGCTGCTGCTGGGCGAGGAGGTATTCTCGGAAGAATCGCCGCCATTTTGAGCGGAGCAGGCCATGAGGCTCAGGGCCATCACACCGGCCAGGGCAAGAGAAAGCATCTTTTTCATGTTCATTTTTGGATACTCCTTTTCTAAAAAGTACTGAAAATAAGGGTTAATAGTAGATGGACAGGGGTTTGCCCGCAATGGTCAGGATCTCGAAGTCCACCTGATAGATCTGGGACAGGTTCTCTTTCGTCATCACCTCCTCCACAGTGCCGAACTTGGCGATTTTTCCGTCCTTGAAGGCACAGATGTAATCAGAATAGAATGCCGCATAATTGATCTCATGCAGCACCAAAATCACCGTCTTCCCCAGCTCGTCGCAGAGGCGGCGGACGATTTTCATCATATTGGTGGCGTGGTAGATATCCAGATTGTTGGTGGGCTCATCCAGCAGCACATACTCCGTGTCCTGGGCGATGACCATGGCGATCAGAGCCCGCTGCCGCTGGCCGCCGGAGAGTTCGTCGATGAAGCGATCCTGGAACTCCTCCAGTTCCATGTAGTGAATAGCTCGGTCGATAATCTTCTGATCCTCTGGGGTGACCCGGTTGCCTGAATACGGAAAGCGCCCGAAGGTCACCAGCTCCCGCACAGTCAGCTTCATCTGGATGTTATTGGACTGGGTCAGGATGGCAAGGCGCTTGGAGAGCTCCTTGCTTTTCCATTTGCCAATGTCCTTGCCCTCAAAGTCTACCAGTCCGCTGTCGTGGGCGATCAGTCGGGAGATCATGCCCATGACGGTGGACTTGCCCGCGCCGTTGGGGCCGATCAGGGAAATCACTTTGCCCTTGGGAATGGCGAAGCTCACGCCGTCCACCACGGTTTTCCCGTCATACTGTTTTGTCAATTCCTGTACACGCATGGTCACACCTTCTTTCTTGTCAGGAGGAGGTAGAGGAAGTAAAGTCCGCCGCCCACGGTGATGAACACGCTCACCGGCACGGAATAGGAATACACATGCTCGACGATGAGCTGCCCGCCCACCAGCACAATCATGCCGAACAGGGCCGAACCCAGCACCAGCTGGGTGTGGCGGAAGGTCTTGAGGAGCTGCCGGGACAGGTTGGCGATGATGAGCCCCAAAAAGGAGATGGGCCCCACCATGGCGGTGGCCACGGCGATGCAGAGGGTCACGCCGAGCAGCAGGCGGCGGATGCAGCGGTCGTAGTCCACGCCGAGGTTGATGGCCTGCTCCTTGCCCAATGTCAGCACATCCAGCAGGGCCAGTTCCTTGCGCAGAGCGACGATGACGCCTGCCAAAAGAATCAAGGAAAAGACGATGATCTCGGAATTGATATTGCTGAAGCTTGCCACCAGGGTATTCAGCAGACTGTCGTACTCATTGGGGTCCATGACCCGGGTCAGCGTGGTCTGGATGCTGCCAAAGAAGGAGGTCAGTACTGTACCCACCAGCAAAACATACAGCACATTATGCTTTGTCTTTTTGAAAATCCAGCTGTAGATTACTGTGGCGGCGATACCCATGAGCACAACATCCACTGCAAAGGACAGATTGGCGTTGGAGGCCACCACGCTGGCAGATCCAAGAAAGAACACCACCGCCGTGTGGATGAGGGTATAGAGGGAATTCATCCCCAGCAGGCAGGGAGTCACGATAGTGTTGTTGATGATGGACTGGAACACGATGGAGGCTCCGCCAATGGCAAAGGCCGTGATCAACATGACGATGAGCTTGGGAGTTCGGATCTTCATGGCGTAGGCCAGCAGCTTGGGATTAGAGAAATTCACTTCAACCAGCATATAGCCCGCCGCGCAGAGCAAAACCAAAAAGGCTAAAATCAGGAGTTTGCGCCGGTTGGCGCGTATGGCAACCGTGTTCACTGGTCTGCACCTCCCTTCAGGTTGGGCATGGTGGAGCAGCAGCTTGTTCCGGCGCCGCCCAGACGGATGGCCTTGCGACCATGCTTGAGCCGGTAAAACAGCAGGGCGATAAAAATGAGGCTTCCCAGGATGCCCACGATCAGTTCGATGGGCAGCTCGTAAGGGGCAATCACCACCCGGCCGATCATGTCGCACACCAGCACGAAGATTGCGCCGAACAGGGCGGTGTCCACCAGCGTGCCCCGAATCTTGTCGCCCTTGTACATGGCCACCACATTGGGCACGATCAGGCCGATGTAGGAGATGGAGCCGACCACCACCACGATGGAGGCAGTGATCATGGCGGCAATGGTGAGGCCGGAGAAGAGGACCAGGTTGTACGGGACACCCAGGTTCTTGGAAAAATCCTTGCCCAGTCCCACAATGTTGAAATGGTTGGCGAAGAGGAAGGCCAGCACCACCAGCGGGACCGTCAGCCAGACGATCTCATACCGGCCTTTCAGCACCAGCGAGAAGTGGCCCACCAGCCAGGAGGACAGAGCTTGGGTCATCTCATATTTGTAAGCCAGATAGTTGGTAATGCCGCCGATGACATTGCCGAACATGATGCCCACCAGAGGGACCATCACCACATCCTTGAACTGGATGCGCTGAATGAACCAGACGAAGATCCAGGTGCCCAGAATCGCCGTGGCAAAGGCGAAGATAGCCCTGCTCCATAGGGTGGAGGCCGGCATAAAGAGCAGAGCCAGCAGGATGCCGAACTGCGCCGAGGAAATTGTCGCGCCGGTGGTGGGCGACACAAATTTGTTGCTGCACAGCTGCTGCATGATGAGCCCCGCCACGCTCATGCCGATGCCGGTACACAAAATGGCCAGCAGACGGGGCAGCCGGGAGATGATGAAAATCTCCAGCTGCTCAAAATTGCCCGCCAGAAGCTCGCCCGGCGTCAGATCGATCACGCCTACAAACAGCGAGCAGCAGGACAAGACAAGCAACAGAGCCAAGAGAACTATGGTAGAACGATACGGTCTGATACAATCCTCCCCTTTCTTCAATGCGGTTAGCTATGACTAACTGTATTGTAAAAAACGATGCGCAGCGGCGATTGGACTTACCATGCATCACGCACTGCGCATCGTGAGTGTATTATAGCACACGGAGTTAGTCATGTGCAACCACGCAAAAAGCACAAGCTACCAAGCGGAAAGGATTCTTTTTTTATCCATTCTGCAAATTGTTGCCCCGAGTGGACTGCGTCTGAGTAGTCAGCCGGCTCATGCTCCGCAAGCCGACGCCCAGGGTGGAGAAATTGTGCAGCGTGGCGGAGGTGGCTGGCGGCAGGACTCCGGCTACGCCCAGAGCGATCAGGGCGCCGTTGAAGCCGATGACGAAGCGGTAGTTGGAATGGATGCGCGCCATCAGCGCCATGGCGATCTGGCGCAGCTCTACCAGTTCCCAGAGACTGTCGGCAGCGATGGTGATGTCCGCGATCTCCCGGGCAATGGCGGCACCGTCGCTGATGGCGATGCCCGCGTCCGCCTCGGACAGGGCCGGCGAGTCGTTGATGCCGTCGCCCACCATCAGGACAGTATGTCCCTCCCGGCGCAGCCGGGCCACATAGTCCGCCTTATCCGCTGGCAGTACCTCGGCGCGAAACGCGTCTACCCCCACTTGCAGGGCGATGGCCTCGGCGGTGCGGCGGCTGTCTCCGGTAAGCATGACGGTACTGGTGATCCCCAGGGCGCGGAGGGCGGATAGGACTTCCTTCGCCTCCTCACGCAGCGGGTCGGAGATGCAGATCACAGCGGCAAGCTGTCCACCCACCGCCAGATACAGGTGGGAATACTCCGGCGGCAGGGCGTCAAAGCGTTCCTGCTCGCCCTCCGGAATGACGCAGCCCTCATCCTCAAAGACGAAGTGGGCGCTGCCGATGAGGACCCGCTCCCCATCGACGGTGCTGGCGATGCCGTGGGCCACCAGATACTCCACCTTGGAGTGGTACTCCTCATGACGCAGGCCCCGGCGTTTGGCCTCCTCCACCACGGCGTTGGCCATGGAGTGGGGGAAGTGTTCCTCCAGACAGGCAGCCAGCCGCAGCATTTCGGCTTCCTCTTTGCCGCCGAAGGACACCACCTGAGCCACCCGGGGGCAGGCGTGGGTCAGGGTGCCGGTCTTGTCAAAGACGATGGTATCGGCGGCGGCCACGGCCTCCAGAAATTTGCCGCCCTTGACGGTGATGTGGGCGCGTCCCGCCTCCCGCATGGCGGAGAGGACGGCCAGAGGCATGGCCAGCTTCAGCGCGCAAGAGAAGTCCACCATCAGCACCGACAGGGCTCGTGCCACATTCCGGGTGAGGGCAAAGCTGATGAGGCTCCCAGCGAAGGTATAGGGCACCAGCTTATCCGCCAGATTGGCGGCCTTGCTCTCAGCCTCCGACTTCATCTGCTCCGACTGCTCGATCATGTGAACGATCTGGTCATAGCGGCTCTGGCCGGAGGCTTGCTTTACCTCCAGCACACATTCGCCCTCCTCTACCACGGTGCCGGCATAGACCGCGCCGCCGGGGCGCTTGGGTACCGGGATGGATTCTCCGGTGAGGGACGCCTGGTTGACAGTGACCTCCCCCTCCAGCACCAGACCATCCACGGGGATGATGCCACCGGCGCGGACGACTACTGCATCCCCCGGCTGGATCTGGGACACAGGAACCAGCATTTCGCCTTGGGCTGTGCGCAGCCAGACCCGGTCCACATTCAGCGACATGCACCGGGCCAGATCCGCCACAGATTTCTTCCTTGTCCACTCCTCCAGCAGCTCACCCACCTCCAGCAGGAACATGACGGTGCCGGCGGTATCAAAGTCGCCCCGGAACGCCGAGATGGAAATGGACAGGGCGTCCAGCAGCTCCACCTTGACGCGGCGGCGCAGCAGGCAGCCCATGCCCCGCCGCACAAAGGGGACCATGTGCCAGAGTATGCGGGCAAGGCGCAGCGGAGGCGGGAGAAACAGGGTGCAGGCGGCCTTGCACACCACCTTTGCCACCAGCTTCTCCTCAAATTCCCGGTTTAGCGCCCGGCTGCTGTGGGCGGGCAGCGCGGTGGTCTGCTCCGCCTCCTGCCAGGAAAAATGCCGAATTTCGTTCAGCACGGCTTGGCGAGTCCCATCGTAGTACAGGATGACGCAGCAGGTTCGCTCATGGACGGTGACCTGCCGGCACCATGATTTTCCCTGAATCCATGCCTCCAGCAGATCCGCCTGAGCGAGTGTCATTTGTTTTTGCCGCAGCCGGAACCGGATGCGCCCCCGGCTTTCGTGCAATATGGTTGCGTTCATAGGTTCCTCCTTCACGAAAAGAGGGAGCCGCTGGCGGCTCCCTCTGGGTCAATCAGGCTTCTTCGCTCTCTAGATTGGCAGCGGCGGCTTCCTCCGCTTCCTTCGCAGCCCGGTCCTCATTCAGCTCCTTGGCGGAGGCCAGAATGTCCGCGGCGTTTTCCTGCACCGTGGTCACAGTCCCCATGACCGAATCCTTCATCCGCAGGCCGGCGGCCGTGACATGGACATAGGCTTTCTTGGCGTCCTTGCTGGACAGCAGCTTGATGCCAAAAGAACCAAACAACGCACCACCCGCAAAGCAGGCAAGTTTCGTATAAACGCTCATTGTGATCCTTCCTTTCCCTTATTTCCGTTTGTAGCCGGTGACCATGACCATAATCATGCAGATCACAGCGCCCCACGCCCAAAAACGATGCTGTTTCATCGCTGTCACTCCTTCTGAATGCTTTGGAATGTCTGATTATTGTAGCAGAAAAGGTGGGTGTTTGTCGCTGTCAAAACGGACGCGGAGTTGCGGTTTCCGACATTTTTCTGTACTGGCCGGGAGTCATGCCATACTCCCGCTTGAACGCTGCGTTGAACTGGCTCATACCCTCATACCCTACAGCCTGCGCAATTTGCTGAATGGGCATCCGGGTGGTGCAGATCAGCTCTTGTGCCCGTCGGAGGCGCTGTTGAACCAAAAAGCTGTGAATCGGCATGCCATAGGCGCGGCGGAACCCTTCTTTCAAGAAGGTCGGGGAAAGCGAAAACTGTTTGCAGAGGAACGCAATGGTAAGCTTATCAGACAGATGCGTCTGGATGTATGCCTTGACTTCCAACAGACTGTGGGATACTGGGCAGCCTGAGCCGGAGAGAGAGCCATTCGATTCAGATACCTCGGTGCAGAGCAGATACAGCAGTTCTACCGACTTGAAAACACAGTAGCGTTCCTGCTCCTGCTCTGTCAGACAGCGAACGGTTTCAAAAAATGCCTGCGTCCAAGGTGTGCTGCACAGGGCCGTGCAGCCGTTTCTTGCTGTCATCTTTTTCTTGACAATCCTGGTGTCCAGCTTCATACCCAGAGTGGAGCAGACCGTCACAAGGCTTTCCTTTGCGGCTTTGGCGTCTACGGCGATCAAAATGCCGCCCAGATTTCCGCTGTACCGACACGAGCGGAGAGCGGAGCTGTCGGAGAGCAGGAAAATCCCCGGCGCCTCCACCGTGCAGGAGGTACCTTGTAACGTTCGGACAGTAAGGCGGCCGGTCAGGCAGAACAGCACCTCAAACTGGAGCGGTGCGCCGCACACCGGGACAGACCGCAGAGGTTCCTGCTCCGGCTCCGGCAGGGAAAACCGGCAGATCTGCACCCCTGGCATACTGCTGCTCCAACGGCCTGTGGCGGAGCCCTGGCTCGATAAATATTCTTTCAGCATGATTTCTCACGACCTGTTTCTCTGGGTTCGGAAATGGTTTTGCCTATGCTGACTGGGGATACAGGCAGAAGGCAGGAGACGAGCGCCTCCTGCCTTCTGCGGTGTTTTTGTCAGGCCAGCGACGCGCCCAGCTCGCGGCAAGCCGCCAGAGCGTCATCGTCCGGAGTCTCGTTGCAGATCACGCTGTCACAGGCCAGATTGGCGCCGTCGTCGTTGCAGCGGGACTCCCAGCTGCGCATCCATTCGCCATCGCCCCAGCCGTAGGAGCCGAACAGGGCGATATTCTTCCCGCTCAGCCTGCCCTCACAGGCGGTGAACATAGGCTCGAACTCGCTCTCCTCCAGTTGCTCCGACCCCATGGAGGGGCAGCCAAAGGCGATGGCGGAATATTCGCCGACCTGCTCCGGTGAGAACTCCGCGGCGGTGATCACAGACACCTCGGCGCCCTTGCCTTTGGCTCCTTCGGCCACCGCCATGGCCATGGCCTCGGTGTTTCCCGTGCCGCTCCAATACACAACTGCAACTTTACTCATAAGACTCAACGACCTTTCTTTCTGGATTTGTTATGGTAGAAACATCAACCAGCCACGGTGAGCTGCTCGATGGATTTCCCTTGCTGCCACTGCCGGGAGTAGATTTTGCTGCACATCTCGTATTTTTCAAAGATGTTTTTGGCGGCCTGTTCATCGCCGTAGACCTTCCAGCAGCCCACGCACTTGTGATTGCACGCCCGATTGCAGATAAAGCCCAGCACATCCTCCGGCGGATAGCTTAAAAACAGGCCGATGTCATGGGGAAATTCCCCCTCGCTCCGGAGCCGGTGGATGAGGTGAACCACGCAGCCATTGGGGTTTTCCGGCACATAGCCGTATTTCAGAAGCAGCGCTCTGGCGCGGTGATCGGTCAGATCGCTCTCCAGCGCATTGGGCCGGTAGGCGTAGATCAAAGCGCGGCCTTTGCAAACCCGGAGCGGCAGAATGCGGATGCCCTTGGGCACCAGCTTTTTGTTCAGCCGGCACAAGTCTCTTGTCAGATCCTTCCGGCTGGGACAGGCACAGGAAAAGAGGTTTCCCGTTTTGATCCCGGCCAGGGTGGGAGAACAATGGCGAATCAGCAGATCCTCTGACATAGGCGTTTCCCTCACAAAATCATGTCCATGCGAAGACTGTACAGCAAATTGAAAAAAACGGACAGTAAACACGGTTAGCAATAGCTAACTAAAGCGACAAATATATAGCCGCCGCCTCTTGGTTAGCGGTAGCTAACTAATGTAATTATATACAGGGCAAATTCGCTTGTCAAGAGGACGAACGGATTTTGCTGACAGAAAAAATGGCGCTTGTCGGACGCCTGTGTTATAATAAGCAAAATGCCCGTTTTGGAGGTTCCTATGGCGATTCACGAGTCTGGCCAGATGTATCTGGAAACCATCTATATTCTCTCACAGAACAGCACCTTTGTTCGGGCTATTGATGTGGGAGAGCAGTTGGGCTTTACCAAGCCCAGCGTCAGCAGAGCCATGTCCATTCTGAAAAAGGACGGATATGTGAATGTGGATGCTGACGGAGCGATCACCCTGACGGAGACCGGGCTTGCCATTGCTGAGACGATGTACACCCGCCACACTGTGTTGAGCCGGATGCTGATGGAATTGGGCGTGGACGAGGAGACTGCGACCGAGGATGCCTGCCGGATCGAGCATGTGATCAGCGAAAAATCCTTCGCGGCGGTACAGGCGCACTTGGAGCAGGTAACGAAAATGCGGGAAGATGCGCACGGGCAATGAGTCTATGCAAATTTGGCGGACTGTTATTAAACAGTGGCATATACAAGCAGTTTACAAACCTTGGAGGGCGGCCGAGTAAACGACTGCCCTTTTCCCATGTTTGCAGGCAAAAATGGACGGCAAGCTGTGACGAAACCAAGAGAGAAAACCCGTGAGGAATTGACAGCTGCTACCCGGCGATCTGCCAGCAGACCGATGCAGACCCGGAAACAGGCTGCATGGAGTTTGACATTGAGAAAGGCCGTTTCTCTTTCCTCTTGACTGCCCCATGCAGCGAGGGATGCCGTGAAGTCACCAGCGAAAAAGAAAAAAGATGCTTTCAGGAATTCATCGAATAGCATTGTTTTTCAAAAAATGAAAGATTATTTGCCTTAGTTATTTTATGATGGGAATTTTCTTTTGCTGGGCGAACCAGATGCCCTCTCGATTGTATATGTAGGTGAGAGGAGGTGCAGAGCGTGTGATAGATCAGTACATCCATCAATACGGGAAACGCCTCTATGGCCTGTGCCTGACCCTCTGCGCCAACACGCTGGAGGCAGATGATCTGTACCAGGATACCTGGCTGCAGGTGGTCAAAAACTTCTCTCGATATGACACAAGCCGGGATTTCGAGCCCTGGCTCACCAAAATCTGTGTCAACCTGTACCGGAACGCCCTGCGGCGCCTCTCAAAAAGTCCCTTTCTCCATTTCCGCAGCAATGAGGAAATGGAGTTCCTGCTCCGCTCCATACCTGCTCCCGAAAAGGTGGATTACAGGCCGCTCTATGAGGCAATCGACCATCTGCCGGAAAAGTATCGCCTGGCCGTAATCCTCTATTATTTCGACGACAGGGATATTGCGACAACCGCGCAAATCCTGGGAATTCCCAACGGAACCGTCAAATCACGGCTGGATAAAGCCAGAAAGCTGCTCAAGGAGGCGCTTGGAAATGAAACAGATTTATGATTTTGAACAGCGCACGCCTCCGGTTCTCAATGAGCAAATGCTCCGGGCGGAGCTGGAGCAGCGCAAACTGCGGTTTCAGACCGCCATTGCAGTTTTGGCAGGTTTTCTCTTGATGGTCGCCGCGGTACTGCTGGGGTACTCGGCGATTGACTGGTACCCGGTACTCTCTCTGCTCTGTTTTGGGTATATCATTACGGCTGCAACCGGCGGTGGGGTGATCGCCATCATCTATTCTCGTAAAGGAGGAAAGACAGCATGAGCGTAGTAGCGACAATTCCGATGTTCATTGTTTTGATGCTCATAATCCTTCTGCCGTTTATCGTCGGTTTTTTCGTCTATCGTGACGCCAGACAGCGGAATATGAATGCCATCCTCTGGGCTATCGTGGCAGCCTTGGCCCCTGCTTTCATCGGACTCATCGTGTATCTTCTGGTTCGTGGGAATTATATGAACCTCAGATGCCCCCAGTGCAACACACCAGTCATGGAAACCTATGTGGTCTGTCCCAAGTGCGGCGCCAAACTTCGCCCCTCCTGCCCGAACTGCAAGGCGCCGGTAGAGCCGGATTGGAAGGTCTGCCCCAGATGCACCACACCGCTCCCGGAGTACCAGGCCGACATCCAGACGCCGGTGCGTGCCAAGGATCGAACCGGTTGGAAGATCCTTCTGGTGATTCTTTTGGTCCCGCTGCTGCTGATTCTGTTGGCGATCTTCGGCCTTATGGGGCTAAGAGGCAGCGGCTCCGTCAGTATGCAGGAATTGAACAGGGACGAGTACTTCGCAGAGATGGAGAGCCTGTCGCAAGAGGACGCCGCAGAAAAGGTACAGGAATGGCTGGATAGCCTGAATCAAGAAGGAACCCGTGCCCATGCCCTGCGTTATGACTATTTTAACGGCAGCAACACAGAGTATTACTTCCTCGTCTATGTCCCCGGAGGCGGAAATTCCTCTCATTCCGGCTTGGGCCAATCCACCAGCATTTTCGGAACAACGGTAAAGTTGGAGCTGGAGGAAACCGGAAATGATGGGACACTGTTCAGCATCCTGTCTACTGCAGAAAAAGTACCGAACCTGAAGATCACTTTGGGCGGGGAGCGGATTCCCTGCTATGTAGATACCGTGGACTTCAACCCCACCGTCTATTATATTGTGCCGCAGTATGATGAGCTGGACCCTGACGCTACAGACTTTTTCATGCCGGAACGGATTTCGGTAGTACAAATCGTTGGTAATTCCAATGTGGGCGTTGTGGAGATCCAAGATGATGATGTGGCCTTTGACATCCTGGTGGGCATTGACAGCGCCCCCTATCTCGACTTGGAGCATGACATCTACGGGAAACCGGATGGGACCGGCGGCTATGACTTCAAGGATGGTTTCGAGATCCGGATTGAGTACCAGATACACAACGAGCTGCTCAGCCATGCGGACATGATCACCTGTCTGGCATTCGAGCAGGATGGCAGCTACTACCTGATTGACGACCGCCCAGACAACGGCCGCATTTTCCGCCAGATCGATGAGGCGTTCTACCTTGAATTAGGATCCCTCTTTGAAGAACTATCTTGAAGTAACCTTGGATCTGGTGAGATAAAAAGGAGGTATTGTGATGGAATTTTTGTTAAATTTCTTGTTGAATTACATTACTCTCAGCGTGGCCGGCATTGCATTTGTCTTGATCCTGGTTGTATTGATTTGGAAAAGGAAAACTCTCTCTGGTAAAGACAAGGCACTTCTTATCATTCTACTGGCCATCCTTGCCATCTACTTCGGATTTATCCTCATTGTGACCATTACATCCGGATCAGTCCATCCCGCCGGTGGGCCAACTCCCATAAGGCCATAGCAGATGATGACTATAATCGAAGATGTAGCCGGGAAAGTGACGGCATTGATCGAAAAATATGAGTTCGATGTAAGTCCCCTTGCAAGGTATTTGGGACTCTCCCGGGAGCAGGTGAATAACATTGCTCATGGAAAGATGGAAGGTCTTTTAGCGCAGCGGAAAGTATTAGACAAAATCATGTTTCTTTATGCTGTGGCCTGTGAAGATGCCGATTTGAAAACAAGTGCATTTTTAGAAGTGCTGGTTTCCTGCCACCATCTTTCGCCAACTGCGATTGCGAAAATGTCAGGTGTTGACGTGGCGGATGTTGAGAAAATGCTGTCTGGCCTTTCCGCGGAAGTTGACATCCACTCGAAGTATGAGATCGCTGTCACGGCAATGGCCCTACGATTCTTTATGAAAGACTGTGAACCCACTATTTAAGAAGAGCAGGACGGGCAATCGCCCGTCCTGCTTCTTATTGAGTGATTGGTGCTGCTCGGCTCGGTGTCTGGATTGATGATAACTAATTTATGAATTACTTAACATTGGAAATAGGTTTCCTTCATTCGCTTGTGACCATTTCAACCGCAAATCCAACCGCTCACGACAGATCGCCCTTATGTGGCTGCTGGCTTTTCAAAACCTTTCGGGCGGCTTTTTTGATATTATGGCACACGCCAAGAATAGCGATGCAAAACAGCAGAGCCGCTAATCCATATCCAAACGACTGCATTGCCGTGTTCATATTCACGCCTCTTTTCTGACCGCTGCCGCCAATGAACTCAACCGAACAATCCTCTTTTTTTGTACGGCTCCTTCTGGATCGTGCCGACCTCATACCCCGTGCTGCGAATGGCGTTCATAACAGCCTCCGTGTCCAGCTCTGTTTCAGAGAGGATCACGGTCTGGTTTTTGCTCCGGGAAGAACTCACCTTTTTGACCGGGCAGGCTTTGCGCACGGCGTCATTGACATGAGCCTCGCACATCCCGCACATCATTCCGTTGACTTCCACTGTGTACTTCCACATGTTCTATCACTCCTTCTTGACTTTTGGATCATCGTGCTGTGCGGACCGGACGGTGGCCTGCCGTGCGGCAGTCCGTTCATCCGGGATCTTCCTGGCGATCAGACAGCACAGCGGCGCCAACGAACTTCCGAGAAGCTGATGGCGAACGATGGAATAGCCGCACTCGGACAGGTATGCCATCAGATCCCCGGCAGTCCAGACATGGTACACCCGAAAGCCTGACAGCCCCATGAACCAGAGCCGGAGTCTGGCGCTTCGGCTTTTGCCCCAGACAAAGGTGGGGGCGAACAGCCATCCCCCCGGCTTTAGAATCCGCCAGGCTTCCGCCAGAGCCTTTTCCGGGTGAGGCATGACATGGAGAGCGTTGGAGATCACGACCGCGTCGAAGCTCTCCGGGCCGTAGGGCAGCTTGGTGGCATCCTGAACGGAGAAATGGAGCCGGGACGAATAAACCTGCTTTTTGGCTTGACGGATCATTTCGGCTGAAAAGTCGGTTGCCTCCCAGCTCCGGACACATGGAGACAGCGGCACGGACAGCTGGCCTGTTCCGCAGGCCAACTCCAGTACATCCATGTCCCGTTTCAGAAAAGGCCGCATTGCTTTGCATATCTGCTGATAGGTTGTCTGAGAGCGGCGCATGAAGCCGGAGTAATGCCGTGAAAACCGCTCCCAAAACTGCTTGTTGTCATCCATACAATATGGTCACCTCAATGATGGTTAGTGCTAGCTAACCACATCATACTCTTTGTCGCATGAAATTGCAAGATGCCGCCATATTGGTTTTGCATGTTCTCTGGGATCAATCAAGGGAAGAAGCTGGAACGAAGAATGACCGGGACACGCATCCCGGTCATTCTTTTCTTTTGCGCCTCTGCCTTTACCGGCACCAACTGGTGGGATTGGAGCGGGCGGTGATGAAGCGGCGATAAATGCCCTCCTCCTCCATAAGTTTGTCGTGGTCGCCAGCCTGAACGATGTGCCCCTGGTCGATAACCAGGATCTCATCGGCGTGGCGAATGGTATTGAGCCGGTGGGCAATGACCAGCAGGGTCTTGCCCCGGCACAGTTGGGTGATGGCCTCCTGGATGTAGCTCTCATTGTCGGCGTCCACGCTGGCAGTGGCCTCATCCAGAATGACGATGGGAGCATCCTTCAGAATGCAGCGGGCAATGGAGATTCGCTGCCTCTCTCCGCCAGATAGGCTGGCTCCACCTTCGCCGATGACAGTGTCAAAGCCGTCGGGTAGCTCCATGATGAAGTCATAGCATCGGGCTTTCCTGGCTGCCTCATAGACCTCCTCCCGTGTGGCGTCTGTCCGTCCCATGGCGATGTTGTTATACACGGTATCCTGGAATAAGTAGACCCGCTGGAACACCATAGAGATCTGATCCATCAGATCAGAAAGAGGAATATCGCGGATATCCCTGCCCCGCACTAAGATTTGGCCCTGTTTGACATCCCAAAACCGGGAGAGCAGGTTGGCTACCGTACTTTTACCGCCGCCAGAGGGCCCCACCAGGGCCAGCATCCGGTTTTTCTCCAGTGTGAAAGAGACATCATGCAGTACCTCTTTCTCCCCGTAGGCGAAGGTGACATTTCGGAACTCCACCTCCGGGGCACCGCCGGCTTTGGGTAAGGTCTCCCGGCCCCGGTCAGGTAGTTCTGGCTGGGCCAGTACCGCCTCGATCCGGTCCATGCAGGCGTTCATCACCGTCAGGCGGGTGGCTTGGCTGTAGAGTGCCTTAATGGGGCCGAAGAGGTCAAAGACAAAGAGCAAGACACCCAGCAGGAAGGTGATGGAGAGCTGCCCACGGCCATAGAGCCAGAGTGACAGGGGGATTATCAGCACCGAGCCCAGACCGCACACCAGATAGAGGGCCCGCATCCAGGGAGCCTGGCTCTCCTCGAACTCGATGCTGACCTTGCGGCTCCGGGTGAAATTTTCGGTGAGTTGCGCGGAACGCTCTCCCAGCAGGTTGAAGGTCTTGGCAATACCAACGCCCTCCACATAGTCCAGCACTGCCCGTGTGAGAGCCTCGCTCTGCTCCTGTCGGACACCAGAGTGAGCCAGGGTGCTCCCCAGGGAAGCGCGGCCCAGCTGCCAAATGATCCCTACCACCACCAAGGCGGCCAGTCCCAGCCAGGGATTCAGGAAGGCCAGCCACAGCACAAGAATGGCTTGGGCAAAGGTATAGCTCATCATGTTGGCAATGTCGTGCATACAGTTCTCCTCAATGAACACCATGTCGGTGGACAGAACGGAACTGATTTTGCCGATGTTGCCCTCTGTGAAATAGCCCATGGGCAGGCGGCGCAGATGCCGTCCCAGCTCCATGCGCAGATCGGCGAATACCATATAGCCCGCCGCGGCCTGGAGCCGGTCGGCGATGTTCTGGCACAGGCACTCCAGCAGAACGCAGCCCACCGTGCCCACCGCCAGCCACAGGCACAGCCGTGCCGTCATGGTTCCCTGGAGAAAAGCGCTCAGGGCCAAGAAGGACAGACCGATGGGGGCCTTGGACAGCATAGCCTTCAGGAACGCAAAGACAAAGGCCAGCTTGATCCGCCCCTGATAGGGGCCGGATACGGACAGGATTCGTTTCATCAGCGCGATCATGCCTCGTCGCCTCCTTTCTCCGCAGAGACACGCCAGGCAGCGGCTCCCTCGGCAGCCCGCCACAGTTTTTCATAGGCGGGGCAAGTCTTTCGCAATGTATCGTGGCGGCCAATCCCTGCCACATTGCCCTGATCCAGCACCACAATCTGATCGGCGCCTACAATGGACTGAAGCCGGTGGGCGATGACGATGACCGTCTTGCCCCGGATCACCTCGGCAATGGCGGCGTTCATTTTTTCCTCATTCTCCGGGTCCACGCTGGCGGTGGCCTCGTCCAGCACCACGATGGGAGCGTCCTTCAAAATCGCCCGGGCCAGTGCGATCCGCTGTCGCTCCCCGCCGGAAAGCCCTTTGCCGCCGTCGCCGGCCATGGTATAGATCCCTTTTTCCAGCCGCTCCAGGAACTCTCCGCACTGGGCCCGTTCCGCCGCCGCCAGCACCTCCTCGTCGGTGGCGCCGGGTCTTCCCAGCCGGATGTTCTCCAACAGGCTGGTGTTGAACAGGAACTGCTCCTGCGCGACGAAGGAGATCTGCTCGTTCAGAGAGGCGAGGGACATCTCTCGCAGGTCTTGCCCCCCCAGCGTAATGCGTCCGTCCGTCACATCGTAAAAGTGGACCAGCAGCTTGGCAAGGGTCGATTTCCCGCTGCCGGATTCTCCCACCAAAGCAGTGAGGCTCCCCTGTGGGACAGAGAAGGAGATGCCGTGGAGGACTTCGTCCTTTTCATAAGAAAACCGCACATTCTCAAAGCGGATCTGCAAATCGTTTCCGTTGAAATCCGTTTTTCCTTCTTTCAGGGGCGGAATATTGAACAGAGATTCCATTTGGTCGATCTTGTAGCTCAGCTGGGGCAGCACCGACATAAAATTCATGGCTCGAACCAGAGGCGGTCCCACAGAAAAAGACATGCACAGTACCAGCGCGTAATCCGGCAAGGTAGAGGCGCCGGTGAGCACCAGATAGCCGCCTGCTGGCAGCAGCACCAGCGCCACGCAGGGCAAAATGCTGGTGTAGAGGGCCATCCACAGCCAGCAGGCCCGGAACCAATCCAGCGTAAAATCCCGGTAGTTTTTTACATCGGTCTCAAAGCGGTGATAGGACTCTCCGTCCCGGTTGAAGACCTTCACTACCTCCATGCCGTTGATGTACTCCACGATGGTGTTGTTCATTTTCTGCCCGGCGGCGTAGTAGTCCCCCATCTTGCTCATGCCGGAGCGGTACATCATGCCCATGGCCAGCACGCCCAGGGGGAGGGAGCAGAGGGAAAGCAGACCCAGCTTCCAGTCCGTGAGGAACATGGCCGCAAATACCACCACCGGCACCGCCAGATTGGACAGCCCTTCCGGCAGGGCGTGGGCCAGCAGCAGCTCCATGCTCTCGATGTCGTCAATGAACATCTTCTTCCAGACTCCAACGCCCTTCTCCTGGATCGCGCCCAGGGGCTGCTTTTCCAGCTTGCTCTGGAGATGGAGCCGGAGGTTTTCCAAAGTATGATAGGCGGAGCGATGAGACAGAGCCAGCCCCTCCACATAGAGAAGGCCGTAGAGGACCATGCACAGAGCCATGGCCCCGGCGCTCGTCAGGGTTTCCTCCAATGTGAGACTGCCCCCAGTCAGCAGGGGTCTCAGCAGGCGGTAGAGGAAGAAATAGGGCAGCACGCTCATGGCCACGCCGGCCACCAGTACCAGAATGGAGGCATAAGTCGTCTTCCGGTGGCGTCCAGTGTAGCGCAGGACTTTTTGAAACACAGTATCACTCCTTTTTAGTTAGTTATTGCTAACTCATTAGCGAGAAAAAAGCCTCCGCAGAGGCGTTTTTCATCCCTTGGGGAATCCCAGGGCAGCGTACCAGTCAAAGAGACGGCAGACCAAAGTGCAGTGGCGCTGGATCTCCGGCCAGGCGAAGGCGTGGATAAAGGGCTCGTAAATGGTGGTCCAGAAGGCGGACAGGACTACATGGAGCTCCCCCTGCGTCATATCCACAGTACACAAGCCCCGGCGTCTGGCCTCGGCGTAGTAGGTCCAGGTGCCTTCCGTCATTTTCTCCACCCAGTCGTGCTGGAAGTCGGCGTAAGCGGTGCCCTCCGCTCCGGTGAGCAGCAGCACAAAGCCATCCCGCCGCTCATTGAGAAAGCGGAACCACCACAGCATGTATTCCTCATCCATATACCACGCCCGGATCAGGTCTTCGTCGGAGAGGGCGGATGCCGGCACCGCCGTCCGCTCCTCATAAACAGCATCCAAATCCGCCACCGTATCCGCCACCACAGCGCGAAACAGTTCCTCTTTTCCGGCGTAACGCTTATAAAGAGCCCCGGTTGTCACACCCGCTCGCTGGCAGATGGATTTCAGGGAAGCCCTCTCAAAGCCAAGCGCCAGGAACTCCTCTCTGGCACTGTCCATGATCCGAGGGTCGATGGAAGTATCCGGTCTTGCCATAACACCCCTCCCGACAAATGATAATTTGATTACCGATAATCTGATTATCAATATAACATCCTGTTCTATGCCTGTCAAGGGGAAATCCTCTCTTGACAAACTTGCTTTTTGGTTGTATATTCAAAACATCGTTATGAAACAGTGTTTTGAATTGAGAGGTGATACCATGGCAAAGCAGATCGAAGGGGTCTATGAAAATGTACTCCGCTGCGCCCGTCGGGAATTTTTGGAAAAAGGCTTTGCTCTGGCCTCCCTGCGGGACATCGCCAAGGCGGCGGGAACCAGCACCGGCTCCATCTATACCCGCTTTACCGACAAGGCTGGATTGTTCCGCGCCCTGGTGGAGCCTGCTGCCGGAGAGCTGAAGCGCCGTTTTTTGGAGATTCAGGAGTCTTTTCACCGGTTTGACGGCCAAACCCAGCAGGAGGAGATGGGGCGTTACACTGCCCATGCCCAGGAGGGACTGTTTGATTACATCTATGAGCACCTGTCGGAGTTTGAACTGCTGCTCCGCCGGGCCGCCGGGACGGAATATGCCCACTATATTGACGAGTTGGTGGAGATCGAAGTCAGTTACACCTACAAATACATGGAGGTCATCGGCTGTGAGAGCGTTCGCTCCGGTCAGGTCACCGAGGACTTGATCCATATCGTTACCACCGCCTACTTCAACGGAATGTTTGAGCCGGTGCGGCACCGCATGGATAAGGCCCGGGCGCTCCACTATATCCGCCAGCTCAACCGCTATCACATGGCAGGATTTGAGACGATTTTTCATCCCGAAAACTTCCAGTAGTGCAAAAGGCCGCTTTCCCGGCGGCCTTTTCATAGAACAAAAGGTTAGCAATAACTAACTAAAGGAGGCTTATTTATGCAGAAAACGCAAAGCCCGCTGCTACGGCTGTGGCAGCTGGGCAGGGAACATCACGGCGGCCTGATTGCCGCCATCTTCTGCGCGGTGGCGGGTGTCCTACTGGGGCTGCTGCCGTATCTCTCAGCAGGGCACATCCTGGTAGCGCTTCTCACCGGGCAGCGGGACTGGAACTTCTATCTTCTGTGGTGCATGGTGGCCCTGGGGGGCTATCTGGCCAAAACCCTGCTTTACAATCTGGCACTTTCCCTCTCCCACAAAGCCACCTTCCAGATCCTGCGGGACATCCGGAAGATGGTTCTGTCCAAAATGCCCCGCTTACCCTTGGGAGATATTCTGGATTCCTCCAGCGGACGGCTCAAACAGATCGTGGTAGATCAGGTGGAGAGTATGGAGACGACGCTGGCTCACCTGCTGCCAGAGATGACCTCCAATCTGCTGGCGCCGGTATGCGTTCTCGTGTATCTGTTTACGCTGGACTGGCGTATGGCATTGCTGAGTCTGGTGTCCATTCCTGTGGGCATGGCTTTTATGATGGCCATTATGGGCAGCTATGGCAAGGACTATCAGGGTGCGGTGGAGACGACCCAGGCTATGAACGAGACCATTGTGGAGTACATCGGCGGCATTGAGGTCATCAAGGCCTTCAATCAGGGAAAGAACTCCTATGAGAAGTTCTCCTCCCGGGTACGGGCCAATGCTGCCTACTACTACAACTGGATGAAGAAATGCCAGTTTGGAATGGCGCTGGCCTATGCCATCGCTCCCACCACCCTTATCACGGTGCTGCCTGTGGGCTGGAGCTTCTACACGGACGGCAGTTTGTCCGCAGAGGTATTTCTCACCACCATCATCCTGTCCATGAGTATTGTGGGACCTCTCATTGCCGCCATGGGCTTTGTGGATAATCTTGCCAAGGTAGGTACCATCGTAGGCTCGGTGGACGAGATCCTCCTGAAGCCGGAGCAGGATCACGGAACACAGCCGGCACAGCTGGGAAGACCGGATATCGCCTTGGATCATGTCTCCTTTGGGTATGCACAGGACAAGGAGATCCTCCACAACATCTCCCTCACCATTCCGGCCGGCAGCCTCACCGCTTTGGTTGGTCCCTCCGGTTCGGGCAAGTCCACCATTGCCAAGCTCATCGCCGGTTTCTGGGATGTGACCGAGGGCCGCATTACCCTGGGCGGCGTGGAGGAAAGCCGTATCCCGCTGGAACAACTCTATGACCAGGTGGCCTTTGTTTCTCAGGACAATTACCTCTTTGACGATACCATCCGGGAAAATATCCGCATGGGCCGGGTAAATGCCACGGATCAAGAAGTGGAACAAGTCGCCAAAGCCGCCGGATGCGACGGTTTCATCCGCCAGTTGGAGCATGGCTATGACACCCGGGTGGGCGGCGGAGGCGCCCATCTCTCCGGAGGAGAGCGGCAGCGTATCGCCATCGCCCGGGCTATGCTGAAAAACGCCCCCGTGGTGATTCTGGACGAGGCCACCGCCTACATTGATCCGGAGAATGAAGCAGTGGTCCAGCGGGCAGTGGCAAAACTGGTGGAGGGTAAGACGGTCATCGTCATTGCCCACCGCCTGTCCACCATCACCGGCGCTGATCAGATCGTGGTGGTGAAGGATGGAAGCATCGAGGCGCAGGGCAGGCATGAAGACCTGCTGCGCCATTGTCCGTTGTACGCCGATCTGTGGCAGGCTCACATGGGCGCAAAGGAGGGAGAAACGGTATGATCGAGACATTCAGAGGTATCTGGCGGTTTGCCGGTGAGGAACAGCGCAACATCCGGCGCTCGGTGATCGCCTGCTTTTTCAATGCGGTATTCCATATGTTTGAGATTGCCGCCATCTACTACACCATCCTGGCTCTGCTGGATGGAAAAACCGGCCCTGCCACGGCGTGGCAGGCGCTGGGTCTGTTGGCAGTCAGTATTCTGGGCAGCGCCGTGACCAAGTATTTCTCCCAACTCCAGCAGACCCACGCCGGGTACTTCATGGCGGCCAATAAGCGCGTGGCCATCGGGCAGCGGATGAAATCCGTCCCCATGGGCTACTTCAACGACAACAGCCTGGGAGAGCTCACCGGGGTCTGCACTACTGTACTGGACAATGTGGAGACTGTGGCCCCCATGGTGTTGGTGACCATGCTGGGCGGGATGCTCAACGCTCTGGTCTTTACGGTGATGATCCTGATTTTTGACTGGCGGATCGGTCTCATTGTGGTGGCGGCCACAGCAGTTTATTTGTTCATCACCTCGGCCATGGAGCAAAAATCCGCCGCCCTCGCCCCGCACCGTCAGAAGTCCGAGGCCAAGTTGGTGGAGGCGGTGCTGGAGTATGTGCAGGGCATGAGCGTGGTGAAGTCCTTCAACCTCACCGGACGGGGTGACCGCACCTTGCAGGAAGCACTGGAATACAACTGCCGCAGCAACCTGAACATCGAAAAGATGTTCACCCCTTATATTATGGCGCAGGGGATCGCGCTCCAGCTGGGAAGCGTGGCCATGATGCTCTCGGCGGTATGGTTCTATCTCTCCGGGACGATGATCCTGGCCAACGCTCTGATGGTGGTCATCATGTCCTTCCTGGTCTTTGCTCAGATCTCCTCGGCGGGCAGCGGTATGTCCCTGCTGCGTATCGTCAGCAGCTGCATGGCCCATGCCGATGAGACGGACGCCATGCCCCAGCTGGCAGAGACCGGTCGGGCCAGCACGCCCAGGGAGCACGGCATTACCTTCGACCATGTTTCGTTCTCTTATGACCAGCGGCCTATCCTGCGGGATGTATCCTTCGCCATCCCGGACAGAACCACCACCGCCATCGTGGGCCCCAGCGGCTCCGGGAAAACCACGCTGTGCAATCTCATCGCCCGGTTCTGGGATGTGGAGAGCGGCGCCGTCCTGGTGGGCGGTCAGAATGTGAAGGACTATACCCTGGAGGGCCTGATGGATCAGATCTCCATGGTATTCCAGAAGGTCTATCTCTTTGCCGACACGGTGGAAAACAACATCAAGTTTGGATGCCCCAATGCCACCCACGAGGAAGTGGTAGCCGCGGCAAAGAAAGCCTGCTGCCACGACTTCATTCTCACCCTGCCCCAAGGCTACGACACCGTCATCGGCGAGGGTGGCTCCAGTCTTTCCGGCGGCGAGCGCCAGCGCATCGCCATTGCCCGGGCTATCCTGAAGGACGCTCCCATCGTGATTCTGGACGAGGCCACCGCCAATGTAGACCCGGAGAATGAGGACCGGCTGCAAAAGGCCATTGAAGCCCTGACTCGGAACAAGACCATTCTGATGATCGCTCACCGGCTGAAGACGGTCCGTAACGCTGACCAGATCCTGGTGCTGGACGGTGGACAGATTGTTCAGCGAGGCACACACAGCCAGCTCATGGCCCAGGAGGGCTTGTATCGAGCGTTCGTATCCGGCCGTAAAGAGTCCGGCCAGTGGAAGCTCTGAGAGAAGCCGTTCCTAAATCATCACGAAAAGAGGGAGTGCTGTCACCGGATACATTCCGGTGGCGGAACTCCCTCTTTTGGATTCATATGTTTTTATCGAATATGAAATAGCATTATCTTTTTTCCCAATTCAATAAAATTGCAGAGTTTGCTATAACAAGTACTGAGCCCGCATTATGCACTAATGCTCCGACTACAGGGTTCAAAGTCCCATTGATGGCGAGAATGATGGCCAAAAAATTGAGAGCCATAGAAAATGTCAGATTACACTTGATGGTTGTCATCATCCGCTTGGAAAGCGCAATCAAATGCGGCAGTTCCTTTACTTCGTCATCTACCAGCGCGATGTCTGCTGCGTCTACAGCAATGTCGCTGCCAACGCCGCCCATGGCGATGCCCACATCTGCCTTTTTCAAAGCCGGAGCATCATTGATGCCGTCTCCAATCATGCACACAGGTTTCCCAGCTTTCTGATATGTGCCAATGGAGTTCAGCTTGTCCTCTGGTAAGCAATTAGCGCATACTTCATGAATGTCAAGTTGACTGGCAATGGCATTTGCTGCGCTCTCATGATCTCCGGTCAGTAATACTGGCTGTACATTTAATTCAAAAAGCGTATGGATCATATCTGCGCTTTCTTCCCGCAGCGTATCGGAGAGAGTGAGATAGCCAGCAAGCATACCGTTTGCCGAAAGATAGATAACAGTCCCACCTTTGCAGATGGTTTCGTCCACTGTGGGAACTGATTCCAGAGAGACGCCATGTTCCTTTAAAAGTTCCAGATTACCTGCCAGGAGTTCTGCTGTCTCTGTTTGTGCGCAAACTCCTCTGCCGGGAATCATCTGGAAATGATGCACTGGTTCCAGTTCCGCACCGTATTCGCTTTTATAGCAGTTTACTACGGCTTTGCCCAGAGGGTGTTCTGACAGCAGTTCAACAGAAGCGGCCAAACGATAAATCTGTTCTTTTGTATATTGATCGGATACGCTTACAACATCCATGACTTTTGGCTTCCCGTATGTAAGCGTGCCTGTTTTGTCAAAGGCTATTACTTTTACATTTGCGAGCCGCTCCAGCGCATCCCCCTCGCGCACCAAAAAGCCGTGTTTTGTGGCGTTTCCGATGGCGGCCATGATTGCGGTAGGGGTAGCCAACACCAGAGCGCAGGGGCAAAATACCACCAGAATGGTTACGGCACGGATGATCTCCCCTGTGATAAGCCAAGTGATGGCTGCGGCACTCAAGGCGATCACAACGATCCAGGTTGCCCAACGATCGGCAAGCCCTACAATTTTGGCTTTTCCTGCATCTGCACTCTGCACCAGACGGATCATACGCTGAATCGAACTGTCCTCACCCACCTTTGTGGCTTCCATCTCAAAAGCGCCGAACTGATTCACTGTGCCGCTGGACACTTCGTCCCCCACTGTCTTGTCTACGGGCAGTGATTCACCAGTCATCACAGCCTGATTGATCGAGGTTTGCCCAGATACGATTCTGCCATCCACCGGCACGCTTTCTCCCGGCAGAACGCGGAGCAGATCTCCAACCTGCACCTGTTCAGCAGGAACAATGTTTTCCTTTCCATCGCGCAGCACCCGAGCCGTTTGGGGTGTCAGATGCACCAACTTTTCAATCCCGGCGCGGGCTTTGGCTACAGTCAGTTCCTCCAGTAGGCTGCCAAGCTGCATGATAAACGCCACTTCACCTGCGGCAAAATCTTCACCAATCGCAACAGAGGCAATCAGAGCCAATGATACCAGCACATCCGCCTTTATATCGAAGGAGGTGACCAGACCAATAATCGCCTCTAAAATAATCGGAATACCACACAGGATAATCGCAATCCATGCCATATCAAAAGGAAATGGACGGACATCCAGCAGGCTAAGCAGCACTGCAGCTCCGGAGATAATTAAAAAGATAATATCCTTTTTGATGCCGCCCAATTCCAATAACGATTCGAGCCTTTTGACAAGCACTTTCATGATTGTTCCTCTCTTTCATACGGTAAGGGGTATATGTATATTATACCCATGGGGGTATATTTTGTCAAGAAATAAAGCAGCCTTTCGGCTGCCTCATTTGGTATTAACCCATGTTGGAAAATCGTTCTACAGCTTTTGTAAAACTTTCGATTGTTTTATCCGCATCCCCGTGCTCAATGCCATCCCGGACACAGTGGCGAATATGCCCCTCCAAAACCACCTTTCCGCATCCGTGAAGCGCAGATTTGGCAGCATTGATTTGAGCAAGAACATCCTCACAGGGGACATCTTCATCTATCATTCGGTCAATCGCCTGAACCTGACCAATGATTTTCTTGAGTCTGCGGTGCAGATTATCCGCATCCATGCACTGTCTCACAATAGTCGCCTCCATACCATTAGGGGTATATGTAAAGTATATCGAACTTGCAGCGTATTGTCAATCTGCAGCTGGATCGGAAGGGGTATAAAAAGCGATTGGTTCCATGTACTCATAAATCTGGAAAAGCGACTTAGAGGGAAAATGATTTATAAATAGAGAAAATGACTTGACTGGTTAGCGATGGCTAACTATAATCAAGATAGAGTACCTACCCTTAAAAAGTTGGACTATGGAGAAGCGCGAAATCAAAATGGGTTCCGTACAGGCGTTCCTCATCCTGCGTTCTATCATTTCCGTCAGCCCTGGCATTGCTGGCCGACGGACCTATGTGCCTCCGGAGCATCCGGATAGACTTTACAGAAAACCACTGCGGTAAGATTGGAGGAGAATATGCCGATTGAGCTATGGCAAGGGCTGCTGATTCCCTTTGCGGGGACGACGCTGGGTGCGGCCTGCGTCTTTTTTATGCGAAACAATTTGGGTGAGATGGTACAGCGTGCGCTCACCGGCTTTGCGGCGGGGGTCATGGTGGCGGCTTCCATCTGGAGCCTGCTGCTGCCCGCAATGGAGCAGGCGGCGGACATGGGGCGGTGGTCCTTTGTCCCCGCCGTTGCAGGTTTTTGGCTCGGCATCCTATTCCTGCTGGGACTGGATCGGCTGATTCCGCATCTGCACCGCGGCAGCGCGGAGGCCGAGGGCATCAAAAGCAGTCTTGGAAAAACAACCATGCTGACCTTGGCTGTGGCGCTGCACAATATTCCGGAAGGAATGGCGGTGGGCGCGGTCTACGCCGGGTGGCTCTACGGAGACAGCGGTATCACGCTGGCGGGGGCGCTGGCCCTTTCACTGGGGATCGCCATTCAGAACTTCCCGGAGGGCGCGATCATTTCCATGCCCCTGAAAGCGGAGGGATTCTCCAAATCCCGTTCCTTTCTGTACGGAACGTTTTCCGGTGCAGTGGAGCCCATAGGTGCGATTCTGACCATCCTTCTGGCGGGGATTTTGGTTCCGGTACTGCCTTACGCCCTGAGCTTTGCCGCCGGAGCGATGGTCTATGTGGTAGTGGAAGAATTGATCCCGGAGATGTCAGTGGGAAAGCACTCCAATATAGGGACTATTCTGTTTGCAGTCGGTTTTACCCTCATGATGACGCTGGATGTGGCGCTGGGTGCTTGAGTAGGATAATACCTAACCGAGTTTTCCCGCCCGGAATACGAGCAAATGATAGTGATAGGGGATCTGTATGAACTGGACGCGCACCGTTTTGGACGGGTTCGCTATGGCGGCCTACTTTAACCTGTTTGCCGGATTGGTGGCGCTGTATAATCCTCGGATGATGTTCCCCTGTTATCCGCCCGCCATCATCAAGGCGGCGAAAGAGCCGCCTACCGGGGTAGAAAACCGTTTTTACTGGCTTTGGATCTGCTTTGGAGAGCTGCTGCCCCTCCTTTTTTATGGTGCGATTAGCACTGTGGAGGGTAGGACGACAGGATTCTGGCGGCTGGCCCTGACCGGGTATATCCAGTGGATGATGGTCAATTTCTGTGACCTGTTCTTTCTGGATTTCTGGCTGATTCAGAGGAAGGCGAAAAGCCGGTTTATCATCCCTGGTACGGAGGGGCACCCCAGCTATGCGTTCAAAGCCTGGATGAAGAGCTATGCTCTGCCGGAGCATCTGCTTCAGTGGCCGTTTTTGATGTGTCCTATCCTGGCGGCAGCCCAGGCAGGGCTGGGGCTGCTCATCGATATGTTTTGGTGAACTGTAAGAAAAGAAAATGTGCCGCATAGGTATTCGTTTTCAAATTGTCAGACCGGTAGTCAAGATGATGGGGGTACAAAAATTGTTTCCCATACCCCCAGAGGGGCCGCTGGAGGAAGGGAAAAAAGATGAATGAAGAGTGTGGCTTTCAGCGGCATTCGATGACATGATTCCGAAGATATCAGTGAAAAAGCGCTCCAATGTGGGGCCCGCACTGTTTGGTATCAGCTCTGCCCTCATGATGACGCTGGATGTGGCGCTGGGTGCTTGAGTGAGTGAAGGTGAAAAAATGGGACAAGAAGAGCGGATTCAAAACGCCTACCGGGGATTGGGAGGCAAACGGACATTTTATGATGGCATGATCACCTGTTCCACCCTGTCAGGCCGGGCGGTATGCCGCCTGGTATGGGGAATGGGCCGGGCGGAAACCCAGGACTACCTTTCTGCCGCCCTTGCCGGAATACCGGAGGGGTTTTCCGGGAGGCTGCTGGAAGTCCCCGTGGGTACCGGTATCCTGACCATGCCCCTCTACCGGGAAATGCCAGAGGCGGAGATCACCTGCCTGGATTACTCGCCGGAGATGCTGGAACGGGCAAAATGCCGGGGCGAGGGACTTTCCCATGTGCGTTTTCAGCAGGGGGATGTTGGGGCGCTGCCTTTTGGGGACGGCAGTTTCGACATCGTGCTCTCACTCAACGGCTTTCATGCGTTCCCGGACAAGGAGGCCGCTTGGCAGGAGATCTTTCGTGTACTGCGGCCCGGCGGGACCTTCTGCGGCTGCTTCTATGTGAGGGGACAAAACCGCCGCACGGACTGGCTGATCCGCAGGCTGTATGTACCAAAGGGCTATTTCACCCCGCCCTTTGAGACGACGGAGAGCCTGTGGCATCGTCTGGAGGAAACATTCGGGCCAGCAAAGGTTCGCACCGTTCAGGGCATAGCCTCTTTTGCCTGCCGGAAGACGAAAGAGAAATACCCGTAAACGAATTGTACACAAAGATTGAACAACAGGAGGAAAATCAAATGCAGCAAAAGCGTAATCAACAAGCAGAAATTCGTCTCGGCAGTCACGGCGAAGACTACGGAAGCTGGATGTCCAATCCCGTGTTCTATATTATTGGCGGCACCACGATTCTGGCTGTGGTTCTGGCCGCGCTCTCCTTTTCTGTGTTCCATATCACGGTTCTCGGCGTTCTGTTCTCTGTTGTTACGGCGGCGCTGGTGGCCCTGCTGGTCTGGATCACATGGATCAGGCGCCAGTATGCCTTTGGCGGCGGCGGGATCATGGAACAGGTTCACCGGGTCGTTCTCTCTCATCTGGACTATGACGGCCAGGGCAGTCTCTTGGAGGTCGGATGCGGCTCCGGGGCGTTGTCGATCCGTGCGGCCCTGACCTGGCCGGAGACAAAGGTCACCGGCTTGGACTACTGGGGCGCCGTTTATAACTACAGCAAGGCCCTCTGCGAGAAAAACGCCGCCAGCGAGGGCGTGGGCTCCCGGTGTGTGTTCCGGCATGGCGACGCCAATCATCTGGATTTCCCCGATGAGAGCTTTGATGCGGTCATCAGCAACTATGTCTACCACAATATCATGGGAGCCGATATGCACAAGCTGCTGCTGGAGAGCCTGCGGGTGCTGAAAAAAGGCGGCGTCTTCGCTCTGAATGATGACATGAAGCCCAAGCTGTACGGCGATATGGATGCCTTTGCCCAAAAACTGCGAGAGATGGGCTATCAGGATGTCCGGCTCATTGATACCGCGGAAGAAGCCTTCGGCTCCCGCCGCCGGGCTGCCATGATGATGCTTGGCTCTTCCCGGCTGCTTGTGGGCAGAAAGTAATGCGTCCAAACAGGAGGGTTGACCATGTCCAAGCTGGGCGTTGTGGAGGATACGCTGTTTGTCCCCATGCTGGGCAGGATCTATGCCAGCGAGCACTGCCCCCAGATCCTGTACGATCCAAAGGCGCTGGAACTGAAAGAAAAGCTGCCGTCCGGCCTGCCGGAGCAGGACGGGCAGAGCCAGTATACCCTGCTGGCCTCCGCCGCCCGATCCGCCAATATGGACCGATTCATCCGGGCGTTTCTGGAGCGCAGGCCGGACGGTGTGATCGTCCAGCTGGGCTGCGGTCTGGAGACGGCCTATTACCGCTGCGACAACGGAAGGTCGCGCTGGTATGCCGTGGATCTGCCCCATGTGGTGGAGTACCGAAGGGAGCTGCTGCCGGAGCCGGAGCGGGAGACCTATATCGCCGGGGACGCTTTTGCCGAGGACTGGATCAAGCAGATCCGCGCCGATGTGCCGGATGCTCCTATTCTGGTCACCGCCGGCGGGTTGTTCCATTATTTCGAGGAGAGCAAGGTCGTGGGCCTCCTGCGGATGCTTGCAAAGTTTGGAGAGATTGAAATTGTCTTTGACTCCGTAAGTAAAAGCGGTATGGCCATGATGCGGAAAAAGTACATGAAGCAGGTGGGCCACGGGGATGCGCAGATGTTCTTCTATGTGGATTCCGCGTCGGAACTGGCCGGGAAAATCGGCAGCGGGGTTAGGGTGCAGGCAGAGGAGCCTTATTACTGCCATATCCCCCGAACCGGATTGAAGCTGTCCACCAAGATCAGCATGGCGGTT
Source organism: Clostridiales bacterium (assembly GCA_902362925.2). Lineage (GTDB taxonomy): Bacteria > Bacillota > Clostridia > Oscillospirales > Oscillospiraceae > Pseudoflavonifractor. The sequence goes on along the minus strand of CABIYL020000004.1, from coordinate 36,705 downwards.
TCAGACCGGTTCGGTATGATGAAGATGGTACATCTCTGTCACAGCGCTAAATTCCATGACTAAACGGGATAAAGCCGTCCAATCGGAGCGGAAAGAACAGCGATGTGCCGCTATACTCAGTAAGAAGGGGCGCGCTGAGCGCCTTTTCTCAGAAATAACGGTTAGCATAATCTAACTGCATCAAAGGAGAGCGGTACATCATGAACACGCAGAAAAAAGGGATGACGGGGAAGGACATCATTACGGTGGGAATTTTCTCAGCCATCTACTTTGTCATCAACTTTGCTTTTATGCTTCTCAGCGGTCTGCATCCCCTGCTTTGGATTTTGATGCCCGGCCTGATCGCCGTATTTGCGGGGAGCCCATTCCTGATGATGTGCGCCAAGGTGCCAAAGACCGGCGCGGTGGTCCTGATGGGCTTTATTACGGCCTTGATCTATTTTGTTACTGGGCAGTTCACGGTGGTGATCCTTATCGCTTTTGCAGTGAGCTGCGCTCTGGCGGAGTTTATCAGAGTTCGGAGTCATTACCGGTCTTTCCGCGGCAATGCTCTGGCCTACGTATTTTTCTCGCTGGGGATGATCGGCTCCCCGCTGCCTATCTGGATCATGCGGGACAGCTTTCTGGCGCAGATCAGCCAGCAGGGAATGCCGGAAGCCTATGTCTCCACCTTGGCGGCATTGACTTCTCCGGGTATGATCGTGGTTCTGGTGGGGGCGCCTATCGTGGGAGCTATTCTGGGTATCCTGCTGGCCAGGGGAATGTTCCGCAAGCACTTTGAGAAGGCGGGGATTCTGTAACATGGAGGAGGCGCGGTGCTGTTTGGTGTTCGACCCCAGGGTGGGTCTTGCTCTGCTGGTCTTCGCCAATCTGGCGGCCTTCAGTGAGCAGCCTTTTTGGATGGAAATGACATGGAGCGGTTTTCTCCTGTTCCTGATGCTGCTCCATCACTGCTTTACCATGGCGGGGAAAAGCCTCTTGATTTTTGGGGGTATTCTGTGCCTGCAATACTGGATTCTGCCGGCCGCGCCGGGATGGGCTGCTACCAGCTTTTCCATTTTCGCTAACTATGCCCGCCGGATGATGCCCTGCCTGATGATCGGCTTCCTTATGCTTCGCCGGACGCCTATGCCCTATCTGGTGGCTGGAATGAGGAAGATCCACTTCCCTCAGCGGCTGATTGTGGCCGTCTCGGTGACGCTGCGGTACTTTCCCGCCATTCGGGAAGAGACAGGCTATATCCGGGATGCGATGCGGTTGCGGGGTATCCGGGGATTGGCAAAACTGGAGGGGATCATGGTTCCCCTGATGGTCTCCGCTACCGGCACTGCGGAGGAGCTGTCCGCAGCGGCAGTGACACGAGGGATCGAGGACCCGGCGCCTAAGACCAGTTTGGTGGAGCTGCGGGCCTCGCCGGTGGACGGCGCCGCGTTCCTTGTGGGCGTGGGGTTGACTGCTGCCCTCCTGGCGGTCAAATTGGGGGTGTTTCCATGGTAAAGCTGCAGGATGTATCCTTTTCCTATACAAAAGATGTGGGCACCCTCAACCATGTGGATCTGACCATCAAACCGGGCGAGTGTATCCTGCTCTGTGGCGCTTCCGGCTGCGGAAAAACCACCATCACCAAGCTGGTCAACGGCTTGATCCCGGCATTTACAGAGGACTGCACGCTGACCGGACAGGTTCTGCTCAACGGCGCACCGGTGCGGGAACAGCCTCTTTACCAACTTGCCCGGCAGGTGGGGTCTGTTTTCCAGAACCCCAAAAGTCAGTTTTTCAATCTGGATTCCGACAGCGAGCTGGCTTTTGGCCTGGAAAACCAGGGCGTGGCCCGGGGTGAAATCCTCCGCAGTCTGGACGACACCACCAACCGCCTGCACCTGAAGCGGCTGAGGGGCCGGAATATCTTCACTATGTCGGGAGGAGAAAAGCAACTGCTGGCCTTTGCCTCGGTCTATGCCATGAGGCCGGAACTCTATATTCTGGATGAACCTACGGCTAATTTGGATCGGGATACCATTGACCGGCTCCATGATCAAATCGCATACCTGAAACGTCAGGGGCACACCACTCTCATTGCGGAGCATCGGCTATACTTTCTGGCGGACCTCATAGATCGGGCCGTTTATCTGCGGGATGGGATTGTGGAGCGAAGTTGGAGCGGAGCAGAGTTCCGGCGGCTGGCTGAGACAGAACGGATCGCTCTGGGTCTTCGCACGCTCACGCCTACTCAGGTGACTCTACCGCCCGCCCGCGCTGCGGGGGAACAGAATGGATTGTCTGTGGAGGGCCTGTACTGCCGGTACAAGCGGGAGCCGCCGGTATTTCAAAACCTTTCCTTCTCCGCCCGCCCGGGGGAGGTGCTTGCCATCACAGGCGACAACGGCGTTGGAAAGAGTACTCTTTCCCGCTGCCTGTGCGGCCTGATGCGGGAGAGTGCCGGAACGATCCGACTCAATGGCCGCGTCCTTGGTCCGAAGCAGCGGCAGCGGATCGCCTACTGCGTCATGCAGGATGTGAACCATCAGCTCTTTTCCGACAGTGTGTGGGGAGAGTGTCGGCTGGCTGCGGAAGGGCTCTCCGACCAGCGCATTCAGGAGGTATTGGACCGACTCCATTTGCTTGCGTTCCGGGAAAAGCACCCTATGGCCCTCTCCGGCGGGCAGAAGCAGCGTTTGGCGGTGGCTACCGCCATGCTGTCCCCAAAGCCGCTGCTGGTATTCGACGAGCCCACCAGTGGTCTGGACTATGCAAGAATGCAGGAAGTGGCCTGTTGCGCACGGGAACTGGCGGACGAGGGGCGGGTGGTTCTGGTGGTAACCCATGACCGCGAATTTCTCCAGTGTGCCTGTGATCGGGTGCTGGAACTTTGAGAAAGGAGCTGAGCCGCAGTGGCATTTTTACAGGACAGCCAGCCGGATCTGCGCCTCCTGGCCAAGAGCGGTGGGTGCAGCGTTTATCAGCTGCGAAATGAGAGCGGCGAGGGAACCATGACCGTCTACGAGGTGTTCCCCGGTACTACCATCCTGTATAACGATTTCCACATGGCCTATTGCGACTCCTCTTTTGAAACCCGACAGGATCTCCTCTGCATCGACTATTGCCGGGAGGGCCGGATGGAATACGCTGTGGGCAACGATGCGTTCTCCTATGTGGAGGCAGGTGACCTGAAAGTGGATCGCCGCCTGAAGCACAAAGGATACTTTTCTCTCCCGTTGTCCCACTATCATGGCATCTCCATGTGCTTTGACCTGTCCATGATCCCCATGGAGCTGGCTCGTCTGGCGGGAGACTATCCTTTGGATCTGGCTGCCATCCAGCAGAAATTCTGCCCGGATGCCCGGCCACGGGTCATTCACGGAGCACCCTCGGTGGATCACATTTTTCAGGAGTTGTGTACCGTACCGGAGCGGATCAAAATGCCCTACTTTCGGGTAAAGATTCTGGAGTTGTTGCTGTATCTCGACGCCCTGGAATTGGGAAGCGGAACGGAAAAACCATATTTTTACCGTTCCCAGGTGGAAACGGTAAAGGCCATCCGCTCCTATCTGGTGGAGCATCTGGATCAGCATATCACGTTGGAGGCTCTGTCCAGACAGTACCAGATCCCTTTGACCACCATGAAGGCCTGCTTCAAAAGTGTATATGGCAGTCCGGTGAACACCTATATGCGGGCACTGCGGATGGATCGGGCGGCTCTGCTGCTTCGGAAAGAACCGGAGGCCAGCGTTACAGAGATCGCCGGAGCGGTGGGCTATGACAGCTCCAGCAAATTTGCCGCGGCTTTTCGGGCGGTGAAGGGACAAACTCCGCTGGAATACCGGCGAGGTGGCGGGAATCCCGTTCTCTCTTTTCCTGACGAAACGGAGTGACGCTGGCTATGCGGAGCGGCAAGCACGGGTAAGAACCGATACAATAGGGCATGGTGAGAGATGTCTCACCATGCCCTATTTTTTGAAAGGAGTGGTTTTGTGAAACAACGCAGCTGGCTGGCCATCCTGCTCTCCTTTGCCGGTCCCTGCCGGGGAAAGCTGGTCTTGTCTGTTATATGCGCAATTATCAGCGTGGTGGGGGGCTTTGTGCCGTATCTGGGGGTCTATGAGATCCTCCGCCTGTTTATCCATCAGTCGGCCTCCGGAACGGAGCTTCTCCGATGGGCTGGAGTGTGTCTGGCGGGATATACGGTCAAGGTGGCTTTTTACGCCTTTTCTACTATGCTGGCTCATGTGTCTGCCTACACCATTTTGGAGGGCCTGCGCCGTCAAGTGGCCCATAAGCTGATGCACGCCCCCTTGGGGAGTGTGCTGTCGAAGCCCGTCGGTTCCCTCAAGAGTACCATTGTGGATCGGATCGAGGACATTGAGCCGCCGCTGGCCCACATGATTCCAGAACTGAGTTCCAATGTGCTGCTGCCCATCGTGGTGGTAATCGCCCTCTTTGCCATGGACTGGCGGATGGGCCTTGCCTCCCTTGCTACGATCCCGGCCGCGCTGATCCCCATGGCGGCGAGCCTGCGGACTTACAACGAAAAATATGCCGCCTATATGTCGGCCAATGCTCAGGTCAACAGCATTATTGTCGAGTATGTGGAGGGCATCGAGGTGGTAAAAGCTTTCAACCAGAGCGGCGCCTCCTATGAGAAATTCGTCCGGGCGGTGACCAGTTTCCGTGACTTCACACTGGATTGGTTTCGCTGCACCTGGAAATCCATGAACCTGTGCCTGTCCATCCTGCCTACCACGCTGCTGGCTACTCTGCCGGTTGGGATCGCCCTGTATCAGACTGGCGTCATGGACCCGGCCCGGCTGGCTCTGTGCCTGATGCTGGTGCTGGGTATCGTGTCCCCGCTGGTGCAGGCTGCGGCCTTTCTCAATTCCATGAAGAGCATGGAATTTGCCGTCCGGGACACGCGGCAGCTGCTGGATCTGGAGGAACTGCCCGAGGCGTCCGAGCCCGCCCGCCTCTCCGGCAGCAGTATCACTTTGCGGGATGTGTCTTTCTCGTATAGCGGGAAAGAAGACACTGTGCTGCGCCACATTGATCTGGAGCTTCCCGCCGGCACCTTCACCGCTCTGGTGGGTCCCTCCGGCGGCGGCAAATCTACGGCAGCCCGGCTCATCGCCCGATTCTGGGATGTGACGGATGGCTGCATTGCCATAGGTGGTGTAGATATTCGGAATCTCACACTGAAGCAGTTGGCGGATCAGGTCAGTTTTGTGACCCAGGACAATTTCCTCTTTGACTGCTCTCTGAAAGAAAACATTCGATTGGGGAAGCCGGACGCCACGGAGGAGGAAGTTTGGGCGGCTGCCCGGGCCGCTCAGTGTGAGGAGTTTTTAGGGCGGCTGGAGCATGGCTGGGATACTCCGGCGGGTGAAGCGGGCAAGCAGCTCTCCGGTGGAGAGCGGCAGCGGATCGCCATCGCCCGCGCGATTTTGAAGGACGCCCCCATCGTGATTCTGGACGAGGCCACCGCCTTTACCGATCCGGAAAATGAGGACAAGATCCAGCGTTCCCTGATGGCTCTCTCCAAAGGGAAAACGCTGCTGGTCATTGCCCACCGGCTGAGCACCATTCAGAACGCCGACCAGATCGTGGTGCTGGAGAAGGGCCGTATTGTGGACAAAGGCACGCAGCCGGAGCTGCTCAGCCGATGCCCGCTTTACCAAAAGCTGTGGCAGGCCCATGTGGGTGCCCAGAACTGGGCGGTTGGAAAGGAGGCTTGATCATGTTTCGGAGTATGCATCGGATTCTGCGTTGGACAAAGGGGTACCACAGGCGGCTGTATCTTGGAAGCCTCTGTTCGTTTCTTGCCACCTGGGCCGCCGCCGGGCCGGTGATGCTGGCGGCCTGGGCCCTTGGGCTGGTCATCGAGAGTGCCCAGGAGGGGACAGCGCTGGACGCCAAGCTCCCCTGGCTCTGCCTGGGCGGGATCATCCTGCTGATCGTTCTGCGCTTCGTGTGTGCTTACTGGAAAAACCGGCTCCAGGAGAGTATCGGAACAGAGCGGGCGGCGCAGCAGAGGCTGGAACTTGGCGACCTGCTCAAACGGGTTTCCCTGGGGTATTTCTCCAGGAATAACCTGGGCGACATTCTGGCTGCCTTAACCACGGAGTTGAGTACCCTGGAGCTGCAGAGCATGAAGATGGTGGATGCAGTCATCAACGGCTATCTGCAGGTACTGGTTGTCGTTTTGTGCATGGCGTTCTTCTGCCCGGAGGCGGCGCTGGTGGCAGTGGTGGGCGTGCTGCTGTCCGCCTTTGCCCTCCGCGGCATCGGGCGGCAGAGTGCCCGCACCGCTCCGGTGGGACATCGGGCCCAGGAGGCATTGTCCGGGGCGGCCATTGAGTACATCCACGGCCTGCCCGTGGTCAAATCCTTCGGACAGGAGGGGGTGTCCTCCCAGCGGTTTTTTGAGGCGTGCCGGGCCAATAAGGACATCCGGATCAAAAACGAGTTTGGCTTTGTGCCCTGGAACTGTCTGCACCTCATTTCCCTGAAGGCTGCGGCTGTCGGACTGGTACTCACCGCCGGCTGGCAGACTATGAACGGAACCTTGGAGCTGCCTGTGCTCCTGATGGCTGCCATGTTCTCCTTCACCATCTTCGGCAGTGTGGAGTCCATCAACGACGCCGCCCATATCCTTTCTGTCACGGACTCGGTGCTGGACCGTCTGGAAGAACTGGAGGGAACGGAACTGCCGGATCAGGATGGGAGAGACATCTCTCTGGATCGTTACGACATCTCCTTCGACCATGTCTCCTTCGGTTATGGGGCACGGGAGGTGATCCACGATGTTTCCTTCCATCTGCCGCAAAACAGCGCCACCGCCATTGTAGGGCCGTCCGGCAGCGGGAAGAGCACCCTCTGCGCACTGCTGGCCCGGTTTTATGATGTGGATCAGGGACGCATCACCGTGGGCGGCTATGACATCCGAAAGATGACCTGCGACAGCCTTTTGCGCAACATTGCTATGGTATTTCAGAATGTGTATCTGTTCCACGACACCATCCGCAATAACATCCGTTTTGGCCGTCCGGATGCTGCCGAGGAGGATGTGATCGCCGCAGCCAAAGCGGCTCGTTGTCATGACTTTATCATGGCGTTGCCCCAAGGGTACGATACTATGGTAGGGGAGGGGGGCTCCAACCTTTCCGGCGGAGAAAAGCAGCGCATTTCCATTGCCCGGTGTCTTCTGAAGGACGCCCCCATTGTCATTCTGGACGAGGCCACCGCCAGCGTGGACCCGGAGAACGAGCATGAGATCCAGGAGGCGCTCTCTGCTCTGGTGCGGGGAAAGACCATCATCACCATCGCCCACCGTCTGGCTACGATCCAAAACGCAGACCGGATTTTAGTGGTGGAGGATGGCCGCATTGCTCAGCAGGGCACCCATCAGGAGCTGATGAGCCAGGAGGGGACTTATCAGAACTTTATCGAGATCCGACAGCGGGCTGAGGGCTGGCGGATATAAAAACAGTATGTGGGGAGGCAGATATGCCTCCCCACATACTGTTTTGAGATGATTCTTTGAATTTTTGCATTGATATCATTTCCGATTTGCCATTTTCCTGTACTCCAGCGGGAGCAGGCCGGTGCTTCTTCGAAACAATTCCGCAAACCGGCTGGATGTAGAATATCCTATCGTCTGAGCAATCTGACCAATTTGCAGATCGGTATGAGCCAGCAGATATTCTGCCTGACTCATGCGGCGTTGCTGCATATACTCTGTGATCGTGCAGCCATAGACCTTCTTGAAACTGCTTTTGAGCTTTGTCGTACCCATGCAGGCAATTTGTGCCAGACGTTCTATGGGCACTTCACCAGCGTAATGATCACTCAGATAGGCCGCAACGGTTTGAAGCCGTTCCAAATCCTGAGAAACCAGTTTATGATCAGAAACTGACCGCTTTTTTTGATATTCAACCACCAGAGAGAGCGCCTCAGCTACTTTACTCTCATAATAGAGTTTGGCTGCAATTCCAGTTCCACGGTAGTCCTGCAGTTCTGAAAGAAGCCTGTACATTTCCGGGAACTCTGTTGTTTGGTCGATTTTCTGAAAAGCCTCGACAGGATTCCGATATACTTCTGGATATTGTTTTTTTAGATAGTCCTCATAATATGCGGGGGTGATCTCGATGCCGATGGATCGAACCGGTATATTTTTGTGGATGATTACTTGATATGGTTTGTATCCGCCCACATAGGTCTTGATGCATCCGGCTGACAACCGGCGATACGGCGACAACTCTTCACCGGAAATGGAATCGTAACGGGTAATACTGAGACATTCCGGGAGATCAAATTCCAGCATAAAATCCTTATTAAAAGAGAAGTTGTGTATCTTGATGTCGAACAGATCCCTTTGTCCGTAGGTCCAATAGGAACCTTCGCCAACTTCCGGAGATAGCTTCCAGCAAAGCCCCAGAGGACCATATTGATCGTTATCTGGTTCCGGCACAAAACCGTGCTTTTTCAGTAATGGGGCATAGTATTGTTCAATGATACCGGTCATTACAATAGATACGCCTCCCTTGTTTTGCAATGATTAGACGAATTTTTGAAATGATAAGACGAACCTTACTCCAAATGATTGAAAGCAGATTGAACATGGTGTAATTATATATAACGGTTAGCCATCTCTAACCAAAGGATAGCATACCTATCACATAAAGTCAACGCATTGCAAAATAGGAGGATCAACATGAGCAATCAAATCAACCCCGCAAAAAAGAGTCTCACGATCAAAGATCTTGTGACAACCGGCATTTTCAGCGCAATTTTCTTGGTGTTTACCATGATCGGCGGTATTTTCTTTGCACCAAACCCAGTTTTGACATTCTATATGCCGATGGGTGCAGCATTGCTGTGCGGCCCTGTATATCTTCTGATGATCGCCAAGGTGCAGAAGCGGTGGAGCGTCACCATTCTTGGCATCATTATGGGGATCGTCTGGTTTATTACCGGAATGCACTGGGCTTTTTCTTTAGGCTATATCGGAATGGGGATTATCGCCGATCTGGTAGCTGGCGCGGGAGATTACCGCAATAAGGCGGTCAATCTGCTGTCCTATATGCTGATGTCGCTGGGCGGCGTTTATACCTATGTGGTGTTTTTTATTGATCCGCAAGGCTGGGCCAGCACGATGCTGGAAAACGGCACGGAACAGTCCTATATTGACACAATGAGCGCGTCTGCTCCTTCCTGGCTGTTGGCTGTTATCATTATCGGAACGCTGGCGATTGCTGCGTTCAGTGGTTGGATCGGTGGGAAGCTGCTGAAAAAGCAGTTTGAAAAGGCTGGGATCACCGCATGATTGGCGGAGCTTTATCCAGGCGTGGACTGTGGCTGGACCCCAGAACGAAGATATTATTGCTCCTGTTGTGTATCCTTTCTGCCATGATGGCTCCATCCTTATTCTATGAACTGGGTCTTGTGGTGCTGATCGGGCTGCTCGGCATTTGCTTTGGAAAGTGGAAGTATGCCTGGAAAGGAGTGCTGTTCTACGCGCTGATCGTTCTGCTCACCTTCTGGATTTTGGATACCATGACCGGAACTTGGCGCACCATGTTTATCGCTTTTTTAGGGTTGTTCCATAAGGTCTACCCCTGCGGGATGCTGTCCGGCATTGTCATCTCCACTACAAAGGTCAGCGAATTTCTCTCGGCGATGAATCGCATCCATGCACCCCAAAAGCTGGTAATCCCCTTGGCGGTCATGTTGCGTTATATCCCTACCATTCAGGAGGATTGGCGGTTTATCAAGGATGCGATGCGGATGCGGGACGTCTCGCCTTCGCTTAAAGGGCTCCTGACACATCCCGGAATAACGGTGGAGTGTATCTATGTTCCATTGATGATGGCGGCATCCAAAGCGGCGGATGAACTGTCCATCGCTTCCATCACCCGCGGCATTGAAAACCCAAAGCCTCGAACTTGTCTGGTGCAGATCCATATTGGGTTGATGGACATTGCGGCAGTCTTTTGCTTTGCAGGCGCGTTGGTTGTCGGGCTTTATGGAAAGGGGGTGCTGGGATGATTGAGTTAAAGCATGTGTCATTTACTTATCAAGGACAAAAAGGAGACGGGCTGCAAGACATCAACCTGACCATAGAGGACGGAGAATGTGTGCTGTTCTGTGGCCGGAGCGGCTGCGGGAAGACCACCATCACGAGGCTTGTAAACGGTTTGATCCCGCAATTCTACGCAGGAGAACTGGCGGGCAGCGTACTGGTGGATGGTCAGGAAGTCAGTGATCTTCCCATGCACCAGATTGCCGCAAAGGTTGGATCGGTGTTTCAAAACCCAAGGACACAGTTTTTCAATGTGGATACAGACAGCGAGATCGCTTTTGGTATTGAGAATCAAGCACTTCCAGTTTGCCAGCTGAGAGAACGCGTGGATCGTACATCGGCAGAACTGCACATTGAAAACCTCCGTAATCGCAACATCTTCGAGTTATCCGGTGGAGAAAAGCAAAAGATAGCGTTTGCTTCGGTCTATGCGATGAATCCTCAAATATATCTTTTGGATGAACCGTCCTCCAATTTGGATATGCGTTCCATTCAAGAATTGGGAGAACATCTCAGGCTGATCAAATCGCAGGGGAAAACCATATTGATTGCAGAACATAGGTTGTACTATTTGATGGATCTGGTGGACCGGATTGTGTATTTGGAACATGGGAAAATCACACAGGTCTTTACGCCGGAAGCATTTCGGCAGCTGTCGGAGGATACCCGAGAACAAATGGGCCTTCGAGCGATTGATTTGCATCGTGTTCTCCCACCGCGGAATCATTCCCTTGCGCCTGTTTCAGATCCTATCTTGGAACTTAACAATGTAGCCCTTCACTATAAGAAGAGAACCATTTTGCACGACATCAGCCTTACAGCAGTAAAGGGAGAGGTAATTGGCGTCGTTGGCCACAATGGGGCCGGAAAAACGACCTTTTCCCGTGCTTTGTGCGGGCTTCATAAGGCCTGTGATGGTCAATTCTTTTGGAACGGTCTGTCCATGGCTCACAAAGATCGCCTGCGGCATTCCTATATGGTCATGCAGGATGTGAACTACGAGCTTTTTGCGGATAGTGTGGAGTCAGAATGTACATTCGGTATCCGCAATCCGAAACAGACGCTCGTTGACGCAACACTGGAAGAGTTGGCCCTGGCCCCATTCAGAGACCGCCACCCCAATACCCTGTCCGGAGGTCAAAAGCAGCGGGTGGCGGTAGCGGTCAGCATGATTTGTGGGAAAGACCTGCTGGTGTTTGACGAACCGACCAGCGGGCTGGATTTTGATAGCATGACACAGGTTGCGGGTCTGATCCGGCGGCTGTCTGATATGGGAAAAGTCATCTTTATTGTCACACATGATTTTGAATTTGTCAGTCGTACCTGTTCCCGCATCCTCCACTTTGATGAAGGAGAAATGCCCGACGATGTGCCTGTTACCATGGAAGCTCTCCCTACATTGAGAGAATTGTTCTCCATTTCAGAAAGCAGGCCGGGACGGACAGAACACCGGAAAAGCCGATTCTGTTCTGTCGATTGCTGACGATTGAAAAAGCCGCATGGTGGAATGTTCCCCATGCGGCCTCTTGGGTTCTATTAGTGAAGTTCCCTGGCGAGGTATTCCTCCAATACCTTGGAATACTGCTCTCCCAGAACGGCGGGATATTGGCAGTGAACATAGCCTTCCCGGATTGTAAAGGAAGCAGACGGATAGTGCTTTGAGACAACCCTGCGCGCGGTCTTGGCGCTGATGTCCTCACTGCCATACTCAAAAAACAGGTGAGCTTCCAACTCCTTTGGATAGTTGGGAAAGGTGCAGTCCGAACAGGCGGCAGCGATGGCTTGCAAAGTTTCCGGACGAATTTGTTCAAAGGTGTGCCCCATGATAAGGCCGAGCGTCTCCCCATAGATTTTCGTCATCCGCTGTGCAGACAAACCGGGATGTTGCTGTGCTTTCCGATGTTTTGACAGAAACATACGGGTCGCCATCATCCGTAGAAAAGCAGCATTGGAATGGAGGGGGCACCCCTCTAAGACTGCGGTGTGAACTTTGAATGTGGGCATGGCAATCAACTGCATCGCCACCACGGCACCGATGGATGCACCAAACACTAACTTCAGATCAATCCATCCCTGCGTTGTCAGCCAGCCGGCCAGCGTTTCTGCCTCTTGTTGGGCGCTTTGAAAGATCCCAGTATCTGTTCCATGGCCTGTCAGATCCGGCGCGATCACACAATGACTGTTCCGCAGTTCGCCCAGCAGAGGCAGCATACTTTTCCCGTCCAGAAGCATGGGGTGCAGAACAACGATTTTGGGATTAGATGGATCTCCAAAATACTGTATTTTCATAAAGAATCTTTCCTTTCCATATCGTTTACCTCCGTGAAGGAACTCCAGCATGCTCTGCGGTATTCCGCAGGGGAGCGTCCGGTGTTTCGCCGGAAGATCTCCGCGAAACGGCTGGGATTCTGATACCCAACAATGGCCGCCACCTGGCTCACCGGCAGGTCGGTTTCCCGCAGCAGCCGCCCAGCCTGCTCCGTGCGCTGCCCCTGAATGTACTGGGTAATCGTGCAGCCATACCGGACATGGAAGGCATCCTTCAGCTTGGAAATGCTCATGCAGCCAATGCGGCTGAGCCGTTCCAGCGGCAGCTCATCCGCACAGTGGGCCGTGATGAAGGCTGCCACATCGGCCAGCCGTACCATATCCTCCGCACTGACAGAACGGCGGTTCTTGCGCTTCAGGTGCCGCTCTGCCACCAGCGCCACCGCCTCCGCCACCTTCCCATCATAAAACAAACGGGCGGGAAGCCCCTCCCCCCGGTAGTCGCGCACCTGTTTCAAGAGCTGCACCATTTCTGGGAAGTGTTCTGTCTGATCCAGCGTTTGAAAAGACTCCAGCAGGCTTTGATACTCTTGGGGAAACTGGCGGCGCAGATAATCCCGGTAGTAAGCCGGGGTGATCTCCACGCCAATGGAAACGATGGGAATCTGCCTGTGGATGAGCGCCCGGTATGGTTCCCGACCTCCGATAAAACTTTTGACACAGCCTGGAACAAGACGGCGACAGGGGGAGAACTCCTCCCCGGAAATGGATTCATACCAGGTGACACTGAGACTCTCCGGCCAATGGAACTCCAGCAGCTGATCCTCATGGAAAAAGAAATCATGGATCTTGATGGTATAGAGATCCTGCTGCCCGTAGGTCCAGAAAAAACCGCCGCCCTGCTGGGAGGTGTGCCGCCAGCACAGCCCCATGGAGCCGTAACGCCGGTTCTCCGGATCTGGAAGAAACCCGTGTTCCTCCATAGCCCGGCCATATTGCTGCTCCAAGTCTTTATTTGCCGCCATAACCTGTCACCACCTCGATCAGCCACATCTCCACCCCAATCAGCCGGAACCGCGCCCAAAGCCTTGTGATACCGCTGTTTTGCCGGTAGGATGGATGTTGGTTAGTATCTGCTAACTAAAATATCACTTCCCGGCGCTCTCGTCAAGCCGGGGGAAGGAGGAACAGACGATGAAAGAAAAACGGCCATCACCGGTGATGCGGCTGCTGCAGTGGGCCGGGCCGGAACGGAAATGGCTGATCCTGTCCGTTTTGTGTGCCTTTGGCAGCGGTATTCTGGTCATCACATCGTATATCGGCATTTACCGGCTGATGGATGCTGTACTCTCCGGCGCCTGTACCAAAGCAGTTATCGCCGACTGTGCTTTGCTGGTCACGGCGGGCACCGTGGGGAGGCTGGTGCTGCTGGGTACTTCGGGTGTGCTGTCTCACAAGGGAGCCTATGGGGCGCTGTTTCGAGTGCGGTGCATGGTAACGGAGCATCTTGCCAAAGTGTCTCTTGGAGCCTTGGACGAGCGGAGCACCGGCGCGGTCAAGACCGTTCTCAATGAGGACATCGAGAAGTTGGAACTGTTTCTGGCTCACAACCTGCCGGAATTTGTGGCCTATCTCACAGGACCGGTTGTGATTTTCCTGTATCTGCTCTCCGTCAATGCCCCTCTGGCCCTGGTCTCCCTGATCCCGCTGCCCCTGGCCGGCATTGTGATGGCGGTCATCTTCCGAAGAATGAAGGGGGTCTTGTCCGATGTCAACCGCTCCCTGGTAGGCTTTAATTCCGTGATGATCGAGTACATCTCCGGTATGCGGCTGATCAAAGCGTATAACATGGGCAGCCGCTCCTTCCAGAAGTTTTCCCATGCCATTGAGGAGGAGAACCGGATCTGGAACCTGGTCACACACAAGACGGCTCCGCCCTATGCCGCCTTTCTGCTGTTGGTGGAGTGCGGAATGGTGCTGATGGTTCCAGTAGGCGGCCTGCTTTTCCTCCGGGGAAGCGTTACCGGCAGCGTATTTCTGCTTTTTGCCTATGTGGGTGGGATGTATCTCACCGAGATCCTGCCCCTGCAAAAACTGGCCACCACCTTTGCCCAGGCGCTTTCCGGCGTGAAAAAGGTGGAGGAGATCCTGGAACTGCCCACCTTTTCCGGCGGTGCGGCCTTTCCGGAGACCTGTGGCATTACTTTGGATCATGTCTCCTTTTCCTACGATGGAAAGACCGATGTGCTCAGGGATTGCTCCCTCACTGTGGCGCCGGGGGAAAAGGTTGCGCTGGTGGGAGTGTCCGGTGCAGGCAAAAGCACCGTGATCCAGCTGATGGCCCGCTCTTACGATGCGACCCGGGGAACGGTCCGCATCGGCGGCAGAGATGTGCGGGAGCTGGACTACGAGGACCTGCTGGACCATATCTCCCTGGTGTTCCAAAAGACCTTTCTGACCCGGGGCAGCGTGCTGGAAAACATCCGCATGAACTCGGGAGCAACACTGGAGCAGGTGCGCGAGGCTGCCAGACTGGCGCAGATCGATGATTTCATCCAATCGCTGCCCCAGGGCTATGAAACCAAGGTGGGTACTTTCGGCTCCCGTTTCTCCGGTGGGGAGCGGCAGCGGATTGCCATCGCCCGAGCTATTTTGAAAAACGCCCCCATTCTGATCCTGGATGAAGCCACCTCAGCGGCTGATCCGGAAAACCAGGTGGAGATCGACCGGGCCATTGAAAACCTGTGCCGGGGCAAGACAGTTGTGATCGTGGCCCACCGGCTGGGCGCCATCAAGCTGTGCGACAAGGTGGCAGTAGTGGAGAACAACACCATTACCTGCTGTGGTACCCATGAAGAGGTGCTGGAGAAAAATGAATACTACCGCAGGGCTTGGGCGGATTACCGGGCTGCCCGTGCCATTGCCTATTCCGTGGAAGGGGGTGTGCAGCATGCGTGAGGCAAATGTGTTCTGTAAAAATCGGGCCTTCTATTCCGGTGTGATCCTCACGGTAGTGGAAGGGCTGCTGTCCGGGTGCAGCTACTTGTCCATTTATATGGTTCTGTCCGGGCTGTCTGAGGGCAGCCTGAGCGCACAGCGGCTCGGGCTGCTGACTGCGTTTCTTGCGGGCATCTTCCTGATTCGACTGGTCATTTACGCCGCCGGTTACACGCAGGTTCAGCTGGGCGGAGCTGCTGTTTCCAAAGGACTGCGGCTTCGGCTGGGTGACAAACTCAAACAGATCCCTCTTTCCCGCTTCACCCAGGGACAGGTGGGAGAGTATGTGAATACCATGACCAGCGATGTGGGCAGCTACGAGAAGATCCTGACCCACTCCAGCGGCAACATCACCAAAAACGCTGTGCTGGCCGCCATGCTGGTAGGCTTTGTATGCAAGGTGTATCTGCCGGCGGGGCTGATTCTTTTCTTGGTGGTAGCGGGGCTGATCCCCAATCTGTGGCTGTCCTTCCGTGTTGTTGCCAAATACGGCGTGGCCAAGCATGAGGTCAGTGCCGAGACGGTCAGCAGCATCGTGGAGTACATCGACGGCATCCAGACCTTCCGTGCCTATCATATGGGTGGCGTCCAGAATCAGGCCACTACCGAGGCGATGCGGAGGTTCAGTCGGGTGTGTTATCTGTACGAGGCAAAGGGCATCCCTATTGGCTTCGGGTATAACATTCTCAGCTGGTGCAGTGTGCCGGCCATCATGGCGTTGGCAGCCGGTCCCTGGGCAGCCGGTACGCTGAGCAATGTGGATTATCTCATGGTCTCCATGCTGCCCATTCTGCTGACCAAGCTTACCACTGCCATTTCCATCGATCTCTTTGAATGGAAGCACCTGATGGTCTCCAAGAACAATATCCTCCAGGTGATGGCGGAACCGGAGGAGAGAGGTTCCACGGCGCCCTTCCATCCTGCTGAGCAGAACATCACCTTCCGCTCGGTCTCCTTCTCCTATGTGCCGGGAGAGCCGGTGCTGAAGGAGCTGTCCTTTACGGCACCGGCAGGAAAGCTCACCGCCATTGTAGGAGACTCCGGTTCCGGCAAATCCACCATTCTCAATCTGATCGCCAAATACTACGAACCGCAGAGCGGCGAGATCTCCATCGGAGGGCAGTCCATTGAGACCGTTGCGGCAGAACGGGCGCTGGAGCAGATCTCCATGGTGGATCAGCAGGTGTTCCTCTTTGACGATACAGTTCGGGAGAATATCCGCCATGCCCGCCCCTCGGCCACAGACCGTGAGGTGGAGGCCGCCTGCCGTGCGGCTGGATGTGACGGCTTTATACAGAAGCTGGAGCATGGCTATGACACCCCTATTGGGGAAAACGGAAACTTTCTCTCCGGCGGGGAGCGTCAGCGTCTGTCCATTGCCCGGGCTATTTTGAAAAACAGCCCCATCTTGCTGCTGGATGAGGCAACTGCCTCACTGGACATTGAAAACGAGCTGGCGGTCAAGCGGGCAATCCTGGGGCTTTTGTCAGAGCGGAAGACAGTAATCATGATTGCACATACCCTGTCTATCGTCCGAAATGCGGATCAGATTCTGGTGGTAGCAGACGGGAACATTGCAGAGTCCGGCACTCATGACGAGCTCCTGGCCAGAGGCGGAAAATATGCCGCTATGTGGGCAGCTGAGCAAAGACTGTCCAATTAAGTGGAGATGCTTCCCCGGCACTGCCAACGATTCTTTCTCCTTCTATCCCAATAAAGAAATCAACCGGAGTGCAAATTGCTACCCAGTTGATTTCCTTGCCAGAATGTTCATGGCTGCAGACAGAGAAGCGGCCGCTGACAGAATATCCTTGTCAACGACCGCTTTTTGTCATAATTCAGAATTCTGGAATCACGCCATTATAGCGATCCGCCTTTTCCAGAAGCGGCCCTCTGGCGCCCATGGTGAAGGCAATGTCGCTGCTGCGGATGGATAAGAGCCGCATCCCTGGGGTAATGCGAAGAAAATCCATCATTGGCTTCGTCAGACGGATCAGCCCGTCTGCTGTCACAGAGAGCCAGCAGTAGGAGCGGCCCTTATAAGGAAGAAATGCACCTTCTTCGGCGGTATAGTCCCGCAGCTCGGGCAGAGCGGCCAGAATATGGCCCAGCTTGGATGGCAGGAGCAGCCCTTTTCTGGTCACGCAGAATCCACCGGTCACCTTGCTTCCGGTAAAGAGATAGACCTTGCCTTCGGCGGTGATCTGGTATTCCGCCATAGTCTGGATGGGAAACTGAACTTTGCCGGATTCTTGAATGTTGGATTTCCCAAAAACAAACTTTCCGCCTTTGTTCATCTGCGGCATCGGAACCACTCCTTTCTTATTGTGCACCTCTGGCACAGAGCAGTGCCAGAGGAAGATACATAAACAGCAGGGTCAGCCGCTGCCACAGCCCCTCCCATGCGATCACGGTGTGGGCAAACCGGGGCTTGTCTGCCATAACGAACAGCACAAAGAAAACCAACGCCAGGATAAAGCACGTCAGCGCACACAGAGCAAGGCTGGTCTGCCTGCCCTTGAAATAAAACAGTGCAACGACCAGCGGAGCGAAGGTCAGCGCCAGAAAACCCAACACCGACCCGAAACCGTGAATCTTTGCGGACAAAGTCTCCATCGCCTTGGTTTCTGACACAGGAAACAATCCTGACAAAATGCAGCCGCCCAGAGCGTAGATGATCAAGATTGCCGCCAGAGCCAGACTGAGACCGCCGGACCGGCCCCAAAGGAGGGGGCACAGCTGGGCGCAGGTCAGCAGAATGGCTGTCCCCAGGAAGAGCAGCCATAGAGTATAGACCGTGTGGAAGGGGGCGCTTCGGTTTCCCAGCACACTCATGACTTGCCGGGTGTGGCGGTAGCCCGGATAGGTGGGCGCCAGCAGAAAAGGAATAACCAGATCCAGCAGTAAAAACAGGGGCAGAAGGGAGTAAAAGGTATGTTTCATAGGCAGTTTTCCTAATTCCTCATTGCGCCTTGATGAAATGGAAGTCACAGCAGTCCGCTCCGCTGCCCAGCGTTCCGTTGCGCAGGAAGTTTATTTTGGGAGCCAGTCCGGAGAAGGAGATGTCATCACTTTCGCAGAATACACAGCACAGCTCCGGGCACCCGAATTGTTTCGTAACATCCCAGTAGAGGCAGCGGTGCAAATTGAAATGGATCTCTTGGCAGTCACAGCTCACCCACTCTGGTTGCCATCCCTCTGGAGGAAAGTGGTTTTTCATGTGTCGTTTGACGCCCATCCGGAAAATGAGATAAGCAAAAGGAAGCGAACCTAATTTTTGCATTTCGGCTTTTTTATCTATGGCAGCTTTGTGTGCTGTTTCTCGTACCAACAACAATGCCTGATCTTCTTGAATACCATGTTTCAAAAGCGCTTTGTAATATGACATCAAAGGAAACAGCCTGCTCTGAAGATGCTCCTCGATCACATGATTGCCCCGGTCATTCCCGTGCTGGCACAAATCCTGGTAAAGTTCCTCCGCCTGTTGAAGTAAGGTACAGCCTGTTTCCTGACCAAAGGCACGGATGCAATCGTCTTCCAAAAAGAAAAGAGCTGTGTTACTGGTCTGCATCCGTCTGTCCCTCCGAGATTTTTTTGAATACATCATAAGCGTGCTTCTCCAGCACATCTGCCTTTGTGACGGCAATGCCCCATTTCTCGTCGCCCAACACAATCAAAGTGTCTCCGGCTTTAATATCAAAGACCTGTCGAGCCTCCTTGGGGATAATGATCTGCCCACGCTCCCCAACCTTCACCGTTCCGAAAATATAGTGTCCCTTTGTGGTTTCCATGCGTATACCTCCCGTGATACATATAAATATGAAATACATACTTGTATGTATTTTAGCGTTATCAAGGAAAAATGTCAAGGGGCGGAAGTGTGCGGTGACTGAATTTTGGGAACAGGAACTCAAGCCTTCCGTTTTCAAAATAAGAGATACCCGCAGTTCCTTATGTTTTAGAACTGTGGGTATCTCAGAAAGGGCAAAGTATATGGATGTTAATTGTCATCAGCAATCGAAAGGTGTGCCCTGCGGCGATACTCCAGCGGCGGGCAGCCGAAGTGCCGAACAAAAACTGCGGCAAATTTGCTCTGATTTTCGTAGCCTACCTGTGCTGCGATCTCCGCCACTCGTAATTCACTGCTCTGCAGCAATTCTGCTGCTCGGCGCATCCTCACCTCCCGCAAAAATGTGGAGAGGTTTTCTCCAAACACACCGCGGAAGTAATTCTTGAGACTGGTTTCGGCCACCTGGAACCGATCCGCCAACTCCCGCGCCGTGTGGTTCTGGCTCAGGTCTGCGCACAGGATGTTCCGTGTCTCTCTGGCGATGGACACTTGGGAGCTGGTAAAATAGCGGACTGTGGGACTGGTTTCAAGAGGCTGGCGTTCTACCTTCCAAAGCAGCTGGGCGGAGAGAAGTTTCAGCAGTCCCACTTCCTCCGAATCTCGAAGCTGCCACAGGTCATCCAGCAATGTCTGTACACAGGCAGGCGTGGGTCCCAAATAGAGTCGGCGGGAGGTATGCAGGTGCTCTACGATCCCCTCTGGGCTTACTTCCCCCTCCTGAAACAGTGGATAAGGACGATGGGCCAACATATCCAGATCCAAAAACAACTCGACACCCTCATAGAGACCGCTGGGGTAGCGATACTCCTCCTGAGCCTGCTGGGTTCCTACGGCCATGTGTCCTTGAGAGAGGAAGGCAAACTGTCCATCCTCCAGCGCCACTTCACAGCGCCCCTTCCGGCAGAAGTTCAGCAGCAGAATGTTAGCCGCTTCATTCTGTGCCAAGGGCCAGACCTGAGTATAGATCCGGTTGAAGGAAAGAATTGCGCCCTCCCACAAAGAAAACAGTCGCAGGCTTCCGTTCTCTGAACCATAGAGGGTCATCACCGTAGCCTTGCCGTTGGCTCGAACCTTCACATCGCCTGGGAAACGGCTGGCATCAAAAAGTTGCGACATATTGGACATGGGCAGTGCCTCCGTTGTTTGATTTGGTTTGATTGTAACTGACTGGAGAGGAGTCGTCAATGATTGCTCAAAAATTGCAAACTATTTTTTACAAGGGCATAATGCCAA
>CABIYL020000004.1:6841-16035 GCA_902362925.2 Clostridiales bacterium | reverse complement strand
AGGAGAAGCGGATTAGCGCCGGACAAAGTGTCCAGAAGTTTCTCGATCTCGCTTTCCGTCTTTGCCAGGGCGACACGGGCGGCAGTCAGCTTCGGATTATAGCTTTGTTCCTTGCCGCCTTTCAGCGTGTGGAATTTCCGCATCTTCTTAACCATCTCGCCGTAAACAAACGCCTCCATGCTTTGCGCGGTCAGCGTACCGGCTCCCTCGCAGCTCTTATTGTCTGCCCGTTGTTTGCACCGCAGGTAGGTGACACCATTTCTGGCGTTCAGACTTGCCAGGGCATAGCCGCAACGTCCACACTTGATTTTCCCGGCCAGCCATGTGTTATGGCATTTCCGGCCATTCTGGAATGTGGTGTTTTGTGAGAGCTTGCGCTGAACGGTCAGCCAGAGCTGGGAGGGGATGCGCCCCTGGTGGGGAGCAATCACAAGGATCGCCTCCTCGCCCTCGCGCCCTTGATAGAGATAACAGCTATTGTCCCCTGTGAACATTTCCGGGGGACTTTCGATTTTTACGCCCTGGGCCTTGAAGTATTCGTAGATGTCCATATCGGCCTGGACGTAGACGGGATTTCTCAGCAGTTGAGCAATAAACCCGCGCTTTAGGGACTTGTCATAAACCTTGATGTCGTTCTCGGCAAAGTACCGGGATATGTCGCCGTAGGAATTGCCCGGCTCCGCATACATTTGATACATCAGCTCGGCAAAATCCATTTCCGCATTTTCCACCAGCTTCTTTGTCTTGATCCCGTCCATGACGATGGGCTCGGTATCAAAACCGTATGGCGTCCGGCCCCGCATATAGTAGCCTTTGGTACACCGGGAATAGAAAGCGTCCTGCACACGCATCTGGATGCTTTCGCGTTCAAGCTGGGCAAAGACAATGCAGATATTGAGCATCGCCCGGCCCATCGGTGTGGAAGTGTCAAACTTTTCTGTGCAGGACACAAACTCCACATCGTACTGCTTGAACAGTTCCATAAGCTTTGCAAAGTCCACGATGGAACGGCTGATCCGATCCAGCTTGTAGACGATCACCCGCTTAATCAGGCCCAGCCGGATGTCCTGCAGAAGCCGCTGGAAGTCGGGGCGCTCAATGTTTTTGCCGGAGTAGCCCTTGTCTTTGTATTCCTTACCCTCACCGCCTTTAAGCTCATAGCGGCAAAACTCAAATTGACTTTCAATGCTGATACTGTCTTTTTTGTCAATCGACTGCCGCCCATAAATTGCATCTATTCTACTATCCATAATTAGCTCCCTTCCGTTAAACGGGAGCCAACCTACAATTATATTGTACCTCTGCCGCCCCCTTACTACAAGGATGACTCTGGCCTACCCCCGCCCGGCATATTTGCGGAACACGTCAAACAGCCGCCGCTCAATCTCGCGGTTGCGCTTGTCCTGTTCCTGCGGGGAAAAAACGGGGGTGAGATTTTTGACGGTGATCGTGCGATCTCCGAGTAAAGCAGTTTTGATTTCACTTTCATATTTGACCTGTGCCTGCATAAAATCCCTCCCATACAATCAAAGAATGTTTTGAAACATGGCAAAGGCCAGCACCGCGAAAGTGCTGGCCTTTGGCCGGATATGTACCTCTGGACAAAGTGTCCGGAAGTTAGTAGGGGCTCCGCTCGTAGTAAGCCTCGGCCTCTTGCAAAGTGGTATAGTCGAATACCTCGTAAAGCTCGACCATCACCTGTTCAATGTCGGACGGCTTAAAGCCGCACCGCTCCATCGCGGCGATGACGTACCCCCGGCAGGCATCGTTGCTCCACGGCTGGGAGAGCAAGGCCGCCAGTTCTGGATCATAGTTCATAGAGCGTTCCCCTCTTTCTTGATAAATTAGGGAGTGCCGCGCCCGTTTCCTTGACCTGTCCAAAGACAACCATACTCGGCGCGGCATCCCCACGCAACGGGGAACGGCGGCCCGGAGGGACAGGCGGCCAGCCTGTCCAATGGCGGATCGTGGCCGTGGGTTGGCCCGGCCCACCTGCGGCGCTGGTGTTTATCGCTCGTTCTCCGTGGAGAGAAGTCACCGCGCACCCGCCGCCCGGCTCCCCGCGCTATGCTCAGGGCCGCCGCCGTTCCGTTGCGGAGAGGTTATATCTCCCTCTCTAATAACCAAGACATTTTTGCATCAATTCCAAGTGGGGAAACAGCAAAAATCAAAAAGTTTTTTTCATACGTTCCAGGCCCCGCTTGATAGACTGGCGGACGGACTCCTCATGCACACCATCGGCCTCGGCAATTTCTTTGATGCTTATGCCAAGAATGATATGAGCGTCGATCCGGCGGCCCTGGATCTCCGGCAGGGAGTTGAGGGCGTTCCAGAGCCGGATAAACAGCTCCATGCGCTCCAGAAGCTCCTGGGGCGTGGGCTCATGCAGGCAGGCGGAGTATTCAATCCCGTCCTCACAGTCCAGGGAATACTGCGCTTTGTGCCGGGTGAGCCGCCGCTGGTAGGCCGCTTCATAGCGGGCGCTGGCCCGGAGCGCCTCGGCCACTTCCTCAGTGACTTCGATAAACTGATCCTGCGTGTACCAATAATAAAAATCTTTCAGATTGATGGTAGTCATTATAAACCTCCGTTTCGGTGTTGGGTGAACGAGTGACCGAAACGGGGCTGGTGGAGAGCGGCACCCAGGGGAACCGCCCCGCACCTCTGGACAAAGTGTCCAGAAGTCGGACAAACAAAATGCGCCTGCGCGACACAAGGCCACACAAGCGCATGAAACGACAAATTCATTTATGTACTGCCAAATTGCACATCCACCGCCGGATTGATCCTGCTGGGCGGGTGGGCTTTTTTTGACAGGTTAGGGGGATGGAAAAAGAAAAAGGACACAGCGATACCTCCCGGACACCGCCGCATCCGTAAAAAAGGGCGACTTTAATACACCCCCCGTAATCTCATTTTTTGAAAAGAAAACGGCGGCTTGAAATTTGTTATTTCAAAACCGCCGTAAGGCTACTGTATTTTACTTTGGCGCGTGATGATCCAGCCGCCGAAACAACGGTTTTTTTATATGCCGTTGGGCGGTCATATCTATTTTACTTATCCGCTAATGCAAAAATCAGTTCCAGAATTTCATCGTGTTTATAACCTAAAGAGCTAAGAGATGCAAATAATTCCATTGTGAGCTTTTTAAGTTCCAAACGTCTTTTCTCTTGAATCAGAAACACATCATCAACTACATAATAGCCTCGGCCCAGATTTTTAATTATCAATCCATCTGACACAAGTTTATTTAACGCCCGACAGATGGTATTCGGATTACAGTTATATTTCTGAGCGAGAACACGAATTGAGGGTAGTTTTGCGCCTGCCAAGAATTTATATGAAAGTATCTGATACCGTATTGATTTTGATATACTCTTGAAAGGAAATGGCGTTTTATTGATGATTTGGGTTTCCATAATCAACTCATGAATATTTCTTCCAAAGTTGCTTTGCGTGGGATAACTGAAAAGATACTAACGCCTTGTTCTGTAAGCAAATGTATAATTTGTGGAATATCATCTTGCGACTTTACTTCAAAGGTCAGGCTTGAATGACTGGCCTCCAGGATTGCAAATCTCTTACATAGTTCGGATGTATTAAAATTGTCTGGAGTTTTGCATTGTATTTGTAAGCGAATTTTAGCAGTATGTTCGTTAATGACACTCTGTAACTCTCCTTGAACCTGGAATTGTCCCCGGTCAAGAATAGAAATGTGAGAGCATATCCGACTTACCTCATCAAGATTGTGGGATGCCATAAATATGGTTGTTCCCCCTTGATTGAGCTTTTCAAAAAGATTTTGCAGATGCAGAATTGACTCCGGATCGACTCCTGACGTAGGCTCGTCTAAAATCAATATTTCCGGGGTGTCGGCAATAGCTTGTGCAATCGCAATTTTCTTCTTCATACCGAAAGAATATGCCTTAATTTTAGTTTTCAATGACACTGCGAGATCTACTTTTTCAAAGAGAGCAAGAATATCTTTTGACCGAATATGATGCCCTTTTAAGGCCAGCATATATTCCATAAATTCTAAACCACTCATATCTCCAAAGAGTTCAGATACATCGGGCATAATTCCCATGCGGACTTTCGCTTTGTCAATAGACGTATCATCTATTCCCATTATACGAAAGCCGCCGGAAGTTTTAATAACAGTCCCACAAAGGATGTTAATTAGAGTGGATTTTCCTGCACCATTTTTCCCTATCAGCCCCCAAAACTCGCCCTTTTCAATCGTTAAATTCAGCCCCCGCAAGACATTCTTTGCTCCGTAGGACTTCTCCAAATTGTTAATCTCTATCACACTCATTTTTATAAATCCACCCTTTTGAAAAGTGCAACTGCCATTCCGACAATGATTGCAGAAAGCATAACAGGGACAAGCGTATTCCAATCCAAATTAAAAATATAGCTATACGGGAATAGAAAACGCAAAAAGCTATTTTTAGCCATTGTGTATAGCCCTATAAACGGGAGAGCAATACTGACAGCAAGGCCTAAGAAATTGCTGGCAGCTCCGCGCCTTACAACGGTAGATAGCAGTAAAATGATGCTGTTGTAATACATCAAAGTCACAATATTCGTTACCAGCTCGCTTATATCAAATATTCTGTATTTCAGAAATAGGCCGCCATAGATCAAAACAAAGCATATAATCCAAAACATGATATTTGCGAGATATTTTCCAACAATATATTCAGTTCTGGATATTTTACTGATAACCAGACGAGCCGATTTATTTTCCATTTCCCGGTTAATGCAACTATGAGAAAGAATAGATGAAAACAAATAACCGAAAAGTATTACCGCAAGTTTTATGATCACATAAAATGATCCGGCGTATGTTTTGTTGTCTATTCCGCCAATATCTATTGAAACGGCAGAAAAAAGCTGTTCCAGAGAAATACCAAGAACAATAAACAGCAATACAAAAAAGATTGACTTAAAACTTAATAGCTGATGCCGACATTCTTTCCGAAATACTGCTTTCATTTCCCCTGACCTCTTTTATCGCGGCATAGTACCCATCCAAGAAGAAGCAGGAGTTCAAGCACCCCAAAGGTTTCAAGGCTTTCCCAAAATGTAGTATTTTCAAAAACAAAGGGGCTGGCAATCATTAAGAGCAGAGTAAGGGCGGGCACAAGGCCGCCCCAGGCCCAATGCTTTCTGAAACACAAAAAGATGTGGAGTGCCAAGATGAATAACGCGATTAGTAGTGTAGGCATAATTTTCCTCCCAAATAAAAAGTGCTATGACTATTGTTACAATAGCATCATAGCACTTTCTTCTATATGTTTTGAGAAGTTGTAAGAATTACAGAGGTAACTCGTCATTTTTAGCTTGCACACCATACAGAATAATTTTGTTTGTAAAAAAGCCATCCTCAATGCTGATGTTCATTGTACCGTTATACCTCTCTACTATATGGCGTACATTTTTTAATCCCAATCCATGATAAGCCGTATCAGGCTTGCGAGAACGCAACAAATTTTGGGGATCGTTTTTTGAAGTGGTTTTGTTCTTGATCTCTATAAACAGCATACTATCGACATACTGCATTTTGAAGTAAATAAGCGGCTCCTTAATATGATCTCGCCCGCAAGCCTCTATTGCATTATCAAAAATGTTCCCTAAAATTACCACACTATCTGAAAATGGAATTGAGAGGTCACGGGGCACAAGTATGCTCTTTGAAATGGATATTCCTTTTCTAATGGCCTCACTCAGTTTTAGATTAAGAATTGCATCAATCCCGGAATTTCCAGTAAAAATGGTATTATCCGACACTTCAATTTGATTGACTATATCATTTAGGTATCTAAGGATTTCTTCGTCTTTGTGTTGGCCTGCCAATATAGAAATAGCTTCAAGATGATTTTTCATGTCATGCCTGATACCTCTAATCTGATCATGTGCATTTATCAACGCTTGATAGTGTTCTTCTTGCAAATGTAGTTGTTGTTCAAAAAGTGCCCCCTCTACCCTTTTTTGTACTAATTCTGACAATTTTCCATAAAGATAAAAAACAATTATATTCACAAG
The DNA here is from genome assembly GCA_902362925.2 of Clostridiales bacterium. GTDB lineage: Bacteria > Bacillota > Clostridia > Oscillospirales > Oscillospiraceae > Pseudoflavonifractor. The sequence goes on along the minus strand of CABIYL020000004.1, from coordinate 9,987 downwards.
CAGGAACATCAAGAGAAGCGGAAATTGTATCATATTTGTATCTTCTATGGACAAACTGCTATGTGTTGCCAAATATGAAATATAGGCAACACCTAATATACTGATTAGGGGGATGGCTAAAAGTGGGAGCCACATTTTGTATGGAAGTTTCACCTCAGTAGGAGCACACACTTTTCCGGCCAATTTACAAATTACAAAGAAAATGATATGCGGAAGAAAAATAATAAATATTCCCATATAAAAGTCTTGCAAAGCCATTGACTCTCCAAGAGAAAAAGCAGTAAATAGGGAAGTCAACGCCAGTACAACCAATGTAATATGGAATATAATCTTTTTTTGCTTGTTTGCATTATAGAACGGTAGCAGTATAATACAAAGCACTGCAATCCCCCATAGTGCAGTATAAGGTGCGTAGATGAGTGACGCACATAACACAATAAAAATTTTCAACAACTTAATATACGGCCCTTTTTGAGGGGGGCCATATAAAGTATTCATGTATCGCGTGATAATAAAAAGATCGAAAACATTCAGCGGGATATAGACAAGAGAAAGCAATAGGTACGTTGAAAAATCCATCTTACTCGCACCTCCATGCCATATATCGAATATGCTTTTGCCGCACATATTCCCGATACTTTTTGCTGATCGGAAGTGTAATTCCCGATTTTAGCAACACAACACTTTCGGATATTTTGCGGATTTGATCCATGTTTACTATGTAGGAATTGTGTATTTGTAAAAACAGGTTTCCGTCTAACTTTTTAACCACTTCAGAGATCTTGCCATAAAAATCATACTCTCCTCCAGTAGTTACGAGCCGAACTTTTCGTAAATTTCCCTCGAAATAAATAATTTCATCAAAGGCAACCTGCAACTGAGTTTTATTTTGCTTAAAAAAGAAAACTTGCTTTGTAAGATTAAAATGTTCAAATGCCTTTTTCATAACAAGGTTTAATGCTTCTCGTGTAACAGGCTTAATCAAAAAGCGGAACGGCAATACATCAAATACCTCGTAAACATATTCCTTGTGGTCAGTGATAAAAATAATAAGCGCATTTTTATCCTTTTCTCTAACATACGCAGAAGTTTCAATACCGTTTCGCCCTGGCATTTCAATATCCATAAAGAGAATGTTGAAAGTCACATTCTCCTGTTCCATGTAATGGATAAGATCGTCACCAGAAGTAAAAATCTCGTACTCTATATTTTCCGCTTCCATAGAAGCTATATAATCTTCCATAAACGCAGCAACTATATTATTATCTTCGCAAACTGCAATTCGCATATTACCACCTCATACAATTCAATTATAGCTTGTTACCGCTGTCTGAACAATCCTCTTCTTCACTCTTCGTGAAATTAAACAGTCAGTAGAATGAAATATACAATCGTTCAAATAATAACACCTGAAATGTAAAATTACATTAGGTGATATTATGAAGATGGAGCGAGATGAACGACGATTTGATTTTCACGATATAGGGCTCGCCATCAAGCGGGCGCGGGAGGCCAGCGGGATGACGCAGGAGCAACTGGCCTATATTGTTGACCGGGCTCCGCGCACCATCATGTATAACGAGAATGACGGCCAGCACCCCAGCCTCAATACCTTTTATCAGATGGTGACAATGTTTGATATATCGGTAGATCAATACTTTTATCCGTCCAAGAATAAAGGGAGCGAGTGCAGAAAGCGGATTGACGCCATGCTCAACGCCCTGGACGAAAAAGAACTGAAAATTGTAGAAGCCACGATCCAAGCGATGAAAGCGGCCAAGGAAACGGAGGATGCGTAAAGAGAACCACGCGCCTCCGTTTTTTCGCGCCACTTCCGGGGTTGCGCGTTTCGGCAAGCAATTCGAGTGTGCCCACACTCGAAATTTTTGCAGGGCCGAGGGCCCCGCAAAAATGCTTGTTGGGGAGCTCCCCAAACCCGCTGAACTTCTGGACAAAGTGTCCAGAAGTTCAGGCGCAAGCGCCTGTTGTCTGCGTCCCGGAGCTATCGCTCCTGGGCCTTATGTTCCCGCCCGTCCGTATGGCCGAGCAGATGGTCAATGTTCGCCTTGACCGCCACAGCCTGCCGCATATCCGCCTGGGCCTTGCGGTACTCGGCATAGAGGGCCTTTTTCTTTTCGGAGAGCTCCCGGCGCTCCTTTTTCAACGTGTCCATTTTCGGGAGCTTTGCGCCGCCCAGGAGATCGCTCATAGTAGCTTTTGCAGCCCGGTAGTCAGCCAGCTCTGCCTCGTGCTGGGCCAGATACTTTTTAGAATACCGGGCCGCTTTGTAGCCATCGAACACGGGGCGCGTCTTTGCATATTGTACCACCGCGCCCATGAGCTCAGAAGTTTTAGAGAGGGCCGCCTCCGTATCACGCAGCTCCCCGGCCAGCTTGTGGGCGCGATCCACCGCCGCCTCGGTGCTGGCGGCCAGCGCGTCATAATCCATCAGATCATGCTCCCGGAGATACTGGAGCGCGGCGGCCATCTGTTTAAGGTTGTAAACTTTGGCCCACCGTTCATAGGCCGGGCCCTTGCCCTGGGCCATGCGCTCTTGAATGTCGATGGTCAGATTGACGCGCCGGGGCGGAGCTGGGCTGTCCTTCGGGAGCTCCGGGATCGGACGCTCCCCGGCAATCACTGCCCGGATGTCATCGGGATCAAAGCCGGGGCCCAGGACAGAAGCCCGCAGGCGGGTGTACTTATCCTGCCCAGGGGCCAGGAACGAGATCACGCCACCCCGCCCATGCTTCACCGCAAAGCCGGACTCCTCCATGAGCCGCAGGAACGCCGGGAAGTCGGCGGGCTTTTTCCCCAGGGCCTCCACGATGGCCAGCCGCACCCGCTGTTGTGCGGTGGGCGGCTTTTCTCCAATCCACTGGCCATAATGGAGAAAGCGGCCCTTGCTGTGCTGTTTCGGATTTTGGATAACAGACAGCTCATGCTCAATGCACACCCGGTCAGAGAGCCGCCGCACCGCAAAGCTGGAGCCGATGAAGTTGTGAAACTTCCGGGAACAGTCCTGGGCGGTGGAGTTGTAATAAATGTGATTATGAATGTGGCCCTTGTCAATGTGGGTACATACAAAAAACTGATACTTGCCCTTTGTCCAGCGCATGGCCGTTTCATAGCCGATTTTGTTGGCC
>CABIYL020000004.1:0-6610 GCA_902362925.2 Clostridiales bacterium | reverse complement strand
CGCCGCTACCTTGTAGGGCCGGATGTAAGTTGTAGCGATAGCCGCACCTCCTTTCCCAGCAGAAAAAGCGGGCGGCGGTCTGTTTCACCCGCCGCCCGGCACCTCTGGACACTTTGTCCATAAGTATCAGCTCGCCATAAAGTCCATCGCCGCATACTTCACACCATGCAAACGCTCCACCAGCCAGCCGCCCAGGGCCGGGAGCCCAAAGGGGGAAACCAGGAACGCCAGCACAAACATGGCGATGCAGCCTACTGTCTGCCCGGCCAGCAGGCAGAGGATCGCCAGCAGGGACAGGCCCACACAAGCCACAATGCACACCGCCCCCGCCACGCAGGACAGGAACGTAAGCACCGCCACAATGAGGATCAGGGCCAGGACAAAGGGAGCCGCGATGATTTTTAAGATTGTCCGCATCGTTCATACCTCCTACAAAAGTTCGTTGTTCGCCTCTATATGTATATTATAACTCTGCGGGAGGGGGCCAACAAGGATGCCTCGGCTACGCAGCCCTTTTTTCGGAGCATCTTCCACACGGCCACAAAGTAGCTGGCGGTGAGCGCGTCCCGGAGCAGGATGTGGAACTCGTCAAAGTAGCACCAGGTAGAAACGCCGTTGTGGAAATTCACATTGACCGCCGAAGTTACAAAGTCGTTGGTAACGTGCATGGCGATCTTGCGGAGGTTTTCTCCCAGCCCTTTGAGGACGATGCAGACAATATGCGCCGTCAGTTTTACGTTGGTCTGGTAGTTGAACAGGTTAAGGGAGCCCGTACAGTAGAGCTCCAGGGCGGTTGCCACCCGGCGGGCCTCCGGCTCCGGCTGTTTGAGAAGCTCCTCGTACAAGTCCTGGAGCAGGGGCGGCTTGCCGTCCCCCAGGCCCAGGGCCATGTCCCGGTAAATGAGCCGCACACAGCGGTCAATCACCGTCTTTTCGATGGGTTGCAGGCCATCCTTGCCGCCCACCACAAGCTCGCACAGGGACAACAAAAAATCCGCTTTCATAGAAAGCGGGCTTTCGTCATCGTCCAGATCAAGCTGGATGTCCATCGGGTTGATATGGCTGGGGGAGCCGGGGGCAATCTCCACCACCTGGCCGCCCAGCCTGCGAACCAGCGGGGCATATTCCCCCATCGGATCGACAATGATAATGCGGTCTTTGGGGATGGCAAGAAACACGTTGATGATTTCGCGCTTTGCGGCGAAGCTCTTGCCGGAGCCCGTGGAGCCGAGATACAGGCCGTTGGCCGATTTCAGCTTTTTGCGGTCAGCCATGATGACGTTGTGGGAAAGGGCGTTCATGCCGTAGTAGAGGGACGGCCCGGCCATCCGCAGCTCCCTGGTCATAAATGGGATAAAGATCGCCGTGGAGCTGGTAGTCATGCCCCGCTGGATTTCCACCTCGTTATATCCCAGGGCCAGCGAGGACACAAAGCCCTGCTCCTGTTGCCAGTCCAGCCGCTTCAAAGCGCAGTTGTATTTCTGCGCGATGCCGCCCACCGTGAACACATCGTTTTCCAGCCGCTGGCGGGTGGGCGCGATATTGATAACCGTAAACGTCAAGAGGAACATCCGCTCGTTGCGGGACTGCAGATCGGCCAGGAGCTCCGCCGCGTCTTTGGAAAACGTAATCAGGTCAGGAGGCAGGATGTCGGGATCGTACCCGGCCCGCACCGCCTTGCGCTGTTCCTCCACCTTCATTTTGCCGATGTCGGAGAGCTTGCCCTTGATGGTCTTAATGGCCTTGAGCTGATCCACTGTCTGAATATGGAGCGTAACTGTCATTTCCGCATCCAGCTCCAGGATCTCCGCCAGGAGCTTGTCAGAGAGCTCGGACGCCAAAATCTGCAAGTAGGACGCCGCGCCCCAGTATTGGCCGATGCGGAACGTCCGGGACTGCCGGAAGTCGAAGCTGTCCGGCGCGATATAGTCCTTTGTGCCAAGCCCGGTTTTGGGAATGTCCTGCCAGGAGAAGCGGAACGGCTCCCGGTTGCCGGGGTGCATCTGGCCGTGGAGCAGGGCCAGCCGCGCCTGCCCGTCCATCGGGACAGAGGGAACGCCCAGCCGTTTGAGGTTGCCTGTCACGTCGGCCTCCACCCGTTCCAGGCGGGGGCGGGCCTCCGCGATCCCCTCGGCGGGCAGGCCAAACGTGATGTATTTAGACCGCTCGATGCCGTTGTTGCTTTTGGCAATCTGATTTTTCAGCATACTTGTGAACTCGGCCCGGATGCTGTCATAGTCATCCTGGGCCGAGGGAATGTTTACCTTGTACTTGCTCCGGGAACGGGAGCGGCGGTTGATAAAGGAGAGCTGGAACGGCAGGGAGCTGTCGAAGTAGTTGAGGAACGCGCTCCACCCGCCAAAAATCGCCGTCTGATCCTCCGTGGACGCAACGGAATAGTTGATGTCCTCATATTCCACCGTCTTTGTGTAGAGCCCGCCGGGGAGCTGGCACACCCCGTCCGGGTGCATTACCAGATAGGGGATGGTCTGCTGGGCGGAGAGCGCCGCTTTCCGTTTAGCGGCCTTTCCGGGGCCGCGCTTTGGGCTTTTTGCGTTCTGCAATCGCATCCTCCTTTCGCACAGCGCCCCGCTGGGTGAACGGGGCATAGATATTTTCCGTCTGGCAGGGCCTCACCCCAGGCCGCAGGAACTTTGCCCGCAGGACGTTCCGCACCACCTTTTCAAAGGGGAGCCCGTCTTTTTCATACATCGCCAGCAGGAACGCCGGGAGCGCCACCCCCATCATCAGGAACATGGCTCCCGTGTTGCCGATGGCGCTCCGGGCCAGCAGGTAGGACGGGATGCCCACCGCCGCCGCGATCCCGAAGCACACAAGCTGGCGCTTTGTCAGGTTAAAGGCAAGTTTGGTCTTGATTTTGGATAAGTCGTTGGGGACATTTACATAGGGAATTTCAATCACTCCTTTCCGGCCCGGCCACCTCTGGACACTTTGTCCAGAAGTCCGGGATGGTGCTTTCCACCTCGTTCCCCCACACGTCCCAGCCGGGCGGGGACTGTCTTGCAAACAGCTCCACCCTGGGCACGTCGCCCATGAGAGCCACGATCTTATCACGGGCCTCCTCCGGCTTGCGGCTGTGCTCCTGGATGGGGGAAATGATAAACTGGTGGATGTTTGCCGCCTGCCGCTTAGGGCGTCCCCGAGTTGCCAGCAGGCAAATCTCCGCGTTGCCCCGCGTCCAGAAGCCCAGGCCGTAGAACCAGCCCTCGGACTTGCGGTTTTTCTTCAGCCAGACGAAAGCAACGCTCTTGTAAGTGAAGCCCCACGCCTTGATCAGCCGCAGGGCCTCCGGGAGCTGCGGGAATGTAGCCCACAAAAAAAGCACGCTGTCCGGGGCCGCCAGATCCGCCACCGGGAGCGTGCATAACTCGTCAATCCCCATTGTGGGGTAATGCTTTTCCGCCGCCCCCTGGACATTCTTTGCAGAATACCGCCAGGGAGGATCGGCGTAGATCACAGAATATTTTTTAATATTTCACACTCCTTTACATCAAAAAAGCCGCCTGCATTTCTGCAAGCGGCGTAGAAGCCGGATCATTTTCCCGGCGTCGGGAAAATGATCGCCTTATTCATCAAGCATCAGTTTTTTGCGGTCTTTTTTCAATTTCTTTAACTGTTCCCGCTCAACCTGAGAGATGCTCTTTTCGGGTGTAGGCAAGTCCTCCGGCATGGTGCCTCCGATTTTTTCAATCGTTTCCCGGACTTCCTTTCCCACCGTGTAATGGATGGAGCTTGCCTCGTCCAGCCCCTGGGGATCGTCGCGGCGCATTTTCGCCTCTGTCTGCGTAATGCGGAACAGATTTGCGCCCAATTCTTCACTGCCCATGTGATCCAATATCTTCTGATCGGGGGCAAGCCCTTTCCGGGCGTGGATGTCGGCAACACGCAGGCCACCATATAGGCCCATGTACCCGGCATTTTGAAACTCAGCGTATTCAACCTGTTCCGTAATGCCTGCCCGGTGTGCGGCATCTGCCAGCATAGAGTTCCAGCTTTTGACCTCGCCGCGGATCACCAGACGCTTATTATCCTCGTCCAGTTGATTAAACGCATCCGCAATTTCCTGCCTGCGGGTTTGGATGGCAAAATAGGTCTGGCCCAGGGCGATGGCTTCTTTTCGCGGATCTCCGTTCTGCACAATCAGATAGCAGGCATAGCGGGACAGCATATAATCCACCGATTTCCGTTTGCCGCCTTTCCCGATCTCGATCATTTTCCTGACCTCGGAAAAATGATTGTCAATCGGAAAGCCGCTGTTTTGGCAAGCCAGCATCGCCTTGTCCACTACCTTGCGGAAGTTATCCCATTTGGCGTATTCCAATACCGGCGCAAGCTCACGGGCGTACCAAAACTCCACGCCCTCGTCGGTTGTATGCTTGATTTCTTCAAAACGCTGATATTCTTTCGCGTTCAGGTTTGCCACATAAACACCCCCTTATGGAGAAAGTATAGCATACCAGCCGACAAAAAGATACTGAATTTTACACGCCCTTGCCCCCAGCCTCCACCGCCGCGCCCGCCACGCGGATGCGCTCACTGGCGGCGGCATAGTAGGCCGGGACGGTTTCAAAACAGAGGAAGCGGCGGCCCGTGTTGAGGGCGGCCACCGCCGTTGTGCCGGAGCCCGCGCAGATGTCCGCCACCAGCTCGCCGGGCCGGGTGTAGGTCTTGATGAAATACTCGCACAGGGCCACCGGCTTCTGCGTGGGGTGGACGGTGCGCTGGACGGTGGGGAACGTGAGCACATTCCCTGGAAAGCGCAGGCCGTCCTCCGAGCCGCCCGTGGTGCGGACGAATTTTCCATAGTTCGGGCTGTCCCCGTTGTTTGTCAAGCTCCTCTTATAGGGCTTGCCCTGTTCAAACTGCGGATTGTAAAGGGGGAGCTTCTGGTAGAACACCAGGATGTTCTCCGTCTTTTTCAACGGGGCCCGCCGCGCGTTGAGGAAACCTGTGCATCGGCTTTTGTACCATACCCACTCATAGCGGAGCATGGACAGGTTGGAGGCCCCCAGCACCTTGTCATAGGGGCACTGCGCGAAAAACAGGATCGCGCCGTCCGGCTTGACCGCCCATTTCACCGCCTCCCACAGCTCCGGGAGTGGCAATGGTACATCCCAAAAGTTCCGGGTTGTCCCATAGGGCGGATCGGTTAAGAGCATATCCACGGAATGGCGGGGCAGGGAGCGCAGGCCCTCGATGCCATCCATGAGGAACAGCCCCTCTGTGAGTTCTAGGGACTTCTGGACACTTTGTCCAGAGGTGCCCTTATCGGTCATTCCTGGCCTCCTTGCCCTTTGCCGGGGCGGGCCGGGCGGCGTTCTCACGGGCGGCCTGCGCCCGCCCCTCGGCTAACTGCTGGGCAATCGTCTTTGCGTCATCCCTGCCGCCCAGCAATTCCCGCTTTTGTAAAACGGCCTCCGTTTCCGCCATGAAGCGGGCAACATCGGCCTTGTTAAAGTCCTCCGGCGCTTTCCCATACCACAGGCGCGTCCCGTCGGGCCCATATCTTCTCGGCATATAACACCCCTTTCTTTAGTGCGCGCTAAAGATGCTGCGCGCTATTGTCCCGGTTTTGAACAGCATGAAGCAGAGCAAAACCGTATAGCCCACGGTGCCCCAGATCGCCCCGATGGGATCTCCGCCCGTGGCAATTCCCTGGATCAGCACCGCATAAATCGCAACACACACCAGAATGAGCAGCCCCTGGAAGCCTACGGCAAACAGGGAGCGCAGATAGTTCTGCCCCATCTGTCCCACCTCACGGTGGGAGATTGTCGCCATAGGGATCGGAGCCAAACTGGTGAGCAAATAGATTTCCAGCATCCTCCCATAGACCAGAACGAAAATGACGATGCCCAGCGCCCACATGGTAACGCCGATAATCGAGGACTGGAGCCACAGGCCGAGAAGCGGCCCTAAGTCCATCCCCTCCAGGGTGGTTTCCAGTTCCGTGATCATATCCGGCGTGATGTCCGTGGAGCCCTGGATGAGCCCTCCAGCCTGGGCAATTACCGTCTGCGACACGTCAAAGACGGCCATCACAATATCAAAGGTATTTGAGAGAATGAAGATGGCACAAGCCGTTTTGAACATCCATTTGTAGATATTCGCCACGTCAAACTCGTGCATATTGTTCTTTTCCAAAAGCATCTGAATAAGCTCATAGGTGGCAACAAAGGTCAGTACCAGCCCGGCAATCGGTAAAATCACCGTTTCGGAAAGCTGGCGGATGAGGGAAAATACCCCGGCGTTCCACGCCGCCGGGGTAGTCCCCACCTGTACCGCGATCTCTCCGACTTGGGTATTGACGTAATCAAAGAGCCCCTCCAGGTTCCCCATGATCCCGCCAATCAACAGCTCTTTGAGCCAGTCCGTGAGCCAGTCGGTGAGAAAATCCATAGGCCGTTACCTTAGAACAGGCCGCTCAGCAGAGGGATCAAGGTGGTGCCCAGCAGGATGATGCCGCCGCCCGCCATGAGCTGCTTCATACCCTGGCTTTTGGAGCCAGATAGCGATAGGTAATCCTTTGAAGTTATCGCCGGATTTTCCCCCGCTCCGCACCGTGCATGCGGCTTTCACCGCACACGGC
>CABIYL020000003.1:294763-305834 GCA_902362925.2 Clostridiales bacterium | reverse complement strand
GAATGTGGTGTGGGAACTTCATTCTACCATACGAGTAAAATCACTATGGATTTTCTTTTCTCAAGTGTCCAACTTCATTATGCAATCAACCGGAAAAAAAGATGCAGTCTTGACCTTCGAAAGAGGTTTAAATGTAATTACTGGTGATTCCGACACAGGTAAAACATTTGCCTTTCAATGTATCAATTATATACTAGGTGGTGAAAATCCTCCCAAGAATATTACTGAAGCCAAAGATTATAATGCAATTGCCTTGGAGTTCACTATCAATGATGAATTATACAGAATTGAAAGAACGATTGGCTCAAGTAAAGTTTGCATTGTGCACAATGGCGAACGCCTAATAATGCCCTATAAGCATGACCCATCAAACACTAAGAACCTTTCTAGGTATCTACTGCAATTGTTACAAGGTCATTCTGAGAATGCTTACCTGAAAAAGAATAAGCAAAACCAAAAGCGTACACTCTCGTTTCGCGATATAGTTCATTTAATAACAGTTGATGAAACAGATATTATTGCAGAGGGGTCATCGTTTCAGTCGATTCAATACACAGAAAAAACCGCTAGAAAATCTGTTCTCAAATATATAATAACTGGCTCAGATGATCAAAACATTGAGGAAATTGATAATGTAGAAAACGAAAACATTCGGCGAGCAGGTGTCGTACAGTTCCTTGTAAAGAAAAAAGATATATTAAAAAGAAAAATTGCAGCAATTGAAGAAGACTCGAACTATCAACTATATACTAAAGCTGAAACAACGCAGTTGATGGTTGAAGAGATAAGTCAACTGAGAAATAATATATCTCTTTTAAGTGCACAGATAACTCAAAATCAAACTAAAGTGGATGAATTAAAAAAGCTGTGCTTCGAAGATGATGCCAAAATTACCGAATTTGAAATACTAAAACAACATTATGCGGAAGAACTGAAACGAAACGGTATGGTCTCAACATATACTGATTTCCTTGAGCAGCTTCCGCACTTGGATTGTCCAGTTTGTCACCAGCCAATTGCAACAGGCGTAATAGACTCAGATAGTAGTGAAGCTCTATTTGAATATTTTAAAGTTCATGCTGTTCAACTAAAAAGTAAAATTCAAGATCTAACATACTCCATAAACGACATCAAAGAGTGACTTGAAAGCAACAAAGAGTCAATCAGACGCTTACTAGAAGAAAACAAGCAATTATCGGAGACGATTGCTGAAAAACAAGCATCATTGTCCAAGCTTAACAGGAATATTGCAACAATTAGACAACTCGATGCAATGAAAAAATCCCTTGAAATTTATCAGCAAGATTTATCTTCCGTTGAACTTGATATTATTGCGTATAGCGAAAAAGTCAAAAAAACAAAGCAATCTACAAACAAGTCTACTTCAACTCTTTATAATGATTATTGCAGTGAAATTGAAAGCGTTTTGAAGAAGTGGGGATTCCCGGAAAATGTAGATGTGACTTTTGATGCTGAAACGCTGGATCTATCGATTGATGGAAAGGCTCGCTCTGACTGGGGAAAAGGCTATCGGGCATTCATTCTTTCTGCCATGGTCATCGGCTTAATGCGCTATTGCTTTAAGAACAATCGCCTACATCCCGGATTTGTTATACTAGATTCACCGCTTGTCTCTTTGAAGGAACGCAAGAAGGATGAAAGTGGTGAATGGATTGATGACTATATGGAAAAGAAAATGGTAGAAGACATTTTAGAAGAAGACTGTTTACACCAAGTTATTATCTTTGAAAACAAAGATATTCAATATGGCCATCAATATAACTATATCCAATTTAATCATGAAGGTAATGTTCGTAAAGGTTTCATTCCCTCCCAAGAGGAGTATTGCTAAATTATTTTACAAAAGGCAGCTAATAAGTGTTTTCTGAAATTTGCAAAAAGAATTGCCGCTCAAAACGAAATTGAGTGGCAATTCTATTGTTTTGATTTTGATAGGACAAAAGCCTTGCTCGCTGCTTGCAAACCATTGATATTACTGGGTTTTCACAGATCCTTTAATGACACTCCGACCAATTTGCCAGAAAAACTGTCTAAAATAACGGTTTTTCTGAGTTTAATGTTTGATTTTATTTGTATTTGTGAACTATGGAGGTGCCGTATGAGTGTAGCTTCAGTTTCTGAGTATGTTGCATCGTTAAACGAGGAGCAACAGCGACCCATCAACGCATTCATAGAATTTATGAATACGGAATTTCCCCAGCCGATAAGCTCTCCTTCTCTATGCCCATGTGGCTGGTGGGGAAAAAGATGAATGAGGGATATGTGGCGGTTTCTGCAGCGAAAAACCATTTCTCCATCCATTTTTCCGATGAGGAGTTTCTGAATCGTTTAGCAGAGAGTCTGCCGGCATGTAAAAAGGGAAAGCGATGTATCAACATCAAATACGGCGATGAGCAGTCGCTTCATGCGGTTGAAGAAAGCATCAGCGATTTTCTGAAAATCTATTGTTCTGAAGGGAGCTCGCCCCGATGAATGGCACGGAGAAAATCGGCTGTTGTGGCGCGTACTGTAAGACCTGCCGTGAAGTTCAGAAGACCTGCAAAGGCTGCAAACTGAGGTATTTGGATGACTCTTCTGGATTTGGGCCAATCGAAATACAAAATAAAGGAATACTGTCCGACCAATGGTCTTATCACCTGCGCAGATTACAAGGAATATAGCAGAAATACCGCTCGCTGAACATCTCATAATTTCAGCGGGCGGTATTTTTTATAGGCGATATGGATTTTGCGTTGCTCACAGGCTTCCGTTGTCCTTATGGTTCCGTCTCATAGGGCCAGGTTTTGATACCTCCAAATTCGTAGATATTTTGGTATAGCCTAACTCCGCCAGTGCAGACGCTGCTATCTTACTACGGTTTCCGCTGCGGCAATAGACGAGTACCGTGGACTCTTTCTCAGGGATCACTTCGGCAGCAGTATCCTCGTCGACGGTACCTACCGGTAACAGGACAGCCCCCGGGATATGTCCGCTGTCGTATTCGTCTTGCTCTCGCACATCCAAGATAATGGCCTCTTGGGTGTCCATCATCTCTTTGGCTTTTTCCTGCGTTATCTGCTGGTAGAAACCGTCCGCGGCATTCCCGCCGCATCCGGCCAGCAACAGCACAACGGAAAGAAATAGAGGCAGAATCTGTTTCATTTGAGTTCCTCCAGAAGTCTGGCGGCAAAGGCTGGGTGCCCCTGCTCCGTAAAATGTACGCCGTCATAGACCAGTGGAATGCCCCACTTGAAATGCCGGAGAGAAACCGCTCCAGCTTCCCGGCAGCTTGCTCTGGTTTTCTTCCTTGAAGCAAATCAGTTGAATCTTTGCTTCCATGTTCGGCTGATAAGCACGATGGATTTGTAGCGCCCGCTCTACTTGGCTGTCATAGAGCGGGCGGCCGGGGTCAATGGTATTCAGCATCTTTGAAATAAAGGAAAACTCATGCCGTCCATACGCGTCCTCTCTAAAGGCATATACATCAAATTCACAAACTTAAACTTCTAAAACCCTGTCAGCGCAAAAATGCTCTGCCTTCCGGCAGAGCATTTGACAAAACTGCGGTCATCTGCTGTCGAGCTCTCTAACAACCCTTGACAGCGTTGTATACTATTTTACCAAAAGAACGATAAGATGGCAAGAATATAGGATTCCCGACCAGTGACAGCACGCATTAAACGGTACTTTTCAGCCGCTCCACTATCTCTTTGTCCGCCGGACAGAACTCAAATCGGTCAATCTCATCCACCGTAATCCAGCGGATATCATTGTGCTCCAGTTTCCGTAGAATACCTTCTTGAATGGTAGCATGGAACAGCGTTAGATGAACAGTTAAATCCGGGTATTCATGGATCAGCTCCATATACACTTCGCCCACATCCAGTGTGACAGCCAACTCCTCTTGACATTCCCGGATAAGAGCCTGCTCCCTTGTTTCACCCGGTTCCACCTTACCCCCGACAAACTCCCACAACAGCCCTCTGGCCTTATGTGCCGGGCGCTGACAAATCATAAACTTTTTCTGATCCCAAATCAGGGCTGCAACTACTTCCGTCATATATCTCACCTTTGGCTCAATTCAATTGCTGCGTCTAAGTTATCCAAAATAAATTGTTGGGCCGCTTTGTTGTATACCACCACTGTATAGACTCCCCTTGCGCCTTGGCGCTGCTCCGCAGCAATTCCAAGCCGCTCTCCATTCTCGGTTGGTTTTCTGGCTGTTTTTCCATCATCTTCTTCCACCACTACCAAAAAACCTGCCTGTATCAGCCAATCTAAGATAGATTTATAGTTTAGCTTTTTCATCTCTTCCGGTTGGGTCAATTCATTGATGCGTCTTGTGATTTCGCTAATTGGAATTGGAGTTTCAGAATAGCGGAAATTTTTCCGCGCTTCATGGTCCAGCTGAAACGGCACTTTCGCTGTTTTTACTTTTCTCTGCGATATGCCTCCATTTTCCACAACTTGTCGCAGTATATCAGACACATAAAAAAGACAGCGGGAAATTCTAACATTATTTATGATATCCGCATCTGGAACAGCCTGCCCAGTCAAAGGGTTAAGTCCATTAGCAAGCTTTTCTATGTAGCTTTTTGCATAAGCGATTTTTTCAAGCTCTGTCATCCCAATTTCTCCTTATTCCACAATGAGTTTAATAGGCCGCTGAACAGTATGCGAATCCGTTTCACCGCCTTGACAATGGACGCAACTGATTTGCAGGGGCAGAAAACTCTGAACACTCACTGATTGATTAAGGTATTGTTGATGATTTCTCCATAGCGCCCCGAAGGCAGCATGCTTCCCATATTCATCTGACAGAGATATGTTATGTTCAGTATAACTGGAATCCCAAAATCCGGCAAGGAGTTCTTGATAAAAACCGCCAGCGCCGCTCAACCTTTTGAATTCCTGACCGTGGAGATTCTTCCATCGGCAGAACGGAAAACTGCCACTGGTTTCTGGATAGCGTTCCAAACGGATGGCGGCATGCGCTATTCCATGAAAATGATATAGAAAAAGCAAGCGAGGCAGGGGAATCTTCCTCTGCCTAGCTTACTTTTTGACGGTCTATCAACGAAGCGCAGTACGCATGCGCCGTCTCGATTTTAAGGTCGCGCAGCCTCTTGGTCCCTCCGGGTATCCACAGTGGAAGCGCCGGAAAGCGGGATGACAACGGTGCTGCTTGGCTCACTTCCGTTTTCGCCGCAGGCCGTCATGGAGCGCAGAAGCGGACCGGCAACAGCGGCTGTCAATAGCTGCTTTTCGATAAACACAGAGCAGATTCAGGCGTTGGAGGGAACGGTCTGGCCATCGGGACGACCGCCGCCGCTTGTTCCACTCTGCCGGCCTCCGCCGGACTGAGCACCGCCCTTACCGCCGCCCATCTGGCCCGGGTTGTTCTCTGATCCATCGTTGGTGGTAACGTCTCCGCCGTTGTTGGTATAGGTTCCATTACAGTCCAGAGCCGTGTTGCCGCTGCCGTTGCAGGTGAGCTCTTGTCCTCCGTCCTGCCGCAGGCCGTCAGGGCACAGAGCAGCACCAGAGCGGTGAGCACAGCAAAAATTCGTTTCATACTTTCGTCCCTCCCTGTGTCTTTCGGATCTCATGGCGCAGGTAGTCCAGCCGCTGAAGCTGGCGCTCCTTGAAGTGAATCTCCTCCAGGGCCGCGCTGCGCTTTTTCTCCAGCATTCTCAGGCGCTGAGCTGCCGTATGCCCTCCCTCCAGCAAAAGGCGCATATAGGCCTCCACCTCCTCCACGGTAAATCCAATGTCGTGGAGGGTCATGATGGTGCTCAGCCGCTCCAGATCGGCGTCGTCATACTGCCAATCGCCCATCACCTTTTTTACCGCACCGCACAGACCCCAACGCTCATATTCCCGCAGAATGTGCATGGGGATGTGATAGCGTTCACTCGCCTCCTGTATGGTCATATCAAAGCCTCCAGACGAAAAAATGTGGGCGTCCTTCCTCGGACACCCACATTCTAAAGCGGTTCTCACACTATGTCTAATGCTTATTTTCTTTCGTTTAATATGCCTATTGGACATTTTTAATATGCTGGTGGAAGGCCTCCACCACCGGAGTCAGTACCTGATCCTTTTTCCAGACCAGCACCGTTCCCGTCTCCATGGCCGGAGAAAGGGGCAGAAATCGCAGGTCATCAAAGGCCAGGTTCAGGTCGAGGCCCAGCGCCGCCCCTACGCCGCAGCGCACCATATTGGCGGCGTTGAGAATCAGGTTGAAGGTGGCCGCAATCTGCAGGTGATCCCAGCAGTCCCCAAACCAGCTGGCCAGCTCCCGCTGTACGCTCTCCCGCCCGCTGACCAGCAGCGGAACCGATTCCAAATCCTGCGGCGTGACCGCGTCCAGCCCAGCCAAGGGGGAGTCCGCCCGCACCAGCACGCCCCAGCGGTCCTTCTCCTGCATGCGGCAAAAGGCGTATTTGCCCACATCCACCGGTTCCGTCAGCAGCCCCATATCCAGAAGTCCCGTGTCCAGCCGCTCTTTCACATCGTCGGCGTTGGCGCTGAAGATGCGAAAGGTGACCTTGGGGTATCGCTCCCGAAAGGTGCGGATGGCCTGGGAGAGGAAGGTCATGCTCCGGCTCTCCCCCGCTCCAATGGCGATCTCCCCCATCAGCTTCGTCTCCCGGGCGGCAAATTCCCGGGCTGTCTTGTCCGCCAGGTCTACCAGCTCCTGCGCACGGCGGCGCAGCAGCATCCCCTCGTCGGTGAGCACGATATGGTAACGGCTGCGGTGAAAGAGCTGTACCCCCAGTTCCTCCTCCAGCTGCATCAGCTGCCGGGACAGGGTGGGCTGGGTCAGGTGGAGCAGCGCAGCCGCCTTGGTGATGTTCTCCTCCCGGGCTACCGCCAAAAAGTATCTCAAAACACGAAGTTCCATGGGCATCCCTCCTGCGTTCATCCTACCACCCCCGCCCCCCGCCCGCAAGATAAAAATGCCTTCACAGAATATCTGTAAATAGAAAATGGGTATTTTACATTTCTGGACATGGGATTTACAATGGAGCCAGAAAAGGAGGTTATTCACATGAACGCATTGGTTGCTTATTTTTCCGCTACCGGCACCACCGCCAAGGCGGCAAAGGCTCTGGCCAGCGCCGTGGGCGGAGATCTCTATGAGATCAAACCCGCCGTCCCCTACACCAGCGCCGACCTGAACTGGATGGACAAGAGTTCCCGCTCCAGCGTGGAGATGAAGGATACCAGTTCCCGTCCCGCTCTGGCCGACACCGACGCCCCGGTAGCCGGACACGATGTGATCTTCCTGGGCTTCCCCGTGTGGTGGTATGTGGCCCCCACCATTCTCAACACCTTCCTGGAGGCCTATGACTTTACCGGCAAGACCATCGTTCTCTTTGCCACCTCCGGCGGCAGCGGACTGGGCAAGTCGGCGGCCGGACTGCGCTCCAGTGCCCCCGGTGCCAAAATCGTGGATGGACGGATGCTCAATGGCCGCCTGAACGAGGCAGAGCTGAAGGCCTGGGCAGAAGGGCTCAAGCTGTAACGCATCCCGGATATGCAAAAATGTGGAGTGTCTGTTGGACACTCCACATTTTTTATATCTCCCTTTGCAGATAAACCATATCCACCAGCTGAACCCCGCACTCGTAGATGGGGTGGTCGTAGTGGTCGGTGAAAAAATTCCTAACCAGGTGGTGCCTGCGAAACCCGCAGGACTCATAAAACGGGATGGTGGAGGGACTGTCTCCTGTGCCCACCTGCAGCACCGCATACTGTCCCATGTAGGTTTGGACGAGGAAGTCCACCAGGGCTTTCCCATAGCCCTTGCCCTGACAGTCCGGCTTTACGGCAATGTTTTTCAGTTCCAGGATGCCGCCGCCCTCGTCCGTCACCACGCATTCGGCCTTGACTCCGCCGTCCTCCAGCACATACATGGTCCCACGCTCCAGATAGCGGTCCACCATGTTCTCCTGCTCATCCGCCAGCAACAGCAAAGCGAGATACTCTTTTTTGCGATCGGTGACTTCCCGGATTTTCATGTCTGCGTCCGCCGCCTTTCATACACCAGATCCACGATTCCGTTCCAATGCTCCGTTCCCACCAGCTTCAGCGGAAGCTCCTGAGACAGCTCCGGAAGCAGCCGCACACCTTTGCCCAGCACTGTGGGGATAATCGACAGCCACAGCTTATCGATGCGCCCCTCTTTCAGCAGCTGTCCGGCCACGGACGCGCCGCCGCAAATCCAGACATTGCCCTCGTGCTCCCCTTTCAGCTTGTCGGCCAGGGCAGTCAGCTCCCCATTCCAGAAGAAAATATCCCTCTGATTCTCTTCCTGCCGGTGGGTCACCACATAGCAGGGGCGGCCCTCATAGGGCCAGCTGTCCGGTGAGAGCTCCGTGACCAGCTGGTGATAGGTGGTCCAGCCCATGACAATGGCGTCCACCGTATCCAAAAATGCCGGGTAACTGCCGGGGGCGTCCGGCTCGCTGCCATCGCCCGCCAGCCAGCTCACGCCGCCCCCCTTGTCCGCAATATAACCATCCACGCTCATGGCGAGATACAACACGATTTTTCCCATGGCAATTCTCCTTTGCTGCCTCTATTATACCCAAGCAAGATAAAAAAACAAGGCAAGCGAAACATGACAGACAGTTGTCGTGTTCCTGTGCTATAATACAGAAAAAACAAGAAAGGCGGTGCGGCTCATGAAGATGGAGCGGCTCATCGGCATTCTGTCCATCCTGCTCCAGTGTGAAAAGGTCACCGCACCGGAGCTGGCGGAACAGTTCGAGGTGTCCCGCCGTACCATCCAGCGGGACATCGAGTCCCTGTGCCGTGCGGGTATTCCCATCACCACCGCCCAGGGGGCGGGCGGCGGCATCTCTATCATGGAGGGATACCGGGTAGACCGCACCGTGCTCACCGCTCCTGAGATGCAGGCCATCCTGGCGGGACTGCGCAGCCTGGACAGCGTCAGCGGCACCCGTCGCTATGCTCAGCTGATGGAGAAGCTGTCCGCCGGAACAGGCGGTCTGGTACCCGGCTGTGCTCACATACTCATCGACCTCTCCTCCTGGTATAAGACCAGCCTGCCGCCCAAAATTGAGCTCATCCAGGGGGCTATTGAGCAGCACCACACCATTTGCTTTACCTATTTCTCCCCCAAGGGGGAATCTGTGCGCACCGTCGAACCCTACTACCTGGTGTTTCACTGGTCCACCTGGTATGTGTGGGGCTGGTGCCGGATGCGGGAGGATTTCCGCCTGTTCAAATTGAACCGTATGACGGAGCTCACCACTGGCGAGCCCTTTGCCCCGCGTTCCGCACCGCTGCCCAACCTGGAGCCAGAGCAGGTCTTTCCGGTGAAATATCAGGTCACTGTTCTCTTTGAACCCACCTGCCGCTGGCGGCTGATAGAGGAGTACGGAGCAGACCGCTTCACCGTGGAGCCGGACGGCCGTCTGCGCTTTACCGGAGGCTTTCCCAACGCGGACAGCGTGCTCAGCTGGGTTCTGACCTTTGGAAACAAGGCGGAGTTGCTTGAGCCAGAAGAGCTGCGGGAACGACTTGGGGATTTGACCGTTACATTGGCCGACCGTTACAGGAGGAATTGACATGGCGTCTCATGCTGATTTTGTGGACTATGTGGCCGAGCAGCTGCGGGAAGCAGGCGTCATCCGCAGCCGAAAGATGTTCGGGGAGTACGGCCTCTACTGCGACGATGTGTTCTTCGCTGTCATCTGCGACGACCAGTTTTTCGTCAAGGTCACTCCCCAGGGCGAAGCGGCCTTTCCCCACCTGCCCAAGGCCCCGCCCTACGAGGGGGCCAGGGACTCCTTTCTGGTGGAGGATGTGGAGGACCGGGAACTGATGACGGAGCTGACCCGCATCACCTGTGAGGCACTGAGAAGCAAGCCCAAAAAGACGGAGAGGAAATAACCATGGCCTTCGACTATAAGAAGGAATATAAGGAATTCTATCTGCCGCCCAAGACGCCGGGTATCGTCACCGTACCCGCCATGAACTTCCTGGCAGTGCGGGGCCAGGGAGACCCCAACGAGGAAGATGGGGCCTACAAGCAGGCCCTGGAGCTGCTCTACGCCGTGGCATATACCATCAAGATGAGCAAGATGGGCAAGCACAAGCTGGAGGGCTACTTTGACTATGTGGTGCCGCCTCTGGAGGGCCTGTGGTGGCAGGAGGGCGTCCACGGGATGGACTATGCCCACAAAGAGGATTTTCATTGGATTTCCCTCATCCGCCTGCCGGAGTTTGTGACGAAAGAGGTCTTCGACCGGGCCATCCGGGCGGCCACGGAAAAGAAGCAGCTGGACTTCTCCCCGGTAGCGTTCTTCCCCTGGGAGGAGGGGCTGTGCGTCCAGTGCATGCACATCGGCCCCTATGACGACGAACCCGCCACCGTGGCCGCCATGGAGGAATACATCAAGGCCCAGGGGTATGAGGAGGACTTTGGGGCGACCCGGTTCCACCACGAAATCTATTTGAGCGACGTGCGCCGGTGCAAACCGGAGCGGCTGAAAACGGTGATTCGGCACCCGGTGAGGAGGGCACTATGAAAGGCTTTACGCGCGCAGAAACCCGCTTCTCCTTGTGCGGTCTCAACTGTGCCCTGTGCTCCATGCACCTGGGCGGCTACTGCCCCGGCTGCGGAGGCAGTGCGGGCAACCAGAGCTGCGCCATCGCCAAGTGCTCCCTGGAGCACGGCGGCGTCCAGTTCTGCTGGGAGTGTCCGGAGTACCCCTGCTCCCGCTATGAGGGCTTTGACGACGGGGACTCCTTTGTCCCACACCGGAGCCGGCAGCAGGACATCGCCCAGGCTAGGGAGCTGGGGCTTGGCGCCTACCTCGCCCGGCAGGCGGAAAAACGGGCGATTTTGGATGAACTTCTGGCCCACTACAACGACGGTCGCCGCAAGACCCTTTTCAACACGGCGGTCTATCTCCTGCCCCTGGAGGATTTGCGCTCCGTAATGGCCGCTCTGGGCAGCAGGCCGCCTGAATATCAACATGAAGCTGAACAAGAAGCCGAAAAGCACTTGATTGCACGGCGGTTTACAGCGGGG
>CABIYL020000003.1:169372-294655 GCA_902362925.2 Clostridiales bacterium | reverse complement strand
CCCCGCTCCCGTTTATATTTCCATTGCAGAAAGCAAGAAAAAAGCAAGGACTTTGTTCCACGCAGCAGAGTAATTCTATGGTATGATAGAAAAACCCTGCGGAGGTGAGGCAATGAAAGCAAGTCCTATCGCCCATCGGCGTGTCCTTGATTACGCATACATGGACATTGACACGCTGTTCCGGGATTTTCATATTTCCGACCAAGGCTACAGCGACGAGCAAGTGGAGGAGAGCCGTGCCCGGTACGGAAAAAACAGCTTATCCGGCCGTGCCTCGGATACGGTGCTCTATCGCCTGGGACGGGCTTTTCTCAACCCGTTCACCATCATCCTGTTTGTGCTGGCCTGCATCTCCTTTTTGACCGACGTGGTGCTGGCCTCCAATTTCAGCCGCAATATTACCACAGTGGTCATTATCCTGTGCATGCTGCTCATCAGCGGCGCGGTGCGGTTCACCCAGGAGCTGCGTGCAAAGCGTGTGGCCGACCGTCTGACAGGGATGATCGCTTCCACGGTGCTGGTGCGCAGAGACGGGAAATGGGTTAGGGTGTCCTCCACCGAGCTGGTGGTGGGCGATCTAGTCCGCCTGTCCGCCGGTGACCGGGTCCCGGCTGACATCCGTCTGACAGCGGCCAAGGACCTGTTTGTCTCCCAATCGGTCATCACGGGCGAGAGCGCAATTCTGGAAAAGAACGCCGACACCCTCTCTCAGGGTCAGGCCCAGTCCTACGCCGGGTACCGCAACCTGGTTTTCATGGGCTGCGCCCTCACCGGCGGCAGCGGCGAGGGCGTGGTCCTGGCCGTGGGCGAAGATACCGTCTACGGCGGCTTTGCGGCGGCGGAATCCTCACGGAAAAACAGGTTTGACCAGGGCGCCAACTCCATTGCGTGGGTCCTGATCCGCTTTATGGCCGTTCTCATCCCGGTGGTTCTGATTGCCTGCGGCCTGACAAAGGGCGACTGGGTTTCCGCGTTCCTGTTCGCCCTGTCCGTTGCCGTGGGCCTGACGCCGGAGATGCTCCCCATGGTCATCAACGCCTGTCTGGCCAAGGGCAGCGCGGCCATGGGAAAAAAGCAGACCGTGGTGAAAAACATCAACGCCATGCAGGGCTTCGGCAGCATGGACGTGCTGTGTGTGGACAAGACCGGCACCCTGACCGGAGACAAGATTACGCTGGAATATTACATGGATATTCTGGGCAATGAGAGCCAGAAGGTTCTGGACTTCTCCTATCTGAACAGTCTCTATCACACCGGAGTGAAAAATCATCTGGACAGCGCCCTTCTGCAGTGCCGTGAGATGCCGGGACATGAGAGGTATTTTCAGGAGCTGGCCGACCGGCACCAAAAGCTGGACGAGCTGCCCTTTGACTACGAGCGGAGGTTTGCCAGCGTTCTGGTCCGGCATGAGGATGAAAACCTGCTGATCATCAAGGGCAGCATTGACGAGGTATGCCGCCGGTGCAGCAGTGTGGAGTACAAGGGCCAGCGCCATGGGTTCTCCGGCGATGGAGCGGAGAGCGTCCGCGCCATTGTGGACGAGATGCTGGAGGACGGGATGAAGGTGCTGGCCGTGGCCTATAAGCCGCTGAAAGAGGCCACGCTGTCACCGGCGGACGAGCACGACTTTATCCTGCTGGGATATCTGGCCTTTTTTGACGCACCCAAGGAGAGCGCCGCCGGAGCCATCCAAAAATTGCAGAAACTCCACGTGGGGGTGCGGGTGCTGACCGGCGATCACCGGGATATCGCGGTCTCTGTCTGCCGGAGACTGGGCATTGACACCGCCCAGATCCTGACCGGCAGAGAGCTGGAGCAGCTGAGCGACGACGAGCTTCCCGTAAAAGTCGAGCGCACCACCCTGTTTGCGGAGCTGTCCCCCAGACAGAAGGTGCAGATTGTGCAGCTTCTGCGGGCCAACGGGCACACCGTGGGCTTTCTGGGGGACGGCATGAACGACCTGCCTGCCATTGTGGAGGCGGATGTGGGCATATCCGTGGATACCGCAGCGGAAGCCGTCAAGGAGGGCGCGGATGTCATCCTGCTGAAAAAGGACCTGAATGTGCTGGAGGAGGGCATCCACGAGGGCCGGAGAGCCTTTGCCAACGTGTCCAAGTACATCAAAATCACAGCCTCGTCCAATTTCGGCAACATCCTCTCCATTGTGGTCGCCAGCGTATTCCTGCCCTTTTTCCCTATGACCTCTCTGCAGCTCCTGCTGCTGAATCTCCTCTATGATATCCTGTGCCTGGTTCTCCCCTGGGACCATGTGGATGAGGAGATCTGTGCCCGGCCGCTGGAGTGGTCCGGCAGAACCCTGGGCCGCTTCATGCGCTTTTTCGGCCCCATCAGCTCTTTCTTTGACATTCTCACCTTTTCCTACCTGTTCTTTGTCCTGTGTCCCTCGGTGTGCGGCGGAAGCTTTGCCTCCCTGGCCGGCAGCGGGGAAGCCCTGCGCTTTATCGCTCTCTTCCAGACCGGCTGGTTCCTGGAATCCATGTGGACCCAGGTGCTGATTCTGCATCTGCTGCGCACGCCCAGGATGCCGTTGCTCCAGAGCAGACCCTCCAGGCCGGTGATGCTGGTCACTCTGCTGGGCACCCTGTTCTTTACCGTTCTGACCTTTACCCCGGCCGGCAGTCCCCTGGGGCTTACGCCCCTGCCGCCTGTCTATTTCGGCTTTCTGGCCCTTGTTGTATCGCTGTATCTGCTCCTGGTCACCCTGGCCAAAGGCCGGTACATCCGCCGCTGGCGTGAGTTGCTGTAAGAGAGGAGGAATCTGTGATGAAAAAACACATTGGATTTGTCACGCTGGATTTCTCCCTCGCAGGCTGGCTTTCCAACGCGCTCCGCACCGCTCCCCCCTCCCCCGCTGCCCAGGAGCTGCTGGAAGGACTGGGAGACCTGATGAACGGCAGCGCGGAATCCCTGATGCTGGAGCTGGGAGAAGGAACGCATGAGACCGCGGCGGAGGACACCATCCGCTGCGGCAGCCTCTCCATCGACTTCAGACTGCGCAGGGTCAGCCGGGACGGCGCCGAAATCTCACTGACCCCAAAGGAGTTTGATATCCTGTATTTCCTGGCCCGCAACCGGGGCGAAGTATTCACCAAGGAAGAGATTTACCAGGCCGTGTGGGAAAGCGACTACTTACTGGATGACAGCAACATTATGGCCTTCATCCGAAAGCTGCGGAAGAAAATCGAGCCAAATCCCGATGCTCCCCAGTATATCCTGACCATCTGGGGCATCGGATACAAATTCAGCGACAAACTGTAAGCTTAAATTCTTACCAAATCGCAAGAAAATCGCAAGGTTTCCGCCATGTGATTTTTCTTGCGGTTTTTTTATACTCATTCAGGACGCAAGAGGGGAGGGAACGACATGGATTCCGACGGCAGTCCCCAACGTATACAGCCCGTGGAGTTCCATCTCCCCGGCGGCTGTATCGCCTTGAACACACGCAAGGAGGTATGAAACCATGAACAAGAAAGAGAATCGCCGTTTGGCGCATCAGGCAGCCCAGCAGGCTGCCCTCCGTGATGAGCACAACCGCCGCATTCAGGATGCGGCAGCCGCCTCGGTCACCACCCTTCTCAGAGAGCTTCACGCTCCGCTGAGCGGACTTGACCCGGAGGCCGTCACCGCCAGCCGCGCCAAATACGGCAGCAACAAGGTGACCCACGAGAAGAAAAAATCCCTGCCCAGGCGGCTGGCCGGCGCATTTGTCAATCCCTTTACCGCCATCCTGCTCTGCCTGGCCCTGGTCTCCACCATGACGGACATGGTCTTCCCCACCCTCTCCCTGTTCGGCAGCACGCCGGAGGACTTCGACTGTCTGACGGTGGTCATCATCCTGACCATGGTCATCATCTCGGGCACGCTCCGCTTCGTCCAGGAGTCCAGAAGCGGCAGCGCAGCGGAGAAGCTGCTGGCCATGATCACCACCACCTGCACAGTCACCCGCAAGGGCCAGGAAAAGGTGGAAATCCCCATGGACGAGCTGGTGGTGGGCGACATTGTCCACCTGTCTGCCGGAGATATGATTCCCGCCGATGTGCGCATTCTGGAGGCCAAGGACCTGTTTGTCAGCCAGGCCAGTCTCACCGGCGAGAGCGAGCCGGTGGAGAAGCAGCCCCAGGCAAACCCGCAGAAAGAGAGCGTAACCGATTACACCAACATCGCCTTTATGGGCAGCAGCGTGGTCTCCGGCAGCGCCGTCGCCGTGGCGGTCTGCGTGGGAGACAGCACCCTCTTCGGCTCCATGGCCTCCTCGGTGGCGGGTGAGGCGGTGGAGACCAGCTTCACCAAGGGCGTAAACGCCGTCTCCTGGGTTCTCATCCGCTTTATGCTGGTGATGGTTCCCCTGGTCTTCTTCATCAACGGCCTTACCAAGGGCGACTGGCTGGACGCCTTCCTCTTCGGCATCTCCATCGCTGTGGGCCTGACCCCTGAGATGCTGCCCATGATTGTGACCACCTGCCTGGCCAAGGGCGCGGTGTCCATGAGCAAGAAGAAGACCATTGTCAAGAACCTCAACTCTATCCAGAACTTCGGCGCCATCGACATTCTGTGCACCGACAAGACCGGAACCCTGACCCAGGACCAGGTAGTGCTGGAATACCACCTCAACATAAACGGCGAGGACGACACCCGGGTGCTGCGCCACGCCTATCTCAACAGCTATTTCCAGACCGGCTACAAGAACCTGATGGACCTGGCCATCATCCGCAAGACGGAGGAGGCCGAGGCGGAGGACCTCCGGCTGGTGGACCTGTCGGAGCACTATGTAAAGGTGGACGAGATTCCCTTTGACTTTGCCCGCCGGCGGCTGAGCACCGTGGTGCAGGACAAATCCGGGAAAACCCAGATGGTGACCAAGGGCGCTGTGGAGGAAATGTTCTCCATCTGCTCCTTTGCCGAGTGCGACGGTGAAGTTCAGCCCCTGACGGAGCATATCCGTCAGCGGATTCTCCAGACCGTGGACGAGCTCAACAACAAGGGCTTCCGGGTGCTGGGCATCGCCCAGAAGAGCAATCCCTCTCCCGTGGGGGCCTTCGGTGTGAAGGACGAGCGGGACATGGTGCTCATCGGCTACCTGGCCTTCCTGGACCCGCCCAAGGAGTCCACGGCGGACGCCATCCGGGCCCTCCGCCGCCACGGCGTGACCACCAAGATTCTCACCGGCGACAATGACAAGGTAACCCGCACCATCTGCAAACAGGTGGGGCTGAAGGTGCGCAACATGCTGCTGGGTTCCGACCTGGACGCCATGAGCGACGAGGAGCTGGCAAGAGCCGCCGAGTCCACCGATGTGTTTGCCAAGCTCACGCCGGACCAGAAGGCACGGGTGGTCTCAGTGCTGCGGGAAAACGGGCACACCGTGGGCTTTATGGGGGACGGCATCAACGACGCCGCCGCCATGAAGGCCGCCGACATCGGCATCTCGGTGGACACCGCGGTGGATGTGGCCAAGGAGTCGGCGGATATCATCCTGCTGGAGAAGGACCTGATGGTGCTGGAGCAGGGCATCATTGAGGGCCGCAAGACCTACGCCAACATGATCAAGTACATCAAGATGACCGCCTCCTCCAACTTCGGCAACATGTTCTCGGTGCTGGCCGCTTCCGCCCTGCTCCCCTTCCTGCCCATGATGAGCGTGCACCTCATTTTCCTCAACCTGATTTACGACCTCTCCTGCACCGCCATTCCCTGGGACAATGTGGACGAGGAGTTTATTTCCAAGCCCCGGAAGTGGGACGCCTCCAGCGTGGGCAACTTCATGCTCTGGCTGGGGCCTACCAGCTCCATCTTCGACTTTACCACCTATCTCTTCATGTACTTCATCTTCTGCCCCATGTTTGTCTCCGGAGGCGTGCTCTTCAACGACCTGGCCTCCCATTTCAGCGGCGCGGAGCTGGCCCTGATGCAGGCGAAGTATATCGGTCTCTTCCAGGCGGGCTGGTTTGTGGAGTCCATGTGGAGCCAGACCCTGGTCATCCACATGATCCGCACCCCCAAGCTGCCCTTCCTCCAGAGCAGAGCCTCCGCTCCCCTGACCCTGCTCACGCTAACCGGCATTGCCGTGCTGACCATCATCCCCTTTACCCCCTTCGGCGCCGTGCTCGGCTTTGTCGCCCTGCCTGCCGCCTATTTCGCCTACCTCATCCCCTGCATCCTGCTCTATATGGTGCTGGCAACCAGCCTGAAAAAAGCCTATGTACGCCACTACGGCGAACTACTCTGACGACAGGAGAAATTTTATATGACCTGGTCCAAGCTGTGGATGGATTTGTTCGGCTGCACTTCCCTGTTTGGGATTGATATGGGCTTCTGGGTGGCCATGTCCGCCGTCCTGCTCATCGTAATTGTGATGAATGCGGTGTTCTGGGGCATGAAGCCCAAAGCGGAACACAAAGCAGCCGACAGCAAATAAAAAAAACGCACCCAACATCCAGAAGGCCGCTGACTGGACTTCCACACGCCAGTCAGCGGCCTTTTCGCTGTTTCCGGACTCTATATCTGGGGCTGTTCCGGTGGTATTTCCTCTGCCGCTGTGCTATAATGCCGGTAGTAAAATAACTCATAAATATGTTGGTGGGAGAGAATGCTTTGAAGAATTTTCGATGTCTTATAATCTCTATTCTCTGCTTATTAACGCTGACCGCCTGTAGTTCCAGTAAAGATGCAGCGACTGTCGATGATCTGATTGCCAGCATTGGCTCCGTAACACTTGATAGCGAGAATTCAATTCTCGAGGACGAGCAGGCATACGACGCATTAAGCAAATAGGGTAAACAACACGTAGAAAATTACCAGGTGCTAGCTGAGGCAAGGGAGATTTATGACCGTATACGAAATGTAAGTGACTTGATCCAACACCTTGGAACTGTGACACTTGACAGCAAGGATGATATTGTTGCGGCAGAATATGCATATAAGGCATTACCTCCAAAAAAAACAGTCTATACAAAACTATGATGTTCTGGTTGACGCCAGAGCCCGCTATGATTTTTTAGCGCGAATTGATGCCGTCGAAACTGCAATAGACGCCGTAAAGAATATCAAAAAAATCAAGAATAAAGATGACCTTGCTCCTTATACAAGCGCCAAAAAAGCCTATGATGCGTTGGATGATGACGAAAAAAGCTTGATTCAAAACTATAATATATTAACTGAATTCGAAGAAAATTTGCCAATTGGCTGGACAATTCCTGTTTTATCCGAGAAAGAATATTGGGAATTTATTGATACTCAAATTAGGTCGATTTTTCGTAAATATAACTTATTTATTATGAGAATAGACAGCAGACTCCCCTATTGTAATTACCACATCGAACCAGGAATTTTGATTGATGACAATACATATCAGCCGGTTGGTCTTGGGCAGGAAGACTATGAAGCACTTGTTGCTGAAGTAAAAGATTCGCTGCATGAACTTTTGAATCAATATTCCATTGACTACGGTGAAGGCTTTTTTAGCAGGCCGAGTCAAACTATCATCGGATTACATTTTTACAACCGTTTTAATCACTCTGTATTTGGTCATGGAGCATATTTAGGCGTCGCCGATTATCAGGTTGATTTACTTGATTACTATTACCACGACAGCTCCGCGCAATATATTGTAATGGATAATTTTAGTGATTTCTACTGGACAGTCAGTGAGGTGTACACCCCATAGGTTTTCATTTCATGGAGGAAAATTCGTCATGCGTATTCTCATGCTGGGCAACAGCTTCACCTTCACCAACAATCTGCCCCGGCTGCTGACCGGTCTGACCGGCGCGGAAGTGGTCCACCACACCCGGGGCGGAGCCCGGCTGTCCGAGCACCTGAACCCCAGCACCAGACTGGGCGCACAGACCCAGGCGGCGCTGAAAACCGAACGCTGGGACTATGTAGTGCTCCAGGAGATGAGCAACGGGCCCATAACCACCCCCAAAAGCTTCTTTTCCAGTGTAAAACTGCTCTGTGAACAGATTCGGGAAAACGGAGCCGTCCCCATTCTCTACGCCACCTGGGCCTACCAAAAAGGCGGGGACAAGCTGGCGGCCAAGGGCTGGGACTATGACGAGATGGCCCGCAGCATGTCCGAGGCATACCACAGGGCTGCTCAGGAAAACCACGCCCTCCTCGCCGATGTGGGACAGCGGTTTTATGAGCTGTCCGATACGCAGGACCTCTACGCCCCTGACGGCGTCCACCCCAACGAACTCGGCTCCCGCATTGCGGCTGAGACCATTGCGGCAGTCATTCAAGCGCACAAGGAGAGACAGCTATGATTCGAGATATCTGCAAAGACGAGACCTTTCTGGCCCAAAAGGCAGAGCCTGCCACGCCGGATGATATTCAGATTGCCGCCGACCTGCTGGAGACCCTGGAGCACCACAAGGACGGCTGCGTGGGCATGGCGGCCAATATGATCGGCGTGAACAAGCGCATCATCGCCTTTGACAATGAGGGCACCTACATGGTCATGTTCAACCCGGAGATTGTCAAAAAATCCGGCCCCTACGACGCGGAAGAGGGCTGCCTCTCCCTCACCGGCATCCGACCCGCCAAGCGGTGGCAGTCCATCAAGGTCCGCTGGCAGAACGAGCATTTTCAGGAGCGGCTGAAAACCTTCACCGGCTGGACGGCCCAAATCATCCAGCATGAACTGGACCACTGCGAGGGTATCATCATATGAAAAAATGCAAAATCACCGTTATGCGCATCACCCAGTATGAGGACCTGATGGCCCAATATGAGAACCCCATCTCCCACGCCTGCGACATGAAAGTGGGACAGGTCTTCATCGCCAACGGCTGGGAGCGGCCCGAGGGCTTCTGCCAGAGCGCCTGGGACACCCTCTCCCCCTTTGTGCTGGCCCTGAGCCACGGCGGAGAGAACTTCTACGACGGCTGGATGAAAAATCCCAGGTCCGCCATGCTCTCCTGCAACGACGGGTTCCGGCCGGTGAGCTTTCTGGTGGAGGCCCTGGACGAGGACGCTGACTGAGGAGGACACGCCATGTTTGAAAATAAAGTCGCCGTGGTCACCGGCGGTGCCAGAGGCATCGGCAAGGCCATTGCGGAGGAGTTCCGCAGAGAGGGCGCCAGGGTATGCGTCATTGACCTGCTGCCCAATGACTACTATGTGGGCAATTTGGCCGACCAGACGGTCCTGGAGGACTTCGCCCGCAAAGTTATCGACGACTGTGGTCATGTGGACTTTCTGGTCAACAACGCCCTGCCCCTGATGAAAGGCATCGACGAATGCACCTATGAGGAGTTCAACTATGCCCTGCGGGTAGGCGTCACCGCGCCCTTTTACCTCGCCAAGCTGTTCGCGCCCCACTTTGCCCCCGGGGCCGCTATTGTGAACATCTCCTCCTCCCGGGACCGGATGAGCCAACCCCAGACCGAGAGCTACACGGCGGCCAAGGGCGGTATTTCCTCCCTGACCCACGCTCTGGCGGTGAGCTTCAGCGGCAGAGTACGGGTCAACTCCATCTCTCCCGGCTGGATTGACACCGATTACACTGTCTACGAGGGTCCCGACGCCATCCAGCAGCCCGCTGGACGAGTGGGCAATCCCATGGACATCGCCAGCATGGTGCTCTACCTCTGCTCGGACAAGGCGGGCTTCATCACCGGCGAGAACATCTGCATTGACGGCGGCATGACCCGCCAGATGATCTACCACAACGACTGCGGCTGGACGCTGCAGGGCTGAGTTCATCTATAAAACACAAGACCGCCTGGGCTGTGAACCCAGGCGGTCTTGTTTCAGCTTACCCAGTGGGCCACGGCGTCCCGCAGGAAGCGTGCGCAGCCGGGAGTGTGTTTGTCATAGTAGGCGGTGAACCGCTCATCCATCACATAGAGCTCTGCAATCCCCCGGTGTCTGGCCGGGTCATACCGGTTTCCGGTGATGGTGAGCCACCGGCGGTGGAGGGCAGCAATCTTCTTTCCCTCCTCCCCTTCCGGGGATACTCCTGCCTGAACCGCCGCCTCCAGCCGCTCCTGAATCTCCCGGCCCAGGTCGGTCCACTCCCGGTACTGCTCCTGGGTCAGATTCATCACCGCGGCGTTGGCCTCGTCCACCTCTTTGTCGCCGTACTTGGCGCGGATTTCCGCCCCATAGGTCTCTTCGTTATGCGCCACGGCCCGCTTCTTGAATGCTTCAAATTTCTGCTCGTCGCTCATGATTTCATTCCTCTCTTCCGCTCCGATGGTCTCTTTCACCGACCAAATCAGCTTCTCCAGCCGCTCCCGCTCCGCCTCCAGGGCTGTCAGATGGTTTCGCAGGGCGGCCAGACGGTCAAAGGAGGGATCGTCCAGACATTCCTTGATTTGGGCCAGCTCCACCCCGAGGGCCCGGTAATAGAGAATATCCTGCAGCCGGTCCACCTCCGCGCCGCCGTAGTAGCGGTAGCCGCTCTCCGCCACACGGCTGGGCTTCAGCAGGCCAATCTGGTCGTACCAGCGCAGGGTGCGGGTGGTCACCCCGGACAGGCGCGACAGCTCTTGAATGGAATATTCCATTTTCATCCCTCCTTACGGACAGTGTAGCAGTTGACGGAGCGTCAAAGTCAAGGGGAAAATATAGTTCTTTTGACGGACTGGAAAATCTGGTATACTGGAGGCAACACAGACGGGAAGGAACACACATACCATGAAACTTGCCATTCTCTCGGACACCCATGGCCTTCTGCGGCCAGAGGTAACGGAATATCTGAAAAATGCTAACGTCATTCTTCACGGCGGCGACATCAACAAGCAGAGCATTGTGGACGAGCTGCGGAAATACGCCCCGGTCTACATCGTCCGGGGCAATAACGACAAGGAGTGGGCGGAGGACATTCCCCACCACCTCACCGTTACCCTGGACGGCGTGACCTTTTACATGGTCCACAACAGGAAGGAGGTCCCGACAGACCTCTCCGGGGTGGATGTGGTGGTGTTCGGCCACTCCCACAAGTATGTGCAGGAGGAGAAGGGCGGTATTTTATGGCTCAACCCCGGCTCCTGCGGTCCCAGGCGGTTCCACCAGGAGATTACCATGATGACGGCGGAGCTGACGGGCGGAAAACTCCATGTGGAGAAGATCGGCATTCCCCACGAGGTGAAGTGATGGAACTGGGCCTGACCTTTCCCCTCCAGCGGTTCCTGAAAGTGAAAACGCCGGCCTACGGCACAGAGCCGGACCGGCGTTTCTGCTGGGATCTCCATGTCATCGACCTGCGTGGATGCAGGTGCCTGCTGGCCGTCCACTGTCACAGCCGGTACACTTTCGTGCGCTATGACGTATCTCCGCTCCAGTGGAAGGACATCCCCGGACTGTTCCGTGAGGGACTGATTGACAGCCTTGCCGCAGCCGGATTTGCCCCAAATCAGGTGGAGGAATATCTCCATCAGGCAGGCCGTATGGAAATTACCCGCACCCACGGCCGCCGTGAGGTGGCCTTTCTCAACCGGGCGTGGGAGGACGTACTTGCCCTGGATTTGTGTCTGGACACCGCCAGCCAGGTCCAGCCCCTGCTGGACCACGCCGTCAACACCCGCCCCAGCCGGTGCGTGGGCTTTGAAGGGCTGGGGATTGGGCTGGAGCGGATAACCACAGTATTGAAGTAAGACGCCTCCGGAACCCCGCTCAGGACGAGGCTTCGGACAGCTTCTCCAGCTCTCCCTCGATGAGGGAGACAGCAATGGTAAAGGCCTGGATACGGCGCTTAGCCAGGGTAATCTGGGCGCGGCAGCGGGCAGGTTTTTCCTTCCCCTCCAGGGTCTTGACGGTCTCACGCAGCTTGTGCAGGGTGGAGTCAATCTGCCGCTTGGCCTCCAGCAGCTCTTCTTCGGAATAGGTCATGCTTACCTCCTGAAAACAGATATCACAGTCTGATTCCCTCCAGTATACCACACCACAAGTGGGTATGTCAGGAAACCGGGCGAAAGTGGCAGTTTTCCTTGGTAGATTTTTTGCCGCCCGGACGGTATACTGAGACGCAGAAATGATACTTCAGGAGGAAAACGCTATGAGTTTGGGAAGCAGCCTGTATCACGCCCGGAAAAAGAGCGGTCTCTCTCAGGAAAATGTGGCCGAAAAGCTGGGCGTCAGCCGCCAGACCATCTCCAAATGGGAGACCAATGAGACCCTGCCCGATATCCGTCAGTCCAAAGGGCTGGCCATGCTCTACAACATGACCCTGGACGAGCTCATCGAGTACGACTTTGACGAGCAGCAGGCCCAGCAGATGATTGAGAGCGTCAGCGAGGAGGCCCAGGCCCGGATTGACTGGAACAAGGTTTGGAGCAAGAAGTACCCCGTTCTGGCCACCTACCACAAGACCGTGCGCATCGACGACTACGCCCCCACCCTGCGGGAGATGCTCACCCAGCTGCGGGTGGACTACGGCTACAACAACACCGACGCCCTGCTGGTGCTCAAGGACATTCTGGCCCGGGTATGGAAGGGACAGATGTGAGTCTCTCCGTCAGCGGCGGCCGCCCTGGCGATTGCGGAAGTCCTCCTCGATGGCGTCCTTCCAGCGCTCGTCCAGGGGCGCGCTGCACCGGACAGCGGCCACGGCGTCGCTCACCACCTCATAGTTGAGGCGGGTGCCCGCACTGTCACAGTGGTAGTTCACCGCCCGGTCGGGAGTGATGCCCAGGCTTCCCGCCGTCTCCACCGCGTCGATGTTGGCCCCCAGGAAGAGAAACTCCCAGCCGTATTTCTCCTTCTGGCGCTGGATCATCTCCTTCACCCGCTGAGCCGAATAGCGGCGGCTGGCGTTCTCCATGCCGTCGGTGGTGATGACAAAGAGGGTGTGCTCCGGCACGTCCTCCGGTCTGGCATACTTGTGGATGTTCCCGATGTGGTGGATGGCTCCGCCGATGGCGTCCAGCAGAGCGGTGCAGCCCCGGACATAGTACTCTTTGTCGGTGATGGGCTGAACCTCACCCACCCGTACCCGGTCGTGGAGCACCTCGGTCCGGTCGTCGAAAAGGATGGTGGACACGAAGGCCTCACCCGGCGTCTTCTTCTGCTTGTTCAGCATGGAGTTGAAGCCGCCGATGGTGTCCCCCTCCAGCCCCTCCATGGAGCCGCTGCGGTCCAGGATGAATACCAGCTCGGTCAAATTCTTTTTCATCAATAAATCCCCCTATTCTGTGCTGTTTGGCTTACAGGCACAGTATAGGGGGATTTCGCTTTTATGTGGTCGCCTGGCAGGCGACAATTACTTCCTCAAAATCTGCTCCATGGCCTTGCCCTTGGCCAGCTCGTCCACCAGCTTGTCCAGGTACCGGATCTCCCGCATCAGCGGGTCCTCAATCTCCTCCACCCGGATGCCGCACACCTTGCCAGTGATCAGAGTACGGTTGGGGTTCATGGCGGGAGCGTTTCGGAAAAAGTCGCCGTAGCTGGTGTCGGACTGCTCCAGCTGTGCAAGCGCCTCAGGCGTGTATCCGGTGAGCCAGGCGGTCACCTGGTCCACCTCTTCCCTGCTGCGGCCCTTCTTCTCCGCCTTGTTCACCAACAGGGGATAGAGCTTGGCAAAAGGCATCTGCGTTACATCGGTGCGGGGCATGGCGTCAACCTCCCAAAAGGCTCTGGTCAAAGGCGAACAGAGCCTCGTTAATCTCAAAGATGTTGTAGTTCTGATGGGCGATGAAGTACTCCACGATAATGTCGAACTTGCTGGCGTGGGAGAAGGCAAAGCCAGCCTTCTGGAGCATCTCCCGTGCCTCCTCCAGCGGCAGCTCCAGCGCAATGGCAAAGGCCATGGCAGTGGGCTTGGAGGGTTTATAGTGGATATCCGAGCGGATTTTGGAGAAGAGTTTGCGGTCGATGTTGGCCTTTTTGTAGCACTGGGCGTCAGTCAGGCCAACCTCGTCTATCTTCCGCAGCAGCATCTGGGAAAAGCTCTCGTCCAGCTGGCCCAGGGCTTCATCCAGACTCATGGGCGCCGCTGCCACACCCTCCCACAGTTCCGCTTCCTCATCCGCACACAAAAAGGCTGCGGCCCGGCGGCACTGCTCCTCCCGGCTGTCGGTGTGCTCCTCCACGTAGCGGTCGTCGATGTAGGAGGCGATGTCGGCAAAGAGCTTTCCGCTGATGGTGTAGGCCGCCCGGTCAAAGATGACCAGATAGACGGTCATGTCGTGGGCGAGGAGAAAGTCCCCGATGGTGTCCACCGCCACCTTGAGGGCCTGGTCCTTGGGGTAGCCGTAAGCCCCGGCGGAAATGAGGGGAAAAGCCACCGTTTCGCACTTGTTGGCAAGGGCCAGCTCCAGCGAGGAGCGGTAGGCGGAGGCCAGCAGCTCCCGCTCGCCGTGTTTCCCGCCCTGCCAGATGGGGCCCACGGTGTGGATTACAAACCTGGCGGGCAGACGGTAGCCCTTGGTGAGCTTGGCCTGTCCGGTTTTGCAGCCGCCCAGGGTGCGGCACTCGGCCAGCAGCTCCGGCCCTGCGGCACGGTGGATGGCGCCGTCCACGCCTCCGCCGCCCAGCAGGCTCTCCTTGGCGGCGTTGACGATGGCGTCCACCTTCATGGTGGTGATGTCATTTCTCACAATATGCAGGGGCATGGGGCCACCTCCTCAGTTTTGATAAAGTCAAAGGTCCACATGATAGGTTCCGTCAATCAGGATGTACTCTGCGCCATATTTCCGGCAGGCTTCCAGCGTCTGGGCGTTGTCCCGGAGCAGGGTCTCCAGGTTACAGTCCGAATCGTCCATCCTGCGCTCCACAACGCTGGCGTATCCTTTGATGTCCTGGTAGTGGCTGCGGATATATTCCTCGCTCATCACCAGACAGCGGTACTGAATCTGAGCGCGGTATTCCTCCGAAAAGTCCTTTGCCCAGTCAAAGGGGATATAGCAGCCCTCCACGATGAGATTCTGCCCGTTTTCGATGGCGGTTTTGACCATCTCCCGCACCACCGGCCACAGGTAATCCGTCAGCGCCCGGTCGCTGCTCATGGGCGTGAGGGATGTGTATCCGCTCCGGATCAGGCCCATTTTCAGATGGTCAATGGACAGGTAAGGGTACCCGTATTTCTCCAGAAGCCTCTGGGCAAGGGCGGTTTTCCCCGTGTGGGACGCCCCCGCAATCAGAAAAACCATCTCGTCCCCTCCCTTCACCGGCAGAATCTGTAATGCATTTGACAGCCCTATCATAGCATGGGCAGCCCGCTCTGGCAATCAGAACAGATATGGCAGGGAGCAGCTTTCTGTGAAAACGCATGAAAGCTGCTCCTTTTATTTCCGGGCGTCACGCCCGGTATCCGCCGGTCATGACACCACAATCTCCACCCGGCTGCCGCCGCTCTTCTCCTTGGTCACCACGACCTGCTTGTCGATTTTCTCCTTCAGCTCTGCCACGTGGGAGATGATGCCCACCAGGCGGTTGCCTTCGGTGAGGCCGGTGAGGGCCTGGAGCGCCTGGGCAAGGGACTCCTCGTCCAGAGAGCCGAAGCCCTCGTCCACAAACATGGTGTCCAGCCGGATTCCTCCGGCAGCGGACTGGACCTCGTCGGAAAGTCCCAGCGCCAGCGAGAGGGACGCCTTGAAGGATTCGCCGCCCGAGAGGGATTTCACGCTGCGCTCAGAGCCGTTGTAGTGGTCGATGACATCCAGCTCCAGGCCGCTCTGGCTGCGGTTGTTCTCCGCCTCCCGGCGGCGCTTGAGCTCGTACTGTCCCCCGGACATGACCAGCAGCCGGAGATTGGCCCGCTGGAGAATGCGGTCAAAGAAGGTCATCTGGATGTAGGTCTCCAGGGCGATCTTTTCCTTCCCGGCCAGGTTGCCGTTTACGGTATTGGAGAGGGTCCGCATCCAGGTGTACCGCTGCTCCAGCTTCTCCAAATCCGCCGATTTCCCCAGGATGTTTTCCAGCGCGGTCTCGTTGGTGACCAGCCGGGTGTGGATCGCCTTCTGGGCCTCACTGGCCTCTGCCCGCTGGCGGGTCAGCTCCTGGCTGCGCAGCTGCTGGGCCTGGGCGTCCACCTCCTGAGTGCGCTCCAGCAGATGCTCCAGCTCCTGGATGGCACCATCGGCAGCGGTCAGCTCTCCCTGACGGGCGGCGGCAGTCTCCCGGGCCTGGGTCAGTGCCCTGGCAAGCCCCTGGAGCTCCTCCCGCAGGGCGTCCATCCTCCGCTGGGCGGCATCCGGTTCCGGGAAGGAGAGCCCCTCCCGCAGAGACTGGATCTGCCCGGCCATCTCCTCTCTGCGGCTGACGGCCCCTGCCAGCTCTGCCTTCAGTCTGCCAGCGTCCTCCTCCAGCGCTCTCAGGTTCTGCTCCGCCACGGGAATCTGACGGTCCAGCTCCGCCTTCCGCTGGCTGTTCTTCTGGAGAATCCGCTCCTGCTCCGCCAGCTGGGAGAGGGCGTTCCGGGTCTGCTCCAGCGCACCGGCAATCGCCTTGGGGGCATCTTCCAGACCGCACAGCTCCAGATGCTGCGCAAGCTCCCGGCAAAGCGCGGCCTCCAGCTGCTCCCGCTGGCCGCCCAGGGCACCCTGGGCCACCTCTGCCTGGGTGATGGCCGCCTGCAGCTGTTCCTGCCGCTTTGTCAGGCCATCCAGCGCCTCCTCCTGCCGCCCGATCTCCTGCTCCAGCTCCTGGCGGTGAGCCAGCCGCCCCTCCAGCTCCAGCAGGACTCCATGGACCTGCGATAGCTCCCGCTCCACATCCGACTGACAGACGGAGAGCTGCTGCCGGGCCGTATCCAACGCGGGCGTGTCCACATAGGCCGCCAGCTCCCGGAGCAGCTGGTTCCGGCGCTCCTCCAGGGCGGCGCGTGCCGTCCCAGCGGCCAGGCTCTTCTCCTGGGTCTCTTGCTGGGCTGTCTCCCACGCCTCCTTGGACGCTTCCAGCTCCGCCTCAGTGGGCGCTTCGCCGGACAGCCGGGCAGGTGCAGGGTGATGGAGCGAGCCGCACACCGGGCAGGGCTGTCCCTCTGTCAGCGATTGGGCCAGCAGTCCGGCCTGCTCGTCCAGAAAGGCCCTGTTCTTCCGGCGGTAGTCCTCTTCCAGCTGCTCCGACCGCTCTCTGGCCTGCCGGTAGACCTCCTGAGATGCCTGCAGGGACTTTTCCTCCACGGCATAGCTGTCCAGCGCCGACGCAAGCGTGGTCAGCGCCAGCTGTCTCTCCCGGAGACGTTCCTGACGGTGCATCTGCTCCTGTCTCTCCTCGGTCAGGGTCTGGGTGGCCTGGAACGTCTCCCGGTTGGCCTGCAGCTGTTCCTTTTTCCGCAGCAGGTCAGCCGCAAGGGTCTCCCGCTGCCGGTCCAACTCCTCCCGGCGGCGCTGCCCTTCGCTTATCTGCCGAAGACAGGTCTGCCACTGGCCCACCTGGGTCTCCAACGCCTCCAGAGCGGTCTTGCGGCTCTCCGCCTGGCTCTTCTTCCCCAGCAGGCGCTCCTTCTCCGCCTCAACAGGCGCCAGAGCCTCCGCTTCCCGCTTCCAGGCGTCCAGCGCCTCAGAACCGGCCCGCTGCGCCTCTTCCTGCTGACGGCATTTCTGCTCCAGTGCCGCGATATGCTCCGTCTGGGTCGCCAGGCCGGCCTCCCGCTCAGACAGCTCCCGATACCGGGGCAGCTCCGCCTCCAGCGCGCCCAGCTCCTGGTTCAGCTGCTCCTGCCGGGGTGCTTTCTCCGTCTCCGCCTGCAGGGCCCTTTGGGCCGCCTCCACCTGGGGCACCAGCTCCGCCCGCTCCCTGCGGGCCAGGTCCAGCTTTTCCCGGTTCTTCTGGGCCTCCTCCGCCTTGCCCAGCAGGATGGAGGTCTCCTTCAGCTCTTCGTCCAGCTGGTTCAGGACCTTCTGCCAGTCCCTTTCCTCCTCCCGGCCATTGGCAATCAGCTGCCCGATCAGCTCCGTGGTCTCCTGGAAGGGGAGCTCTCCCGCCTGGGCCTTCTCCAGTCTGGCACGCAGCGGCTCATCCTCCCGGCACACCACGCCGCCGATATACTGCTGCACGCTGGCACGGGCGGCCTCACAGTCCCGCTGGAGCTTTCCGGCCTCCCCTTTCAGCTTCTCCTGGAACACCATGTAGTACCGGGTCTTGAAAATCTCCCGGAAAATCTCCTGGCGGCTCTTGGTGTCCGCCAGCAGCAGCTTGAGAAAGTCCCCCTGGGCGATCATGGCGATCTGGGAGAACTGGCTGCGGTTGAGGCCGATAATCTCGATGAGCGCCCGGTTCACCTCCCGGGCTCTGGTAATCAGGCGGCCGTCGGGAAGGGTCAGCTCAGCGTCCGCCTTCTGGGTGGTGGTCCCCTCGCCCCGCTTGGCAGGGCGCTCATACTCCGGGTTCCGGCGGACCGTATAGGTCTTGCCGCCATAGGAAAAGACCAGCTCCACCTCGGTGGGGGTGTCCGGCTGGGCGTACTTGGAGCGGAACATGGACACTTCCCGGTTATCGCCACTGGGCTCCCCGTAGAGCGCGTAGGTGATGGCGTCAAAGATGGTGGTCTTGCCGGCGCCGGTGTCTCCGGTGATGAGGTAAAGCCCCTTGGGGCCCAGCTTCTCCAGGTCTATGGTCACCCGCCCGGCATAGGGCCCGAACGCGGATACCGTCAGTTTCAGCGGTCTCATCCCTCATCCTCCTCCCAAATATGCTCCATCATGTCTCTGGCAAAGGCCCGCTGCTCCTCACTCATGGGCTGCCCGTTCTGGTTGCTGTAAAATTCCTCCAGAAGCTCCAGAGGGGATTTCTGCTGCACGTCCTCCGCGCCCTCCAGATGGATGCCCGCCCGGGTGCGCTTGTTGTCGTAGTCCAGCTTCATCAGGTTGGGGTAGATGATCCGCAGCTTGCCCACCGCATCGGGGATATCATCCTCGTCGGTGAGGGTGATGTGGATGTAGTCACGGGGATAGCTGGTCCCCTCATAGAACGCCCGGAGGGTCAGTTCCTCATAAGTACCCCGCAGCTCCACCATGTCCCGCAGAGGCTTCAGGGGGATTGTACGGATGGTCACGGACCCCTTCGCGCCCAGCTCCACCACGGTGACCGACTTCTTATGCCCCGCCTCGGAGAAGGAGTACTTCAGCGGCGTTCCGCAGTAGCGCACCGTCTCCCGCCCCACCTGCTGTGGGCCGTGAATGTGCCCCAGGGCCACATAGTCGAAGGGGTCAAAGACAGCCGCATCCACGTTGTCCGTTCCGCCCACGGAGAGCTCCTCCGAGTCGCACCGGGCCGCACCGGTGACAAACTGATGGGTCACCAGCACATTGCGGACGGCCGTATCCACTCCCATGGCCTCAACGGCCGCCGCCACCGCGTCCGTATAGGAGGTAATCTCCCGCTCGGGGAAGCAGCGCCGGACATGGGACGGCTTCACAAAGGGCAACAGGTAGAACTTCACCGGGCCGTACTCGTCGGTGAGCACCACGGGCTCCACCCTGCCGTCATAGACCGGGGCCAGGTGGACGCCGCTGCGCTCCATGAGCCGCCCGCCAAAGGCCATGCGCTCCGGGGAGTCGTGGTTGCCGCTGATGACAAAAATCCGCAGCTCCCGCTTGGACAGGCGCACCAGGAAGTCGTCCAGCAGCGCCACCGCCTCGGCGGAGGGCACCGACTTGTCGTAGACATCCCCGGCAATCAGCACCCCGTCCGGCTTCTCCCGGTCGATGATTTGAAGGATTTCCGCCAGGATATACTGCTGGTCCTCCAGCATAGAAAAATCGTTGACCCGCTTGCCCAGATGCAGGTCGGAGAGATGAATCAATTTCATAGCCACACTCCCTCTAAAGCAGTGTATTCAGCACCATTATAGCTGGGGTTGAACAGTGGGACAAGCTTGCCGCCCGACAAAGGCCAGCAGAGCGGCCCGCTCGTTGGGAATCCGCTCATCCAGAACCGCGTTCAGACATTCCTGAAGCATACGGCCGATGTCTCTGCCCTTCAGGCCCAGCTCCATCATGTCGTTCCCGTCCACTGCCAAATCCCGGAGAGAAAAGCAGCGCTCCTCCCTCAGAAGCTCCTCCAGCATGGCGTCCACTTCGTCCAGAATCCCAAGCCGGTATCGGCAGATATCCGATTGCCCCAGGGTATCCGCCCTGTGCAGTTCAATCAGCTGCCGGGCTGTTTCCTCCCCGTGCTTGCTCAAAAGCCGCTTCACAAGCTTTCTGTCCACCGTGATGGGCATGTCGTGATGCCGGACAAGGCGCACAATCCGTTCCCTGCCGGCGTTGTCAAAGCGCAGCCTGCTCAGAATGTCCCCCGCCAGAAGGGCGCTCTTCTGCGCGTGGCCAAAGAAGTGGCCCACGCCGTCCTCGGTACGGGAGAAGCACAGCGGCTTGCCGACGTCGTGGAGCAGCGCCGCCCAGCGCAGCACCGGCTGGGGGCTGACGTTCTCCACCACAGCCACCGTGTGGTTCCACACGTCCTTGTCGTGGTGGGGATTGTGCTGCGCGAAGCCAAACATAGGCGCAAGCTCCGGAAGCGGCACGGCAAGCACACCGGCAAAGCCCCTCAGAACAGCCGCTGCGTTCTTTCCGCAGAGTATCCCGGTCAGCTCGATCTGGATGCGCTCTGCCGCCACGCCCCGGAGCAGGCTTTGGTTCCTCCGGATGGCGTCTGCCGTGGCCGCTTCGATCTCCATCCCGTACACGGACGCAAACCGCAGCGCCCGCAGGATTCTCAGGCCGTCCTCCCGGAATCTCCGGTCCGGGTCCCCTGTGCAGCGGACAATGCCCTTCTCAATGTCCCTTGTTCCGCCCACAAGGTCAACCACTCCCGTTCTGGGGTTGTACGCCAGAGCGTTCATTGTAAAATCCCTGCGCTCCAGGTCGGCCCTCAGGCTGGGACTGGGACAGTCGCTGTCCGTGCGGTATGTGGTAATCTCAATGGGCTGGTGGTCGACCACAACTGTGACGGTGCCGTGCTTCAGCCCGGTCTCGATGAGGTGATACTCCGAAAAGACCGCTTTGATCTGCTGGGGCAGCGCGCTGGTGGCGATGTCCCAGTCCTTGGCGGCCCGCTTGCCCATCACATAATCCCGCACGGCGCCGCCCACAAGGAAGGCCTCAAAGTCGGATGCTTCCAGCAGCGCAAGCACGGTCTCCACCTGGGGAGGAAGTTTCATCAGCCGGCGCCTCCTCTCTTTTTGATTTAATCCGCCGCCTTGAAGTTGTAGACCGGGCGGATGCGGGCGGTAATCTCCGCCGTGGGTCCAATCTGTGCCACAATCTCCTCCATGCTCTTGTACGCCATGGGGGACTCGTCCAGGGTATCGGGCACCACGCAGGTGGTGTAGATTCCCCCCATCTCCTTCCGGAAGGTGTCCATGGACAGGGTGTGAAGGGCTGTGCTGCGGCTCATGAGACGGCCTGCGCCGTGGGGTGCCGAGCAATTCCACTCGTCATTGCCCTTGCCGATGCAGATCAGGCTGCCGTCACGCATGTTGATGGGAATCAGCAGCTTCTCACCGGCTTTGGCCGAGACCGAGCCCTTGCGCAGAATCATGGCATCCGTATCGATGTAGTTGTGGATGGTGGTGAACTCGTCCGCCACGGTGAGGCCCATACCGTTGATAATCACATCCGCCATGGCCTTGCGGTTGAGCATGGCAAACTGCTGGGTCAGCTTCATGTCGTGGATATAGTCCTCAAACAGCTCGCCCTCCACATAGGTCAGGTCCTTGGGGATGGACAGCGCATGCTCACGCTTCAGCTCCCGGACCGTCTTCTCAATCTCCTGGAAACGGCCCTCAGCCTTCAGCCGGGCAATGGTGCTCTGAATCTGGTGGTGGGTGCCGCCCCAGAGAGCTCGTCTGCCCTGGTCCTGATAGTAGTCGGCCACCTCGGTGCCCAGATGACGGCTGCCCGAGTGGACCACCAGGAACAGCCGGCCATCCTCCGCCCGGTCCACCTCAATGAAGTGGTTGCCGCCGCCCAGGGTGCCGATGCTGCGCATGGCACGGTCCAGGTTCACCTGACCGGCGCAGCGGAGCTGTGTCAGGTCAATCTGACCGTTCAAAGCGTGGAGGCCGTCACGCACCTCCCG
Source organism: Clostridiales bacterium (assembly GCA_902362925.2). GTDB lineage: Bacteria > Bacillota > Clostridia > Oscillospirales > Oscillospiraceae > Pseudoflavonifractor. The sequence continues at coordinate 272,665 of CABIYL020000003.1, read as the reverse complement.
GCCGCTGGGAATCTCCCGGCGGATGAGGGCGTCCAGCTTGTCAAAGTCCATCTCCCGCTCCGCCAGCTCCACCGTCTCCATGCCGCAGCCGATATCAACGCCCACCATGCCGGGCACAATCTTGTCCTGGATGGTCATGGTGGTGCCGATGGTACAGCCCTTTCCGGCGTGGACGTCGGGCATGATCCGAATCTTGCAGCCGGCAAACTCCGGCCGATCGCACACCGCCTGAATCTGGCCACGCGCCGTCTCCTCCAGCTCGTTGGTATAGCAGACGGCGGTGTTATACAAACCCTGAATGGTAATCATGGTAACCTCCGCTCTCAGACCGCTGCCCGGCTCTGTGCCGTGCAGATGCCTGCTCTCGTGTTTCTCAGCTTCTGTGATTTTAGGATACAGGATATCCCGGGGAAAATCACGGAAAAAAAGTTGCGATCTCTTGGAGGTCAACACAGCGGCGCACATTGCAAACCCGGCCTTTCCCTGTTTCGCTCACCGTGCTATACTGATGATAAGGAATGTTCAAGGAAAATCTGCGCTTACAGGCGACTGCTGAAAATCAATACAACAGGAGGTATTTCCCATGCGCAAGAACTTCGGAGCCAAGCCCTGGACCTATCCCCAGCCGGTCTTTATTCTGGCCACCTACGGCGAGGACGGCACTCCCGACGCCATGAACGCTGCCTGGGGCGGCATCAGCGACGACAAGGAGCTGTCCATGTGCATCAGCGCCGGTCACAAGACCACCGCCAACATTCTCGCCCACAAGGCCTTCACCGTCAGCATGGCCACGGCGGATCAGATGGCGGCCTGCGACTATGTGGGCATCGAGTCGGGCAATAAAGTGGCCAACAAGCTGGAAAAGGCGGGCTGGCACACCACCAAGTCGGAATTTGTGGACGCCCCCCTCATTGACGAGCTGCCCATGGCGGTGGAGTGCCGCCTGGTGAGCTACGACCCGGAGAGCTGCCGCCTGGTGGGCGAGATTGTCAACGTCAGCGCGGATGAGTGTGTGCTGGACGCCGACGGGAAGATTGACCCGGACAAGCTCCAGCCCATTATCTTCGATCCCATCCACAACGCCTACCGCAAGCTGGGTGAAAAAGTGGGCAACGCCTTTCAGGACGGAGCAAAGCTGAAATAAGGATACGCCAAGCGACACAAGCGGAGCAGAAAAGGCGGCGGGAGACAGGTCTCCCGCCGCCTTTTTGTCTGCAGTGCGCAGTTCTTCCTTTCCCGGCGGCCGGGCTGGTGAGGCGCATTGAAAAATGCTCAAAAGCTATATCTGACCATCCACAATGGGTATTCGACATAGCCGGTCCTTTGTTCTACAATATAGCTGTCCAGCCCGGACAGCTGTATTTCTTCCTGCGCTCGTCTAATCCAGGGGAACGAGCTGGGCCTGAAGCTGTTCCAGGAACAGCTCCGCCGCCCTGGAAAAGAGCTGGGACTTCTTCCACACCAGGTACATCCCCAGCTCCATTTTGGGCTTCAGGGGCCGGAAGCAGAGATTGCTGCCGGCGGTGTTCACCAGCTTGTCCAGGGTAAAGGCGTAGCCCATCCCCTCGTCCACCATCAGGGAGGCGTTGTAAATCAGATTATAGGTGGCCACGGTGTGGAGCTCCGAGGGCTCCTTCCGCAGCCAGCGGTACAGGCCGCTCTTGTTGTCCACCTGCCGGGAGAGAATCAGCGGCTTGTCCCACAGGTCACGGGGTGAGATAGTCTCCCGCTGTGCCAGGGGGCTGTCCCTCCGCATGAGGACGCCCCAGGTGTCCTTCATGGGCAGCTCCATGCAGCTGTACCTGGTCTTATCCATGTCGCCCAGGAGAATGCCGAAATCCAGCAGGCCCTTGTCCAGGCGCTCGCACACGTCCATGGCGTCGCCGCTGACGATGTGGAAGCGGATGCCCGGATGGCTCCCCTGGAGCTGATTGGCCGCTCTGACAATCTGGCGCACGCCGTCGGTCTCGCCGGTGCCGATATAGATGTCCCCGCTGACTGTATCGTCGGACTGCATGACCTCTTTTTCCGTCCGGTCCACCAGCTCCAGAATCTCCTCCGCACGCCTGCGCAGCCGCATGCCGTCCTCGGTGAGGGTAATCTTCCGGCTGCCCCGGATCATCAGCTGCTTGCCCAGCTCCTTCTCCAGCTCCATGAGCTGCCGGGAGAGGGTGGGCTGGGTGAGATGCAGGGACTGGGCCGCCGCCGAGATATTCTGTTCCCGGGCCACCGCAAGGAAGTATTGCAGCACTCTCAATTCCATACAGACCCGCCTCCTTCTGGTCTGATGATATCACAGAATAAATATAGATTTCAAGCATAGTAATCTATTCTATATAGGTATTTGTTATCTATTCAGGTGGATGCTACAATGAGATTGAAAATCTGACCTATCAGGAGTGTAAGATGGATTTAAACGAATTTTTGGAGCATCTGAACAGCAGAGAGAAAGTGCAGGGCGGCAGCGAGGTGCATCAGTTCATGCACGGCGTCAGCCAGGAGGCCCTGCGCATCACGGCCGAAATCAATAGCGGCTACCACACGCCGGAGGAACTGCGGGCCCTCTTCTCCCAGCTCATCGGCCGGCCTGTGGACGAGAGCTTCGGCATGTTCCCGCCCTTTTATACCGACTGCGGAAAGAACATCCACATCGGGAAAAACGTCTTTCTCAACATGGGCTGCAAGTTCCAGGATCAGGGCGGCATTTTCATCGGAGACGGCGCCCTCATCGGCCACAACGTGGTGCTGGCCACTCTCAACCATGCCCAGTCGCCCAGCGACCGGGCCAGTATGATCCCCGCCCCCATCCACATCGGCAAGAACGTCTGGATTGGCGCCAACGCCACCGTCCTGCCCGGCGTGACCATCGGCGACGGCGCCATTGTGGCAGCCGGAGCGGTGGTCGCAAAGGACGTACCGGAAAACACCATTGTGGGCGGCGTACCCGCCCGTATCATACGTACCATCAGCGAGGAGGATCGCACATGAGCAAAAAGGTTTTGGTTATCTCCACCAGCCCCCGGAAGGGCGGTAACTCGGAGACTCTGGCAGACGAATTTATCCGCGGCGCCCGGGAGGCCGGGAACGACGTGGAGAAGGTCACCCTGTACGATAAGGACATCCGGTTCTGCAAGGGCTGCCTGGTCTGTCAAAACACCCAGCGCTGCGTCATCCATGACGACGCGGACACCATCGTCCAGAACATGCTGACCGCCGACGTCATCGTCTTTGCCACCCCCATCTACTACTACGGCATGTGCGGCCAGATGAAAACCCTGCTGGACCGGGCCAACCCCCTCTTCCCCACCGACTACCAGTTCCGGGACATCTATCTCCTGGCCGCTGCGGCAGAGGAGGACGGGCACACTGTGGACGGAGCGGTCACCGGGCTCCAGGGCTGGATTGACTGCTTTGAAAAGGCCCGCCTGGCCGGTACCGTCTTTGCCGGAGGCGTGACAACCGTGGGCGAGATTCAGAACCACCCCGCCCTGAAGCAGGCCTATGAGCTGGGCAAGAACGTATAAGGAGGACACATATATGAATTCCAGATATAACGGCTATTCCTTCCAGATGCGGGACACCGTCACCCGGGAGAAGGTCCACTTTCACAACCGCTATGGCATTGAGCTGACCGGCGACCTGTATCTGCCCAAGGGTGCTGAGGGCAAGCTGGCCGCTGTGGCGGTGGCCGGTCCCTTCGGCGCCGTGAAGGAGCAGTGCGCTGGTCTGTACGCCGAGGAGCTGGCCGCCCGTGGCTTTGCCGCACTGGCCTTCGACCCCTCCTTCATCGGAGAGAGCGGCGGTGCGGTGCGAAACGTGGCCTCCCCCGACATCAACACCGAGGACTTCTCCGCTGCGGTGGACTTCCTGGTCACCCGGGACTTTATCGACCCGGAGCAGGTGGGCATTCTGGGCATCTGCGGCTGGGGCGGCATGGCCCTCAACACCGCCGCCATGGACACCCGCATCAAGGCCACCGTCACCTCCACCATGTACGACATGACCCGGGTGAACGCCAAGGGCTACTTTGACGCCGCTGACAGCGCCGACGCCCGGTATGAAACCAAGAAGGCCCTCAACGCCCAGCGGACGGAAGACTACAAGAGCGGGACCTACGCCCGTGCGGGCGGCGTGGTGGACCCCCTGCCCGAGGACGCCCCCTTCTTTGTGAAGGACTACTACGACTACTACAAGACGGAGCGGGGCTACACCGAGCGGTCCCTCAACTCCAACGACGGCTGGAACACCACCTCCTCCCTGTCCTTCCTCAACATGCCCATCCTGCGTTACAGCAGCGAGATCCGCAGCGCCGTGCTGATGCTCCACGGCGAGAAGGCCCACTCCTGCTATTTCAGCAAGGACGCCTTCGCCGACATGGTGAAGGACAGCCCCTACGCCGGCAACAAGGAGCTGGTCATCATCCCCGGCGCGGTCCACACCGACCTCTACGACCGGAAGGATATCATCCCCTTCGACAAGATTGAGGACTTTTTCCGGAAGAATCTGAAGTAATTGTCTGTGATGAGGAGGGACTCCATGGCGAGATTCGTCTGTATGCTCCTTATGGTGCTCAGCCTCACCGCCTGCAATGTCAGAGAGGCCCCGGTTGGGTCCCCCACATTTCCGGCGCAGACGGCCGCTCCGGTGAAGGAGACCGTTCCGCCCCAGCAGTCCCCGGAAGCCGGGTCCAGTCAGGAGGAAGCCATGCTGAAAATTACGGTTGGAGACTATGAGCTGCTGGCCACCTTTGAGGACAACAGCTCCGCAGAGGAGTTCAAGCAGCTGCTGGTCCAGGGCCCAGTGACCGTTGAGATGGACGACTACGGCGGCTTTGAGAAAGTGGGCTCCCTGGGCACCACCCTGACCCGAAATGATCAGCAGATCACCACGGAGCCCGGAGATGTGATTCTCTATCAGGGCAATCAGATCACCATCTACTACGGCACCAATACCTGGAGCTTTACCCGGCTTGCCAGAATTGACGATCCCACCGACCTGAAGGCAAAGCTGGGAGAAGGGACAGTCCAGATTACCTTTTCTCTTGCATAGGAGGCATTTGATATGGCAGTAAAACAGACAGCGGGCAGAGATGCCCTGGGTGAATTCGCACCCAAGTTTGCACAGCTCAATGACGACGTGCTCTTCGGCGAGGTGTGGAGCCGGGAGGACAAGCTCTCCCTGCGGGACCGGTCCCTGATCACCGTGGTGGCCCTGATGGCCCAGGGTCTGGTGGACAGCTCCTTCCAGTACCACCTGTCCACCGCAAAGCAGAACGGCATCACCCGGCAGGAGATTGCGGAAATTCTGACCCATGCGGCCTTTTACGCCGGCTGGCCCAAGGCCTGGGCGGCCTTCCGCATGGCCAAGGAGGTCTGGGCTGAGGACGCCGGTGAGGACGGCAAAACGCAGCACCAGCAGGAGATGGTCTTCCCCATCGGCGCCCCCAACGACGGCTTTGCCCGGTATTTTGTGGGCCAGAGCTACCTGCAGCCCCTCTCCGCCAGCCAGGTGGGCGTGTACAACGTGACCTTCGAGCCGGGCTGCCGCAACAACTGGCATGTCCACCACGCGGACAATGGCGGCGGCCAGATTCTCATCTGCGTGGCCGGTCGGGGCTACTATCAGGAGTGGGGCCAGGAGGCCCGGGAGCTGCATCCCGGCGATGTGGTCAACATCCCCACCGGCGTGAAGCACTGGCACGGCGCCGCCCCGGACAGCTGGTTCTCCCACCTGGCCCTGGAGGTGCCCAGCGAGAACTGCTCCAACGAGTGGCTGGAGGCCGTCACCGACGAGGTATACGGCAAGCTGCGCTGACCATAACATATAGAAGAGGGGGCTGCCCGAAGGCAGCCCCCTCTTTTGCTCTCTCTTACTCCGCAGCCGCAGCGACGGCAGCGGCCTGGGTTCCGGCAATCTGTCCGGAGACAAAGGTCCAGGACTGAGCCTGACCGCCCCAGGGCGTATAGGCCTTTCCGTCCACGTTGCACACGCCCTCGGAATCCTGTCCGACCGCGAACAGGTTCTCAATGGGGGTGCCGTCCTCACGGAGCACGTTCATGTTGGCGTCCACGTCCAGGCCGCCCACGGTGGCATAGGCGTAGCTGTCGCAGATAACCGCATAGTAGGTGGTGTCCACGCCGCCCAGCGCCTCGGACAGGTTGGACTCATCACAGCCGATGGCCGCGGCCAGATCCGCGATGCTGTCGGCCTTGATCACGTTCTGATACTCCTCGCCCACCGCCAGGATCTCATCGATATCCTCCACAGGGGTGCCGGCGGCAGGAAGAGTGCCGCCCTGGCTCAGGAACTGGGAGGTGGCGTTGGCCTGGGCCTCGCTCAGACCGTTGGTGCGGATATTGTCGATGTCCTCCTGGGAATACACCACATAGTACATGTAGTCGGGCGCATACACGATCTCAACCGTGATGCCCTCGTCCTCGGTACCGCTCTGGTTCTCGTTGCCCCACACGTTGCCCTCGGTGGTGATCATCTTCTGGTCGGTGGTCAGAGCCAGGGCGGACAGGATGGCCTTCTGGTCCGCAGTCAGATCGTCGTTGCGGATCAGGTGGGGCACCTGGGAGATGTGGACCATGGGCAGGGTTCCCATCATGTAGGTGGCGCCGCCGGCGGAGATACCCATCTGGATACCGGTGCCGTCGTTGACCGTGACACCGATGGTGGAGACGGTGGAGCCCAGGTACTCGTTCATCATGTCGTCATTGCCCAGGAAGCCGCCGGTAGCCAGAATCACGGTCTTGCCGTAAATCTCATAGGCAGTGCCGTCGTAGTACTGGGCATTGACGCCGATCACCTTGCCGTCATCGTCAAAGATCAGGCTGGTGGCCGTCAGCTCGGTCATGTACTGGTTCTTCTCGTTCATGGCGTTGGCGGTCTCCAGCGCTCTGGTGAACTGGAAGGTCTTGTTGGGGCCCAGGATGTTCCAGGAGGTGTTGTCCTGGTCCGCGCTGTACACGCACCACAGCTTGGTCCACTCGGGCACCACGAAGCTGCCCAGCAGACCCATGCCCTCGAACCCAAAGCCGAAGTTCTCCACGTAGTAGTCCAGCGCGGAGCCGGAGTTGTAGACGGCCTCGTGGATGACGTCCGCCTTCTCGTCGCTGCCCACGTACTCCATCCAGGTGTCGTAGACCGCGTCGGCGTCAATGTAGTCCTCGCCGTTGTTGTACAGGTCCTTCAGGTACTGGCTGTTCAGGGCCATGGGGCCGTAAGTGCAGACAGAGTTGCCGCCGATCTTGCCGGCCGCCTCGATGCCGAACACGGTGGCGCCCTGGTCAGCGGCTGCACAGTAGGACAGCACGCCGGAGCCGCCCATGCCGACCACGATGACGTCATAGCCTTCCAGCTTCACGGTATCGGTCTTCTTGGGGATTTCGGTGTACCACTGGGCGCTGTCGCCGCCGGCCGCGTCAATGGCCGCGGCCACACAGTTGCGGATGGCGTTGGAAGAAGTGGTGGCGCCGGTGATGGCGTCCACGGACAGGGACTGGCTCTCCACAACCCGGGGGATAAACAGCTCCTGCGCGCTGGCAAACCACTCGCCGGTGGCGCTGTCGCTCTCCTCGGTCACCTGGATGTCGGTGATCTTGCCGCCCTCAAAGGTGACGTCGCAGGTCATCTGGCAGAGCAGGCCAAAGCTGGGGGCCGTGCCGCTGTAAGTGCCGTCCGCCACAGGGGTCTTCTCGTCGGAGCTGACGCCCATGGCCTGGTTCAGGCAGTCCTGCAGCGCCATCTTCACGGCGTTGCTGGTCTCGGTGGCGCCGGACACGCCGTCAATCTCCGCGCTCTGGGCCTCCATGATCTGAGACTTCAGCTGATCCGCGGCAACGCCGCCGATGCTCTCCGTCTCCTTGGAGACATCCAGGGTCACGTCGGTAATGCTGTTGGCATCCACCGTCACGGTGACCTGAACGCCGTCCTCATGCCCTCTGGCAGTGGCGGTGTAGGTACCGGGCGTGTAGATGCCGGCTTCTTCCGTGGGGTTCACGGAGACAGAAGGCTCCGGGGACTCCTCGGGGTTCTGTGCACAGGCCGCCAGCGAGAGACACATGGCCAGTGCAAGCACGATACTGAGCACCTTTTTCATTTTTTCACCCTCTTTAAGTATTCAGCCAGCGCACAATCACTTGTTCGCTAACGTTTTTATTTTAACACTCTCAAAAATAATCCGCAACTGCCTTTCTCCTATTTTTATCCTGTTCCAACGAAAAACAGCCTCCATCCCGCTTGGGATGGAGGCTGTTTGCGTCCGTTTATGCCCGTCCTCCCCGCTGGGGGAAGTAGGCCGCAAACACATGGCGCAGCTGCTGCTTGCTGGACAGGCCCAGCTTGCGCAGTACGCCGGTCTGCTGGTTGGCAATGGTCTTGGCTGAGGAGTGGAGGTCCACGGCAGCCCCCATCATGTTGTGAAACACCGCCTGTTCTGCTGCGGTCAGCCGCTGCAGCAGGGCGGAGCAGATCAGATGGGACTGCGGAGTTGGGCCTCCGGCGGTGGCCCGGAGGGTGGGCACCAGGAGGGGATACTGGCTCTTGAGCACATAGGCGGAGGCAAAGGACTCCACGCTGGCCTGAATCACTGTGGCGGGGTCGTCATAGGAGGTGAGAATGACCACCTTTGCCCAGGTCTCCATGCGGATACGCCGTGCCGCCTCCACCCCGCTCATCTTGCCCCCCGGAAGGGCCAGGTCCATCAGGACCACATCGGGGGCATACCGCTCTGCGGCATAGAACGCTGCGTCTCCGTCCCGGCAGAAGTCCACCGGAAACAGGTCTGGACATTCAACCAGAGTCTGACGGATCAGATATTGAAAATCAGGGTCGTCCTCCACGACCAGAATGCGGATCGGCTCCATTTCCCGCCTCCTTTTTCCTCTTGGGACGCTTTATGGGGAACAGCAGCGTGAAGGTGCTGCCCGCACCGGGTTCGGAGCTGACCCGGATGCTGCCGCCGTGGGCGTTCATCACATTCCAACAGTAGTACAGCCCCAGGCCCAGGTTCTTCTCCCCGTTTTTGGTGGTGTAGTAGGGCTCAAAGATATGCTTGGCCGTCTCTGCGTCTATCCCGCAGCCGTTGTCCGACACGGTGATGACCGCCCGGCGCCGGTTGGGCAGGCTGCAGTAAGACAGCGTCACCTCTCCCTTCTCCCCGGCGGCATCCACCGCATTGAGCAGAAGATTGCGCAGCGCCTCCTCCAGATGGGCGCCATCGCACAGCAGCGGCTCACTGTCGCAGCAGACAACACGCACCGCCGCCCCCGTCCCCGCCAGGGCATGCTCCTCGGCCAAGCCCTGCAACATTCTCCCCACGTCGCACGCCTCAGGTGCCAGGGTGATCTCCTGGGAGTAGAGCTGGGTGCGGCTGATAAATTCCTTGAGATGGCTGACTGAGCGGCGGAGAATCTCCACTTCCCGGGCAGAGGCGCCCTGTGCGGCCAGAAAATCCGTGCACCACTCTATCTTGGCCAAGTCATTTTTCAGCGCATGGTTCACAAACTGGGCGTTCTTTTGCAGCACCTGCTTTCCGCTGCTCCAGTCGTAGGTCTCCCGCCGGAAGCGGATGCCCCAGATGCCCCCACGGAAGGCGTGATAGATGTAGTAGAACAGGACAAACAGGATGACAACCAGGTTGAGCTGCCATACCTTGCTCAGGTTGGGAATCCCCAGCGCATGGTATGGGAAGGCGGAGAGCATCCAGAACCACAGCGGAACCAGCAGACTGGCCGCCGCCAGGCTGCGCTGGCGGAAGTTGGCGCTCAGCCGCTCTGAGATGAGGACATGGATTAGAATACCGGTCCCCACCAGGCCATAGCACCAGTTGTATATCCCCACCGCCAGACAGAAGGCAGTCTCATGCTGAAAGGACAGAATCCGGGTGCAGGGGAAGATGATCGCCATCGCCAGCGCCGGCAGGTACACCATCGGCCGCAGGTGCCGGAACAGGCGGCGGTTGGTCTGGTCCAGCCGGTGGAAATACAGGCAGAACACCACCACCGTGGGCATGGTCAGGTAGTAAAACACAGCGCTGAGCACCGAATACAGGGTATTGGAGAATGCGGCTGTCCAGAGCCCTCTCCATACCAGCTTGGGACCCAGGGTATAAAAGATAAACTCCTTCAGTGCGCCCACGCTGAACAGCATTCCGCTGGCAAAGCACCACTGATTCAGCGGATTTCTGGGATTGGATACCAGGATTAACCCAAACACCAGCCAGAGCAAAAAGGCGAGCACCAGCAGCATTTCTCCCGGAAGCCCGTCCATCATAACGCCTGTCCAGGCAGTCTGTTCCATGGGCCCACCTCCTCTCCGCTATCCTGTTGCGTGCTCCAAATTGCGTCTCAAAAGAGACACGCTCCCGCTTCCCTTTTACGGAGGGTATTTATTATCATATCAATTCCCGGCAGATAAGTCGATTCCATTCCCTCTATTTTTCTGCAAATTCACATAAAATTTGGGATAAGCACATAAAACCGCAGGAGCCCCCGGGCATTGTGCCCGGGGGCTCCTGCGGTTTTTCTATACAAGGTGTTTTCTCTCAGCGCTGCCTCACAGCATCCCGTCCCGGAGGATATTGTGGTCCCGCAGCAGCTTTTCTATCACCGTGCCCCTGATGAACTTGAGGGCCGGCTTTTTCACCAGATTCAGCGGCCCGGGCAGCTCCATCTCCAGGGGAGACTTGCCGTCCATCAGGCACACCGAGCTGTCCAGCAGGTCCCGGATGTCGTACACGCTGCCCCACACCTCGGGCACGCCGCGGTCCACGCCCAGCAGGCCGTAGACCGCCTCCATGGCGGTGCGGACCGAGTACTCGGTGGTGAATACGGTGTCCCGGGGAGTGTCGGCAAACTGGCCCAGGAAGGCGAAGTTGACGCAGCCGTCGGGGATGACGTCAGGCCGGTCGCCCTTGGTCCGGGGCATGAAGAAGGCGGTGATATAGGGCATCATGGTGGGCACGCACACCGCGCTGTGCTCGGCCAGCTCGGGAATCTGCTCCACCGGCACGCCGATGTGGTAGAGCCACTCCTCCGTGATCTCCCGGCCGGTGCACTCCTTCATGGGCTTCTTCACGTAGTCGCCGGGCACGTCGGTGAACAGACCGTACACCCAGATGCACACCTTCTCCGGGTCCTGGCTCTTGAACTGGCCCTGCCGGTTGATGGTCCAGCTCAGCAGCCACTTGGAGTCCTGGCAGCTGACAATGCCGCCGGTGACCACCTTGCCCGTTCTGGGGTCCCGCTTGCAGATATTGGTGATATAGGGGATGATCTTGTCGTCCAGAGTGGTGATGGTGGCCGACTCCCAGTTGGTCTTGGACACGTCGGAGCAGAATTTCTCCGGACGGCCGAAGGAGGGGTCCTGTCTGGCGATGTTCTTCCACAGGCTCCAGCAGCCGCTGGTGCGCACCTCGGCGTCGCCGTTGGGGGCGTGGTCCTGGTCGCCGTAGATGGTGCCCTCGGTGCAGGAACCGTTGGTGACAAAGACCAGGTCGTTCTCGGTGAGCAGGATTCCCTTTTCCGCCCCCTTCACCCGGCACTCAATGGCGGTGGCCACCTTGCGGCCGCCCTTGATGTCAAAGAGCACGTTGGTCACCTCGGTGCCGAACTGGAAGTCCACCCCGGCCGCCTCCAGGTACTTCTGCATGGGCAGGATGAGGGACTCATACTGGTTGTAGCGGGTGAATTTCAGGGCGCTGAAGTCGGGCAGACCGGCGATGTGGTGGATGAAGCGCTGGAAGTAGAGCTTCATCTCCAGGGCGGAGTGCCAGTTCTCAAAGGCGAACATGGTCCGCCAGTAGAGCCAGAAGGTGGAGTCGAACACCTCGCTGTCAAACACGTCCTCAATGGTCTTGTCGTACAGGTCCTCGTCAGGGGTCATGAACAGCTTGACAATCTCCATGCAGCCCTTCTGGCTCAGGTTGAACTTGCCGTCAGTGTGGGCGTCCTGGCCACGGTTCACCGTGGCACGGCACAGGGAGTAGTTGGGGTCGTGCTTGTTGAGCCAGTAGAACTCGTCCAGCACTGAGGCGCCCGGCTTCTCCAGAGAGGGGATGGACCGGAACAGGTCCCACAGACACTCAAAGTGGTTCTCCATCTCACGGCCGCCCCGCATGATATAGCCCCGGCTGGGGTCGAAGATGCCGTCGCAGGCGCCGCCGGCAATGTCCATAGCCTCCAGGATGTGGATGTGGGAGCCGGGCATCTGGCCGTCCCGCACCAGGAAGCAGGCCGCCGCCAGTGCGGCCAGGCCGCTGCCCACGATATAGGCGTTTTTCTCCTCCACGCCCTCCGGCTTCTCCGGCCGGGCGAAGGCCTCATAGTTGCCGTTGGAGTAGTAGATGCCCTTTTTGTTCTTGCCGTGGCGGCCCAGCTCCGTATTGCGGTAGCTGCTTTCCGCCTCATGCCCTTCCGGCGCCTTTCTGGACTGGGCCGCCTTCTTCGCCAGCACCACAGCCGCGCCCGCACCGGCCAGACCGGCAGCCGCAGCAGTCAGTTTTCCAAGATTCTTTGCCATAAGAATAGCCACCTTTCCATATTCCACCGCTTTCGCGGTCGCACATCTTTGTGTGGCTATATCCTACCCACTTTTCCGCTCCTCCGCCATTTACAAAAGGGGCCCGGTGATAAAAAACTAATCACCGGGCCCCATCTGTAAAGTTTTTATTCTCCTGCGGCAAAGTTCAGGATGGAGTTGGACACGTTTCCGTGCATGGTGGTGCTCATCTTCCGCACAATGGTTTTACAGTCCTCCTGCATCCCCTTCCGAATCCAGTCCAGCATAATCCCCACAAAGCTGTACTTGTAAAACTCGGCGATAAACGCCTTGTCCTCCTCGGAGATGTCCACGCCCTGGCTCTTCTCATCCACCACGCCCCGGATCAGGCCGTAGGTCAGCTTGAACAGAAAGCGCTCCATCTGGTCCCGGCTGATGCAGTGGAAGGCGTTGAGCACAAAGGCCTTGTTCTCCAGCACCGCCTCAAAAATCTGGAGCAGTCCCTCCTGCCAGGTGTCATAGGTCTTTTTGCCCTCCAGGGCACGGGATGCGTCCTCTACGCAGGCCCACTCTATCAGGTCGTAGATGTCCTTGAAGTGATAGTAAAAGGCCATGCGGCTGATGCCGCAGTCCTCCGTGATGTCACGAATGGTGATCTTGTCCAGCGGCTTTTTCAGCAGCATCCGCTTCAGAGACGCCTCCAGCGCCTGCTTGGTGGTGTTCGACATGTGTGCCACGCCTCCCGGGGTTCCAATGGTCTTGCGGTTGATCCGTCTGTCACTATTATACGGAGATACAGACGGTTTTCAAGTCCGGGACGTTATGGCCGCAGCAGTTCCAGGTGGACCTCCTCCTCGGAGAGAAGCTCTTGGGATACGGGGACAGGGATCGGCTCCGCTGTCTCTTCCCACTTCACTGGGTGCAGCTCCCACACCACGGACAGGTCGCCCCCTGGGCGCTCGCTCCGGTACCGGTCCAGCACCTGCCGGAACAGTCCGCCGGTGATATGGCACTTCCAGGGCCGGGCTGTCAGGCGGATAGCGCCGGTATTTCCCCGGAAAAAGACGGTCACAGTCCCGTTGAACCAGAGGGCACGCACCAGCCCCCGACCGGCCCGGGTCCGCTCCTGCTCCAGGCCCAGGGCCAATGCTTTCCCGTCAGGGCTCAAAAGAATGGCGGGAGAGAAGGGGATATTCTCTCCCCCGTCGTCCACCACAGCCACCGGATTCCCTGTCTGGAGCAGGGGGCGATATTGGGGCGCTATGGGGCTCAAACGCGGCAGTTCCATGGTCAATCCAGCCTTTCCAGATCGCTGTCGGGGTGGTTCCCGCAGTGCTTGTAGTCGTCGTTGGTGTTGCGCAGGCCGTGGGCCTTGCGGATGGCGTGGACTCCCTCCGCCAGGCGCACGTAGTAGTCCAGCGGAGCCATGGGGCGGCAGCCCAGCCGGGTGGCCCGGTGGGGCCGCCAGATGGTGACCAGGAACTGGACGCCGTGCTCGGCGAAAAACTCGCAGGCCTGGAAATTGGACGCCAGCGCCTCCTCCGGGTCGGAGAAGCCGTGCTCTGCCGCCAGCTCCACACCGGCCACCACCTGAGTGCACACCTTTCCTCTGCCGAACACCTCCACCGCGTCCAGGGTGCGGCGAATCCACTCCTGGTAGCCGATCCAGCGGTGCTTACCGGGACACAGCTCCCGAAACAGCTCCTCTCCCCACACCTCGATATTGGGCGCGTAGGAGGTGATGCCCGTCTGGTCGTAAATCCGCTGCAGCTCCGCCTTGGGGTAGGCGGGGGCCATCAGCTGGCAGGGAAAGCGCCCGGTGAAATTGCGGCCGATGGCCTGCAGCACCCGGATGTACCGGTCAATCTCCACGGAGAAGGGGGGCTCACCGGAAAAATCAGTGCCTCCGGACAGGCTGATCTCGGAGAACCGGCCCGGCTCCTTCACCGCCTCCCGGATGGTCTCGTACACGTCCTCACAGTCCACCGCCCCGGAGCTGTGGCCGCCGGTGAAGAAGGCGCAGAAGCCACACTGGTCTCCCCCCTCCCACAGGCGGCACCGCTGGTAGGCGTTGAGAATCAGCTTCTGGCCCCGGACGTCGGCCACCGACGACATGGGCGTGCCCCGGCTGGTGCGCTTGCCGTAGAAGTCGGGCCGTGGGACAAAGTCCAGGGTGTCCACCAGCTTGTCCCCGTCCAGAAGCAGGTACACCCCGCCGTCACAGTCGATGGTATAGGGGTTCTCGTAGGGCTCCCCGTAGTTGACGTACACAAAGGAGCCGTCCCGCAGGAGAATGGGCCCAGGCATGGCACGGCGGCCGTCCCGTCCGCCAAAGCGGATATCAAAGGCGTTGTCATCCCCAAAGGCATAGGGAGAACCCTGGATGCTGTCCAGCGCCCGCTCGGTGAACACGGCGCCGTAGCGGATCATGCTCAGCTTCAGCAGGGCGAAGGGGGAGAACGCCGGGTGGCCCACCCGCAGCGCCTCCAGCTCTTCCAGTTTTGTCATGGTTGCGCAGCCTCCTTCCGTCACAGCAGGAACCGCCCCACCAGCAGCGCAGCGGGCAGTCCGATGAAAAATGCGATGTCAATCCAACCGAAGGCCACCCGGAAGGCCACGGCTCTGGGCCGTCCCTCCTGGAAGCCACGGGACTCCATGGCCATGGCCAGGCTCTCCGACCGCTCCAGGGCGTGGACCAGCATGGGCAGCAGCCGCTTGGGCGAAAAGGGCAGGGTCTTGATGCCCCGTACCTTCAATGCCGTGCCCACGGTGCCGAATTCGCTGCGCACCACAGGGAAAAAGTGGTAGGCAGCCAGGATGCCATAGGCAAACTTGGGCGGCAGATGGAACTGCTGCATCAGGCTCATAATCAGGTCCATGGAGTTGGTGGTAAAGGCGAAGAGCATGCCCAGTCCGCCGTAGACCAGCACCCGGGAGGCCAGCTGCATGGCGCTGGTGATGGAGTTGGCGTAGATGACCCGCTGGCCGAAGGCCGCCATCTCCACGCCCTGCTGCACCCCCTCGCTGGGGAACAGGACGCCGGTCATGAACATGCCGAAGGCCGCGATGAGAAAGGGAATCATGGAGAAGGCCAGCAGCTTCCGGTTCACCTTTGGGGTGCACACCGTCACCAGCAGGCAGATTCCGGCGGTGATGAGGTTGAGCCTGGTGTTGTAGGTCACCGACATAATCAGGGACGCGATAATTAAGGTCAGCAGCTTCCAGGCCGGATTCAGCTTCCGCACAGCACGCACCCCCTTTCCTGGGCATAGCGGTCCAAATCCTCCGGCGTCAGGCGCTCCATCTTTCCGTCCTCCAGCAGGTAGATGACGTTGGCGCAGCGCTTGGCCAGAGTCAGGTCGTGGGTGGCGATGACTGCCGTCAGCCCCTCTGCCACCCGCCGCTCCAGCAGGTCCAGAATAAAGGCGGTGGCCCGCTGGTCCTGGGCGTAGGTGGGCTCGTCCAGCAGCAGCAGGGGCTGCTCTCCCGCCAGCATGGCCAGCAGTGCCAGCCGGCGCTGCTGCCCCTGGCTGAGGGCATAGGGGGAGTGTTTCCGCCAGGGCAGCAGGCCGAACTCCTCCAGCAGCGCCTCCGCCTGAGCGGAAAGCTCTTTGGGGTCGGCCTTGGGCTTTGCGGCCCGGAGGGTGGTGAGGACCTCCTCCTCCACCGACAGGCTGAGGAACTGGAACCGTGGGTTCTGGAACACCAGCCCCACCGGCCCCTCCACCCGCAGCCTGCCCTTGTACCCGCCTGCACCGGCAATGGCCGTCAGCAGCGAGGTCTTACCGCTGCCGTTGCGGCCCACCAGGGCGGTGACGCCCCCCTTGGGGAACCGAAAGGACAGCCCCTTGACCACGGCCTTGCGGCCGTACACCAGGCTCACGTCCTCCCCCTCCACGGCAGCCGTCTCCGGCTGGGGCAGGGGCAGCGGGCGCCGCCGCTCCAGCCACTGGTCATCCAAAAACAGCCCCCTGGTCTCAAATTCCGCCCGGTGGGCCTCCAGCTCATCGGGCAGCAGGCAGCCCGGCTCCAGAGAGCCGTCCCTGTTCATCATCAGAACCCGGGTGAGGAAGGGCCGCCAGTAGTCGGGACGGTGGTCCACCACCAGCAGGGTCAAACCCTGCCGGTTCAGCTGCCGCAGCTGCTCGGACAGCTGGGCGCAGGCGCCAGGGTCCAGGTTGGCGAAGGGCTCGTCCAGAATGAGCACCTTGGCGCCGGTGGCCAGAGCGGTGGCCAGAGCCAGCTTCTGCTTGGCGCCGCCGGACAGGGTGTGGATCAGGGCTGTCTCCACTGCCTCCAGCCCCACCAGGGCCAGCAGCTGGCGCATCCGTCCCCGCAGGTCGCCGGGATAGTTGATGTTCTCCAGGGCAAAGAGGATCTCATGGTCCACCCGGTCCATGCAGAACTGGTTGTCCGGGTTCTGAAACAGGATGGACACCGCCTGGGCCCGGTCGGCAATCTGGTACTGGTCCAGCGGACGGCCCTCCAGGGTGATCTCCCCGGACAGCTCCCCGCCGTAGGCCGGGTAAAGACCGGACAGGCAGTAGGCCAGGCTGCTCTTGCCGCAGCCGGACGGCCCCATCAGCAGCACGGCCTCGCCGGGCTCCACCGACAGGGACAGGTGCTCAAACACCGGCTCCCCGTCATAGCGGAAGGTCAGGTCCCGGCAGGCCAGGATGGGCTCAGCCATTGGCGGCAGCCCGGCCCAGAGCGTAGCTCTTGAGCAGTCCGGTCTTGGCCAGGGAGTCGCCCATCAGCTTGCACAGCACGCCGGCGAACAGGAAGGCGCTCACCAGCCGCACCAGGAAGTACACCACCAGCAGCCCGGGAGCGATGGCCAGGTAGTTGGAGCGGACAAAGCTCCACAGGAAGCTGGTGATGGTGCAGCCCACCGTGGCCAGATACATGGTGGTGCGGTCAAAGCGCTTGTAGCGCCACAGGGCAAAGACAATCTCCGCACCCGCGCCCTGGATGATACCGGCCACGATGACCATGGGGCCGTACATGTTGCCCAGCAGCACCTCCACGAGAGAGGCCAGCACCTCGGCCACAATGGCCACGCTGGGCTTCTGGATGATGTAGGCCGCCAGGGTGGGGGCCATGAACCAGACGCCGAAAATCAGCTCCGTGCCCAGCAGGGACAGTCCGGTGGGGGCGAACACGGCGGTGAGGGGTGAGATGAGATAGACGGCGGCCAGATAGACCACGCCCAGGACCACACACAGCATGGTCACGAAAATAACGTCCTTCAGCTTCCAGATGCCTTCCTTTTTGGTCTCCATGGGAATCATTCTCCTTTTTCTATGTATAGGTTTTACTCCTGGGTGGGGCTGTTGACCGACAGGGTGCAGTGGAGGATGTAGTGGGGCACGGACTGCTCCATCAGGCGGCACACCGATTCCAGATAGCGGAACACGTCCTGCACGTCGCCGGTCAGACGGGTGGCGTAGTGGATGCTGGTGGGCTGAAGTCCGGCGTCCTCCGCCATGTGCCACACCTTGGCGATGTGGTCGATATAGTCGGGCACACCCATGGGGTAGAGGGCAATCTTGCACAGCACCGGGAAGTGGGCGCCCGCCACCACGGCGGCATTGGGGGCCTCACCCCCCCAGCTCAGGAAGCTGTCCCCGTCGCAGTCGCCGGGACAGCCCTTGGAGAACTGGCACTCCAGGGCCATGTGGACGCCCTCATGGAAGGCGTTGACGAACAGGCCCTCCACCGCGTCCACCACATAGGGCAGCTTGCCCCGGTAGACGGTGGACAGGGCGTCCGACTGGCTCCACACGGCGGAGGTGTCGGTCTTCTCCAGGGTGCCCAGGATGATGGACACAAAGTCCGAGTCCATGGGGTACAGGGAGAAGCGGCAGCCGGAGATATCCAGCGTGGCGCCCCGGCCCGACCAGGGCAGGTCCTCACGCTGGCAGCAGGAACAACTTTTGGGTTCTGTCATGAAAATTCCTTCTTTCTGCAAAATAAAAAAGGGCGCTTTCCATGCGGAAAGCACCCTTTGTCTACGTCTTTGTCGGAGAACGGTACAGAATTGCTTCCCTACGCTGGTATGAGCCAGATCAGGTTCATAGGGTCAGGTTTTACCTTCTCAACTCCGTGGAGTCCCCCTAGAATTCTATCGTCGTGATTCAATTTTCACGTGTTACTATATCACTGTGGAAAAGCGCTGTCAATAATCTGGATTTTTCCCCGCTTTCCTCCAGACCAAGTCCACCACTATTCCCACCACCTAATTCCATATTTTTGACTGTCTCTAAGCTGCGCCGCATGCAATTAAAAAATAAAAAACCGCTGAAATCCTTGAAAATACAAGGTTTCAGCGGTTTTTGCTATGGAGCAGGTGAAGGGAATCGAACCCTCGTGTTCAGCTTGGGAAGCTGACGTTCTGCCATTGAACTACACCTGCATCTGAAATTGACTTTGATAGTATAGCACAGCCGCCATAAAATAGCAAGGAAATTTTTCCGACACAAAAATACACAGTTTGTTTACAATTTATTTATCAATTGTGTACAATTGTCCCTTGTTTTTTGACTTTGACCGCACTATAATGAACTCAACAAATACGGAAAGGGGGCTGAGGCCATGAAGTGGACTGACATCCAGGGTACGGATGTCGACGAATTGATTTTCGGCGGCGATGAGCAGGTTATCGCCAGCGATCGATAAACTCGACAGTACATACCGTGTGACACAGAAGCTCCACACCCTCGGCGGTGTGGCTTTTTGTTTATTGGGGCGGTTCCCGGCTGCGGCCGGAGCCGCCTGTTTTTTATTTATTCAAATATTCTTAACCTTTTCTCTATGGCATCTTCTCCCTCCCTGTGGTAGCCTTATGGTAATGCTCGCCGGGTGGGAGCCTTTTTACCCGTCCGACCGCTATTTTTACCACGCAAGACAAGGGGCCTGGCATATGAAGAAAAAGAGAAATCACAAATGGATTGCCACGCTGGTTGTGACAGTTCTGGCTCTGGGCGGTATTCTGCTCTTCCTGTGGTGCACCGGCTTTTTTACCGCTGCCCAATCCCTGGACGGAATCCAGGACTATATCGCCCGGTTCTCCCCCTACTCCCATCTGGTATTTTTCCTGATTCAGCTGGCTTCGGTGGTGGTTGCGCCTATCCCCAGCAACATCACCGCCGCAGGCGGCGCACTGCTCTTCGGCATGTGGCCCGCCTTCCTGCTCACCGCAGGCGCAGTGGTACTGGGTTCCGCGGTGGTGTTCTGGCTGGCGCGGGTGCTGGGACATTCCTTTGCCGGCCGCTTTGTCAGTCAGAAGGTATCCGACAAATACCTGGACCTGATTCGCCGCAAGCGGGATATCTTTCTGGTGCTGGTCTTCCTCTTCCCCTTCTTCCCCGACGACCTCATCTGCATTCTGGCCGGTCTGACCGACATCGGCTTTCTTCGCTTTCTGGTCATCGTGCTTCTCACCAGGCCCTGGGGCCTGCTGGTGGCCTCTGCGGTGGGCAGCTCGGTCATCTCCATCCCCCTCTGGGCCATGGCCCTTATCGGACTGGCCGGACTGGCCCTGTTCCTGGTGTCCATGAAGTACGGCGACCGCTGGGAGGCACGCCTGCTGGAAAAATTCAAACAGTAAACGTAAAGGGAGGACGCCCCGTTTCCGGGCGTCCTCCCTTCTTTTATGCTCCGCCGTCCTTTTTCTCCTCCACACAGTGGTAGCCAGCCCAGGGGTCCAGGTGGTCAAACAGCAGGTTCTCACCCTCCCAGAGCCGGTAGCGGACCGGAGGATGGGCTCCCTCCCCCTCCGGCTCCACGGCCAGACGCAGCGCGCCCTGCCGGATGACAGCGCCCTGGGACGACCACTGCTCCACAGCTGCGCCCCGGTAAGAGACCAGACGATACTCCCGTCCGCCGTAGAGCACCGCGCACAGGCAGCTGACCCTGGGTCCCGCCAGCGTGGACATCCGCTCCACGCTGACCAGAATGCTGTTGCTGCGCTCCTCCCGCCAGATGCTCTGGCTCCACAGAGAGGCAGAGGGTTTGCCAGTCCCACGGACGGTCTCAATAAACCCGGTTCCGCCAGTAAAGTCGATGCGCCGCCCGTTGAGCATGAGTATGCCCTCCAGCCGGTGACCCATGCTGATGACGCCCCGGCGCACCGGAAAAACGGGCAGTGCCCCCAGCGGCCCCATCAGGTCGTACTTCAGCGGCGTGAAGGGACCGTATCTCAGCTCACCGCAGAGGGTGAGTCCTCCGGTACGCAGGTCCAGCCACAGCCCCTTCCGGTTGAACAGGCTACCCTGCACCCACACCTGGAACAGCCCCTCGGAGGCCTGGAAGCTCTCACCCGGACAGCTGATGTTCCACGCGCCATCCCGGGTCTCCACCCGGATGGCGGCCGCAGTATTCCCCGCCTTGTCAATGCGCAGCATCGGAAACAGGGACAGCGTCTCCCCGCCGGGCGCCTGGTGCCGGAGCTGCCAGCCTTCAAAATAGGGCCCCCGCTTTCCGGCCCCATAGAAATATTTCACCCTTCATCACCTGGATCCCAAGTCTTCCCGCCGGACACCTCCGGCAGGCATGGTTGTGTGCTGTTTTACATGTTAGCACGTCGCTCTGCTGATTTCAATTCCCCTGCTCACGAAAACTTTACGCAGATGGAATTGTCTCTTCCTTCTTATTATATTTTTAATTTTTGTCTATTTTTTAACCTTCTTTCCCCCTACTTTTTGTAAAAAAACAAATTTCTATTTTCTCTATTGACATCCATTTTTTATCTCACTATAATATGTTAGCAACCTAACTAAGGTAAGGAGGTCGATCGCCATAGAACGCCAAAATTCCGTTGGCTTTCTCATCCGCAGCATGTCCAATCTGCTCCGGCGAAAGATGATGGAGCTGGCTCCTCCGCCGGAGGACCGGAACGGCATCACCGAGACGGAGTGCCTCATCATGGGCTTTCTCTGCGATCATCCGGACCGGGAGCTCTACCAGCGGGATGTGGAGGAGGTCTTCTGTATCCGCCGCTCCACCGCCTCCCGCTTTCTCCAGAATCTGGAGAAGGACGGCATGCTCACCCGTCAGAGCGTCCCCCAGGATGCGCGGCTGAAAAAGCTGGTCCCAACGGAAAAGGCCATCGCTATCCATGAGGATATTGCGGAAAAATTCCAGATTGCCGAGGCGCTCATAACCGCCGGATTGACGGAGGAGGAGCTGGCGCAGTTCATTGCCACGGCACGGAAAATTCAGCGCAATCTTCTGGAGTGACCTCCGGGGCGGCCCTCCGCCCGGTCCTACATCCCTACGATTCCAACTGCAAAGGAGCGATTCCATGATCAAACGTCTGAGCGCCTGTATCAAGGAGTACACGCGGGACACCATCCTCACCCCCATCTTCGTTATTTTTGAGGTGGCCTTTGATGTTCTGATCCCCATGATGATGGCCCAGCTCATTGACAAGGGCATTGAGGCCGGAAGCATGGAGAACATTGTCCGCTACGGCGTGCTGCTGGTGGTGATGGCCCTGGTGGCGCTGCTGTTCGGCGCCCTGTCCGGCCGGTTCGCCGCAAAGGCCGCCACCGGCTTCTCCCGCAACCTGCGCCGGGAGATGTACCGCAACGTGCAGGACTTCTCCTTCTCCAATATCGACAAGTTCTCCACCGGCGGCATCATCACCCGCCTGACCACCGACGTGACCAACGTGCAGATGGCCTTCATGATGATCATCCGCATTGCCGTGCGCTGCCCAATCATGCTCATCTGTGCCTGGACCCTCACCTTTACCATCAATCCCAAGCTGGCCCTCATCTTCCTGGTGGTCATCCCCATCCTGGCTCTGGGCCTCTACCTCATCATGACCAACGCCCACCCCATCTTTGAGCGGGTCTTTAAGAAGTACGACTGGCTCAACAACGTGGTGCAGGAGAACCTGCTGGGCATCCGGGTGGTCAAGTCCTTTGTCCGTGAGGACCATGAGCGTGCCAAATTCGGCAACGTCTCCAACGAGATTTTCACCGACTTCACCAAGGCCGAGAAGCTCATCTCCTTCAACGCGCCCCTGATGCAGCTGTGTGTGTACGGCTGTATGCTCACCGTGTCCTGGGTGGGCGCCCATCTGGTGGTGGGCGGCGAGATCACCACCGGCAACCTGACCAGTATGTTCAGCTACATCATGATGATTCTCATGAGCCTGATGATGTGCTCCATGGTGCTGGTGCAGATCATCCTGGCCCGTGCCTCCGCTGAGCGTATCTACGAGCTGCTCAGCGAGGAGAGCGACCTGAAGAACCCCGAGCACCCTGTCACCGAGGTGAAGGACGGCTCCGTGGTCTTTGAAAACGTCAGCTTCAGCTACGCCAACGACCCCTCCAAGGAGTGCCTGAAGGACGTGAACCTGACCATCAAGTCGGGCGAGACCGTGGGCATTCTGGGCGGTACCGGCACCTCCAAGACCACCCTGGTCCAGCTCATCCCCCGCCTGTACGACGCCACCGAAGGCCGTGTGCTGGTGGGCGGCGTGGACGTCCGGGACTACGACATGGAGACCCTGCGGCAGCAGGTGGCCATGGTGCTCCAGAAGAACGTGCTCTTCTCCGGCTCCATCAAGGAGAACCTGCGCTGGGGCGACGCCGACGCCACCGACGAGCAGATGATCCACATGTGCCGTCTGGCCCAGGCCGACCCCTTCATCCAGGAGTTCCCCGACAAGTACAACACCCACATCGAGCAAGGCGGCTCCAACGTGTCCGGCGGCCAGAAGCAGCGTCTGTGTATCGCCCGTGCCCTGCTCAAGCGGCCCAAGATCCTCATCCTGGACGACTCCACCTCCGCCGTGGACACCAAGACCGACGCCCTCATCCGTCAGGCCTTCCGGAACGAAATTCCCGACACCACCAAGTTCATCATTGCCCAGCGTATCTCCTCCATCGAGGACGCGGACAAGATTCTGGTGATGGAGGGCGGCAAAATCAGCGCCATGGGCACCCATCAGGAGCTGCTCCAGAGCTGCCAGACATACCGCGAAATCTATGATTCCCAGACGAAGGGAGGCAGCGACGATGAATAAGAGACCCCAGTCCACCGTCGGCAAGCGCCACACCGCCAGCCGGATTCTCCGCTATGTGTTCGCCGGCTACAAGCTCCGCTTCTTCCTGGTGCTGCTGTGCATTCTCGTCAGCGCCATCGCCTCCGTGGGCGCCTCCCTGTTCCTCCAGGCGCTCATCGACAACTACATCGCTCCCCTGCTGGCCATGGACGTCCCCAACTACACCCCCCTGCTCCAGGCCCTGCTGATGATGGCCTGCCTGTACGTCACCGGCGCCCTGTGCACCCTGGCCTACAACCGGATTATGGTGACCATCTCCCAGGGCGTGCAGAAGACCATCCGTGACGACCTGTTCAGCCACATGCAGACCCTGCCCATCAAGTACTTCGACACCCACGCCCACGGCGACGTGATGAGCGTGTACACCAACGACGTGGACACCCTCCGTCAGATGCTCTCCCAGAGCATCCCCCAGATGTTCAACTCGGTGGTCATGATCGTCGTCACCTTCTTCGCCATGCTGATCAAGAACGTGTGGCTCACCATCGTGGTGCTGCTGTGCGTGTGCTGCATGCTGGTGGTCACCCGCTACATCGCCAGCCGCAGCGCCAAGTACTTCATCCGCCAGCAAGTCAAGCTGGGCGACCTGAACGGCTACATCGAGGAGATGATCAACGGCCAGAAGGTCATCAAGGTCTTCTGCCACGAGCATGAGGCCGAGAAGGGCTTTGACGAGGTCAACGACGCCCTGTGCGAGAGCGCCTATCAGGCCAACAAGTACGCCAACATCCTCATGCCCATCATGATCAACATCGGCAACATCCAGTATGTGATCGTAGCCATGGCCGGCGGCCTGATGGCTCTGAGCGGCATCGACGGCGGCATCACCCTGGGCGTCATCGCCGCCTTCCTCCAGCTGTCCAAGAGCTTCAGCAACCCCATCAGCCAGATCTCCCAGCAGCTCAACTCCGTGATCATGGGTCTGGCCGGCGCCCAGCGTATCTTCGACCTGATGGACGAGGCCCCCGAGGAGGACCACGGCGTGGTCACCCTGGTGAATGTCTCCTACGACAAGTCGGGCAGCCAGCTGGTGGAGAGTGAGAAGCGGACCAACATCTGGGCCTGGAAGGTGCCCCACGGCGTGGGCGCCGTCATGGTGCCGGTGCGCACCCGGGAGGACGGAAGCCTCAAGGAGCTGAAAAAGCCGGAGGCCGGCTCCGCCTGGGCCTGGAAATACCCCGAAACGGAGAACGGCCCCTCCTACCGTATCATCCAGGGTCCCGTGCGCAACGTGGAGGGTGAGGACTACTACCTGATCAAACTCTCCGGCGACGTGCGCTTCGACGGCGTGGACTTCGCCTATGAGGAGGGCAAGACCATCCTCCACGGCATCACCCTCTTCGCCAAGCCCGGCCAGAAGCTGGCCTTCGTGGGCGCCACCGGCGCCGGCAAGACCACCATCACCAACCTGATCAACCGGTTCTACGACATCGCCGACGGCAAGATCCGCTACGACGGCATCTCCATCAACAACATCCGCAAGAGCGACCTGCGCCGCTCCCTGGGCATCGTGCTCCAGGACACCAACCTGTTCACCGGCACCGTCCGGGAGAACATCCGCTACGGCAACCTGTCCGCCACCGACGAGGAGGTGGAGGCCGCCGCTGTGCTGGCCAACGCCGACGACTTCATCCGCCGCCTGCCCCAGGGCTACGACACCATGCTCACCGGCAACGGCGCCAACCTGTCCCAGGGCCAGCGGCAGCTTATCGCCATCGCCCGTGCCGCTGTGGCCGATCCCCCGGTGATGATTCTGGACGAGGCCACCTCCTCCATCGACACCCACACCGAGGCTCTGGTCCAGCAGGGCATGGACAGCCTGATGAGCGGACGGACCGTGTTCGTCATCGCCCACCGGCTCTCCACCGTCCGCAACTCCGACGCCATCATGGTGCTGGACCACGGCCGCATCATCGAGCGGGGCAGCCACAACGACCTGATTGCCCAGCACGGTGTGTACTATCAGCTCTATACCGGCGCTTTCAAGCTGGAATAAAGCACAAAATAAAAAGCTGCCGGACGCATCTGCGTCCGGCAGCTTTTTCGTTTAATACAATCCCAGCATGTACCGGAATACCAGCCGGTTCCATCTGCTGCGGCTCCGGTCAGCCGCCTGGGCCGCCTGCTCCGTCAGGGTACGGGCGGTCTCCCGCTCCTGCGCCGTCAGCACATGGGCGCTGAAAGCGGCCTTCTTGGCCAGGGACTCCAACACCGGGTCCACGGTTCCGCCCGTGTGGGCGGCCACCTTCTCCGCATAGAGGTACATCTCAATGACCGCACGGTTGGGGTCGGTCTGGCCGAATTTCCGGGCCCTGCTCCGCTCCGCCAGACGGCGGCGGAGCACCAGTCCCGCCACCGCCAGCACCAGCACAGCCGGAATGGCCAGCAGCCACAGCATGGGGCTGAGGGGCTCCCGCTCCGCCGGTTCTTCCGGCGTCTCCGGCTCCCAGGTGGGCCGCGGCGCCTGGCTGTGGGTGGGAGCGGGGGTGGCCTCGGGGGTCTGGGGCTCGGTGGGTTCCGGCGTCTCCTCCTGCTCCTTCTCCCAGGCAAAGGTGCCGTCGTAGCCCGGCGTCACCTCCACCGGCTGCCAGCCGTACCCCGCCAGATAGACCTCCACCCAGGCGTGGGCGTTGTAGTCGGGCACGTCCACCCACTCCCCTGCCACCGTGTCCGCCACATAGCCGGACACATACCGGGCAGGCAGACCGATACTCCGCAGCATCAGGGTGGCGGTAGTGGCGAAGTGCATGCAGTAGCCCCGTCCCTCGTTCAGGAAGTGGGTGACAAAGTCCGTACCATCGGGGGCTGCAGGAGTGTCCGGGTCGTAGGTCGCGATGGAGGCCAGGTAAGCCCCGATATACCGGCTCAGGGCCACAGGGTACGGTACCCCCTGGTCCATGTTCGCTTCCATTTCCGCCATGGCTGCCGGGCTGTCCCAGTCCGACATATCCTGCGTCAGCTCATCAATCTTCTGCTTCAGCTCCTCGGGAATCTGAAGGTAGTTATTGTAGACAAAAAGCCGGTAGCTCTGTTCCGCCGCTGAGACGTCCCCGGTGAGTCTGGCCCCGATGGGGCTGGCCGTCTCACGGGCATAGAGGACGTAGGTCCACACGCCGGTGCCCCGTGCCAGATAGGCGTCTCCCACAAACTCCGCGCCGCTCATCCGGTCGGGGGTGGTACTCAGCTGGTAGGGGGTGTACACGAACCGTTCTGCCGCCCCCACGTTCTCCACCTCAATGCGGATGGAATCCGCATCGGGATCCGCCATGGCGGGGAAATTGATGGGCTGGTAGGCCCCGATGCCATCCACTGTAAAGGGCTCTTCGCTCAGCTCCGCATCATAGACCTCGCCGCTTCCGGGAAACGACATCTCCCAGCCCTCCTGCATCTGCTGGTACACCTCGTCGGACAGCTGTTCCCAGCCGCCGCCGGTGTAGATGGCGGAGGAGAAGCCCCGCAGGTAGATGTGCCCCGTGGTCTCGCTGCGCACCCGAAGCGCTGTATCGCCGTCAAAGTCCAGCGGTCCGGCCTGGCTCAGGTCAATCTGGTCGGTGCCCGACGCCAGTCCCAGGTCCGCTCCGGCGCTGGTCACGCCCCGTCCGACCGCCGCCAGGCGGTCAATGATCTCCAGCCGGGCCTCCTCCGCCCAGCTGGTCTGCTCGTAGTTCTCCCTGGGCAGCACGGTCCCCAGCCCCGCCAGCAGCAGAGCGCACAGGGGCAGCACCATGAGCACGGTCTTGGCGCTGCCAGACAGGTCGGTCTTGTTGGCCTGACGCACCAGCAGCCCAACACCCCAGAACAGGAGCAGCATCAGCAGGGGCATCCAGCCGGGCGTCACCGTCACAGACAGCGGCAGCACCAGCAGAGGGAAGGTGCCCCAGAAGGTGAGCCAGAAGGACCGCATCCGCTGCCACAGCCACCCAATCCAGAAGGCCACAGCCACGGTCAGCAGGAGAAACAGGGCAGTTATGGCCGCAGCCTCCTGCCCCAGCGTGGTCTCGCCGGTCAAAGCGGTGATGTCCAGGGTCACGCTGCTGCCCAGCGCCCAGGCGAAGGTGTTCACCACCTGCCGGGCCAGCACCAGACCGCCCAGCTTCAGCAGGTCCAGCCAGCGCCAGGCCGTAATTCCCACAGCGGCGGCACAACCCAGATATAGGGCGACTCTGGACCAGTACCAGGGCAGGGCGAACACCGCTGTAAAGAGGGGCGCGCACACCAGACAGGTAATGGTAATGGTCCGGTAGTCCACCGGCAGGCTAAATGCGGTGACGAGGCAGAACACCGTGCCGTACAGGCCAAGGAAGAGCATCAGGCAGTCGGAGAGGGCCACCGCCGTCCGGCGGGTGAGGGTGAGCTTCTCCTTCATCCAGCCCCCTCCTCTCTCCTGCTGTCCTTGGCCGTGATATGGAGGCTGCGGACCAGACTGTTGTCGCCGTTCCCGTCCAGCCTGGCCGCCGAAGTGTGGCCATCGGCAGGAGCGGGTGTGGAAAAAATCTCCCACTGGCAGGCCCGCAGCTCGGTCAGGCTGGACACCTTCCGCTCTCTGATGTGTCCGCTCTCCTCCAGCCAGCGGACAGAATGGGGCCGCTCCCGCTCGATGAGGGCACGGGACACTGCGTCCAGCCGGTCCTGAATCAGGTCCAGGTCCTCCGCCGTGCCGAAGTGGTCAAAGCTGAGGACAACAACGGCCTTCTGGGGCTCCAGGGTCTCCCGCACCACCAGGGAGTCCACCTTGGTGGACAGCTTCCAGTGGACCGAGCGCAGGGGGTCTCCCGCCCGGTAGGGCCGCAGGTCGTAGTCCTCGCCGGGACCTCCGCCGGGTCGGGGACGCATGACCTGCTTTTTCTCCGCCCCCAGCAGAAGGGGCACCGGCTCGGGCGGCAGGTCCAGGGGGAGCACCGCCAGCTCAGCCGCCGGAGGGAGCGGCCGTCGGAAGGCAAACAGCCCCAGCAGGTCGCACACCCGCACCCGTGCCGCCCGGCAGCGGACCATGCCGCAGTGTTCGGTGGGCAGGTTCTCCCGCCGAACCGCCCCCAGGGACACCCCCGACAGCTTGACCCGGGTTCCGCCGGACTGGCCGTTCATGGCGTTTTCCCACTTCAGGTCCACTGTCAGCCGCCCAACCGGCAGGCGGCTGCGGCTGACGACGGTGAGCTGGGCCGCCGCTGTCTCATTCCGGCGCACCGCCCGTGCGGACACCGCCAGCTCCACGGCGCACCCCAGCATCCCCGGCAGGCTCACCAGCAGGGAGAACAGCGGGAACACCAGGGCCAGCACCAGAACATAAAAGGAGAAATAGCCGTTAAAGCAGATGAAAAAGAGTACCGCCGCCCCCAACGCCAGCAGATACCCCACACGGCACCGGGCCATTACTGCACCTTGGGCGGCGCCACCGCCCGCATCACGTCCTCCAGCGGGTCGTTCTCTCCCGCTCTGGGAGAGAGAATCAGCCGGTGGGCCACGGTATCCTTGAACACCAGGGTTACGTCCTCGGGCAGCACATAGTCCCGGTTCTGAACAAAGGCGGCGGCCTTGGCCATGGCGGACAGGGCCAGAGAGGCACGGGGGCTGGCCCCCTGCTCAATCATGGGGTGGACCCGGGTGGCGCCCACCAGGGCCACGATATAGTCCAGCACCGGTTCGGAGAGATGGACGGCGTCCACCTGCCGCTGGAGCTCCAGCAGACCGCTGTGGTCCACCACCCGCTCCACCCGCTCCAGGGGGTTGCCTCCCTGCTTGCGGCGGAGCATCTCCTTCTCCGCCTCGGGGGCGGGATATCCCATGGACAGCCGCACCATGAACCGGTCCATCTGGGAGTCGGGCAGCAGCTGGGTGCCCGCGGCGCCCGCCGGGTTCTGGGTGGCGATGACCACAAAGGGCCGGGGCACCGGGTGGGACACGCCGTCCACCGTCACCTGACCCTCCTCCATTGCCTCCAGCAGGGCGGACTGGGTGCGGCTGGTGGCACGGTTGAGCTCGTCGGCCAGGAACAGATTGCACAGCGCCGCGCCGGGCTGGTACTCCATCTTCCCCGTCTCCTTATTATAAAGAGAAAAGCCGGTGATGTCGGAGGGCATCACGTCGGGGGTAAACTGCACCCGGTTGTAGTCCATGGACAGGGCCCGGGAGAAGGCCAGAGCCATGGTGGTCTTGCCCACGCCTGGGATGTCCTCCAGGAGAATGTGGCCCCGGGCCAGAATGGCCAGCAGCGCACGGGAGAGCACCTCGTCCTTGCCTACGACCGCCTTCTTCACTTCCTGCAAAATACGTACTGCCTCGTTCATGCCGTCTCTCCTCATTTCCTCTTCACAATGTGGAATGATACCTTTAGACTTATTTTAGGGATATTTTCTATTTATGTCAACGCGGAAAACACTGGCGCTGCCTTCCGCCGTCTGTTTTCCCTGTGATAATATCGCAGCAGAGCGGAAAAATGTTGCAGCTGTGCCTTTTTCCCCTCCTCCGCCCTCACTTTCGTTCATTTTTACCCCCTCGCCTCCCGGGAAAAAACAAGGAAAGCCCTTGCAATGGAGCCGGTTCCGTGGTATACTGCGTATGATAGTAGAGGTAGTATGGTGAGAGTGGGGCTTTGCTCCGCTCTTTATTATTGAAAAAAACCGGTTTGGTTTTTTCTGACATCTTGTACCGAAGGAGGCTCCTATATGGCGAAAGTCACCGAGCTGGTCCGGGCGCTGGCCCAGCCCATCGCGGCGGAAAACGGCTGCAGCATCTGGGATGTGGAGTATGTGCGTGAGGCGGGCACCTGGTTTCTCCGGGTCTATCTGGACAAGGAGGGCGGCGTGAACATCGACGACTGCGAGGCCGTGTCCCGGCCCCTGTCCGACGCCCTGGACGAGGCCGACCCCATCGAGGGCAGCTACACCCTGGAGGTCTCCTCCGCAGGCATTGACCGGGTGCTCCGGCACCCGGAGCACTTCGACGCCTTCCTGGGCGCCGAGGTGGAGGTCCGGCTCTACCGCCCCGTGGAGGGCCGCAAGGACCATGTGGGCCTTCTGAAGGCCTATGACAACGGCGATGTGACGGTCACGCTCCCCAGCGGCGACGTGACCTTCCCCAAGAAGGACGTGGCCCAGGTGCGGCTGTACGTCCGTGTTTGATTCCCCACGGGAATCCGGAATGGTATAAGGAGTTTGATGAAGGATTATGGCTAAGAGAAATGCAAAGGCTCAGAAGAGCAATGAGCTGGACGGCAAGGAGTTTTTCGCCGCCATCGGCATGATCGAGCAGGAAAAGGGTATCCCCAAGGGCTATATGCTGGAGAAGATCACCCAGGCCCTGATCAGCGCCTACAAGCGTGACCACGAGGGCACCGGCGACAATATCATGGTGGAGGCCGACGAGGAGAAGGGCGAGGTCCGCATGTACGTCAAGAAGGACGTGGTGGAGACCGTGGACAATCCCTACACCGAGGTCAGCCTGGCCGACGCCCGGCAGCGTCTGCCCCACATCCGCCTGGGCGACGTGGTCCGCATTGAGGTCAAGACCAAGGACTTCGGCCGCATCGCCGCCCAGACCGCCCGTCAGGTCATCATCCAGGGTATGCGCGAGGCCGAGCGGGGCATGATCTATGATGAGTTCAGTTCCAAGGAGCATGAGCTGCTCACCGGCGTGGTCACCCGCATCGACCCCCGCTCCGGTTCCGCCAGCCTGCGCATCGGCTCCGGCAACGAGGCCACCGACGCCTTCCTGGCCGCTGGCGAGCAGGTCCGTGGCGAGACCTTCCGCGAGGGCGACCGGCTGAAGGTGTATGTGGTGGAGGTCCGCCGCTCCACCAAGGGCCCCCAGGTCCTCATCTCCCGCACCCACCCCGGCCTGGTCAAGCGCCTGTTCGAGCTGGAAGTGCCCGAGATCTTCGACGGTACCGTGGAGGTCAAGTCCATCGCCCGCGAGGCCGGCAGCCGCACCAAGCTGGCCGTCTGGTCCGCTGACCCCAACGTGGACCCCATCGGCGCCTGCGTGGGTCCCCGCGGCCAGCGCGTGAACAATATCGTGGAGGAGCTCAAGGGCGAGAAGGTGGACATCATCAAGTACTCCGAGGACCCCGCCGAGTACGTGGCCGCCGCCCTCTCCCCCGCTGACGTCATCAGCGTCACCACCCTGGACGACGGCAAGAGCTGCCGCGTGGTGGTGCCCGACGACCAGCTGTCCCTGGCCATCGGCAAGGAGGGCCAGAACGCCCGCCTGGCCGCCAAGCTCACCGGCTTCAAGATCGACATCAAGCCCGCCTCCAACCCCGGCGGCGATGAGGCCGACGAGCTGGATGAGGTGCTGGTGGACGACGTGGCCGATGAGGCCGCTGAGGCCGCCGACGAGTCCCTGGACGTGTAATCCCACTCTCTGATTTTTCCCGTGGAAAGGGGGCGCTTGTCCCATGCCCAAAAAAATTCCCCTGCGCCAGTGCCTGGGCTGCCGGGAGATGAAGCCCAAGAAGGAGCTGATCCGGGTGGTCCGCTCCCCCGAGGGTGAGGTCTCCCTGGACTTCAAGGGCAAAAAGCCCGGCCGCGGCGCTTACGTCTGCCCCAGCCCCGAGTGCCTGAAAAAGGCCCGGAAGGCCAGGGCACTGGAGCGCGCCTTCTCCGCCCCCATGCCCGACGAGGTGTGGGAGGAGCTGGAGGCGCAGATGAAGGAGGCCCCCGATGTCTAACGCCATTCTCTCCCTCATCGGCCTGAGCAAAAAGGCCGGACGGCTTGAGGTGGGCGAGGAGCCGGTGGGCGCGGCCGCCCGCGCCCGCCACGCCAAGCTCCTGCTGGTGGCCAGCGACGCCGCCGCCAACACCCGCCGCCGCTGTTCCCATTTCGCCGAAGCAGGCGCTGTGCCCTGGGCCGAGCTGCCCTTCACCAAGGAGGAGCTGGGCGGCACCGTGGGCCGCAGCTCCTGCGCCCTGGTGGCCGTCACCGATATCGGCTTTGCCTCTTCCCTGGCCGCCAAGCTCTCCGCTCTGAATCCGGAGCGGTACGGCGACCTGGCCGCCGCCCTGGACACCAAGGCTCAAAAGGCCCTCCAGCGGCAGAAGGAGCAGCGCCAGCATGAGAAAAATCTCCGTGAGGGCAAGCGCAAGCCCTGGGCCGCTCCCCCCAAGGAGCAGAAGGTCCCCGACTCTGTCCGCAAGCTGCCCATAAGCGTCTCCCCCCGGCCCAAGGGGCCCAGAGGCAAGTTCACCGTCAAAATCCGGTCCCGCCAGGACTCCAAGCCCCAGTCATGAACAAGATTTTCCCGCCCTTGCGGCGGTTTCCCATAGAGAACGTATCCGTTTCGAGCAGAGAGCTTGTTCCAATAAGAAAGCGCAGGAAGACCCTGCCTGCGTTTTCCTATTGGTGCAGGCTCCACAATGGAGGTGGCTCATTTGCTGAACAAATACCGTGTGCATGAGGTTGCAAAGGACTTCAAAATGAACTCCAAGGATATCGCCGATATCCTCACCAAGTACGCAACCACACCCAAGAACCATATGCAGGTGCTGGAGGACAGAGAGCTGTCCATCATCTTTGAGTATCTGACCCAGCACAACCAGGTGGACAGCATCGAGAGCATTTATGCCGATGTGTACCACGAGCCCAAGAAGGCCGAGGCTCCCAAGGCTGCGCCCGCCCAGCAGGCCAAGCCCAAGGAGGCCCCCAAGGCTCAGGCTCCCCAGCAGCAGGCCCAGCGGCCCGCTCCCCAGCAGAACCAGAATCAGAACCAGCAGCGGCCTCAGCAGCAGGCCCAGCCCCAGCAGCCCCAGGCTGAGCAGCGTCCCGCCACCCGCGTCCCCGAGAAGAAGGTGGTGGACACCCGCAAGAGCGGTAACGTGAACCTGGAGAAGTACGACGAGCGTCTGGAGTCCTTCACCTCCGAGCGCCAGCAGCAGGGCGGCGGCAAGCAGAAGTTCCAGGGCCGCAACCAGCGCCGGAACAACAGCTTCCAGGGCAGCAAGCGCCGCGCCGAGGAGCAGGAGAAGATGCGCCGGCTCCAGGCCGAGATCGCCAAGAAGCACCCCACCGTGGTCAAGATCCCCGACGAGATCGGCGTGGGCGAGCTGGCCAGCCGGATGAAGAAGACCGGTGCCGAGGTGGTCAAGTGCCTGATCAAGAACGGCGTCATGGCCTCCCTGAGCGACATCATCGACTTCGACACCGCCGCCATCATCGCCGAGGAGATGGGCTGCAAGGTGGAGAAGGAAGTCATCGTCACCATCGAGGAGAAGCTCATCGACACCGCTGAGGACAAGGAAGAGGACCTGGTGCCCCGCGCCCCCGTGGTTGTGGTCATGGGCCACGTCGACCACGGCAAGACCTCCCTGCTGGACTATATCCGTAACTCCCACGTGGCTGCCGGTGAGGCCGGCGGCATCACCCAGCATATCGGCGCCTACCAGGTGGACGTCCAGGGCAAGCCCATCACCTTCCTGGACACCCCCGGCCACGAGGCCTTCACCGCCATGCGTGCCCGCGGTGCCATGATCACCGACGTGGCCATCCTGGTGGTGGCCGCCGACGACGGTATCATGCCCCAGACCGTGGAGTCCATCAACCACGCCAAGGCCGCCGGTATCCCCATCATCGTGGCCATCAACAAGATGGATAAGCCCACCGCCAACCCCGAGCGCATCAAGGAGCAGCTCACCAACTACGAGCTGGTGCCCGAGGAGTGGGGCGGCGAGACCATCATCTGCCCCATCTCCGCCAAGACCGGCGACGGCATCGACAACCTGCTGGACATGGTCATCCTGACCGCCGAGATGCAGGAGCTGAAGGCCAACCCCAATCGTACTGCCCACGGCGCCGTCATCGAGGCCCGTCTGGACAAGGGCCGCGGCCCCGTGGCCACTCTGCTGGTGCAGAACGGCACCCTGAAGCAGGGCGATATCATTATCGCCGGTACCGCTGTGGGCCGTGTCCGCGCCATGACCAACGCCCGTGGCGAGAAGCTCACCGAGGCCGGTCCCTCCGTGCCTGTTGAGATCATCGGTATGGGCGAGGTGCCCGGCGCCGGCGACGACTTCCACGCCGTGGCTGACGAGCGCATGGCCCGTGAGCTGGTGGAGCAGCGCAAGCACGACCAGAAGATGGCCGCTTCCGGCGGCGTGAAGCAGAAGGTCAGCCTGGACGATCTGTTCAGCCAGATCCAGCAGGGCGAGATCAAGGACCTGAACGTCATCGTCAAAGCCGACGTCCAGGGCTCCGCCGAGGCCGTGAAGTCCTCCCTGGAGAAGCTCTCCAACGAGGAGGTCCGCGTTCGCGTCATCCACTGCGC
Source organism: Clostridiales bacterium (assembly GCA_902362925.2). GTDB lineage: Bacteria > Bacillota > Clostridia > Oscillospirales > Oscillospiraceae > Pseudoflavonifractor. Next base: position 237,830 of record CABIYL020000003.1, on the reverse strand, counting down.
CGTCGGCGCCATCAGCGAGAGCGACGTCATGCTGGCCACCACCTCCAACGCCATCATCGTGGGCTTCAACGTCCGTCCCGACAACAACGCCAAGGACACCGCCGCCCGCAACAAGGTGGATATGCGGATGTACCGCGTCATCTACGACTGCATCGAGGAGATCCAGACCGCCATGAAGGGCATGCTGGCCCCCAAGTTCAAGGAGGTCTTCCTGGGTCAGGCCGAGGTCCGCGAGGTGTTCCGTATCACCGGCGTGGGCATGGTCGCCGGCTGCTACGTCACCAACGGCAAGATGCAGCGCGGCGCTCAGATGCGCCTCCTGCGGGACAATATCGTCATCTACGACGGCTCCATCGCCTCCCTCCAGCGTTTCAAGGACAGCGTGAAGGAGGTCGCCCAGGGCTACGAGTGCGGTATCACCTTCGAGAAGTTCCAGGACATCAAGCAGGGCGACGTCATCGAAGCCTACCTGATGGAGCAGATCGAGGTATAATTCCCCACCTGACCGTCTAACCGAACCAGAGCCCAGCGAAGCGGGTCTAGTTCGGAGAGGAGGAGCAGCGAACTGACTGAGAGCGGGCGTTTACGCGCGCGCGAAGGATAGGAAGCTTGCGACGACGAGGTGGAGCAGATTGAGGTATAATCCTATTATTTAAAGACCCCAAAAGCAGGGCGGGCGTTTTCGCCCGTCCTGCTTTGCTTATGAACAGGAGGTCCCATGAGCTGCGTGTATCTTCTGGCCGCTTCCCACCCCATGCCCCTCTATGATTCCGGGCTCCGCCGCCGCCGTACCGTGAAGGCCGGAACCACGGTCGTCACAGTGGAGGAGGACGGATTCTCCGTTCAGGCCCATGAATACTACCGCTGGGCAGTGGACGACCTGGGTCTGGACATACAGCCCTACCGGTATGAGCTGAACCTGGCTCCCACCGTGGAGGATGCCGCACAGCTACGGGCCTATCTGGAACAAAACTGCGCCCACGGAGAGACCGTGGAGCTGTGGCATCTCTGTGTGGGCGGCGAGAAGCACAGAATCCGCCGCTTCTCCGGGGCTCTGTCCGGCCTGGAGCAGGACACCCTGGAGCAGCTGGAGGAACATCCTCAGACCTGCCTGACCATCACAATATAACGCAGAGCGATTTCAAGCGCTCTACCTACTTTGAAAGGAGATCCGATTATGGCGAGCAATCGAATCGGACGCATCAACGAAGAAATCCAGCGTGAGCTCTCCGGCCTCATCCGCACGGTGAAGGACCCCAGAGTCCACGGTCTGGTCTCCATTACGGCGGTGGACACCACCACCGACCTGCGGTACGCCAAGATCCACGTCAGCGTGCTGGACAAGAGCGACGTCAACGAGGTGGTCAAGGGCCTCAAGTCCGCCGCAGGCTATCTGCGCCGGGAGCTGGGCGCCGCCCTCTCCCTGCGGTACACCCCGGAGCTCATCTTTGAGAAGGACGACTCCATGGCCCAGGGCGCTCACATCCTGAGCATGCTCCGGGACCCCGAGGTGGTCAAGCCCGCCAATCCCGCCAACGCCCACATCAATCTGGACAGCGAGGAGTGATTCCCCATGACCTATACCGAGGCCGCTGAACTGCTGCGGCGTCAGGACAATATCCTCATTCTCACCCACCGCCGCCCCGACGGGGACACCATCGGCTGCGCCGTTGGTCTGTGCGCCGCCCTGCGGGAGCTGGGCAAGACCGCCTGGGTCCTGCCCAACGCCGACGCTACCGCCCTCTTCACCCCCTATCTGGAGGGCTATCTGGCTCCCGAGGGCTTCTCCCCCGACTTTGTGGTCAGCGTGGACATTGCAAGCCGGGGGCTCTTCCCCAACAACGCCAAGTGCTGGCTGGAGAAGGGCGTGGACCTGGCCATCGACCACCACGGCTCCAACGAGGGCTTTGGCAAGGAGAACTGTGTGGACTCCGGCCGTGCCGCCTGCGGCGAGCTCATCTACGACATCATCCGCCAGTGGGGACCTGTCTCCCCCACCGCCGCCCTGCCTCTGTACCTGGCCGTATCCACCGACACGGGCTGCTTTGTGTACAGCAACACCACCTCCGGCACCCACCGGGTGGCCGCCGACCTGCTGGACACCGGCATCGACTACCGGAGCGTCAACAAGCGGCATTTCCGTACCAAGAGCTTCAAGCGTCTGCGGCTGGAGAGCATGATCACCGAGGGCATGGACCTCTTTGACAACGGCACCATTGCCATCGCTGCCGTCACGCTGGACATGATGAAGGCTCTGGACGCCCACGAGGAGGACGCCGAGGACATCGCCGCCTTCGCCGGACAGATTGAGGGCGTGGAGACCGCCGTCACCATCCGGGAGCTGCGTCCCGGCGAGTGCAAGCTCTCCGTCCGCACCTCCGCCGGACTCAACGCCTCGGCGGTGTGCGCCCTGCTGGGGGGCGGCGGCCACGCCGCTGCCGCCGGATGCTCGGTGATGGGCACTGTGGCCGACGCCAAGACCGCCATTCTGGACGCCATCCGCCGGATTCAGCAGGGCTGAGGAGACGGTCATGGCGAATGGAATCATCGTGATTGACAAGCCCGCCGGCTGGACAAGCATGGACGTGTGCGCCAAAATCCGGGGCGTGCTCCATGAGCGCCGGGTGGGCCATGCCGGAACCCTGGACCCCATGGCCACCGGTGTGCTGCCCGTCTTTGTGGGCCGTGCCACCCGGGCGGTGGAGTTCGCCGCTGAGGGCGGCAAGGAATATGTGGCCGGGCTGCGTCTGGGCGTTGTGACCAACACCCAGGACACCTCGGGTACAGTGCTGGAGGAGAAGCCCGTATCCGTCGACCGGGCCGCCCTGGAGGCCGCTCTGGCTCCCTTCCGGGGTGACATCCTCCAGATTCCCCCCATGTACTCCGCCATCAAGCGGGACGGCAAGAAGCTCTACGAGCTGGCCCGGAAGGGTCAGGAGGTGGAGCGTGAGCCCCGCCCTGTGACCATCTACGGCCTGGAGGTGGTGGACCAGACCGGTCCCGCCGACTATCTGCTGCGGGTCCAGTGCTCCAAGGGCACCTACGTCCGTACCCTCTGCCACGACATCGGCCAGGCCCTGGGCTGCGGCGGGTGCATGTACTCCCTCCGCCGTACCGAGGCCGCCGGGTTCTCCCTGGACCAGGCCGTCACCCTGGACGCCCTGCTCTCCGCCGAGGACCCCCAGAGCCTGCTGCTGCCGGTGGACGCCTATTTTGCCAGAAGGCCCATCCTCATTCTGAAAGCCGGACCGGAGAAAAAGGTGCGCAACGGCGCGGCGGTGTCCGTCCCCCAGGCGGCTGACGGCCAGTACCGGGTCTACGGTGAGAGCGGCGCTTTCCTGGCTCTGGGCCAAGTCAGCAACGGCCTTCTCACCACTATCAAGAGCTTTTTCGAGGTGTAAGCAATGGAGCAGAAGAAACGGGTCATCGCTCTGGGCTTTTTTGACGGCGTGCACCGGGGCCACGGCGCCCTGCTGAGCCGGGTGGCCCAGGTAGCCCAGGAGATGGGGGCCATCCCCGCCGCCGTCACCTTTGACACCCATCCGGAAAACCTGATCATCGGCAGTCCCATGCCCCTCATCAGCTCCCCCCTGGACCGGGCAGAGCTGATGCGCCGGTATTACGGCATTCAGGAGGTCATCATCGCCCACTTTGATGACCGGATGATGCACATGCCCTGGCGGGACTTTGTCACCGACTTCCTCATCCGGGAGAATGGCGCCGTCTACCTGGTGGCGGGCCACGACTTCCACTTCGGCTACAAGGGCGAGGGCAATCCGGAGCGGCTGAGGACCGTGTGCGCCGAGATGGACATCGGCTGCGACATCATCCCCAAGGTGGAGCTGGACGGCATCACCATCTCCTCCACCTACATCCGCACCCTGCTGGCCCAGGGTGAGATGGAGCGGGCCAACTACTTCCTGGGCCACCCCCACACCCTGACCGACACCGTGGCCCACGGGAAGAAGCTGGGCACTACCCTGGGCTTCCCCACGGTGAATCTCCACTTCGCCCCCGGGGTACTGATTCCCGCCCGGGGCGTGTACGCCACCCGGGTGTGTTTTGAAAACGGCGACAGCCGTCCGGCCGTGACCAACATTGGCGTCCGCCCCACGGTGGATGACCACGGCTCCGTCAATGTGGAGGGCTTTATCCTGGATTTTGACGGGGACCTGTACGGCCAGACCATCCGGATGGAGTTCTACCGCCATCTCCGTGGAGAGCAGAAGTTCCCCAGCCTGGAGGCCTTGCGTGATGAGGTCATGCGCAACGCCGAACAGACCCGGGAATACTTTGCCACCCATCCCTGATAAAAGCATCAAAAAACGCGTCCGTCTGTAGAGCAGACGGACGCGTTTTTTGTCACTTTACCTGGAACATGTTGGTCATGTCCATGGTGATGTCGGTGGTGTAGGGATTCAGGTAGGTGTTGATAATCTCCAGGGACTCCTCGGGGTAGTACTGCCAGCACCAGTCCCAGCCCTTATAGCTCACCTCGCCGTTTCCAGGGAAGATGGTGGTGGTGACATTGTTGTCGATATCCACATAGATGCCACGGGTGGCGAAGAAGGCCAGGTCGCTGGCCGACATGTTGGTCTTCACGTTCTCCCCCACAATCTCGGCAAACTCCGTGATTTTGGGGATGCTGTTCCAGGACACCAGCTTGCGGGCGATGGCCACCATCAGCTCCCGCTGAGTCTGCTCACGGTTGGTGCCGCTGCCGGCATACACGTCATAGACGTTGTCGGGATAGGTGCCCGGTCCGTCGGAGTTCTTGCGGCAGCGGGCAATCTCCAGCACCTGCTGGCCGGTGAGACCGTAGTGCATGCCCTTGTCGTAGTGGATGTGGAGGTTCTGGTCGTCGGCGTCGTAGTTCATGTCCACGGGGACATAGAAATCCACGCCGCCCACCGCGTCCACAATCTCCACAAAAGCCTTCAGGTCCACCGTCACATAGAAGTCGATGGGGATGCCCAGCATGTCGGCCACCACGGCCCGCAGCTCCTCAATACCGCCGTAGGAGTAAGCGGAATTGATTTTGTAGTACTTGTGGCTGCCGTACTTGCCGTTGACCAGGGTGTCACGGGGGATGGACACCAGGGCCACCTTCTGGTTGGGCACGTCGTAGGACGCCACCATGATGGTATCCGAGTTGCCGCTGACCTGGTCGCTGGCGGCCAGGAGGAAGGTGTAGAACTGCTCCTTCCGCTCCAGTGTCTGCTGACTGGGCGAGGCCGTGCTCTCGTCAACATCCGGCGTGTCCGGGTTGTCGGTGGGATTTTCCGACGCGCTTGCGGTGGGCGCCGGCGGCTGCTCCACCGTGGGTGCGGGGACAAGAATCTGGAACAGCGCGTAGGTGGTCACAATGATCGCGGAGAGCACCACGACTGTGGCGTAAAGGGTGCGCAGCGCCCTGCCCAGAGGTGAGCCCCTCCGTTTCTTCTTTTTCTTCCGTGCTCCCGCCATGGGGTATCATCACTCCCGTTTTCTTGTGCGTTATGTCAACAATCGATATTATATCGGATCAGACGGTCGGGAGCAAGGAAAAGTTGCGGATCTTTACATTATTTTAAGTTCCTCTGTCACAGCTTGGCCAGCAGCGCCGCCGTCAGGGCGTTGACCGCCCCCAGCAAATCCACCAGCAGCTGGTTCTGGCTCACCGACAGCTCCACCAGCTGCTCCAGCAGGGCCTGTTCCTCTCCCCGCCCGCAGCAGCCGCCCGGTGTACGGGTGATCATGGTATTGGGGTTGATGTATCGGTTCATGGGCATGTTCTCCAGGCGCTCCATGGTCCGCTCGCTCCGGGTGGAGGAGCGAGCGGAGCCCCGGCACTGGGCCCGGTACCTGCATTCTGCCATCTGCATTACCTCCATTTCTCTGCCCCCATTCTATGCGCCCTCCTCCCTTCCTGCGCCGAAAGGTGCTTGACTTTTCCCTAAAAACACGGTATTCTGAAAACTGTATCAAATGAGACAGTTTTTGGAGGTGGCGTATATGGCAGAGCTGGACCGGTCCGAGCTGGCCCTGCTGGCCAGTACGCCGCTCTTCCAGGGACTGCCCGAAACCCTGGCGCTCCGGGCGGCCGCCGACCGGCGTTCCACCCTGGCGGAGGCGGCTCGTGGGGAGACCATCTACACCCCCCACGCCTTCTCCCGCAGCCTGGGGGCGGTGCTCTCCGGCAAGGTGGAGGTGCGCAAGGGCGAGCTGATTGTCAGCGTGCTGGAGCCGGGAGACCTGTTCGGTGCGGCTGCCCTCTTCAACGACCGCACGGATTACGCCGCCCAACTCACCGCCCGCACCCCCTGCCGCCTGCTGCTTCTGCCCCAGGAGCTGGTGGAGGAACTGATGGCCGCCTCTCCTGCTCTGGCCCGGCAGTACATCCGCTACCTCTCCGGCCGCATCCGCTTCTTGGAGCAGAAGATCAACAGTCTGGTGGCCGGAACCGCGGAAGAACGGCTCTCCTGCTTCCTCCGCGCCCAGGCCCAGGACGGTCTGGTCCCCCTGGACTGCTCCCTCACTGGCCTGGCCGGACGGCTCAATGTGAGCCGTGCCTCCCTGTACCGTGCCCTGGATGCCCTGGAGGACCGGGGCGCCATTCGGCGTGAGGGAAAGGCCATCCGGGTGCTCAGACCGGAGCTGCTGGAACCAACACTGTGAACCATCCTATTTCAATCAGAAAGGACAGGAATCCCATGAAGAAGAAATGTCTCGCACTGACCCTGGCGCTGGCCCTTGTGCTGGCCCTGGCGGGCTGTGGGCCCCAGAATCCCCAGACCTCCGGCTCTCCCTCCCCTTCCGTCTCCCCCTCGCCCACCGAGAGCGTGGAGCCCACCTCCACCCCTTCCCCTGAGGTGACCCCCACTGATGAGCCCACCGGCGACCGGCCCCAGGTGTCCCTGGCCGTCCTCAGCGGCCCCACCGGCATGGGCGCGGCCAAGCTCCTCTCTGACAACGACGCCGGCACCACCGCCCTGGACTACGGCGTGACCATCGCCGCCAGCCCCGACGAGATCACCGGCAAGATCATCAACGGCGACCTGACCATCGCCGCCATCTCCACCAACCTGGCCGCCACCCTCTACAACAAGGACGCCGGCATCCAGATGGTGGCCCTCAACACCCTGGGCGTGCTCTACATCCTGGAGAACGGCGAGAGCGTCCAGTCCATGGCCGACTTGGCCGGCAAGACCCTCTACGCCCCCGCCAACACCAAGGGCTCCAACCCGGAGTATGTGCTCAACTACCTGCTGGAGCAGAACGGCCTCACGCCCGGTGAGGATGTGACCATCGAGTGGGCTCCCGCCGAGGAGATCACCACCGGCATGGCCGACGGCTCCATGAGCCTGTGCATGCTGCCCGTACCCGCCGCCACCAGCGTGCTGATGCAGAACCAGTCCACCCGCCAGGCCCTGGACCTGACCGAGGAGTGGGACAAGGTAACCACCGACAACAGCGTGCTCACCATGGGCTGCCTGGTGGTCCAGTCCGACTGGGCCCAGGAGAACCCCGACCTGCTGAACACCTTCCTGGAGGAGTACGCCGCCTCCATCGACTACGTGACCAGCAACCCGGACGCCGCCGCTGAGCTTATCACCCAGTACGGCATCACCCCCAAGGCCGCCATCGCCAAGGCCGCCATCCCCCAGGCCAACATGGTGTGCATCACCGGCAAGGACATGATGGAGGGCATTCAGGGCTACTTCGACGTCCTCTGGCAGGCCGATCCCACCTCGATCGGAGGGTACATCCCCGATGACGCGTTCTATTACATCCCCTGACAATCAAAAAACACCCGGCTGCTCCGTGGTCCGGGACATCCTGCGGGCTGTCATACCCCCTGCCTTCTGGCTGGGGGTATGGCAGCTTGCCGCTATGTGGGTGGGCCGAAAGGCCGTTGCCGCCGCCTGGGCAGCCGGAGACAGCGGCGCACTGGTCAAGGCCGTCATTGAGGGCAAAGCGCTCCTCCTCCCCGGGCCTCTGCTGGTGCTGCGCACCCTGGCCGAGCTGGCGGTCACCCCCCTGCTGTGGCAGAGCGCGGCTTTGTCCCTGGTGCGGATCTTCTCCGGCTTCCTGGGGGGCGCTGTGCTGGGCGGCCTGCTGGCCGCCGCCTGCGCCGCCTTCCGTCCCGCCCGGCTGCTGCTTACCCCCGTTGTGGGCGTCATCCGGGCCACCCCGGTGGCCTCCTTCATCATCCTGCTCCTGCTGTGGGTGACCACAAGGCTGGTGCCCGCCGTGTGCGCCGGACTGATGGTGCTGCCGGTGGTGTGGGGCAACGTGTACAAGGGCATCATCCAGACCGATCCGCTGCTGCTGGAGGGGGCAAAAACCTGGCGTTTCAGCCGGTGGAAGACCCTGCGGCTGGTGTACCTGCCCTCGGTGCTGCCCTATTTCGCCAGCGGCTGCTCCACCGCCCTGGGTCTGGCATGGAAGGCAGGCGTGGCCGCTGAGGTGCTCTGCGTGCCCAAGCTGGCCATCGGCTCCCAGGTGTACTACTCCAAGCTCTACCTGGAGACCCCCTCCCTCTTCGCCTGGACCATCACCGTGCTGGCCCTCAGCTTCCTGCTGGACCGGATTTTCGGAACCCTGTTCCGCCGCATGGAGAGGGGGCGTGGCGCATGAAGGAGCTGCGCATCACCGGCGCCACCGTCCGCTTTGGGGATAAGACGGTGCTGGACAACTTCTCCCTCGCTCTACCCCTGGAGGGTATCACTGCCCTGTCCGCCCCCTCCGGCTCCGGCAAGACCACCCTCATGCGGGTCATTGCCGGGCTCCAGTCCGGGGAATCGGGCACTGTGGACGGACCTGCGCCCCGGGACATCGCCGTCCTCTTCCAGGAGGACCGGCTCCTGCCCTGGCGCACCGTGGAGGAGCACATCACCGACGTGCTGCCCCCCAAGCGCCGCCAGGAGGCGGACCGCTGGCTGGCCCTGGCTGAGCTGACCGGAGAGGAGAAGTCCTTCCCCTCCGCCCTGTCAGGCGGCATGTGCCGCCGTCTGGCCCTGGCACGCACCCTGGCTCTGGGCAGAGCGCTCTATCTGCTGGATGAGCCCTTCAACGGGGTGGACCCGCCCCGGATTGGCCGGATGCTCTCCCGCATCCGGGAACAGGGGGTGCCCGTCCTGCTGGCCAGCCACGACCGGCAGGTGCTGGACCTGGCCGACCGGGTCATTGTGCTGGACGGTCCTCCCCTGCGGGTGGTTCCGTAATACGAAAAAACGCCCCTGTCAGCCTGACGCTGACAGGGGCGTTTCGTTTTCTTACCGGTGGTAGAGCTTGTTGGTCTCATACTGGGGCTCGCAGGTCAGGTGCATGCCCAGCTTGCTGTAGGTCACGCTGTCCGCCGGGGAGAGAATGACGCTGGAGTGGGCATCGCAGCCCCGGAGGGCGGAGAGCTGCTCCAGCGCGGCGGCGGCCAGAGGGTCAGCAGCGGCGGAGATGGCCAGAGCGATGAGCACCTCATCGCTGTGGAGCCGGGGATTGGTGGAGCCCAGGTGCTTGACCTTGACGGTCTGGATGGGCATGATGGCCTCGGGGGAGATGAGGTGCTTCTCGTGCTCAATGCCCGCCAGGCGCTTGAGGGCGTTGAGCAGGGTGGCGGAGGAGGCGCCCATCAGGCCGGTGGTCTTGCCGGTGACCACCTCGCCGTCGGGCAGCTCGATGGCGGCGGCGGGGTTGCCGGTCTCCTCGGCCACCTGGAGGGCGGCGGCGATGACCGGACGGATAGCGGGGGTGATCTTGGCCTGCTGCATGATCAGCTCCAGCTTGTACACCGTCTCGTCCCCGTTCTGGTTCTGCTTGCGGTCGCAGAGGGCGGCGTAGTACCGGCGGACAATCTCCTGACGGGCGGCGTCCTGGACGGCCTCGTCGTCAAAGATGCAGTTGCCGGCCATGTTCACGCCCATGTCGGTGGGGGACTTGTAGGGGCACTCGCCGGTGATCTTCTCAAACATGGCGGACAGGACGGGGAAAATCTCCACGTCCCGGTTGTAGTTCACCGTGGTCTCTCCATAGGCGGACAGGTGGAAGGGGTCGATCATGTTCACGTCGCCCAGGTCGGCGGTGGCGGCCTCGTAGGCCAGGTTCACCGGGTGCTGGAGGGGCAGGTTCCAGATGGGGAAGGTCTCAAACTTGGCGTAGCCCGCCTTGACGCCCCGCTTGTACTCGTGGTAGAGCTGGCTCAGGCACACGGCCATCTTGCCGCTGCCGGGACCGGGAGCGGTGACCACCACCAGGGGACGGGTGGTCTCGATATAGTCGTTCTTGCCGTAGCCGTCATCGCTGACGATGAGGCCGATATTGTGGGGGTAGCCGGCGATGGGATAGTGGAGGTAGACCTTGACGCCCAGGCTCTCCAGCCGGGCGCGGAAGGCGTCGGCGGCGGCCTGACCGGCGTACTGGGTGACCACCACGCTGCCCACCATCAGGCCCTCGCCCCGGAAGGCGTCAATGAGGCGGAGCACGTCCACATCATAGGTGATGCCCAGGTCGCCCCGGACCTTGTTCTTCTCGATATCGCTGGCACAGATGGCGATGACAATCTCGGCGGAGTCCCGCAGCTCCTTGAGCATGCGGATCTTGCTGTCGGGCGCAAAGCCGGGCAGCACCCGGGAGGCGTGGTAGTCGTCAAAGAGCTTGCCGCCGAACTCCAGGTACAGCTTGTTGCCGAACTGGCTGATCCGCTCCCGGATGTGGGCGGACTGCATTTCCAGGTACTTCTTGTTGTCAAATCCGATCTTCTTCATCGTCCCGGCCCGGCGCGCCGCTGCGCCGCGCCCTCCCATCCTCTCTGTTACATCTAAAATCAAGCGTACACATTCTGCTCAGAACACATAACTGAATTAGTATATCATATCTCCCTGCAAAGAACAACGCAGCTTCCCGCCCCGCATCTCAATTTGTCAGAACGCCCAATGCAGCCGCCGGATTTTGTACGCCTTTCGGATACCGATGTCATCCCCTGTTCCAGATGAAACCAAAACAGGAGCGCTGAACCTTCATTTAGCGCTCCTGTTTTTTGTTATTTTGCCTCCGCGATGACCACACGGATGCGGCCGCCCTGGTCCTGAGCCTTGTCGTAATAGCCCATCAGGTCATAGCTGCCGCCGGATACCCGGCTCAGATCGGAGAGGTAGTAGTTCTTGTCCCGGTACTCATAGACCACCACGCTGTCGGAGATGGTCCAGGCCTGGGCACCCGCCATGGCGGTCTTGCCGTCCACCGCGGTCAGAGCGGCGCCGGTCAGGTTGTAGATCCGCTCCACCTCTTTGCCGTCCATCCGCACCTGGCAGGGTCCCTTCTCCAGATTCCAGATGGTGGTCTGGCTGGTGTACACACCAGGTACGCCGGCAATGTCATAGACATAGCTGCTCATGAGCGCCATCCCAAAGGACTGCTCGGTCACGTCGGTGAGGACGCCGTACTGGTGGAGGTCGCCGGTCACGTCGTTGAGAATCAGCCGGTCGATCTCCCCCTGGGCGTTGGTGGAGTACCAGCGCACCATGCCGCTGGTCAGGTTCACTCCGGCCAGGCGGCTGGGGTAGACCCGGAGGGTCTGGGTATCACCGTAGGTGTCCAGAATTTCCACGTTGGACGCCAGGGAGTGGCTGCCGATGGATGTCCCGTCGGCGCTCACCTTGCCGGTGAGGGAGGCGGAGGTGAGCTTGCTGACCTGAGTGCCGCCGGTGACCTGGACCAGGTCGCCGGGGTCAAAGGTCTTGTCCGCGTTGTCGCAGCGGTAGCTGTAGGTGCCGCCGTCGGTGGCGGTGAGGGTGATGGTGTCGGCGGTGTAGCTGTGGCCGTTCTCATCCTGATAGGAGGCGGTGCCGATGGCAGTCACCACACCGTAAACGGCGGAACTGCTTCCGCCGGAGGTCCGGACGGCGGCCACGCCGCCGGAGCGGCCCAGCAGCAGGGTGACGCTGTCCCCCACCCGGAAGGAACCCAGGTCGGACAGGTCGTAGGCCGCCGCAGCGGTCTCAATGGCATAGGTCTTTCCGCCCACCGTCACGGCGGTGGGGTTGGAGGTGGTGTTGATCTGCTGGATGGTGCCGGTGGCCTTGCCCGACCAGGCCCAGACGGTGTGCATGGACTTGGACCAGTACACCACGTCCAGGGTCTGGATGTCAGAGAGCTGGGCCGCCTTGCCGTCCCGGTACACCGTGGCGGTGGTCAGGGAGAAGGGCACAGAGGCCTGCCAGTTCCCCTCCGCCACCATGGGCCCCTCCATGGCCGAGTTGACCAGGGCCACCCGGTCAATCTCGCCGGAGGCAGTCAGGCTGTGGCCCAGGGTGGTCAGGTAGACCTGCCCGGTCTTGGTGGGCGCGGTGAGCAGATTGTAGAACAGCCACAGGGCATCCTGTCGGGTCATGGGGTCGTTCTTCCCTGCGGTGACGCCCCGCTCCAGGCCAAGGGCCTGGTATTTGGCCATCTGGCCCGAGCCCCAGGCGCCGGAGAAGTCCTCATTGGTGTACCCCAGCAGGGAGAGCACCATGGACACCCCCTCCACCAGCTGAATCTGGTTATTGGGGCGGAAGGTGCCGTCCAGGTAGCCCCGGACCATGCCCTTCTCCTGGGCCACCTGGACATAGGGGGCCGCCCAGTTGGTTCTGGGCACGTCGGGGTAGGGAGAGATGCTGGCGGTGGGGCCCACGCTGTCGGCGTAGGCGGACGCGGCCACGGTCAGCTTGGTGAACTCCGCCCGGGTGACCGGCTGGTTCAGGTGGAGGTCGCCGTTTTCATCGCCGGTCATGATGTCCAGAGCGGCCAGCACCTGGGCGGCCTCGTCCACCGTGACCTGAGCCTGGGCGGCAAAGGCAGGCGCGGCCAGCCCCAGCACAAGGGCGGCGGCCAGCAGCACGGAAACAATCCTTTTCTTCATCTTGTATGCTCCTTTACTCGTAGCGCAGGGCGTCAATGGGGTTGAGCTTGGCGGCCTTGTTGGCGGGCAGATAGCCGAAGAGCACGCCCACCGCCAGGGACACACCGGCCGAGATGGTGATGGCGGACAGGGAGGCCTTGGCGGTAATGCCCACAATGTTGCCCGCCACCGTGGCCAGCGACACGCCCAGCACAATGCCGATGACGCCGCCCAGCACGGAGGTGGTGCCCGCCTCAATGATAAACTGCCACCTGATATCCTTGCCCTTTGCGCCCAGGGATTTGCGGATGCCGATCTCCCGGGTGCGCTCGGTGACCGACACCAGCATGATATTCATAATGCCGATGCCGCCCACCAGCAGGGAGATGGCGGCGATGGCCACCAGGACGGTCATGACCGTGCCCTGGATGTTGCCCATCATGTCCATCATCTCGCTCATGGAGATAACCAGATAGTAGTCGTCACCGCCGTAGAACTGCTCCAGCTTGCTCTCAATCACCGCCTTGGCACGGGCGTTGGTGTCCTCGCTGGTGGCGGTGAACAGGTACTGGCTGATGACTGCGTTGCCGTTGAGCCGGGTGGCGTTGGTATAGGGGATGTAGACCGAGTTGTCGCCGCCGTAGGAGGTGTTGTCCGCCTGCTCGGCCAGCACGCCCACAATGGTGTACTCGTTGCCGTTGATGCTCAGGGTCTCCCCCAGGCCGGCCCCGTTGAAGCTCTCCTCATTGACATAGGAGCCGATGACGCACACATTCTGCATCCGGGCGGTGTCGATGTACTGGATAAACCGGCCCTGGCTCAGCTCCAGGCTCTTGACGGTGATGTACTCCTCCCCCACGCCGGTAAGGGTGGTGCTCAGGGTCTCGGAGCCCTGCTTCACGGTGGCCATGGAGCTGACGCTGGGGCTCATGGCGGCGATGCAGTCCGGATTCTCGTCCTCCAGGGCGTACATCTCATCCTCCGTGATGTTCTGGGAGGAGCCCCGGCCCATAATCTGGACCTGGAGCAGGTTGGTGCCCATCTTCTCAAATTCGGAGTTGATCATGTCGTTCATGCCGTCGCCCAGGGAGATGATGATGATGACGGCGGCCACGCCGATGATGATGCCCAACATGGTGAGCAGGGCCCGCATCTTGCTGGTGGCCAGGCTCTTGAGCGCCAGGCGGAAGGACTGGGAAAAGCTCATGTCCCCGCCTCCTCTCCGAAGCCAACCGGCTCCTCATCGCCGCTCTCGGTGGGCTGGACCACGGCTCTGGGGTCGTGGGCGTCCCCGTCGTAGATGATGCGCCCGTCCTGCAGGCGGATGATCCGCTGGGCCCGGACGGCGATGGAGTTGTCGTGGGTAATGAGGACGATGGTGTGCCCGGCCGCGTTGAGCTTCTGGAGGAAGGAGAGCACCTCACGGCCCGTCCGGGAGTCCAGGGCGCCGGTGGGCTCGTCGGCCAGGATGACCCCCGGATTGCCCGCCAGGGCACGGGCGATGGACACCCGCTGCTGCTGGCCGCCCGAGAGCTGGTTGGGCCGGTTTTTGTACTTGTCGCTCAGGCCCACCATTTCCAGCGCCTGGAGGGCGGCGGCCCGGCGCTCGGAGGCGGACATGCCGCCGTAGAGCAAAGGCAGCTCCACGTTCTCCAGCACGTTGAGGGTGGGGATCAGGTTGTACTGCTGGAAGATGAAGCCCAGCATCTTGTTACGGATGACGGCCTGCTGGTCGTCGTCCATGGTGGACACGTCCACCCCCGCCAGCTCATAGGTGCCGCTGGTGGGCACGTCCAGACAGCCGATGATGTTCATAGCCGTGGATTTGCCCGATCCGGACTGGCCCACAATGGCCACGAACTCCCCCTCGTTGATCTCAAAGGACACACCATCCAGGGCGTGGACCTCCGTGTCGCCCATCTGGTAGATCTTATAGACGTCGGTAAATTTAATCATGGCTCGGTCACCGTCACAGAGGTGGCCGCCCCGCCGGACTGGGCCATGCCGCCCATCATCTGCTCAAACAGGTTGGTCTGGCTCATCTTGTACACCACCGTGTCCCCTTCGCTCAGACCGGAGGTGATCTCGATGTACTGGTCGTCGTTGCGGCCCAGCTCCACCGGGGTTTCCACCAGTCGGGAGTAGTCCGGGTTGCCGTCCTTGTCGTAGGCGTCGGCAGGCAGCACCTGCACCACGTTGCCCCGACCCACCATCTCCACCGGTACGGAGATCACATGCTCGGCGTGCTCCACCAGAATCTCGGCGGACACGTTCATGCCGGGCAGCAGTTCACCGGGGTCGTCAATCTCCACGGTCACCGGGTAGGTGGTGACGCCGTTCATGGTGGTGCCGTTGATGTTGATCTTGCTCACATGGCCGGTAAACTCCTGGCCCTCCAGGGCGTCGGCGGTGATGCGCACCTCCTGGCCCACCTCAATCTGGCCGATGTACAGCTCATCAATGTTCATGGTAAAGCTGAGGCTGGACATGTCGTAGATGACCGCCAGGTAACCGGCGGCTGCGGCAGAGGTGTCCAGATTGTCTCCGGCCTTGTAGTTCTTCTCAATCACCGTGCCCGAGATGGGAGAGGTGATGGTGTAGTTTTCCAGCTGGTCCTTGGTGCTCTGGAGGCTCAGCTCAGCGGAACGGAGGCTCAGCTCAGCGTTTTTAATCTGGCTGTCCATATCGGTGGCCTCAAAGGCGCCGATGATCTGGTCCTTGGTCACCCGGTCCCCCTCAGAGACGGTGAGGGACTCCAGCTTGCCGCTGGTCTTGGCGGTGACGGTGGACTGTGCCGCATAGGCAAAGGTTCCGGTACCTGCGCAGTCCGCTCCGCCCACCGAGGCAGTGCCGGTGTTCTGGTCGGAAAGGGCGCCCGGGTTGGAGACAGTGATGGTGATCTCCCGGACCAGGGTGCCGCCCGTGCCCGCCTGATCCACCGGCGAGATGGAATCCACCGTGCCCTGGAGGGTCTCGGCGGTACCGTCCACATACACCGTGGCGCTCTCGCCCACATAGAAGGACGCCGCGTCGGCGGAGTGGAAGGGGATGGTCAGCTTCATGGTGTCCCGGTCGATGATGTCCGCGATGGGAGTGCCGGCGGTCACGTTGTCCCCGGCCTCGTAATACAGTTTCTGAATCACGCCGGTGTCACTGGCCTTCACGTCGGTGTTCTCAGCGGCATCTTCTTTGCTGTCCAGGGCGTTCTGGTAGGCCAGACGGGCCTGCTCCACCGAGATTTCCGCCCGCTCGATGGAGTTCTGCACGTCGGAGGCGTCAATCTGATAGAGCACGTCCCCCTTCTCCACCTGGTCGCCCTCCTCAAAGGGGGCGTCCAGAATCTCGCCCTTCACCAGGGCGGTGACCTGGTAGGAGTCGGCAGGCTCCACTGTGCCGGTGCCCGACACCGAGACCGTCAGGTCCCGGTACTCCGCCGTGGCCGTCTGGTAGAGCATATTTTCAATTTGGCTGGAGGCGCTCATAATGGGCCGGACCAGGAACCAGAACACCAGCGCCGCCAGGATGACCAGCACAATCAGCACCTTCACCCATCTGCGCTTTTTCTTCGGCTTTGGAATCTTGAACTCCGGCCGCTTGGGTGCGGTCGGTGTCTGGGACGCCGCTTGCTTGACTTCTGTACTTTCCATGCTGATTCTCCTTTATTCAGACTGGGCTTCGGGCTGCTTCCGCTCCATGCCCCGCCTGAGAATATCCACTGTGCGCAGATAGGCGCCGCGCACCTCCGCCGGGTCCTCCGCCTGAATCCCCCGGAGCACCGCCTGTCCGGTCACGCCCATGAGGATGTGGAATATGTCCCCCAGGTCGTCGGCGCTGCGCAGGTCCAGGAGCCTGGGGTCCACCCACTCCACCAACCGTCCCGGCATGGGCAGGCAGCATTCCATCCCCAGCAGGGACGAGAGCTGGGCGCCGCTGTTGTTGCGGACCACACCCATGATGTGCTGGTAGCGTTCCTTTTTCTCCGAGTCCCGGTATTCCGCCTGAATCCGGTCAAACAGGTCCAGAAATGCGGCAAAAATGTCCCCTTGCCGCATTTCCAGCAGCCCCTCCAGCAGCGCGGTAAGCTGACGGCTCCACTCCCCCATCAGATAGCGGAACAGCTCCTCCTTGTCCCGGAAGTACATGTAAAAGCTGCCTCTTGGAATGTCCGCCGCCTGTATCATCTTGTTGATGGAGGCCTCCGCATAGGGCACCCGGGCAAATTCCGCACGGGCAGCGGCGAGCAGCTTCTCCCGCTTCTCCGACGGCAGGTTGAAAAACGTCGTGCTTGGCATCTCATCCCTCCATATGTGACAATCTGTCAGAAATGATAGCTGACAAGTTGTCATATGTCAATTCGGGCCTGGGAAAATTTCAAGTTTGTTTACAATCCTCCGGCAGGCCCATCCATCATACCGCCGTTGGATTTGCGCACTGTTAAGCCCGGATTAAAATTCCCTTCATTCTTCTCCGCCATCTTACCACTTCTATTTTACTTTTTTTGTATTTTCATGTATATCCTTCCTCTCTTCTGTCCACAATAGGACGCGAAGGGAGCTCCGGCCCCCACAAATCTTAGGATAGGAGCGTCACAATGAAAAAACCATGGACCGACCGCTTTGGCGACTTCATGGCGGGGAAGGGCTTTTACATAGTCCTGTTCCTCTGCGTCGCCGCAATTGGAATTTCGGGCTATTATCTCTTCTCCACTCTGGGCGGCAACGACCCCGCCGCCACGGTGGGCGGTACCGCTCAGGTCACCGTCACCCCCAGTCCCAGCGTCTCCCCCTCCCCCAAGGTGGACGTGGTGAAGCCGACCATTCCGGCCACTCCCTCGCCCACCCCCACACCGACACCCACTCCCACCCCCAGCGCCAGCACCGCACCCTCCGCCACACCCAAGCCCTCTGAGGTGGTCACCTCTTCCGTGTACACCTGGCCGGTCAAGGGCGCGGTGCTGAACGCCTTCTCCCTGGAGCAGCAGGTTTTCAATCCCACGATGGGGGACTGGCGGACCCATGAGGGCGTGGACATCGCCGCAGACCTGGGCATCCAGGTGAAGGCCGCCGCAGGCGGCACCGTCACCGCTATTGAGCAGGACTATTTCATGGGCACCACCGTGACCATTGACCACGGAAACGGCATGGTGAGTGTGTACTCCAACCTGGCGGAACAGCCCACCGTGGAGGTGGGCGACGTGGTCACCACCGGCGACATCATCGGCTCGGTGGGCAGCACCGCCAAGGCCGAGAGCCTCACCGCCTCCCACCTGCATCTGGAGATGATGAAGGACGGGGCCTATGTGGACCCGCTGGAGTATCTGCCGGACGTGAAGTAAACAGAAAACCGGGAAGGACACAGTTTAAGCTGTGTCCTTCCCGGTTTTTGTTGTGTATGAACGACACTGGAATGATACGAAATACAGATAAAGACAACTTCCGTTGACAGAAACGGCTTGTCCTATGCTATACTAGAAAATAAGGAAGAAGCAAGGAATGACAACTATATCAAACCGCCGCTGCAGCTGTCTACTCTGGAATAAAGCGCTCAGCCGAAAGTCCCACTAAAAAAGCCCGGACAAATTTCAATAGGTGACCGATTCAGCGAATTTGATGACATCGCTTTTACTGACGTTCTCTGCGGCAACATGGATAAGCATCGATTTATCAGGGGTAACCTGTATAATCTGTATTGAATTCCCCTTTACAATCAGGAGCGCCTGCCTGCCGTTGATGGATATATCCGTCATCTCATCCGCATCTTCGCTGTCAAAGCTGAACGAGCTTCCTTTTGTCTGGTAAAATGCCAGCGTCAGATTCTGACCGGCTTTTCCGATATAAATGTAGACTGTGCTCGTGGACTCCTCTATTTTTTCCGTCAGCTCAAGTCCCTCGGGCACCCATCCCACCTGAATCTGCATCCCAGTCCCCTCTGAGTGCCTGAAGTTAAAATCAATCCTGTCTCCAAAATACTCAATGAACAGATTCAGTGCTGCGGAGCGGAAGGAGTCCGAGAACGCGAAAGCTCCGGTAAAGAGGAGCATCACCGCCAGAAGAACCGCCGCAATCCCCCGTGACAGCCGAAGAACTGTTCTTCTGGCAGCCACAGTCCTTTGCCTTCTGAACGCTCTTCTGATGCAGTCCATACACCTGGCGGAAATTTCAGGCGGAACTTCCGCCAGGGTGTCTTGATTCAATCGTTCGTTTTCCTCCAGCGCTTTTTTGCCCTGCGTCTCAGACACTTCCTCCATCAGGAGTGCAAACAGAGCGTCGTGGTATCTCTCATATAACTCTTCACGTCGCGTCATGGGACGTCCCCTTTCTCTGCACAGACGTGCAGATACTTTGTATCATTTATTTTGCCGTCTCAAACTCAGCATATCACACTTTATGATTGTTTAGAAGAACCATCTCTCCCGTTTTGTCCACACGGAGCACATGCTTTTCCACCCAAAAATACGGTGCCGGATTCCGCACAGAAAGAAGGAAATACTGTGATCCCAATTTGTATCCTTGCCATCGAAGATGAGGACGACCGTGCATTTATGGAGAACCTGTATATGAGCTATCAGCGGCTTATGTACAGCACCATCAGGAACATCGTCCGGGACGACTGGGCAACGGAAGACGTCATGCAGTCCGCCCTTGTAAAATTAATTGACAAAATTCCGCTGCTGAAGAGCCGGACAGATGTCCAGCGTATCAGCTATGTGGTTACCACATCCAGAAACACCGCCCTTGATTACATGCGGAAAAAGGCACGTCGCGGACCTGACAGTTCCTTTGATGAAGTCCAGGATTCCGACCTCAGCTGGGGCGCTGTGCATGAGGTGGAGCGCATCATTCTGGAAAAGGCAGACTTCTCCGCTCTGTCCCGCGTATGGGATCGTCTGGATGACCGGAGCAAATACCTGCTTGAAGGGTATTATATTCTGGAAAAGCCCCCGGCCGAACTTGCAAAGGCGCTCGGCATAAAGTCCGACAGCGTCCGTATGGCATTGAGCCGGGCAAGAAAGGCTGCATACAAGCTCATTGCGGCAGACCAGGCAGGCTGAAGACGGCGCAAAGCGGCTGGATTCCGAAGTGGGAATCCAGCCGCTGCAGCCTGTCGAAAAAGTCTTTTCGACAGGCTGTTACACTTTTTCAACCTTTAAAAAAGTTTGAAAAAGTGGTTTGATTGCACGCGAAAGACAACCCTGACGGTTTTCTTTCACACTATCTTTCCCTCCGAACCCTTAAGCCTCAGGGTTTATCCACAGTCTCAAGCGGCTGGATTCCGAAGTGGGAATCCAGCCGCTGTTTTCTTTTAACCAAACGGGTCGTAAAGGTAATACCGCCCAGCCGACTTCAGCAGCAGGGTATCGCCGTCCGCCTGGCCCCAGACGCCCTCCACCTCCAGCTTTGTGAGCACTTCTGTTTCGTTCTTGTGGAAGAGGGTGATTTTTCCGCCCGCTGTGCGCACCGCAACCCCGCCGTACAGCACATACTCCGTGATATCTCCCGGCAAGGGCACAGGATTCATGAATTCCGATACGAGCATCGTCTGGGATATTCCTTCTTCATTGGGACGGATGCCAAGGGTGCAGCCCTGACCGTTGAGTCCGGAGAGGAACGTCCAGCCGGAGCCCAGAGTACCGCCACGACCATGCGGATCCACGCTGGAAAACGTCCCATCGCGCCACTGTACCACCGCCATGTTGTGGAACGGATATACCTTCAGATACTGGCATGAGACAGCAATCTGGAAAAACTGGTCGATAAATCCCCAGCCCTCCTCTGTCTTCACCGGTATGTAGGTACCTTCAAAAGGCCCCACGTCCAGATACTCCCCGCCGAACAGGCTTCCATCGGTGGTGTTGAGCAGGTAGTGACGGTCGTCCTTATCCAGCAGCACATAATTCCCGCCGTAGCCGCCGCCATAAGTGATGTCCCCGATGGTTCCGCCGTAGCTGTCCAGGGTGCTGAGCACCTTTCCGCTGCTGTCAATGACGGAGACGGGGCCGCCCGCCTCCTCCTGAATCACGGCCTGGCCGATATGGAAATTGGTTGCGGCAAACCAAGGCGTCTGACCCAAGGGCTTTCCCTCCGATGTATAGTACATGACGCCGTCGGCGCTCTCATGGCGGAATATGTCGGTATCACTATCCCAGGTGATCTCCCCCTGCGGAAGGTCAAACATCTTCTGCCCCATCATGTCATAGACAGCTACGCCGTCCTCCGTCGCTGCAAACACATGGGTCCCGTCAAAGCCTGTCACCGCGATGCCGTCCAGAGCGGGCTGCGGGGTCAGGACCTCCCGCATTTCCCAGGCGGTCTTACAGAAGATCGACAACCGGAAGAGCCGGACACCGTCCTCTGCCTTCACGTAGAACGTGAGATCCGTTCCATTCACGATGGACAGGCCCTCCACCCCGGTCATTCCGGGAACCAGCTCCTCCAGAATGGGCCAGAGCTGTGTCCGGCCGCCACTTGCATACAAGATCCAGAACGAGGGGGTGCCGTCGGCCTCGATGCCCAGCACACCCGCATTGTTTGACTCCTCAACCATCTCCGTCAGGCTGAAGCTGCCCTCCTCTGGGAACAGGGTGCGGGACAGCTCCTCCTCATAGGGCACCAGCCCGTCTGTCGGGAGATACCAATCCGACAGACGCTTAAAAATCAGAATAGCCTGCTCCCGGGTCAGATGGCTCTGGAGCATGAAGTCCCCCTTGCCGTCCCCCTTCATAAACCCCCACCACTCCAGCCAGGCGATGGACTCCGTCGCCCAGTCCGGGGCATTCTCATAGGCGGAGCCTCCGCCTATAATATTCAGCTCGGGTTGGCCGGAGTAAGCCTGATAAGCCCGTGTCACCATGGCTGCCGCCTCTTGGCGGGTGATAAGCCCTTCCGGATCAAAGGTACCGTCTCCCCTTCCCTGGACAATACCCAGCCCAGCGGCCGCAGTTCCCCAGCGTGTTGCATCAGAAAACTCCGCCGAAATGACGGCAGCGGGATTCCCATTCCTGTCATAGAAATAACGCCGGTAGTCCTCCACAAACTGCTCCGGGCTGCCCACGTAGCGGAGCTTGACCATGCACAAGGTAACAGCCAGCTGCGCGAACTCCTCCCGGGTGATGTCCTGCTGGTAGTCTGTCTGGAGTTCCTCCGGCACAAGGCCGTCGGAAATGGCCTCATTTATTTCAGCTTCCGCCCAGGCGGACGGCCCAGCGCTTTCTGCTGCCGATACAGGTAACGCTGTAATACAGAGCAGCAGGGCCAAAAAACATGCAATCCATCGTTTCACGGCAATAACCTCCCTATGTATGATTTTATAGTACAGGCCCATATTTCTGCCGGTCCTCAACTGCAGCAGTCTACCGCCGGGCGCTTCAGCCTCTCCAGCAGAATGATTCGGAGATTCCCCCTCCGGTCTCCAGCCAATTCATTGCGCACGCCACCTCCTCGTCTCTCTACCTGATTAGACGCGTCTCCAGGATATCTGCAACAGGGATTTCACTTTTACTTATCAGCATTTGTCACTCTGGATAGCTGTCCCGCTATAAGCTGAAAAAAGGGACATGGTCCCCAATGGGTTCCATGCCCCTTTTGCTCTGTTCAGGATTCCATATGCCGCCCCAGGAAGCCGGCAATGGTCTGGGCCAGCTTGTAGTCGGTCTCGCCGGTGGTCATTTCCGGGTCTGTGGAGACGAAGAGCACGCAGCCCAGCACGTCCCCCTCGGACAGAATGGGCGCGGCGGTGGAGATAAAGTACTTCTCGTTCTCCTCGCTGACCAGAAGCGGGGTCTCCCCCTGCCGGTACTGGTAGATCTGCCGCGCCTCCATCAGCTGCTCCAGGTCCTGGGAGATGCGCTTCTCAGCCAGCTCCCGGCGAGCAGTGCCCGCCACGGCGATGCAGCTGTCCCGGTCGGTAATGACCGCGATTTCACCGGTGGTCTTGTTCAGTGTCTCGCACATCTGGCCGGCAAAGTCGCCCAGCCCGCCCATCAGGGAATATTTCTTGAAGATGACCCCGCCGTCTTTATCGGTGTAAATCTCCAGGGGGTCGCCGTCACTGATAAGATTGACATGGAACACCTTGTCGGGGCGCTTGGAAGCGCATTGGACAAGGGTGACAGCATACTCCGGTTCCATGTCCTCCTTAAAATTTACGATGTCCCCCAAAGCCGGAGCAGCGCTGTGGAGAATCGCGTCCACATCGGCTTTCAGCTGAATCTCCAGATGGTCCTCAAAGACTTTAATCTTCTGAATGATAAGCTGCAGATCCATCCGCTCCAGGTGCTCTTTCCGGAGAATATCGTCAAAGACCTCCAGAGCGGTCTTGGCTGCCCGGTTCACCTGAAGAATGGTGTTTCGCTTGTCGGCGGCCAACTGGATCTGGCTGCGGATGCCTTCGATGCGCCCCAGCAGGTCAGCCTCCATCTCGTCATAGGTCTCCTCCAGAAGCTCCTCCCGCTCGGGATGCTTCATCAGATCCCGCACCCGCTGCCGCTTGGTCGCCTTCAGCTCCTCCTGGAGATCCGCCAGGATTTCCTCCAGGTTGGCCGCAGACCGCTCGGTCTCCTCCACATCCTCCCGCTCACGGGCAAGGTCCTGGTTGAGCTGCTCCAGCATCTGAGCGGAGTTGTCCATCACCTTTTTCACATAGAGCTTCAGCAGTTCATCCAGCTTGTCCGCCCGGATGTGGTGGCTGGTACACCCCGCCCGTCCCCGGCGGTGATAAGTGCCGCAGGTATAGGCCGGCTTCAGGTCGGACCGGCTCATGGCAAACATGGGCGCCCCGCAGTCTCCACACACCAGAAAGCCGGAATAGGGGTTGTCGTACTTCTTCACCCCTCGGTAGTTGGAGCGGGTACGCTGTTCCCGCAGCGCCCGGGTCGTGGCAAAGGTGCGGTAGTCGATGATGGGCTGGTGATGGTTCTCGATGACGATCTGCTCCATCTCATCCCGCTTGATATCCTTTCCATTGATTTTAGCCCGCGTATATTTGCCCTGCCGGAGGGTGCCGATATAGAAGTCATTGTCCAGAATCCCCTGCACAGTTACAATGGCCCAGTCAGATTTCACCCGCCGGTTGCAGGTTTCCCCGGCGGCTTCCTTCCGTTCCCGCTCGGCCATGCGGGGTGTCGGGACACCCTGGTCGGTCAGATAGTTGGCGATTTTCTTGTACCCCCAGCCGTCATTGTAGAGGGTGAAAATCCGCCGCACAATCTCCGCCTCTGTGGGCACGACCTCAAACTGCTTCTGCCTGTTGAGGAGATAGCCGTAAGGCGCGGCGCACAGCCACTGTCCATCCTGCTGGCGGCGGCGCACCACCGACCGCACCTTTTTGCTGGTGTCGGTGACGGGCATCTCATTGATGAGAAACTGGAACTGAATCTTCAGCCAGTCGTCGTCGTTGGGAAAGTCGATGTTGTCCCCTATGGAGATGATGCGTACTCCGGCATCCCGCAGGTCTTCCAGTTCCACCAGTCCCCTGCTGTTGCGGCGGGAAAAACGGGAGAAATCCTTGACCACCAGAATATCGTACCGGTGGGTCATCAGCCCCTTTCGCATGGACTGGTAGCCTTCCCGCTGCTCAAAGGTATAGCCGGAGCGGTCCCGGTCCTCATAAAAGGTCAGGGTGCTGCCGGGGAATTTATGGCTCACAAAGTCCTGGATGATGGCTTTCTGGTTTTCGATGGACACGTTGTCCCGATCCAGCTCGTCATCTACTGAGATACGGCAGTAGCCCGCAATATCAAATGTCTCGATAATGGAAATCACCACGCTCAAGTAACAATATAATTCTCTAAAAATATATCTTTTACAGATAACATTGTATCTACGACTTTGCTGCATTGCAAGAGGAAAAAAATAACGCAGGAGAGGTGCCGGAACACCTCCCCTGCCGTTCACGTTCCAAAGGACACCACGTTCTGCATTTGAACCTGCTTGGCGGCCAGGCGCTTCTGGTTCTCGCAGAGCAGATCCCGGGTCTGGCCGTACAGGTCGGCCTCACCGGACAGGAATACGGCCACCAGGCAGCGCTTTTCCTTGCCCATGCGGTACAGTTCCTGCAGCCTCTGCCGGATCTCGGGTCTGTCCTTCTCCTGGCGGGTAAGCCAGACTTCCACCTGTTTTTTATCCATGTGGACCTTGACCTCCAACTTTTTCTCCTCCTGCATTCCGCCGGCCCATGGAGCTGGCTGCGGCTGTGATGTCTTTAGTATTACCAAAATACGGAATATATCCATTAGAACTCTGATACCGCTCGCTGAGCACAGGTTCACCTTGAACGCGCAAGCTGATGCCCCCGTTCCAGTTCCCGCTCCAGGCTCCGCCGGTTGCGCTGCTCAATCTCCCGCTTCTTCTCTCCGCGCTCTGTCCGCTCCCCTTCTCTCTCCGTATGCCAATCGATATGGCTGAAAGGCACTGCGGCTGATGTGGACATGGAGACCGCAAGTAGCGATTCTGTGGCTGAGATAACCCAGCTCCACTGCTTTTTCGCACAGCCGTGTCCAGAACATTCGAAGCTGCCAGTTCAGGGGCACGGGGTGCGTCACCAGCTTCAGGCCGTCGTTGAGGGAACCGTCTGAGTCAGCGACATAGGCAAAAAGTTCTTTTTAACAGGCTGAAATAGGGCTATAAGGCCCTGGTCCCATATTTTTTAGGAACACAAGCATCTATAGAGGTGCTATAATTTTTTACACAAATTGTTTAAAATGGTCGAAAAGCACAGAGCGAAATGACAAATGACAACTGAGAGGAGCTGGATAATTTTCCGGCTCCTTTATTGTTAAAACGCCGCAAAGACGCGAGGCGTGCATGTTTGGACGGCAGCCTCTCTGCCCGCTGAAGATCTCTTTTCTTTCAAACGAGGGAATGGCTTGCAGGTCCTGTAAAATCCCAATAATAGGGCAAGCGGGAGGCTTGAGAAATGGCAGCTGAATATAGAAGCATAGAATACCGGCTCCATGAGTATCTGGTTCAGATGCAGGAGATGTTGTCCATATTGGAGTTTGAGCGGAGCATTCTTGACTGCATACAGGACTGCAAGGAGCTGATTAAGAACAAGCAGTATACCGTTGCCGTCATGGGCGAGTTCAAACGCGGAAAGAGCTCCCTGATCAACGCGCTTCTGGGCGCGAAAATCCTCCCCGCCGACGCAACGCCTACCACAGCTACCATCAACCGCATTACCTACGGCCCGGAGCCCGGGGCAGTCATTGCCTTCCGGGATGGGACAAGCAGAGAGATCTCCATCGGGGAACTGGAGGACTATGTCACCAAAAAGACAGCCGACGGAGAGGCTCTGGCACTTCAAATTAAAGAAGCCACAATATACTTCCCCACCGTCATTTGCCAGAATCATATTGACATCATCGACACCCCTGGCCTGAATGATGACCCGAGAATGACCCGGATCACAATTGAGATGATTGAAAACGTAGATGCGGTAATCGTGCCCATCCACGCCCGCGCACCCTTCAGTGAGACGGAAAAAAAGTTCGTCTGTCAGCTGATAGAGAGCGAAAGCATACAGAATCTGGTCTTTGTGGTCACCTTTTTGGACCAGCTGGACGAAGATGACTATGAGTACGAAACATTTATGGACTACATCCGGCGGCGCATCCAGTCAGAAGTGTTTGCGGAGTTGGAGCGGCGCAGCAGCCCGGAATCCGTGATGGAAAAAGCTCACCGGCTGCTGGACCATCTGCAGATAAACGGAATTTCCTCGGCGCAGGCGCTGGAGTCTTTTGTCACCAATAATCGGGAGCTGCGCAGAAAAAGCAGATTTGAACCCTTCTCCGATACGCTTCTGGGCGTTGTCACGGCAAAGCAGCTGGAAAATGCCCTTAGAAAGACCGTTACCACCCTGGGTGTCGTGGCTGAGAGATTTGACGAGCAGAATCAAACGCGCAGAAAAGCGCTGGAGGATGGATTCCAGGCCCTTGAGGCGTGCCGGAAGACGGTGGAGCAATACTGCCAGGATGCGCCCCAATTGCTGGAGACCACACTTTCAAAGGATTCCGACACACTGCAGGCCATGATAAACAGCTTCAACGCCAATAAGAACTATATTGTGGAAGAGTTTATCAAAGGTCTTTCACAGGTGAGGGAGAACAAACATGAGGTCATCCTTGCTGTCCTGGAGGACACTGCCCAGCGGGTGAAGGATGAAATGCACAGGCGCTGTCTGGAGCGTGAAACGGCGCTGACAGAGTTCTTTCGTACCGCTCTTCTCTCGCTGCAGGAACAGGAGCGGAGTTCGCTGCAGTCCGTTTCCCGGCTTCTGGGTGAAGAGGAACAAATCGGCTTTGACCAGACGGCGGAATCCATGGGGCGGTTCACAGACATCATATTCCATAATGCGGTGTTCTCCTGTGATGTACCGAATCTGTTCAAAGGCCAGGATTTGGCCCGCTGCAATGTGATTGAGACGGTTATCCGGGCGGCTGATGTCTCAGTGGCAAGCTATATCGGGGAGCTGCGGGAGATTGTGGCCACTGTGGGCAGAAATTGGTCCGACCAATTCTGCGCACATACAAGCGCGCTGTCCGTCTGGGCGACCGAGGAGCTGGACCGCAGACATGAGAGTCAGGATTTGCGGTATAAGGCGTATCTGCGCAATTACCAGACCTTTTACCAGAGCGCCCAGGATATCCTGAAAAACAGCAAATCCCTGTGGGAAGAATTTGAAAGCGGAGAGCGCCTATGAATGTTTGCAGGAAATGAGGCACCAGTCTGGAATGCGTATACGATGCACAGATTCTAGAGCGGCAGTAAAGGGATTGAGAGGAGGATCAGCAATTGAAGAAGTGTCCGAACTGTGGTCTTGAGATGGAGGACGGGCAGGTATTCTGCCATCACTGCGGCACCCGGATTGGGGATGTGAACCGGACGGACGCAGACACTGAACGGCTGAACCGGGAGATAAGGCAAAAGGACAAACTCATCACTGACCTAAAGGCGCAGCTGGCGCAGGCTGAAAAGCAGGACACCAGAACCGCCAAAAAGAGAAAGAAATGGGTGGTCATCTCGGCGGCTCTACTGGCAATCTGCATCTGCTCAGTCATATTTGCCACCTACCAGGGAAGCGAAGCATCCTACTACAAGCGCAGGTACAACGCCCTGTCCTCCCAGTACAACACGCTGGAGGAGGAGTGTGAAGCCCTGGAAGAACAGACGGAGTTTATGGACAAGTACATCGGGATCATTGATCTCAGCACCGAGGACTATCTCTACCATACCTACGACTGTCCTACTTTGGACTGGAGCAGCGAATGGAATATCTTGGCTTACAATGTAACCGCCGCAGAGAGCCGGGATTATGAGCCGTGCCCCGAGTGTCATTGACGCCAGAACGTCAGCCATGAAAACGGCGCAGGTACTGAAAGCAATGGAGATAAAAACAACCAGGAGACATTTATATGGCCTTTTGTAAAGAATGCGGCGCACAACTGTCCGACCATGCTTTGTTCTGCGGGACATGCGGAGCAAGGGTTCGCGGGCAGGAAGAAAAGCGCGTCTGCCCCAACTGCGGAGCGGAAGCTCCGTCCCACATGATATTCTGCGCCCAATGCGGCACGCGTCTTGCGGAAGCAGCAGCGGAGGACAGGGAGCAGCCCGCCCGGAGGACCTGTCCGGAGGACCGGAGTGCCGCAGCGCAAAAGGCTTCCGGACCACGGGAAACCGTGCTGCTCTGGTGCTGCCTGGGCATAGGTCTGATCAGTTATCTGGTCCAGGTTCTCTGGCGGCGCCCCGAAAATCTTATGGCCGCCCGGGTCAATATCCCGCTGGTAATACTGTTTGCGCTTCAAACGCCCTGCCTTCTCCTTTCCATGACCGGCCTGTTCCACCGCCGGTTCAGCAGAAAGGGCTGGACGTCAAACGCCGCCTTGCGCTCCCGCCTTCTTCTTGCAGTGGCCGTCATTGGAAGCGTGCTGGCCTGTCTGGCCGCATATCAGGGCGAACGGACGGCGGCAGAGCGCCTGATACGGCTGGATGAATCGGCGGCAGGGGTGACGATTTTCATTACCCTGCACGGCCTGGGACTCGTCTGTGCAGCCCTGGCCCTGGCGCTCGGCAGATCGGACGGGCTGCTGCACAGGAGGATCATCGGTGTGGTGACGGGCCTGGCCGGTCTCTTTTCTCTGGTCAATTACTTCTATCTCTACACAGGAGTGTTCTGGGGGATACGGGCGCAGTATCTGGTGCCATCGAATTATTTTATGGCCCCCTACCAGCTTACGCCCATTCTGGTCATTGTCTGGACGCTGTCCTGTGAAAGCCTGAGGCGGGTGACCGTCCGCCCGGCATTGGCAAGGCTGTCCGTTGCAGTCGGTGCAGCGGCCGCCATCGTACTGACGGCGGGAATGACCCAGCGCACAGGCGGCCTGATCAGACTGGCCGGCGGCGCCCTCGCCGAGCTGTACATAAATCACAGATTTTATGACCCCGTCCTCCTGCCCCTGGGGCTGCTTCTGGTCGTGCTCTGCGGACTTTTCTGCTTTTTGACAGGCAGGGACGCCGGACAGCCCGGACAGGGCGGATAGCAGACATGCCATCAAATGGCTTGCGGTAAAAAAAGAGAAATATAAGGGGAGGCATTCCTATGCAGGAAACACAATTCAGCAGCTTTACAAACTATAAGCAGACTGTGATGGACCTTACGGGGGATTTGAAAAAAATCCGCGAATTCAGCCAGCACATGCAGCTGGATGGAAATGTCTCGGCTATTGACGATGTGCTCAATCGTCTGGCGGAGGACACGTTCAGCGTAGCAATTGTGGGCGAGTTCAAGCGGGGAAAGAGCACCCTCATCAACGCCCTGCTGGAGAAGGACGTGCTGCCCACGGATGTTGTCCCCACCACCGCCACCATCAACAAGGTGGCCTACAGCGTGACGCCCTTTGTGCGCATCGAGTACAACGACGGGAAAACGGAAGACATCGAAATTGACAAGCTCAACGACTATGTGACAAAGCTGACGCCGGAGAGCGAGCAGATTGCCCGGACGGTCAAAATCGCCACGGTGTACTATCCGGTGAATTACTGCAAAAACGGCGTCACCATCATCGACACCCCCGGCCTTAACGACGATGAGGCCATGACCAACGTCACCCTCTCCGTGCTGCCCCAGATCGACGCGGCAATCATGGTGATGATGGCCGGGTCCCCCTTTTCTCAGTATGAGTGCGACTTTCTCGAAAACAAGGTGATTACCAGCGACCTGGGGCGTGTGCTCTTTGTGGTCACCGGCATTGACCTCTACGACGAGGATGACGCGCAGAAAATTCTGAACGTCATCAGAAAGCGGATTACGGAATCCATTCTGACCAAGGCCAAAAAGACCTACGGCGAAGGCTCCAAGGAGTACGAGGCGTACCAGAGGAAGCTGGGCAATATCCACATCTACGGTCTGTCTGCTAAAAAGGCCCTCAAGGCCAAACAGAAGGGTGACCCCGACATGCTGGCAAAGAGCCGCTTCCCCGAGTTTGAGACGGCGCTGGAGCGCTTCCTGACTGAGGACCGTGGCGCGGTCATGCTCAATGTGCCTATCAGCCGTATCAAAACGTCCGCCATCGAGCTTGTCAAGGCGGCGCAGCTGCGGGAGAACGCGCTGGCCATGCAAAAGGAGGAGTTCAACGCCAAATACGAGGAAGCGATGAGGGAAATTGAGCGAATCCGCGGAGAGCGCCAGAGCGAGTTCAAGCGCATCAACGAGGCCGCAGAGCAGACATACCGTGATCTGATGCCCGCGATCAGGGACTACTGGCCCTCCATAGAGCAGGCGGCGGACAACGCCATTGACACCTATTTCATCGCCTCGGCCAACGAGCTGAAGGGCGCGGCGGCCCAGGAGACCCAGGAGGCCATGACCAAAGCCGTAAAGGAAGCGATGTCCAGAGCCAGCCAGGAGATTATGGAGCGTATCCAGGCTAATATCAGCAACGCACTGGCCAGCGAAGCGGAGCGCTTGTCAGATTTTGAAAATCGGTTTTATGAGGCCACCGAAGGAATCCAGAATCTATTTGTCTCTGCGGCGAATGAGGACAAAGGTTCTGGCGCCAATATGCTTCTCAGCATCGCTGTGGAAAGCTTTGTTTTCATGGGTCTTGGCGGGGCTTTGATGGGTTATAGACAGGCTGGCTGGAAGGGAGCTTTGCTGGGGGGTGGCACTACTTTTCTGGGAACATCCGTAGCGCTTTCGGGTGCAGGATTTTTACTCGGCGCTCTCGCCATCCCTCTCACCTGGCCCGTGGCCCTGATCGCCGGCATCGGCGCGGCAACAATCGGAACCTTTACCGGGAAGTGGGCCTTGGGCAAGGTGTTCTCAAAAGAGAAAATTGAAAAATTCAAAAGCTCCTTTAAGGATGCCGTTCATGACGAGCTGGTCCGGATGAAGGCCGCAGATGATATCAGCGAAGCGGTCCGCGCCCAGGTCGAGTATGCGTTTGAGGCCCTCAAGGACAAGATTAAGACTGAGACGGAGAACATTCTGGGCGACACGCAGAACCAGTTGACCCAGCTCAAGGTGGAGCTGGCCCAAGCCGACAGTGTGGACGCCCGGGAGCGGGACGAGCTGAAGAATATGCTGTCTGAGCTGGATGGAATCTGCGTCCGCGCGGACAAAATCAGCAAGGAGCTGACGCTGGTGCTCAGCAGGCAGGAGGCGAACTGATGGTGAGAACAAACCCCACAGACGCCATTGACGTCAGTTTCCCCCATTACCTCGCAGGCCGCAAGGCCATGACGGAGTCCCACATGGAGGGCGGTATTCCGGACTACGCCTATGGCTCCGACTATGTGCTGCGGCAAAAAATAAAAGCCATTCCCGGCTTTTATCCGCTCGCTAAGGCCATTGCAAACACCTATGTTCCCCGTGCCAAGCAGGAGATGAATCTGCACGCCCTCCGGGTGGGACCGTCCCAGTTCCCGGATGTATACGAGATTGTCTCCGACTGCGCCATGCGTCTGGGGATCGGCATACCCACGGTTTACATCACCCACGCTCCCTTTGAAATCAACGCCCGAGCCTACTGCACGGAGGATGACGACCCTCTGATAGAGGTCACCTCCGGACTGCTGGAACGGGTTACGCCCGGTGAGCTGCGGGCCGTAATCGGGCATGAGTGCGGGCATATTCACAACAACCACGGCATTTACAGCATTGCCGCCGAGATGGTGCTGAACTCTCTGCAGATTGCCATTCCGGGAATTCAGCAAATTATGGGGCTGATCTCCGCCCCGCTGCAGTGGGCGTTCAAGATGTGGAGCCGTGCCGGAGAGGTTTCCTGTGACCGCGCCGGGATCATCTGCTCTGATACGCCGGAGGATGATATTACGCTCCAGGCCAAGCTCATGTACGGCGCCGCGCTGAATCGTCAGGAGGTCAATATTGATGCCGTGCTCAAGCAGTACGACCTCCTGCAGGACACGCCCGTCCGTCTGCTGGAGCTGGAAAACGAGCATCCGCTCTGTGTCCGCCGCATTTTTGCCATGAAGGAATTTTTGAACAGCGAGGTTCTGTACACCTGGCGGCCGGAGTGGAAGACGCCGGATATGCACCTCATCGGAAAACAGGAGCTGGATGCCCGCTGTGAAAAATACATCAGCGTGGCCAGAAGCGAAAAAAGGCGGGTGAAGCTATGAACGGCGATACCCTTCAGGACAGACTCACGCTGGACTACGAGAGCATCTGCGCTGAGCTGGAGCAGATGCTGGAAGACGTAGGCAGGCTGTGCGGGGACAAATATTTCACCAAGGCTCTGGGTGAGAAGCATATCCAAGCCATCCGGGAGCGGCGTGAAATCATCCGCAGACGGCTGCGCGGTGACTTTCAGCTGGTGGTTGTGGGGGACTTTAAACGGGGAAAATCCACCCTCATCAATGCGCTGCTGGGCAAGGCCGCCGTCCCCACCGCCGTAACGCCGGAGACCGTCACAATCAATAAGCTCTCTTACGCGGAGACGCCCCGCATGGAGGCGGTGCTGAAAAACAAAAAACGCATCTCCCTCTCCCAGAGCGAACTGACGCGCAGCGCCCTGGACGAGCTGATGCACCGGCTTCCCGCGCCCATCGACTTTATTGATATCCGATTGGACCATGAGAGCCTGCGGAATGTCACGCTGGTGGACACGCCGGGTATGGGCGACCTGATGAAAGCCTTTGACGAGCAGGTGGCCGACTATCTGGTCAACGCCGACGCAATCATCTATGTAGTATCAGCCCGTGCTCCCCTTTCCTACACCGAGCAGGCGTTCTTGTCCACCACCATCATGCCGCAGAGCTTTTCACGAGTGTTTTTGGCGGTCAATATGGCCGACACACTGGAGACTGCGGAAAATCTGCAGAAGATTGAGCGCCTGACAAAGGACCGCGCGGAAGCCATCAGCGATAAAATCTATGTCTACCTCCTGAGCGCTCTGGATGAATACTGCCGGAAGCTGGGTCTGAACCGGCCGGAGCCCCAAATGGCCGGTGTGCTGGAAAACAATTTTCTGGCGTTTGAGACCGCCATACACAGCGATATCCTCCTTCAAAAAGACATCATCAAGTCTATGCGGGGTATCTCCCTCACCCTCGGTCTTTTGAACGAAATTGTCTCCCGCATCGGCCTGATTCAGAACTCCCTGAAGGCAAATGCGGAGAAGCTGGAGCGAAACGAGGACCTGTTTAAGGAACAGGACGCCGCCCTCCGCGCTGGTATTGAACGGCACAGAGAAGCGCTTTCGTCCGCCGTAGCAGACATGTCGGCGGAGGCAAAGAGGTGGATGCGCACCTTCCTGGAACGCATTAAGGCGGAAATTGAACAGATGGCTTCCAACGCTGACGTCAGCGATCTCCAGCGCTATTTTCAGTTTTACCTCATGGATCAGATTAAGAGCGCCATTCTGGCATGCACCCAAAAGCATCAGAAGGAGATTGGCGACCTGCTGCTCAGCAGCGCCAAATCAATTTCCGGTGAAATTTCACAGAGCGCCTATGGAAATATCCAGGCCCAGATATCCGACTGCATAACAGATATCAGCTGGACAAACGTGGACACAGCTATGTTCGCCGGGGACGTGTTCCTCACCATGTCCGGGCTGAGCGGCGCTCTGGGGCCCCTTATGGTAGTTGGGCAGGCTATCGCCGGTCTCATACGGCAGAGGACCATTGCAAAAAAGCAAACGGATATCATCACGCCGGTTTTGCAGGCCTTCCCCTCTGTTGTGTCGGGCATCATGGAAAACATAGATGAGATTTACGCCCAGCTCGGACAAAAGGCCCTGACCAAGCTGGATGAACTGTATCAGAATCAAATCGAGGTCTCCCGTGAGACCATAGAACACGCCCGCCAGATTATATCGGATGAAAACATAAAGATGCAGGACGTGCTTGATGCTCTGGATGACACTCTGCGGGTGATCCAAGGCCACAAGCAAACCCTGGAGGAGTACAGCTGAAAATGAGCTGGCACCGCCAACGGTGAGCGGCAGGACCAACAGCTTGCCCGCATTGCTGCAGACCAAGGCCACAAGCTCGTCGAAGGGGTACACCGCCTGGATGAACCCACCCACCTCAGCTCGCATGCTCTCCAGGGAGTTTTCGATTTTCACCCGTCTGGGCGACTCCATCGGTGCTGCCAGCAGTATATTCATAATCACGACCCCAGATAAAGAAATAGCCCGGAGAGCGGCAGCTCTCCGGGCTTTATGATTATAGTACGTGTGTTTGCCGCCAGGACGGGAAAGTTACATTAAGGGTAAATTTAGCTTTAAAGTGCGCCCAGTGCCACCACCACGTCGCCTCGGGAGGCGCTCTTAGCGGTGACAGCCTCCACACCACGAGCGGTGCAGAAGGCGGAGAGCGCGGCATTGACCTGCTCGGCGGACAGGGCTGCATACTGCATCTGCCCGTCTGCAACGAAGCCCTGCTCTCTGGCCCAGGCCACATAGCCAGCGGACCAGCCGTCTGCGATCAGGCCGTCAACAGACGTGCTGTTGTCCACGGTCACGCCAGCCATACGTCCCAGGAAGGTGGCAAGCTCAGCAACAGTAATAGCAGCATCGGGTCGGAACTGGGTCTGGCCCACGCCCTTGATCACGCCGTTCTGAGTCAGAGTGGCCACGGCGTCCACATAAGGACTGTCTTTACCCACGTCGGTGAAGTAGAGGGAGACTTCCTCGCTGATATCCACCTGAGCATAGGGGATGATAACCGCCTGAGCAGGACCGTAGCTGCGGTAGGCAATGTCATAGCCGGCCCAGGAAGTGGCGCCCTCGGTGAGCACGCCGGTCTCCAGCAGTTCGTTGGCCAGGTTGGAATAGTAGTCTATTTCAATGGTGTTGACGCCGGGAACCAGATACTCAGTGATGTCCAGCACGGGCTGGTTCATATTCAGGTCGGCAGTCTGCTTTCCGTTGATGTAGACTTTCATGCTGTTAACCAGGCTGCCGAAGTCCAGGTATGCGCCGTCCGCCTGGCCGTCCCAGTTGAACTTTGCGGTGTAGTGTCCGGTACCGGAGGCGCCCTGGCCGATTTCAGGGATCTTGTCCCAGGTGGTCATCTTGTCCAGATGGACGGTGGTCTCCGTTTTAACGGTGTCATAGGTGTACTCCACGCTGGTGTTGCCCTTGCTGTCCGTATAGGTGTCGGTGCGGGTCAGCTTTTCATCGCTGGCGCTCCAGGCCTCCACAGTCAGATCCCAGCCGGTAATATCATAGGGGGCGGCCACGGCCAGGGTGTTGGTGTAGGCGGTGCCGTCGTTCAGGGTCGCGGTGTAGGTTCCGCTCTCGGTGGCACGCAGGATAACAGAGCCGTCGGTGCTGGTAAAGAGGGCGTCAGACTGGTCGGCGGAGACCACATGCACGTCCTCGCTGTCCACAGCCTCAAAGGCGTACAGGGCTACATTGCCGTAATCCAGGTCTACGGTGACAATGGTCTTGCCATCCTCATAGCGGTACTGGGCCAGCTGAGTCACCTCACCGGTCCAGGCATCGATCTGGTAGGGCAGGAAGGTGCCGTCCATGACCACATCCACCTTGGCATTGGTACCATGGTCGGGGTCATCCCCGTCGTGGAGGGAACCGTCACAGTAGTTGTAGACGTACATGTACATGTCATCGCCGTCCTGGCGGACCTGGGTCAGGAGTTGGAGATTCTCCTCTGCAAAGCCGGCGTAAGGCTCTACGCCCAGAGACTCCAGCGCCTCCATCACGTCGTCGGCAGAAGCGGCGACAGCTACATTCTTCAGGCTCTTGAGCTGTGTCATAATCTGGGCCAGCTCGTCTTCACGACCGTCATCGTAGGGCGTCTCCACAGCGGCGCCGTCCACCACCACGATCTTCATGCCCTGTTTGGCCAGGTCCAGCACATCCTGGGCCCCTTCCACAGTCAACCAGTTCTGCCACAGTACCAGGGCCTTGTATCCGGCCTGCTCCAGAGTGCCGGTTTCCGCATTGTAGGAGACTGCGTCGTCCTCCAGGAATGCGGGGCTGAAGTAGTCGTAGGTATAGCCGTTCTCCTGCAGCTCAGTGGAGGGGAAGAGCATGTAGTCGTGGCGCTGCATCCACATGTCGTCCTCCTCCAGGCACTGGGCGGCAATGTGCTGATCGTACTTCTGGTACAGCATACCCACATCGGTACGGGACACGCCCTCACGCAGCAGCTGCTGGATGCGGCCGAGATGCTGGTTGAACTCCCAATAGGTGGCGTACTCGGGCTCACG
Organism: Clostridiales bacterium; assembly: GCA_902362925.2. Taxonomy (GTDB): domain Bacteria; phylum Bacillota; class Clostridia; order Oscillospirales; family Oscillospiraceae; genus Pseudoflavonifractor. The sequence goes on along the minus strand of CABIYL020000003.1, from coordinate 201,283 downwards.
GGTGCCCAGCACGTTGAAGTTGGGGTTGAAGCCTGGGCCAAAGGGCAGACTCTGGAAACCGGGCCAGCTCTGGGTAATGCTCTCCGGAGACCAGGAAGAGGTCCAAACATGCCAGTTGATGCGGCTGAAGCCGGCGGCATAGAGTGCATAAGCCTCCTGGAGGTGAAGCTGATGGTCATAGGAGTAGCCCATACCGCCGAGAGCGCCGGTCTCACTGGAAAGAATCTTGTTCTCCAGCTTGGCACCGCCGGTCCACAGGCGGTAGATGTCCACCTGATTGCGCTGGTTCAGATTTTCTGCCTCGGGGTAGTCCACCGCCATGGTGGGCTCGGAGATCTCAAAATAACGGCCATAGGAAATCTGGGCCCGCAGGGAGATGTTATACTCGTCAAGCCACTCCTCCATAGGCTCCAGCAGGTTCTCCATGTACAGCTGAGTCTGTACATCGCGCAGGTCGTTGAAAATCTTGGTGCCCAGATCATCGGTCTCCACACAGAAGGTGCCGAATTCAGCAGGCAGCGGAGACCAGCGAGCCAGCTCGGACTCTGCGGGCAGGCCGATGTTCATGAACAGATAGGGGCGGATGTCATATCCCTTCCGGGCCATGAACTCATCGGCAAAATCCTCGGTCCAGTAGGTGACGCAATTGCCCCGGCTGATCTCCAGAGAGTCCATAAACAGCTGGACATCGCCATTTTTGATCTTTTCATTGAGCTCAGGGTCGTTGAGCACATTGGCAGAGAAGTACTCCTGAAAGGCCTCAAATCCCCGGATGTCAAAGTAGTTGACGCAGTAGGAGGGCTCCACGGCGGGAGAGGACTGCTGGGCGGTACCCTGCTGCCAATAGAAGAACACATAGTAGTCCCCATCGTCGGGTGCGGTCCAGTCCAGGCACTCCTTGCCTTCCCCGTCTACCGTCACCTTGTCGGTCAGATTGATGCAGCTGGCGGAGTCCAGACGGGTCATCTCCACCTCCTCGCCCAGAGCCATCTGAGTGTCGGGACCAATTACCTTAAAGGCGTAGGCGCCGATAAAGGTGTTCACATCCCGCACCGGCTGCATGGTGTCGGGCGCGCCGAAGGATCCGGGCACCAGTACCTCACGGGGCGCAGGACCGCTGATAGAGGCACCGCTCTCCACCAGCTCGGAGGTGGCGAATACACCCTGCATCGCGGCCTGATCGTCAGGGTCCAGGCCGGGCACATTGGTGGTGTTCCAGTTGGTACCGGAGGTAATGCCCACAGTCATGCCCAGGTCCAGCGCCTTGTTGAGCACCACATGGAAATCGTGGTTCCACTGCTCAGACCCGTAGCCATAGACCCCGGCGTCCAGGCTGCTCTCGTTGAGCTGGCACAGCTCAACGCCCCGGAAGCCGGCGTCGTACATGGCCTGTACCTCTTCCTCCAGGGTCTGGTCGGTGTGGCCGCCCTCAGCCATCCACCAGCGCACCTCGGTGCGGTACTCGATTTCGGAATCCGCGTAGTTGTCCACCAGCTCGTAGTAGAAGTCGGAGCCAGCCTTGGCATTCAGGGCCGCTACTGCGGCTTCCGCCTCTGTCTGGGTCAGCCCTCTGTCCTCAGCCGCAAGGGCTGCGGACGGCAGCAGACTCAGGAGCATACACAGTGCGAGGAATGTGGACAGTGCTTTTTTCATCGTTTTCTCACCTCTCCTAAAATTGTACACACCAGCCATTCTCTGTCCCGGCACCGAGCATACCAGGCGCTGACCACAGGTCGTTTCCTCTGCGCTTCCCTCCTGTGTCCAACGAAGCGGCGTGTCTGTCCGGCAGCACTTTTACCGGACTTTTCTATTGGAATATAACATTTTCAACAAATAATTGCTACAAAAATTGAGCTATTGTTTACAATATTGACAAGTCATCATTGTCATGCGCAAACCTCGGCGCACACCGCCGGAATATATGTCCGAACTTTGTCGCACAAAAGTTTGATATCAAATATTTTGTATTCAAAAGTTCCCTTTTCCCCTCTGCTTCCCCTTCCCTTTTCCCCAATTATTTTAAAATCCTGTTGTTCAATCTGTTGGCTGATCATTTGCACATTTTCTTTTTCAACAAAATGCTTTTTCTTAGCTGTACAGAGCCAGAACAGCCAGAGGTTACATGGTTTAGCCTGCAAAAAGTCCGCTGGGATCTAGCTCCCAGCGGACTTTTTGGGCCGGCATTTCATTGCGCAGCGGCTTATGGGGGATAAGTTATAGCCACCGGATTATCCGGTGGCTATAACTGTACGCACATGTTTGATTTAATACTTGTCATCGGTGTTCATCTGGAAGAAGGATATACCAGCCTGCTTGTTCCGGTAGTCACTGGGAGAAAGTCCGTTTGTCATCTCCTTAAAGGCGCGGTTGAATGTGCGGATGCTCTCAAATCCGCATTGGGTGGAAATATCGGGCATAGCCCAGTCGGTACTGACAAGCAGCCGTTTTGCGGCTGTTATGCGGAGGAATTTCAGATAGGCATTAAAGCCCATTCCGATTTGCTGGTTGCACAGACGGGACAACTGATACTGCGACATCTCCAGCGCTTCGGCTGCCGTCAGCAGAGTAATCGGTCTAAAACAGTTCTGATGCAGATACATGAGGACCTTCTTGACCGGAGCGAACGTCTCCGGTCTGGGCACCTGATGGGACACACCCCACAGGTATTCAAAGATAGCGTTGATTAACCCTATACAGGTTCCGGGATTTTGAATCAGGTCGGTAGACTCGAGCAGCAATTCAAACAGGGCCGCCATCTCCGGACTGTACTGTGCTTTTCGGATGACGGGACACTCCAGCTGAAAGTCCTTCCGGGCATCTTGGCACAGCGTCACTACGCTTGGTGAGGCGCCAATCATGAGACATTTGCTGTAGGCAAGACTGTGATATTTGTGGACCTGCATGCTGCCGGCAAAGCAGATATCCCCTGCCCGCAGGAGATACTCCGTGTCCTCAATGGTTACCTCCAGCTGGCCCTGGGAGATGTACACCATCTCCAGCTCTTCGTGGATATGTGTGATGTAGTTCAGATTTTCTACCCGCCATATATTATAAAATTCGTTTTTTACATTCACATGCTTTAACTTTGGCAACATGCTCCACCACCTCAAGGCACAGGTTCATCCGCTATCGCCGAAAAAACACAGAAACAGGGGAGGTCAGCAAACCCCTGGTTTCACATATGGGACAATCCATGCTTTTTATTTAGTATACTCCGCTAAAGCGAAAAAGTCCAACTTGCAAAAATTGGCCAAAGAAATTTTTCTACAGGCGCTCTGAGAGCAACAATTTTAAATTGTTGACAGTTTCAAATGCAAGTTTTGTCCAAAAAATGAATAATATTCGTCAATATTTACTCAAAAACGCGTGTTTTATGCATAAAAATAGAATAAAAAAACGTCGTCAACTTGACAGAACGCAGCCAAGTAGACTATAATTCCGCCATATTCAACAAGCAAGAGTCCCTTTAAGTAATTCATATTTAAGGAGAAGATTGAGATGGCAGAGAAGAATATGAAGTACGAGCCGCTGGATCCCGATGAGAAGCTGCTGGCTGAGGTAAACGAAAAGCTGAAGACAGACCCCTGCAATCCGGAGCTGTGGTACCAGAAGGGACTGCAGCACACCTGGAAGGGGGAAGGTGAGATGGCCCTCCACTGCTTCTCCACAGGTCTGATCTACGCCCCCTTCAACTCCTCCCTCCGTACCTGGCGGGGCCGCAAACTGATGGGACAGTCCGACTATACGCTGGCAATCTCCGAGCTGGCCACCGCTTCCGCCCTCAACCCCATGGACTGGGAGGCGTGGTACTACCAGGGTGTGGCTGCCTATCTGGAGGGCATGTATGAGCACGCCAAGATGTGCCACACCAAGGCCCGCCATCTTATCGCCAAGCACGATCCCCTGTGTCTGGCCGCTACGGTGGACTGGTACTGGATGACCTGCATGAAGCTGGGCGAACGGGACGAGGCCAAGCGGGTAGTGGACAAGTATATCCGTGCCGATATGCCCGCCTTTGACGGCGATTATCTGTGCCGTACCTTGCTGTACAAGGGCGACCTGTCCCCTGAGGGCTTTACGGAGAAGTGCATGGCCAACATCAAGAACCCCGAGCGCCCCCGCGCCTATTATCTGATGCTTCAGTACGGCCTGGCCAACTACTACCACTACATGGGTCAGGACGATAAGGCCACCCCCATCCTGATTGAAGTGGCCACCACCAAGGACTGCCAGAGCTATTTCGCCGTCAAGCAGGCCATCAAGGACCTGAAGGAGCGCAACATTTCCTACTGAGCCGTTTGGTATGGAGAAGGGAGAAAACGATGAAAAAACTGCTGTCAATTACCGCGCTGCTGTTATGCGTGTCCCTGTGTCTGACGGCATGCTCGTCCGGAGCGCCGTCCGACAGCGGAGACGCGGACACCCCCTACAAGGACACCATAATCTGGGCCATCTCCAGTGACCAGGACACGCTGGACCCCCAGAAAAATGTCAACAACATGGTGGTTATGCCCCAGCTCTACTCCGGCCTGCTCCGAATCGGCATGGACGGAAAGGTGGAGTGCGACATCGCCGAGTCCTATGAGGTCTCCGAGGACAATCTGACCTGGACCTTCCACCTGCGGGACGACGTGACCTTCCACAACGGAAAGCAGTGTACGGCCCAGGATTTCCAGAACACCTTTGACCGGCTTCTGGATGAGGAGAACCCCCAGCGGCACACCAGCTCCTATTCCTACATCGACTACACTGAGGCGGTGGACGACTATACCTTCGTCATCAAGACGAAGGAACCCAAGGGTTCGTTCCTGACCTCCATCGCCAACCAGGCCACCTTTGTACTGGATATCGACTACATTGAGAAGTACGGTTCCAGCCTGGGCGATACTGCCGAGAGCGTGAATGGCACCGGCCCCTATAAGGCCGCATCCTGGACCAAGGGCGAGGAGCTGGTTCTGGAAGCCTACGACGGCTACTACGGCGGAGAACCCGCCACCAAGAACGTCATCATGCAGGTGGTGCCGGAGCAGAACTCCCGGGCCATCGTGCTGGAGACCGGCGAGGCAGATATCGTGTCCGGCCTGTCCCCGGAGGACGCGGTACGGCTGAGCGAGATGGACGGCATCACCGTAAGCATGACCGAGAGCAACGGCTGTCACCTGTTCCAGTTTAACGTGGCCTCCCAGAACGCGCCCATGAGCGACCCCAAGGTCCGGCAGGCCATCGCCTATGCCATTGACAAGGAGACCATCTGTGAGACCCTGTTTGGCGGGCTGGGTGAGGAGCCTATGACCGGCGTTGTCACCAGCGTGGTGAACGGCTACGTGGACGTAGGCGTGGTGCCCTATGACGTGGAGAAGGCCAAGGAGCTTCTGGCCGAGGCGGGATATCCCGACGGTTTCGACATGACCATCATGACCACCTCCCTCTACAACCGCGGCGTGGAGATGGGCGAGATGATCAAGGCTCAGCTGGCTCTGGTTGGCATCGACGCCACGCTGGATGTGGTGGAGGGCGCCGTTTTCAATGAGGCGCTCAGCGGCGTTACCCCCGATCAGTTCAAGTGGGACATGTTCATCATGGGAAGCGGCGGCGACCAGGATGTGGACATTGTGGTAAAGCGCATTGCCCAGACCTCTGCCACCGGTACCAATGAGAACAACTACGGCTTCTACTCCAATGCGGAGCTGGACGCCCTGCTGGAGGAAGGTGCCACCACTGTGGACGAGGAGGCTCGCCTGGAGATCTACAAGCGGGTGGCCGAGATCATGATATATGACGATCCCTTTGGTGTCTATATGAACGTGAGAAAAAATGTGTTCGGCATGAGCGACAAGGTGGAGGGCTTTGCTGTCAATCCCTGCAGCACCTTTGACCTGGTGAACTTCAAGGTTCTCAAGTGAGCGTGCAGTAACCTCGTGGTGAACATGGAAAAAGCACTGAGGCGGGAATTTTATTCCCGCCTCAATTGAAAAGTGGGAGAATTACGCATGCTAAAGTATATTTTCAAGCGGCTCCTTCAGACCATTCTCATGCTGCTGGTGCTGTCCTTTGTGGTCTTTTTCATGGTCCGGCTGATTCCCGGCGATCCGGTGGAGATCATGCTGGGTACCAATGTGCCCAAGGACACCCTGGAGCTGGAGCGGGAGCGTCTGGGCCTGAACGACCCTCTGCTGGTGCAGTACGGCAACTTCCTGCGCAACGCTCTGAAGGGAGATCTGGGCACCTCCATCTTTTCCAATAAGCCTGTGCTGGAGGAACTGGCCCAGCGCTTCCCCCGCACGCTGATCCTGGCCGTGGGCGGAACTGTGATTGCAGCAGTTGTGGGCGTTGTGCTGGGCATCATTTCGGCGGTGCATCAGAGCAAGTTTTGGGACAATCTGATTATGGTGCTGTCCCTGGTGGCGGTGTCCACCCCCTCCTTCTTCCTGGCGCTGATTCTGATGCTGATCTTCGGCGTCTACCTCCAGTGGCTGCCCACCATGAGCCTGAGGTTTACCTGGCAGGCGGCCATCCTGCCTATGGTGACCCTGGGCGTCCAGGCGGTGGGCTCTATCTCCAGGACGACCAGAAGCGCCATGCTGGACGTCCTGGGCCAGGACTACATCCGCACCTCCCGTTCCCGCGGTATTCCCGAGCGGGTGGTGATATACGTCCACGCCTTTAAAAACGCGCTCATCCCCGTGCTGACAGCCATTGGACTGCGGTTCGGCGGTCTGCTGGCCGGCGCCACCATGGTGGAAACCGTGTTCTCCATCTCCGGCATCGGCCGCTACGTGGTGGATGCCGTGGGCAACCGGGATTACCCCGCCGTCCAGGGCTCGGTGCTGGTGCTGGCCGCCACCTTCGTGGTGGTCAATACCGTAATCGACCTGCTCTACTCAGCAGTGGATCCCCAGGTCAAATTCGAATAATGGGAGACGGGCAATGAAACATCCAGTTGTGAAACGATTTATGAGACGCAAAGTCTCCGTCATAGCAGGGATTATCCTGATCCTTGTCATACTCATCGCAGTGCTTGGCCCGCTGCTCTATCGGGTGGACCCGCTGCTCCAGGAACCGACCAACAAATATGCCCCCTTTTCCCTGCTCCATCCCCTGGGCACGGATAACCTGGGCCGGGATACGCTGTCGCGGATGATCTACGGCGCACGGTTGTCCCTTCTCATCAGCTTTGCCGGCGTATTCTCCGGCGGAGCCGTGGGCGTGCTGCTGGGTGTGCTGGCAGGCTATCTGGGCGGCGCGGTGGATGCCCTCATCAGCCGGTTCATCGACCTGCTGCTGGCATTCCCCGGCCTGCTGCTGGCCATCACCATTGTCGCCATTCTCGGGCCCAGCACAGGAAATACCATCATTGCGGTGGCCATCTTCTCCGTGCCCGGTATGTGCAGAATGGTGCGCGGGTGCGTCATCAGCCTGAAGAATTCGGAGTACATCCAGGCATGCCGGGTCATGGGCGAAAAGAACGGCAGAATCATCCTGACCCACATTATCCCCAATACCATGTCCCAGATCATCGTGAACATGACGCTCAATCTGGGCACCGCCATCCTCACCGCATCCTCCCTGTCCTTCCTCGGCATGGGCGTTACGCCGCCCGACCCGGAATGGGGCGCCATGCTGAGCACGGCGCGTGAGGTCGTCCGGACCTATCCCCAGGGTGTCCTGGTTCCGGGCCTGGCCATTACCATCGTGGTCATGAGCTTCAGTCTTGTGGGAGACGGACTGCGGGATGCCCTGGACCCCAAGCTAAAGAACGTCTAGAGGTAACGCTATGTGTGAGAAATTGCTGGAGGTCAAAGGCCTTAAAACCTATTTCTATACCGAGGAGGGCGTGGTTCCCACGGTGGACGGCCTGGATTTTGACCTGAAAAAAGGTGAGATACTGGGCATCGTGGGCGAATCCGGCTGCGGAAAGAGTATGACGTCCCTTTCCCTGCTGCAGCTGGTGCCGTCGCCGCCAGGGAAAATTATTGCCGGCGAGATCCTGTACTGCGGGGAGGACCTGCTGAAAAAGAGCAAAAAAGAGATGCAGGCCATCCGGGGCGACGAGATATCCATGATCTTTCAGGAGCCCATGACCAGCCTTAACCCGGTCTTTACCATCGGAAAGCAGATATCGGAATCCCTGCTCTACCACCAGAAGATCAGCAAGAAGGATGCCTGGCAGCGGGCAGTCCAGGCGCTGAAGGCGGTGGGCATCCCTGCGCCGGAAAAAGTGGTGAACTGCTACCCCCATCAGCTCTCCGGCGGTATGCGCCAGCGTGTCATGATTGCCATGGCCCTGGCCTGCAGCCCCAAGATCCTGATCGCGGACGAGCCCACCACCGCCCTGGACGTGACCATTCAGGCCAGATCCTGCGGCTGCTGAAGAAAATCAAAGAGGAGACGGGCACGTCCATTATCCTGATCACCCATGACCTGGGTGTGATTGCCCAGATCGCCGAGCGCGTCATGGTGATGTACAGCGGCGAGGCGGTGGAGTGCTGCGATGTACACAAGCTCTTCAAGTCGCCCGGACATCCCTATACCGTGGGACTTCTCCGGTCCATTCCAAAGCTGACCGAGCGGGTGGACAAGCTGTACAATATTCCCGGCATGGTCCCCTCTCCGGGCGAGTACCCCGAGGGATGCCGTTTCGCCCCCAGATGCGAGAAGGCGTGCCAACGCTGCTGGAAAGAAAAACCGCAGCTGAGAGAAATAGAGCCCGGGCACTGGGTGCGCTGCCTGCTCTGTGACGAGGGAGGAAAGAACCATGAGTGAAAAGCAGGTCCTCCTGGATGTACAGGATCTGAAGGTCTACTATCCCGGCAAACGCAGTCCCTTCCTTAACCGGGTATTGACCGCATCGAAGGCAGTGGACGGCGTCTCATTCCAGATATACCGGGGCGAGACCTTTGGACTGGTGGGCGAGTCCGGCTGCGGAAAGTCCACCACCGGAAAGGCGATTGTGCGTCTGAACAAGGCGATCGGAGGCGCCATCTACTTTGAGGGTGAGAAGGTCTCCAGGCGGCTTCCGGAGAAAGAGCGTATGGCCTTTTCAAGAAAGGTGCAGTTCATTTTTCAGGACCCCTACTCCTCTCTCGATCCCCGCTTCACAGTCCAGCGCTGCATCGCCGAGCCCATGGTGATCCACAAAATGGGGTCCGCCGCACAGCGGAGAGAACGGGTGGGACAGCTGATGCACGAAGTGGGACTGCGTGAGGATCAGGCCACCCGCTATCCCCACGAGTTTTCCGGCGGACAGCGGCAGCGCATCGGCATCGCCAGGGCCTTGGCCGTGAACCCGTCCCTGATCGTCTGCGATGAGCCTGTGTCCGCTCTGGATGTGTCCATCCAGGCGCAGATTCTCAACCTGATGCAGGAGCTCCAGGCCAAGCACAACCTGACCTATCTCTTCATCTCCCACAACCTCAGCGTGGTCAAACACATCTGCGACCGGGTGGCTGTCATGTACCTGGGACACATTGTGGAAATCGCCAGGACGGATGAGCTGTTTGAACACCCCATGCACCCCTATACCCAGGCTCTGCTGGGGGCAATCCCCATCCCGGACCCGGAGCTGGGCATGACGGCCGCGCCGCTGGAGGGCGACGTGCCAAGCCCCCTGAATCCCCCCTCCGGCTGCTGCTTCCATACCCGCTGCAAATACGCGCAGAAGGGATGCAGCTGCCAGCTTCCTGTATTAAAAGAGGTGCGCCCGGGACATTTTGTTGCGTGTCATATGACGGAAAAGGAGAATTGCCATGGAGCGAATTGATGTCTCACCCGGCGGCGGATGCCGGGGCGTAATTTCAGAGCATGTGGTCTACTTCACCGGCCACGTGAACCAGCAGGACGACACCGTTGCCGGACAGACCAGAGGGATCTGTGCCCGGTATGACGGCATCCTTGCCCAGCACGGCTGGAGCCGGGACAATGTCCTGTTCTATGACGTCTATCTGGACGACGCCTCCAAACGGGATGAGTTTCTCTCCGTCTTCCAAGAGTGGATGGGCGGACGTGTGGTGCCGGGTCGGATCACGCAGGCAGTCTGCGGCCAGCCCAAGGAGGGCTTTCCCTTCCATGTGGAGCTGTCCCTGTGGGTGGCGGAGCGGGCCCCGGAGTCCATCCAGAGAATCAAGCTGCGGGACGACGCCTGCATGACGATCTACGGTGACGTAGCTTATATCGGCGGTCTTACCTCCGATGCCGGCGGCTCCGCTGCCCAGCAGCTCCGGGAGATCTACCGGTACTATCTGACCGTCTGTGGCACCTACCAGCTGATCCCCACGGACATGCTCCACGCAGAGCTGATGCTGGAGGATACCGGGGATATCTCCGAGCTGCAAGAGGCGTGGGCGGAGCTGGCAGGCGAAGACGGACCCGCCGGTAATATCGTGGGAGGAAAAAGTCCCGCGTCCCGCGGACAGGTGGAGCTGACGATTCTGGCAGGCGCCAACCCCAACCGGAGCCTGCGCCGCTTCGATGTCCGGGACGGCTGGAGCGGCTGTGTGGAATACGGCCGGAGTGTCTACTTCTCGCTCCTGTCCGCCCCCACGCCGGAAGAGGCCTTCCAGCGCTATGACGGTCTGCTGGCTGACCACGGCCTGACAAAGAGCGACCTGGTGCTGGTGGTGGCCGAGGGTTCGGAGGCTATGACCTATGATGCGCTGTTTGGTCCGTTCTTGGCCTGGAGCGACCCGGAAGCACCCGCGGCTGGCATTGTGGTGCGGGCGTCCTGGCCGGAAGGCACGGCTTCCACCGCAGTGCGCTTTCTGGCGGAAAAGCCCGGAGTGGAAGAAGAATATCTGGAATGCGCGCCGATAGAAACACAGGTGCACCAGAACCGGGCGGCAGTCCGCACTTCTGGCCGTCTGGCCCAGATCAACGCCAGGCTGGCGCAGGCACCCGAAAACATGCAGCTTTACCTGGACAAGGGACTTATGCTGCGCAGACAGATGCTCTTCCGGGAAGCCATCGAAAACTACTCCGCTGGTCTGACCTATAATCCCCAGTACAGCCTGCTCTACCGCTATCGGGGACACGCATATGTGAACATTGGTCAGTACCAGGAGGCAGCGGCAGATTTTGAACTGGCGCTCCGGCTGGACCCGGAGAATTGGGACTGCTGGTATCATCTTGGCCTGGCGTATTACCTGATGGGACAGTATCAGCGGGCATGCAAGGCGTACCGGGAGTGCCTGGCCAGGAGCACAACGGATGAGTCGAAGATCTGCACAGCAGACTGGCTCTGCCTGACGCTGATGCAGCTTGGAGAGCTGGACGAGATGCGGCAGACGGCCATGATTATCACGCCGGAGATGGTGCCGGGGATCAGCCGGGAGTACCACCAGCGGGTGCTGGTATACAACGGGACCAACACGCCGGATGAGGTACTGCCGCGGATTGAGACTCTGCCGGACCATGTATTTGCGACTGCTTCTTACGGGATCGCGGTCTACCTTGATAAGGTTCTGGGCCAGCATGAACGGGCGAAGCAGCTTCTGCACAGCATCGCAGAGCGGACGAAGAGCTGGGCTGGATTTGCCGAGCAGGCCTGCCGCGTAGCTTTGGCCCGACAGGCATAAATGCTCCGCCTGCCTTTCACCTTTCATATATGGAAGACGGCGCAGCAGCGCTGGTTTCCATGGTTTCTTAATCTGGTGATATCAAAAGTACGTATATGTTGATGAAATGCCGCCGGATCCCATCTGTCTGGGACCCGGCGGCAATATGTTTATTGCTTCTATGCGCGGTTAAGTCTGGCTTTTACTGATTGGCGGCCTTCCAGGCCTTCATCTTCTGGTGACGGCGGATGAAGTAGGCCGCGCACAGGCCCAGCAGCACCACGTCCACCACACCGGCGGTGATGTAGAGCCAGTAGGGCACGTAGGGCTGGCAGATCTGGGCCGCATCGCTGTTTGCGGTCATGTAGAGGATGTTGTGGGTGGCGCTGCGCATAGCCTGACGGCCGTCGGCGGTTCCGGTGGTCTCCTCGCCCAGGCTGCTCAGGCCCATGAGGGCCAGCTGAAGGTCGCAGCCCGCCCGGACACAGCGGTCGGCGTCCACATAGCTCAGCTGCATGATGCAGTCGGTGATGACAGCGCCCTGGAAGCCCCACTCATTGCGGAGCACCTGAGTGAGCAGATTGCTGTTCTCGGCGCAGTTGGTGGTACCCAGCCGGTTGAAGGCGGCCATCATGCCCTGGGTGTGGCCCTCCTTGACGGCCAGCTCAAAGCCTCTCAGGTACACCTCGCGCATGGCCTGCTCGTTGAGCCAGGTGCACAGGCCGCCCTGGTCCCGGTTGGTCTCCTGGTCGTTGACGGCGAAGTGCTTGGAGTAGCAGTACACGCCCTGGGACTGGATGCCCTGGATTTCGGCAGCGGCCATCTTGCCGGTGTGGAGGCCGTCCTCGGAGAAGTACTCATAGTTGCGGCCGGAGAAGGGGGAACGGAAGATGTTCAGGCCGGGAGCGTAGAGGCCGGAGATGTTGTAAGCGATGGCCTCCTGGGCGAAGGTGGTGCCCATACGGCCGGCCAGCTCCTGGTTCCAGGTGCAGCCCAGCACGGACTGGCCGGTGTACTGGGTACCGGTGACGCCCGCCATGATGTTGTTGATGCCGTTGGGGCCGTCGGTCTCGGTGTAGTTTTCCTTGTCCACGGAGGGCACCGCCTGGGTGCACCAGCCGCCGTTGGCGATGAGGTTGGCCATCTCCTCCACGGTGATCTGCTCCAGCAGCTTGTCCCACTGGGGGTCGTCGTAGGCCAGGCCCTTCATGTCGGCCAGAGTGAGTCCGTTGTCGGCCAAGGTGATGTCTGCGGCGTCCGGGTCGGAGGGCACGGAGGTGTCGGTGAGGGCGGAGACAATCTCAGCGGAGGCCTCACGGCTCTGAGGTGCCCGCTGGGTGGGCATGGTGCCGGCCCAGTCGGCGCGGGAGACATAGGTCACGTCCTCGCCCCAGGTCACGTCGTCAAACAGGTTGACGGCGGCGGTGCCGTCAGTGGAGCGGGGGCCGTCATTGGCGTCGTTGTAGATGACGTCCTGGGCCACGGTGACGGTGCGGCTGTCGATGAGGTCGTGGGAGTTGTTCATCAGCTTGATCTCGTACTCGCCCTGCTCCAGGACGTAGGCGCCGCCCTGGGCCTTGACGCCGGTGTAGTCATAGGAGGCCATGTCCTCGTAGGTGAAGGAGACGGTGATGGTCTCGCTCTCACCGGGCTGGAGGGTACCGGTCTTGCCGAAGCCGGCCAGGACCACGTGGCTCTTCTCAATGCCGCCGGGGGTGTAGGGGGCGGTGTAATAGACCTGGACCACGTCCTTGCCCTCCGCGTCGCCGGTGTTGGTGACGGTCACGTCCATGGCGATGATGGTGCCGTCGTCACGGAAGTCGGCAATCTCCTGGGTAAAGGTGGTGTAGCTCAGGCCGTAGCCGAAGGGGTACTGGACGGTCTCGTCGTAGTTGATGAAGCCGTCGGCCGCGGCGGTCTCATAGTACCGGTAGCCCACGTAGATGCCCTCCACGTAGTCCACATAGTGGTAGGCGTCGGGCTCGGTGTTGGCGGAGATGGGAGAGGTGTTGGTGTAGGTCACGTTGGTGTAGTCGTAGTCGCCGAAGCTGTAGTAGCTGGGGGCGCTCTCCACGGCGTAGGCAAAGGTGCTGGTGGTGCGGCCGGAGGGGTTCACCTCACCGGAGAGCACCTGGCCCAGGGCGTTGCAGCCGGTGGAGCCCAGGCAGCCCAGCCACAGGGCGGCATCTACGTCGTCCTCCTCCAGGAAGCCCAGCTCCATGGTGTTGGCGGAGTTGATGAGCACCACCACGGTGCCGAAGTTCTCCTTGACCATGTTGAGCATGTCAATCTCAACCTGCTGGAGCTCCAGGTAGTGCTTGCCCGCGTCGCCGCCCTGGACGCCCACGGAGGTGGCGGCGCCGGAGGAGCCCACCTCGCTCTCGCTGGGGGTCATGTCCAGAGGCAGGTCGGCGCCCTCGCCGCCCAGACGGGAGATGACCACCAGGGCCACGTCAGAGAAGGCCTTGGCGTTGTCCAGCAGCTCCTGGGAGTACTCGCTGACCGGGGGCTCGTTGATGTCGAAGTTGTTGCCGGTGTAGCCCACGCCGGTGCGCTCCACGAAGTGGTCGTCGTAGAAGTCCACCAGCTCCTGATTGACCTCAAAGCCGGCGTTTGTAAGGCCCTGGGCCATGGTCACGTTGTTGCTCTCGTCGCCGGAGCCGGAGCCGGAGCCACCGTACACGGTGTCCCGGGAGCCGTAGCCGAAGAGGTTGACCTTGCTGCCCTGGGCCAGGGGCAGGGCGCCGTTTTTGTTGTCCAGCAGGATGATGCCCTCGGAGGCTACCTCCTGGGTCATGGCGGCGGAGGCCTCGCCGGCCTCAGCGGTCTCGGCCTCGGAGGGGCCTTTGTTGAAGAAATTGTTGATCATGGTCACATTGGGGGGAATGAGCACGGCAGCGGCAGCATTGATGACCAGCAGCAGGGTAGTCACCACGCACATGACCGCCATGGCCGCCTTACGGGGCCGCCGGATAGGGGCAGACGTCTTCTTTTCCATGGATACTCCTCCTTGTTCTCTGTGCCCGTGCACAGGCTTTGGCAGGAGTATAGCACTGTTCCAGGCGTCCACCCGTCCGCCATACCCACTTTGCGCTTTTTTCGGCGTAACTCGCATGAGTACGCAAAAAGGGGACCGGAGTTGCTCCGGTCCCCTCTGTCAGGAATCGTTTCGCGGGATGGTCACCCGCAGGAGGAAAATGCCGTCCTCGGCCTGGATGGTGAGGAAGCCGCCGTACTTCTCCGCGGTGGCCCGGATGCTCTTCAGGCCAAAGCCGTGGTAGCCCTTGTCCGCCTTGCGGGTGACGGGCAGGTCCCCGTCGAAATTCAGGGCACCCTGGTAGTAGTTCTCCATCTGAAAGAGCACCAGACCGGCCCGGGAGAACACTGACACGGCAATGGTCCGCTGCTCCGGGTCGTCCAGGGGGGTGACGCTCTCGATGGCGTTGTCCAGGGCATTTCCGAAGATAGTGTAGATGTCCACCCCGTCCATAAAGCCCAAGCAGTCCCCGTCGGCCACACAGGTCAGGGTGATGCCCCGGCTCTCGCACAGCAGGCTCTTTTCGGTGAGGACGGTGTCCAGAATATCGTTTCCCGTCTTGACCACGCTGTCGTAGATCATCACCGACTGCTCCAGGGCCTGGATGCTCTCCTCACGCTGGGCCCGGTCGGAGATGCACCGCAGGGCTGCAATCTGGTGCTTGAGGTCGTGGCACTTCCGGTTGATGAGGTCCACATTCTCCGCCGAGAGCTGATACTGCTCCCGACTCTTGTGCCAGAGCTGCTGCTGCACGTCCAGCTCGTGCTGGAGGTTGAGCCGCTTCTGCTGTCCCACCTGGCCCCACAGCACGTAGAAGCAGCAGAACATGGCGTAGAGCAGACACACCGGGTACAGAGGGCCGCCTGCCTGAGCCAGCTGTTGGGCCACGGCGGAGAGCACCAGGGCGATAGACAGGGCGCTGACCATGGTACCCAGGGAGTGGGTTACCCTGATGTTGTAGTGTCCATCCCGGGAGAGCTGCCGGGCAAAGAGGAAATAAACCCCGGCATAGACTGCCGCATACAGCAGCACCGCCAGCAGGCTGTTCCCTCTGGGCTGGGTGATCTCCCACTCCAGGTGGAAGATCCGGTAGAGGCAGTAGGTAAAGTGCTGGGTCAGGTAGGCGCAGGTGGCGCAGTACACCGCCTCCCACGGGGAGATGTCGCAGCACAGCAGCGCAAAGGCCACCGCCAATCCAAAGGAAAGAAAGGAGTAGACCAGCACAAGGGGCAGGGTTGTCTCCTGCAGGCCGGGGAAGAGACTGCCCATAAGGGACATCAGCGGCCAGAAGAACAGCAGGCAGAGCACAATTCCGGCCGCTGCCCGGAGCGGAAACCACTTGCGCCGGCGAAGAGGCAGGCAGAAGAGTACTGCCGCCGACAAGAGCTCCAGGGGCAGATCGGCGGCCAGCAGCATCTGGGCCAGAACCTCCTTCACCGCAATCCACCTCCCAGGTAGCCACTCAGCCGCTGGAGGAACTCCTTGCGTCTGGGGCGGCTCACCGGCAGGGTGTGTCCGTGGACCTGGACGGTCTCCTTCCCCACTCCGGTGACGTTTTTCAGATTGACCATATAGCTGTGGCTGCAACGGACAAAGGACAGACCGGCCAGCTTGGCCTCCATCTCCTGGAGGGAACCGGGCAGCACGAATTCCTCCCCCGTGGTGTGGATATGGAGCCGGTGGTTGACCACCTCGATAAAGAGGATTTCATCGGTGGATACCCGTTTCTCTCCATCGCCCGCGGGCAGCATCAGATACCGCCGCTCCCGGCTGGCCACAATGGTCATGGCCTTTTTCAGCTTCAGGGCCAGCTGGCCGTAGGTCACCGGCTTGAGGACAAAGTCCAGGGCGTCCACCTCGTAGCCCTTGATGGCGTAGCGGGCCATGTTGGTGATGAAGATAATCACCGCTGCCGGGTCCACTGTGCGAATACGCCGGGCAGCGCTCATGCCGTCCAGATGGGGCATCTCAATGTCCATGAGGATGATATCCCATACCGGCCGGTAGTCCTCGGCGATGTCCATGCCGTCAGGGAAAACTACAATCTCCGCGTCCAGCCCGTTTTCCTCAAAATACCGCCGGGCGCACTCCTCCAGCCGCCCGGCACAGTCACGGTCGTCCTCCACAATGGCTACTCTTGTCACGGGCCTCCCCCCTTCTCATGCAGTCTGTTCCCTTTCAAGAAATCACATTTTCTTTATTTTCTATTTTATCGCGCTCCTGAATGATAATCAAGAGCACACAACAGGTGTGGCATTTGCTTGCTTTCCGACAAAGGTCATTGCCCACCGCTGCCGGCAGGAATCCATAGGGCAGCCAGTATATCGCGCTTAAAAAGAGAAGTTCTGATGGTATATAGCGTTCATAATTGCCTTTAATCTGTAAAAAACGAATGTGTCCGCCTCTGAGCTTTTTATCTTCCGCACGTGAGAAAGAAGATAGCTAACAAAGATAATGGTTTAGCCTACAAAAAGTCCGCTGGAGTCTAGGCTCCAGCGGACTTTTTTCTGCTACAGGGCCAGTTCCTGCAGCGGTTGTTTTAGATTTCTCATCGATTGGCAGCATCTCTATGATTCTTTTTCTGCTGAATACTGGACAGATACTTTTTTTCGATAAAGACGATATGTAATTGTGGCTGTTGCAAATTCAGTAATCCAAAATGTGTGCCATACGCCAACCGCTTCAAAGAGTCGGCTCAAAATAAAAGCGACCGGAATAATCAACAAGGCGTACCGGAGCAAAGAAATCACCAAAGAGGTCGTTCCCATACCTAACCCCTCCAGTGCTCCGCAGGAAATGATAGAAATGGAAGAAACGATAAATCCGATGCTGATAATTCTCAGGGCAGTGCTGCCTGCTGCGATTGTATCGGCATTTGTGGAGAACAGTCCAATCAACCGGTCCGGCATTAACCAACACAGAATGGTGCCAACTGTCATGATGCAGGCAGAAAGCGCAAGTGTCACACGGTATATTTTTTCTACTCTGGCATATTCTTTTGCGCCAAAATTGTATCCGATAATAGGGCGCATTCCCTGCACAATTCCATTTGCAGGCAGATACAGGAACGTTTGCAGCTTGTAGTACACACCCAAAACCAAAACATAGACCTGCGAATAGACCGATAAAATAATGTTCAAACACGAAATCAGCAAGGAAGGAAGGGCCAGATTCAGGGTTGCGGGGATACCGACTGAATACATTTTCCTGGTCAATTGTGTATCGAAAGTGCCGGCGGTAAAGGAAAGACGCACCGGAAAACGTCCTACAAAATAGAAGATAATATAAATTAACATACTAAGGGTTTGACCGATACCCGTAGCTAAAGCGGCGCCCTCAATTCCCATTTCCGGGAAAGGACCCCAACCGAAAATCAAAATCGGGTCTAAGATGATATTTGCAACACAGCCGGACATCATGCAGAGCATGGTCATCAGCATTTTCCCAACCGCTTGGAATATCTTTTCCATTGACATTGAAATAGCCACAAATACCGCAAAAGCAAAAGCGATTCTGGAATACCGTACGCCCATATCTATTACCTGCACATCTGTGGTAAACAGGCGAAGAAAGAACGGCATGACCGCAATACATACAATCGTCAATATAAGGCCATGAATGGCATTGTAAATGATACTCTGCGTTGCTGCGGCATTGGATTTTTGATGCTCCTGCGCACCAAGATGAAAAGAAATCACAGCATTGGCACCAATGGAAAATCCGATTGTAACGGCATTGATTAAGTTTTGTACCGGAAATACCAATGATAAGGCTGTCATAGCGTCCTCACTGATTTTTGCTACATAATAGCTGTCGACAATGTTGTACAGTGACGCTACCATCATCGACACGACCATCGGCAAGGACATGGACAGAACCAATGGCAAAACCGGCCTGGTTTTCATAAATGTCTGCTGCATTTGTGGAACCCTCTTCTCTTTTAAAACTAAAAGAAAAAGCTATATTTTCCCTTGTTTATCTCACCCACAAGGAAAAATATAGCTTTCGTGTTTTTCATAGTATCACGTTTTTTTCCCTATGTCAATGTGCTCGTGAGGATGAAAAACAGCCGCAGCTTTGCACATTTTATCTTGGTATCGCTAAAATGGATGATATCTGACGCCTTTTCAGCTGGCACAACTGCTTATCCCTCTTTCATGTAGTTGAGCCGCCGCCAGTCGCTGGGAGAGACCCCCATTGCCGCCTTGAACACTTTTGAAAAATGCTTCTCTCCGGAAAATCCTGCTCTGGCACTGATCTCGCTGACGCGCAGGTCGGTTTCGCGGAGCAGACGCTGGGCCTCCTCCAGGCGGAGTGTCTGCAAAAAGCTGACAAAGTTTGTGCCGGTGTATTGCTTGAAGAACACACTGAAGAGCGAATAGTTCATAGACACATGGTTGCTGACCATAGCCATATTGATGGGGGCGCGGAAGTTCTTACGAATGTATTCAACCGCATCCCAAATTTTCTGCTTGCTCTCATAGTCGGCAAACTCCTGGTCCAGCCGCTGGCAGAACAGTTCCATCCACTGCGTCAGTTTTTGAAGATAGGAATCCCAGCAGGGGTAGCACCAGAGATTCTGAAACTGCAAGGGGGTCTCATCGGCCTCGTAGAGCTCCCGGTAGGTCTCTGCCAGTCCCTCAGCCATGGCCTGACACACCTTTCCGAAGGTCTCTGCCTCCAGCTCTCCCCTTCCCACCTGACAGGCACCCTGCTCCAGCAGCTTCAGTACCTCCTGCCACCGGGACAGACGGATGAGATCCAACAGATGCTCGGCCTTGGGTGGAACTGCGGTGTTGGAGGCGGGAATCTTCCGTCCCCGTCCACCGGTAAAAAAACACTGCTTCCAGGCTGTATAGGCCTCCTGATATGCCTGATGAAGGGCCTGAACACCCTGATGGCAGTCGCTTTCTCCCACAACCCGCTCGCCCAGAATCTGTTCAGCCTGGGGCACCAGATAGACCCATATACCCGCCGGTCCCTTCAGAGCCAGCGTATCCTGGGGAGCCTGAACCGCTTCCTTCCGGGCACATACCGCCTGAAAGCTGCCGTGGAAGAACTGCTCCTCCACCTCCTGCAGCGCGGTATCCCGGCGAACAGGGTCAGCGTCCGGGTGTTCCATGAGATAGCTCAGATGGAGCAAAAAATATTCCCGGCGGCTGCGCTGCTGGGATTGCCGCTGGGCCAGAAGGGCGCTGAGGCGGTCCATGGCAGCATTGAATTTGTCCGTCTCCACCGGCTTCAGGAGATAGTCCTGTACGCCGCTTCGCAGCATGCTGACAGCGTAGGAGAAGTCGTCATAACCGCTGATGACCAGCACCAGCGGAGGATTGGGGAGTTGGCGGGAGCGTTCCACAAGGGCGATGCCGTCCAGCTGAGGCATGCGGATATCGGTAATCAGCACCTCAACCGGCTGCTGCTCCAGAATCTCCCACGCCTCCAGTCCGTCCCTGGCCTCCAGCACAGTGTCTGCGTTCAGACCACTGCGCCCCACCATGGCGACAATCCCCTTTCGGATCAGCTTTTCGTCCTCTGCCACCAACACAGTGATCACAGCCGCTCGCCTCCTTCCGCCTCGCGCCGGGGCAGAGTCACAGTTACCCCATCCCCAACCTGCAGGCCGTATTCCGCTCCAAACGTGCTTTGAATGCGCTCCTGGATGTTATGCAGACCGATGCCGTTTCCGGAAGTGCTGCCGCCCTCCAGTGTCCCGTTGATGCTCCGGAGCATACGGCTCCGATCCTCCTCGCTGAGGCATGTATCCCCCCTGATGGTAATGGTCACGCCGTTCTCCTCCCGGACGGTGAGAAAGATGGTGCGATCCTCCCGGAGCGGTGGACCGTGAACCACTGCGTTTTCCACAATGGGCTGCAGGCTGACCTTGGGAACTGCCTGGTCAAGCAGGGTTTGGGGCACCTGGGCGTCCAGGGTAACCTGGCCGTCGTAACGCAGGTTGACCAGGGCCAGATAGTGCCGGATATACTGCAGCTCTTCCTCCAAGCGCACCACCGGCCGCTTCCAGTTCATGGTGTAGCGCAGAAGCTTGCTCAGGTCCGTGATGGCCTGGGCAATTTCATACTTTTCCTCTATCTGCGCCATCATCTTGATGGACTCCAGCACATTATGGATAAAGTGGGCGTTGATCTGGTTCTGCAGCGCACGGATCTGGGTGTTTTTGATGAGGACCTGACTTTGAATCTGACGCTGAATCAGATCGCGGATGCTGCCCAGCAGCAGATTGATCTGGCTGGAAAATTCCCCGATCTCGTCCCTGCTCTCCACGGGGATCTCTACCTCCGTCTCGCCCTGGGAGAAGGCGCGCACACCGTCCAGGACATGGTAGAGCTGCTTGAGCATCCGCCCCACCAGAACCCAGGCCAGCAGCCATATCACAAAGACACCCGCAATGACCAGCAGAGTCAGGAGCAGCTGCCCCCGCAGGAATTGGCTGTGGAGATCGGCGAGGGGTGAGACGGTATAGTATATCCCGTCCAGTGCGGGGACAGAGACAGCTGAGGCCAACACAGGCTGACCATCCAGCTCGGTTTCCCAAACCGTAAAATTTCTCTCTACCGTTGGGACTTCTTTCAGCCGTGCGGGAAGGCTCTCTTCCGGAGACAAGCCGTAGACCTGCCCGTCGGAGGTCACCAGGCAGGCGGGTTCTTCGGAGCGGAAAAGCGCAGGGAAAGCGCTCTCCATGGGGACGGACACCTCCAGGAGCCCCAGAAGCTCCCCGTCGTCGGTGGTGATGGGGGTCAGCAGCGCCATCAGGCCGGAGACATTGGCAGAAAACATCTTGTCGGTGTAGTTGAGCAGCCAGCACGAACCGTCCGTAGGCATGGCGCCCTCCCAGCCGATTTCCTCCAGCCGCTCACGGCCGAAAAAGATGGGTATGATCTCCTGAATGGAGTACTGGGTGGAGTAGACACGGGCACAGTAGAGGTAGGGATTGGAGACCACCATGCGCTCCATGGACGCCACCTCGCGGACTGCGAATTCATAGAGCGCCTGGTTGGAGAGCGTCTCCCCGTTGTGGAGTGCCGTCAGATACTCGCTCATGTGGCCGTTGCTCAGGAAGGTGCGGGAAAACAGGCTGCACAGCTCCACAGTCCGGGACGCCTGATTCCACACCTGCTCGCTCTGTTCCTCCAGAGCGGCGGTACGGTCCTGTATCTGCTCCGTCCGCCAGCCGTTCATCAGCCAAACGCAGAATCCCAGAAGGGGCAGGAGGACACACAGGACGATGACCAGCGTGAACCGCTGCCGGATGCTGAGCCTGACGGTGTTCATGCCTCTCCCCCTTGCTGTGATGCGATGACAGCCAGCCGTTCTTTGTTGATCTCATACTGCTGGGTTTTTGCCTGCTGGAGCTTGTCCCAGCCCAGCTGGGCACGCTGCTCCACGTACTGAGAAATCAAGCGGTCAAACTCCTCCTCGCTGGCGGCCAGGAGCAGCCGTGGCAGGGTCTCCCCCCAGAGCTGTTCAGCCCGCTGGTTGATGATCTCAGCCTCGCTGGCCGGCGGAAACGCCACCTCATATGGGGTGTTGTCCACCGTGTAGCTCAGCGCCCAGGCGCGGAGTTGCTCCAACGCCGGATCACTGGCGGTCTGCCATTGACTCTGGATGGTGTTGTCCAGCAGCATCCAATAGTTGTTGTCCGCACCGATGGTGGCGACATAAGCAGGGTAATCCTGGCGCAGAAGATTTTCTGCCTCCTGAGATGGGACGGCGACGCCGTCCTCCCAGTTATAGTCCAATCCCTCCACGCCCAGTGCGGTCAGCTTCTGGCCCTCCTCGCTCATGAGGAAGGACATCAGTTCAATTGCCTTCTCCGGGTCCCGGCAGTCACGGGTAATAAATGTCACGGTCCAGCCGTTCATACCCACGCCGGACAGGGCATGGTTGTCACCTGCGCTGTTTTTCGGGCCGTCAACGGCTATGTAAGAGCCTTTGGGGTTCTCATAATAGAGCTGCCGCTGCTCCGCCTCCATGTCCGACCACTGATAGATCAGGCAGAAATACTGCCCCCGCAGCAGCTTTTCCGACACTTGCTGCCGCTTGTCGAGCAAAATATTGGGGCCGATGGTGCCCTCCGCAATCAGCTCCCGGAAGGTTTTCAGCCAGGTGATGTATTCCGGATCGGTCTGCCAGTCCACCGCTTGTCCATCCCGCTCCTGGGGCAGAGCCAGGAGATCCCGCAGATGCTCCGAGAAAGAGGAACAGCCCCGCTCGTTAAACTCTCCGCAGCCCATGGTCAGAAGCGGGTAACCGTTCACCGTGGGAAAGGTCTCCTTTGCACGGCGAAGAGCGTCGGCAAAGCCCTCCGGCGTGGTCATGTCAGGGCTGCCCAGGGCCTCGTACAGGTCCTTGCGCACCAGAAAGGTCTGATTAGAGGGCGCAATGTCGCCGTCGGCATAGGCCGCAGGCGAGGATGAGGCGCTGGGGTAGCAGTATACCTGGCCGTCATCCTGTCGGTACCAGTCCAGCACCTCCGGGGAGGCCGCCTCGAAAAACTCAGGCGCATAGCGCTGAGCCAGCTCTTCCAGTGGGTATACTCTCCCGCTCTCGATGAGCTCGCCGACCTGGGGCATCCACCAGCCCAGCGTGATAAGATCCGGGAGTCTTTCCCCCTGAAGCATGGCATCCAGCGTCTCATTTTCATTGCCAACGGGGCTGGAAAACACGACTTCCGTTCCCGTCTGTTGGGTAATAGCCTGGGTCACATGGTTCTCTCCCCAGGCGGCGGTGAACCAGGAGAAGTCAACAAACCAATCGAGCGTGGCCGTAGCTTCCCGGGATGGGGATGGCGCAGCATCAGAGGAACACCCCGCCAGCAGGCAAAGGCTCATCAGCAGTGCTGCTATCCGCTTTCCCACCGTTCTCTCCCCTTTCAAAATTCCGCAAAGGGCAGACTTCAAAAGAAGTCCGCCCTTTGGAAGTATTGGAGGACCGGTTCAGCCCGCATCCGGCCGCCACAAGGGCAGCTGAATGCGGGCAAAACCTTTACTCCGTATATTGTAACATAAAGTCACTCTGCATGGCAATTATCCCGTTATATTGCCGTCCACGCTCTTGGTGATGATACGCCGGAAACGGTGATAAGGGAAACCGCCCGGGAATTTTACTTGCTCTTCTTTTTGGGAGCCTTGACGATGAAGAAGATGCATGCGCCCAGACCGGCCGCAAGAACCACGTCAATTCCCACCCAGAGGGCGATAAACAGCGTGGACTGGGGCACGTCGGTGATGGACACCGCGGTGGTCGTCACAACATAGGTGTACAGGATGTTCTTCACGGCCTGACGTGCGCTGTACGCCGTGCCCGCATCAGAGAGGTCGATCTCCGCCGCTCTGTCGAAGGTGCCGTCCAGCCACAGGTTGTTGCCAGCCTTGAGGCCGCGGGTGTAGTCCATGTAGTAGGGCTGATACCAGTCGGTAATGACTGTACCGCGGAAGCCCCATTCGCCCCGCAGCAGGTCGGTGATGAGGGCGTGGTTGGCGCCGGCCCACACCGCACCCACGCGGTTGAACGCGCTCATGATGCCGTTGGCTCCGCCGTCCTTCACGCACATTTCAAAGGGTTTCAGATAGGTCTCACGCAGAGCCTGCTCAGTGAGCCAGGTGTTCTTGTCGTTGGGGTTCGCGCCCGCCTCGCTGACGGCAAAGTGCTTGACATAGCAGTAGAGGTTGTTCTCCTTGGCGCCCTGCACAATCGCCGCAGCAAGCCGACCGGTCAGCACGGCATCCTCGCTGAAGTACTCATAGTTACGGGTGTTATAGACCGATCTGTGCAGGTTCACGCCAGGCGCATACCAGCCCTGAAGGCCGGTTGCGGAGGCCACCTTGCCCTGGGCAACGCCCATGCTGTAGGTGAGGGAGGGATTCCAGCAGCAGCCAATCAGAGACTCCGTGGGGAAACCGGTCCACATGGTCTCGGTGTTGGGGTTGGTAACGCCCATATTGAAGCCGGCAGGGCCGTCACGGTCGGTGCACAGGGGCTTGCCCACGCTGTAAACCGCCACGTTCTTAAAGCCGCCTTTGCCGATCAGGTCCATGACCTCCTGCTCAGAGAGCTGATCCAGGAATGCGTCCCACTCGGGCGCATCGTAATCGGACAGTGTCTCCATCAGCTCCTCGTTGATCACCAGATTGGCACCGCTCTTATCCGTGCCCTCCAGCTGCGCCAGGGTAGCGCACTCTCTGGAGCCGTCCTCATTTTCCACGACCACCAGGTACATGCCGGAATCAACGCCGTACTGGATGTCGGACACGTCGGCATTGTCGTAGCCGTCGTACTCATAGACGCCGATCTGATCGACTTCGCTGCTGGGGGCGCCTGCGGTGGTGGTGGGATAGTTGGCAAAGCCGTTGGCCCGGGACAGATAGTCAACACCGCCCTGGATCATGGTGGAGCCGTCAATGGGGGTGTTCGCATAGGCCGTCTCGCCGGTGAACAGATTGCCCACATCAGCGTTGGTGTCGGGGTCCTGGGCGAAGGTGATGCCGGCGGAATGGATGGGGAAAGCGCTCTCGCTGTTCTCCGCCATGACGCCATCTACGTGGGAGTTTCTCATCAGGCGGATCTCATAGTCGCCGGGAACGACCTCATATCCAAAGAACTGATTGCCGTTGGCGTCATTGTAATCATAGGACGCAAGGTCATAGGCGTCAAAGGTGAGGGTCACGGTCTGGCTCTCGCCGGGCTGAATGAGGTCCGTCTTTGCAAAGGCCAGCAGGTTGACGGAAGCCATCTCAATGCCGCCCTCGGTGTAGGGAGGCGTATAGTAGAGCTCAACCACATCCTTACCGGCCACATCGCCCTTGTTGTACACCGTCACCTCAACCGTATATTCGCCGGTGGCGGACATATCCTCAGACGCAGACCAGGAGGCTTTGGCCTCCCACTCAAAGTTGGTGTAGGAGAGGCCGTAGCCGAAGGGGTACTGGACGACAGCGTCGTAGCCCGTTCCGTAGTCGTTGGACACGCTGTCGAAGAAGCCCACCTCGTCAGCCGTCTCGTACCACTTGTAGCCGACGTAGATGCCCTCCTGGTACACCATGCTGTTGTCCACATAGCGGCCGTTGATGTAGGTGGGGTTGTTGGTCTGGTAGTCATATGCCAGGGTGTCCGCCGTTCTGCCCGAGGGATTCACGTCGCCGCAGAGGATACGGGGAATGGCCAGGGCGCCCGACTGACCGGGCAGGCCCACATAGAGGGCGGCCTTGATGCAGTCATACTCCTCCAGGAAGCCCATTTCCATATTGTTGGTGGTGTTGAAGAGCACGATCACGTTGAACTGGTTTTCCTCCAGGGCGTCCAGCATGGCCTTTTCATTGGCGGTCAGCTCCAGGAAGGTGCCGTTGGAGTAGGAGCCGATGTCGATGAGCTCGGTCTGGCTGGCGTTCTCGCCGGAGAAGCGGCTGAGCACCACGATGGCGGTGTCGGAATACTCCTTGGCCTGAGCCATTCTGTCCGCAGTGTAGAAAGACGCGTCGGGGTTTGCCAGCGCCGCCATGGAGTCGGGAGAGTTGCTGTTGGCGTCTGCGTCGGCAGAGCTGATGGCGCTGTAAGCGTCAAGGAGCTCCTTGTTGTACTCCAGCCCCTCTCTGTCCAGCGCCGCGGTCAGGGTGACTCTGTTTTCCGCGGCGATTACGGTGCCGCCAGAGCCGCCGCCCACAAGCAGGAAACCCTGGTCCGTTGCAGCCCAGCCGAAGAGGTTCACCTTTTCCGTCTTATCAAGGGGAAGGAAGCCGTCTTCATTCTTCAGAAGCACCATGCTCTCTTCGCCCAGAGCCTGGACGATCTCATCACCCTCCTGCAGCTCCGCGCTGGCGCTGCCATAGTCGGTGGTGTCGCCCGCCAGGGCCTGATTGATGACGTAAGAAAATCTGCTGATCAGAATATTGCCCGCAATGAGCGCCGCTATGAGCACAACGGCGATCACGCTGGGAATGATTCTCCGCCCTACTTTTTTGGACATTCCATCTTCCTCCTAAAAATCTTTCATTGATTGCATAGAAACGAGCAGCGGAGCAGTTCAGCCTTGCTCCTGCGCCTCTGAGGCAAGCCTGCAACCATCGCCATCATCAGGGCAATCAAACGTTTCATTGCAATTCCTCCTCATTTTTATTTGCTTGCCTCCCTTTTCTGATTGTATTGTACCAATTTGGATTGAACGTGAAAACGCACTTAATTTTAACCAGGTATCATTTTTTTGCTGGAGGGAGAAAAAATAGCGTCCAAATTCTGTGCAAATTGCTATCCTGATTTTATTGCCGGGCCATACGGAACAAAGCTTGGAGCACAGCGTGAGGCAGATACCGTCTCCCCTTCTCTGCGACCCTCGGTAGCGGTATTCTCCCAGTCTGCCAGAGTGCTGCCGTTTAGTGCCGTCTGGCTTTGGACGATACCGCATAGATTATTTCAGCAGATTGCGTCCCTCTTTTTTGTGATAATTAAAAGTCGCTTTCCAAAATACAA
The DNA here is from genome assembly GCA_902362925.2 of Clostridiales bacterium. Taxonomy (GTDB): domain Bacteria; phylum Bacillota; class Clostridia; order Oscillospirales; family Oscillospiraceae; genus Pseudoflavonifractor. The sequence continues at coordinate 174,217 of CABIYL020000003.1, read as the reverse complement.
CTGTTTTTATTGTTTATAGCAAAAATTTTAGGTATTTCATAAAAGTAAGCCATCTTGAATTTATAAGAACACCGGCGGGAACAGGAGAGCGGCTATGGTTCTCCTGTTCCCGCCGGCGCGTTGTTGTTCCGGCGTATTTCTTCCACCGCAATAACGGCAGCCTACCCCAGATGTATGAGAGTACGAAGACACGGGCCCCTCGCTGTTGGCTATGTAGCCGACCATCCGTTTCGCCTGGACAAATCCATCATTGCCGCGGAAAAGGCCTGCCACCATGACAATTTTGTCTGTGACGGGTCGCCCTCTCGGATTCGCATGGTCCGGCGGATTTCCTTGGGAATCACGACCCGGCCCAAGTCGTCAATGCGTCTTACGATGCCTGTGGCCTTCATAAATAGGATTCCTCCTGCGGTCTTATTTTTCTAAACAGCCCTATTATTTGCAGGTTTCTTTTCCCTATGCGAAGGGGGCCTCTGGTTTCATTTGGAAGCAAATCGGAGTATCTTTTTTCTTTCTCCGCACATTCTCTTTTTATTCAGTCAGAAAAACGGGAGGGGTTTTCCCCTCCCGCTTCTCTGTCCGTTATAAAAACAACGCCAGCGCCCAGGCCAGTGTGGCCACGCCCGCACCGGCCAGCCCGTAGACCGGACCGGGGATTTTTCTCAGCCACCGGCTGGGACCGGTATTGCGCCGGATGTACCCGTCCGCCACCCGTTGAGCTTCCTCCAGCACCTGCTGGGCTGTGACCCCCTGGGAGGCAAACGCCTCCTCCCGGACAATAAAAATGGCCTGCTCAAACAGCCGCCGGTCAGGGGACTTGACCACAATCACCCGGCGGGTGACTCCTTTTACCATACCCTATCATCCTTTCCGCATATCAGATTGATACCTCCAGTATGGCCCGCTTTTTCTTCCACTATTCTCCTCCAGACGGTTTTTCGGAAACCATTTCCTCCGCTTTCCTCCGCTTCCCTCCGCATACCCCGCCTTTTTCCGCCGTACAATATAGCCAAACGAGGAACAAGAAATGGGGGATTCTCATGCAAAACCGGCACAGGCTGGTGCTTTCCCTGGCGGTGCTGTTCGCCGTCAATATCATGGTCATCACCTTCTTCCAGTCGGCGGAGGCCGCCGTTTACCGGCAGGGCTCCACCGGCGACGCGGTGCGGACCATCCAGACCAAGCTGAAAAACTGGGGCTACTTCTCCGGCGCCATTGACGGCATCTACGGTCCCAAGACCGAGGAGGCGGTGAAGTACTTCCAGCGGAAGAACGGCCTCACCGCCGACGGTGTGGTGGGTCCCGCCACCCTCCGGGCCCTGGGCATGTCCACCACCGGCGGGGACTCCCCCGCCTCCAGCCAGTCCAACAGCGTGGACCTGCTGGCCCGGGTCATCTCGGCAGAGGCCCGGGGTGAGCCGTACAGCGGCCAGGTGGCGGTGGGGGCGGTCATCCTCAACCGGGTGGAGCACCCCTCCTTCCCCAACACCATCGCCGGCGTGGTGTATCAGCCCGGCGCCTTTACCTGCATGGTGGACGGGCAGTTCAACGAGCCGGTGGCCGACTCGGCCTACCGGGCCGCCCGGGACGCCCTCAACGGAGCCGACCCCAGCGGCGGGGCCATCTACTACTTCAATCCCGACACCTCCACCAGCGCCTGGATCTGGAGCCGTCCCCTCATCACGGTGATCGGGAAGCACCGCTTCTGCTCTTAATCGTTTGTTTCCAACATCCAGTACTTGACAAATGCAGCAGCGGAGCATATACTGACCTTGTTCGAGGGTTTCCCCCGATACAACTAAACAGAGAACTTATATAGGCCCAAAATTGGTTGGGCGTCTCTACCGGCTGCCGGAACAGCCGCGCTATAAGTTTCCCGGTTTATCCGGGAATCGGCGTGGATCCGGCGGCTCTTTTTTTGCCTGCTCCGGGTCCGCGGCGATGTGACGTTTCTTTTGCGCAATGCGCAGACAGGAGGTTATGATGAAACAGCGCAGCTTTGCACTCAAGGGCGACCTCTGCTGGAGCAGAGATGCCCGCCATCTCAACACCATCAAGGACGGGTGGCTGGTCTGTTTGGACGGCCGGTCTGCCGGCGTGTTTGAGACCCTGCCGGAGGAGTACGCCAACCTGCCCGTGGAGGACTGGAGCGGCCATTTGGTGATTCCCGGTCTGGTGGACCTCCACGTCCACGCTCCCCAGTACACCTTCCGGGGCCTGGGCATGGACCTGGAGCTGCTGGACTGGCTGGACCGGCACGCCTTCCCCGAGGAGTCCCGGTATGCCGACCTGGACTACGCCCGCAAGGCCTATTCCCGCTTTGTGGAGGACATGAAACGTGGCCCCAACACCCGCTCCTGCGTCTTTGCCACTCTCCACGCTCCCGCCACCCTTCTACTGATGGACCTGCTGGAGGAGTCCGGCCTGGTGGCCATGGTGGGCAAGGTGAACATGGACCGCAACTCCCCCGACACCCTGCGTGAGGAGAGCCCGGAGGCCGCCGAGGAAGTGACCCGCCGGTGGCTGGAGGCCTGCACCGGGCGGTATGAGCGGGTGACCCCCATCATCACCCCCCGCTTCACCCCCTCCTGCACCGACGACCTGATGGACCGGCTGGGCAAGCTGCGGAAGGAATTTGACGTGCCCGTCCAGTCCCACCTGTCGGAGAACCGGGGCGAGGTGGCTCTGGTCCAGGAGCTGTGCCCCTGGTCCAGGTTCTACGGCGACGCTTACGACCGATTCGGCCTCTTCGGCGGCGACCACAACTGCATTATGGCCCACTGTGTCCTGTCCGGCGACGAGGAGATCGCCCTCATGAAGGAGCGGGGCGTCTATGTGGCCCACTGCCCCCAGTCCAACACCAATCTGGCCTCCGGCATTGCGCCGGTGCGCCGCTATCTGGACGAGGGCCTCAATCAGGGCCTGGGCAGCGACGTGGCAGGCGGCACCACCCTGTCCATCTTCCGGGCCATGGCCGACGCCATCCAGGTGTCCAAGCTGCGCTGGCGGCTTCAGGACCAGTCCCTGGCTCCCCTCACCGCCCCCGAGGCCTTCTGGCTGGGTACCGCCGGCGGCGGTGCCTTCTTTGGCAAGGTGGGTTCCTTTGACCCCGGCTATGAGCTGGACGCCGTGGTGCTGGACGACAGCCGCACCGCCCCTGTGCTCCCCCTCTCTGTGGAGGACCGGCTGGAGCGAGCCATCTACCTGTCCGAGGACCGGGATGTGGTCAAGAAGTTTGTCCGGGGCACTGCCCTCTGGTGAGATACAAAAACGCCCCGCACATATGTGCGGGGCGTTTTTTGTGCTTTTACAGTCTCTTTCTTCTCCGGCGCACCAGAATTACCACAACAGGTATCAGAATCAACGCCAGGATGGGCAGCAGAATCGGCAGGTAAAAGACCAGATAGGCCAGGTTGGGCAGCTCTTTTGCGGGATGCTCATCGGCGCTGAGGACAAAGACCAGCTCGCCCTCCGGCAGGCCGTCCAGAGATAGGGTGTAGCCTCCCTCCTCCTTCTCAAAGCCCTCCAGGCTGCTCTCCGTGATGAAATAGGGGGTGTTCACCCTGATATCCAGAGTCCTGAAGTCCCGCCAGGTCTGGGCGGGAGAGAGCAGATAGGTATAAGTGTAGATGGACGGGTCGTAGTTGGTGTTGATGCCGGGATAGATAGGCGCTGTCACAGTGTTGACCACCCGCTTCCCCGGCTCAACGGTAAGCTCATACTCATACCAGCGCATCAGCACACGGGACAAATCATCGTGGATATCGCTACCGCTGACAATGCCGCAGTTCCACTCACTCCGGTTCAAATCCTCCACAAAGGCGTTGTACCAGTCCTGCTCCAGTACGCCGGACTCGCTGCTCCAGTCCTCCAAGGCCAGGTCTTTGAAGGTCATTGCGGAGGTGTCCACCAGCTCCACGGCGCCGTCAATCTCCTTCTCACAGGCCCCGTTCTCGTACATCTGCCACTCCAGCTCCCCTACCGCCTCACCGAAGCAGTAGACCGTGTAGCGCTCCCCGTTCTCCGCCCAGGTATCCGCCATCACGCCCTCCTCCAGGGTTTTGCCTCCGCTCTGCTCCATCAGCAGCACCCGGGTGCGGGCCGGATCGGCGTTCAGAAGGAATGCGGCAGTGGCGGCGGGATAGGCCTTGCTGTCCACGCCGGAGACCTGATAGATGTATTTCGTCACGGTCATATCCGGGGTATAGAAGGGGTCGTCCACATAGCCGTCGTGGAGCAGTGCCATATCCCGCTCCAGGTCAAACTGTTCGTACCGCTCCGCCAGAGTGTGCCGCAGCCTTTTTTCCACTGCAACGCCGTCCACGGTAATGCCGTACTTGTCGCCGTCAATCCCCGAGCTGGAGGTCTCCAGCTGGTCGTCATAGAAATAGCCGTAGTCGGGCACCGCTCCGAAGGGGAACACCAGCGTAGCGGTAACGGTGTAGTCTGCCGGGTTATAGAAGGTGTATTCCGCCGTCACATGGCCGGTATAGGCCAGGAATTCCTCTGCAGTGGAGTAGTAGTTCCTGGGGAACTCCTGCACCTCAAAGGTCAGTGTCTCCCCCTGGACCTCCAGGGGGCATATCTCGTCGGTGACGATGGCCCCCGTCCTGTCCGTCCCCGACCAGTGGGACTGGGCCGAGTTGGCGGATGCGGTTGGTGCGGTCCAGACCCCAAGGAGCAGCAGGGTCAATCCCACCTTCCACAGATATCTTTTCACATGCATCACCGTTTCCTCTCTCCGCCGTCAGGCAGCTCAAAAACTGGAGCATCTTTCCTTTTTTCAGCATATCATAGTGTCCTACTTTTCGCAAGAAAGGGTTGTATAAACACAGCCCCGGCGGG
>CABIYL020000003.1:154252-169355 GCA_902362925.2 Clostridiales bacterium | reverse complement strand
CCCGCCGGGGCTGTGTTTCGTTCTGTTTTGGAGTGGACTCAGTTCAGAGCGCCGCCGCCCTCCTGAGGATTGAGGATGGTGATGCGGCCGTCCAGAGCAGGGGCGATATTGCCCTGGGCCTTGATGTACTCGCTGACCACGGTGCGGTAGTAGTCGTTGGTGCGGTAGACCAGCTTGCAGCCGGGCAGATCCTGAGCCGCGGTCTCGCCGTTGTGCTCGTTGCCGTCGTCGGGGTTGAAGACGTTGAGCATGGTGTAGCCGTCGCCGCCGCCGCACATGAAGTCGTTGCAGGCCAGGGTGTACCAGGCGTCCAGATCCAGGGGGGTGCCGTCCTCAAGGGTCACGGACACGATGCGCTCGCCAGCGGGCTTGGAGCCGTCAAAGGTGTACTTGATGCCGGAGACCTGGGGGAACTTGCCGTTGGTGGTGGGGTAGCCGTCCACGCCGTTCTCCAGGGCGTCCCACACGGTCTGGCCGGTGACCTCCACCAGAGTGACCTTGTTGTCAAAGGGCAGCATGGCGAACACGTCGCCCACGGTCACGTCGCCGGCGGTGAGGCCGGCACGGATGCCGCCGCCGTTCTGGATGGCGATGTCGGCGTCGCAGTAGTCACGCAGGGCGTCGGCGGCCAAGTTGCCCAGAGGGCTCTCCTGGGTGCGCACCAGGGGGCTGGACCAGGCGATGTCAGAGGCGCACTGGCCGATGACGACCTCCATCTGGGCGTCCAGGTCTGCCTGGTAGTCCTCGATGATGGCCTTGACCTCGGCGTCCTCGGGCACGTCGGAGGAGAGGATGAGCTGGTTGAAGGTATAGCCCAGGACCTTGCCGTCCTTCAGGTTCAGGTTGGTCTGGTTGACACAGGTGCCCACGCCGCCGGGATTGACCACCACGGTGCCCTCGATGTTCAGGGGACGGCCGAAGATGTCGTTGCCGCCGCCGATCTCCATGTCGATGCCGTCAATCTTGGTGGGCACGGTGTTGTTGCCGCCGTGGAGGTGGGAGAGCAGGATGACCACGTCGGACTCGGCGTCCGCCTTGGCCACAACCTCCTGACCCACTTCCCACTGGTCGTGGAAGTCGATGTCCTGGGTGTTGGCATAGTGGGTGGTGGCCTTGCTGCCGTCGTCGGTCAGGCCCACGATGGCCACCTTCACGCCGTCCACTTCCTTGATGATGTAGGGCTCAAACTGCTCGGGATAGGTGCCGTCCTTCCAGTAGGTGTTGGCGGAGAGCATGGCGTACTCGGCACGGTCCGCCAGGGAGAGCAGGTTGTCAAAGGAGTAGTCGAAGTCGTGGTTGCCCAGCACGGTGGCGTCATAGCCCTGGGCGTTCATCACGTCCACGCTGGACTTGCCCAGAGAGATGTTGGCCAGGTCGGTGTTGTAGGGGGAGTCGCCGCCGTCGATGATGAGGGTGTTGGGGTTGCGGCGCTCGGCCTCGTCAAAGAGCCAGGCCGCACGGGCGGATCCGCCCACCTCAATGCTGGAGCCAGAGGGGGTGTAGGGCACCATGTTGCCGTGGATATCGGAGGTGGACATGGTGGTGATGATGGTCAGGTCCTTGGTGGCAGTGTCCAGCAGCAGGGCCGCCTCGCCGCGGGTGATGACCGTGTCGTCCAGGGTCAGGCTCTCGGGCAGCAGGCCGTCCGCCTTGCCCTGGGCCAGGAAGTCCATCTCCCTGTCCGCGCCGTAGACCGCCTTCATCACGGCCAGAGCGAACTCGCTGCGGGTCATGGTCTTGTCGCCCTGGAAGGCGCCGTCAATCTGGTCCATCAGACGGGCCTCCAGCACGGTGTTGGCCACAGTCTCGGCCCAGGTCCCCACCGCGTCGGGAGCGGCAGGCATGAGCACTGCGTCCAGCGTGGCCACGGTGGTCTCGGTGGAGTAGAATTTCTTGGTGAGGGGCTCGGGCATGGTGCCGTCCTCGTTGGCCTCGGGAGCAGCGGGCTCCATGGAGAACACGGGCACCAGGCAGAAGGCCTCATAGAGCAGGGAGGCAGCGGCGGAGCGGGTCAGGGGCTCCTCGGGATGATAGGCGCCGGTGCCGTCGCCCTTGATGATCCCCTTCTCAGCCAGAGCCTCAATGCTCTGGGCGTAGGGGCCCTCCACGTCGGCCAGGGAGGCCGCCGACACCGGGGCTGCCAGTGTTACGGACATTGCCAGCGCCAGAGACAGGGGCAGGATGCGGATGGGATGTTTCTTCATGCGTACATTCCTTCTTTCTCTCGTTTGTCCTACGGTGCTGCATTATATCAAGGGGCCGGAGCCCGCTCAACCATGGGTTCGTAAAAACCGGGTAAAATCCCGTATATCAGCGCTGCATATTCAGGCGTTCAGGGCCGCAATCTCCTGGTTGAGCGCCTGGAGATCGGGTGTCTCAATGGGGTCGTTGGTCAGGCCGTAGGCCTGCTTCAGGGAGAGGATGCGGTACACGCTCTGGTCGATCCGCGCCTCGGTCAGGCGGCCGGAGGCCACCCCGTCCAGCACCGCCTGCCGGGCCAGGGCCAGATCTCCCTCGTTGTGGCACACCAGCAGCACGTCACATCCGGCCTCCAGAGCCAGAACGGCGGCCTCGTCCAGACCGTAATTCTCTGTGATGGCGCCCATGGTCAGGTCGTCGGTGAACACCACGCCGTCAAAGCCCAGCTGCTCCCGCAGCAGGCCGGTGACCACCGCCTGGGACAGGGACGCGGGGTGGTCCGGGTCAATGGCGGTCATGAGGATATGGGCCACCATGACGGCGGGCACCCCCTCCCCTTCCCGGCCCGCAATGGCGCTCTGGAAGGGAATGAGCTCGGAGGTGAGCAGCTCCTCCACCGTCTTGGACACCGTGGGCAGGCCCACGTGGGAGTCCACCGCCGTGTCGCCGTGGCCGGGGAAGTGCTTGACCACCGGGATGACCCCGCCGTCCATCAGGCCGTAGGCCGCCCAGGGACCCACCGCCTCCACCGCCTCCGCTGTGGTGCCGAAGGCCCGGGTACCGATGACCGTGTTCTCCGGGTTGCTCCAGATATCCAGGGAGGGTGCGAAATCCAGATTAAAGCCAAAGGCCGCGCACTCATGGGCCAGCACCTGGCCCAGAGCATAGCCCACCTCGCTGCTGCCGCTCTGGCCGTAGGTGTAGGCGTCCTCCAGAGCGCTTACCTCGTCGGGCAGGCGCTCCACGGTGCCGCCCTCCTGGTCCACAGAGAAGAACAGGGGGATGTAATCGCCGTTCTCAGTCCGCAGGTCGTTGACCAGGCTTACCAGCTCCTCCGCTGCGCCCACGTTGCGGCCGAAGAAAATCAGACCGCCCACCTTGTAGTCCCGGATGAGGCTGTCTACATAGTCCCCGTCCTCCGTGCCGTAGAATCCGGCAATGAAGAGCTGCCCCACCTTCTCTTCCAGGGTCATGGCGGCCATCTGATCGGCAATTGGGTCGGGAGCGGGTGTGGAAGCAGGCGGCTCACTCTCAGTGGGCAGTACTTCCACAGGCTCGGTGGTCTCAGGTGCAGAGGCAGAGGGCATCGCGGACTCCGCTACGGAATCTGTGGGTTGTGCTGCCGATACGGGCGGCTGAGCCGGGTCGCCGGTACAGCCGCCAATGGCAAACAGCATAGCAATCATCAGTATCATGGTCAAAGTCTTTTTCATGGTGTTATCCCCTGCGGTCGTCCAGTCAAAATATCCAAATCCAGCAATTCATTCGGTGTCAGTATTATACCATAAAGTATAAAAACAGGGAAGGATTATCTCTTTCAGACAATCCTTCCCTGTGCTCATTTACACAAACTGATTCCGCTGCGGGTCATAGTCATACCCGATAGCTTTCAGCTTTTCCGTTATCTCTCCGGCGTCGGCTTGAAGATCATCGCACAGCGCCTCCAGGCTGGGGTACTGGTCCCGCAGCTTGGTGTTGAGATAGCTGAGCAAAATTACGGGGTCCTGAGGCAGCATATGCGGCCCCTCCTTTCCGGTTCACCGGGCTGAGTGTTGCGGGAAAATGCCGCTCTTACAGCCCCAGCTTCTCCGCCACCAGGTCGTCCACCTTGGCAAGCGCGTCGTCCAGCTTCAGCACGTCAAAGCCGCCGCCCATGGCGCTGTCAGGCTTGCCGCCGCCCTTGCCGCCGCAGATGGCGGTGACATTCTTGATGATATCGCCGGCCTTGATGCCCTTGGCCACAGCCTCCTTGCCGCACACAACCTGGAAGGTGATCTTGCCGTCGTTGACGGCGGACAGCACCGCTACCACGTTGGGCTGCTTGTCCCGGAGCATGTCGCCCATCTGGCGCAGCTTGGCCGCGTCGGCGTTGGGCACCGTGGCGGTGAGCACCTTCAGGTCGCCCACAGTGTGGCCGCCCATGAGGAAGCGCTCAGTCTCGCCGGCGGCCTCCTTGGCCTTGAACTTCTCCACCATATGGCGCAGCTCACGCAGCTCGGCGATGGTCTGCTCAGCCTTCTCACGCAGTTCGCCGGGCTTGGCCTTGAGGACCGCGGCGGCTTCGAACAGCTTCTCCTGGTTCTGATTCATGATTTTCAGGGACTGAGCGCCGGTGGTGGCCTCAATGCGGCGGACACCGGAGGCCACGGAGAACTCGCTCTCAATGTGGAACACGCCCACCTTGGCGGTGTTGTCCAGGTGAGTGCCGCCGCAGAACTCCACGGAGTAGCCCTCGCCCATGTCTACCACGCGGACGGTGTCGCCGTACTTCTCGCCGAAGAGGGCGATGGCGCCCTTCTTCTTGGCCTCCTCGATGGGCAGCACGTCGGTGTGGACGTCGTAGCCCTCCAGCACAGCCTCGTTGACCATGGCGCTGACCCGAGAGAGCTCCTCAGCGGTCATGGCGGAGAAGTGGGTGAAGTCGAAGCGGAGGCGGTCCTCCTCCACCAGGGAGCCGGCCTGCTGCACGTGGTCGCCCAGCACGGTGCGCAGAGCCTTGTCCAGCAGGTGGGTGGCGGAGTGGGCGCGCATGATGGCCTTGCGCCGCTTCACGTCGATGGCGGCGGACATGGTGTCGCCCAGCTTGATGACGCCGCCGGACAGCTTGCCGTAGTGCATATACTTGCCGCCCTTGTTCTTCTGCACGTCGGTGACCTGGAACTGGGCGTCGCCCATGGTGATGACGCCGTGGTCAGCCACCTGGCCGCCCATCTCAGCGTAGAAGGGGGTCTTGTCCAGCACCACAATGGCCTCCACGCCGGGCATCAGCTCCTCGGCCTGCTCGTTCTCCACCACCAGGGCGACCACCTTGGCGTCGTCGATGGAGGTGTGGTCATAGCCAACGAACTGGGTCTCGGGCACGTCCTTGCCGAACTCCACGCCGGCCCAGCCCAGATCGCCCAGAGCCTCGCGGGCCTTACGGGCACGGACCTTCTGCTCCTCCATGAGGGCCTTGAAGCCCTCCTGGTCCACGGTCATGCCCTGCTCCTGAACCATCTCGATGGTCAGGTCGATGGGGAAGCCGTAGGTGTCGTACAGCTTGAAGGCATCGGCGCCGGAGAACACCTTCTCGCCCTTCTCCTTGTGGCCGGAGAGCATGTCGTTAAAAATCTTCAGGCCGCCGTCGATGGTGCGGGCGAAGTTCTCCTCCTCGGTACGGATGACCTTGGTGATATAGTCCTGGCGCTCCCGCAGCTCGGGGTAGTGGCCCTCGTTCTCGTGGATAACGGTGTCGCACACCTCATAGAGGAAGGGCTCGTTGACGCCCAGCAGCTTGCCGTGACGGGCAGCCCGGCGGAGCAGGCGGCGCAGCACGTAGCCGCGGCCCTCGTTGGAGGGCAGGACGCCGTCGCAGATCATGAAGGTGGCGGAGCGGATATGGTCGGTGATGACGCGCAGGGACACGTCCTTGGCGGCGGTCTCGCCGTAGTGGGCGTGGGTAATCTCGGACACCTTGTTGGTGATGTTCATGACGGTGTCCACGTCAAAGAGGGACGCCACGTCCTGGCACACGCAGGCCAGACGCTCCAGGCCCATGCCGGTGTCGATGTTCTTCTGCTTGAGCTCGGTGTAGTGGTTCTCGCCGTCGTTGTTGAACTGGGAGAACACCACGTTCCAGACCTCGATATACCGATCGCAGTCGCAGCCCACGGTGCAGCCGGGCTTGCCGCAGCCCCAGTGCTCGCCGCGGTCATAGTAGATCTCGGAGCAGGGGCCGCAGGGGCCGGAGCCGTGCTCCCAGAAGTTGTCCTCCTTGCCGAACTTGAAGATCCGGTCGGCGGGGATGCCGATCTCCTCATGCCAGATGCGGAAGGCCTCGTCGTCAGCGGGAGTGGTCTCGTTGCCGGCGAACACGGAGGGATAGAGCCGCTCAGGGTCCAGCCCCACCCACTCGGGGCTGGTCAGGAACTCCCAGGCCCAGTGAATGGCCTCCTTCTTGAAGTAGTCGCCGAAGGAGAAGTTGCCCAGCATCTCGAAGTAGGTGCCGTGGCGGGCGGTGTGGCCGATGTTCTCAATGTCGCCGGTGCGGATGCACTTCTGGCAGGTGGTCACACGGTGACGGGGGGGCTCCTGCTCACCGGTGAAGAAGGGCTTCATGGGCGCCATGCCGGAGTTGATGAGCAGCAGGCTGGCGTCGTTCTGGGGGATGAGGGAGAAGCTGGGCAGGCGCAGATGGCCCTTTGTCTCAAAGAACTTCAGGAACATCTCCCGCAGCTCGTTGAGACCGTACTTTTTGGGTTCCATGGGAATGACCTCCTCTAAAATGTCCGGCGCGGGCTGTCCGCGCCTCTCTCGGGGCAAAACAAAAGCGCCTCACCCCTGTGAACAGGGGCAAAGCGCAGGCTTCGCGGTACCACCCTGATTATGCCGGACTGTGTCCGGCACATCTCATTGCGTCCATAACGCGGACTCACGTCCCGCTCGTCGCGGGCGGCTGGTGAAGTGGCGCGCGGGTCCGTGTCGCGGAGGGCTCTCACCATCCCCTCTCGCTCGTCGCGGCGTGGCCCGCTTGGCTTCGTCATCGCCTTTAGCCTAGATATTGTATCACAAACTGTCCGTTTGTCAACACCCTCATCCCTCTGTTCCGCCGTCTTTCGCCCCGGTTTGTCCGGATTTTTTCCTCCCGTCCGGAGAAATCGTCCACAAAAAGACGGGCACAGTGGAAAACCGCTGTGCCCGCCCCTGTGGAATCGTATTGGGATTACTCCGCCCCGCTGTCTGTCTCCGCAGGGCTGTCGGTCGTCTCAGCAGCGCTGTTCGTTTCGCCGGAACTCTCCTCCGCCGTCTCAGCTTCCGCCTCTTCCGCCTGGGCAGCCGCGTCTGCCTCCGCCTGGGTCTGGGCGGTCAGCAGCTTGAGCAGGTTATGGCTGGAGAGGGCGGCATAGTTGTCCAGGAACTTGGCGATACGCTCGTCCACATTGCTCTCCTCGGCCAGGACCACAATCTCAACGTCCTTGTCCAGCCCGGCCAGGAACTCCTTGGATGTGTCGGTGACGGTGTAGAGCTGTTTGTCCGACAGGTCGAACTCCAGCAGATGGGTGGGCAGCTGGCCCACAATCAGGTTGAGGAAAACCACAATGGCGGTGGTGGCTGCCAGGTAACCGCCCTGGCGAAGCTTGCGATGTGTCTTTTTCAAAGCGGTCACCCCCTCAGTTCCAGCGGCGCTTCTGGAGCGCCTGCACGGTCAGAAATACAAAGAGCCCGGCCAGGGTCAGGTAGAGCACCACGCCCCGCACATCAAACACGCTGTAATAGGCGAAGTTGTACAGCACAGAGCTGAAGGAGAACAGTCCCAGCACATTGGCGAGGGCATCGGGCAGGAACTGCATCAGGCTGTCCCACAGATAGAGGGTCAGCAGGGCTGCAAAGGTGCCCACTGCGGCGATGATCTGGCTCTCGGTCAGAGCGGAGATGAACATTCCCACCGCCACGAACACGCACCCCATCAGGAAAAAGGCAAAGATGGACGCGTAGTCCGACATGAGCTGGGACGTGCCGTTGGCAGCGATGATGAGGGGACAGATGCAGGAGAGAAGCATGGGGATGGCCAGGATGGTCACCATGGCCAGGTACTTGCCCATCACCACGCCGGACACGGACACCGGCGCGGTGAGCAGCAGCTGGTCGGTGCGGCTGCGCCGCTCCTCCGCCATGGAGCGCATGGTGAGCACGGGCACCGCCACCAGCAGCACCACCATCACGTTGACCAGGGTGGTGGAGAAGCCGGGGTCCCCGTAGTACAGGTTGTTGGCCATGAAGTAGATACCGATAAAAAAGACCACTACGGCGATAAAGAGATATCCCGTCATGCTGGTGAAATAGGAGCGCAGCTCCCGCTTGTAGATGGCCCTCATTCCGCCTCATCCTCCTCTTTTCCGCCGGACGCGGTTTTATCCGCCCGTGCCGCTTTCTTGCTCCGGGACACCGGCGGCTCCTCCCGGACGCTGTCGTCGGCGGTGAGCTTGAGGAACACGTCCTCCAGGGTCATACCGGCGCTGCGCAGGCCAAGCAGGGCCACGTTCTCCGCCGCGCAGGCCTGGAAAATCTTCTCCCGCAGGTCGCCCTTGCGGCTCTCCACCCGGAAGGTGCTCTCCCCTTCCGCTGCGCCGGGACGGTAGGACACCGCGCCCGCACCGGACACGCCCCGCAGCAGGCTTCTGCCCGTGGCCTCGTCCGCCTTCAGGGTGACCTCCAGGGCGGTGGTGCCGGCCAGCTGGCGCTCCAGCTCCTCGGTCGTGCCCGCGGCCACCATCTTCCCGTGGTGGATGATGAGAATCCGGTCGCACACTGCCTGTACCTCGGCCAGAATATGGGAGCTGAGAATGACCGTGTGCTCCTTGGCCAGGTCCCGGATGAGAGTCCGGATTTCAATGATCTGCTTGGGGTCCAAGCCCACGGTGGGCTCGTCCAGAATCACAATCTCCGGGTTGCCCAGCAGAGCCTGGGCGATGCCCACCCGCTGCTTATAGCCCTTGGACAGGTTGCGGATCAGGCGGCCCGACACGTCGGTGAGCATGGTGTGCTCCATGACCCGCTTTACCTCGCCGTTGCGCGCCTTGGCGGGCAGCTTCTTCAGCTGGGCGGCAAAGCTCAGATACTCCTTCACCGTCATATCCACATACAGGGGCGGCTGTTCAGGCAGATATCCAATCTGGCGCCGGGCCTTCTCAGGCTCGCTGAGCATGCTGTGTCCGTCCACCAGCACCTCGCCCTCCGTAGGGCCCAGATAGCCGGTCATGATGTTCATTGTGGTGGATTTTCCCGCGCCGTTGGGGCCCAGAAAGCCGTACACCTGCCCCCGTTCCACAGTGAAGCTGAGGTGATCCACCGCTGTGTGGCGGCCGTACCGCTTCACCAGGTCGCGTACTTCTATCATGCCATATCCTCCTTTGCTCTGCCGCCCCCTTAGGCGGCATTCATGCAGAGTTGAGCATACCAGTCCAAGCTGAAACCAGACTGAAATACCGGTAAACTTTTTGTTAAGTCTCATTCACCAGGTACGGGGAAAGCGTTATCACTGGCACGGTGAACGGCACTGAGGAGACCTCCGCCGTAGTTCTGCTTCTCTGTTCCCTGATTTCTGATATATAAACAGCAAGAGGCCGGACCCCATCGGGGTCCGGCCTCTTATCGTATTCGTGCTGTTGTGTTTTACTCCTCAACCGTCACCAGGTTGATAAGCACCTCCACCATCTTCTCCAGGCTCTCCACGGGGATGTACTCATGGACGCCGTGGAAGTTGACGCCGCCGGTGGACAGGTTGGGACAGGGCAGGCCCATGTAGCTCAGCCGGGCGCCGTCGGTGCCGCCCCGGATGGGCACCACCTGGGGCGTGACACCCGCCTTCTCCATGGCCGCACGGGCCCGGAGAATGAGGTACATGTGGGGCTCAATCTTCTCCTTCATGTTGTAATAGGAGTCCTTCAGGTAGAGCTCCACGGAGCCCTTGCCGTACTTGCCGTCCAGATAGGCGGCCACGCGGCCCAGGTACTGCTTCCGCTCCTCAAACTTCTCCCGGTCGTGGTCCCGGATGATGAAGTGGAGCTCGGCCTCGGTCTCGTCGCCCTTCATGCCGTGGAGATGGTAGAAGCCCTCATAGCCCTCGGTGTGGGCAGGGGTCTCCGCCGGAGGCATCATGTTCATGAACTCGATGGCCATCAGCAGGGCGTTCTTCATCTTGTTCTTGGCGGAACCGGGGTGGATGTTCACGCCGTGGAAATACACGCCGGCGTTGGCGGCGTTGAAGTTCTCGTACTCAATCTCGCCCAGCTCGCCGCCGTCCACGGTGTAGGCCACAGCCGCACCGAAGCCCTCCACATCGAAGCGGTCGGCGCCCTGGCCCACCTCCTCGTCGGGGGTGATGCCCACGGCGATGCGGCCATGCCTCACCTCAGGGTGGCTGGCCAGGTACTCCACGGCGGTGAAAATCTCCGCCACGCCCGCCTTGTCGTCAGCGCCCAGAAGGGTGGTGCCGTCGGTGACGATGAGGTGCTGACCCTTGTACCGGGCCAGGCTCTCAAAGTCCGCCTCCCGCATGACAATGCCCTGCTCCTCATTGAGGACAATGTCGCCCCCCTGGTACTCCACAATCCGGGGCTTCACATTGGCGCCGGAGGCGTCGGGCGAGGTGTCCATGTGGGCGATGAGGCCCACGCAGGGCACGCCCTCGCACCCGGGCGTGGCAGGCAGCCAGGCGTACACATAGCCGTTGTCGTCCATGTGGGCGCCCTGAAGCCCCATCTGGGACAGCTCAGCGGCCAGGGCAGCGCCCAGAATTTTCTGTTTCTCCGTAGAGGGTACGGTGGTACTGTTTTCGTCAGACTGGGTATCATAGGCTACGTAACGGAGAAACCGTTCTGCTACACTCATGTTTCAGGCTTCCTTTCTGTATCCAGGTGCCCCGTCCGGACAGAGCGCCGGGGTTGTATATTGACGAATGTCCCTGTTCAGGATAGACTGGTATCAGAACCGCACTTCTCTCCCACCCGCCGTATCTCCGGCGGGATTCACAGGGGTGTTATTATTTTATCACAAAAGGAGTGGATTTTCTATGGCGAATCTGCGGGAATTTACCTACCCCTCCAGCGACGGCATCCACCAGGTCCACGCAGCCGAGTGGACCCCGGAGAACGGCGCTCCCCGGGCGGTGCTCCAGCTGGTTCACGGCATCTCGGAATATATCATGCGGTACGACGGCTTTGCCCGTTTTATGGCCGACCACGGCTTTGTGGTGGTGGGCAATGACCATCTGGGCCACGGCGGCACCGCCACCGGTCCGGAGGAGTACGGCTTCCTGGCCGAGCAGGACGGCTGGAAGCACATCACCGACGACGTGCGCATGCTGCGGGTACTGACCGGCGAGCGGTACGGCGGTCTGCCCTACTTCCTGATGGGCCACTCCATGGGCTCCTTTGTGGCCCGGACCTACCTCATCCGCTGGCCCAACACCCTGGACGGCTGTATTCTCTCTGGTACCGGTCAGGAGCCCGCCGCTACCGTCGCCTTCGGCAAGGGTGTGCTGGCCATGTTCGGCGCCATCCGGGGCTATCATATCCCCTGCAAGTTCTTCAACGACCTGTCCCTGGGGGTGTACAACAAGAAATTCGCCCCCAACCGCACCGGCGCCGACTGGATCTCCCGGGACAACGACGTGGTGGACGCCTATGTGGCCGATCCGCTGTGCTCCTTCCTGCCCACAGCTGGTATGAGCCGGGACATGATGGAGGGCCTCCAGTTCATCGCCGACCCCGACAACCTGGCCAAGATGGACCCGGACACCCCGGTCTACCTCTTCTCCGGCGACCAGGACCCGGTGGGCGCCATGGGCGAGGGCGTACGGAAGGTGTACGGCTTCTTCCAGGACGCCGGGGTCAAGGACGTGACCATGAAGCTCTATCCCGGCGGACGGCATGAGATGCTCAACGAGATCAACCGGGACGAGGTATATCAGGACGTGCTGGCCTGGCTGGAAGGCCATATGGCGGAAGAATAAGCGACACCGGCGTGCTGCCCGTTCAGGCAGCACGCCGGTATTTTTACGGTTCAGCCGAATACGGCCTTGAAAAGTCCGTCCTGCTCGGGGAAGTGGACCACGTAGCCCACGGCCAAGGTTCCGCCCGTGGCGTCAATGACCCGGCGGGCTCCCTCCTCACCGAAGGCGCCGCACAGTTCGATGCAGGCCACGCCCTCCGCCTGGAGGGTGCGGGCAATCTCACAGGCCTCCTCCACACTGCTCACGCCAATGATCCGGGTGGCTCCGTTCTGAATCTCCGCCCGGTCTGCCGCGCTGTCGTAGCTGCCCATCACAAGAAAGGCGTATTTCATCTCTTTTTCCTCCTGTACACGGTCATTCCTGTACTTCCACATCCAGAATTTTCAGCTCCAGGCCCTTTTTCATGGCGTAGGACAGAGTGTACATGGTGCCGCCCAGCACGCCGCCGTACACGGCGATGATCATGGCCGACCGGTCCACCATGTACCGGTCCCGGCGCAGCATGCAGCCCTTGTCGTAGTGGTGCTGGACCATGGTCTCATAGTCGCACTGGGCAACCAGCCTGAAATACCGGTTCCGGTCCCGCTCCTTCCAGCGGGCGGCCTGCTCCTCACAGGGCAGGGCGGCCTCCACGGTGACGCCGCTCCGCCGATCCCGCAGGGCCAGAGCGGCCTCGCAGAAATAGAAGTCCGCACCCCTGGCCATACCGCAGATAAAGTGGCGCATTCCCTTGTCATAGGCCTCTTCCAGGGCGGCGGTCAGCCGCTCCTTCAAGGCCTGGCAGCGGGGGTCCCACTCGTCGTCACGCCAGGGCAGCTTGTCGGGCCGGTGCCCGGTAAAGCAGCAGGTGGTCTCTCGTTCCATAGGCGTTCTCCTCATTGCTTCCCTTCTGTCATTGTGTCCATTCTAGTATATCCCGCGGCCCAAGTCAACGCTATGTTCGAACACCAGTGCGAAAACTTTTTTCAAAAAAGACTTGCAATCTGTTGGACACACGCTATAATAGCATTAGGACAACTGAACAGGAAATGTCTTCAGGGCAGGGTGAAAATCCCGATCGGCGGTATAGTCCGCTACCCGCAGTATTGCGGCTGACCCGGTGTGATTCCGGGACCGACAGTGACGCGCATAAGGCTCCAACGCGCGAAGTCTGGATGGAAGAAGATGTGTTAATGCGATTTAAGCACCCTCCTCCTTTTGATTGTATTTAACACCTGAAAGGCATTGCTTTTCAGGTGTTACTTTGTCATTAGGAGTGTTTTTTATGCCCGTTATGTCCTCCTCCCTCCCCAAGTCCAGCGCCAAGCGGCTGGATGTGCGTACCGTTGTCTCCACCGGTATGCTCTGCGCCATCGCCTACGTGGTCATGCTTGCATCCAAGACCATCTTTGCCCCCCTCACCGTAGTCGGTTTTCTCACCTTCGACATGAAGGACGTGATCATCGCCATCGGCGGTTTCCTGTACGGCCCCCTCAACGCCCTGTGCATCTCCGTGGTCACCTCCCTCATCGAGATGGTCACCGTCAGTGAGACCGGCCCCATCGGCCTGCTGATGAACGTGCTGTCCACCATCGCCTTTGTCTGCCCCGCCGCCTTCATCTACAAGCGCCGTCAGTCCCTCTCCGCCGCTGTTGTGGGCCTGGTCATCGGCGGCGTCCTCATGACCGGCATCATGCTGCTGTGGAACTACCTCATCACCCCCCTGTACATGAACGTTCCCCGTGATGTGGTGGTGACCATGCTGCCCACCGCCTTCCTCCCCTTCAACCTGGTCAAGGCCCTGATGAACGGCGCCCTCACCATGCTGCTCTACAAGCCCGTGGTCACCGCTCTGCGGAAGGCCCGTCTGGTCCCCCAGCACGAGAGTTCTGCCCAGTCCCAGAAGCGCCGCACCATCGGCGTCACCATTGTGGGCCTTATCCTGCTGGCCACCGCCGTGCTGCTGGGTCTGGTTCTGGCCGGTGTCATCTAATGTATCCCCTCAGCCCCGTCCCTATGAGGACGGGGCTGCTTTTTTGCTCAGATATAGAACATTAGTTTGACTTTTTTCATACAGAATAGTATACTGGTAGATAGAACATACGGCATCAAGGGGGTGCGCATCATGGACCGGACCATACTCCACTGTGACCTCAACAGCTTCTACGCCTCGGTGGAGCTGCTCTCCCTGCCCGAGCTGCGGGAGAGCGGAAAGCCGGTGGCCGTGTGCGGCGACCCCGAATCCCGCCACGGCATCATTCTGGCCAAGAACGAGCCAGCCAAGGCCATGGGCGTGAAAACCGCCGAGACCATCTGGCAGGCCAGGCAGAAGTGCCCCGACCTGGTGCTCCTCCCTGCCCACCGGGACCAATACCGGAAGTACTCCCGCATTGTCAACGCCATCTATGACCGGTTTACCGACCTGGTGGAACCCTTCTCCATCGACGAGAGCTGGCTGGACATCACTGGCTCCATGCACCTGTGGGGCGGGGATGGGAAAGCCATTGCCGACCGCATCCGGGAGACGGTGAAGGCGGAGACCGGACTGACCGTGTCGGTGGGGGTGTCCTTCAACAAGGTCTTTGCCAAGATGGGCAGCGACTACAAAAAGCCGGACGCCACCACGGTGATTACCCGGGAAAACTTCCGCCAGCTTCTCTGGCCCCTGCCAGTGACCGACCTGCTCTTTGTGGGCGGCGCGGCGGCCAAGGTGCTCCGGGGCTACGGCGTCCAGACCATCGGGGACCTGGCCCGGTTCGACCCCCAGGCTCTGGTGACCATTCTGGGCAAGCAGGGCGCCGCTCTCCACAGCTACGCCGCCGGAACGGAGCATGAGCCGGTCATCCCGGCCCGGGACCTGCCGCCCCCCAAGTCGGTGGGCAGCGGCCTCACCTTCCGGCGCAACCTGCTGGGGCTGGAGGATGTGCGCGCCGGGCTGTCCGCCCTGTCCGACGAGGTGGCCGCCCGTCTGCGGCGCCACAGTCTCAAGTGCACCACGGTACAGGTCACCATCCGGGACCCCAATTTCCGGGACATCTGCCGCCAGAAGCGGCTCCCGGCTCCCACCTATGTGTCCCGGGATATTGCCGACGCCGCGCTGGAGCTGCTGCTCGCCTCCTGGAACCTGAAGCTGCCCATCCGTGCCCTCACCGTCACCGGCCAGAACCTGGTGGACGAGGCCGACGCCGGAGAACAGCTGGACCTCTTCGCCGC
>CABIYL020000003.1:145608-154069 GCA_902362925.2 Clostridiales bacterium | reverse complement strand
GTACAGGCGGGATTTTTGTATTTTTTACTTTACGGTGATCAGCTCATAGGAGCGGGTGCCCAGGCCGATCTTCTCGGCGTGCTCCAGGCAGGCCTTCCACTCGGAGTCAGGCTCCAGGTTCTTGAAGTGGTCGTGGTGGTCGCAGAAGCCGTGGCTGTGCATCTTCTCCTCCAGCTCAGAGCCGGGCAGAGGCTCCTGACGCAGGCAGGCGTCGGCACAGGCCTGGTCCAGGGCCACCGGGTCAAAGGAGGCGAACATACCCAGGTCGGGCAGTACGGGCACGTCGTTGCTGCCGTAGCAGTCGCACAGGGGGGACACGTCGATGACCAGGCTGATGTGGAAGTGGGGACGGCCATCCACCACCGCCTTGGCGTACTCGGCCATCTTGTAGTCCAGGATGGTGTTGGTGTTGCTCTCCGGGTTGGAGATGGCGTCGAAGTTGCAGGCGCCCAGGCAGCGGCCGCAGCCCACGCAGCGGTCGTGGTCGATGCGGGCTTTGCCGTCGGTGCTGTCAAAGAAGATGGCGTCCTGGCCGCAGCTCTTGGCGCAGGCGTGGCACTTGCGGCACTTGTCCTCCGCCACCACCGGCTTGCCGGCGTTGTGCTGCTCCATCTTGCCCGCACGGCTGCCGCAGCCCATGCCGATGTTCTTGATGGCGCCGCCGAAGCCGGTGGCCTCGTGGCCCTTGAAGTGGCTCAGGCTGATGAAGATGTCGGCGTCCATCACGGCCCGGCCGATCTTGGCCTCCTTCACGTACTCGCCGCCCACCACGGGGACAGCCACGTCGTCGGTGCCCTTCACGCCATCGCCGATGATGACGTGGCAGCCGGTGGAGAAGGGGGTGAAACCGTTCTCATAGGCGGCGTTCAGGTGGTCGTAGGCGTTCTTCCGCAGACCGGGGTACAGGGTGTTGCAGTCGGTGAGGAAGGGCATGCCGCCCAGCTCCTTCACCACGTCGGCCACCACCTTGGCCCAGTTGGGCCGCAGATAGGCCATGTTGCCCGGCTCGCCGAAGTGCATCTTGATGGCCACCAGCTTCTTCTCAAAGTCGATGTCTCCGATGCCCGCGGTGCGGATCAGCTTCTCCAGCTTGGTCAGCTGGCTCTGGCCGGGTCTGGTGCGCAGGTCAGTAAAGTATACCTTGGCTTTCTCCATCGTGATCTCTCCTTTGTATTCTCCAAAGATTGGGCGTCTCCGTTTCCCTCTCAGAGCCGTCCCGCTCCGTTTTGCTTTTGTGTACGCCTTCAAATGGAACGGAGGAGACAGGGCAGCCCCCGTCTCCTCCGTATGGTTCGGATCAGAACGGCAGGTTCAGGCCGCCGGTAATCTGACGCATATTGTCTGCCATGTCGGTCTCCGCGCTGCGGATGGCCTCGTTTACAGCGGCCACAATCATGTCCTGGAGCATCTCCACGTCCTCGGGGTCCACCGCCTCGGGGTCGATGGTCAGGGACACCAGCTCACGCTTGCCGGTGACTGTGGCGGAGACCACGCCGCCGCCGGCCTGGGCGCTGTACTCCTTGGCCTCCAGCTCAGCCTGCATCTTCTGCATGTTCTCCTGCATCTTCTGGGCCTGCTTGATCATGTTCATATTGATGCCGCCCATACCGCCCATGCCGGGCCGTCCAAAGCCTTTTGCCATGGTTCATTCTCCTTTCAGTCCGCCGTGGCGGAAGCTGTTATTTGATGATGATGTTGTCAAACTGCTGTCCAAAGGCCAGCAGATCGTCCAGCTTGTCGTGGGCCGGAGCGGCTGCCACAGGTGCTGCCGGAGCGGCGCTCACCGGCGGGGCCTGTCCCACCGTCACCGTCACCCGCATCTGGCCGCCCAGCCGGGCGGAGGCCGCCTGAGCCACCACGCTGAGGATACCCGGCTTGTTGATCATGGTCCGGGTGAAATCGCTGTCAGTGTACAGGGTGAGCATGCCGTTCTCCGCCCTGCCCTGCACCATGGCGGGGTTGGCCAGGAAGGTGTACTCTCCCATGGGAATGCGGCCCTTCAGAGAGGCCACCAGCTCAGGCCAGAAGTCCCCTGCCGGGACAGCCTGTGCCGCCGGGGCATTCTGCACCGGAGCCTGCTGCTGGGGCGTTGCCTGATGGACCGGCTCCACTGTCCGCTGAGGCTGGACCGCCGGTCTGGCGGCCTCCTCTTCGGCGACCTGGTTTACCCGCTCGCCCGGCTCCTCGGGCAGCGGAGGACGCTCCTCCTCCCAGGGGGGACGGTCCTCGCTTCTGGCGGGAGCCGCCTGCTTGGGCTGCTGCTGAGTGGCCGGAGCAGCTGTCTGCTGTACCGGCGCGCTCCGAACCGGCTGGGTGGGGATGCCTCCCCCTGCCAGCTGCTCCTCCAGCCGGGTCAGCCGGGCATTCAGTCCGGCCGGACTGGGGTCCAGGGTCTCGTCGCACAGACGAATCAGGCACAGCTCCGCGTCCGTCCGCCGGTTTCCGCTGCGGGACAGGTCGGCGCTGGTGGCCTGGAGCTGACTGAGAATCTGAGCCAACCGGGCCGGAGTCAGCAGCCGGTCCAGACGGCGTAGGGTGGTCTCATCGTATCCCCCTGTGAGCAGAGCTACTCCGCTCTGGGGCGCGGTCTTACGGATCAGCAGGTCACGGGCCAGGGCGGACAGCTCGTTCAGCAGGCTGCCAACGTCCTTTCCGGCTCCATACAGCCGGGCCAGAGTCTCCAGGGCTCCGGCGGTCTCCCCCTTGGCGATCTGTTCCATCAGGGCGGCGGTCTCCAGATTGCCCGCCAGGCCCAGAGCGGAGAGCACCTCCGCCTCGCCGATGGTGCCCGAGGGGTTGACGCACTGGTCCAGCAGGGACAGAGCGTCCCGCAGGCCGCCGTCGGCCAGCCGTGCCAGCAGGGCGGCACCCTCGGCGGTGAGGCCGATGCCCTCCTGTTCCGCCACGTAACTCAGCCGCCGGGCGATATCCCCGGGCAGAATCCGTTTGAAGGCGAACTGCTGGCACCGGGACTTGATGGTGGCCGGCACCTTGTGCAGCTCGGTGGTGGCCAGAATGAACATCAGGTGCTCCGGAGGCTCCTCCAGAATCTTCAGCAGGGCGTTGAAGGCGGCGGTGGACAGCATGTGGACCTCGTCCACGATGTACACGCGCTTGCGGACCGCCGCGGGGGTGTACACCGCCTCGTCCCGGAGGGCGCGGACCTGGTCCACGCCGTTGTTGGAGGCGGCGTCCAGCTCCAGCACATCCAGGATGGAGCCATTCTCAATGCCCAGACAGGAGGGGCACTGGTTGCAGGGGTTGCCGTCCACCGGGTGCTCGCAGTTCACCGCCCGGGCCAGGATTTTGGCACAGGTGGTCTTGCCGGTACCACGGGTTCCGGTGAAAAGGTAGGCGTGGGACAGGCGTCCGGTGGCCACCTGCCGCTTGAGGGTGTCGGTAATATGGCTCTGGCCCACCACATCGTCGAAGCTCCTGGGCCGCCACTTGCGGTAGAGCGCCTGGTACATGATCCTCACACCCCTTGCTTTTTGGAATAAAAAAAAGAGAGCGAGCGAGCCAAGTCGCTTCGCTCTCCGCACTGCCCTCCGCGTCCGGCGAAAGGCAAGGCCGCACACCGGCCTTTGAAGTCTGTGCTATGCCCGTAACCCTTACAGCCAGCTCGGAAACGGGAATTCCGCGGCACACGAGGCATTCCGTTTAGTGCTGCTCGGTTCCCCGCCTGACACGGTTCGCGGGGCCCCGTTGCGCGGGACCGATTCCTCATCGCCGCTTATAAGGAGCAGACGGCACAGCATAGATCCGGGGGCCGGGGTTCATCCCCGCTGTAGCGGATTGCGGGTACAGGGCACCGCTATCTCCCCGACTAGTGCGGCCTTGCCTCTGGCCGGACGGAGGCCGTCTGGTCATCGGAAGGCTGATACCGATTTATCATACATCATTTTTCCCGATTTATCAATATCCACTTCTCAAGTTTTTTCATTTGCAAGAAAAAAATTTTCTTGCATTTTATGAAAACCATGCTATAATAATATGCGTGTCTGCTGGACTTCTGTCTTAGTAGCCTTTTATATGGGCCTATAGCTCAGCTGGGAGAGCGTACGGTTCGCATCCGTAAGGTCGTCGGTTCGATCCCGATTAGGTCCACCATTTTTAAAAACGCCGCAGTGAAAACTGCGGCGTTTTTCTTGTTTTGCTGCAAGAAGGGCACTCCTCACAAAAGGATCGCCCTTCTTTTTAGTTTTTCCAGGCCGCTTGTTATCCGCGACTTCTGGCGGCTATTCTGTACACTGCGGATTGGTCAGCTCAAACCGCTCATCCATGTTTTTTTCGCCCCATTCACACATCAGATCCAGAAGTTTCTCCAAAGAACGGCCCTTCGGAGTGATGGAGTACTCTACCCGTGGGGGCACCTCGGCGTACACCGTGCGTGTAATCAGGCCGTCGCTCTCCAGCTCCCGGAGCTGGTTGGTGAGGGTGCGCTGGGACGTCTGGGTGATGGTTCGCATCAGCTCGCTGAAACGCTGGGTACCGTTTTCAATCAGACTCTCCAGAATCAGCGGCTTGCATTTGCCACCGATCATTTTTAACGTAACTTCCATCTCACAGGTCACTCGTATCTTTTCCATAGCCCGCTCCCATAGTGAACTTTATTTCACTTTCTAAGAAAATTGTGCGTACTTGCTGCAATAAATCCGAGACGATATAATGTCAGTATAGCTTATTTCTGTTATTTTGCAAGTACACTATCCTCATCATCAAAGCGGGATAACTGACAGGAGGAAAACATGGAATACAGGACATTGGGCCGCACCGGACTGCGGGTCAGCGAAATCGGTCTGGGCGGCGAGTGGTTCAACGGCCTGACCGCTCAGGAGAGCGCCGCCATTATAGACGCGGCACAGGAAAAGGGCATCAACTACATCGACATTTTCATGCCCCAGGCCCCCACCCGCAGCAACCTGGGTGTGGCCCTGGAGGGACGCCGGGAGAAATTTATCATCCAGGGGCATCTGTGCACCGTATTTGAGGACGGGCAGTACACCCGCACCCGAGACATCGAAAAGACCCGCCGCTCCTTTGAGGATCTGCTGGAGCGTCTCCACACCGACTATATTGATGTGGGTATGATCCACTATGTGGACAGCGAGGAGGACTTCCGCACCGTATTTGAGGGCCCCGTTCTCTCCTACGCCAAGGAGATGAAGGAAAACGGCGTAATCCGCCATATCGGCATGAGCTCCCACAATCCCCACATTGCCCTGAAGGCAGTGGAGAGCGGGATCATCGACGTGCTGATGTTCAGTATCAACCCCGCCTATGACATGGAGGCCGCTGAGACCGACATCTATGACCTGATGGAGTTCAAGGGCATGGAGAAGAGCGGCCTTGTGGTAGATGAGGCCCGGCAAAAACTGTACTCCGCCTGTGAGGCGGCCGGAGTGGCCATCACTGTTATGAAGCCCCTGGGCGCTGGCACCCTGCTCAAGGCGGAGAGCTCCCCCTTCGGCGTGGCCATGACGGTCCCCCAGTGCATCCAATACTGCCTGGACCGCAACGGCGTCAAGGTGGTCATTGTGGGCTGCCACACGGTGGAAGAGGTGCTGGAGGCCGCCAAATACTACGACATTCCCCCGGCGGAGCGGAGCTACTCCCATATCTTCAGCGCCGGAAACGCCATCTATATGACCGGCCGGTGCATGTACTGCAACCACTGCCAGCCCTGCCCTGCCCACATCGACATTGCGGCTGTAACCAAGTTCCTGGATCTGGCCGCCCAGCAGGATTCTGTGCCGGAGACCGTGGCACAGCACTACTGGTCCCTCTCCGCCACGGCTGACGATTGCCTGATGTGCGGCAGATGTGAGCCAAACTGTCCCTTCGGCGTGAAAATCCGGGACAATATGGCCCGTGCCAGAGCGATGTTTGCACATACCCGGAACACATGATGTATCATTGATGAAAATTCCATAGGCTAAAACAGGAGGTCATATATATGACCTCCTGTTTTTTCAGTCTCTGTTCAAAACAGCTGTCCGGGCAGCTTCAGCTTCTCTTTGTGCGGGAAATTCCGGTCAAAGTCCTCTGCCTTTGCCTCATCCACATAGTAGCCCTGGGGTGTGTGGTAGACGCCGGTGACACCGTCCAGAAATCCCGGCCGGAGCTCCTTCAGCAGGAAATAGGGCACCATCTCCTGCTCCGGCTCTCCGTGGTAACGGATGCCCCGGGTACCGGCCACCACAAAGCCGGACTTCCCGTAAAACGCGATGTTGCCCTCAATGCACAGGGCGCCTGCCCCCAGTTCTCTTGCCCGGTCCATGGACTCATCCAGCAGCCGCTTGCCCAGACCCCGGCGCTGGAAATCCGGATGGATACTGATGGGACCGAAGGTCATTACCGGGAGCTCCCTGCCGTCGTCGGCTGTAATCTTTGCCCGCATATACATGACATGTCCAATCAGCTGGCCGTTCCGCTCCATGACCAGGTCCAGATCAGGCACAAAGGCGGGGTCGTTCCGCAGCACGTGGACCACATAGTGCTCCGTGCAGCCGGGACGGTACACATTCCAAAAGGCCTCCCGGGTCAGGTGCTCCACGGCGTCATAGTCTGCCGGGGTCTCTCTGCGGATGATAATGTCGTCTGATTTCATAATGCTCTCCTTCTGAATCAGAAAGTAGTTCAGATTCTGGCTGTCCGCTCATTTCGCGGCAGCTGTTCCAAAAAGTGCAATTCTTGCGGCAAATAAACATTATAATACCACAATTTCTGGTTTCTGCGCACACTTTTTCTCTTGACTTCCTTTGTTAGACGCATATAATAAGAATTAGAATTATTCTAATTCTGGTGTGAGTGTTGTGACAAAGTACGCAAAAAAGATTTTGGAAATCATCTCTTCATCCCGCAGCCACATGACGGCAGAGCAGGTCTTCGAGGTCCTGCGGCAGAGCTGCCCCAAGGTTGCGCTGGCCACGGTCTACAACAATCTGAACCGTCTTTGGGAGGAGGACCTCATCCGCAAGATATCCGTGGAGGGCATGCCCGACCGGTACGACCGCATCCAGCGGCACGACCATCTGGTATGCAAGTGCTGCGGCAGACTGGCGGATGTGGATTTGGGCGACCTGACCCAGCAACTGGAATCAAAGATAGGGATGCCGATTCTATCCTACGACCTTAAGCTTCTCTATCTCTGTGATTCATGCAGAGAGCAACAGCGACAGAAACAGAAAGGAATGTGAGCAATCTGAATCATCTGCCCTTATCCGTCCGCGTGCCCATTGAGGCGGACAACCCCAGCATCGTGCGCTGGGAAGAGAAGTGTATCCGGTGCGGCATGTGCAAGGTGGCCTGTACCAATCTGATGGGCGTACACGGCACCTACACGCTGGAGGAAACCGGCGGAAAAGCCGTGTGCATCTACTGCGGTCAGTGCGCCAACGCCTGCCCGGTGGACAGCATCACCGAGCGGGACGAGTGCCCTCAGGTGCGTCAGGCGGTGGCCGACCCCAACAAGGTGGTGGTGGTCAGCACCTCTCCCGCAGTCCGCGCCTCTCTGGGCGAGGAGTTCGGCATGGCGCCGGGCGCCTTTGTGGAGGGAAAAATGGTGGCCCTGCTCCGTGCGCTGGGCGCCGACTACGTGCTGGACACCAATTTCGCCGCCGATCTCACCATCGTGGAGGAGGCCAGTGAGCTGCTCCGCCGCCTGACCCAGGGCGATCAGCCCCTCCCCCAGTTCACCAGCTGCTGTCCCGGCTGGGTCCATTTCGCGGAGATCTACGCGCCCGAGCTGCTGCCCCACCTCTCCACGGCCAAGAGCCCCATCGGGATGCAGGGTCCCACCGTCAAGACCTATTTCGCTCAGAAGATGGGACTGGACCCCCGGCAGATTGTCCACGTGGCCCTGACTCCGTGCACGGCCAAGAAATTCGAGATCCGCCGGGAGGAGATGCACGCCGCCGCAGACTATCACGGCGCGGAGGGCATGCGGGATACCGACCAGATCATCACCACCCGTGAGCTTGCCCGCTGGGCCAAGGCGGAGGGTGTGGACTGGACCGCTCTGGAGGACTCCCCCTACGACTCCCTGATGGGCAAGGCCTCCGGCGCCGGCGTCATCTTTGGCAACACCGGCGGCGTGATGGAGGCCGCGCTCCGTACCGCCTACGCCTATCTCACCGGCCAGCCTGCTCCCGCTTCCCTTCTCCAGCTCAGCCCTGTCAGAGGATATGAAGGCGTACGGGAGGCCCAGGTAGATCTGGGCGGCCAGTCTCTCAACGTGGCGGTCATTTACGGCACCGCCAACGCCCGCGGCTTCCTGGAGCGCATGAAGGCCGGCGGAAAGCAGTACCACTTTGTGGAGATCATGGCCTGTCCGGGCGGCTGCATCGGCGGCGGCGGACAGCCCAAGGACATCATGAAAGACGCGGATGAGACCCGCAAGAGCCGCATTGCGGCCCTGTATCAGCGGGACGGCTCCATGTCCCTGCGCACCAGCCACGAA
>CABIYL020000003.1:19863-145309 GCA_902362925.2 Clostridiales bacterium | reverse complement strand
CTGGTGTTGGGACTGCTGATTCTCTCCCCCATGACCGGGTATGAGCTGCAGCAGTTCATCAAGCAGAACCTGGCCCTCATCTGCTCCCACAGCGCCGGCAGCGTGCAGACCGCGCTGGCCAAGCTGGAGCGGGAGGGGTACATCACCGCCGCCGAGACCACCCTGGGCAAGCGGCGCAAAAAGACCTTCTCCATCACGGAGGCAGGCCGCACTGCCTTTTTCGCCTGGGTTGCCCAGCCCATGCAGGCGGATAAGGTGAAAAACATGGAGCTGTCCCGGCTGTTCTTTCTGGGACTGGCCAGGCCGGAGGAGCGCTCCGCCGCCATCCGGGACTATATCCGCCAGATGGAGGAGACCCAGGCCGTACTGCTGACCATCCGGGAGCGGTTCCGACAGGCCAGGGAGACCCCGCTCCCCGCCGGACAGGACTGGGACGCCATCTTCCGCTTTCAGGAATACACCATTGAATACGGCATTGCCGCCGCACAGTTTGAGCGGGACTGGTACTGCCGTCTGCTCTGCGAATTGGAGGGACAGAGATGAACATTCTCGTTTTGAACGCCAGCCCCAAGGGGAACAATTCCACCACAGTCCACACCGCGCTCTACCTGCAGGCCCTGCATCCCGAGCACACCTTTGTCTTTCTGCCCGTGGGCCAGCGTATCAAGGCCTGTGAAAAGGACTTCTCCCCCGTCCGCACCGCCCTGGAGCAGGCCGACCTGGTCCTGTTCTGCTATCCGGTCTACACCTTCATCGCCCCCTATCAGCTCCACCGGCTCATCGAGCTCATCAAGGCCGACGGCGTGGACCTGTCCGGCAAGTTCGCCAGCCAAATCACCACCTCCAAGCACTTCTACGACGTGACCGCCCACCGGTACGTGGAGGAAAACTGCTTTGACCTGGGCATGAAGGTGATTCGGGGTCTGTCCGCCGACATGGAGGACCTGCTCAGCCAGCAGGGACAGAAGGAGGCCCGGGATTTCTTTGACCAGCTGATGTTCTCCTGTGCCCACGGCCCCTTCATCACCCCGCCCGCAAAGGCCCCGGCCCGCGAAAAGACCGTCTACCAGCCCGCCCTGCCCCAGGCGTCCAAGACCGCCGACAAGGACGTGGTCATCGTGACCAACTGTGCTCCTGACGACAAGAATCTGGCCAACATGATTGCCGATTTCCGTGCTGCCCTGCCCTATGAAAGCCGGGTTGTCAACCTGAGAGACTTCCCCTTTGCAGGCGGGTGCCTGGGCTGCTTCGGCTGCGCCATCACCGGCGCATGCGTCTACAAGGATGGCTTTGACCAGTTCCTGCGGGAGACCATCCAGACCGCCGACGGCTTTGTCTACGCCTTTACCATCTCCGACCACTACACCCATTCCAGCTTCAAGTGCTTTGACGACCGGCAGTTCTGCAACGGACACCGCACCGTCACCCACGGCACCCCCATCGCCTACCTTATCAGCGGCGACTATCAGTACGAATCCAATCTGCGCATGATTGTGGAGGGGCGCGCCGAGGTGGGCGGCAACTACCTGGCCGGTGTGGCCACCGACGAGTGGGACACCACGGCGGATATCAAGTCTCTGGCCGAAAACCTGTCCTTTGCCATGGAGAAAAAGCTGACCCGTCCCGCCAATTTCTACGGTGTGGGCGGCATGAAGATCTTCCGGGACCTCATCTACGTCATGCAGGGCCTGATGAAGGCGGACCACAAATTCTACAAGCAGCACGGCATCTACGACTTCCCCCAGAAGCAGAAAAAGCGCATCCTGCAGATGAAGCTGGTGGGGGCGCTGATGGCCGTCCCGTCGGTACAGAAGCAGGCCAAGGGCAAGATGACCCAGGCCATTGTCGGCCCCTATCAGAAAGTGGTTGAGCAGGCCAAAAAGGCGTAACCACATACAGACAAAATCCCCGGAGTCTCCGCGTTTCCGCAGAGACTCCGGGGATTTCCTTGTTTTTTCACCGGGTGCTGCCCCAGTAGATGACGGCCAGCATACCAGGCCCGGTATGTGCGCCGATAATGGGGCCAATGTCCGCTGTCACGATATCTGCGGTTGGGAATTGGGCGCGAATGGCCTCTTCCAGCATATGTGCCCCCTCGGCACAATCCCCGTGTCCCACCATCACGGTGCTGCCCAGCTCCGGCATCCAGCCCTGCTCCATACGGGCCAGCTGGGCTTTGATGGCCTGCTTTCGCCCTCTGGGCTTCTCCACCACCGCCAGCCTTCCCGCTTCGTCCACATGAAGGAGGGGCTTGATCTGAAGGGCTGTCCCGAGAACAGCTGCGGCAGCGGACACCCGACCGCCCCGCCGCAGATGGTCAAACACATCCACCGTGAACCAATGGCAGACCTTCAGACGGGACTCCGTTACCCACTGGGCCAGCTCCTCCAGCGAATACCCCGCCGCCTGCCGCCTGGCTGCTTCCCAGACCAGGAAGCCCTCGCCCACTGAGGCGCACAGCGTATCCACACAGATGATTTTCCGGTCAGGATATGCCTCGGCCAGCGCGTCTGCGCATACCTGCGCCGACTGAAATGTCCCGGACATGCCGGAGGTGAAGCACAGGTAGAGCACATCCTGTCCTGCCCGTAGTGCCTCCTCAAAAAACTGGAAGTAGACGCTTGGCCCAATCTGCGTTGTGGTCGCGTAATTCCCCGCTCTCTGCAGCGTGTAAAATTCTTCTGTGGTGATGGTGCCGCCAGGACCGTATGTATACTCCTGTCCGCCAATCTCCAGCTGCATGGGAATGACCCGCACAGAGGCCGGGGCTTCCGCCAGCTTTGTACCGCAATCCGCCGTTGCGTCAGTAAAAATTTGATAGCCCGCCATGCGTTATGCCTCCTTTGTTCAGAGCTCATTATAGAAGTCCGCCTGCTCAAAGTCATGGGACATGCATCTGTTTCAGTCAAAAATTGCGACACGCCCTGTCTCCTGTTACTTTTTGGGACAGGCCGGAAGGTTTGTCTATTGTCCCTTCCTATATTAGGTAATATGCTTTGATATGAAACCCCGTTTCGTCAAAGGAGAGCTGTCTATGGAACACAGCATGTCCCGTATTCTGATTGAAACCACAGTCCGGCAGACCCTAAAAGGACTCAAAGAGAACCCGAAACGAAACATCCGCAACCTGGTGGACATGGCTCTGCAGTTCTCCAACGGGCGCTTTCAGAGCCGTTTCTTCCAGACTGCCCATACCATGCTGGAAAATCAGGACGGCGCCTATTACACACTGATCCAGGATGCCGCAGGTCATATTGAGACGGAGCATCTGGTGAAATTCGGCATGAATCTGGGATATAACAGCTGCACCTGGGGCGCCAGCCAGATCCGTCTCAACGAGGCCAGGCTGGGATTCAACATCCCCTGGACTGTACTGTTTCAGATGTGCCCGCCCCAGTGCACTGACCACCTGTCGCAGTACGACAGCGCCATCACAGCGGGCGAGGAACTGGGCATCTATTCCTGGATGCTGCTCACCGACGCTGATCCGTCTCCCCTGCTCCCGCTGATACAGAAGCACGCTGACAGCGCCTTTTTCCTCTTCTGTCAGCCGGAGGCCGTAACCCCCGTATTTCTGGAGGAAATTTCAGAGATTAAACACCTTATGTCCGTGATCTGCTGGAAAGACGGCGCTGACTGTGCCTGCACCATGCTGCGGGAAAAAGCCCTGCCCTACTCCGTCTACTGTCCCTACTCCCAGAAGGATGTGGAACCAATTGTAAATGGAACGCTGTTCTGCAGCACCCAGCAGCTGCACCCAATTTTTACAGCGCTGGTTCCTCGGCCGGGCTGTCCGCTCCATATCCGCAAGGTCATCCACCAGGCAGCTGTAAGCGTGCGCACCGGTCAGTACTATCAGACTGTGCCGTGGGAGCTCTATTACGATACCCGCAGCCTGGATGAGGTCATCTCGGATGATGCCTGCTGCGTTTGCTTTGACGGCCTCGGGAATCTTTACATTCCCGATGAACCGGCTGAGCTGCTTCACGGCAACCTGTTTACAGACGGGTTTACTTCCCTGATTCAGCGGGCCTGTCCCAAGTCCTCCCCTATTTCCAAAGCATAGCCAGCGTCAAAAACGGGCGCGCTGCATCTGATTTGCGGCGCGCCCGTTTTTTCGTCAGCCGGCCCTCATCTGTCCGGGCCGGAAATTTCATTGTAGATAAATACTGCACCCTGCTCAATCAATCTCCTGAGCTTCTCCACAAACACTTCGGGCGGCATGCAGTCCTTGGTCATCAGCCAGCGCTCCACGGCGCAGATCAATATGTCAGTGAAAAAGCCCATGGAAAATGCATCCATCTCGTCAGGCTCCAGCATGCAGGACACCCGCTCGGCCAGAAGCGGACGGATATACTCTCTGAAATGATCTCCAAAGGCGTTCTGTCCTTCGATCTGGAGCGCCTTGCGGTAAAACTCGTGGTGTTCATAGAAATACCGGCACGCCTTTTCTACAAAGCTCCAGTGCTCATCATAGTTGCCCCCCAGCCGCTCATCTTTGAGCAGGGCGATGAATTCCGTATCAAAGATCCAATTCACCAGGTCATACTTGTCCCTGAAGTGGTAGTAGAAGCTCTTCCGGTTCATACCGCACCGCTCACAGATATGCGCTACGTTGATTTTCTCAAAGGGCTGCTCTGCCATCAGCGCGCAGAGCGCCGCCGCCAGAGCCTGCTTTGTGATATTGGAATCAGCCATGTTCCACCTTTCCATTTCTTTCCGTCAGCGTTCTGACTTTCTCAGTCCACATTCCCATAGCATGGATTCTGCTGACAGATAAAAAACGAGACTCATCTGTCAGCACAGATAAGTCTCGTCATTTCAGATAATACCAGGAAAGCTCCGTTCTGTTGGCATCATCGCACCGCAGTGCCGACTACTCCCTTATTGGAGAAAAGTGTAACATATGCCGTGCCGTTTCTCAACATAATTCTGCTCTATATTTTGGGACAAACTGCCATCCGTGTCCCAAAACGTAACATTGGCAGCCCAGATGTAGAAAAGTGTAACATCGGCCCGACTTTGCCCAATGAATCCCTCCACCCTTTTTATTATAATAGCTTCTGCGCACAATATCCGGGCATACAAAGCGCATAAAGGTGCTATCCCCGCAATTTCCGAACCTGGAGAAATCTTCATAAACGTTACAGAAAGAAAGGGTCAAATGAAGCTGGATTGGAAAACCTGTGCCAAAATCGGCGTCTCCGCATTTCTCCTCTATTTGTGCATCACATACTGGCCCCATTTCACCGGCCTGCTCTCCGCCCTGCTCAGCGCCGCCACACCCCTGCTGCTGGGCTGCGCACTGGCCTATGTTCTCAACATCCTGATGAGCTTTTACGAAAAGCACTATTTCACCCATTCTGTCAGTCCGGCCGTCAGAAAAAGCAGGCGTCCCGTGTGCATGCTGGCGGCTTTCATCACACTGGCCGCCGGCCTGATACTGATTCTCAATCTGGTGCTCCCGGAGCTGCTCTCCTGTGTCAACCTGCTGCTTCGCCAGATTCCCACCGCAGCCAACTCCCTGGCCAACTGGCTGGGAACCATGGACGCGGTGCCCGAAGACCTCCTCGCCTCCCTGCGCAATGTGGATTGGGCATCAAAGCTGGAGCAGATCATCAGTTTCCTGACAACTGGCGTCGGGAACATCATCGGTACCGCCGTCAGTGCTGTCTCCTCTGTCTTTTCCGGCCTTGTCACCGCACTCTTTGCCCTGATTTTTTCCATTTATCTGCTGCTGGGCAAGGAGCGGCTGGGCAGCCAGTTCAACCGGATTATGAAGCGGTACATGAGCACCGGTCTCTGTGCCAATGTCCGCCATGTGCTCTCTGTGCTCAATGAGTGCTTCCACAAATATATCGTCGGCCAGTGCACGGAGGCGCTTATTCTCGGCGGACTCTGTACGCTCGGAATGCTGATATTGCAGCTGCCCTACGCCACCATGACGGGCGCTGTCATCGCCTTTACCGCGCTGATTCCCGTCGCCGGCGCCTATATCGGAGCCGGTGTGGGTGCCTTTATGATTTTGACCGTCTCGCCTGTAAAGGCAATTATTTTCCTGATTTTTATTGTCATCCTGCAGCAGCTGGAGGGAAACCTAATCTATCCCCGTGTGGTCGGCTCCTCCATGGGCCTGCCCGGCATATGGGTGCTGGCTGCCGTCACCGTGGGTGGCGGCGTTATGGGAATCCCTGGTATGCTCCTGTGCGTCCCGCTGGCTGCCGCGTTCTATAAGCTGCTGCGGGAGGACGTAAACCGTATTCCAAGCAAGGAGGAAGCTGTTATATGAAAATGCCATCTTCAGCTGCCGGTGAAGCGTTTGTGCTGAGCGCCGACCAGCCGGTCCTGATTCGCAATGTGGATGAGCGTCTCGTATCCTATAACATCGAGATGACCGAGATAACCGGAGGTATATTCTGGAAGTCCTATACGCCGGAACAGATTGCCGGAACAGAGGAGTTTCCTGTTGTCGGCCCACTCCGGGATGTCACCTCCATGCCGGATTTGACGCAGTATTACCCGCCCATCAACCTGCATCACGACCGTCTGAAAGGTCTGGCCAAAAAGCTGGGCCCCACCTGGGTCCGGGTATCCGGCACATGGGCCACGAAAACCTATTACGATTTTGATGGCGTCACCGGCGGAAAAGCCCCTGCCGGTTATGCCAGCGTCCTCACACGCGAACAGTGGGTCGGCGTTCTGGACTTTGTCCGCTATGTGGGCGCCAAGCTCTTGATCTCTGTCAGCAATTGTGCGGACGACCACCCCGATGTCGGCCCTCTGGATTTGAGCCAGGCAAAGAAAATCTTTGACTTCAGCCACAGCTACGGTGTGGAAATTGACGCCGTTGAATTTATGAACGAGCCCAACATGCTGGAGATGTCCGGCTCACCTGCGGGCTACACGGCGGCGGACTACGCCCGTGATCAGGATATCCTGTACACCTGGGTCCGGGCAAACTACCCCAACTGCCTTCTGGTCGGCCCCTGCACCACAGGCGACCCCACCGCCGTCAGCAAGGAAGGCCGGGGATTCGGCGCCGGAATCGGAAGTCTGTCCAACGTCTGCACCACAGAGGAGCTGTTGGCGGGAACCACCGTGAAGCTGGATGTATTCAGCTATCACTACTACAACGGCATCTCCGAGCGGCTGGCCTCCGTCATGCCCCGGGCACACTGGCCCGCTGAACTGGCACACACCGATGAATATCTGGCCGTTGCGCCCGACTGTGCAAGCGCCCATGCCGCGCTCCGGGACAGGTTTGTACCCGGCGGACAGATCTGGGTCACCGAGTCCGGCGATGCCGGCGGCGGCAACACCTGGGCATCCACTTACCTCGACGTCCTCCGCACGCTAAACGAGCTGGGCAGCTACGGAACCATCACAGACGGAATCATCTTTCACAACACGCTGGCCTCTTCCGACTACGGCTTTCTGGATCACGGCAGCTTCCTGCCCCGCCCCAACTACTTTGCCGTTCTGCTATGGAACCAGCTTATGGGGAGCGCCGTTTACCGCTGTGAGCAGCCCCACCGGAAGGAGCTCCACGTCTACTGCCGCTCCCGCAAGGACGGAGCGTCCGGAATGGTATACCTGGTCATCAACAACTCCCTTACCGAAGACGCCGCCGTGGAGACACCCAGAGAGGCACTGCGCTATATGCTGCACGCCGACTCCATGCGTTCGCCGTCCATACGCCTTAACGGCAAGGAGCTGTCTGTCTCCGGCGCCTGTGATATTCCTGAACTGGCTCCGGAGCAGGAACAGCCCGGTACCGTGCTGCTCCCGCCCGGAAGCTGCACATTCTTTGTTCTGTAACTACAACTCGCGCTCATGCAAAGAGGGTGCGCCTGTTTTCAGGCGCACCCTCTTTTGTCTCAGATGTTGGTCAGAATGGTGGTGATCAGCCGCTGGAACACGGCAGCCACCTCCGCACGGGAGGCGTTGTTCTTGGGCAGGAAGGCGCCGGTATCCGAGCCCTCCACAATGCCAAGCTGACGGAAGCGCTCCACCGCGTCCTTGGCCCAGTCGCTCACCTGGTCCTCGTCGGTAAAGGCCGCCGGGTTGGTCAGCTGAGGCAGCGCAATGCCGTCGCTGTCCAGATAGCGGACCAGCATGGTGCACAGCTGCTCACGGGTGATGGGGTCATTGGGGGCGAACCGGTCGCCGCCCACACCCTGGACCACGCCGTTCTCCGCCGCCCAGGCCACATAGGGACCGTACCAGGAATGGGCGTCCACGTCGGAGAAGGT
The DNA here is from genome assembly GCA_902362925.2 of Clostridiales bacterium. Classification (GTDB taxonomy): domain Bacteria; phylum Bacillota; class Clostridia; order Oscillospirales; family Oscillospiraceae; genus Pseudoflavonifractor. The sequence goes on along the minus strand of CABIYL020000003.1, from coordinate 137,057 downwards.
GCTCTCGCCGCTGTAATCCGCCGGGTCAATACCGGCCAGACGGCCAAGCACGGTCACCAGCATGGAGCGGGTCATGGTGCCGCTGGGGTCGAACTCGTCCTCACCCACGCCCTGGAACAGGCCGCGGGCGGCTGTGAAGGAGATGGCATCCGCGCCCCAGAAGTCCTCGGACACGTCGGAGAAGCCCTTCTCGGCCTTCACAATTTCGTACGCTCCCGGCGCTGCGGCCACATAGTAGACCTTGCCGGGGGTCACAAGGCTCCACGCCACCGGGTGGCTCTCCCCGCTCGCGTCGGTGTACTGCACCAGATACTCGCCGTCCTGGGGCAGGTCGGGGAAGGGCATCAGCATGGCCATCAGGTCGTCGCCCTCCGACAGGGTGCCGGCGGGAATCCAGACCCGCATCTTGGTGCTGTACGCCAGGATGTCCATGGTCTCATTGTCCTGAATCAGCTGCTTCTCAGCCTCGGCGCTCAGCTCCTTCTTGTAGGTGTAGAACTGGATCTTGACCAGGTTGTTCTCCCGGTCATAGCGCAGGTCCCTCACCTCAATCTTGTCGGAGACGTAGGTATTCTCCTCGTCCACCCTGATGAGCATGGTGGCGGCGTTGTCCCACAGGGCCTCGTCGGCCTCGTAGGCGCTGTCGGCCCTGCTCTCCAGGCTGGTCTTCCGGTCCGTATAGGCCGTCTCAGCGGCGGTCAGAGCCGCGTCAGCCGCGGTCTTCTCCGCCTCAGCCTCCGTCTTCGCCTGGGTCTGAGCCAGGGCGTCAACCGCCTTGTCATAGGCGTCCCGCTCGGCGCCGTCCTCGTAGCCGGCGGCGGCCCAGGTATCCAGAAGTTCCTGAATCTCCTGGCTGTTGTCAATCAGGGCCAGGTACTGGTTCCACGCCTCGGTCTTGTTTTCACCTTCCGCTGTCTGCCAGGTCTGCAGTGCCTCGTTGATCCGCCTGACCTTTCCGTCGGCGGCTTCCCTCAGCCCACTGTCGGTCAGGGCGGCATCCGCCGCCTCCACCCGGGCCTGTGCGGCCAGATAAGCCTGGTACAGGTCGATAAGCGCTCTCATTTCAGCGGCGGTCACGCCCTCCATGGCACGCACCGCAACCTGATACCAGCCGGAGCGCAGACCGGAGAGAAGACTGGAGGACAGGGAGCCGGACGCAAGGTCGGAGGTCTGCCAGACAGGCGCGGTCCAGCCCTCCGCAGCAGGGAACTCCTCCTCATTCAGCGGGTCGGTCAGGTCGGCCACAGACAGAAGCTGAGGCTCCTCCTCCCCTTCCTGAATCTCCACGGGCCGGACGATAAACTGATAGGTGCCGTAGTTCAGACGGCCGCCCTGGGCCTCCGCCATGATGGCGCCGTCCCGGTTGCCGTTGTGCTCCGGGGTGCTCTCGGCGGTCATGACGATGGCCTGATCGTCCACCGTCAGAGTGCGCTGGATGACCACATCGCTGTTCCGCTTGTCGTTGGCGTCCCGGATCAGCAGAATGTAGCTGCCGGGCACCAGGTTCTCAAATGCATCGCTGCCGGTCAGCTCGGTCCAGCTCTCGTCGCTGTCCTCAGACATGGCCCGGACCTTCCAGTCCGCCATAGCCGCCGCCTCACGCTTTGCCAGCTCGGCGTTCAGCTCCTCCTCGGGCATGACGGCGTTGGGGTCGTCGGGCTGGGCGTCCGGGTGCTGCTCAAAATAGTCCTCGGCATACTCGTCCAGCAGTTCCTGCCGCACGGCATCGGCGTCGAAGATGTCCTCCGTCAGGGTCAGCAGCCCCTCGTAGCGGCCGGTATACTGGTTCTGAGCCGGTGTGCTCTTGGCCTCATCGTAGACGCCGCCGGTGAAGCTGGTGGAGTCCACGGTGATGACGCCATTGTTCCGGTCCTGGTTCCAGGCGTGGACCACGGTGACAAAGTCCTCGTCCGCCGCCGTGATGGGCAGGCCGTCCACGCTCAGGGTCTGGGTGGCCTCATGGCCTGCCGCGTCCTTTCCGGTGAGGGTGTAGCTGCCGCCGTACAGGATATCCAGGCTTCCGCCCACGGCGGTGCGGCCAATCATCTCAGCGGTGAACACGTTATAGCCGTTGATGGCCGCCTCGGTGATGGGAGACAGGTCGGGGGCGGATTTGCTGATGCCCCAGGCCAGGGATATGGTGCCGTCCGCCGCTGTGGTCTTGTTCAGGGACGCTGTGGGCAGGTCCGTATCCACACGGGTCATCTCCAGCACCACCTGGCTCCAGCTGCCGTCCTCTGCCGTGGCCTTGATCAGATAGAAGCCGTTGGCCTTGGCGTCAAAGGAATCCGTGGTGCCCTCATTGGGCTGCAGGGCGGTGATCTCCAGCTCCGTGGTGCCGTCCTCGGTCTCACGGACGGTGAGCCGCTGGGCGCTGAAGGTCACGCCGGCCGTGTTGGAGCTGGCCTTGGCGGCCACGGTGTCCTTGTCGGTCACATAGTCGCTGCCGCCCATGGGGGTCTGGCTGTTGTTCTTGTAGAAATTGGCGCTTATATCGGGGGCGGTGCTGACAGTGCCGCCGGTCACGGTGGTGTTGAACCAGTCTACCGTGATGTTCTGGGTGGTGCGATTGCCAGCGGTGTCCATGGCCTCCACCTTCAGCTGGCCGTTTTCCGTGACGGTCACCTGGGCCGCCCAGTAGCTGTCGCCGTGCTTGGTGATGCTGGGCGTCACGCCGTTCACCGTCAGGGTGGCCAGACCGCTGTCGTCCAGAACGTAGATCGTCAGCTCCACGCTGCCCTCGCCCGCCTTCAAGGAGGCGGTGTCGGGGAAGCTGCGGCTCCAGAAGATGTGGGGTGCGGTGGCGTCAGCGGTGGGCACAGGGGGCTCGTCATTCACATAGTGCTCCACAATCACGTCAAAGTCGGCGGTGGGATTGGTGTCGCCGCTGTCCAGCACGGTGACGGTCACCGTGTGGGGCTGGCCCAGGTCGCCGAAATAGACGTTGGTCTTTTCGCTGCCGCCTGTACAGGTAATCTCCTTTACGGTAAATCCGGGGTAGGTGCTCTCCACCTTGATTCTGCCGTTGAAGCTGAAGTCGATGGACTCCGCCACGGTGTCAAAGGTGAAGGAGGCTCCCACTTTGCCGTTGGCCAGGTTGGACAGGTAGGGCCGGGTGGCGCTGTCGCCGGTGCCCCAGGTCATGATGTCGCCGTTGAAGCTCCAGTCCTGGCTGCCCACCGCGGCGCCCTCGTCATACCCGCTGCCGTCGGCGTTGCGGAAGGTAAAGAGCCCGTTGTCCTTAAAGACGTTGATGCCCTCGCCTGCCGCGGTGACCTCATAAGTGATGGAGTGGATGGTGTTGGTGGCCTGGTCCTTGATCTCCAGGACGCCGGTGCCCTCACGGGAGGGAGCGATGACCAGCATGCCCTGGGTGTTGCCCGTACCGGCAGTGCCCGACTGCTGATAGTAGAGCACGCCCAGATTCCTGGCGCCGCCCTGGGTATCGGGCACCTCGGTCACCTGGATGATCGGGGCCTCGCCGGTGCTGGTGGCGATGGACACGGGCAGACGCATGGTGTTGCCCAGCGCCAGGGTGACCTTGTCGGCGGTGTCGAAGTAGGTCTTGTGCTCCACCGCGGACAGGCGGGTGTTGTTGCCGGTGTTGTACTCGCCGTGGTCGGCGGTGATGAGTCCGTCGGGACCGCGGCTCGCCCCGGTGTCGGAGGCGGAGAAGATCTCCACCCGCAGGTTGAGGCTGCCGGTCTCCGCGCCCTGATAGACCGACGGCGGCACGGTAATGGTGCCGGACACCGTGCGGCCCTTGTTGGAGCCGATGTCGTCGCCGTCCTCGGCGTTGTTCAGACGCAGGATGCCGTTCTGGTCGTCCGTGTTGTTGGCCGCCAGGGTGACCAGCTCCTGCTGTTTGGAGACGGTCAGGGTGTTACCGGTGATATCCAGCGGGGTGTAAATCGGATTGTTGTCCTCGTCCCGGCCGCTCTCGTAGCTGAACTGGACATACACGTCCTCCGCAGTCTTGCTGCCCCGGTTGCCCACCTGGAAGTTCACGTCCAGGACAGTGTTGCCGCTGGCGTCCACGCTGGCGGAGGAGATGCTGAAGCTCTCAAAGCCCAGCTCCGGCTTATCCTCCACGGTCAGGACCACGTTGGTGTCGCCGCTGAACCCGTCGGCGGCGTAGCTCTCATCCTCGGAGACGGTGAAGTAGAAGGTGCTGCCCTTGGGCAGATCCTGGGTCAGGGGGTCGCAGGTGCCCACCAGACTGACGGTCTGGCCGGCGGTGATGTTCTCGGTAATCTCCCAGGTGGCCAGGGTGACCGGGTCGCCGCTGCCGGTGTTCAGCATCAGCTTCACGGTGATGGGGTTGGCCTCGCTGCCCCGGAGGCCCACGTCGCCGATGTTCTGGAAGGAGCCGATGGCCTCCAGCCGGCTGCCGGCGGTGAAGTCGTAGTCACCAAAGGTCAGGGTGGCATTGCCCAGCTCCTGCTGGCCCACGCCATAGCTGATGGCGTAGATACCGGTGCCCGGCTTCTTGGTCTGGGTGCCGTCGGCATACGCCTTCTGCGCCTCTTCATCGCTCTGGGGGATGAGGACGGTCTGTTCCCTGTTGTTCTCGTCGGTGTAGGTGTACTCCTTGAGGTAGGTGGTGACACCGCTGGCCAGCACCAGCAGCGTGCCGTCTTTGCCCTCCTCCGCGCTCTGGCCCAGGGCAATCTGCAGATCGGAGAACACAAACTGGTTCATGCCGCCGCCCTGATAGCCGTCCAGCTGGCCCAGATAGGCCTGCTCGGTCTCCGAGGCGCTCCAGTCGTTGACCGCCGCGTCCTCATACACCTGCATGTAGTTCATGGCCAGCATGGTGCCCTCGCCCCAGGTCTGGGACTTGGGGTCCCACTTGGCCAGGTACAGGGCGTTGTTGGTAGTGCCGTCCACATTGGCGGTATAGACGGCGGAGATATTGCCCGCGCCGTCGGCGCCGATGGTGACCTGAGCCCGGCCGGTGGTGTTGGAGGTGACCTCGTCCAGCTCACCGTCGCCGTCCGTGTCCTCGCCGGTCTGCTTCTCCGGCTGGAAGAAGGGGATGATGGAGCCGGTGTGGCTGGTGGCGATGCTCTCCAGGTCGGCCTGGGGGATGACATAGGTGGAGCCGTTCATCTCAAAGAGCAGGAACTCCTCCGGCTGCGCGTCAGCCAGGGTGGAGAAGTCCTCGTCCGCGCCGGTCAGGCCGCCCAGCTTGCCGTTGAGGAACTGGAGGTCGGAGAAATAGGGGTCCTGGTAGGCAGCACTCAGGCTGCCGCCCTGATAGACGCCGTCGGTGAAGGTGTTCTGGTCATAGTCCACCAGGGTGCGCAGCAGCAGGGCCTCACCCCAGTTGGGTGTTCCGTCCTCCGCCAGGGTCAGGGTCTGGAGATAGAGCCGTCTGGTGGTGAGCAGGTCGGTGGCCTCGTCCATATCTGTGGTGGTGTTGCCATCAGCCTTGACATAGGTCTGCTGGCTGGTGGTGTAGGCCACGTAGTAGGTACCGCCAATCTCGGTGATCTCCATGTTGTCCAGCACCTGGCCCGCAGGCAACTCGACGCCCACGTTCTTGTCGCCCACCACGGCGTGGAGCTCGGTGCCCTCGCCGTAGGCGTCCCAGATACCCTTTTGATAGGTCAGCCGATAGGTCCGGATGGACTGGGTGCCGCTGCCCATGCTGTCGGGGTAGAGCTTGTTCAGATAGGCGCTGTAGTCGCTCTCCAGGGTGGCGGTGGTCGCATAGTGCTTGGCCTGGGCGTAGATGGTCACGGTACCGTCCACGCTGCCGCCGGGCAGGTACACGTGGCTGCCCTTGGTGTTGACAGCCGCTGCGTCCGCAATGGCCGCCGGGCTGGCGGTGTTGAAGCTGGCGGTCTTTACCACGGTGTTTTTGGCCGCCGCGTCGGCCACCGCCTGGTTGGCTGCGTTCTCGTCGGCCACGGACTTGAAGTAGTCATACCACTTCTTATAGTCCGCGTGCTGAGTATCGTAGGCGGCCTTGTCGGCCAGATACTTGTCGTAGGCAGCCTTCTTGGCGTCATATTCCTCCTTGGCGGCGGTATAGGCGCTCTGGGACGCGTCATAGGCCGCCTTGGCGTTCTCATAAGAGGTATAGGAGTTGGTGCTGTTGTAGTAGTAATCCGACTCCGTCGTATCCTGGGTATAATCTGCCTGTGCGGAGGCATCCAGGGCATCGTACTCCGCCTTGGTCACAAAGTAATCCGCCTGCACGGGCGCCGTGGGCTCAGCCCCGGGCTCGCCGGGATTGACAGGCTCGGTGGCCACAAAGCCCTCATAGACCTGCTGATAGTTGCTCTGGTCCATGCCGCCGGGGGCGTCGCCCTCCGGTCTGGTGAGTGCGGGCGGCACCGCAGCGGTAGCGTCGGCGTAGCTCATCCAGGCCATGCGAAGGGTATCGCCGTCCGCCCAGCCGGTGAACTCCAGGTCGCCGGTCTTGTCGCCGTCCACCACGATGTAGGGTGTGGGATCGTCCTCATTCACGGGATTCACCAGGCCGTACTCGTCCACGCCTTCGGTGCTGGTCAGCTTGATGCGAGAGAGCACCAGCATGGAGTTGTCCACGGGGTGATCCGCGTCGGAGCGGCTGACGGTGTAGAGCAGGTAGTTGTCCTCACCCACGGTGACCACCTTGTAGTCATACCCGGAGGCCAGGCCGTCGGCCAGTTTGAAGGCGTCGCCCGAACTGCTGTAGCCGGAGAGCTGGAAGGGGACCTCCTTGTCGGTGGGGTCAAAGGCCAGAGGCTGTATGCCGCCGGCGCTGGGGGAATAGATGGTCTGGGTACCGGCGGAGGAACCGGGCAGGCTGACCTTCACGCCGGTGCTATTCTCTTCTGCTGCCAGGGTCTTGAGTCCGCCCTCGCCGCCGTAGGCGCCGTTCAGGGCCGACCAGGTGTAAGTCCAATTCGGAGTGTTCTGGTAGTCGTAGTTGATGGAGATGCCGATGAGCTCCAGCTCATAGCTGAAAAGGAGCAGCTGCACGTTAATGCCAAGGGCCGCACCGAAATCAAAGGTCCTGAGCCGGAAGACCTCATAGTCATCACCGGTGTAGTTTCCAAATGCCATAGCGCAGCCGATGCTGACCTTGATATAGATCTCAGCCTTCAGAATCTCGATGCCGACGCCCGCGCCCACCTGGACGTAGAGCTCCGGCGCGATCTCAAAGCTGCCGAAGCTGCTCTTGTTCTGGGAGCTGGACACCGCCATAGCCTCGTACAGCTTGGTATCCTCCAGGGCGGTGAGCTTGATATAGATGTCCTGTCCCATGGTGGACGCGCTGGTCTGCTTGAGCACCACCAGCACATCGTCATCGCCGTCGGAGGACAGATATCCCTTCCGGAAGTCGGCCAGCGGCGTGGTACAGGAGGCGTCCGTATAGGCCTCCAGCAGCACCTTGCCGCTGAAGTTCAGATTAAGGGCTTTGTACTCCGTCCTGCTCAGCACCGTGGACGTACCCTTGGTCAGGTTCATGTACTGGCGGTTGTCCTCGGGATCCGTCATGCTCGTCGACGTCACCAGGTTGTCGCCTGTCTCCACCGTCTCCCGCTCCACATCGGCGCTCAGGCTGAACTCAACGTCCAGATGGACGGTGATATAGAGGTAGATGATGGGGCAGGAGGTAAACCGGGCCTTGTAGGTGAAGGCCAGCTCCACGCTCAACGCCGCGGCGAACCGGCTGAACTCGTAGTGGTTGGTCACCGGGTCGTACTTGAACATGAAGGCCGCGGATATGGAGAATTCCGCCTTGAACTCCTTGGCGGTCACGCCCTCGCCATCGCCTAAGCTCTCGTTGTACCACCTCTGCTCGTCCTTGGTGGCCTTGTAGCTGTCATCCACTTCCTGTGCCATGCTCCTGGGGTGAGCAATCCATTTGAACATATTGGCAATGGTCTCGCCGGAGCTCTTGAGGGCCTCGCCCGGGTCGGTATGGTAGTCGCTGCCGCCGCCGCCGGCACCGCCGGCGCCTGCGTCACCGTTGGAGTTCCAGCCGCCCAGAGGGATGCCGATGCTGAAGCCCACCGTGTCGCCGTCCATGACGATGTTGGCAAAGTCGGTGATACCAATCTCCGTGGAGGGCAGATCCACCGCGAAGTCCTGGTTGAGCTCGGGATAGGGGAAGTCCACGCCGTCCGCGCCCATATCGTTCATGTCCACTCCGGCTGTGGCCGCAGCGTTGCCGGAGCCCATCTCCTGGAGGTAACGGGCGTCAGGGGTGATCTTGGAGTCCGTGGTGGTCACGCTCTCGGGGGCCAAGGTGTCCTCCCCGTTGCGTGCGGACTGGAGCGCCACGTCACCGCCGCCGATGGTCACGCCGTTGGCCGCAGCGATCTCCTCGGTGGTGGCCTTCTGCTCCTGCACGGCCAGGGCCACGGTGTTGTTGGCGGTGAGGGAGCCCAGGTAGCCGTTGAGCTTGTCAACGCCGCCCTCCTCCAGCACCACCTGGCCGTTCTCATAGCCCTCAATCTCCGCGATGGGGATGTTATTCCCCGCCAGGCTCTCGTCGATGATAATGGGCTCGGGATTTGCAAAGGGATAGAGCAGGTTGCCCTGGTAGTCGGGGGTCCAGGTGTAGGCCGTGCCGTCCTCATTGAGGGTGGCCGGACTGGTGTCGCCGCCCAGAGGCACGTCCACCATGGAGCGTTCGGTCGCCGCCGGGCCGTACATCACGTGGTTGTCGGAGGAGCGGAACACCTCTCCGTTCTCGCCAATTTTGGTCTTGCCGCTGATGATGTAGCGGTAGGCCTTCTGCTCCTCGGTGAGCAGCTCATAGCTGGTTCCCTCGGTGATGGTGCTGACAAAAGCGGGCAGCACCTGGGCCACGGCACTGGTGTCGGTTCCCTCATCGGGGATCAGGCTGCGGGGATTCATGGTGTAGTACACCTTCATGAAGTACTGGGCGTATGTGCCGTCCTCCAGCCTGACCGGCTGGAAGTACAGCTCATTGTAGTTCATGCCCGGATCCAGGAAGCCCAGGCTGACATCTCCATCGCCCACGATGAAGTAGCCGGTGTCGGGGTTGTAGTAGCCGTCAATCATGCCGTTACCGTTGGCGTCCAGGAAGAGCTCCACCTCGGAGATGGTGGCGGTCATGACGCTGACGGCGCTGAGGTACGCGGAGTCGTAATAGTAGAAGGTCATGTTGGCGGTGGCAAGGTCGGCCACGTTGAGCCAGATCTTCTCGTTGCCGCTGTAGGTGCGGCCGTTGTAGACGATCTTGTCCTCCGCAGGCAGGTTGAAGTTGATCCACTGGATGTTGGTCAGGTCCGCCTTGGTGAGTACCGCGCTGCTCTGTGCGAAGCCGGAATCCTTGGTCAGGGTGCCTTCCTTCTGCTCGTAGGTAATGGCGGCGCCGCTGGTCTTCTCATCCGAGTAGCCGTAGGTGATGCCGCTGGTGCTTCCCCAGAAGTCGCTGACAGCACCCGCGATTTTGCTGCTGTCGATGTTGGCGGTGGTATTGCCGTTCTCATCGGTCAGCCGGGGCACGGAGGGGCTCAGGTCCAGAATCAGGTCCTGCTGGCGGGTCATGACCACGTTGATGGTGTAGTCGCCGCTGTTGACCTGGTCGTCGGTCATGCCGTCCCACAGCAGCTGAATGTAGTATGTATTGCCGCTGTTGGTGATGTTTGCAGGCACCACCTGGCCGTTTCTGGTCAGGTAGACAGCATAGCTGAGGCTGCTGTCCGAAGTGGCCGGGGTATAGCTGGCGGTGTTCTGAAGGGTCACCTGCAGGGTGCTACCCACAAAGAGCTTGCCGTTGGACACGCCGCCCTTGCCGCTCTGGATGGTGACGGTGGGCTTCATGGAGTCGTAGACGCCGGAGCTCTCGGTGAGGGAGGCGGCGCCCTCTGGGGCGGTCTTGGTGCCGTTGTCGCCGCTGTCGTTGGCGGTGTGGATCTGCAGATAGAAGTCCCCGCCGAAGCTGCGGCGTTCCAGCCAGCCGCTCGTCAGATTGGCCTCCGCGTTGGAGTCCGCGTTATGGGCGTGATGGATGCTGGTGCCCAGCTGAAGCCGGTTCACACCGTCCGCAATGGACCACCACTGGTACATGCTGCCGCTTTCATTCCAATAGATCTTGGTCGCGACATTTTCTCCGGTGTGGTGGGCGTTGCAATCTGCTCTGGCCCACTCGGTGCCGTCGCTTTTGAGCAGTCTGGCCCAGGGGTAGGCATATTCCGCTCCGTAGATGAGCAGCGTCCCCCAAGAGGCAAGCGTAGCCTTCCAGCCGAAATAGGCGGTTATCCCGCTGTACATACGGGGATCAAAGGTCAGGGTGGCGGAGCCGGCTCCCTTGCTGCGGAAGGTCCAGATGCCGTCGTCATAGGACTGACCGCCCTCCCAGCCGCTGGACGGGATGGTCTGGTACTTGCTCCAGCCGCCGTTGGAGAAGGTCAGCTTATTGGGGTAGTTGTAGCTGAACGGCGTAATCCCGCCGGTGGTACCGCCGATCTGAGCGGTCAGCACCTCGCCCTCGTTCTCCACCTGCTGGCCGGTCACCGCGCCGCCGCCCACAGGGGCCAGAGCGCTCTCCGCCTCGGTGACTGAGCCGGACAGATCGGTGACATCGCTCTGATAGAGGTAGCTGGCCAGGTTCTGCTCCCCGGCGCCCTCACCGCTGTTGTACAGGGACACCACGGCCTCGGTGGCTTCCAGGGTACACAGGCCCTCGCTGTCGCCCTTCAGGTTGGACAGCACCACCTGAAAAGTCCGCTCCTCGTCGGTGGCCACGCCGTCGTCAATGAGGGGAACCTGAATCACCTGCTCGTTCCGGTCGGCGTAGAACACCAGGGTGCCGCTGGCAGCGGCGTAATCCGTCCCCGCAACGGCGGTGCCGTCCACGGTAGCGTAGTCAATGGTGAGCATGGTCTGGTTGCCGCCGGTGCGCACCACGGTCAGTTCCGCCGTACCGGCGGCCTTGTCCGCCCGCACGTCGGTGACGGCAAAGCCCAGGGTGCTCGCCTCGGCCTTATCGTTGTCCACTACCCGGAGGGTCAGGGTGTTGGCGGTGTCGTACAGGGACGCGCCCAGGTTGTCCACGATGGTAAAGGTGCCGAACTTCAGTGCCTCGGCGTCCTCATCCTCGGGCACGGTGATCCGGATCTCCTTCACCCACTCGCCATCGGCAAAGGTCATGTCAAAGATATAGCCGGAATAGGGGTCCTCGGCGTTTTCAGGGGTGATGCGGGTGTAGGTGGGCTCCGCATTCAGGTCCACCAGCTGCTCCGGTTCTCCGTCCTCCGCAGGGGCGGACTCGTCCTCCTCTACGGTATAGGTCACGCCCAGATAGCTGTCGGAGCAGTACTCTACGCCGTCCACGGTGTAGACGCAGCGGAAATCATAGCTCTCCAGGTCCTCCTGGGCCACCACGAAGTCCTTGCCCACAGCGCCGTCCACAATCTCCCAGTCGCCGGCGTACAGCACATACCACTGATAGGCCTCCGCCTCCACGTCAATGGACAGGGTGACGTCGGTCTCATCGGCGGTGCTCACCACCTTCACCGGCTCCTCCGGCTGTCTGGGGGGCTCCGGCTGGCCGATGGGCTGGTTCTCCACGCCGGGCAGCGGGTTCTCCACCTCAATGACAATATCGTTGGAGCCGGCTGCCGTGCTGTACGAAGCGCTGCCGTCCTCCAGCTGGGTCAGGGCGGGCTCATAGGTGATGTAGGCCACCGCCCGGCCCTGGGTGCCGCCCAGACGGTAGACCTGGATGACGGCGGTATTGCCGCCCTCCTCCGCCACCACCTGGAAGTCGGAAAAGGCAAAGGTGCCGTAGGGGAAGGCGGTCTCCCAGTCCTCCGTCACGGCCACCGTGTTGCCGTCCTTGTCCACAATGGTCAGTTCCTCCGGCCGCTCCGCCAGATAGGCCAGCGCCTGCTGGGGTACCAGCCCCAGGGTCATGACCAGCGCCAGAAGCAGCGCCAGACTTCGGTGTATCATCTTCTTTGTACTCACAGGCATTTCCTCCTCACACAAGCTCCCCGTCTTTCAATACTCGTCCGTGTCAATCCATCTGCATGGAGTCCAGCAGCTCGTTAATCGAAGCCCGGACACAGTGGGTTCCGTCGTCCCACACCACCTCGCTGCCCTCCAGCCTGGCGGCATGGAACAGCGCCGGTGAGGACAACCTGCCAAACCGTATGGCATGAATTCTGTGCCTCATGTCCACAATGGCCTCACTCCCATTGCGGAAGCTGAGCTTCAGCTGGTAGCCGGGCAGCACTTGCAGCACAACGCCCATTTCATCCATGGTATCTCCCACCTTCCATAAAAATAGCAGCATAGAATTCCCGTATTTTATCATACAGAAATCCTATGCTGCTCCGCATCCCCCAAAGGGGGGATTTTCCTGGTTATTTCAAAAGTTCCACCAGACGGCTGCGCCGGTCGATATTGGTCTTGTTGAAAATACTGCGGATATGGCTCTTTACCGTCTCCTCGGAGATGAAGAGCTTTTCGGCAATCTCCTTGTTGCGCAGTCCGGCCGCCACCAGCTGGGCTACCTCCCGCTCCCGCTCGGTCAGCTGGCCCATCTGCTCCGGATACTTCTCCAGCATGAAGAAAATGCGGCTCTCCTCCGCCTTGGTGTAGTGGATCTCCAGCGCCTTGATCTCCTGGATGGCCTTGCCGTGCTTTTTCTTCATGGACGGCAGCAGGAACAGAATGGACAGATACTTCCGGAAGCAGGCCAGGAAGGTATAGTTCTTGTCCTGCTCGGCCAGGGTCAGGGACTGGTCCAGCCAATCCGCCGCCCGGTTGGGCAGTCCGATGGCCAGATAGCACAGCGCCAGCCCCACGCACATGAAGTTGCGGGTGGACAGGGAGATGAGGCGGCTGTCCAGAGACAGGGACGCCTCCACGCTGGCGATGGCCCGCTTGTACTCCTTGCGCAGAATCAGGTCGGTGATGCGGTTGGTCTTGGCCATAAAGTTGGTGAAGGTCAGGTCGTTGAGCATATCCGCCGGTCCCCGTGCCCACTCGGCCGAACGGTCGGGCTCCATCATCAGGCCCAGGAGATAGCCGCGCACGGTCTCGGCCATCTGGGTGTTGATGGCCGTGTGCTGGAGGAAGGGATAGGCCAAAGCCTTGTTCTCCAGATATTCAATGGCCTTCTGGAGGGAGATCATGTCCGACTGATAGATGGCGTTGATGCCCAGCAGCAGCGCCGCTCCATAGGTCACGCTGGCGTTCTGCCAGCGCTCGGAGAGCATGGCCGCCTTGTGGGCGTAGATATCCGACTCGTCAAATTTGCCCTGTACGCTCAGGGCCTCCCCCAGATACAGCTCATAGGCACCTGCGCCGTGGTGATTGGTCAGGCGGTTGTAGACCTCCAGCATGTCCCGCAGCTCCTCGGCCGTCTCCATCATCCAGCCCGGCTTCCGGTAGAACAGATACCACATGGAGGGCGTGCCGAACATGTAGGGCTCTCTGGGGGTGAAAATACGGGAAGGCTCCGTCATCAGGCTTTCCGCCGCCAGATAGTGGGCTTTCATTCCGGCGATATTGGGGAACTCCCGGAAGGCGGCCACAATATGCCACTCCCCCATCAGCTGGGGATCGCCGTTTTCCGCGATAATGTCATGGGCGCGCTCCAGCTCGGCGGCAAAGCCGTCAAAGTCGGTGCCCGCAAACAGGGTCACACACAGCCGCAGCATGGACAGCGGCCAGGCCGCCAGCAGCCCGGCGGGACAGCGCTTCAGCACCGTCTGGGCAAGGGCGGTATAGCTGGTATCGCCGAATTTCTCGTTGAGCAGTCCTGTCAGCTCACAGGAGAAGAGTTTTTCGTCATTTCCGGCCCGGAAAAAGCACTCCACCGCCTTCTTGTTGTTGTCCGCCCTGCGGTAAATCTCACCGGCGGACTCGTAGACCTGGCTGCGGAAGTCCCCAGGCGCGGTGTTGAGCATCCGCAGAAGGAAGTGACGCAGCAGCTCATGGGGATAGCTGATCCGCTCCCGCTGGTCATGGTGCATCAGCGGGATGCGCACAAGCAGGCCGCTCAGGGCCGCCTCCTGGCCGGGTGCAATCTCCGGCAGCTGCTCCTCCCGGATGTAATCAAACACTGCTACCCGCAGAAGCATGTCCTGCTCCTCACGGGAGAGTTTTCCCCAGAAAAACTCGTGCAGAAGGGCGTCCATATCCTGAAATTCCGGCAGGCCCCCGCCGTCCTGGCACAGATGCTCAAAGTACAGCGACACCGCTGCCGCCCAGCCCTCCGTGTTCCGGTAGATGGTCTCCGTCTGCTGCCTTGACAGGTTCAGCCCCAGCTGCTGGCCGTATTCCGCAATGTTTTTCCGGTTCAGCAGCAGGTCCCGGGAGGAGAAGCGGTACACGTTGGTGGTATTCTCAAAAACCGCACGCAGCTTTCCGAAGTTCTGAGAGATAAGGATGACGTGCAGCTCATCTCTTCTGCGGTCCGCCAGCGCCTGCAGGAGCGGCAGCGGCCAGTTGTCGCCGATGAACTGAAAATTGTCCACAATCAGGTAACAGGGCTCAGAGACTTCAAGATTTGCCAAAATATCTGCCGCAATGCTGACATTGCTCCGGTTCAGAAAGCCCAGCTGCCGCAGGGCAGCGCCTGCGTCCTGGTCCAGCTGTCCAATCTGCCGGATAAACCAGTCCAGACTGGTGTCCTGAAGGCAGGTCACCGCCGTAAACCAATGGATCTGCTCCGAAGGTACATCACGCATGGCCCAACGGACAGCCGTGGTCTTTCCATATCCAGCCGGAGCCTCCACCATTACCAGGCCCCGGCTATAAATTTTTGACAACTTTTGTGACATTTCCTCCGAAAAGTAGAGCTTTCCCATGATTTCACTCCCTTTCGGTTTTTCCTAACATATTATTATAGCTGGAAATTTCCTTTCTGTCACTCCCACAAATGGGGGATTTTGCATCTCAGCGCCTGTGAGATAACTCTCTCACTCGCCGTCCTGCATGCTCTGGGTCAGCCGGCTGAGAAAATACCGCAGGGCCGGATTGCCCTTGTCCGACAGGTACACCGCACCGAAGGACAGGGGCTTGGCGTCGGACAGCGGGATATAGCGCAGGTTGGGAATCCGTGTCTGGGGCAGGTCCGGCACCAGGGCAAAAGCGTAGCCCGCCTCTGTCAGCGCGTAGATGGCCTCCTGGTTGTCGCAGAAGAGGAATTCACTGGTGCTTCTGTTCCCCATGGCCTTTCCCTGGAGCTCAAAAAGCCCCCGGGGACAGGCGGGCGGACGGCAGGCCGCGATTCTCCCCGCCTCCTGAAGCTGACGGAGCGTGACGGCGGAATACTCCGCCAGGGGATGGTCCGGCGCACAGATACACGCAATCTGGCAGCGGAGCAGCTCCTGATACCGTGCCTTCTGGGGCGCCGAGTCCCGGAAGGAGAACATGACGTGGATGCTCCCCTCCTCCAGCAGGTTCTCCATGGCGTCAAAGGGGATGAGCCGCAGGATGGGCAGCACCTCCGGCCTGGTCTGGCGGAGCCGGGACAGCACCGGCCGGAGCAGCCACAGCTCCATGGTATTCCGGCACCCAATCACCAGGCGCATGGGCGCCTCCTGCCGGTACTCCTTCACTCTGGCCTTGGAAATGGCCGTCATCTTCAGCAGCTCACCGGCGTACTGAGTGAAGAGAAAGCCCTCCTGGGTCAGGCGGACGCTCTTGCTGGTGCGGTGGAACAGCTTGACCCCCAGTTCGTTCTCCAGGGTGTTGATCTGGTGGCTGACTGCCGGCTGGGTGATGGACAGATGCTCCGCTGCACGGGAGAAATTCAGGCAGTTGGCCACCTCCATAAAGCACTCCAGCTGTGTGGTGTTCATACGCTCCTCCCTTCCGCCCGGACAGGCCTGCGCCGGGTATCTGTGACCTTTCCACATACCCTCCGCTCCCCCTGTCCCGGGCTTTTGTTTAATTCAAGTAATCTATAAATTTCTTTTATAGAATATAGCACATTTGAATTTCACTTACAAGAATTCCTGTGGTATAAACAGGAAGGGACAAATAGTTTCTGTCCAAACAAAAACGAAAGGCGGACAGTGCAATGACTGAACTTGAAGAGGGCCGGCTCCTCCGGGACTGCAGGTGGCTGTGCATCCAGACCGAGCAGTGTGTCAGCCGCCGCCTGGCCCCCATGGACATCACAGCCGTCCAGGCCCACATTCTCCTCTTTCTGCTGTGGCACGGAGAGAAGGGCACCCTGCTGACCGACATCCACCGTGCCTTCGGCTACTCCATGCCAACCCTGTCCTGCATGGTCAAGCGGTTGCGGGAGAAGGGCTATATCCGGGCCGAGCACTGCTTAGGGGACGACAGGCGCCGCCTGCTCTTCGCCACCGAGACGGCCCGGCTACTCCAGCCCGAGCTGGAACGGAGCATCGGCGCAGTCCATCGGCAGCTGTACGACGGCTTCTCCCCGGAGGAGCTGGACACCCTGGACCGCCTGCAGCAGAAGCTGCTGAGGAACCTGTCCCCGCTTATGAAGGAAAACCAAAAGGAGGAATCGAAATCGTGAAAACCGTACTGCGTCAGCTGGGCCGCTTCAAGCGGGACACCCTCCTGTGCATCTGTATGGCCGCCCTTGAGGTGGTCATGGAGATCCTGCTGCCCTTTATCACCGCCATCATCATCGACCAGGGCCTGGAAAAGGCAGACCTGCCCACCGTATACCGCTATGGCATCCTTATGGTGGTTCTGGCCGCCATGAGCCTGGTGTTCGGCGCCCTGGCCGGAAAGTTCGCCGCCAGCGCCTCCTCCGGCCTGGCAGCCAACCTGCGCGAGGCCATCTACAACAATATCCAGACCTTCTCCTTCTCCAACATCGACAAATTCAGCGTGCCCGGACTGGTCACCCGTATGACCACCGACATCACCAATGTGCAGAACGCCTTTATGATGGTCATCCGCATCGCGGTCCGCTCCCCCCTCATGCTGGTGTTCAGCTACATCATGTGCCTCCTCATCAGCCCCAAGCTGAGCCTGACCTTCCTCATCGCGGTGGTCTTTCTCATCGCGGTGCTGGGCGCCATCATGGTGGTCACCCTCAAAATCTTCAACCAGGTATTCCGCAAGTACGACGACCTGAACGCCAGCGTCCAGGAAAATGTGTCCGCCATCCGGGTGGTGAAGGCCTTTGTCCGGGAGGACTACGAAAACGACAAGTTCTCCAAGGCCTCCCGCAACCTGTACCGCATGTTCGTCAAGGCTGAGGGCCTGCTGGCCTTCAACAATCCCGCCATGATGCTGGCCGTCTACTTCTGCATCATCATGGTCTCCTGGATGGGCGCTCAGTTTATTGTGGGCGGCAGCATGTCCACCGGCGAACTGACCAGCCTGTTCAGCTATGTTATGTCCCTGCTCATGAGCCTGATGATGCTGTCCATGGTGGTGGTCATGATCAGCATGTCCCTGGCCAGCATCAACCGTATCAGCGAGGTGCTCCGGGAGACCCCCGACCTGAAGGAGCCGGAACAGCCCGTCTTCCAGGTGGCCGACGGCAGCATCGACTTCGACCACGTCAGCTTCTCCTACAAGCATGGCAGCGGCAAGAACGCCCTGACCGACATTGACCTGCACATCAAATCCGGCGAGACCATCGGCGTCATCGGCGGCACAGGCGCTGGCAAGAGCAGCCTGGTCAACCTGATCTGCCGGCTCTACGACGTGGACCCGGGCGCCGTCCGGGTGGGCGGCACCGACGTGCGGAAATACGACATGGAGTCCCTGCGCAACCAGGTCTCCGTGGTGCTGCAGAAGAACACCCTGTTCTCCGGCACCATTCTGGAGAACCTGCGCTGGGGCAACCCGGACGCCACCGAGGCCGAGTGCGTGGAGGCCTGCCGGGCGGCCTGCGCCGACGAGTTCATCGACCTCTTCCCCGACGGCTACAACACCCGCATTGAGCGGGGCGGCTCCAACGTGTCCGGCGGTCAGAAGCAGCGGCTGTGCATCGCCCGCGCCCTCCTCAAAAAGCCCAAGGTGCTGATTCTGGACGACTCCACCTCCGCCGTGGACACCGCCACCGACGCCAAAATCCGCCAGGCCTTCGCCCAGCGCATTCCCGGCACCACCAAGATTATCATCGCCCAGCGGATCTCCAGCGTCCAGGACGCCGACCGCATTCTGGTGCTGGACAACGGCCGCATCGACGGCTTTGACACCCACGAAAACCTTCTGAAGTCCAACGCCATCTACCAGGAGATCTACGAATCCCAGGTCAAGGGCGGCGGCGACTTCGACCAGCCCGCCTGAAAGGAGGAATCCCCTGTATGAGTGAAACAAAATCCAGGGCCAGCTCTCCCACGGTGCTCCGCCGGGTGGTGCGCTACATGCTGCACTTCTACAAGCTGCCCTTTGTACTGGTTATTCTCTGTATTCTGATCTCCGCCGTGGCCACGGTGGTGGCCGCCACCTTCCCCCAGACCCTGGTGGATGACTACATCACCCCCATGCTCGCCGCCGGCTCCACCGACTTCAGCGGCCTGGCCTCCGCCATTCTCCGGCTGATTGTCCTGCTGGTTGTGGGTATCGCCGCCGCCTTCGGCTACAACCGCATCATGGTCACCGTCAGCCAGGGCACCATGCTCCACCTGCGCAACGACCTGTTCCGCCGGATGGAGGCCTTGCCCATCAAGTACTTTGACACCCACGCCCACGGTGACATCATGTCCGTGTACACCAATGACGTGGACACCCTCCAGCAGCTTCTCAGCCAGAGCATCCCCCAGATCATCAACTCCTCCATCACCATGGTGGCCACCCTCATCACCATGCTGCTGCTCAACCCCACCCTCACCATCATCTCCCTGATCACCGCCGTGGTCATGCTGCTGGTCACCGCCAAATTCTCCAGCCTGTCGGGCTCCTACTACGTCCAGCAGCAGAAAAACCTGGGCATTGTGGACGGCTTCATCGAGGAGATGCTGGACGGCCAGAAGGTGGTCAAGGTCTTCTGTCACGAGGAGGCCGCCAAGGCCGATTTCCACCGGGTCAACGAGGCCCTGCGCCAGAGCGCCGACAAGGCCAACCGGTACGCCAACCTGCTCATGCCCATCAACGCCAACATCGGCTGGCTCAGCTACGCCCTGGTGGCCGTTGTGGGCGCCATTCTGGGCATCAACGGCCTGGCCGGCGTCACCCTGGGTACCGTCATCTCCTTCGTGGGTCTGAACAAGAGCTTCACCCAGCCCATCACCCAGGTGAGCCAGCAGGTAAACTTCGTGGTCACCGCCGCCGCTGGCGCCCAGCGTGTCTTTGACCTGATGGACCAGGAGCCCGAGGCCGACGAGGGCTATGTGGAGCTGGTCAACGCCAAGGAGGACGCCGCCGGCAATCTGTCCGAGGCGGATCACCGCACCAATGTCTGGGCCTGGAAGCACCCCCACAAGGCCGACGGCACCGTGACCTACACCCGCCTGGAGGGCGGCGTGGTCTTTGACGGCGTGGACTTCGGCTACGACGAGAGCAAGCTGGTACTCCACGACATCAGCCTCTGGGCCAAGCCGGGCCAGAAGATCGCCTTCGTGGGCGCCACCGGCGCAGGCAAGACCACCATCACCAACCTGATCAACCGGTTCTACGATATCGCCGACGGCAAAATCCGTTACGACGGCATCAACATCAACAAGATCAAGAAGCCGGATCTGCGCCGTTCCCTGGGCATCGTGCTCCAGGACACCCACCTCTTTACCGGCACGGTGATGGACAACATCCGGTACGGCAACCTGGACGCCACCGACGAGGAGTGTATCGCCGCCGCCCAGCTGGCCAACGCCGACGGCTTCATCCGCCGCCTGCCCGACGGCTACGACACCGTGCTCACCGGCGACGGCGCCAACCTGTCCCAGGGCCAGCGACAGCTCATCGCCATCGCCCGTGCCGCCGTGGCCGACCCGCCGGTGCTCATTCTGGACGAGGCCACCTCCTCCATCGACACCCGCACCGAGAAGCTGGTGCAGGACGGCATGGACGCGCTGATGACCGGCCGGACCACCTTTGTCATCGCCCACCGCCTCTCCACCGTCCGCAACGCCGACTGCATCATGGTCATGGAGCAGGGGCGCATCATTGAGCGGGGCACCCACGATGAGCTGATGGAGAAAAAGGGCAAGTACTACCAGCTCTACACCGGAAACTTCGCCGAAGAGAGCGCTTAAGGGCTTTCTTTCATCAAAAAGGCCTCCGGTCCCGGATTACTCCGGGGCCGGAGGCCTTTCCATGTCCATCTCTCTTTACTGCTCCATCAGCTCGTCCGTCAGCCGGAGAATCTCCGGCGCCAGCCGCTCCCGCTCCCGGCGGGTGATATGGCTGTACAGCGGGTAGGCCAGGCACATGCCGGCAATCCCCGCCAGCCCAATCACAACGCCGGGCACAAACAGCCGCTCAGCCCACACCAGGCAGCAGCTCATTCCCACGCCCAGCACCAGACAGCTGCAAATCCCCAGCGTCAGCGCCGCAGGCATCCCCTTTCTGGTCACGCTCTGGTCCAGACGGCGCAGCTGCTCCAGCTTGGACTCCTGTCTGTCTGTATATTTGTCCCGTATCCGCCGGACCTCCTCCTGCTGCTTGGCAGAATAGGTGTAGGCAAAGGTCCCGCCGTGTTCCTCATACGTCATAATCCAGTACTCCTTTTTTCAGCCGGCCCAGCTCTTTTGCCGCCCGAATCATCATGTACAGCCCCATGATCAGAACAGCCAGGCACACCACGCCGCCGCTGGCACCCAGCATAACCTGCCGGAAGGCCATATCGTCCCCGCTACCGAAGGCGTTGAGCATGGCCGTCTCCAGGGACAGCATGGATACCAGCGCCGCCGCCAACCCCACCGCCTTGGACGCTGACAGCACCGGGCTGTTGTAACGGCGGCAGCGCACCACATTGATGACAGCCATGGTCAGGGTGTAAAAGGTATAGGCCGCCATGGCGATTGTTGTGGTGGGATGGTGGGTAAACCCGCGGTTCTGCCACACCATATAGGACACGATCACCGCCAGCGCCGCGTTCATCGCCGCCAGCACCCCGCCGCAGCCGAGAAAGAGCCGGTATTCGCCCCGCAGGTCCTGCCCCAGGCCGCTGCGGCCCATCCTCAGCAGCAGGGTGCAGCGCATGAGCAGCAGCAGGCCGTAATAGGCGCTCAGGGCATAGTACCAGACAGAGCGGTTGAGGATGCCCAGTCCCAGCTGCAGCAGGGCATACCCGCCGTTGGCGGCCACGGATGGAATCAGGGTCAGCCTGGTCCGCAGCCCGGCGTCGTCCATGCAGCGGCGGATTCTGGGTTCCTCCCGCACCAGCCGCCGGACGCCCCGCACCAGGGCGGGAACCCTCACGCACACCAGCACAAGCCCGTAGGCCGACAGCGTATAGGCCGCATATACCCCCGGATTCCCCTCCGCTCCGTCCGAAAAGGCCCAGATCAGCGCAATGGCGGCAGCGGCAGCTGTCAGGACCACCAGCGCCGGATGGGGAAAGATCAGCTTACGCAGCATCTTGCGGCCCCTGTCCATCCGGTTCCCTCCGCAGCTTTACGGTAAAGGTACTGCCCGCGCCCACCTGGCTGGTCACGGAAATCTCACTTCCGGTAATGTCGATGATCCGCTTTACCAGCGCCAGACCCAGCCCGTTTCCCTGAGTGGCGTGGGAGGTGTCGCCCTGATAGAATTTGTCGAATATCCGCTTGCCCGTCTCCGGCGAGATGCCGCACCCGGTGTCCGATACCTCCACCACCGCCAGCTCTCCCTCCGTCCGCAGGCGCAGGGTCACACGGCCACCCGGCTCCGTGAATTTCAGGGCGTTGGAGAACAGGTTGTTCCACACAAGGCTCATCATCTCGCTGTCCGTGCGCACCAGCACGCCGGGCTGCACGTCGGCCTCAATCTCAATGCCCTTGCGCTCCCACAGCTCCTCAAAGCCCAGCAGGCACTGGCACAGCTGCTCGCTCAAGTCGCAGACCTGGGTCTGGGGGAAAATCTGCTGGTTCTCCAGCTTGTTCAGCCGCAGGATGTTGGAGATAAGGTCGGCCAGCCGGCGGGACGCGGCATCAATGGCACCGGCGTACTCCATCCGCTCCTCCTCCGGCAGCCCCGGCTGCTGGAGCATGGAGGCGTAGTTCTGCATGACCGCCAGCGGGGTTTTCAGCTCGTGGGACACGTTGGCGATGAAATCCGTCCGCAGCGTCTCGGTGCCCGCCAGCTCCTCCGCCATCTTGTTGAAGCAGGCGATGATCTCGTTGAACCGGTTCTCCCCCACCGGGCTGGGGATGGGCCGCAGCCTGACGGAGAAGCCGCCCCGCATGATCCGCTGGGCGCCCTCGGTGATCTGTCTGACCGGCCGATCCACTGTTATTTTGCGGCGGATGCTGTCGATGACGGTGCAGGCCAGGCTGAGCAGCATAACATTGCCGAAGGTCAGCTTGGCCGCCAGGCTCACGTTCTCCTCTGTCAGCGCCAGGTCCATGCGGGCGGCCAGGGCGTTGAAAAAGAGCAGCATACAGCATGTAATGACAAAGGCCATCAGCAGGAAAAAGAGCAGGTAGCGGTACAGCGCCGCCAGCGCCGTCCGGAGCTTCCCCTTCATTTCAGCACCGCCTTGTACCCCAAGCCGTGGACGGTCACAATCTCAAACGAATCACAGGCCGCCAGCTTGCTGCGCAGCTTGGTCATATACACGTCCACCGTCCTGGGGCCGGAGGCGGTGTCCACCCCCCAGAACTCGTCCATGAGCTGGCTGCGGGTAAAGGTCTTCTTCGGGTAGGACAGGAGCTTGTACAGCAGGCTGAACTCCCGGGCGGTCAGCGGAACCTCCGCTCCGTTCAGGCAGGCTGTGTGCTCGTCGGCGTCCATCACAAAGCTGCCAACCTCAATCTTCCGGCTGGCCGCAATCTTCGCCCGGCGCAGCAGCGCGCCGATGCGCAGCATCAGCTCGTCCAGGTCAATGGGCTTGACCATGTAGTCGTCAATCCCCACCCGGTAGCCCCGCTGCTTGGCGGTAAAGTCGTCCCGGGCCGTCATGAAGAGAATGGGGATGTTCTCATTGAGCGTGCGCACCGACTGCACAAATTCAAAGCCGTCAATATCCGGCATCATAATGTCGGACACAATCAGGTCAAATACCGTCTCATACATGGCATCATAGGCCTCAGCAGCGCCCAGACACCCCACGGCCTCATAGCCGTTGCGGTTGAGAAAGGCGCACACGCCCCGGTTGAGCGCCTTGTCGTCCTCCACCACCAGGATTTTAAACATGAATACCCCTCCCATGTGCTATGTTCTGGAGTATGATACCATGCAAATGTTAAAGTTTTGTTTTCAGCCGCCATTTCCGGAAAAGAAGTCTTCAGCTGTCCCTGCTTTCCCCTGCGGCGGAAAACGGGGACGGCGTGAGCGCCGTCCCCACCTTCTCACCTGTCCTGTTCTCGGGCCATCCGGGCTTTGGCCTCCTCCACGGTCTCCCCCTCCCGGGTGAAAAAACGCTCCACGAATGCGTCGGAGACCTTCTGGAAGCCGTCCACGGCCCCCTGCTCCACCCGCTTGTAGCCGCCTACCACGCCGTCCTCTATCTTCTTGTAGCCCTGGACCACATGTTCCGCAATCCGCTCGTTTGTCTGAATCAGCTTTGACTTTTTCATTGAAATGCTCCTTTAAGTATTTGGGCCGGTTTTTGAGAAGAACACCGGCCACAACCGCTGCCGCCCCAGCCAGCGCTGTCACGCAAAAAATGGGGTTCAGCTTTATTTTTCTCATCATTTCAGCCCCTTTACTGCGGGAATCAGGCACAGCAGCAGGACAATGCCCACGATGCCAACCGCAATGCCGCCGGTCATCATGCTCCAGACCATGGTCATGCACATCCCCACACCCAGCGCCAGCGCACCAGCGGCACCCAGCAGGACAGTGCCCACCGTTCTGGCCGTGGGGGCCACGATTACGGGTTTGCCCGACATCTTGCGGCGCACCAGCACCATAATCAGCAGCACTGCCAGTCCTGCCGCCCCCAGCACCACGCCCTGCCGGAACGCATTCCACGCAGGCAGCAAGGCCATGCATATGCCGAGCGCGAACAGGATTCCGCCCACTGTGGCGAAAATCAGAGTGACAAAGTTCTTTTTTGACATTTTTATACCTCCATTGTGGATGCAGTGGAATCTTTCCCTGCCTGATGACCGTATTGTAGCCTCCCAATGTTGACGGCTGTTTCCTGTTTTGTTTGCGTAATGTTAAAAACGAGCCGTTGGGGGCCCATTGACAAGACCGTCATGGGCGCTATAATGGGGAGACAGACGGGCACCCTGTGCCCTGTGATACGCTATCCATCAGACAGAGGAGGCTGCGCCATGACCATCCTTACACAACAGCTTATCCAGCAGGTACTCCAGGCCGTCCGCGAGGCGGGAGCCCTGCTTACCGACCCTGACGCCGTCCGGCAGGTGACGGCCAAGAGTGAGACCGACTTCGTCACCAATGTGGACCTGGCGGTCCAGTCCCTGCTCCACACCCGCTTGGCCGCTCTGACTCCCGAGGCCCAGCTGCTGGGCGAAGAGGGAGACAGCCGGGAGATTGACCCCGCTCGTCCCTTCTGGATTCTGGACCCGGTGGACGGCACCACCAACCTGATTCACAGCTTCCGCCACAGCGCCATCTCCCTGGCCCTGGCGGAGGAGGGCAAGGTCACCTTCGGCGTGGTACTCCAGCCCTACACCGGAGAGTGCTTCACCGCACGGGCAGGTGAGGGCGCTTTCCTCAACGGCACGCCCATCCACGTCAGCGGTGCGGCAGCCCTGGCGGACAGCATGATCTCCGTGGGCACGGTACCCGGCCACCGGGAGCTGGCAGACCAGGCCTTTGCCCAGATCCGGCGCATCTATGACAGCTGCCAGGACGTCCGCCGAACCGGCTGCGCCTCCCTGGACCTGAGCTACGTGGCCTGCGGACGGCTGGACGGCTATGTGGAGCTGTGCCTCCAGCCCTGGGACTACGCCGCCGGACTGCTGCTGGTCACTGAGGCGGGCGGCGCCGTCACCGCTCTGGACGGCTCCCCCCTCCCCCTCACCCACGGCAGCAGCCTGCTGGCCTCCAACGGACTGCTCCACAGCCAGATTCAGCAGGTCGCTCTGTAACACGCCGCCGCCGTGTCTCCGGGAATTCCCCTTGACAGCGGCGGCGTTGCGTTCTATAATAAATCAAGATTTTTAGATTTGAGGTGTGCACATGGCCACAGTATACGAGGAGCGGGCAGCGGTGTTCAAGGCCCTGTGCGACCCCCGGCGGCAGCAGATTCTGGAGCTGCTGCGGAGCGGTGAGACCTGCGCCTGCAAGCTGACTGACGCCCTGAACATGCCCCAGTCCTCCCTGTCCTACCACATGAAAATTCTCTGCGAGTCAGGCATTGTGGTGGGCCGCGAGGAGGGCAAGTGGACCCACTACCGCATCAGTCCCCAGGGCAGCGCCAGAGCCGTGGCGCTGCTGCGGGAGATCACCGCTGTGGAGGAGGGGCAGAGCTGCTGCGGCTGCTCCGGATAACGGAATATTCCGGCGCCACCCCGAAAGGGGGCGGCGCTTTTTCCGGGATATCAAATCGAAAAATTTTGATTTATTGTTTTAGGAGGGTTTATGGAACAGCTGGAAGCGATATGGTACTTTTTCCAGAATGAAATTCTGGGCATGGGCTGGCTCAGCCGCCTGATGACCGCTCTGGTGGCAAAGCTGGGGCTGGACCCCGGGAGCCGGCTGGGCGGAAGCGTGCAGTTTTTCCTCTACGACACCATCAAAATCATGGTGCTGCTGGGCTGCCTGATTTTTCTCATCTCCTACATCCAGAGCTTTTTCCCGCCGGAGCGGACCAGGCGGATTCTGGGCCGGTTCCACGGTCTGGGGGCCAACTGTCTGGCCGCCCTGCTGGGGACCGTGACCCCCTTCTGCTCCTGCTCCTCCATCCCGTTGTTCATGGGCTTCACTGCCGCCGGGCTGCCCCTGGGCGTCACCTTCTCCTTCCTCATCTCCTCCCCCATGGTGGACCTGGGCAGCCTGGTGCTGCTGATGGGAGTTTTCGGCTGGCGGGTCGCTGTGGTCTATGTGGTGTTTGGGTTGATTGTGGCCGTGGCCGGCGGCACGCTCATTGAGGCACTGCACCTGGACAATCAGGTGGAGGCCTACATCCGGGGCAGCAAGGTTCTGGACCAGCCCCAGGAGACCCTGACGGTCCGGGACCGGCTGGCCTACGCCTGGGAACAGGTGGTCTCCACAGCCAAAAAGGTGTTCCCCTACGTGCTGGTGGGCGTGGGCATCGGCGCCGTCATCCACAACTGGATTCCCGCCGACTATGTGGCGGCCCTGCTGGGCAGCCGCAACCCCTTCGGCGTGATTCTGGCCACTCTGGTGGGTGTACCCATGTACGCCGATATCTTCGGCACCATCCCCATCGCCGAGGCTCTGCTGGCCAAGGGCGCTCTGCTGGGCGTGGTACTGTCCTTCATGATGGGTGTGACCACTCTGTCCCTTCCCTCCCTCATCCTCCTGCGCAAGGCGGTTAAGCCCAAGCTGCTGGGGATCTTCATCGCAATCTGTACGGCAGGTATTATTCTGGTGGGCTACTTCTTCAATGCCCTCCAGCCCCTGCTGGTGTGAAAATACAGCTTTTTGAAATGCTAACATATTAAAGGAGAGATTTTTTATGGCACTGTTCGGATTTGGAAAGAAAAATGAGGAAGAGAAGCCCGCCTGCACCTGCAGCTGCGGGTGCGGCTGTGAGCCGTCCGCCGTTCACTCCGACCTGGGCCCCATCACCAAGGTGCGGGTGCTGGGCTCCGGCTGCAAAAACTGCCACACCCTGCTGGAGAGCACCCAGGAGGCGGTGCGCACTCTGGGTCTGCCCGTCCAGGTGGAGTATGTGACCGACATGCAGGAGATTATGGCCAGCGGCGCCATGATGATGCCCGCTCTGGAGATCAACGGCAGAATCGCCTCCGGCGGCCGGGTACTCAAGGCCAGCCAGGTGGTGAAGCTGCTGGAGGACTGGGGGCGGTGAGCATGGCCAAAAAGCGGATTGCCTTTCTGTGCGTGCACAACTCCTGCCGCAGCCAGATGGCCGAGGCTCTGGGCCGCCACCTGGCGGGGGATCGGTTTGACTTTTACTCCGCCGGTACCGAGACCAAGCCCCGGATCAACCAGGACGCGGTACGGCTGATGAAGCAGGTCTACGGCATCGACATGGAGAAAGAGCAGTACAGCAAGACCATTGACAAGATTCCCGCCCCTGACCTGGTCATCTCCATGGGCTGCGACGTGGGCTGCCCCTATATCGGCCGTGCCTTTGACGACAACTGGCAGCTGCCCGATCCCACCGGTCAAAGCGACCAGGTCTTTCTGGACGTCATCCAACAGATTCACAGCCGGGTGGAGGAACTGATTCAGTCGCTGTCGTAAAACTTCTGTCCGTATTCGCCTGCATTTGGAATTTCCTTTTTCAGTCTGGCTGCAAACAGTCTGGACAAAACAAGAGACCGTGCAGAGCGCCAAAGCGCTCTGCACGGTCTCTTGTTCTTTTTCTCTTCCGGCTCTGAGTCGGTTACTCCTCCAGCACCAGGGTCTGTCTGCTGGAGCAGCCCTCCTTCTTGAACTCAGAGCACAGGTAGTCGATTCTGGTGGGCTTGATACGGATCAGGTTCATGGGAGGCTTCTGCTTCTCCAGGAATGCGGTGGACACCTTCCGGTATGCGGCATGGGCCATGTACTCCTCGGAGAAGGGCTCCACCATCTCCGCCCTGCCCATGACCTGCATTCCATGCAGTCCTCCGGGGGCGCCGTAGCCGTCAAAGATGGCCAGGCACACATTGCTGTTCTTCTCCAGGGCAATGAACTTCTCCCCGCCCTCGGAGAAAATCCAGAAGAATCCGTCGTGATAGCTGTACTCAAGCGGCGTGCAGCGGACAAAGTCCCCGGCGCCGGTAGCCAGCGCACCGGTGTTCTTGGACCGGATATACGCCTCTACCGCCTCCGCCAGCTTTGAACGCTCCATCTTGACACTCTTGGCATCCTTTTCTTTCCAATAATTTACCGCTGCCTGAAATTCCTCATGTGTCATTTCGTTCACCTCGCGTTTTCGTCATCTGTGATCCAAACGCTTCGCTGCTGCCGTACCAGTTACAGTATACCATATTCTCCCCGTATCACAATTCCCAAATTGGCCGGAGCCTGTCAAAATTCCATGCTCCAGACGCCCGTACAGGAAAACACTATGCAGCCAGAATATTGTTTTTTCTTTCTGCAGCCATAAAATGAAGCATGAAGGGGACACACAAATTGTAAAGCACACCTTTTCAAAGGTCGTGCGGAAAGGAAGGAAGACTATCATGAACAAACTGTACACCAACATCGGCAAAAAACTGAGAACCCTGGCTATGGTATGCGGCGGCATCGGCATTGTCTGCATGGCGGTCGGCATTGTCGTGGAGCTGCTCACCTTCTTCGACTCCTTCAACGGCGTCCTGCTGCTGAGCTGCGGCCTCTCCGGCCTGCTGGCGCTGCTCTCCTCCTGGCCTCTGTACGCCTTCGGTCAGCTGGTGGACGACGTCCATCAGATGGCGGGCAACGGCGCTGTTCAGAACACTGCCGCCCCTGCCGACGAGCTTCCCGAGCTGTAAAGGAGAGGGGAACCATGAGCGAGAGATATGCACGGCTGTCTGCCCTGCCCGAAAACCTGTATTCCGTGGGGTCTCCCGTCATCATTGCGGCCGGAGCGCTCCTCAAGGACAACCAGACGGGCAAGGTGCTGGCACAGCTGAAGATCCGCAACATTCAAAACAAGATTATCAAGGCGGCTACCGTCACCCTCACACCGCTGGACACGGTGAATCAGCCCCTGGGCACCCCGGTTGACCACCAGTACCTGGACCTGAACGCAGCCCGAAACATGGATTTCGGCCAAAAGGTCCCCATTTCCCTCCCGGATGCGGCTACACGGGCCTTTTCGGCCACAGTGACCCAGGTTATCTTTTCGGACAACAGCATCTGGACCAGCTCCGGGACACCCTGGGAGCCCCTCTCCGCCCCTGTGCCGCTGTTGAACGCGTTCCTCGACTCTGAGCTTATGAAGCAGTATCAGATCAAGTTCGGCAGCGACTGCAAATTCGTCTTCAAAGCGGAGCAGGATCTCTGGTATTGCTCCTGCGGCGCCCTCAACCACCAGAGCGAGGAGTTCTGCCACAACTGCCGCAGGACGTCCGCTTCCCAGTCAGGCCTGGATCTGGAGCAGCTGAAGGCCGACCGGGACGAGCGGCTGCAAAGAGAAGCGGCGGAAAAAGCGGTTGCGGAGGCCAAAGCCAAAAAGACCCGCAAGCTGGCCATGATACTGGTCCCCGCCGCCATTGTTGTGATTGTGGCCGGCTCGCTAATCTTCGGAAGCATGAAAAACAGCTCCGCATACAACAATGCGGCCGACCTTCTGGCCTCCGGGGACTATGACGGCGCAGCCGCAGCCTTTGAAGCTCTGGGCGACTACAAGGACAGCGCCGACCAGGCCAAGCAGGCCATGTACGACAAGGCCATGGCCCTCATGTCCTACGGCGAGAGCGGCAGCGACGAAGGCCTGTCCCTCGTCCTGTCCGAGGGCGAGGCCATCTCTTCCGATGCCAACCTCTCCAAGCTGTATTATCAGGAAGCAGTGGAGATTTTTGAGTCCCTGGACACCTACAAGGACAGCCGGAAAATGGCCGACAGCGCACAGTATTATCTGGAACAGAGCGTGATGGCCGGCGCATACAATACCGTTCTTGAACAGTTGGAGAACGGCGAGTACATGGAAGACTATATAGACGCCTTTTGGACACTCATGGATATGGGCGATTATGAGGACAGCCAGGGACTGGCCAGTCTGGCGGTCTCCAAGATCTTTGAATGTATAAAAGAAGATTTCGGCATCGGTGATGATGACCGCTGGAAGGCTACTTATGACGCAGAGAACCAGCTGGTGACCGTGGCATACAACATGAGTCCGGGCAGCACCATGACGCCGAAGGAATTCCTGTCCTCCATTGACGCCAGCACCCGTGCCGATATGGAGGCTTCCATCCAGGATACATGGTATGCCTTTGATGACGCCTTTCAGTTCTACCTGGGAATCCCCTGTCAGGTATACTATTATCTCGACTGGGATAGCGGGGATCCGGTTTTCACTTATGCCGGCTAACTCACATTCCAGCAGAGCATTCTTACCATGCTGCGGCTGTATGAAATCGTGAAATAAGCAGGCATGCAAAAAGCACTCGGTCCAACGGACCGGGTGCTTTTTGCTCTATTTTCCCATAGAATCAGTGGAAAGGCTCAAAATTTCATGCTACAATTGAGAATACCCAACCTTCAGAGGTCCAAAGGATGATGCAATATGTTTTGCCGAAGCGACTATTACGGCTATCTGATCAAAGGCGATCTGACCGGTGCTCTTCGCTATATCAGGCAGTTCCCGGAGCAGACAGAGCTGTACAACCGATTCATGGCGGTCTTTGAGGAAGAGAATGATATCACCTATGACGTGGATGCCTGTCTCAATGAGATATTGACCCTCTACCAGAGGTATTACAGGGATGTTTTTTACCTATGCGTGGGCAAGGAGCGTGCCGAGGAGAACCTGCGGGCAGCCCTGGCAGCCTTCTTCGGCATAGAGGGTGAGATTTGGCTGTGCGACATAGAGGAAAATCAAATTGCCGAAGCATTTCAAAGCAGAGGCTTTCATTTTCTCGGCGGCAAGACCGGCGGCTTCTATGGCCCCTATATCTGGCGGACAACACAGGTCAAGATATTTGAGGTGGAACTACCGGACGGAATCCAGACCTATACTGTAAAGATGCTGGATGGCTTTATCACCAAAAGCTGGCTGGACTATCTCTCCTTTGGCGAAATCAGCACCGGCGGCTGGACGGACGACGACGGAATCATCAACTGCGTAAAATCCGCTTATGATTTTGAGAGTGAAAATTTCAGGGTCTCTCTGCTGAAACACGAGGCCCAGCACGCAAGAGATTTGGCCGTCTGTCAGGAAATATCCTCTGAGGATTTGGAATATCGGGCCAAGCTGGTGGAACTGATCTACTCCAGCGAAAGAAATCTGCTGGAGCAATTTTGTAAAGAAGCCGGCGGTTCTGACAGGAGCAACGGTCACTCGGCAGCATCCAGCAGAATCATGGAGGGATTCTCCAAAATGCTGGGCAAAGAATATGCTGAACTCGAAAACCTGGAGATTGATGTCGTTCAGGAAACCGCAAGAACCTTGTACGAATCAAGTCATTTGCAGCTCTGATTCAAGTTCAATATCCGAACCACCGGCCACGACAAAAAAATCCCCGGACCTCACGGTCCGGGGATTTTTACTCTGTCAGCTTAGCCGAAGTAACGCTTCAGCAGGCCCTCAAAAGCCTTGCCGTGACGGGCCATTCCCCATGGGACTCGTCCCATGGGATCCCCGCTGATCTTATCTGCTCGGGCGGAGTGAATCCACCCGGCATCGAGGTTTTGCCACAGGCAAAACGCTCGGTGACGAGGCCCGCCACGGCAAAAAAGTCCCCGGACCTTGCGGTCCGGGGACTTTTTCACTCTATTGGCTTAGCCGAAGTAGCGCTTCAGCAGGCCTTCAAAAGCCTTGCCGTGGCGGGCCTCGTCGCGAGCCAAGCCGTGCGGCTACGCCGCCCGGCGGCGCAATAACAAGATGGGGCGCAAGGGCTTGAAACCTGTTTGCCGGGACACCTGTTGTTCTGAACTTTGAAAAAATCCATGTGTGAAAGGACACCTAAAAATAGATTTTTAGGAGGTCACTTCACAATGGCAAAACAGAATGACACGGGCGTGTATCAGCTTCCAAACGGGAATTGGGCTTACCGTTTCACCTTCACGGTGGAGGGCAAGAAGAAAAACCGAAAGGGCACCAAGGACGAGTTTGGGAATCTGCTCACCACCAAGCGGGCCGCGATTCTGGCACGGGCGGCGGCGGTCACCAGAGAACAGGAGGAACAGCACAGGCAAGCCCCCGTGACGCGCAAGACCTTCCAAGAGGTCTACAAGGAATATTGTGAACAGGGGCGGAGCGGCAAGGCATATCAGACTATCCGCAAGCAAGACAGCATTTGGAACAATCACCTTTGCGCCAAGTTTGGGCGGCGTTACATTGATGAAATCAGCGTTGCAGAGGTCAACGACTATCTCGCCCACCTGTATTATACAGAGGGCCGGGCTTACAAGTATGTGGAATCTTTCTTGAAAATGTTCTATTTGATTTTCGGGCAAGCCTATTCCCGCAATTATTTGGAAGTAGACACCTACAACAAACTTTGCGTGAACAAAGATGTCAGAATCCGTATGCCCAAAATGAAGGTGGACGAGGACGCGGAAATCGTGGCCTTTACCCCGGACGAGGTGGCGCGGCTGGATGAATACTTTCAAGGCACAAATGCGGAAACCGCCTATCTGCTGGGGCGCTGTTGCGGCCTGCGCATTAACGAGTGTTACGGCCTGAAATGGGAAAACATTGATACCAAGCGCGGGACAATCACCATTGACAGGCAAATGCAATACCAAGAGGGATTGATTAAATTGGTGTCCCTCAAAACCAGAAATGCCCGCAGAACGGTCTACATGAGCGAAAAACTGAAAGCCTATCTCCGACACTTGGAGCGGGAGAACAAGGCACAGGCGGCGGCTCTGGCCGCACAGCGGGCACAAAACCAGACCTTTATCACGGACATTGACGGAAAGCAAATTTCCTCATTGGAATTGGTGAACTCCCTGCCGAATGGGAAGATACAGACGGTCAACTCCATGAAGTATCACTCCAAGACCATCAAGGCCAAGTTGGGAATCAACTTCAAATTTCATTATTTGCGGCACACTTACGGGACACGCCTTGCAGAGATGAACACCCCCACCCACATTCTCTGCAATCAGATGGGACACGCAAGCGGCAAGGTCACGGAGCGTTACTATCTGGCGGTTTCCAAACCGGGAATTGAAGTCTTGACACACAATCTAAACGCCATGTAACATAATGAAGAATGGGGGCTTGATTATGTGGAATTTACCAGACTTGCCGCTTGCCTTGGTGATGGAAGAAATTCTTGAATGGGAGAAGAAACCCGGACAGGAGAAGGACGCGGAGCGGGAAACAAATACCAGCGACAAGGAGAAGTGACAGGAGCGGCGGCGGGTCTAACTCGCCGCCGTCCTCTTTCCCCTGCCGTCGAGCGGGCGGGCCGCTCACTTGTTCAAATCCTTCACGGCCTCTGCAAGCGCCTTTTCCACCGCCTCTTTTGCGGCGGGCCGCAACTGCTTTTCCATTGTCTTGGTGTCTGGCGGCGTGGTGTCGGTTGGCAAAATGCGGCGCAACACACGGCGCAAGGCCGCCCGCTGTTCATCGTACTTCTTGCCCTTGCGGTGTACTCGGTTGTATGCGTCTGTGAGGCTGGGCGTGTTGCCTTGGACGCTCTCAAACCAGACATTATCTTTTTCAATACAGCCCATTTCCCAGTCAAAGGCAAGGATAATATCATCAATCATTCTATCTCTATCAGTCATGCTTATTGTCCCCCCTCTCCTTGGTTTCTGGTATCAGATTGACTTTCAGTTTTGCCCTGCGTCTGTATATCTCCGCCGGGAAAAGCGGTTTACCATGACACCCCACGGAATAGGGATAAGGCCGCGTCACGGTGATATACTCTTTTTCTTCCGGGTCAAAAATGTAATTTACCATAAATTGATACCTCTTTCTCTTTTGATATTGGTTTCCCTTTGCGTTCTGACACTTTGGTAACGCGCCCGAATGTTCTAATAACTTTGTAATAATGAACTTCCGGGCGCGTTACCGATGTCCCCGCGCTCACTTGGAAACCCTCATGTAATGGCCTTTGCAGAGGCGTTTTATCAGGCCGTTTTCTACAAAGGCACTAATATTCCTCTTGGTGAATCCTTGGCCGGTCAACTCCGCCGTTGTCCACTTGTCGCCCTGCAAGTCGGCAAAACGCTTTTCCACGCGGCGGCGGCCTTTCTCCGCATTGGCCTGGCGGTTGTAGGCCGCCATATCGTTTTTTATGGAGCGGTTGGGAACTATCTCCATATCTCTTTCAAAGTCAATGGTGAAGGAATATTCCTCGCTCCCCATGTCCCCGGCGAAGGGAAAGGGGGCGGCCCCGTCCTTCAAAAACTGATACACCCATTTCACCACGGCCACGCGGACAGCCTTGGGGACGGTCAGATAATAGGGCGCGTGGTAGTACAAGCGGAGCATGGCCCCCTGCATGACCTCTACCATGTCCCAGCGCCGGGCGGCTCTCCATGCGGTCAGATAGTCCAGCAGAGGGGCCGCCCATGTTTCCCACGACATAGGAACGCCGGTATAGGTTGCGCGGTGTTCGTCCACCTTGGCATAGTAGCACCAGAGGCCGCGCGTGTTCCCCGGCACTTCCAGCGCCGCGCCGAAGGACACCATTTTTTCATGGCCCTGCGGCCACATCATGCGGTTTAACCACCGCTGAGCGGTTTCTGTTGCAGAGGACGCGGCAAACGCCTCTAACTCCTGTTTGTCCGACGCGCTCACCGCCGCGAGCGGAAACCGCTGGGAAAGAATGTGATATTGCAGTTTTGCCCTCTGACTGCCGCCCAGCCGGAAAATATCATTGGTCAGGAATTTCACCCGATAGGGATATTTCTTGTAGTCCTAAAACACGGCCTGATAAAACCGCTCCTTTTGGTAGGTCTGGCCGTTGTAGGCAATCAGGTTGACTTTGCGCCCCGGCCTCTCGCTGATGGTATCGGGGCCGACGGCGTTTTTCTCCACCACGCGGCGGGTCTGCTGTTCCGTGGCCCAGCAGATCGGAGCGCCACGGAACAGGAGCGGCGCGGCGGCGCTCTCGCCCTCGGCCTCTCCCGCTCCTACATGGTGGAGCGGGACACCCTCTTTTGTGTCGAGCGGGTCGGCGGCGGCCTTTTCCTTTTCATGGTTCACGCCTTACCCTCTCCCTGTCAGAACTTCCCGGCTGGCAAAGAGAGTTTCAAAGGCGGCCTTGCCGTTGTCGATTGGCGCGTCCTTGTAGCCAAGGAAAGCGCCGTCACGGTCACAAATGCGGCTCACCTTCACAAACCGCCCCACACGGTCTGCAAGGCCCTGTGTACGCTTTTCGTAGGTGTCCCACTCCTTTCCCGCTGGCTCTTTGTATTGGCGGTCAAAGGCAAGAATAATCTCCTTTGCGCCCGCATGAATCAGCATGGAAATGTGGTTTTCATGTGCGCCGAAGGTGTGAGAGGCCACGGCGAAGGGATAGCCGTAGGCATGGGCAAGCATAACGCTCTTTGCGCCCTCGAAAATGATTGCCTTGCCGCTCTCCTGAATGGCCTCTTTTGCCTTGTGCAAGCCGTAAAGGTTGCAACTGTTGGGAAAACTCCATGTGTAATCGTTCTCGATATTTTTATCTCGATATTCTTTCTCCTTCCAAAGCGGCATATATTTAGACTTTGGCGCGTAATGAATGGCCTTCCAAATTTCCTTGTTGTCTATCCACTCGTGCTTGCCGTATTGGAAAATCTTCTCCATTTCATCCCTTGTAGGCGCAAAACTGCGCTCATAAAGCCCTGCAATTTCGCCGTTGATATTGTGGTGTGGGAGAATAATTGTCCCCCGCTTGGGATAGTAGGCCACATCAAAGTCAATCAACTGTTGGAGCGGAATTTCGTCGCCGCCCCGCGCCTTTGGCAAATACCACTTCAACCGGGAAAGGGTCTGCGGCGTGGTATCAAATCGGGAATAGAGGTCGGCAAGGATTTTCGGGTCAATGCCCTTCACCATGTCCACCTTCTTGTCTGGGTCAAAGACATGATAGGTCTTTGTGCCGCCGCTGGTTCCCGGAATCACATCGGACAAGTCAATCTCTGCCTCGTCAATCCACTTTTCAATGAACTGCCTGCCCTCGTTTGGGTTCGTTGTTCCCAGCACCTTACACACCCATGTGTGAATCATGGTCGTTGTGTTGCACTCACTGAAACAGGTGATTTTGTGGGTTTCCGGGTCAAAGGCGGCGTTGTGGTGTGTCCCGTTGTGGCATAGGGTCAGCACTTTGATACAATCCTTCCCGCCGCAAGTCCCCCACTTGGGCGCGGCGTTCATGGCCTCGAAGAAGGCAAAGAAATCTTCCTCGGTCAGACAGTCCAGCTTGTCCTCATAGGTCGGCTCTGCGGGAATCAGAAAGTCAGAAATCTAATTGTTTTTCATAGTGGAATATCTCCTTTTAATTAGAATTTAGAGAGGTTTCAAGAGGTTTCCCCCCTCTCTCACCTTCTATATATATTATACCATAAAAATATTTTTTAGTAAAATAATCGAAATAGTGTTGATTTTAGAGCAATTTTGCAACATTTTTCCGATAATCAAACAGACCTCACACAAGGCGAGCGGAGCAGAAGAAAAGGAACTCCCTCGCAAAATTTTTTCGTGTGGGAATCCTGCGCGGCTCCTGCCGCTGGGCGGCGGAATCCCTTTGCCCTGCCGCCGCTCCCCCGTGGACAGAGGGACACCGGGGGATGGTTTTGGGATTTTGACAGAGGAAAAGGCCGCGCCCCGTCTTTTTTGGGCGTTTTCCCGACCGCTGATAAATCACGGAAAACGCGAGCGGAAACGATGGAAACGGCGGCAAATCCCACGAAATCGGCGACGAAACGCTTTGTTTTTCTCTGTTACGGCATGAAAACGCTTGAAATTCGAGCGTTTCGCCGTGAAATCAAGTGAAAATGGAGCAAAATAAAGAGGAAACGGCGCGAAACCGTGTGTTTCCCGCCGTTTTCCGTCAATCTGCCGCGTTTTACTTTATTCCCCGTCATTTTGGAGAAATTTTGTGAAAGGTCTTGACAATATATATATGATAGATTGTACGAAATACTGGCGATTTGCACAGTGTTCGTACATTTTTTGTTTGTTAGGAGGAATTGCTATGCGTATCGTATTAGACACCGAAAAGGGCCGTATCATCCTGCCGAAGTCTTTCTTTACTCACCTCGACAAGATGAACAAGATTCTGGCGGAGGGCGGCTCTGATAAGAAATGGACGGCAGAGGAATATGTCCGCGACCAGTTTGAAAAGGCCATGAAGGAAACCATGCTCCGGGCAGAAGATAAGGTCGTGAAGTAATGGCCGGGTCAAGAGTGACCCCGGCGGAAATCGTGGAAATGCACCGCTTATATGCCCGGTTTGGCAACTATGCGAAGGTAGGCCGTCAGATCGGGCGGAGCGGCTCCACGGTTGCAAGGTACATCAAAATGAAGGGGACACCCCCGATTGTTAAGCACACCTTTTCAGAGGTCGTGCGGGAAGGAGGCAAAGGAAGATGAAACGGTTATTGCCGCTGATTCTGGCGGCGGCACTCATGCTGTCATTGTCGGCTTGTGGCGGTCAATCTGCGTCTCAATCGCCTAATGTTACACAATCATCAGAAGTTTTGTCGCAAAATAATGATGAATTGTCGGAAACTGAAGTATTTTTCGATGAACTTGAATATGAGAACGTGCGATATAACTATGGCTATGGGGTAGATATTGAACTACAATTTCGTAATATAACGGAAACTGATATGGACTACGTTATTGTTCGATTTCAAGGTTTAGATGCAAATGGTGATATTGTTGTAGATGCTTTCAATGCCGTAGAAAATTTGAGGGCGGGTCAAGCTGGTTGGTTCAGATTTCAAACAAATGAAACCCGCGGTGTAGAGACAATAGAAGAACTTGCAGAGATAATCGACACAGTATATGCATACAGCTATCAAGTTACCATAGACGAGGATGGGGAAGAAGAAACATACGATGGTGAGTTTAGCGAGCCGATTTCTATAAAAGTCGCAGAAGTCCCTCCAAAAGAGAAATGATGAAAATGAGAAAGGAAGTGATACTTTTAGAGTATCATTTCCTTTCTCTGTCAATAGGGTATACCCTTATGACATATTGAAACAGCGCCGTTTTATGTGTCACACAAGTCATTTTCTTTTATTTGAAATATTTCAAAAATATAAAATACTCTATTGACATATTTTCGCCTTTGTGGTACAATGATACCAGAAAAAACGAAAGGGGCGTGCGGCAAATGCGGGTTGGGTATGTGCGTTGCTCCACCATCGAGCAGAACGAGGCGCGGCAACTGAAAATGATGAAGGAACAGAAGGCCGAAAAACTGTTCATCGACAAGGCGAGCGGCAAGAACACAGACCGCAAGGCGTTCAAGGAAATGATGGCCTTTGTCCGGGCCGGGGACATGGTTATCGTGGAGAGTATTTCCCGTATCGCCCGCAACACCCGCGACTTGCTTTCCATCGTGTCAGAACTGACGGAGAAACAGGTGGAGTTTGTCAGTCTGAAAGAGAACATCGACACCACCACCCCGCAAGGCCGTTTCATGCTGACAGTGTTCGGTGCTCTGGCGGAACTGGAACGGGAGAACATCTTGGAGCGGCAACGGGAAGGAATCGCAATCGCCAAGGACGCGGGCAAGTACAAGGGCCGCAAGCCCTTGGAGGTGGACGAGGCGCAATTCAAAGACGCCTGCAAGCGGTGGAGGGCCGGGGAGATAACGGCCACCGCCGCCATGCAGGAGGTTGGCTTGAAGCCGAATACCTTTTACAGACGGGTCAAAGAAATGGGCCTGTAATGGCCCACCAGAAAGACACCATTCTTTGTGCAACTTGTTGATTTAGGGACACCTTTTACACGGGACACTTTTTCTTGATTCAGAACACAGGCAAACAGCGGCGGGACACCCTTGGGACACCACAAGCGCAAAAAGAGAGGGAACCGGTTTCCCGATTCCCTCTCAAAAAGTGCTTACTTATCCGGTTTGGATTAGCCGAAGTAGCGCTTCAGCAGGCCCTCGAAAGCCTTGCCGTGGCGGGCCTCGTCGCGGGCCATCTCGTGCACGGTGTCGTGGATGGCGTCCAGACCCAGCTCCTTGGCCTTCTTGGCCAGCTCGAACTTGCCGGCGGTGGCGCCGTTCTCGGCGTCAACACGCATCTCCAGGTTCTTCTTGGTGGAGTCGGTCACGACCTCGCCCAGCAGCTCGGCAAACTTGGCAGCGTGCTCGGCCTCCTCATAGGCGGCCTTCTCCCAGTACAGGCCGATCTCGGGATAGCCCTCGCGGTGAGCCACACGGGCCATGGCCAGGTACATACCGACCTCGGAGCACTCGCCCTCGAAGTTCATGCGCAGACCCTTCAGGATCTCCTCGTCCACGCCCTTGGCCACGCCGACAACGTGCTCAGCGGCCCAGGTCTTCTCGCCGGACTGCTCCTTGAACTTCTCAGCGGGAGCCTTGCAGATGGGGCAGAACTCGGGAGCGGAATCGCCCTCATGGACATAACCACAGACGGTGCAGACAAACTTTTTCATGTTGATTTCCTCCTGATTTTGATTTTTTGTTTTATTTAACTGATTTGGCTTTTCTCCCTGCAGCCTGTGCAGGTGCCGTGGAAAACAAGGTCGTGATGGTGTACCTGGAGCCCGTATTTCTCGCTGACCTGCCGATCCAGCCCGGCGTCCACCGGAATCTGATGCAGATCAATCACAGCGCCGCAGTGGTCACAGATAAAGTGATTGTGCGGGCGGACGTTTGCATCAAAGCGCTCCTGTCCGTTCACCACCGCCACACACTGTATCGTTCCCTGCTCCCGGAAGAAGTTCAGGTTCCGGTAGACAGTACCCAAAGACAGATCCGGATGGGCGGGCTTGAGCCGCTGATAAATCCAGTCAGCCGAGGGGTGGATATCGGTGGAGCAGATGGCCTCCAGAATGGCCTCACGCTTTTTGCTGTACCGGATGGTGCGTTCCATACTCGCCTCCTTAACAGTAGTAATTCTTGTTTGCAGGATTATAATAGCATACCCTCCCCTGTTTGTAAAGAGGTTTTTTCGCTTTTCCGAAAAAATTTTTTGGCGGCCTATAAAGAGGGCCCGGCGGTGCAATCCGCCGGGCTCTCAGAACAATTTTACTGCTTTTCCGCCGTCTCAAGGTTGGAGACGGCCTTTTGAAACTCCTCATAGGTACAGAACACATTCAGCGCCTCCAGCATGGCATTGGCCGTCATATGCTCGGGCAGGTCCAGGCAACGGAGCAGCGTCTGGCGGCGGCTTGCGGAGTCCGGTCCGCCGGACAGACCGGCGGAGAACAGGTCCGCCTTGGTGATGGGACGTCTGGGTGTCTGCGCTCCCGGCTCCTGGTCCAGGAAGGTGACCCCCGCTCGGTGGAGCGCCTCCTCCAGCACCTGGGGACGCATGCCCTCCACCCCCAGCTTGCCCTCCTTCCCCGGCTGGCGCTTGCGGCGCTCCTTGCCGAAGAGGTCGGGGATATAGGCGTGTTTTACCTGCTGGGGCGGGATGGCCCCCTTGAGAAAGTTACGGATAACAAAGCCCGCGCCGTCCGAATCGGTGAGCACCACCAGCCCCCGCTCTCTGGCCAGACGGCGGAGCAGGGAGAGCCGCTCATTGTCCTTGAAAATGCCAAACCCCTTTGTCTCAATGATCATGGTATCCACCAGCTGGGAGAGGGTATTCTTGTCATAACGGCCCTCCACCACGATGGCCTCTTTGATTTTCAGCACAGCTTGTTCCTCCGTTCAGCGCTTTCGGGACGAGGCACCCGCCAGCTCCAGCAGAAACTGGGTGAGCAGCTCCTCCCCATCGGCACCGGTGGACTTCATGGCCAGGTCCATCTCCCCGCAGCGGATCACCGCCCGGCGGCACCAGGGAAGAGAGAACCGTCTGGCCGACTGCATCAGCTTCTCCGCTGGGTAGGCCGAGCGCATCCCCCACAGCTCCATCAGATAGGAGGTGCCCTTCCGGTTCTCAATGGCCAGTCGTGCGGAGTAGAGCTGCCGGAGCTGCTTGCCCAGGACAGCCAGAATCTTGATGGGGGCCTCCTGCATGTGGTACAGGTCCCCCAGGACGGCGGCGGCCTTGTCGAAATTCCCGGCGGCAATGGCATCGGTCATCTGGAACACCACCGCGTCCAGCTGGGGGGTGGCCACGGCGTCGATGTCCTCCCGGGTGATGCGGTGATTCTTGGCGTAGGAGCCGATCTTGCCAATCTCCGAGATAAGGCCGTTCATCAGGTCTCCGCACAGGAAGATGAGGTATTTGGCCTCCTCCGAGCCGATGTCGTGGTCCGTGGCCTTGAAGCGGCGGCGGACCCAGTCCACCAGGTCCCCCTGTTCCTGCCGGGCGAAGTTGACCACGCTGCCGTGCTCCTTCAGGGATGCGGCCAGCTTGGTGCGGGCGTCCGCCTTGTACTCGATGAGGTCGTAGACAAAGACCAGGCACACATAGTCGGGCAGGTCGGCAAAGAGGGCGGTGAGTCCCTCCTTATCTCCTTTATAGAGGTCATAGTCGCTGACCACAATCAGGGTCCGCTCGCTCATCATGGGCAGGCAGTCCACCATCTGGGCCAGACGCTTGATGTCAAACTCCTTGCCCGACAGGGTGTGGAGGTTGAACTCCTCCATGCCCGCAGGCAGGAGCTTCTTTTTCATCTGCCCCAGGTAGAAGTCCCGGAGATAGGTCTCCTCTCCGTGGAACACGTACAGACGGCCGATATTGCCGTCGGAGATGTCCTTTTTCAGCTTCTGATAGGCGGCGCTGTCCGCCTTTTCCTTTTTTGCCATGGGTTGTTCCCCCTTGTGGGTGGATTCAGTCTGTTGCCCGGATGGTAATGGTGCCCCGGAGGTCGGTGCGCCAGACAGTGCAGCCCGCCTGCTCCAGCCGGTCCAGGGTTTCGGGCGCAGGGTGCCCGTAAGTATTGTAGCCCACGGAGATGACGGCGTACTCCGGCATAACCGCTTCCAGCAGCTCCGCCGAGGTGGAGGATGCCGAGCCGTGATGGCCTGCCACCAGCAGCTCGATATCGGGCAGGTTTCCGTATTTGACGAGCCGCCGTTCCACAGCGGCGTTCATGTCTCCGGTAATGAGGGCGTCAAAGTCCCCCTGAGTGGCCAGCACCGACAGTCCCTCCTCGTTGCCGCCGCCGGTGCCCAGTGGTGCGTAGAGGGTGAGGGATGCGCTGTCCAGCTCCACCGTGGTGTCCTCCTCGATGAAGATGACCTCGGTCCCCTTCTCCTCCGCCAGAGCCAGAATCTCCGCCCGGAGGGTGCTGTCCGGCTCCACATCGGGCACCGCCAGAGCCGCCACATCCAGCCGCTCCATCAGCTCGGGCACACCGCAGGCGTGGTCGCTGTGGTAGTGGGTCAGTATCAGCAGGTCCAGGGTGCTCTTGCCCATGGCCTGCACATAGTCGGCGGCAATGTCTCCCGGGTCCTCCCACCCGCTGCCGCCGCAGTCCACCAGAGCCGTGCTGCTCTGGGTTGCCAGCAGGATGCTCTGCCCCTGGCCCACATCCAGTACTGTGACAGCAAGTCCGTCGCCCCGCAGGGACAGGGCGTTGAACAGGAGCGCCGCCGTCAGAGTAATGGCACAGCAGCACACCGGCACAATGGGCTTGGGCTTCTCCTTGCGGAACAGGATGCAGGCACCAATAACGGCGTAGACAAAGAGGAGCCAGAACAGGATGTACCGCCCCGTTTCCAGACTGACTGAGGCAAAGGGCAGGCTGCTCAGGCCGTACACGATGCGGTGAAACAGCCAGCTCACCGGCTCCGCCAGGGCGGCAAGCACCTTGCCGACAACGGGCAGCACACCGCCCAGCGCAGCGGCAGGCAGACACAGGAGGAAGAGCACGGTGACAGCCCACAGGGTGAGCAGGTTGGCCAGAGGCGAGATTAGGGAGACAGTGCCGAAGTAATAGACGGTGAAGGGCGTGGTGAAGGCAATGGCCCCGATGCTCATGGTGACGCAGCCCACCAGGAAGCGGACCGCTCTGTTATAGAGCCTACGGGGCTTGGTTTTCCCCTTTTTCAGGGGGAAACGGTGGAAAAACTTCTCGTTGAGCCGCCCTGTGATGGTGAGAATACCCGCCACCGACAGGAAGGAGAGCTGAAGGCCCACACTCATGGCGGCATAGGGGTTCTGAAGCAGCAGCAAAAGAAGGGCAAAGGACAGGGAGGTCACCGTATCCCCTTCCCTGCTCAGGGCGGGGCCCAGCAGAAGGAGAATCTGCATCACGCCGGCCCGCACCACTGACGGCGCAAAGCCGGTGAGGGCCATAAAGGCCAGCACCAGCGGGATGGACACGATGGCCATCATCTTTCTCCGCCGTCTGCGTACCAGCATGGCCGCCAGCATCACCACCATGCTCATGTGCATGCCGGACACGGCCACCACGTGGGCCAGGCCGCAGCGCTTGAGGGCGGTGTAGAACCCGCCGGTGAGGCCGGACTTGTCCCCGGTGGTCAGGGCAAGGGCAAGACCGGCGGTCTCGACGGAAAAGAGTTCGGCGATATGCTCCCCCATGGCCCTGCGCCACAGAGCGGGCCAGTATTTCAGGGGTACATTCTCCGCCGGTGTGACTTCTGGGATTGCAGCGGCATTGGCGGTGAGGAAAATCCCCTTGGAATAGTAGTAGCCGTTTTCCTCGCCGCCCACGGTGTCCGCCAGCTTCAGCTGGACGGTACAGGTCAGGGTATCGCCGGGCTTTATATCAGGGATTTTCTCGTCGCCGGGGTAGAAATAAAGGAGTACGCCTAAATCCGGCCCGTCCGGATTCAACAGCCGCGCCTCCACCGAGACACTGTACGTCCCCGTTTCCGGCCAGTCCGCCGCCTGAAACACAAAGGTTTCCTCCGTACCCGCCAACTGCTCTGCCGGATACACCGTGCGCATGTCGTAGCCCCAGCTCCACAGCAGCGCTATGGCAAGTCCTGCGGTGTATAACACCGGACGGAGCCGCTTATCCACCCGCTGTCTGCGCCAGCGGCGCAGGCATACCACCCAAATCAGGGCGCACAGAGCCGCCCCGGCCAGCTGGACCGTCCGGGGAAGCAGGTACGCCGACAGGAATATGCCCACCCCAAAGGGCAGCGCAAAGGAGGCCAGTTTACGCACGGGGAGAAGGATCGTCTGTACGTCCCAGAATATAGTCGGTGGTGGTCTGATACAGGTCTGCAAGTTTAATCACAGCCCAGGCAGGAATCTCCCGAATTCCTTTTTCATACCGCCAATAGACATTTCGGTTCAAGTTGAGATAAGCCGCTATCTCAATCTGGCTTTTATCGTGGTCAACCCTCAGGTCTTCGATTCTCTGAAAGTGCATGGGATCACCTCAGAAAAATGCTACCAAACGGCAACATTCTTCCTCGCTAGTTTCACCCATACGGCTTCAATTTATTTCAATGAAAAAAGGCGGTCAAAGACCGCCTTTTTCAGCCTTCCCCAACGGGGAAGGTGTCTGGCCGCAGGCCAGACGGATGAGGGGCCGACCCGCAAAAGCTTAGATTAGCCGGGAGGCCAGGTCACCGCAGCGTTAAGAAAACTTGCCTGCGGCAAGTTTTTAGCGTAGGCCCCGGCGGCTGGGCCGCCGGGGTGGCAGTCACGTCAAAACGCTGGGATTAACCGGGAGG
Organism: Clostridiales bacterium; assembly: GCA_902362925.2. GTDB lineage: Bacteria > Bacillota > Clostridia > Oscillospirales > Oscillospiraceae > Pseudoflavonifractor. The sequence continues at coordinate 92,589 of CABIYL020000003.1, read as the reverse complement.
CCAAGTCATATCCCGTCCCGCCAGGACGTGGAAGTGCAAGTGATGCACGCTCTGACCAGCCTGCTCGCCGCAGTTGGACACCACACGGAAATCCGTGATGCCCAGGTCCTTGGTCACCTTGGAGATGACCTCAAAGGCATGGGCCACCACACCGGAATTCTCCGCGTTGATCTCGCCGCAGGAGCCGATATGGGCCTTGGGAATCACGAGAAAATGGGTGGGCGCCCGGGGGTCAATGTCGTAGAAGGCATAGACCTGGTCGTCCTCATAGACCTTGTTGGACGGAATCTCTCCCGCCGCAATCTTACAGAACAGACAGTCGCTCATGGAACAACCTCCTTCCGGGAAATGTTTTCTCCAGTATAGCATATCCCGGCAAAATTGTCATGCCTTTTTCCCGACCTGCCGTGCCAGCCCAGGCGCCGCCCGCATCATGGTCTCCGTCATCCCCTCCAGCAGCGCCGCCAGCTCCGCCGGTTCCATGTCGCAGCCGTTGCGCACCCAGCGGTGGATCACTCCGTTGCCTCCCATGAACATGTACTGGAGCACATACTTCCACTCCATTTCCGGTACGTCCATCTCCGCCCCCGCAGGCCAGGAATACCGGATGGTCTCCTCAAACACACGACGCTGAAGCGGGGAATTCATGTCCATGAACTGCCCGTTGTAAATCAGCAGCGCGAACATCTCCCGATGCTCCTTGATATAGGCCAGCATGGACTCGGTCTCCACCCCGCCCGTCCGCACATAGTCCACCAGGGCGTCCACCAGCTCGTTGCCCATCTCATAATAGAGAGAAAATACGTCCTGATAATAGGCATAAAAGGTGGACCGGTTCAGCTCCGCCGCCTCACACAGCTCCTTTACCGTAATCTTCTCTACCGGCTTCTCCGCCAGCAGCCCCAGCAGACTCTCCCGCAGCAGCCGCTTGGTCAGCCGGGTCCGCTGGTTCTCCCTCCGCTCCTCTTTCTCCATGACGCTCCTCCTGTTTCCCGTCTTTTTCACAGTTTATGTTTTAATTCCAACACTTTTTTAATTTGTGTCTTGGATGCAACGTTTTTAAAAAATCTAATGATTGAAATGCAACACTGTGTTGAATACAATACAGCATGGGCATGAAAAAAGCAACTGTCTTTTTCATTTTGATTTTGTGCCCGGGCAAAATAAAAGGAGAAGGAGCATGGATATGAAAGAAAAGAACACGGCGTCCCCCCGCCCGGCGGGAAAGCTGCCCGTTATCCTGGTCAGCGTGCTGGTGGTCATCGCGCTGATTGTCAACGTGGTGTGCATCCAGCTGTACCCCGCCATCAACGCCTTTATGGCGGCCAACCTGAACAGCCGCCTCACCGGCGGCAACATCACTGCCGAGCAGCTCACCCCCGAGGAGGCCAAGGAGGCCAGCCTGCTGATGGCCCAGGAGCTGGAGGCCGAAGGTCTCGTGCTGCTGGAGAACAAGGACGGCGCCCTCCCCCTGGAGCAGGGCGCCAAGGTCAACCTGTTCGGCTACGCCAGCATCTCCCCCCTCTACGGCGGCACCGGCAGCGGCTCCAGCGACACGTCCTCCAACGTGGACCTGATCCAGGGCCTGACCAACGCCGGCTTCACCGTCAACGAGGAGCTGGCCGACTTCTACCGCAATTCCGGCGTCAGCCGTCCCGAGCAGGGCGGTTACACCGGCTCCAACTTCACCCCCGCTGAGGTGCCCGCCTCCCAGTACACCGACGAGGTGCTCCAGCAGGCCCGGGACTTCTCCGACGTGGCCGTGGTCATGCTCTCCCGTATCGGCGGCGAGGGCGGCGACCTGCCCGCCGACATGTACAAGGCCGGATACAGCGACACAGACGACGGCCGCAGCTACCTCTCCCTCACCCAGGACGAAGAGGACCTGCTGGAGCTGGTCAAGTCCCAGGGCTATGAGACCGTGGTGGTGCTCATCAACTCCTCCCACGCCATGGAGCTGGGCTTCCTGGAGGATGACGGCATCGACGCCGCCCTGTGGATCGGCGGCCCCGGCAGCACCGGCATGAACGCCGTGGGCGAGGCCCTGTCCGGCGTGGTGAACCCCTCCGGCCGCCTGACCGACACCTACGCCTATGACATCTCCTCCTCCCCCGCCTACTGGAACGCAGGCGACTTTACATACAGCAACCTGGAGCGCAACTACGTGGAGTACGCCGAGGGCATCTACGTGGGCTACCGCTTCTACGAGACCCGCTGGATCGACAACGAGACCGGCCTGTGCGACGAGGAGGCCTACCAGGCCGCCGTCCAGTACCCCTTCGGCTACGGCCTGAGCTACACCACCTTTACCCAGGAAATCGAGGACTACTCTGATGCCGACGGCACCATCTCCATGACCGTGAAGGTGACCAACACCGGCAGCGTGCCCGGCAAGGACGTGGTCCAGGTCTACTACACCGCCCCCTACACTGTGGGCGGCATTGAAAAGGCCCATGTGGTGCTGGCCGGCTTCGACAAGACCGAACTGCTCCAGCCCGGTGACAGCCAGTCCGTCACCATCACCTTTACCGCCGAGGACATGGCCTCCTATGACTACCAGACCAACGGCTGCTATGTGCTGGAGTCCGGCACCTATCAGATTAAGCTGATGAGCAACGCCCACGAGGTCATCGACCAGCGGGAGTACACTGTGGCCTCCACCACCGTCTATGACGAGAGCAACCCCCGTTCCACCGACGTGACCGCCGCTGTCAACCGCTTCGACGACGTGACCAACGGCCAGATCACCCAGTACGTCTCCCGTGCCGACTGGGAAGGCACCCTGCCCACCGCCCGCACCGACGGCAAGACCGCCTCCGACGAGGTAGTGGCCGCCTTCACCAACGCGCCCGTGTATGAGAACAACCCGGACGACCAGCCCATCACCTTCGCCAACCACGGCCTCACCCTGGAGGACCTGTCCGGCAAGGACTACGACGCCCCCATGTGGGAGCAGCTCCTGGAGCAGCTGAGCGTGGAGGACATGACCAACATGATCTCCAACGGTGGCTGGTCCACCCCCGAGGTCACCAGCGTGGGCAAGCCCGCCACCAACGACCTGGACGGCCCTGCCGGCATCAACAGTCTGGTGAGCAACCTGCGGGGCGTGTCCTTCCCCAGCCAGGTGGTCATCGGCTCCACCTGGAACCAGACTCTGGTGGAGGAATTCGGCCGCACCTTCGGCGCGGAGGCCGTGGCCAACCACGTGGTGGGTCTCTACGCCCCCGGCGCCAACATCCACCGCACGCCCCTCTCCGGCCGTAACTTCGAGTACTACTCCGAGGACAGCCTCCTCTCCGGCAAGCTGGCCGCCGCCACCATCCGGGGCGCTGCCAGCCAGGGCGTGTACTGCTACGTCAAGCACTTCGCCCTCAACGACCAGGAGAGCAACCGTCTCTCCCTGTCCGTGTGGGCCAACGAGCAGTCCATGCGCGAGATCTACCTCCGCGCCTTTGAGATCGCCGTCAAGGAGGGCGGCACCACCGCCATCATGAGCAGCTACAACTACCTGGGCACTGTCTGGGCCGGCGCCAACCCCGCCCTGCTCACCAACGTGCTCCGTGACGAGTGGGGCTTCCAGGGCGTGGTGGTCACCGACTCCGCCATGGGCAACACCGGCTGGATGGACGTGAATCTGGCTATCCGGGCTGGCGGCGACATGATGCTCTGCCTCATGGGCGTCACCCTGGACAGCTCCAGCAACACCGCCCAGCAGGCTATGCGCACCGCCTGCCACAACATCCTCTACACCCAGGCCAACAGCGCCGCTGTGGCCGCCGCCGCCGACACCTCCCCCTACTGGCTGGTGCTCCTGGTGGTGCTGGACACCGCCGTCCTCTCCGCCGCCCTCTTCGTATTCCTCAACCGCAGCAAGTGGAAGGACAGCGTGAAGGTTCCCGCCAGAATCGGCATCGTGGTGGTCATCGCCCTGGTGCTGTCCCTCATCTTCTGGGCCGCCTTCTTCCGTACCGGCGGCGTGGCTGCGGCTGACGGCGACCAGCAGTCCCCCGCTCCCACCGCCTCCGAGACCGTCCAGCCCACTGAGTCCGCTCAGCCCGGCGGCGACGCCTACCTGACCCTCACCGGTACCGGCGACGGCTGGCTGGTCTGCAACGTGGTGCTCCTGAACGACAACACCTTCACCGTCTCCTTCGACTACAACGCCGAGAACTCCGGCATCCAGACCGATTCCGGCACCTGGGCCCTCAACGACGACGGCTCCATCGCCCTTACCGGCGACACCCGCAGCTTCACCGTCACTACCACCGACGGTACCAACTACACCATGGACGTGGAGAACGTGGAGACCGGCATCGTCTGCACTGTCTCCGGCGCTGTCAACGGCGGCAGCTCCGCTACCAGCGATGGCTCCTACCTGACCCTCACCGGCACCGGCGACGGCTGGCTGGTCTGCAATGTGGTCCTGATGCCCGACAATACCTTCACCGTAGCTTTCGACTACAGCGCCGAGAACTCCGGCATCCAGACCGACTCCGGCACCTGGGCCCTCAACGACGACGGCTCCATCACCCTCACCGGCGACACCCGCAGCTTCACCGCCACCACCTCTGACGGTACCAACTACACCATGGATGTGGAGAACGTGGAGACCGGCATCGTCTGCACTGTCTCCGGCGCTGTCAGCGGCGGCAGCTCCGCTCCCAGCGATGGCTCCTACCTCACTCTCACCGGCACAGGTGACGGCTGGCTGGTCTGCAATGTGGTCCTGATGCCCGACAATACCTTCACCGTGGCTTTCGACTACAACGCCGAGAACTCCGGCATCCAGACCGACTCCGGCACCTGGGCCCTCAACGACGACGGCTCCATCACCCTCACCGGCGACACCCGCAGCTTCACCGCCACCACCACTGACGGTACCAACTACACCATGGACGTGGAGAATCTCCAGACCGGCATCGTCTGCACCGTCTCCGGCGCTGTCAGCGGCGGCAGCTCCGCTCCCAGCGATGGCTCCTACCTCACTCTCACCGGCACAGGTGACGGCTGGCTGGTCTGCAATGTGGTCCTGATGCCCGACAATACCTTCACCGTGGCTTTCGACTACAACGCCGAGAACTCCGGCATCCAGACCGACTCCGGCACCTGGGCCCTCAACGACGACGGCTCCATCACCCTCACCGGCGACACCCGCAGCTTCACCGCCACCACCACTGACGGTACCAACTACACCATGGACGTGGAGAATCTCCAGACCGGCATTGTCTGCACCGTCTCCGGCACCGCAAATACCTGATTGCCTCCGGCCGCCTGCCTTTCCGGCAGGCGGCCGGGCAGTATCTGGGGCCTTTATTTTTCTTCGTGCCCCGTCCCAAATTGCAATTTACGCACGTAAACATACCGATTACGTCAAACACGTCCCATTCGCTTTTCTTTCTGCTATACTGTGCACAAAGGTCGTGTTCGAGCACAGCATCGGCGACAGCAGGGGACAATTGTTCCGGAAAAGGAGTGTAAGGGATTGAAATACGCGGATTTGATAGCGAAAATGACCCTTGAAGAGAAGTGCAGCCTGTTGAGCGGCGAGGGTAACTTCACCACCAAGAGCGTGAAGCGGCTGAACATCCCCGGGATGTTCCTGTCCGACGGCCCTCACGGACTGCGGAAGCAGGCGGGTGCAGCGGACCATCTGGGACTGAATGCCTCCCTGCCCGCCACCTGCTGCCCCACGGCAGCCACCATGGCCAACTCCTGGGACCCCGAGCTGGGCGAGGAGCTGGGCAAGATGCTGGGCGAAGAGGCCAAGGCCCAGGGCGTCAGCGTGCTGCTGGGCCCCGGCCTGAACATGAAGCGCTCCCCCCTGTGCGGGCGCAACTTTGAGTATTTCTCCGAGGACCCCTATCTGGCCGGCAAGATGGCCGCGGCCTACATCCGCGGCATCCAGAGCCAGGGCGTGGCGGCCTGCCCCAAGCACTTCGCCGCCAACAGCCAGGAGACCCTGCGTATGCACTCGGACAGCGTGGTGGACCAGCGTACCTTCCGGGAGATCTACCTGACCGGCTTTGAAATCGCCGTGAAGGAGGGCCACCCCCAGTCCATCATGTCCGCCTACAACCGCATCAACGGCAAGTACGCCAACGAGGATAAGGAGCTGCTGCGGGACATTCTGGTGGACCAGTGGGGTTTTGACGGCTTTGTGGTCACCGACTGGGGCGGAAGCAACGACCGCGCCGAGGGTCTCAAGTGCGGCAACGCCCTGGAGATGCCCGCCACCGGCGGCAACAGCGACCGGGAGCTGGTGGCTGCCGTCAAGGCCGGCACCCTGTCCGAGGACGTGATTGACCAGCGGCTGGACGAGTACCTGAACGTGCTCTTCGCCACCGTCATCCCCGCCGACGCCCCCAAGGAATTCGACGTGGACGCCCACCACGCCACCGCCCGCAAGGCCGCTGAGAGCACCATCGTGCTGCTCAAGAATGAAGACAACATCCTGCCCCTGAAGGCGGGCACCTCCGTGGCTGTCATCGGCGACTTCGCCCAGACGCCCCGGTATCAGGGCGCCGGTTCCAGCATGGTCAACCCCACCAAGCTGGACTGTGCCCTCTCCGTCATCAAGTCCGGCAGCGGCCTGAAGCTGGTGGGCTTTGAGCCCGGCTTTATCCGCCACGGCGGCGCCGACGAGGCCAAGAAGAATGCCGCCGTGGAGCTGGCCAAGAACGCCGAGATCGTGCTGATGTACATGGGTCTGGACGAGATCAGCGAGTCCGAGGGCCTGGACCGGAAGCACATGAAGATCCACCAGAATCAGGTGGACGTGCTGGAGGCCGTGGCCAAGGTCAACCCCAACGTGGTGGTGGTCCTGTCCGGCGGCGCCCCCATCGAGGCCCCCTGGCTGGACAGCTGCAAGGCCGTGGTCCACGGCTATCTGGGCGGCCAGGCCGGCGCCGGCGCCGTGGTGGACGTGCTCACCGGCAAGGTCAACCCCTCCGGCAAGCTGGCTGAGACCTGGGCCATGAAGTACGAGGACACTCCCGCCTACCGCCACTTCCCCGGCACTGAGGCCACCGCCGAGTACCGGGAGGGCCTGTACATCGGCTACCGCTACTACCAGACCGCTCAGGTGCCCGTCCGCTTCCCCTTCGGCTACGGCCTGAGCTACACCACCTTCGCCTACGCCGACCTGCGGGCCGACGACAAGTCTGTCACCTTCACCGTCACCAACACCGGCAGCGTCCCCGGCGCGGAGATCGCCCAGGTGTACGTCTCCCGCAAGGGCGGCGTGGTGTTCCGCCCCGAGCAGGAGCTCAAGGGCTTTGTGAAGGTGTTCCTCAACCCCGGCGAGTGCAAGACCGTCACCGTGGAGCTGGACGACAAGGCCTTCCGCTACTTCAACGTGAAGACCGGCAAGTTCGAGGTGGAGAGCGGCGACTACGAGATCCGTGTGGGCGCCTCCTGCGCCGACATCCGCCTCACCGCCACTGTGGCTGTGAAGGGCACCGATGCCCCCGCCCCCTACGACCTCAGCAAGCTGCCCAGCTACTGCTCCGGCAAGGTCAGCGACGTGGGCGACACCGAGTTTGAGTACCTGCTGGGCCGTCCCATCCCCCCCGCTAAGTGGGACCGCTCCGCCCCCCTGGGCATGAACGACACCTTCTCCCAGCTCTTCTACGCCAAGCGCTGGATTGGCCGTCTGGTCTACGCCATCCTCACCCACCTGAAGAACAAGGCTGAGGCCAAGGGCACCCCCGACCTGAACATCCTCTTCATCTACAACATGCCCTTCCGTGGCGTGGCCAAGATGATGGGCGGCGCCTTCGACATGGACATGTCCGCCGCGCTGGTGGAGATTTTCAACGGCCACTTCTTCAAGGGTGTGGGCCACCTGCTCTCCGCCCGTTCCCGGATGAACAAGGCTAAGAAAGCCACCGACCTGGCCCTGGCTCAGGCCGGCAATGTGAAAGGAGAAAACTGATATGGCTACCGAAAAGACGCAGACCGGCCTGGTGGGCTGGTGGAATCATTTCGCCGGAAACCACCCCAAGGCCGCCAAGTGGATCCGTGAGGGCGGACTGTTCGTCATTGTCAGCAACCTGGTGACGGTGCTCAAGTACTTCATCCTCCAGTTCCTGCCCCTGGCCTTCCAGAGCCTGTCCAACGTGGATTTCGGCTGGCCCGGCATCCCGGTGACCCTGTTCGGCGAGACCTTCCAGTGGAATATCTTCGGCTATGACGCCGCCCACGGCGGCCTGGGCTACTTCTGCGCCTACATGATCGCCATGGCCATCGGTGAGATCATCAACTTCCCCATCCAGCGCAACTTCGTCTTCCGCAGCAAGGGCAACCTGGCCTGGCAGATCGCCTGGTACATCGTGGCCTTCATCATCATCAACTGCATCGTCAACTCCATCAACTGCGTGTGGGTGGCTGTGGCCGGTATGTTCGTGCCCGACTTCATCTACAACATCGGTACCGTGGTGCTCAACGGCGGTATCTCCATGGTCATTTTCTTCTTCGTCAACAAGGTTATTTTCCCTGAGGCCAAGCAGGCCTGAGAACTGTAAGGGGAGGTCACGGTTATGGTCACTATCAAGGACATTGCCAAGCGCGCCGGGGTCTCCCGGGGCACGGTGGACCGGGTGCTCAACAATCGGCCCGGCGTCAACCCGGAGACCGAGGCCAGAGTGCGTGCCCTCATCGAGGAGATGGGCTACCGGCCCAACATGGCCGGTCAGATGCTGGCTGTCAAAAAGCGCCGGCTCCATCTGGCCTTTCTTATCTTCCACGGGCCGGAGTTCGTGTTCCACCTGGACATTCTCCACGCCGCCCGGGACAAGGCCGCTGAGCTGCGGGAGTTCGGCGTGACGGTGGATTTCTTCCTCATCCGCCAGCTGGACACCCCCTATCTGGAGCAGATCTTCCACGACGTTGAGGAGAGCCATCCCGACGGCATCGCCGCCCTCCCCCTGCGGACCACGTCTTTTATGTCCTTTATCCAGCGCATGCACGCCAAGGGCGTCCCCACCGTGTTCTTCAACCTGGACGAGGATTTCGCGCCTCACCTGGCCTATGTGGGCTGTGACTACGTCCACTCCGGCCGGGTGGCGGCAGGCCTGACCGCCCTGTGCACCGGCAGTCAGGGGCAGGTGGGCATCGCCGCCGCCGACGGCCCCAACTCCCCCAGCTTTGCCGGACGGATGGGCGGCTTCTCCCAGGAGCTCACCGCCACCTACCCCGGCCTCACCATGGTGGACGGCGGCATGCCCGCCCTCTTCCGGGACGGCGACTTCACCGAGGTGGTAAACATGGTGGAGCACAACCCCGACATGAAGGCCCTCTACATCGTCAATATGGGGGACTACGGGGTGTGTCAGGAGATTCATCGGGCCGCCCGGGGCCGCAATCTGTCGGTCATCACCCATGACCTGGCCCCCGCCCAGCAGGAGCTGCTGAAAAACGGTCTCATCTCCGCCACCATTGTCCAGCAGCCCGATATTCAGGGCTCCATGCCCCTCCAGATGCTCTATGATTATCTGGCCTTCGGCACCGTCCCCAAGCCCAAGCTGTTTACCGACCTGCACATCTACATCCGTCAGAGCGTATAAGAACAAAAAACAGCACCGGATTTCCATCCGGTGCTGTTTTTTGTTCGCTTATTGGGGCGGCTTCTCCGCCAGCCGCTTTCCGCCCTTTCCATGCCGCATCCGGAGAATGGCGAACACATTGCTCTCCCGGCAGGCGTCCCGGAAGCGCTGTCCCGTGGCCAGGAAGCACAGCCCGGGCACGCTGGATACCAGCACCACGCCCAGAACGCAGCCCACCAGGGACAGCAGCCACACCGCCAGCTGGCCGGGCACGGTCAGACCGCCCCCCAGCAGCTTCTGCAGCAGCTCAATGGCCATGGGATGGGCCAAGTACACGCCGAAGGAACAGGCGGACAGCAGGATTGCCACCCGTCCGCTTCTCCTGCCCCGGAACAGATCCCGGAACAAAAGGAACAGCGAGGCGGAGAGCACCATGGTGAAGATGCCTCGGTAGGTGGCGAACTGCTGGCCGTAGGTGCCGGTCACCAGGAAGACAATCCAGGTGCCCAGGGCGATTACCGCCCAGCTGCCCAGCACAGCCGCCAGCAGCACCCGCCGGGATGGGGGCTTCTCCAGACGCTCCAGCCAGGCCCCCAGCAGGAAGTAGCCCAGATACCCCTCCAGCACGCTCACATTCAGCGTCTGGTTCTCCCGCAGCAGGGCGTACCAGGGGTCGGGCAGAAAGCCGCTGAGCTGATTCAGGCCCAGGGTGACCACCACCCACAGCCCCAGCAGATACCGCCAGTGCCGCTCCTCCATGTGGTCGGTCAGCCGCTTGAGTAGCGGCGAGAGGAGATACATAGGGATCAGGGCGTAGAGGAACCAGTAGGGGGTGATGACCGAGATGGCCGGCAGGTTCACCAGCTTCAGCAGCGCGATTTCCCCGCCCTGGGTCAGCCATACCCCTGCAATCACCAGCAGGGACCAGCACAGCCCGGGCACGGCCACCCTTGGCAGCCGGCGGCGGAGCAGATAGACCGGGTCGTCGGTCTTCTCCGACCCCAGCAGCAGGGCGCCGGAGAGCATGAAGAACAGCGGCACCGCCGCCACACCCAGAGAACAGAGCAGATTGGACAGGTGCCACAGGGCCATGTCCTCCGACTGCCGCAGCCCATTGGCGGCGGTGTGGAGGTAGACCACGGCGGCCATGGAGACCACCCGGAGCAGGTCGAAGTCCAGCCGCCGGACGTGTTTTTGCTTGCTCAAGGGGCGTTCAGCCTCCTTCTCTCCCAACGGGCTCAGCCCTTCAGGCCGTTCTCCTGCCGCTCCATGTTCTCCACCACGATGTCGTGGATGTCGCCCTTGGAGGCGCAGTACTCCAGCACCTTCCAGGGGGTGTTGGTGTGGAAGTGAATCTTGATGAGGTCCTCGTCGCCGAAGGCCAGCAGGCAGTCGCCCTCAATGTTCTGGGCGATGTAGTCGTGAATCTCCTCCTCAGAGAGGTCCTCTCCGGCGATGAGGAGTTGGGTGTCGAACTTGTACTCCAGCATGGAACTTCCTCCTTATTCTCCCGACGCCTGCCGCCGCAGCAGGGACAGGGGCGGCACGGCACGGGGCAGCTTCATGATCAGCTTCATCTGGGGCTTGCGGGCCTCAGTGAGGGGCAGTCCATCGCCGTCGGTCATAGCGGAGACGATGAACTTCTCCGGACGCACGTCGGGACCCACCAGCTCCAGCTCCTCCCCCACGGCAAACTTGTTGCGCAGGGAGAGCACAGCGGTGCCGTCGCTCTGGCAGGACTCCACCAGAGCGCACACCTGCCAGTCCCGGATGTACCGGGCGTCCTCGGTGAACTGGCCGGGCTGGCCGTAGTAGAAGCCGGTGGAGTAGTGCCGGTGGCTGATATGCTCCACCTCGTCCCGCCACACCGGGTCCAGCGGCTCATCCGCCAGGGCGGCGTCCACTGCGTGGCGGTAGGCGCCCGCCACAATGGCGGCATAGTAGGCGCTCTTGGCACGGCCCTCAATCTTGAAGCTGTCCACGCCCGCCTCGATCAGCTCGGGGATGTGGTCAATCATGCACATGTCCCGGGAGTTCATGATGTAGGTGCCCTTCTCGTCCTCGTAGACCGGGAAATACTCCCCGGGCCGCTTCTCCTCCATCAGGGCGTACTTGTAGCGGCAGGGCTGGGCGCAGGCGCCACGGTTGGAGTCCCGGCCCGTCATGTAGTTGGACAGCAGGCAGCGACCCGAATAGGACACGCACATGGCCCCGTGGACAAAGGCCTCAATCTCCAGGTCCTTGGGGGTCTTGGCCCGGATTTCCCGGATCTCGTCCATGGACAGCTCCCGGGCCAGGATGACCCGGTTGGCACCCAGGTCATACCAGGCGGAGGCCGTCTGGTAATTGACGATGCTGGCCTGGGTAGAGATGTGGATCTGGACGTGGGGAGCGTGGCGCTTCACCAGGGCCAGGGAGCCAACGTCGGCCACAATGACCGCGTTCACCCTGAGGTCGTCCAGATACTCCAGCCACTCGGGCAGTCTGGCCACCTCGTCGTTGCGGGGCATGGTGTTGCAGGTGATATTGACGGCCACGCCGTGGGCCTTGCACAGGCCCACGGCGTCCTTCAGCTCCTCAGGGGTGAAATTGCCCGCAAAGGAGCGCATGCCGAACATGGTTCCCGCCAGATAGACGGCGTCCGCCCCGTAGGCCACCGCCATCTTCAGCCGTTCCATGTCCCCGGCGGGACAGAGCAGCTCCGGTCTCTTCTTATCCATTCTGATACAGCTCCTGGGTGGCCTTGAAACTGGTCAGGCCGCTATAAGATTTGAAGAAGTGGTGCTCACCGTCGTCGCCCAGGGCGTAGAAGTAGTAGCCGTTACCCGAGGGGTTCATGGCGGCACGCAGGGAGGCCTGGCCGGGGCTGGCGATGGGTCCGGCAGGCAGGCCGGTGTACTTGTAGGTGTTGTAGGGGCTGTCGATGGCCAGATCCTCCGCCGTCAGCTTCTCCTTCCGCTCGGGCAGGATATACTGGATGGTGGCGTCGATGTTCAGATAGCCCGCCGTCTCCGAAGTGGGGTTGTAGAGGCGGTTGTAGATAACATCGGCGATGTCGGTCTGGTCGTTGCCGGTGGTCTCCTTCTCAATCATGGAGGCGATGGTGACGATGTCGTGGATGCTCTGGCCGTTGGCCGCAGCCTCCTCCCGCATCTCTTCGGTAAAGACCTCATCAAAGCGGAGGATCATCTTGTTCAGCGCCTGCACCGGGTCCATATTCTGGTAGAAGATATAGGTATCCGGGAACAGGTAGCCCTCCAGACGGGTGGCGTCACCCAGAGGAATCACGTCCTTGAGGAAGGAGAACTTGAAATCGTAGTTTGCCGCGGTATCGGTCAGCTCCTCCACCGTGGCCACGCCGTTCTCCTCCAGAATCTCAAAGATCTGCTTGAGCGTGGAGCCCTCGGGGATGACCACCGTCACCTCGGTGCGGGCGGAGGACTTGGCGCTGAGATTGCGGATGATGGCGCTGTAATCCATGGTGGTGCTGAGGGTGTAGGTGCCCGACGTCATCTTCTCACTGCCGTTTGTAAAGCTGCAGAAGAGCTTGAAGAGCCACTTGTACTCAATGATGTCGTTCTGTTTCAGCTGGTCGGCCACATAGCCCACGTCGGCGTGGGAGACGGTGACCGTCTCCCCTTCCTCGTTGGTCTCCTCGGTATAGGTAAAGATATCATCGGGCAGGGTGATGGTCGCGGTGATCTCCGCCTTGTTCAGCGCCAGCACATCGCCGGCCCAGATCCAGCCCAGGCCTGCCAGCAGCGCGGACACGCCGATGACCAGCACCACATAGAGCAGCGCACCCCAGGCGCCCAGACGGCGGCGGCGACGGCGGCGCGGCTGCTGTCCGCCCTCTCTCCTGGGGGCGGCACTGCCGCCGTCCCGCTGGGGCTGACGGCGGGGCGCCTCCCGCTTTCCTTCGTAGTGAGACATTGCTTCAACTCCTATCCATTGCAAAAGAAAAAAACTAAATGTCCTCCTGTCACCACAGATCATGCCCCCACATAGTATGGGTCGTGAAGGGAACGGCGGCCTGAGCCCCCGGTTCCTCAATATAATGTGAGGTGAATGTTTACATGTGCTGTGGTAACAACGGTATGGGCAACAACAGCTGTCTCTGGATCATTCTGATCATCATCCTTCTGTGCTGCTGCTGCGGCGGCAGCTGGGGCGGCAGCTCCTGCGGCGGCAATTGCGGCTGCAACAACAACTGCGGCTGCAACGACGGCTGCGGCTGCTGCTGAGCCAGAGCGGCGGTACAGGCGGGCCCTTCGGGGCCCGCTTCAGCCTGTCGAAAAAGTCTTTTCGACAGGCTGCTGCACTTTTTCAACCTTTAAAAAGGTTGAAAAAGTGGTTCGATTGCACGCGAAAGACAACCCTGACGGTTTTCTTTCACACTATCTTTCCCTCCGAAATCTAAGCCTCAGAGTTTATCGACAGTCTCAGGCGGGCCCTTCGGGGCCCGCTTTTCCCATTCCATACCGGGACAGGCTATTCGTCGGTCACCAGCAGCTCCACCCGGCTGTCGTGCGCCTCACGGGGGACATGCTCCTGCAGCACCTCCCGGCGGCACAGGCCCACCGTGGTCCCCCGGTATCCGGCCAGGTAGCGGTCATAGTATCCCCCGCCCTGACCCAGCCGATAACCCAGACGGTCAAAACACAGTCCGGGCACCAGGATGAGTTCAATCTCTTCCCGGGGAACCACAGGGCAGTCCTCCCCCGGCTCCAGCATGCCGTACCGGTGGCGGATGAGGACGCTCTTCTCCGTCACCCGGCGGGCCTCCAGCCCGTGACCGGGCAGACAGCGGGGCAGCAGGACCTGCTTTCCCATGTCCAGAAGCGCAGGAATCAATCTGGCCGTGTCCGGCTCGGCGCCCATGCCGTAAAACAGCAGGACCCTGTCCGCCGCCGCTACTCCGGGCAGCGCCAGAAAGCGGCGGAACAGAATTCCGTCGCTCTCCTCCCGCTCCTCCGGGGACATTGCGGACAGCCGGGCGCGCACCGCCCGGCGCAGGGCCGCTTTTTCCTCAGTGATGGAAGTGGACGGCATTGCGCACCCGCTCCATGGCCTCACGGCCGCAGGCCGCCTCCACCAGGCGCAGGCCGAACTCAAAGGCGGAACCGGCCGCCTCGCCGGTGATGATGCGGCCGTCGGTCACCACCTGGGCGCCCTTCTGCACCACGGCGGAGCCCATCTCGTCCTCCATGCCGGGGTAGCACACCGCCTTACGGCGATCCAGGCAGCCCGCCCGGGCCAGGACAGTGGGAGCGGCGCAGATGGCGCACAGCCAGCAGCCCCGGTCATAGGCCTTCTGGATCAGGGCCAGGGCGAACAGGTTCTTCTGGATGGCCTCCACACCGCCCAGACCGCCGGGCAGTACCAGCATCTCCATATCCTCGGGGTCGTGGGCCTCGTCCATGGTGATGTCAGCCTTCACGGTGACACCGTGGCTGCCTGTGACCTCCAGACCGTCCAGGCCCACCAGCTTCACCTGAGCGCCGGCCCGACGGAGCAGATCCAGGGGAACCAGTGCCTCAGCCTCTTCAAAGCCGTTGCCCAGCAGAATATAGATCATGTTCATTTCCTCCTGTTTTTTTACGGGACGCAGCCGCCCCGGTGTATTGACCAGTGGTTTTCCATTCCCGTTTTCCCGGTCAGAGCAGGCCCTGACCGGTTATGATATCCCAGATTTCCCGGTGGATATCCTCAATGGACCGGACGACGCCTGTGCCGTCCACGCAGGAAACCCGCTGCCAGCCCAGCAGCCCGGCGGCAGCCAGTGCGGTACGGCGGCATTTGGCCAGATACTCCGTGTCCACCTCGTGGATGTCCCCCTTGGTGTGGGTGGCCTTCTCCCGGGCGCGGAGCATCTCCACCGCCTTATCGGTGGGCATGTCCAGGTAAATCACCAGATCAGGGGCGGGCAGCCCCAGCTTGCCGCACTCAAAGTCAAAGAGCCAGCGGATGAAATTCTCCCACTCCGCCTCGGGCAGCTTGCAGGTCTGGTGTACCGCGTTGGATGTGGTATACCGGTCGGACAGAACCAGGCCGCCGTTCTGATAATAGCTGCCCCAGTCCTTTTTCCAGGCGGCGTACCGGTCCACCGCGTAGAAGGTGGACGCGGCGTAGGGGTTCACATCGTCGGGATGGGTGCCGAACTCCCCGTTCAGGTACATCCGCAGCAGCGCGGAGGACGGCTCCTTGTACTGGGGGAAGATGAGCCGCCGGAAGGCGGTTCCCTCCTGCTCCAGCCGCTCGCACAGCTTGGCGAACTGGGTGGACTTGCCCGAACCGTCGGTCCCTTCAAATACAATCAGCTTACCTGACATCCGCCTGCCTCACTTTCCGCGCAGCCGGGCGCCGGCGGCGTCCACCAGTACCAGGGGCAGCTTGGCCATCCGGCCAATGCGCTTGGGCTCCTTGAGCAGCCGGTAGAGCCACTCCATACCCATCTTCTGCCACTTCTCCGGGGCCCGCTCCACAGCGCCGGCGAACACGTCCAGAGAGCCACCCAGGCCTATCATAAACCGTGCGCCGGTGGATGGACCGTACTCGGCCATCCACAGCTCCTGCTTGGGGGCGCCCAGGCAGACAAAGACCACATCGGCGTGGGACTCCTGGATGGCCCGGATCACCGGCCTGGGGTCCTGGAAGTAGCCGTCATGGGTGCCGCACACCATCAGACCGGGATACTGCTTCTGCAGATTGGCCGCGGCGGTCTCAGCAATGCCGGGCTTGGCGCCCAGCAGGAACAGCCGCTCCCCGGACTGGGCTATCCGGCCCAGCAGGCCAGAGGCGAAGTCAATGCCGGGTACCTTGTCCTTCAGCGGCCGTCCCAGGATGGACGCCGCCTTTACCACGCCGATACCGTCGGCCAGTACCAGATCCGCCTCGTTGAGCACTGTGCGAAACTTCTCATTCTTCTTGGCCTGCAGCAGAAACTCCGGGTTGGGGGTCACCGCGTAGGAGAATTTCTCTCCAGCGGCCAGCCCGGCCCCCCGCTCAACGGCCTCATCCAGCGTCAGATTATCAATTCCGACGCCCAGTACATCAATTCTCAATGCAATGCCTCCACACGAGATAGATTCCGTTAGATAATATCACATGCATCCGAAAAAGTCCATGAAAAAGCCGTGAACAACCATCCGCTTTCCAAAAATTAAGGATTGACAATTCCTGTCGCCCTCATTATAATAAACGCAACAACAGCCGGAAGGCTTTTTTTTACACCCGGCTTCTTTAACACCTAAAAGCACTAAAGCATCGTTTTGGAGGAGGATACCATGAAAACATCGTCTAAGCTGACCGCTCTTGCCATGGCCGCCGCCATGACCCTCTCCCTGACCGCCTGCACCGTGGGCGGCAACACCGGCGGCAATTCCCAGACTTCCGCCAATCCCTCTGCCTCCCAGCCCGCTGAGAAGGAATCTTATGTGGTAGGTATCTGCCAGCTGGCGCCCCACGACGCTCTGGACGCTGCCACGCAGGGCTTTAAGGACGCCATCACCGCCGCTCTGGGTGATGCCGTGGAGTTCAAAGAGGGCAACGCCGGCGGCGAGAGCAACAACTGTGCCACCATCATCGACGGCTTCCTGGCAGATAATGTGGACCTGATTCTGGCCAACGCCACCGCTTCCCTCCAGGCCGCCGCCTCCGCCACCGACACCGTGCCCGTACTGGGCACCGCCGTCACCAACTACGGCATCGCCCTGGACCTGGATTCCACCGAGGACGGCGTGCTGGGCGGCAACATCTCCGGCACCTCCGACCTGGCGCCTCTGGACCAGCAGGCCGACCTGCTGGAGGAGCTCTTCCCCGCCGCTGAGTATCCCAACGTGGGCCTGGTCTACTGCTCCGCCGAGCCCAACTCCATCTTCCAGGTGGAGACCATCCAGGGCTATCTGGAGGAGAAGGGCTACACCTGTGCCCAGTACGCCTTCACTGATGTGAACGACCTGTCCTCCGTCACCCAGACCGCCTGCGACAACTCCGATGTCATCTACATCCCCACCGACAATACTGCCGCCAACAACGCCGAGACCATTGCCAACGTGGTCATCCCTGCCGGAGTGCCCGTCATCGCCGGCGAATCCGGCATCTGCTCCGGCTGCGGCGTGGCCACCCTGTCCATCGACTACTATGAGCTGGGGCAGATTACCGGCGAGATGGCCGTGAAGATTCTCACCGGCGAGGAAAATGCGTCCGACATGGCCATCGCCTACGACACCACCCTCACCAAGATGTACAACGAGGCCAACTGCCAGGCTCTGGGCATCACCCCGCCCGAGGGCTATGAGCCTATCGCCTGAATCAGAAGCTCATCCATGACCGTCAGGCGGCGGGAGCGGATACCTCCGCTCCCGCTGCTGTGTACTTCTCCCCGCTCATCAAATTTCTAGTTATTAGGAGGAACCGAGATGGATTTCCTGCTCTCCTTTCTCAACTCCATGCCGGGCGCCCTGGGACAGGGCCTCATATGGGGTATTATGGCCATCGGCGTATACATTACATACCGGATTCTGGACGTGGCTGACCTGACCGTGGACGGCTCCCTGGCCACCGGCGGCGCCATGTGCGCCCTGGGTATCACCCTGGGCTGGAACCCCTGGGTGGCTCTGATTGTCGCCATTCTGGCCGGCATGCTGGCCGGTCTGGTCACCGGCCTGCTCCACACCCTCTGCGGCATCCCCGCCATCCTGGCCGGCATCCTCACCCAGCTGGCCCTCTACTCCATCAACCTGCGCATCATGGCCGTGGGCTCCGGCCTGACCACCAAGGCCACGCTGTCGGTCAGCGTGGACAAGTATCCCCTCATGCTCTCCTCCCGCTTTATCCGGGATCTGACAGCGGAGAACCCCTTTATCCTTCTGGTACCCCTGGTGCTCATCGTCATCGCCCTGCTCTACTGGTTCTTCGGTACTGAGCTGGGCTCCTCCCTCCGGGCCACCGGTGCCAACCAGAACATGGCCCGTGCCCAGGGTATCAACACCAACTGGACCAAGGTGCTGGGCCTGGTGGTGTCCAACGGTCTGGTGGCCTTCTCCGGTGCCCTCCTCTCCCAGTATCAGGGCAGCGCCACCGTGGACATGGGCCGCGGCGCCATCGTCATCGGCCTGGCCGCTGTCATCATCGGCGAGGTCCTGCTGGGCAAGGTGTTCCGCAACTTCGCCCTCAAGCTGCTCTCCGCTGTCATCGGCGCCATCATCTACTACATCGTCATCACTCTGGTGCTCCGGCTGGGCCTGGAGACCACCGACCTGAAGCTGCTCACCGCCCTGGTGGTGGCTGTGTTCCTCACCATCCCCCACTGGAAGGGTAAATTCGCCAAGACCGGCAAGAAGGGAGATGCCGCCCATGCTTGAGCTTCAGAACATCTACAAGACCTTCAACGCCGGCACCATCAATGAAAAGCGTGCCCTCAACGGTGTGTCCCTCACCCTCAAGGAGGGCGACTTTGTCACCGTCATCGGCGGCAACGGCGCAGGCAAGTCCACTCTGCTCAACGCGGTGGCCGGTGTATGGCCGGTGGACCGGGGCAGCATCCTCATCGACGGTGTGGACGTGACCCGGCTGCCCGAGCACAAGCGGGCCAAGTACATCGGCCGGGTGTTCCAGGACCCCATGACCGGCACCGCCGCCACCATGCAGATTGAGGAAAATCTGGCTCTGGCCAAGCGCCGGGGTCAGAAGCGCACCCTCCGGCCCGGCATCACCCGTGCTGAGCGGGAGGAGTACCGGGAGCTGCTGAAAATTCTGGACCTGGGCCTGGAGGACCGGCTCACCTCCAAGGTGGGCCTTCTGTCCGGCGGCCAGCGCCAGGCACTCACCCTGCTGATGGCCAGCCTGGTCAAGCCCAAGCTCCTCCTGCTGGACGAGCACACCGCCGCCCTGGACCCCAAGACCGCCGCCAAGGTGCTCACCGCCACCGAGCACATTGTCCAGCGGGACAACCTGACCACTCTGATGATTACCCACAACATGCGCGACGCCATCGCCCACGGTAACCGGCTCATCATGATGTACGAGGGCCGTGTGGCTCTGGATATCTCCGGCGAGGAGAAAAAGCGCCTCACTGTGGAGGACCTGCTGGCCAAGTTCGGCCAGGCCACCGGCTCCGATGAGGCAGACGACAAGCTGCTGCTCTCCTGACAGATAAATTAAACGAAAAGCTCCCGCATCCTCACGGATGCGGGAGCTTTTTCTCTCATATTCCGCTTGTTCCGGTGGAAAAGTCCATCTGGTCCAGCACCTGGCCCTGCTCCGCCACGATGAACTGGTGGTCCCATTGCCCCGAGACCAGCTTCTCCAGCAGCAGATTGCTGCCGTCTACATAGGTGAGGGGGCAGTTTACCAGCGCCGCCTGCCGCTGTGCCTTCTCCACATACTCCGCCGAGCGGCAGTCATATGCCCCGGTATCAATGATGTCCACGCTCTCGTAGCTCGCAAACCACATGTTGAAAATTTCCATGCCGTCCTGCTCGCCGTAGTCCTCCAGCAGCCGCCGGTGCATATTCTCTATGGACAGGCGGCTGTCCAGCGTGTCTGTGAGGTAAAAATGCCCGCATTCCTTTAAATCCGGATGCCAGGTCTGGTCCCTGTGGAGCAGCAGGGTGATGCAGTCGTCCACCTTGGGGATGACCGTCCGCCGTGGGAAGGGTTTCCCCGACACGGAGCCGCCGCACAGGCCCATGGCCAGCAGCACCGTGTCCACCTGGGGCGGCAGCCCCGCTATGGCCTCAAATACCGCCTCATTCATCTTTTCAGGCCGGGCGTGGAGCGTACTGTCCAACAGGCGCACCTCATGGCAGGTGCCCATCTTTGCCTGCGCCGCCTCCACATGCAGCCGCAGGGAGTCACAGGCCAGAATGATGCATCCCATTTTCATTCCTCCCGCCGGAATTGCTGTCTGTAACGCACGGGGCGGCAGGTATATACCCGCCGCCCCGTCTGTTTGCTTGGTCAGACCGTCAGCAGGCCCACCGCCACAAAGAGGTTGTACACCATGGTGGCGGCCTCCTCCCGGGTGGTGAGGGCAGTGGGATCGATGGCCTTCAGCTCATCCCAGAGAATGCTGAGCCGCTGTCCCATTATATTTTTCTGGCTTCCGTCCAGCAGCCAGACCGATTCCCGGGACCAGGCCGCCCAGGCCCAGTAATCCCCCAGAGCGGCGGAGTGCTCGGTTTTGGCCGCCTCATGGAAGCCCATGGAGAGATAATCCGCCAGCCGCCCCATAATGGTGAGGAACTGCTGGTGGTCCATGGGGTCGTCGGGGTGGAAGAGTCCGTCACTGTACCCGCTGATGAGCCCCATGGCGGTCAGGGCGTTGAGGGAAGGAGCATACCAGGCGTCGGCAGGCACATCGGCAAAGCCGGTGTCCCCCTCTCTTCTGTCATAAAGGGCCTGGGCCAGCAGGGCGCAGAACTCCGCCCGGGTCAGGGTATCCTGAGGTCGGAAGGTGCCGTCCCCGGAACCGGAGACAATCCGGTAGGTGGCCAGCGTGTTGATGGCGCCGGCATAGTCGGAGTCCTCTATGTCCGTAAAGGTGCGGGGCGCATAGTCCGTCAGGCTGTACCGCTCCGCCAGCTCACTGGCGGTGACCGCCTTCCAGCCGTCCGTGCCTCCGGTGCCCAGCCAGAGAGGCGTCTGGGCAGGCAGCGCCTCCAGCAGAGCCGTAAAAGCGGGCTTCCCGGTCTCAGACGTTGCGGTCTCCAGGTCCACATACCAGCGCCACTTCATGTCCACCCGCAGCTGGCCGTAGGTATCCCCGGCAGGGGCGGAGCTGGAGAGGAGATAGGCCACGTCGGCGGCATAGGCGTCGTCCACCAGCAGGTCGGGAATCACGCCCACCCGGTCGGCGGTGGTGCCGTTGGGAGAGAAATAGCGGTAAGCCGTCACCTTCAGGGCGTCTCCCTCGGTGAAGCTGCCGGGATAATTGGTCTCATCCAGCAGAATCTGGGCCACGCCCTTGCCGTAGGTCCGGCTGCCGATGACAAGACCGGCATTCTGATCCCGGATAACGGAGGCGAAAATCTCGGAGGCACTGGCGGTACCGCCGTCCACCAGCACCACCACCGGGTCCATGGTCAGCTTGCCGTCCTCATAGGCCTCGGCGGCGTAACTGCCCGCCTTGTCCCGGAGGTAGACCTGGCTCCCCTGGCCTGCGAAGGCTCCCGCCGCCTGGACAGCCGCGCTGACGCTGCCGCCGCCATTGCCCCGCAGGTCCACAATCCAGCGGTCCGCAGCAGCGTCATTGGCCTGAATCCCCTCCACAAAGTGCCCCTCGGTCTCCTCACCGAAGGTGGTGCAGGTGATATAGCCGATGTGGCCGTTCAGCAGCGAGGTGGTGGTGGTGGGAATCACAAGCTCCTCACGGGTGAGGACATAGTCCATGCGCTCCCCGTTCCGGAGCACGGTGACGGTCACCTGGGTGCCCGGCTCTCCCCGCAGACGCTCCGCAGCGGCCTGGGCGCTCTGTCCGATAACCGTGACGCCGTCCAGGGCGACGATGATGTCTCCAGGCTGAATGCCCGCCTTCTGCGCAGGCATCCCCTCCGCAACGGCCTCCACCACCATGCCCTGGTCCGTCATGGTGCTGGTCACGCCCACACCGCCGGTCCGGGTGTCGGACATGGAGGCCAGGAACTCGGCATACTCCCGAGCGTCAAAGTACTGGGTATAGGGGTCCCCCAGAGCGGAGATCATGTCCTCCACCGTGGACTGGGAGAGCACTTCCTGGGAGACGCTGTCGATGTAGTACTTCTGGAGCAGCTCACCGGCCTGGGCCGTGTCCAGGGCCAGGGCAGGGGCGGCAAGCAGCATCAGAGACAGCAGAATGGAGAGGGCACGGCGCAGCAGCACCTTGTTCTTTTTCATGGGCGTAGCTCCCTTACTTTACATAATGCAACCTCATTCTACTACAAAGAGCGGGCAGGCTCAAGGCCTGCCCGCTCTTTTTCTCGCTTTTTTGCACTTACACCGGCCAAAGGCCCTCAGCCCTCACATTGTGGAGGTTCAGCAGGTCGTCGGCAGGCAGGAAGGACACGCCGCCCCGGGCGGTAAGCGCCCCGGTGAGGGCTGTTCCGTCGCCGCCATCCCCCGTGGCGGCCCGGTCGCTGCCCAGGGTGAGGAGATACTCCGTCCCCTCTCCCCGGACAGAAATCTTTTCGGGCCGGTCGGCGTTCCAGACGACCTCACAGCCCAGGGCCTCGGCAAAGGCCCGGACAGGGACCATCAGGGTCTCGCCCTCCACGTAGGGCTGCTCTGCCGCGGTCAGCTCCACCTCGCCGCCGTTGACGGCCAGCCGTCCCGGCTCCAGCACCGCCCAGGCGGAATAGGGCGAGGGAATAACCATCACCTTGCTGGGCCAGGCCTGGGCCGGGAAGGACTCGGCCACCATGTCGTACCAGGCCAGCAGACCGCAGCCGGGGGTGATGTCGGCCAGAGTGACCGTATCGCCGTCAAAGCCGGGTCCGGCCAGCAGCTCCGTATCGCTCAGGGAGTAGTCCACGTCGTCGCTCATGAGGACGGAGGTGCGCCCCTCCCAGACGTTCACCTGCTCCACGGTGGAGTAGGCGGGCACGCCGTAGTCGGCGGGAATGGCGGCCAGAATCACCGCCGCCGTGGCGATAGGCGGCAGACTGCGGGTCATGGCGGGGCTCACATAGGCGTAGACGTACTCGCCCTCCCGCAGGTCCTCGGCGGCCATGGCGCCGCCGTCCACAGCGTTGAGAATCAGGGTGTCCTCCGCCACATTGAGGACAATTTCAGGATATTCGGCCCACTCGCTGCTGTTGGTCACCAGGATGCGGTCCCCGTCCACGGAGACGGTGCCCTGCACCCGCACCAGGTCGGGCTGGTGCTGCTGGGCGATGGTGTAGACGGGCTCTTCCGGGGGCGCCAGCGGGTCGCCGGTGGGAACGTCCACCGTGGTCTGGGCGGGAGCGCTGACCGCCTCCTCAGCGGCGGAAGTACATCCTGCGAGGCAGAGGGATGCGGCAAGGGACAGAGACAATGCGGCGGAGAAGATTTTCTTTCCTTTCATGGTCAAGCTCCTTCCCGGATGTTTTGCCCTTTAGACGAACTGCCGGTGGAAAAGTTCCCTTTCCCACCGGCAGTTTTGCGCATTTTACAGGTCCCGGAACCGCTTTACGCCCACAGTGGCCAGCAGCCTCCACAGCGCCAGATTGAGCAGGGCGCAGATTCCCGCCGCAATGAGCAGCCCGGCTGCCTCCCCTAGCCGAGAGAACAGGAAGAAATACCCGAAGCCCAGGGCCGCCAGCAGACCCCAGGCGCCGAACATGACAATCAGCACCGAGGCCGACTGCTTGACCACCACCGTGTCGTTTGGAGCGTCCAG
This sequence comes from Clostridiales bacterium, assembly GCA_902362925.2. Taxonomy (GTDB): domain Bacteria; phylum Bacillota; class Clostridia; order Oscillospirales; family Oscillospiraceae; genus Pseudoflavonifractor. The sequence goes on along the minus strand of CABIYL020000003.1, from coordinate 68,688 downwards.
CTTTGGGAGGAACAGGTTGGCCAGCAGGCCCCCCTGGGACATCACGCCGCTGAAGAGCAGCCCCAGCACCAGGAGCAGCACAGTGGAGCCCACATCCACACCCACGGCCACAGCGGCGCAGATGACCCCCACCAGCAGGCAGGGCAGGGTGACCAGCATCTGCATCCCCACCTTGACCAGGAAGATCTCTCCGGCGGACACCGGCGCCTCCTTGAGAATCCAGAGCTGTTTGCCCTCCAGGCTGATGGAGGAGGCGGTAATCTCCGTGGTGGAGAGCAGGAAGGCCATGCTGAGGGCCAGAATGGGCACCACAGGCAGCAGGCCCTGAGTGAGGGTCATGAATTCCTCCACCTGTCCCCGGAACACCAGACAGGCCACGCCGCTGGCAACCAGCAGGATAAGACCGAAGCCGGCGTTGATGAAATAGGCAGGCGTGCCGAAGAAGCGCTTGAGCTCCTTTTTCAGCAGGGCGGCGCGGTGGCCGGAGGCGGACAGCCGCTCCAGCTTGTAGTCGCTGCGGGCCTTGCGGGCGCCCATGCTGGTGACAATCTTTTTGTACCGTCCGGCAAAGAGCCACACCACCAGGAAGAAGGGCACCAGGCACAGCCCGGTCAGTGCCAGCAGAGAGAGCAGATTGCCCTCACAGGCCGCCTGCTCCAGCAGCAGGAAGGGCAGTCCCCAGCCGGTGAAGGCGTCCTGAAGCCCGGCGGCATACCGGCTCAGGTCGCCCATTGCAAAGCTCAGCCGCATGACCACACCCATAAGCAGCAGGAAGAACACCAGATACAGCAGGGTGGACAAAATTCCCCGGCGGAGGAACTTGGAGGACACCCAGGAGAGCACAAAGCCGATCAGCAGGGAAAACAGGGTGGGCAGGGCGGAGAGGAGCACCGCGCCCACCATCAGCACCACAAAGAAGCCCACGCCGCCCGTACCGCCGAAGACCAGGTAGGCCACTCCGGCGGGCGCCAGGACAAAGACGGTGAAGATCAGGTTCTCCACGTACAGGGCCAGGGTGCGGGAGAGCATGAGGGAGAAGGGGGACACAGGCATGGACAGCATCAGGTCGTTGTCCTTGCCGCCGAACACCACGCCCTGGGCGGCGAAGCTGGTGAACATCAGGCCAAAGGACACGGCGATGACCGGCATGATGAGGATGATCAGATTGATCATGCCCAGGGGAGCCAGCTGGCTGCCGAAGGTAAAGCTGTACACGCCGGAGATGTAGAGGCCCAGACCGGCCAGCAGGAACAGCGCACCGAAGCCGGAGAAACGCTCCGCCTTGTTTCCCTTCCGCCTGGATCCAAAGCGCATGGCGCTCAGGGTGGCCCGCAGGTTGACGGACACCAGAGCCAGGAATTTAGTCACGGTCCTTCTCCCCTTCCAGCTCCAGGAACACGTCCTCCAGGGTGGAATTGCCCACAATGTCCTCCGTGGCGCCCACCTCCACCAGCTTGCCCTGGCGGATGATGCCGATGCGGTCGCACAGCTTCTCTGCCACCTCCAGCACGTGGGTAGAGAAGAACACAGCGCCGCCGTTGTCGCACACCTCACGCAGGTAGCCCTTGAGCAGATGGGCGGCCACCGGGTCCAGGCCCACAAAGGGCTCGTCCAGAATGAGCAGCTTGGGCTGGCGGATGAGGGCGGAGATAATGGCCAGCTTCTGCTTCATGCCGTGGGAGTAGCTGCCGATGGGGCTGCCCAGGCTGCCGGTGAGCTCGAAGGCGTCGCTGTACTTCTGGACCCGCTCCTGACGCTCCTTCCGGGGGATGTCGTACAGGTCGGCGATGAAGTTCAGGTACTGCACGCCGGTGAGGAAGTCGTACAGGTCCGGGTTGTCGGGCAGGAAGGCGGTGATCTTCTTGGCCGCCGTGGCGTCCCGCCGCACGTCGTGGCCGCCGATGGTGATGGAGCCCTCGGTGAAGTCCATCACGCCCGCCACCGCACGGAGGGTGGTGGTCTTGCCGGCGCCGTTATGGCCGATAAAACCAAAGATTTCACCCGGTGCAACGTTCAGATTCAGGTCGTCCACAGCCCGTTTTCCCCCGGGATAGGTCTTGGAAAAGTGTTCAATCTTCAGCACGTGTGCTTCCTCCTTCATTTGGGCCAGTTCATCACAAAGGTTATGGCCGCCAGCACCGGGGAGAGCACCGCCAGGATGAGACCGGCGGTCTTTTTCTCCCCGCTGCGGGTCAGGACCGTGCCCACCGCCCCCACCGCCACGGGCAGGAGCAGTGCGGGCACCTTGGGCATATAATTCTGGAGCTGGCCCGATGCTCCGATCTGCATGGCCAGGCTGTCCGGCAGCAGAAAGTAGCCCGCAATCCCCAGAATCAGCGTCAGAGCGGTGGCTGCCAGGGCGATCCATGTGGTCTTTGCCAGTTTCATAGTCTTACCCCACGATGCGGACGGCTGTGCCGTACACCGTCACCTCAGCGGCCCCCTGCATGATGGAGGAGCTGGTGTAACGGATGTTCAGCACCGCGTCGGCCCCCAGGCCCTGGGCGTCGTCCACCATGCGCTTGGTGGCAATCTGCCGGGCCTGGATGAGCAGGTCGGTATAGGCCTCCACCTCGCCGCCCACCAGGTTCTTCATGCCGGACATAAAGTCCTTGCCGAAGCTCTTGGCCTGGACCACGCTGCCCTTGACCAGCCCCAGGGCCTCGATTTTCTTGTCGGGAATATAATCAATATTGAGAAGCAGCATCCTCTTCTCCTCCTTTGATCTGTTTGAATCTCTGGACCAGCGCCACCAGAACGCCGATGATGACCGCCGCCGGGATGGCGATGATTACGATGAGCACTGGTAAGGGCGGTGCCTCCGCCGGGTCCACCGTAAAGGCCCACACCAGCAGGGCAATGATCCCCGCCATAAAGGCGATGAAAATCAGCGCCGCCCCCAGCGGCCCCAGATAGCGGGACATGGTATCCTTCTTTTTGATGTTCACAAATCGGGTCCCCTCCTGTTCCATCTGCTCCATCTCCGCCAGATAGCGGTCGGCATCCAGCCCGGAGAGCTGGGCCCCCTCCTCCAGCACCCTGGCGCACAGAGCCTGCATGGTGCCCAGATTGCTCCGCTCCCGCTCCAGCACAATCACGTGGCGGCGGACGGCATCCTCCAGGGTCAGGGCGCCGTGCTGCATCCGTCGGATCTCCTCCAGGGGCATATCCAGCTTGCGCAGGAGCTTGATCTTCTTCAGCTCCGTCACGTCGTCCTCGGTGTAGTCCCGGTAGCCGTTGTCGCTGTTCCGCCCGGGCGTGAGCAGGCCTTCCTTTTCGTAGTAGCGGATGTTGCGCTTGGTAATGCCCACCCGCTCCTCTACTTCATTGATTTTCACTGCCATTCACCTCTCCACGGCCTCACCTTACACCTTCCACCGGGTGGAAAGTCAAGAGGGCCAGGTAAATTTTTCGTTGTTCGAAGGGTTTAGTATAGCACGGCCTGGCCAGCTCCGCCAGTGCAGACATTTCAATGGAACTATTTTCTTTTCGTTTCGTCTTATTGGAGGTCTTCTTTTTACCCCGCTTAACAAATATATTATGGGGTGTTCTTTTTTGTTGTCAAGAATGTCTATACACACGCCGGTTTCAATTTTGCTTTTGGTCGCTTCTACTATACTTTTTTAACTTTTTATTAATATCTATGAAAAGAACTTGTAACATTTAAAATTTGTGCTAAGATATCGCAAATGGGCGGAAGTGCTCACCCTTATGTAAACAAAAACTGTTATCAGGTGAAATGTTATGAATATGATCCATTTGATAGAGCACCTGAACTTCTTCATCGCCGTGCTCTTTACGGTACTCTACTTTTATCAGCTGGTCTACCTGGGTGTGGGCCTGGTGCGCCGGAAGCACCCGCCCCGCCTGCCGGAAAACTGTAAATTCCACCGCTATGCCGCTGTGATCTCCGCCCGAAACGAGGAAGGGGTCATAGGAGAGCTGATACAATGCCTGAAACAGCAGAATTACCCCTCGGATCTGCTGGATGTCTATGTCATCGCCGACAACTGCACCGACGACACCGCCGGTGCGGCCCGTGCTGCGGGCGCCATTGTCTATGAGCGCGAGGACCAGCGGCTCAAGGGCAAGGGCTACGCCCTGGACTGGCTCTTCCACCACCTGGCCGCGGAGGAGCGGGACGTTTACGACGCCTACCTCATCTTTGACGCCGACAACCTGGTGGATAAGAATTTTGTGCGTGAGATGAACCGGGTCTTTGACACCGGGAAGTACGACGCCCTCACCAGCTACCGCAACTCCAAGAATTTTGGCGACAACTGGATCTCCGCCGGCTATTCCATCTGGTTCCTGCGTGAGGCCCGCTTCCTCAGCTACCCCCGGATGCTGCTGGGCAGCAACTGCCACGTGTCCGGCACCGGCTTCCTGGTGTCCGCCAAGGTCATCCGGGAGAACGGCGGCTGGCCCTACCACCTGCTCACCGAGGACATCGAGTTCTCCGTCAGCTCCGCCGTCAAGGGCTTCCGCATCGGCTACTGCGACGCCGCTGTGGTCTACGACGAGCAGCCCACCACCTTCCGTCAGTCCTGGGATCAGCGGCTGCGGTGGTCCAAGGGCTTCTACCAGGTGGATATGAAGTACACCCTCCCCCTGCTGAAGGGCTGTGCCCGTCTGGACCGGACCAGCTGGTCCTGCTACGACATGCTGATGACCGTGGCGCCCGGTATGCTGCTCACCCTGGCCGTGTTCCTCTTCAACGGCATCATCTGCGCCGCCTGCCTGATGGAGCCCCCCTACATCGCCCGGTATGTCATCTCCATGTGTCTGGAGTTCATGGGCTCCTCCCTCTTCACCTTCTACATGGGCCTGCTGGCCTACGGCATCATCACCGTACTCAGCGAGTGGAAGAGCATCAACGCTCCCGCAGTGAAAAAGGTGCTCTACGTCTTCCTCTTCCCCGTCTTCATGTTTACCTACATCCCCATTTCCCTGGCCGCCCTGGTGCGCCGGGTGGAGTGGAAGCCCATCTATCACTCCAGCGCCAAGCAGCTCAGCACTGCCCGCTGATTGATTCCGGGCCGGCACATGCCGGCCCGGTTTTTTTATAGCCTGCTCTTGGCAGGCTATAAAAACGTCCATATGGCGCGCTCTGTCGCGCCATGGACTTGAAATCCCAGCGCACGGGCGCAAGGTGCCCGTATGCGCATAAAAATAGCGCTCTACGCTATTTTTTATTCTTTCACTTGACAAATCCCCAGCGTGCGAGTATGATTACACCGTCAGAACACTCCCCCCCAGGGGGGTATCTAACAGAAAGGAGGCGGTCGCTATGATGGCCGACGCGAAAACCGTAACCCGGCTGCTGAAAACCGCCCGGGGACAGCTGGACGGTATCCTGAAAATGGTGGAGGATGACCGCTACTGCATCGACATCTCCCAGCAGATCATGGCCACCGAGGCCATTCTCAACCGGGCCAACAAGGAGATTCTGGCCGCCCATCTGAAGCACTGCGTCCAGGAGGCCGCCAGCGACGAGGAGCGGGCCGCCAAAATCGACGAGTTTACCCAAACCCTGGGCCGTATTCTCAAGTAATCCCCCTGTTCCCCCATCTCGCTGCGTTTGAAAGTGTGGTGTTCCCTTTGAAACAGAAATTTGACGTCACCGGCATGACCTGTTCGGCTTGCTCCGTTCCCCACAGGACGTGCCGTCCTGCGGGGACCCCGTTTTCTCTATCTGCTCGGCGGAAATGAATTCCGCCGGCATCAAGATTTTGCTCCGCAAAATGCTTGGGACGCGCCATTCGGCGCGGTGTGGGCGGAGCCTTTTCTGAAAGTGTGGTGTTCTTTTTGAAACAGAAATTTGATGTTACCGGCATGACCTGTTCGGCTTGCTCCGCCCATGTAGACAAAGCGGTGCGCAAGGTGGACGGCGTCACGGAGGTCAACGTGAACCTGCTGTCCAACTCCATGACCGTGGAGTATGACCCTGCCAAGACCTCCCCCCAGGCCATTGAGGCAGCGGTGGCTGCCGCCGGATACGGCGCCTCCTGTCCCCTGCCCTCTGGGAAACAGTCCCCCGCTGTGCAGCAGGGGCCCTCCCCCATGGAGGCGGAGCTGAAGCACATGAAGCGCCGTCTCATCGTGTCCTTTGTCTTCCTCATCCCCCTGTTCTACATCGCCATGGGTCATATGATGGGCTGGCCTCTGCCTGAGTTCTTCCACGGCACGGAAAACGCCATGGTCTTTGCCCTGGTTCAGTTCCTGCTGCTGCTGCCCATCCTGTACGTCAACGACAAGTACTACAAGGTGGGCTTCAAGACCCTGTTCAAGGGTGCGCCCAACATGGACTCCCTCATCGCCATGGGCTCTGCCGCCGCCCTCATCTACGGCGTGGCCGCCTTGTTCGCCATCGGCTGGGGTCTGGGTCACGGAGATACGGCCCTGGTGAACAAGTGGTCCATGGACCTGTATTTTGAGTCGGCTGGTATGATTCTCACCCTCATCACCCTGGGTAAGTTCCTGGAGACCCGCTCCAAGGGCAAGACCAGCGAGGCCATCACCCGCCTGATGGACCTGGCCCCCAAGACCGCCTCGGTTCTTCGTAACGGCGTGGAGACCGAGATTCCGGTAGAAGAGGTCGTGGTAGGCGACCTGATTGTGGTGCGGCCCGGTGGGCGCATCCCGGTGGACGGCATCATCACCGACGGCTTCTCCGCTGTGGACGAATCCGCCCTCACCGGCGAGAGCCTGCCGGTGGACAAAGGCCCTGGTGACAAGGTGGCCGCCGCCTCCATCAACAAGTCCGGCTCCTTCACCTTCAAAGCCCTCCGGGTGGGCGAGGATACCACCCTGGCCCAGATGATCCGCCTGGTAGATGAGGCCGCCTCCTCCAAGGCCCCCATCGCCAAGCTGGCCGACCGGGTGGCAGGCGTCTTTGTCCCCGCCGTCATCGGCATCGCCCTGGTGACCGCTGTCATCTGGCTCATCGCCACCGGAGGCAGCATCACCTCCGCCCTCACCGCAGGCGTAGCCGTGCTGGTCATCTCCTGCCCCTGCGCCCTGGGCCTGGCCACCCCTGTGGCCATCATGGTGGGCACAGGCAAGGGCGCGGAAAACGGCATCCTCATCAAGTCCGCCGAGGCCCTGGAGACCCTCCACACCATCGATACGGTGGTACTGGACAAGACGGGCACCCTCACCAGCGGCAAGCCGGTGGTCACCGACTGCCTCACCGCCGCCGATGTCACCGAGGAGGAGCTGCTGTGCGTGGCCGCCTCACTGGAGCAGCCCTCGGAGCACCCTCTGGCACAGGCCATTGTGGCCGAGGCCGGGGACCGAAACATCCCCCTTGTGAGCGTGGAGGGCTTCCAGGCCGTCCACGGACGGGGCGTCACCGCCCTGCTCCACGGCGCTCCCGTGCTGGCGGGCAATCGCGCCATGATGGAGGAGGCAGGCGTGGACCTGTCCGGCTTCGAGCGCTCCGCCGGGGCTCTGGCGGAGCAGGGCAAGACCCCCCTCTACTTCGCCGAAAACGGCAGCCTGCTGGGCGTGGTGGCGGTGGCCGACACCGCCAAGCCCACCAGCGCCGCCGCTGTGGCCGGCTTCAAGGCCCTGGGTATCCGGGTGGTCATGCTCACCGGCGACAACCGCCGTACCGCCCAGGCAGTGGGCCAGGCTCTGGGCGTGGATGAGATTGTGGCTGAGGTGCTGCCCCAGGACAAGGAAAAGACCGTGTCCGCCCTCCAGGCCCAGGGCCGGAAGGTGGCCATGGTGGGCGACGGCATCAACGACGCCCCCGCCCTGGCCCGTGCGGATGTGGGCCTGGCCATCGGCGCGGGCACCGACGTGGCCATCGAGTCGGCGGACATCGTGCTGATGAAGAGTGACCTGATGGACGCGGTGGACGCGGTACGGCTGTCCAAGGCCACCATCCGCAACATCAAGGAGAACCTGTTCTGGGCCTTCTTCTACAACATCATCTGCATCCCCCTGGCCGCCGGTGTCTTCTATCCTCTGTTCCACCTCCAGCTCAACCCCATGTTCGCCGCCGCGGCTATGAGCCTCAGCTCGGTGTGCGTGGTGACCAACGCCCTGCGGCTTAAGTTCTTCAAGCCCACGCCCCGGGACATCGCTGTCCCCCAACATAACGAATCCAAAGAAACCACTGAGAAAGGAACGATTACCATGGAAAAGAAGCTCGGAATCGAAGGCATGATGTGCAACCACTGCAAGGCCCACGTGGAGAAGGCCCTCTCCGCTCTGGACGGCGTCACCTCCGCCGTGGCCGACGTGGAGGGCAAGTGTGCCGTGGTCACCCTGTCCCACGATGTGGCCGACGATGTCCTCAAGAAGGCTGTGGAGGACGAGGGCTATCAGGTCACCTCCGTGTCCTGAACACTGCTCGTAAAAACGCCCCCGGGATATCCCGGGGGCGTTTTGTTATTTCAGCGCCGCCGCTACCCTGTCCAGGGTGGCCTCATGGTTCTGGTCCAGCAGGTGGGTGTAAATTCGTCCGGTGGTGGCGGGTGTGGAGTGGCCCAGTGCCTTGCCGATATCAAAAAGGGGCGCCCCCTGGGCGGAGGCTACGGTGGCAAAGGTGTGCCGCAGGCCGTGGAGGGTGATTTTGGGCATTCCGGTGCGGCGGATGAACCGGGTGAACGCCAGGGACACAGCGTTGGGGGACAGCGGGTGCCCCATGCGGTCCACCGCCACCAGCCCAGAGTCCTCCCACTTGTCCCCCAGGGCCAGCCGGTTCTCCGCCTGTCTGGCCCGTTCCCGGCGGAGAAGCCGCACCAGCTCGTCGCTCATGTGCAGCACCCGATTGGAGGAGCGGTTCTTGGTTTCCTTCTGGATGATCTCCGCCCCGGCGGCTGTACGGGCAGCACAGATATGGATTCTCCGCTGGGCAAAGTCCACGCTGGACCACTGGAGGCCGCAGATCTCCTCCCTCCTCAGGCCCAGCATCCCCGCCAGCTTGACAATCAGCTCCAGCCCGGTGCCCTCCGCCAGGGCATAGAGCTTCTTGAGCTCCTCGGGACCGTAGTACCCTACCTCCCGGGGCACCACACGTGGCGGCTCCACCCGCTCCGTGGGCGAGCGGAGTATGATGTCCTGCCGCACTGCCGTGTGAAGGGCGGCGGAGAGCAGGTCGTGATGCCGCCGGACCGTATTGGGCGACAGGCCTTTGTCCCGCATCAGCATGGCGTAGTACTCCTGAAGATGCCGGGGGACCAGCTTCTGCACAGGGATATCTCCCAGGGCATCGGACAGGTGGTTGTCGATGATTTTCCGGTAGCCGTAGATGGTGGTCTCCGCCCGGTTTGGCTCCACCACCTGCTCCATCCAGTACTCCAGCCACTGGTCCAGGGTCAGCGCCCGGGGCGTCACCTGCCGCCGGCTCTCCAGCTCGCTCTGGAAGTCCCGCATTACCCGCCGGGCTGCTGCCAATGTGGCGCAGGTCCTGTACTTCTTGACCCGCCGTCCATCCTCGTCCCGTCCATAGTCCATGTACACGTAATATGCCTTCCGGACATCGTCATAGGAGATGCCGCGCTCAACTGTTTTTCTTGCCATAGCAAAATTACCCCTTTTCTCGACGGAATCAGACAAAGCCTATTATATTCCGTGAGCCGCTCCTGCTGTTTGAAGTAATTTTATCCGCCAAAACAGTTTCTCACTCACATTCTCACAACATTCAGGAAGAAATTCCAGTATTTTCACTTCCAAGTACAAAACAAAAAGCCCGGGCCGACGGCCCGGGCTTTTTGTTGATGATGGAGTTATGCCTCCGCGCTCTGTTTGGCGCGGGCAAGCTTGACGCAGGCGGCGATGACGCCGAAGAGGAAAAAGTAGACAAACATATTGCGGGGGTAGAACCAACTGTACTCCGCCACGCTGATGACCGAGATGCCGAAGAAGGCGCCCACGGCGGCAGCCAGGATGTTCTTCACCCGTCGGTCGGTGCATGTGTAGTAGGTCTTGACGCCCACCTTCAGCTGGTGGAGCACCATGGCCACATAGGTCAGAGCGCCGAAGAAGCCCAGCTCACCCCACATCTGGACGTAGTTGTTGTGGGTGTGGATGGGGTAGTTGCCGTCGTACATGGTGGGATACACCCTGAACACCTGGCGCATCACGTCGGTGCCCAGGCCCACGCCCCGCAGACCGTAGTCCTCAAGGAGGTAGGTGGTGTTGCCGTAGATGGCAAAGCGGTACCGCAGAGAGCTGTCCTTCATATTGCCGATGGTGAGGATGCGGTTCATGATGCTCTCAGGCAGGAAGGGCAGCGCGGCCAGCCCCAGTACAATGAAAAGGGGCAGGAAACGCCAGTTCTGGAGAATCAGGAACACAGCCATGACAAGAACCATAGCAATCCAGCCGGTGCGGAAGTAGGTCAGGCCGATGGCCACCACGCAGACTGCCAGGGCCGCCAAAGCCAGCACCCTCCCCCGCCATCCCTTGGCGTTGAGAAGCAAGGCCAGCAGGAAGGGCATGAGCATAATCAGGATTTCACCGAAGTTGTTGGGATTGTCGAAGAAGGAGTAGACCCGGCCGGGCATGCCCGCGTTGAGGATCAGGTCCTGCTGGGAGGGCACCACCTCCACGCCGATATAGCCCTGGTAGCAGCCATAGAGGGCCGACACGGTCAGGCCGAACAGGGAGATGACCAGCATCAGCTGGAGCTGCTCCACCTTCTGCACCGAGCTCACGGTCAGCAGGGTGATGAGGAAGGCGATGGCGTGGAAGACAAAGAAGCGCCAGGACAGGCTGCCGGTGATGCCGCTGACCAGTCCGGAGGAGAAGTCGGTGCCCAGACTGCACAGGAAGCCATAGCACACAAAGGCCATGAACAGGGTGTAGTAGGGTCCCAGCTTGTCCAGGTCCAGCCGGTGCTTGGGCCGGGCCATGCAGCCGGCCAGGAAGAGCATCATCACGCCGTACATGCACAGCAGGGTGTAGGCGTTGTTCCAGTTGTTGTGGTCCACCACCAGCATGAGCAGCATGGACAGCCCCAGGAACACGAAGGTGGCTCCGCCCAGAGCGGAGGCGATGCGGAAGGCGATGCTGCCGTCCCACACGTTCTTCCAGATTTTGTACAGCCACTGGACTATCATGCAGGGGATGTTGATAATGAAGGTAACGACCCGGCAGGTCAGACTTCCCGGCCAGCCGCCTGGGATGCGGCCGTCCCGCCAGACAAACTGCCAGAGGACGCTGCCCTCCACGCCGTGGCCGACGGCAATCTCGATCCGCCGGAGGATTTTCCCGGGTACGCTCTCCGCCCAGCCGTCACTCAGGACGGCCCACAGGGCGGCAAAAAAGCGGACCAGGGCACTGTTTTGTGCGACAGACATAGACATAGGCTCCAATCTTGTGGAAAAATTGTAACTGAGCGGCGGGTTTTACCCCTTGGCCGCCTTTTCGTAGATGCGGAAGGTGGCCTCCGCCATCTTGTGGACCTCGAAGCGGTCGTCCACCGCCTTGAGGGCGTTGGCACGGCAGCGCGCCAGCAGCTCCGGCTCCTCCATCATCCGCTTGAGGGCGCCCGCCATGGACTCCGGGTTGTCGTACTCCGCCAGCAGGCCACAGTTGGTCTGGTCGTTGACGATGTCCGGGTTGCCGGCAATGTCGGTGACCACCACGGGCAGTCCGGCGGCCATGGCCTCGATGATGAGGAAGGACAGGGCCTCATGCCGGGAGGAGTTGACATACAGGTCGCTGGCCTTGTACAGGTTCTTGATGTCCTTGCGGAAGCCGATGAACTTGACGCAGTCGTCCAGCCCCAGCTCCCTGGCCTGGGCCTTCCGCTCCTCCAGCAGGGGGCCGTCTCCCGCCAGCACCAGGGTGAAGGGCACATCGGAGATCTCCTTGAGCCGCTTTACCGACTCCAGCAGGTAGTGGTGGCCCTTGTCGTCGGCAAAGCGGGAGGCGCACAGCATGACAAACCGGTCCTCCGGGATACCCAGCTCCTGCCGCAGGGTGGACTCGCTCCGGTCTCCCGCCCAGGCGGCGGGGTCCACCGCGTTGAAGATGACGGAAATCCGGTCTCCGCTCCAGCCGTTGCGGATGAGCTGCTGCTTGCCCAGATTGCACACGGCGATCATCTGGTCCTGCCGCTTGTCCATCCACTTGTTGGACAGCCGGGTAATGGCGTTGTTCTCCAGCACAAAGTGGTTGGTGTACACCACCCGGATGTGCTTGTTGTACCGCTTGGCCAGCAGGGCGGTGTAGTGCTCCCGCAGGTAGTGGCAGTGGATCACGTCGATGTTCCACTCCTGGCACAGGTCGGCCAGTTTTTTTGCCGCCTTGAAGTCAAAGCGGCTGTTCATGTCGATCTGCCGGATGGGGACGCCTGCCTCTTCCATCCGCTCCACCAGCAGGCCCCCCTGGTTGTAGGCGAAAAAGGCCCGGATATGCTTGTGGTTGAGGTACTTCACCAGGGTCTCCACGTACCGCTCCGTACCGGCCTTGCCGGCAAAGTTGAGGAGATAGAGCACGTTCAGCACGTCAATCGGCCTCCTGTATTCAGCATAAGATATGGGCAGACGCATGGCGTCTGCCCATATAGTTTACCGTAAACTTCTGCCTTTGTCTACGCTTTTCTTCCTGTTCCGGGGGTTTTACAGCGCGGCCTTCAGGGCCTCGGTCATGTCGGTGCGCTCCCAGGGCAGGTCCACGTCGGTGCGGCCGAAGTGGCCGTAGGCCGCAGTCTGGCGGTAGATGGGACGGCGCAGGTCCAGCTTGCGGATGATGGCGGTGGGCCGCAGGTCAAAGACCTTGCTGACAGCGGCGGACAGAGCCTCGTCGGAGACGGTGCCGGTGCCGAAGGTGTCGATGAGGACGGACACGGGCTTGGCCACGCCGATGGCGTAGGCCAGCTCAATCTGGCACTTCTTGGCCAGACCGGCGGCCACGATGTTCTTGGCCACATAGCGGGCCATGTAGGCAGCGGAGCGGTCCACCTTGGTGGGGTCCTTGCCGGAGAAGGCGCCGCCGCCGTGGGGAGCGCTGCCGCCGTAGGTGTCCACGATGATCTTGCGGCCGGTGAGGCCGGAGTCGCCCTGGGGACCGCCCACCACAAAGCGGCCGGTGGGGTTCACATAGTACTTGGTGTTCTCGTCCAGCAGCTCGGCAGGGATGGTGGGCTTGATGACTAGCTCCACCATGTCCTTGCGGATCTGCTCCAGAGTGGCCTCGGCGCTGTGCTGGGTGGAGATGACCACGGTGTCAACGCGGACGGGCTGGCCGTTCTCATCGTACTCCACGGTGACCTGGCTCTTGCCGTCGGGCCGCAGGTAGTCCACCAGGCCCTGCTTGCGGACCTGGGCCAGACGGTAGGCCAGCTTGTGGGACAGGGAGATGGCCAGAGGCATCAGCTCGGGGGTCTCGTCGCAGGCGTAGCCGAACATCATGCCCTGGTCGCCGGCGCCGTTCTCCAGCTCGGCGTCAGCGCCGCCCTCCTTGGCCTCCAGGGACTTGTCCACGCCCATGGCGATGTCGGGGGACTGCTCGTCGATGGAGGTGAGGACAGCGCAGGTGTCGCAGTCAAAGCCGAACTTGGCCCGGTCATAGCCGATCTCACGGATGACCTCACGGGCAATGTGGGGGATGTCCACATAGCAGGTGGTGGAGATCTCGCCCATCACGTGGACCATGCCGGTGGTGACGGTGGTCTCACAGGCCACGCGGGCAGCGGGGTCCTTCTCCAGGATGGCGTCCAGAACGGCGTCGGAGATCTGGTCGCAGATTTTATCGGGGTGTCCCTCAGTGACGGATTCAGAGGTAAAGAGATGGTGTGCCATAAGTACATTCTTCCTTTCTGTGTTTGCGCGGGGATGGTCCGGAACGAAAAAGCGCTCCGCCGGCCGGCGGAGCGCATGGAGTCAGTTCCATCCTCATCTTTCGATTCTCTCGCCGGATTTGGCACCTTGCGCAATGCGCAGGTTGCCGGGCTTCATCGGGCCGTTCCCTCCACCGCTCTTGATAAGGCGTATTCACTTTTGCGTAAAGTATTTTATCAGATTTTTTCCCTTTGTCAACAGTTTTCTTGGGCTCAGGTTCACAGTTTCCCTAAATTGTCCCGCCAAAGAGCTTCGCTGAGACGACTTCTGTCTGCTCCGGCGTCAGAAAATCGTCCGCCATGAGCCACACAATCCGGCTGCCACGGCAGGCCAGATAGTAGGGCCAGGGGCCTTCGTCGTCCCACACCTGCCACACCTCAGCGTCCCAGGCCGGGTCGTTGAGGGGACGGAAATGGCCCCCTGTAAGGCGGCCGTACTCATTGTCGTAGCGGTTCAGGTAGCCGTCCAGGCACAGCTCCAGGAACATGGGCAGACGTACGTCAGACACCTCATATCGCAGCCAGGGCAGGCCGCTGTCATACGGGCCGCTCTGTTCGCCCGTTCTGAACACCACCAGCGGCGAGCTTCTGCTCTCCCAGGTGCTGACCAGCCCCTCCTCCTCCGGGATGCCCAGTTCCTCCAGTCTCAGCGGAAGAACGGTCCCGTCAACAATGTGCAGCTCTGCCGACTGGTCCCCGATGACCGCCTTTGGAATGACGTTGACCATCAGCAGGCTCAGCAGGACAGCCACCGCCAGGGTGATGTTCCGGTTTTGTTTGCGCTCCACGCCCCGCCGTCTCATGTACTCTCTTACACCGGCCACCAGCGCGATGAATACAACTATCTCCCCGGTCAACAGAAGTACATACCATGGGCTGGCCAGCGTCCCTGCTATGCTCAGCACCGCAAACAGGACAGCCAGCAGGCCCAGGGCCGCCACCGCCACGGTCAGTGTGCGGAACCTCTGCTCCGTATCTGCAAGCCGTTCCCCAGTCTCCGCCGTCTTCCTGGCCCGGAGGTACCACACCAGGTAGCCTGACAAGGTCAGAAACACGCTCAGCCCTATCAGTGCCAGTGCCAGGGTGAGCAGCAGAGCGGAGGGATTGGACAGATTCTCAGCGGGATTTTGGAGAATCCCTGTGATAAAGATGCCCAGCTGAATCACGAGCAGCACAAACATCAGCAGATTGGCGGGCAGGAACCTGCGCAGCATGACCTTGTGGATCACCCGCACACGGGCTGTCTCGTCGGTCTCAATGGGAATGGTATGGGCCCGCTCGGTGGAGAAAATCTGCATCTGGTCCCACTCGGTCACCAAGTCCCAGCCCGCCTCCCGGCAGTAGTCGTAAAACTCCTCCTGGCTGTCGGTGGGATAGGGATTGTACTCCGACGCCTCGGGGAAATAGGTCACGGCGTAGTGCACCCCGGCAGGCTCCGCCCTGCCATAGCGCCAGGCCAGAGCGCCGATCTTCTCCAGCCGCCAGCCCTTTGCCGCCATCTTCTCCAGATGCCGGGCAATGCCCTCGCCGTCATAGTACAGGAACTGCTCCGGCCAGTATCTCCGTCTCCCCATGGCCGTCCTCCTCTCCCTCGCTCAGCCGGTACTGCCGGTAGTCCGCCGCCTGGCGCTCCAGCCGCTCATACTCCGCCGCCAGCGCCGCCCGGCCTGCCGGTGTGATGAGGTAGCTCCGCCTGCGGCCCTCCACCTTGGTCTCCCGGATCATGCCCGCCTTGGCGAACTCCTCCAGCAGGTTGTACAGGGTGCCGGGTCCTACCGCTACCCGGCCCTGGGTCATGTCCGCCACCCGCTCCATCACGTCCATGCCGCAGCACTCGGTCTGGAGACTAAGCAGAATATAGAACATCTGCTCCGTCAGGGTGCGGAATTTTTCCCGTGCCATGGTCTCACCTCCGTATATATCGAATATCGTTATTCTTCCCGCTTTTATTGTATTATCGATGTTCGATATTGTCAAGAAAAAAATCCCCGCCGCCGGTTCTCCGGCAGCGGGGATTGAAACTGCTCAGGCCTTCCAGCCGTTGAGGTACTCTACCTGATCGGGGGTCAGGGTGTCGATGGACAGGCCCAGAGCGGCCAGCTTTACCCGGCCAATCTGGTCGTCAATCTCATCGGGCACGTTGTAGACCTTCTTCTCCAGGCTGTCCCGATGCTTGGCCAGCCACTCCAGCGCCAGGGCCTGGACGGCAAAGGACATGTCCATAATCTCAGCGGGGTGGCCGTTTCCGGCGGCCAGGTTCACCAGACGGCCCTCACCGATGACGTTGAGCACACGGCCGTCGGGCAGGGTGAAGCCCTCGATGTTGTCCCGGCGCAGCTCACGCTTCACCGCCATCTTGGCCAGACCCGCCACGTCCACCTCGCAGTCAAAGTGTCCGGCGTTGGTGAGCAGAGCGTTGTTCTTCATAACGGCGAAGTGGGCGGGGGTGATCACGTCCTTGCAGCCGGTGACGGTGACGAACACGTCGCCGATTTTGGCGGCCTCGTCCATCTTCATCACCCGGAAGCCCTGCATGGTGGCGTCCAGAGCCTTGAAGGGGTCCACCTCGCAGACCACCACGTCGGCGCCCATGCCCTTGGCCCGCATGGCCACACCCTTGCCGCACCAGCCGTAGCCGGCCACCACCACGGTCTTGCCCGCCACGATGAGGTTGGTGGTGTGCATGATGGCGTCCCACACGGACTGGCCGGTGCCGTACTTGTTGTCATAGTAGTGCTTGGCCTTGGCATCGTTGACCGCCATCATGGGGCAGGGCAGAATGCCCTCCCGCTCCCGGGCACGCAGGCGCAGGATGCCGGTGGTGGTCTCCTCGCAGCCGCCGATGAGGTTTTCCGCCAGGTCGGCCCGCTTGCCGCCCAGCAGGTGGACCAGGTCGCCGCCGTCATCCACAATCAGGTGGGGCTTGTGAGACAGGGCCTGAACCAGATGGTCCTCGTACTCCTCCGCCGTAGCGCCGTGGACGCCGAAGGTCTCCACGCCCAGGCTGGCCAGACCGGCGGCCACGTCGTCCTGGGTGGACAGGGGGTTGGAGCCGGTGAGCCGCACCTCGGCGCCGCCCTTGGCCAGCACCAGGCCCAGGTTGGCGGTCTTGGCCTCCAGGTGGACGGACACGGTCACCCGCAGCCCGGCAAAGGGCTTCTCCTGCTCAAAACGGGCCTCAATCCCGCTGAGTGCGGGCATAAAATCCCGTACCCACTGGATCTTTCTGCGGCCGGACTCGGCCAGGGACATATCTCTTACCACGCTCATGGCATATGCCTCCTTAAGGTGTGTTTTGTCGGTTTTTCCAGTTTAACATACTTTTCCGCTGGGTGGAAGAATGTTCACAGATTTTTTATTTACTTTACTAAGAAAAGCGGGTAGAATGATGCACAGCACAATTTGATTGTTAGGAGGACTTGCCTTGCGCTCCATTGACAGCTGGTTTGACCGCTTCTGCAGAAAGCATCCCAGGCTGGCCATCCCCAACCTGATGATGTACATTGTCATCGGTACCGCCTTTGTCTACATTCTGGACCAGTTCGGTCCCTTCCCCATCTCCAATTACCTGGCTTTCGATCTCTACCACATCATCCACGGCCAGGTGTGGCGGCTCATCACCTTTATCTTTATCCCCCTGAACGACAACCCCTTCTGGTTCATCCTCTCACTGTATATGTACTGGTGGATCGGCAGCGCGGTGGAGCGGGAGTGGGGTTCCACCAAGTTCACCGTGTTCTACGGCACCGGCGTGCTGCTGAACATCCTGTCCAGTCTGATCCTGTCCCTGTTCCTGGGCGGCTTCACCACCTCTATCCCCATCCTGTACGGCGCGGACTACCTGAACATGTCCCTCTTCTTCTCCATGGCCACCCTGTTCCCCGACCTGAGCATCCTGCTCTTCTTCGTCATCCCTCTGAAGGCCAAGTGGCTGGCCTGGGTTGACGCCGCTCTCTTTGCCTACGGCATCGTCAAGGGCCTGGTATACACCGTGATGTACGGGCCCGTCATGCTGGTGATGGTCATCCCGCCCATAATTGCCATCCTCAACTATTTTCTCTTCTTCTGGTCGGACATTGCGGAGTTCTGCACACGTACCTTCCGCCGTGCCAAGCACCAGACCTCCCGCCAGACCATCAACTTCAAGCAGGCCACCCGCCACGCCCAGCAGCAGAAGGGATATATCCACAAGTGCGCCGTCTGCGGCAAGACCGACACCGACTACCCCGACGAGGAGTTCCGCTACTGCTCCAAGTGCAACGGCTACTACTGCTACTGCTCCGAGCATATCCACAACCACGTGCATATTGAGTAACGATTCAGGAGCCGGAGGCCAACGCCTCCGGCTCCTGCTCCGTCTGTGAAGGACAAATGTTCCGCCGGGAGAAATTTTCTCTTGACAAATGACCACGATGCTCCTATACTTACGCTATCAGTTGAGAACGAAGGTGTTCCGACCCCCAGGGGCGGAGCATCTTCTTTTTTTATTTTCAGGCGGCAGGCACATCCGGTCCGCCCGGAAAGGGGCATCCACCATGAAAACCAAACGACAGCGGGGACTCTACTCCCCTTCTTTTGAACACGACAGCTGCGGCATCGGCGCCGTGGTGGACATCCACGGCCGGCCCAGCCACCGGACCGTGGACGACGCATTGAAGATTGTGGAGAAGCTGGAGCACCGGGCCGGCAAGGACGCCGCCGGTGAGACCGGCGACGGCGTGGGCATTCTGCTCCAAATCTCCCACCGGTTCTTCTCCGCCGCGGCCCGGGATGTGGGCATCTCCCTCCCCGGTCCCCGGGATTACGGCGTGGGCATGTTCTTCTTCCCCCAGGACGAGGCCATCCGCCGCCGGGCCAAGAAGATGTTTGAGCTGCTCACCGCACGGGAGGGCCTCACCTTCCTGGGCTGGCGGAAGGTGCCGGTCTGTCCCGAGATTCTGGGCCAGAAGGCCCTGGACAAGATGCCCTGCATCGAGCAGGCCTTTGTGGCCAGGCCGGAAAACGTGCAGCCCGGTCTTCCCTTCGACCGTAAGCTCTACCTGGTGCGCCGGGTGTTCGAGCACTCCAACGGCAGCACCTATGTGCCCTCTCTTTCCAGCCGCACCATTGTCTACAAGGGCATGTTCCTGGTCCACCAGCTGCGGCGGTTCTACTCCGACCTCCAGAGCGAGGAGTATGAATCCGCCATCGCCCTGGTCCATTCCCGGTTCTCCACCAACACCAATCCCTCCTGGGAGCGGGCCCACCCCAACCGGCTCATGGCCCACAACGGCGAGATCAACACCATCCGGGGCAACGCCGACCGTATGCTGGCCCGTGAGGAGACCATGTACACCCCCCTGCTGGACGGGGACATGGACAAGGTGCTGCCGGTGATCGACACCTCCGGCTCCGACTCCTCCATGCTGGACAACACCCTGGAATTTTTGATGATGGCGGGCATGGACCTGCCCCTGGCGGTGATGGTGGCCATCCCCGAGCCCTGGCGTGAGGACCGGAACATCTCCCGTGCCCGGCGTGACCTGTACCGCTACTACGCCACCCTGATGGAGCCCTGGGACGGTCCGGCTTCCATTCTCTTCTCCGACGGCGACGTGGTGGGCGCGGTGCTGGACCGGAACGGCCTGCGCCCCTCCCGCTACTACCTGACCGACGACGGACGGCTTATTCTCTCCTCCGAGGTGGGCGTGCTGGACCTGCCCGACACGGAGATCATCCGCAAGGACCGGCTCCAGCCCGGACGGATGCTGCTGGTGGACACGGTCCAGGGCCGCATCATCTCCGACCAGGAGCTGAAGGAGACCTACGCCGCCCGCCAGCCCTACGGCGAGTGGCTGGACCGGAACCTGCTCCACCTGCGTGACCTGCCCATCCCCAACCGCCGTGTGGAGCGGCGCAGCCACGAGGACCTGGTCCGGCTGCGCACCGCCTTCGGCTACACCGATATGGACGTCACCGGCACCATTCTCCCCATGGCGGAGACCGGCGCGGAGCCCACCGCCGCCATGGGCGTGGATATTCCCCTGGCTGTGCTGGACCCCAAGGACCAGCCCCTGTTCAGCTACTTCAAGCAGCTCTTCGCCCAGGTGACCAACCCGCCTATCGACGCCATCCGGGAGGAAGTGGTCACCGACACCACCGTGTACGTGGGCGACGACGGCAACCTGCTCCAGGAGAACGCCGACAACTGCCGGGTCCTCCAGATCCACAACCCCATCCTCACCTCCACCGACATGATGAAGATCAAGGCCATGGACCAGCCTGGCTTCCGGGTGGAGACTGTGTCCATGCTCTACTATAAGAACACCCCTCTGGACCGGGCCCTGGACCATCTGGCCCTGCTGGTGGACCGGGCTTGGCGGGAGGGCGCCAATGTCATCGTCCTGTCCGACCGGGGCGTGGACGAGAACCACGTGGCCATCCCCTCCCTGCTGGCTGTGTCCTCCATCGAGCAGCACCTGATCCGCACCAAGAAGCGGACCGCCGTGTCCATCCTGCTGGAGAGCGGCGAGCCCCGTGATGTCCACCACTTCGCCACCCTACTGGGCTACGGCGCCCGGGCGGTGAACCCCTACCTGGTGGAGGAGACCATCGTGGACCTCATCGAGTCGGGCAAGCTGGACAAGGACTTCCACACCGCTGTGGCCGACTACAACTCCGCCGTGCTCCACGGCATCGTGAAAATTGCCGCCAAGATGGGCATCTCCACCCTTCAGTCCTACCAGTCGGCCCAGATTTTTGAGGCCGTGGGCATCAAACAGGATGTCATCGACCGCCACTTCACCAACACGGTCTCCCGGGTGGGCGGCATCGGGCTGGAGGAGATGGGGGCCATGGCCGACCGGAACCACTCCAAGGCCTTTGAGGCCCCGCCCGAGGAGGCTCCCGCCTCCCCCAAGCCCCGTGGAGACGGCGAGGACCACCTCTTCAATCCCCAGACCATCCGCCTCCTGCGGGAGGCCACCCACCAGGGCAGCTATGAGGTCTTCAAGCAGTACACCGCCCTGGTGGACGACGAGACCAGGCCCCACACCCTCCGGGGCCTGCTGGACTTCCAGTACGCTCCCCATCCCCTCCCCCTGGACGAGGTGGAGAGCGTGGACTCCATTGTCAAACGGTTCAAGACCGGCGCCATGAGCTACGGCTCCATCTCCCAGGAGGCCCACGAGTGCCTGGCCCGTGCCATGAACCTGCTGGGCGGCAAGTCCAACTCCGGCGAGGGCGGCGAGGAGCCCGACCGGCTCCACGACCCGGAGCGCAACTCCGCCATCAAGCAGGTGGCCTCCGGCCGGTTCGGCGTCACCAGTGAATATCTGGTCAGCGCCCAGGAGATTCAGATCAAAATGGCCCAGGGCGCCAAGCCCGGCGAGGGCGGACACCTGCCCGCCGGAAAGGTGTACCCCTGGATCGCCAAGTGCCGCCACTCCACCCCCGGCGTCACCCTTATCTCCCCGCCTCCTCACCACGACATCTACTCCATTGAGGACCTGGCCCAGCTGATCTACGACCTGAAGTGCGCCAACCGGCGGGCGGCCATCTCGGTAAAGCTGGTCAGCGAGGCCGGCGTGGGCACCGTGGCTGCCGGCGTGGCCAAGGCTGGCGCTCAGGTGGTGCTCATCTCCGGCTATGACGGCGGCACCGGCGCCGCCGCCCGCACCTCCATCCACAATGCCGGCCTGCCCTGGGAGCTGGGCCTGTCCGAAGCCCACCAGACTCTCATTCAGAACGGCCTGCGCACCCGGGTCATGCTGGAGGTGGACGGCAAGCTCATGTCCGGCCGTGACGTGGCCATCGCCTGTATGCTGGGCGCCGAGGAGTTCGGCTTCGCCACCGCCCCCCTGGTGGCCCTGGGCTGCGTGATGATGCGCATCTGCAACCTGGACACCTGCCCCGTGGGCGTGGCCACCCAGAACCCGGAGCTGCGCAAGCGGTTCAAGGGAAAGGCTGAGTATGTGGTAAACTTCATGCGGTTCATCGCCCAGGAGCTGCGGGAGTACATGGCAAAGCTGGGTGTGCGCACCGTGGATGAGCTGGTGGGCCGCACCGACCTGCTCACCGTCCGCACTCCCGCCGCCAATCCCCGTGCCGCCACAGTGGACCTGTCCGCCATCCTCCGCAATCCCTGGGCAGGACAGCCCGGCCAGCGGTTTAATCCGTCCGATATCTACGATTTCCACCTGGAGAACACGGTGGACCTGAACTTCCTGGAGCCCGCCCTTGGGGACGCCCTGTCTGAGGGCAAGCCCGTGCGGCTGTCCCTGCCGGTGTCCTCCACCGACCGGGCCGTGGGCACCATCCTTGGCTCCGACGTCACCCGGCTCCACGGCAATTCCCTCCCCGAGGACACCTTCCTCATCCGGTGCAGCGGCGGCGGCGGCCAGTCCTTCGGCGCATTCCTCCCCAACGGTATCACTCTGGAGCTGGAGGGCGACGCCAACGACTACCTGGGTAAGGGCCTGTCCGGCGGCAAGCTGGTGGTCTATCCCCCCAGAGGCAGCCGGTTTGACCCGTCGGAGAACATTCTGGTGGGCAACGTTGCCCTGTACGGCGCCACCAGCGGCAAGGCCTTCCTCAACGGCGTGGCCGGCGAGCGGTTCTGCGTCCGCAACTCGGGCGCCACTGCGGTGGTGGAGGGCGTGGGCGACCACGGCTGCGAGTACATGACCGGCGGCCGGGTGGTCATCCTTGGCCCCACCGGCAAGAACTTCGCCGCCGGTATGAGCGGCGGCGTGGCCTACGTGCTGGACGAGAAGCGGGACCTGTACCTGCGCATTAACAAGGAGCTGGTGTCCATGGATCCGGTGACGGAGCGGCACGACGCTGAGGAGCTGCGCACCCTCATCCAGGCCCACGCGGCGGCCACCGGTTCGGCCAAGGCCAAGACCATTCTGGCTGACTTTGACCACTACCTCCCCCTGTTCAAGAAGATTCTCCCCCGGGATTACGACCGGATGCTCCACACCATCGCCCAGTACGAGGAGAAGGGCATGTCCCGTGAGGAGGCCGAGGTGGAGGCCTTTTACCAGAGCACCGGCAAGGGCGCCGGTTCGGGCCGCTGACGGTCCGTTATCCCCGGCGTTTTATCCCCATAATATGGCAGCAAAGGCGCTGCGGCAGATGCCGCGGCGCCTTTTGCATATTTCGGGCACAAATTTAAGGAGTGAGTGTTATGAAGAAGATTCCCGCGCTGTTTGGCAGCATGGTATTCAACGAGTCCGTGATGAAGGAGCGCCTGACCAAGGACGCCTACCGCGCTCTGTGCCGCACCATCAAGGAGGGCAGGGCCCTGGACCCGGCTGTGGCCGACGTGGTGGCCTCCGCCATGAAGGACTGGGCCGTGGAGAAGGGCGCCACCCACTTCACCCACTGGTTCCAGCCCATGACCGGCGTCACCGCCGAGAAGCACGACTCCTTCCTCTCCCCCTGCGGGGACGGCTCCGGCATCATGGAGTTCTCCGGCAAGGAGCTCATCAAGGGCGAGCCGGACGCCTCCTCCTTCCCCTCCGGCGGCCTGCGGGCCACCTTTGAGGCCAGAGGCTACACCGCCTGGGACCCCACCTCCTACGCCTTCATCAAGGACGATACCCTGTGCATCCCCACCGCCTTCTGTTCCTACCGGGGCGAGATTCTGGACAAAAAGACCCCCCTGCTCCGTTCCATGGACGTGCTCAGCCGTGAGGCGGCCCGGGTGCTCAAGCTCTTCGGCAAGGAGGTCCGCCGGGTCACCGCCACCGTGGGTCCCGAGCAGGAGTACTTCCTCATCGACAAGGCCGACTACGCCAAGCGCCCCGACCTGATCCTCACCGGCCGTACCCTCTTCGGCGCTCCCGCTCCCAAGGGCCAGGAGATGGAGGACCACTACTTCGGCTCCATCCGGCCCCGGGTGAAGGCCTTCATGGCCGACCTGGACGAGGAGCTGTGGAAGCTGGGCATCTACGCCAAGACCGAGCACAACGAGGTGGCCCCCAGTCAGCACGAGATGGCCCCCATCTTCACCACCGCCAACCTAGCCACTGACCAGAACCAGCTGACCATGGAGGTGATGAAGAAGGTGGCCAACCGCCACGGCTTTGTCTGCCTGCTCCACGAGAAGCCCTTTGAGGGCGTCAACGGCTCGGGCAAGCACAACAACTGGGCCCTTTCCACCGACACCGGCGAGAACCTGCTGGACCCGGGCAAGACCCCCATGGACAACGCCCAGTTCCTCCTGTTCCTCACCGCCGTCATCCGGGCCGTGGATGAGTACCAGGACCTGCTGCGCATCTCGGTGGCCAGCGCGGGCAACGACCACCGCCTGGGCGGCAACGAGGCGCCTCCCGCCATCGTGTCCGTCTATGTGGGCGACGAGCTGTCCGACGTGATCAACGCCCTCATCCGCGGCATCGGCCACAGCGACTCCGCCCCCGGCAGCATGGACATCGGCGTCACCGCCCTGCCCCCCATCCCCCTGGACAACTCCGACCGGAACCGCACCTCCCCCTTCGCCTTCACCGGCAACAAGTTCGAGTTCCGCATGCCCGGCTCCTCCTTCAACATCGCCTGCCCCAACATCATGCTCAACTGCGCCGTGGCCGAGTCTCTGGGGCTGTATGCTGGCGAGCTGGAGCAGGCCAGGGACTTTGACACCACCCTCTCCGCCCTCATCCGCCGTGAGCTGTCCGCCCACAGCCGCATCCTCTTCAACGGCAACGGCTACGGCGCCGACTGGCCCGAGGAGGCCGCCCGCCGGGGTCTGATGAACCTGCACAACACCCCCGAGGCCCTGGAGCACTTCGACGACGCGAAGAACGTGGCCCTCTTCACCTCCCAGGGCATCTACACCCCCGAGGAGATCCACTCCCGTCAGGAGATCGCCCAGGAGGAGTACGCCAAGACCATCCTCATCGAGGCCAGAACCTCTCTGGACATCCTGCACAAGCAGATCATTCCCGCCTGCATGGCCTACTCCACCCAGGTGGCCCAGGGCGCGGCGGTGAAGGGTTCCATCGGCGTCTCCGCGGAAGGCGAGATCGCCCTGGTCCGCACCATCACCGACAAGACCAGCGCCCTTATGGAGCGCACCGAGGCGCTGGATAAAGCCGTGGCCGCTGTGCCCGAGGCTGTGAAGGAGAGCGCCCGGTACTGCGCCGAGACCATCCTCCCCGCCATGGAGGCCGCCCGTGCCATCGCCGACCAGCTGGAGCTGCTGGTGGACCGCGCCCACTGGCCCTTCCCCACCTATCGCGACCTGCTCTTTTACGTATAATCCGTCCGGCCAGGACACCTCACTCCGCCCTCACGGTCGGGCTGCCTCTCACGGCGGCCCGGCCGGAGGGCTGATTGTTGTGTCTGAGCACCATTCCGGCAATTATCCATCCCCTTTCAGAAAGGAAGAATATTTTCGTGTCAATCCATGAGGAATGTGGTGTCTTCGGCGTGCTGGACCCCGCCGGAGACTGCGCCCGCACCACCTATTACGGTCTCTTTGCCCTCCAGCACCGGGGACAGGAGGCCTGCGGCATCGCCACCATTCAGGACCGTGAGCTGGCCTTCCACAAGGACCTGGGCCTGGTGGGAGAGGTGTTCTCCCCCGAAATTCTGGACCGGCTGGGGGGCACCATGGCCGTGGGCCACGTGCGCTACGCCACCACCGGCGGCAGCCGCCGGGAAAACGCCCAGCCCCTGACCCTCAAGTACGTCAAGGGCACCCTGGCCGTGGCCCACAACGGCAATCTGGTCAACGCCGACCAGCTGCGCACCGCCTTTGAGTACCGGGGCGCCATCTTCCAGACCACTACCGACTCCGAGCTCATCGCCTACGCCATCGCCCAGGAGCGGCTCCGCTGTCCCTCCGCCGAGGAGGCGGTGTGCCAGGCTCTGAAGGGTCTGCGCGGCGCTTTCTCCCTCATCGTCATGTCTCCCCAGAAGCTCATCGCCGCCCGTGACCCCTGGGGCTTCCGGCCTCTGTGCATGGGCCGTCGGGGCGACGCGGTGATCTTCGCCTCCGAGACCTGCGCCCTCACCGCCGTTGGCGCCACCTTCGAGCGGGATCTGGAGCCGGGTGAGATCGTAGTGGCCAGCCGTGACGGCGTGCGCTCCATCCGGGAGAACTGCGCGGCCGCCACCAGCCACATGTGCATCTTTGAGTACATCTACTTCGCCCGGCCCGACTCGGTGCTCTGCGGGCAGTCGGTCCACGAGGCCCGGCGGAACGCAGGCCGCCTGCTGGCTCAGGAGCACCCGGCAGAGGCCGACGTGGTCATCGGCGTGCCCGACTCCGGCCTGGACGCCGCCATGGGCTACGCCGAGGCCTCCGGCATCCCCTACGGCGTGGGTCTGGTGAAGAACCGGTACATCGGCCGCACCTTCATCACCCCTGGCCAGGAGAGCCGGGAACAGGCGGTGCGCATCAAGCTGGGCGCTCTGGCCAGCTGCGTGGCGGGCAAGCGGGTGGTCATGATTGACGACTCCATCGTCCGGGGCACCACCTCACGGCAAATCGTCTCCCTGCTGCGGGAGGCGGGGGCTACGGCGGTCCACATGCGCTCCTCCGCGCCCCCCTTCATCGCCCCCTGCTACTTCGGCACCGACATCCCCGACCGGAAAAATCTCATCGCCTGCCACCACTCGGTGGAGGAGATCCGGGACATGATCGGCGCCGACAGTCTGGGCTTTCTCAGCCTGGAGAACCTGCACAAAATCGCGCCTGAGGCAAACTGCGGCTTCTGCGACGGCTGCTTTACCGGCAATTACCCCGTCTGCGTCTGAGTCCTCCAGGCTCTGGCGGGTTGTGTCCGTCCCTCTGCAATGGTATAATGGCTGTATTCCAGCCATTATACCATTTTTTATTGCGTCCGACCGGTGTCCGGGCGCTTCCATACGGAGGTACTATGATTCGAATTTCAAATATCCCCCTGCCCATCGGTGGCGGGGAAGCCCAGCTGAAGAAGAAGGCCGCCCGCATTCTGGGCATAAAGCCCGACGCAGTGGTCCGCCTCTCTCTGGCACGGCAGTCCATCGACGCCCGGAAGAAAAATGACGTCCACTATGTCTGCACCGTGGACGTGACCGTGGCCGACGAGGCCGGGGTCATGGCCCGCTGCCGGGACAAAAACGTCTCCCTCCACGAGCATGTCCCCTACACCTTCCCGCCGGTGCGTCGGAACTCCGCTCTGCCGCCGGTGGTGGTGGGTATGGGTCCTGCCGGACTCTTTGCCGCCTTCTACCTGGCCCGCAACGGCATTCCCTCCATTGTGCTGGAGCGGGGCCGCCCGGTGGAGGAGCGGACCGCCGACGTGGAGCGGTTCTGGGCCACCGGTGTGCTCAATCCGGCCTCCAATGTCCAGTTCGGCGAGGGCGGCGCCGGCACCTTCTCCGACGGCAAGCTGACCACCGGCACCCACGACAGCCGCATCTCCACCGTACTCCGCACCCTGGTGATGGCAGGCGCCCCGGAGGATATTCTCTACCAGCACAAGCCCCACATCGGCACTGACGTGCTTCGGGATGTGGTAAAAACCATCCGTCTGGAGCTCATCCGCCTGGGCTGCGACGTCCGCTTCGGCCACAAGCTGTCCGGCCTGGGGCTGAAGGACGGCCGGGTGACCTCTCTGACCGTGGACGGCCCCACCGGTCAGTACGACCTGCCCTGTGATGCCCTGGTGCTCTCCCCCGGTCACTCCGCCCGGGATACCTTTCAGATGCTGATGGACGCCGGAGTGCCCATGGCCCCCAAGCCCTTTGCCATCGGCGTGCGCATTGAACACAGCCAGGCGGCGGTGTCGGCGGCCCAGTTTGGCCCCGCCTGGGAGCAGCTGCCTCCGGCGGACTACAAGCTCTCCTGCCACCTGCCCGACGGACGCAGCGCCTTCACCTTCTGCGTGTGTCCCGGCGGCTCAGTGGTGGCCGCCGCTTCGGAACAGGGCCGGCTGGTGACCAACGGCATGAGCTGCCGGGCCCGGGACGGCGCCCTCATCAACGGCGGTTTCCTGGTTGGGGTCTCCCCCGCCGACTACGGCAGTGACCACCCCCTGGCGGGCGCCGCCTTCCAGGCCAGGTGGGAAGAGGCCGCCTTCCAGCTGGGCGGCGGGGACTTCCGTGCCCCTGCCCAGACCGTGGGGGACTTCCTTGCTGGGGTGCCCTCCAAAAAGCTGGGCAGCATTGAGCCCACCTACCGGCCCGGCGTCACCCCCACCGACCTGGACCGCTGCCTGCCCGGCTTCGTGACGGGTACGCTCCGGGCCGCTCTGCCCATCTTTGACCGGAAGCTCCATGGCTTCGCCGCCCCTGAGGCGGTGCTCACCGGCGTGGAGACCCGCTCCTCCTCCCCGGTACGCATCCTCCGGGACGACACCTTCCAGTCCCCCGTCCGGGGTCTGTACCCCTGCGGCGAGGGCGCCGGATACGCCGGCGGCATCATGAGCGCCGCTGTGGACGGCATTCGGGTGGCCGAAGCCATCGCCCAGGCCCTTTAAACAGCAAACAGCGCCTCCGGATCGAAAACCCGGAGGCGCTGCTCTGTCTTATTCACTCTGTGCGTCGGTTACGCCGGAGAAGCTGTGAGTGTCCGCCGAGATGGTAAACTCGGTGGAGGGCTCAGCCTTCTCCTCTCCGGCCATGCCGCCCTCAGGCGGCTGGCGGTCCCCGCCGTCAGTGGGCTGGGGCGGCTGCTGTCCGTCACCGCCCGCTCCCTCCGGACGCTCGCCCTCCGGCATCTCACCGTTCTGGGGCCGCTCACCTATGCCCTCGGGGGGATTTTCCATGCCCTCGGGCGGTTCCTCCATATTCTCAGGGGGATTCTCCATTCCCTCGGGAGGCTCTCCCATGTCCTCGGGAGGCTGCTGCCCGTCCTGAGGCTGTCCGCCGCCGAAGCCCATTCCGCCGCCCATGCCGAAGCTGTGGCCGGTGAACTGCTGCTGCACCCCGTCCACATAGACCGTATAGGTTGCTCCGTCGGTCAGTTCAGCTCCGGTGTAGGTCAGGGAGGAGAAGGCCCGCTCGGCGGTGTAGCTGACCAGCTCGTTACCCTCGCTGTCCTTGATGACGATGCTACTCCCGGCGGCCTGCTCACCGGCAAAGGACAGCTCCATATAGGCCTGGCTGGAGCCGGTCTCCACGGCGTCGTTCCGGCTGCCCAGAGCCAGGACACTGCCGCCGTTGAGGTAGATGCCGCTGTCCGAGTCAATGCCGCCGTCGCCGGACTGGCCGTTGGCCACCGTCACCACCTCACCGGCATTGATGGTCAGGTAGCCGTTGGAGTCGATGCCGTCCCCTTCCGCACCCAGACCGGCGTTGATGGACAGCCGTCCGCCGTTGATGGTGGTGACCGACACGCCGTCCTCGTTGGTGTTGATGCCGTCGTTCTGGGAGGTGATAAAGATGCTGCCGCTGTTGATGGTCAGGTGGAGCTCGCTGTCCAGACCCTCGTTGTCGGCGATGATGTTGAGGGTGCCCGACTCGTCCGACTCTCCGCTCACGTTCATGGACATCTTGGAGTAGAAAGCACCGTCGTACTTGTGGAGCTTATCCTGGGTGCCCTCCTTATAAATACGGGCCACATGAGAGCCGGTGACTGTGTTTGTGGAGCCGTCGGCCAGAATCACGTTGGCGCCTGCGGCGGAGGTGTCCACCGTGGGGGAGGCGGTGGCCGTGTCCTTGCTGCCGCACTCATAGACGTTGTAGAAGATGACCGCAGGAGCCACGGTACAGGTGATATCCACCCCGTCCAGAATCAGAGTGACCACCGCGTCCGGGTCATCCTCCGCGTCCTCTCCCAGGTCCACCGCCACCTGCCCGGCAGAGAGGGTGCCGGAAAGCCGGTAGGTGCCGGGCTGGGTGATGGTAACCACCGTATGGGCGGCCGCCTCCTCAGCGGAGTGGGCCTCCTCGGCGGTGCCTTCGCCGTAGGTCTCGTCGTGGCCGTCCTCATAGTAGACGATATTCGCCCCCACATAGACCGCTGAGGCCGGGTCTGTGGAGGCAGCCTGGCCGTCTACCGTGACCCCGTCATCGGATAGCACCACGGCGGTTCCCTCCGCTTCTTCGGCTCGGGCGGCGGTACTCTGGGTAGGCGTGGGTGACGATACATCCTCCGTCTCCCCGGCAGCACAGGCGGCGCAGGAAATCAGCATTGCCGCGGCAAGTGCGGCAGGAATCCATTTATTGCGCATTGATAATGGTTCCTTTCTATTACAGGATGGGAGCAAGTATAGCAAGCAAAGCTGAAATCAACCTGAAATTTCCGTGAACAGCCTGTAAATTTTCATATACGAAATAAATGAAAAATATATTGCAGCGCAATAATCAGCCCTGCTCGGGTGTGTTAGGGGTGAAAGGAGGAGGAAGCCTATGACCGGACAATTCCAGCGGGAGAGCCCGTTCTCCTACGCCTGTGACCACTATATGGACACGGTCTACCGTGTGGCGGTCCACAACGCCCCGTCGCCGGAGGACGCGGAGGACGTGACCCAGGAGGTCTTTGAGCGGCTGCTCACCCGCCGCAAAGGCTTCGCCGATGAGGAGCACCTGAAGGCCTGGCTCATCCGCTGTACCCTGAACCGGTGCAAAAACCTGTTCCGGGACCGCCGGGAGGTGTCACTCAGCGAGGCCCTGCCCGCACCCGAGCGGGAAGACGGTTCCGTACTGGAGGAGGTGCGCCGTCTGCCCGAGCGGTACCGGAACGCCATCTATCTGCACTATTTTGAGGGCTACACCGCCGCCGAAATCGCCCAGATCATGGGCGGCACCACCAGCACCGCCCTCTCCTGGCTGCGTCGGGGCCGGGAAGCCCTGCGGAAACGGATGATAGGAGGGTTTGACGATGAATAAGCGGGATTACATCAGAGAGGTGGAGTCTCTCCGCACCCCCGACCACCTGCGCCGCCGGATCACCTCCCTCCCAAGCCGGCGGACTGCCCGTTCCTTCCGGTGGGGCAGGCTGCTCTCTCTGGCCGCCTGCCTGGTGCTGGTGATTGCGCTGGCCGTGGCGCTGCCGGCGCTCCTCCGTGGGCTCTATCCCGGCGGTGAGATCGTCTCTCCCCCGGTAGCCACCGGCTCGGGCGATACCATCCCGGATGAGGAACTGGCCCAGCTGCTGGCGGCAGAATTTCCTGGCGGCCAACAGCCCGGCGATACCTGGGAGCTGCTCTGCTCCATTTCGGGCGATGGCTGCACCCTGGGCGTACTGCGTTACGAAGGTCCCCACGCCTTCGGACTTGGCAGTCTGTTTGTGGGCGTCTTTGACAACCGGACCAGAGAGCCGGTGGAGCCGGTCACCATCATCAACGGCGACGATGGGGAAGTCTATACCTGGGTGGACACAACCGCCCAGCGGCAGTACCTGCTTTGCACCAATGTCGTTGTTACACACGGAGCGGAAAGCTGCACCGCCGCCCTCTTCTCCTTTGACGGCAGCAGGCTGAGCACTGTGACGGAGCTGCCTGATGTGGCTTTGGAGGCGGAGAACCTGCCTCAGGGCGCGGAGACCATGTTCCAGTCGGACACCACCTTCTGGGAGGACCACAAGGGAATTATCAACGGCGCCGGACTGGACCTCTACGAGCGGAACCCCGACTGGGATGCGGCTTCGGCCAAAGAGGATGACCAGTGGTTCTATCTGTGTTATGTCCCCCTGTCCGAGGAGGAACAGGCACCCCTTACCGACATCACAGGTCCTACTCAGACTGACCCCACCGTCGGCTTTGACTGGTACAATCCCCCTGTTTTGCCCCTGATTGTGGACGGAGACAGCACAGGGCTGAGAACCTGGCGGAAGCTCACCGTGGATTTCACCGGCGGCCTGTCCGGAGAGCAGGCTTCTGCGGACGCGCTTCGTTATCCCAGCGTAACGGACCGTTATGTGGTGGAGAACACCAGCGGCAGGGACCTGACCGTCACCCTCTGCTACCCCCAGGCCAACAATCTGACCGCCTCCTCCACCGCCCTCCCCTCCATCACCCTGGACGGCTACCAGCAGGACAACACGCCCCTCATCGGCGGAGCCCTCTTCCCCGACGTTGGCGACAGCTGGACCGGCGATTTCACCACCTGGGAGGACTACCGGGACGCCATGGACAGCGGCGATGCGCTCTCCGGCGCCAAGGCCGACCCTGTTGGAATGCTGGCCGGTGTGCCGGTGGCGGTGTACGACATTGTACCCAGCCAGGACTATGAGACCATCCAGGACAGCCTGGATGACCCCTGGTCGGCCACTCTGGCGGTGGAATGCACCCTCTCCGACCCGGAAGCCCAGGTATTTGTCTACGGTCTGGAGGGCTATGCGCCGCTCTCCGAAGATCAGCTGAGCCGCCGCTATTCCTTCGCCCTCAATGACAATGCGGCCGGGCTCCACCGCATCATTGTGGTGGGCGGCTCGCTGGAGACAGGCCCTGTCGCCGGCTACACCGACGGCTCCTGCATCCAGACGGTGCCGGAGCTCACCGGGCAGGTATCTGCCAAAGAGAATCTCTCCCTCTCCGACGCGCTTCTGGACTGTGTAGAGGACTTCTACTACCAGCCCGAGGGCAGCGTCTACTACACCGAGGACACGGTACAGCGGGTCCTGTGCGACCTGATTCTCAACTACGTCTGCGGTCCCAGCCTGTCCAACGCGCTGTATGGCGACCCCAGTCAGGGCGTGATGGCTGATGCATATGCGGAAAACGCAGCCTTTATCCGGGTGGACGACCTAATCTCCACCGTCTCCGGCATGCTGCGGTTCCTCTTCTGGACCTACGACGTGACCATCCCGGCAGGCGGGCATGTGATCCTGGAGGCCACGCAGCAGATCTCACTCAGCGGCTCCCTGACAAGGGATGAGGACGACTATCTGGTGGTCGGCGCCCCCTACGGCTTTGACTTCGCCCCCACGCTGGCTGGCAGTCCTCCGTTGGAGTCCCTGGAGCTGGAGGTCATCCACGGCGATGGCTTGACCGTCTCTGAGAGCAATTTCAATCTGTCCTTTGACGGCTACGGCGCCGTCTCCTACCTGGATCCCACAGCGGAACGTTACTTTTTCTCTGTGTCCGGCAAAAAGTAACCGCTGCTCTGTTTCTCCCTTTTGCGGCTGGAAAGTCCGAACGACTTTCCAGCCGTTTTTCTGCCTGTCGTACTTCCCAAAATTGTTTTCCATATTTTTCTATTTTATTTTGAGAACAACTGGTATTATTTTAAATTCCGTTATTTATTTTGTAGAATTATGTGACTATATTGCTAATTTCCTCGATTGAGTGGACGAGTTTCCAATTTTATGTTATGCTGAACACGAGCTCAGAAATGTTCACTTTGCACAAAATTCCATTCCAGACCCTTTCGGTTTTGAAACACAATATGGAATTTTTTATCTGCTGTTTTAGGCGCATGCAGGACCGCCATGGGGAGCTGTTCTGCATACTGTGCCGAGGTGAACGGAATACCCCCAGGAAAGGAGGCCGCAGCAGGATTCAAGAGAAGGAAGACACTGACGAGAGAAGGTGCGTGTTTATGAAAAATTTGGCAAGAAGATGGATGGCAGGCCTTTTGGCTCTGAGCCTTCTGCTGGGTATGCCGGCCATGGCTGTGGAGACCCCCGCCAGCGCCGCCCCGTCGGAAGAGATACAGGTTTCCCCTCTGGCTGCCGCCGATATGGGCGATGACAGCCGGGATATCCCCGTGGAGGGCATCACCGTAACCGCCGGAGATTCCTATCAGAGCGACATCCCCCAGAATGTTCTGGACGGGGATGACGCCACCCTCTGGCACACCAACTGATATGGCTCCGACCGGAGCACCCACTGGATCACCCTGGACCTGGGTAAGGAATATCCGGTGGACGGTCTGCGGTACCTGCCCCGTCAGGGCAGCCAGCTCAACGGCACCATCACCCAGTATGAAATCTGGGCCAGCACTGACGGTGAGCAGTTCGTGAAGATCGCCTCCGGCGACTGGGAGGCCGACCACGCGTGGAAGTCTGCCACCTTTACTCCTTATTATATTCGGTACATCAAGCTGGTGGCCGTAAATGCCTGTGATGAGGGCGGCGCCAAGTTCGCCTCCGCCGCCGAGATCCGTGTGACACAGGCAGAGGTGGAGGAGCCCTACAGCCTCTCTTCCTTTACTGAGGAGTCCCACGGCGGCTGGCAGGTGGGCGCTGAGAGCGGCACCGGCACCATGACCTTTACTGACGACAGCCAGATGGAGCTGTGGGGCAAGGGCGGCACCGGCAACACTGCCTATTACGATGCCAATTCCCCCGCGCTGGCCAACGGCTATGTGGAGGCCACCATCACTCCCGTGACCAATTCCCGCTTCGGCCTGCTGTACCGGTACACCGACAGCACCCACTACACCGGCATCAGCTACGACGCCGGCTCCTGGGGCTGGTGCGGCAACGGCGGCAACAAGTGGGGCAATCTGACCGCCGACGAGTCCTATGTCGTGGAGGCCGGCAAGACCTTTACCCTGCGTCTGGTCTTCAGCGGCGCGGATGTCAAGGTCCTGGTGGACGGCGTTCAGGTGGCCCACGGCACCATCGATGACCCCGCCATCAGCCAGGAGGCCGGCCAGATCGTCTTCCGCCTGTGGGGCGACGGCGACGACAGCACCCGCGGCCACATCATGGCAACTATGTCAGCGTGGTCTATGATATCGGCACCTGGCAGGTCACCAAGAACGGCGCTCAGGTCGCCTCCTTTGAGGGCGGCGCCTGGGGCAAGAACACCACCAAAAATATCCGGGTGGACTTCGCCGGCACCAAGGTCACCGTCACCATCGACGGCAGCCGGGTCTTCTCTCAGGACATTCCCGAGCTGGCCGGCACCGGCTCCGGCAAGGTGGGCGCGGTTGTCTGGGGCTATGACTCCGGCGACAACCAGGGCAAGGCCAGACTGGACAACATCGTGGTTGGCCAGCGGGTGGCCGTGGAGCTCAGCCCCGAGGAGTACTCCCTGAGCTACGCCGAGGCGGGCATCACCGACATGATCGTCCGTCTGGGCGAGACCGCTGAGCAGAACCCCCTGGCCTCCATCAAGCTGGGTGAGCAGGAGCTGGCAAAGGACACCGATTACACCGTGTCCGGCAGCGCCGTCACCCTGAGGGGCAACCTCATCACCGAGGAGATGAAGGAAGCCGGCGGCACCACCTTCACCTTTGTGTTTGAGGACGGCTTTGAGGCCTCCTTCCACGTCCTAGTGCAGGCCAAGCTTCAGGAAGAGCAGATCAACTATGTCCGGGACTTCACCACCGACCCCACCCAGGGTGAAAATCCCATGGCCGTTCTTTCCGGCAGCGCCGACCTGCGCTACGACGCCGAGAAGCAGGCCCTCATCATCTCCAACGCCTCCAACGCCTTCCTGGTGGACCAGAGCGCTCCCCAGCTGAAGAACTGCGACGTGGAGTTCACCTTCAACCTGACCACCGACTCGGGCGCCTTCTCCGCCCTGGCCCGGTATGCCGACGCCTCCAGCTACGTGGCCATGGGCCCCACCTCCAGCTCCGGCATCGCCTGGTCCGCCACCTCCAACTCCGGCAGCATGAGCCTGCCCAACTATGAGGACGGCAACCAGATGTTCGGCAACCGCACCGTGCCCTACACGGTCCGGGTTCGCTTCCTGGAGAAGAACGCCATCGTGTGGGTGGACAACTACGAGATGCGGTCCGGTCCCGTGGACTGCTTCAACGGCGGCAGCGGCCTGCCCGGCATCATCGTGAAGGGCGCCACCATGGAGCTGCTCAGCTTCAAGGTCACCTCCGTGGATATGCCCGTGGCCGAAGAGACCACCGGCGAGGAAAAGACCATCTCCTCCGGCAGCATGTCCGTCACCATGGACAGCAGCTTCCCCCGTGTCATCAACTACACCCTGGACGGCAAGACCCTGAACGGCCAGGAGATCCCCTACTATGTGGTTGAGCTGAACAACAAGGAGTACAAGCCTCAGGTCACCTCCGAGTTCACCGACAGCACCGCCACCTACCACCTGACCGTGAACGTGTCCGAGACCCAGACCGTCACCTTTGACGCGGTGTTCACCGTCACGGACAATGTCCTTCAGATGAAGCTGAAGAACATTAACGACGAGTCCTATCACCTCTACAACATCAACTTCCCGGTCCACAGCCTGGTGTCCGTGTCCAGCGCTCAAGCCGGAGCCGAGCTGCGGGCGGCCAACTACAGCACCAGCGAGGTGCGTCAAGACCTGACCACCCAGCCCGCCGCCGACATGTATGAGTCCGCGTCCATCGTGGTCATCAGCAACAACGAGCTGGCCGCCAGCATCAACACCGAGACCTACAACGGCCACCGGGGCATCTCCTACCAGACCATGCGCAACGGCGACCACACCACCACCGGCCTGTGGAGCACCGGCTTCCCCTACCGCGGTCTGGACGACGTGGTGATGTTTGAAGAGCCCTGGGTGAAGGTGGCCGTCACCGGCGACCGTAACCAGGACAACAAGGTGGACTACCAGGACGGCGCCATCGCCCGCCGGGACGACTGCCAGAAGGACGGCCAGAAGTCCGATGCCTACGGCTATGAGACCGTCATGGGCAGCTACAACACCATCGCCATGGACGTGGGCAGCGCCGCCCAGTACCCCTTCCTGCGCATCCTGGACAACATCAAGAAGATGTCCCTTGGTCTGGACAACTTCCCCCAGACCGTCATCATCAAGGGCTACAACGGCCAGGGACATGACTCCAACAACAACGACTTCGCCAACTACAACCAGGCAGCCGGCGGTCTGACCGACTTCAAGACCCTGCTGTCAGTGTCCGAGGACTACAACACCAGCATCGGCATCCACATCAACGAGACCGAGACCTACCCCGAGAGCTCCACCTACGGCCGTCTGGCCACCTCTCTGGGCGGCTGGCCCTGGTACGATGTGGCCCGCCTCATCCACCACGACAACGACTCTCTGGACAAGTCCGATGAGGGCATGGCCGCCCGTCTGGACCAGCTCAATGAGGACACCGAGGGTATGCTGGACCTCATCTATGTGGACGTGTACCACAAGACCCGCTGGACCATGTACTCCCTGGTGAACAAGGTCAACTCCATGGGCATCCCCATGGCCACCGAGTACCCCAGCGCCCTGGATGAGCACAGCGTGTGGGCCCACCACGTGGGCCCACATCACCCAGGACAACCTGGCCGGCAACCTGATCCGGTTCGTCAACAACCAGTATCAGGACATCTTCGGCAGCAGCAGCCTCTTCCGGGGCACCAACCGCGTCTCCGGCATCAACGGCTGGCAGAACGCCTCCGACTACAACGGCTCCCTGGAGCACTTCTACACCAGCGTCCTGCCCAACCGCTTCCTGGTGCAGTATCCCATCATGCAGTGGGAGAACGCCAATGAGGTGGTGCTGGGCGAGGAGCTGAACGTGGTCACCAAGATGGAGAACGGCACCAACGTCATCACCCTGGACGGCAACGAGGTGGCCAGAGGCAACAACATCTTCATCCCCTTCACCGTGGACGGTGTGGAGAAGATCTACCACTGGAACCCCAACGGCGGCGAGAGCACCTGGACCCTGCCCAAGACCTTTGAGGGCCAGACCAGCGTGAAGGTGTTCAAGCTCTCCGACCAGGGCCGCACCGACATGAAGACCGTGGAGGTCAAGGACGGCAAGGTGACTATCACCGCCGACGCCAAGACTCCCTATGTCATCTACAAGGGCGACGCCAATGTGGACGTCACCGGCAGCCTGACCAGCTACAGCTGGGGCGAGGGCGGCCTGGTGAAGGACCCCGGCTTTGACAGCTTTACCCCCGGCTACGGCTGGAATGTGGAAAACGCCCAGTTCTGGGACAACGACCACGAGAACACCTACCTGGTCATGAACGGCGCTGAGGACGGCTCCGCTACCCAGGCCATCACCGGCCTGACCCCCGGCAAGACCTATCAGGCCTCCGTGTGGGCTGAGGTCAGCGACAAGACCGCCTCCATCACTGTCAGCGACGGCGACACCCAGCTGGCCACCAACTACATGACCGAGAGCAACGTGGTCTACGGCATCCACCACACCGACAAGTACAAGCGCTACCTCCAGCGGATGTGGGTGGAGTTCACCGCTCCCGAGAGCGGCACCGTCACCCTGGCCCTCACCGGCACCAACGGCACCGGCAGCGGCTCCTACGTCCACTTCGACGACGTCCGCATTGTGGAGCACACCCCCAGCGACTACTGCTCCCACACCTTCTATGAGGACTTCGAGAACGTGACTGAGGGCTACGGTCCCTTCGTATCCACCGAGTCGGACACCAGCCACCTCTCCGAGACCAACGAGCCCTACACCTTCGACACCATTGACGGACGTTTCTCCCTCAAGACCAGAGCGGGCGACTACTTCCGCACCCTGCCCCACACCCTGCGTCTCAAGCCCAACACCAAGTACACCATCGGCCTGGAGTACATCGCCGGCAGCGCCGGACAGGTCTTCACCCTGGCGGTGAAGTCGGATAAGGCCGCCGCCGCCCAGGACACGGACAACGCCGTGGTGGGCTCCATCGTGTGCTCCGCCGTGGGCAACTGGGGTGAGAACGCACCCGTCACCCTCACCTTCACCACCGGCGACTACGATGACTACTATGTGGACATCACCAAGTCCGGCAGCATCTCCGAGTACGCCATCGACAATTTCTTCGTGGACGAGGTGAACGAGGCCTCCAAGGAGTCCCTCCAGGCTCTGTACGAGCAGTGCGAGGCCCTGACCGAGGCGGATTACACCCCCGAGACCTGGGCTGTGCTCACCGAGAAGATGACCGCCGCCAAGGCCGTCCTGGACAAGGCGGATGCCTCTCAGGAGGAGATCCAGCAGGCTCAGGACGCGCTCCAGGCCGCCAAGGACGCCCTGGTGACCTACGCCAAGGCCGAGGATCTGGAGCGGCTCCAGACCGTCATCACCGAGATGGAGGCTGTCTCCCCCGACTACTACCATCAGGACGAGCAGTGGACTGCCTTCCAGAACAAGATTGCCGAGGCCAAGGCCCTCAAGGAGGCCGAGAAGGTCACCGTTCCCCAGGTTGACGCCATGATCCAGGCTCTGCGGGACGCCAAGGCCGCCCTGAACAGCCTGGTGGACAAGAGCAAGCTCCAGGAGCTCTACGACTTCTGTGCCGCCATCCCCCAGAACGATGTGGTGGACGGCAATGAGCTGGTGGCCTTCCTGAAGGCCCGCAGCGAGGCCGAGACCATCCTGAAGGACGAGACCGCCCAGCAGGATGCCGTGGACGCCGCCCTGAAGGCTCTGTCCGATACTTACGAGACCATCATCCCCAAGCGCACCACCAACGAGGGCCACACCGACGCCGCTATTGTCACCCAGCTGGCTGAAAAGCTGGCCGAGGCCAAGGCTGTGGAGCAGCCCAGCGCCGAGCTGACTGCCGCCATCTCCCTGGCGGAAAAGGCCAGCGAGCCTCTCGCCACCTGGAAGTCCGTTGTGGAGGCCATTGAGGCTCTGGACGCCGCCATGACCCCCTCCGGCGACAGCTTTGTGGTCACCTTTGATTCCCAAGGCGGCAGCGACGTGGCCGCCCAGACCGTGAAGAAGGGCGAGAAGGCCGCCGAGCCCGAAGCCCCCACCCGCACCGACTACACCTTCACCGGCTGGTACGCCGAGGCCGCCTGTGAGAACCGCTACGACTTCGATACCCCCGTGACCGCCGCCATCACCCTGTACGCCGGCTGGTCCTACGACGGCGGCTCCCAGTCCGCGGTTCCCATGCCCGGCAGCCCCGTCACCAGCGGCGGCTCCACCACCGTCTCCACCCAGCTCTGGCCTGCCGTCTCCAACGGCACCGCCTCCGTCAGCGTCCCCACCTTCACCATGAACCGGGCGGTGAACAGCGCTCTGTCCGCTGCTCAGGCCAATGGCACCGCCCCTGTGGTTGAGTTCGTGGTCAAGGGCCAGACCGACGCCGTGAAGGTCACCCTGCCCGTGGACGGCCTCAAGGCCCTCAGCGGCACCGAGAATGCCTCTCTGCGCATCGTGTCCGGTGTGGGCACCATCACCCTGGATTCCGCCGCCCTGGCTGCTGCCGCCGCTGTGGAAGGCCGGACCGTCACTCTCTCCGTCTCCCTGCTGTCTGAGGATGACCTGACCGACGCCCAGAAGGCTGCCGCCAACGGCATGCCTGTGTACGAGATCCCCCTGACCAGCGGCACCGCCGTTATCGCTGATCTTGGCAGCGGCCTCGCCACTGTCACCCTGCCCTACACCGCCAAGGAGGACCAGAAGAGCGAGTGCATTGTGGTCCATTGCATGGCGGAGGACGGCACCCTCACCCCCTGCGAAACCACCTACAACGCCGTGGATAAGACCGTCACCTTCGTCACCGGCCGCTTCTCCAAGTATGTCATCGGCTATGACCCGGCCCTGACCTGGGTCAACCCCTTCACTGATGTGGCCGAGAGCGCCTGGTACTACGACGCGGTGCGCTATGTCTGCTCCAACGGTCTGATGACCGGCACCTCCGGCTCCACCTTCAGCCCCGACCTGTTCACCACCCGGGGCATGATCGTCATCATTCTGTACCGTCTGGACGGCTCTCCCGCTGTGAGCGGCGCGGCTCCCTTCGGCGATGTGCCCGCTGGACAGTACTACTCCGAGGCTGTGGCCTGGGCCGCCGCCAACGGCATTGTGAAGGGCTATGACACCGGCCTCTTCGGGCCCGACGATGTCATCACCCGTGAGCAGCTGGCCGCCATCCTGTACGGCTACGCCCAGTACAAGGGCTATGACGTCACCGCCGGCGGCGACCTCTCCGGCTTTGCCGACAGCGCCTCCGTCAGCGCCTGGGCTGCTGACGCCCTCAAGTGGGCCAACGGCCAGGGTCTGATCACCGGCAAGAGCGGCAACCTGCTGGATCCTGCCGGCACCGCCACCCGTGCCGAGGCGGCCGCTATTCTCAGCCGCTTCTGCCAGAGCATCTGATTTCCCCATCCGCGCATAAGAAGAGCGCCTGCGAACCAAGTTCGCAGGCGCTCTTTTTTCAGGTTGTGGGCAAGGGCAGCTGCCCCGTCTCCTCCAGGGTTTCCCGGGTAATCTGCCGGTAAGAGAGCCAGACATAGTGCCCGTCCTCCAGGGTGACGGTCTCCGCCGGGTCCTCTCCCCTGCTCAGAGCCAGCACCAGGTCCAGCATGGCTCCGGCAATGCCCTGGGCGTCGTTGAGGACCGTGCCCTGCAGGGTTCCGGCTGCCACCGCCTCCAGAGCGGGCGCTGTGGCGTCCACCCCCACCACCAGGGGCATCTCCAGTCCCGCCTCCTGGACGGCGTCAATGGCCCCCAGAGCCATGTCGTCGTTGTTGGCGAACACCACCTCTATCTCGCTTCCATACTTCTCCAGCCACTGCTGCATCTTGGCCTCAGCCTGGCCACGGTTCCAGTTGGCAGTGTCGCTGGAGAGCTTTTCCACCTCCAGCCCCCCGTCGGTGAGAGCCTTGACCGAGTATTCCGTGCGCAGCAGGGCGTCCTGGTGGCCGGGCTCCCCCTCCAGCATGGCGTACTGGACCACGCCGTCGCCATTCCGGTCCCAGCGGGCCTGGTCGGCCTGCCACGCCTCCAGCACCAGCTGGCCCTGGAGGGTGCCTCCCTCCTCCGCCCGGGCGCCCACGTAGTAGATCTGCTCCCAGCGCTGGATGTCCTCCGCCACGGGCTGGCGGTTGAAGAAGATGACGGGCACACCCGCCCCCTCCGCCTTGTCGATGAGCACGGCGGCAGCGGTCCGGTCCACAATATTGACGCACAGCACGTCACAGCCCCGGCTGAGGAACTGGTCTATCTGCTCCATCTGGGTGGTCTGATTGCTGCGTCCGTCAGCCACGGAGAGGTTGATTTTCAGGTCCCCGCTGCTGCCCTCGGCCTCCCGGGCCAGCCGCTCCATGTCCTGGGCCACGGCGGAAATAAAGGTGTCGTCCTGGGTGTACAGGGCCACCCCCACCCGCAGGGTGCTCCCCTCAGCGCCGCTGTCCGCCCGACATCCCGCCGTCAGCATAAGCAGCAGCGCACACCCCAGAATCAGCACCGCCAGACGGCTAGGACGTGACCGGGAAGAGCAGCTTCTGGTTGTCCGGCTCATAGATATCCTCCCCTCGCACAATGGTAAACGGCAGGGCTTCCACGGCATACTGCTCCCCACGGGCCAGCCGGATGGCGCCCTCGGCGGCCAGATAGCCAGCGGCGTAGTCGCTCCAGGCGGCCACGGCGGTCATGCTGCCCCGCTCCAGGGCACCCACCACATAGGTGCTGACCCCAACGCCATAGATCAGCTGGCCCAGCCCGCCGGCCTCCACCGCTCTGATGGTCTGCTCGGTGGCGTAGGGCTCAAAGGCCATAATGGCCGCCGCCTCCTTCACACTGGAGAGCAGCTGCAGCCCGGTGGCCAGCCGGTCGGGCGCCGCCGTCTGGCGGAGGACAGGCACACCCGCCGCCGTCAGCACCGCCTCCGCTCCGTCCAGCCGGGCGTCCACGCCGGTGCTCTCACCGGCGGTGTCCAGCAGCAGCACCGTGCCGCCGGTCCAGTCGTCCAGCACCGCCTCCGCCAGCTGACGGCCCAGGACCTCATTGTCAGGGGCCACTACCATCCCGGCCCTCTCCATGGGGGACTCAATGCTCACCACCGGACAGCTGCCCGCCGTCTCGCTCAGCTGCTTTCCCAGGTGTTCCGGGTCGGCGGGCACCACTAGCAGGGCACCCGCGCCCCCCTCCACCTCCCGGCGGATCAGGTCGGCCTGCTCGTCGCTGTCCCCTGTATGGGTCAGGGTGAGAAACCGCAGCTCAGCCCCCAGGTCCCCCGCCGCCTGTTCCATGCCCAGGCGGGTATTGGACCACAGGGCGGTATCCGTCTCCCGGAAGATGACCGACAGCTCCAGCAGCTGCACCTCCCGCTCCCTGCCGGGCAGCTGGGGCAGCACCAGGGACAGGACAACCGCCGTCCCCAGCACCACCAGGATGGCCAGCTGGATGAGATCATTTCGCCGTTTTTTCATGGTCCATCCTCCCTCTGGCGCTCCGCCGCCTCCTGGTCCAGGGCCGGAAGCCGGATCTGCACCCGGGTGCCCTCGTCCGGCTCACTAAAAATGGTCAGTCCATATCTCTCGCCGAAGGTGAGGCGGATACGGCGGTGGACGTTGCGCACACCGATGCCCGAACCGGTGGTGCGCATCTCCGGCCGGTTTTCGTCCAGCAGAGAGGCCGCCACCTCTGGCCGCATGCCCATGCCGTTGTCCTCCACGTCGATGATCAGGTCGTCACCCTCCCGACGGGCGTCCACGGTGATGAGGCCGTCGTCCTCCGCCCCCGCCATACCGTGGTAGATGGCGTTTTCCAGGATGGGCTGGACAATCAGCTTCATGGTATACAGCCCTTCGGTGCCCGGATGGGCGGTGATACAGGTGGAAAACTTCTTCTTGAAGCGGATCTCCTGGATGGTCATGTAGTGGAGGGCGTGTTCCAGCTCGTCCTTGAGGGGGATAATGCTCTTGCCCCGGCTCAGAGCGATGCGGAAGAGCCTCGCCAGAGAGGTGACCATCTGGATGGCCTCGTCATACCGGCCTGCCTCGGTCATCCAGATGACCGAATCCAGGGT
This sequence comes from Clostridiales bacterium, assembly GCA_902362925.2. Lineage (GTDB taxonomy): Bacteria > Bacillota > Clostridia > Oscillospirales > Oscillospiraceae > Pseudoflavonifractor. Next base: position 25,342 of record CABIYL020000003.1, on the reverse strand, counting down.
ATTGTAGAGGAAATGGGGGTTGATCTGGGACTGGAGCACCTCCAGCTCGCTGCGGCGCTTCTGCCGCTCCTGCTCGATGATATCATCCATCAGGTGGCGCATGGTGGACACCATGGAGCGGATGGAGTGGCTCAGCCGCTGCACCTCATAGCAGCCCGCCTCTTCTTCAATCTCCACGTTCTCCTTGCCCGCCTCCAGCTCCTTGATAGAGTGCTCCAGCCGCCGGATGGGGTCGGAGATATAGGCGGAGATACGGAAATTGAGGAAGGCCAGCAGGAAGGCGGAGAAGAGCAGCAGGGACACGCCGAACAGCAGAGGCTGCTGTGAACCCGTGGCCAGGTCATCCGCCGGTACCACGCCCACCAGCTTCCAGCCGGTGTAGCCCACGGTCTTAACCGTGACCTGTCTGCGGATGCCCTCAAAGGTCTCCCAGCGGGTGCCGTCCCGGTAGGTGGCGGCCGTCCGGTTGTTCTCCTGCTGGAGCCCGGCGTAGATCAGCTGCTGCCTGGGGTGGTAAATGAGCTCTCCGTCCCCGTCGATGAGGTAGAGATATCCGCCGTTGGACAGCTCCACGTCCCGGCACACCTGCTCGATGCCTGAGAAATTCATGTCCACCAGCAGCACGCCGCTCTCGGTGACGCCGCCCCGGGTCAGCTGGACGTACCGGCTCAGGGACACCACCCACCGGTACCGGTAGTCCGGGTCGTCAAAGAGCCGCTGGACGTGGGGCGCGGAGAAGTGGAGGTTCTCCATCTTCTCCGTAGCCGCCCGGAACCAGCTGCTCTCCTGGGGAACGGCGGAGCTCTTCAGGCCGGACAGGGGCGCCGCGGACACCAGCGCCCCGCTGCCGTCAAACACCGCAATGGACACCAGGGCGTCCCGGTTCTCCTCATAGAGCAGGCTCATGCCGTCGGTCAGGCTGCCCTCCGCCAGATCGGTGGACTTGATGACCCGGTAGTACATGGTGTCGGAGATGCGCATCATCCGCCGCAGGTAGCTGTCCAGGTTCATGTTGACCTGGTGGAGCACCCGCTGGGTGTTGTCCTCCACCAGCGCCGCTGTGGCGTTGGTGAAGCGCAGCACCAGGCTCAGCCCCATGAACACCATACCCACCACGGCTACGGTGGTGAAGGAGAGGGCGATGACCATCTGGATGCTCATCTTCCGGTACCGGCCCGCAAGGCGGCCTGCAAAGCGCTGAAACACGTTGCCCATGACGCCTCCTTTCCCGCCGTTCAGGCCCGCTGTCCCGCCCGGTACTTGGAGGGCGTGACGCCGAAATGGCGCTTGAATACATAGCTGAAATAGTTGGGGTCCGTATACCCCGTCTTTTCCGCGATGAGATAGGTCTTTTCGTCGGTGTCCCGGAGCATCCGGGCTGCCTGGTCCATCCGCAGCTCGGTGACATAGGCGGTGAAGCTCTGGCCGGTCTCCCGTTTGAACAGGGCGGAGAAATAGGTGGCCGACAGGTGGAGGTGGGCGCACATGCTCTCCACGCTCAGGTCGCAGTCGGCGTAATGTTCGGCGATAAACGCTTTGGCCTGCTCCACGGTCTTCCAGGCCGAATCGGTTCGCTGGCGGCCCAGCAGCTCCCGCAGCTTCAGGCACCGCTCCAACAGCCACCGGCCCAGCTCCTCGGGGGAGTGGAAATCGGACACGGAAACCATACCCGTAAAGCCGCTGCCGAAGGTCTCCTCCACCTGGGTACCGCCGGAGCGGGCCAGTCGGATCATGGCGGTGACAATCTCCAGGAAAAAGAGGTGGCACTGGGATAGGGAGAGCCGGGTCTCCCGCACCCGGTCGATCAGCTCCTCCACCAGCTGCTCCACCTGTTCCCTGCTGCCCAGCTTTACCGCGTTCTCCAGGGCCCGCTGGTCCTCCTCGTCAAAGGACAGCCGGACGGAGCGGTCGGGCTCCAGGTCGCCGATATAGATGGCCTTGTCCTCCCCCACCAACACCCGGTAATCCAGCGCGGAGCGGGCGCCGTCGGCCGACTGCCGCAGTCTGCCCGGTCCCTCACAGGGCTGACCCACACCCACGGTGAGGGACATGCCAAGAATGCTCCGGGCCAGGGCGCACAGCCGCTCCATCTCCTCTGTCAGGGCGTAGACCTGCTCCGGCCGCTCCAGATGGACCGGCAGGGCCACCGCATCATTATAAAGCAGGCTGCAGACCGCTGTGCCCGGAAGGGAGAAGTGTTCATCCAGAAAGGCCCGTACGGAGAGCAGCAGCAGCTCATCCCGCTGCTCCGCGCTCTCCTCTGCGCCGCCCACCCGGACCAGAGCCGCCGCCCAGGTACCCTCCGGCATGTCCAGTTCATACCGGGCGGCCCTGTCAGCCACCTGGTCGGGCCGAATCCGCCCGTCCAGCAGGCGGGTGTAGAACAGCTCCCGGAGTACGGGCAGGCTCTCCTCGTACCGGCGGCGGAGGGTCTCCATGTCCCGGCGCTCCATGCGCTGCTTGTCCAGCTGCTCCCGCAGGCGGGTGAGTACCTCCCCCATCTCAGGGGCGTTGATGGGCTTCATGATGTACTCCGAAACCCCCATGCCCACCGCCTGCCGGGCGTACTCAAAGTCATCAAAGCCGGAGAACACCACCAGCTTGGCCGCAGGCAGAGACTGGCGCAGCCTGCGGCACAGCTCCAGGCCGTCCATAAAGGGCATCTTGATGTCGGTCAGGACCACGTCGGGCTTGAGCTGCTCGGAGAGCTCCAGGGCCTCCGCCCCGTTCTCCGCCTCTCCCACCAGGGCAAAGCCCAGGCCGGTCCAATCAATTTTCCGGCTGATTCCGGCGCGGATCTCCTCCTCGTCGTCAGCCAGCAGCACACGGTAGGGCTCCATGGCAGTTCCCCCTTTGTTTTTTCTCAGTATACTACATCCCGTCTGCCTTTGGGAATATAAAAGGCGTCCGCCCGTCAGAAGACGGACGGACGCCGGAAGGCACCTTTTGTTTTTGGGGCTTACTTCTTCACCAGGTACTTGCGCATATCCAGGGCGCAGGCGAAGAGGATGATGCCGCCCTTGATGGCGTACTGCAGGTTCTGGTCCATGCCCACCAGAGGCAGGGCCACGAAGATAAGGCGGAGCATGATGACGCCGATGATGACGCCGCTAATCTTACCGATGCCGCCTACGAAGGATACGCCGCCGATAACGCAGGCAGCGATGGCGTCCAGCTCGTAGTTGACGCCGGTGTTGGCGGTGTTGGAGGCCACGCGGGCGGACTCCACGAAGCCGGCCCAGCCGTACATGGCACCAGCCAGGGCGAATACCAGGATGGTGGTCATGAACACGTTGACGCCGGACACGCGGGCGGCCTCTTCATTGGCGCCCAGGGCGAACATGTTCTTGCCGAAGGTGGTCTTGTTCCAGATGAACCACATCAGAGCGGAGAGAATCACGGCGTAGATGACATAGTTGGGAATCTGGATCTTACCGCCGTCGAAGCTCAGCAGCGGGGGATCGCCCACCACGAAATTGCGGTAGCCCTCATCCAGGGAGGAGATGGCCATGCCGTTGTTGTTGCCCATCTGGACATAGAGAAGCAGGATGGTGTACAGGATGAGCTGGGTGGCCAGGGTGACGATGAAGGGGTGGAGCTTGAACTTGGCCACAAAGAAGCCGTTGAAGGCGCCGATGAGGGCGCCCAGGCCCACGGCGATGAGGATAACCACGGGGATGGGCAGAGTGCCGATGTTGGGCCACATCTTGTTGGCCGCGCCGGTGGTCTGGAGCAGGGAGGCGGACACGCAGGCGGTAATGCCCACGGCACGGCCGGCGCTCAGGTCGGTACCGGTGAGGACGATACAGCCGGCGATACCCAGAGCCACGGGCAGGTAGGCGGCGGTCAGGGACAGCAGGTTGACGAGGGAACGGGGGGTCAGAAAGGCAGGCTGAGTGAAGGCCACGTAGACAGCCACCACCAGCATGATGATGATCAGTGCGTTGTTCAGCAGGGCGTTGCCTACCCGCTTGGCGGTAAAGCCCTGGGCCTTTTTGGCCAACTCTTTGGACTCAGTAGTCATAGGACAGTCTCCTCCTCTTTACACATACTTGGCCGCCAGGGTGAGGATCTCCTCCTGGCTGGTATTGCGGGCGTCCACCTCTCCGGCCACCTGGCCGCCGGACATGACCACAATCCGGTCGCACACGCCCAGCAGCTCGGGCATCTCAGAGGAGACCATGATGACTCCCTTGCCCTCGTTGGCCAGGTCGATGATGAGCTGGTAGATCTCGTACTTGGCGCCCACGTCGATGCCGCGGGTGGGCTCATCCAGCAGCAGCACTTCCGGCTTGGTGAGCAGCCAGCGGCCGATGATGACCTTCTGCTGGTTGCCGCCGGACAGGGAGCGGATCTGGGTGCGCTGGCTGGGGGTCTTGATGTGCATGGCCTGGATGGCCCAGTCGGTCTTGTCCCGCATCTTCTTATCGCTGAGGCAGAAGCCGCCCAGCAGGTAGTCCTTCAGGCTGGACACCACGGTGTTCTCCTTGATGTCCCGGATGCCGAAAATACCGGTGGCACGGCGCTCCTCGGTGAGGAGGGCAAAGCCGTTCTTGATGGCTTCCTTGGGGTTCCTGTTGCGGATGGGCTTGCCGTGGAGGGTGATGGTGCCGCCGGCACGGGTCATGGCGCCGAACAGATTCTCCAGCACCTCGGTGCGGCCGGAGCCGTCCAGACCGGCGATACCCAGAATCTCGCCCTTCCGCAGCTGGAAGGTAGCGTCCTTCAGGCGGGTGTACTTGCCCGAGATGTGCTGCACGTCCAGGATGATCTCGCCGGGCTGGTTGGTCTTGGGCGGGAAGCGGTTGGTCAGCTCCCGGCCCACCATCAGGCGGATGATCTCATCCATGGTCAGCTCCTTGGCCGGACGGGTGGCCACCCACTGGCCGTCCCGCATGATGGTCACGTCGTCGCTGATGCGGAGGATCTCCTCCATCTTGTGGCTGATGTAAATGATACCGCAGCCCTTGTCCCGCAGCATGTTGATGATGCGGAACAGGTGCTCCACCTCGGTTTCCGTCAGGGAGGAGGTGGGCTCGTCAAAGACAATGATCTTGGAATCGTAGGACACGGCCTTGGCGATTTCCACCATCTGCCGCTGGGAGACGGGCAGGGTGGACATGATGGCCTTGGGGTTGACGCTGACGCCCAGGGTCTCGAAAATCTCCTTGGTGCGCTTCTTCATCTCACCCTCGCTGACCATGATACCCGCCTTCTTGGGGTAACGGCCCAGCCAGAGGTTGTCCTGTACGCTGCGGGTGAGGGCCTGGTTCAGCTCCTGGTGGACCATGGCCACGCCGTTTTCCAGGGCGTCCTTGGCGCTTTTGAAGTCCACATCTTTGCCATCCAGGGTCACGGTGCCGCTGTCCCGGCGGTAGATGCCGAACAGGCACTTCATCAGGGTGGATTTACCCGCGCCGTTCTCTCCCATCAGGGCATGGACGGTGCCGGGCCGGACCGTCAGGTCCACGTTGTCCAG
>CABIYL020000003.1:0-19585 GCA_902362925.2 Clostridiales bacterium | reverse complement strand
ATCTTGGCCACGTCGCTGTCCACGGTGAACTGGTCGGTGTTGGCCATCAGCTCAGCGCCGTCCTTCACGTTCTTGACCAGGGTGTTGATGGTGGAAGCCATGCCCACGGCGTCCTGCTTGATGGAACCCACCATGCTGCCGGCCTTGATCAGGGCCTTGGCGGAGTCGGTGGCGTCCACGCCGAAGACGGGGATGTTGGTGGACAGAGGCTCGCCGTTCTCGTCAACGCCCTTGTTGTAGCCCACGTTCTGCAGGGCGGAGATAGCGCCCTCAGCCATGCCGTCGTTGTTGCAGATAATCAGCTCGACCATGTTGTTGTTGCCCTCGTTGTAGGAACCCAGCAGGGCGACCATGTAGTCGTTGGCGGCCTTGGCGGACCACTTGCCCTCGGTGTCAACCAGGTACTTGGTGGAGGCGGCAGCGTCGTAGTAGGACAGAGCGGGCTTGCCAGCCTCGGTCAGGATCTTGTCGGCGTCTTCCACAGCGAACTGGGTGCGGGCCTCGGCCTCGGCGTTGCCCTCCTGGCCCTTGAACATGACGTAGGAAATCACGCCGTCGCCGTTGAGATCCACGGCGTCGTAGTTGTCCAGCAGGTAGTTGCCGATCATCTCGCCCTGCATGTGGCCGGCGTCGGGGGCGTTGGTGCCCACGAAGGCGCACTTCTCATAGCTGTTGATGACGTCGTTCTCAGCCACCTCGCGGTTGAAGAAGATGACGGGGATGCCGGCGCTCTTGGCGGCATTCACGATGTCCTGGGCGGGAGCGGAAGTGGCGGTCTCCACGATGTTGACGATCAGCAGGTCGGAACCGGCAGTGATGGCGGTGTTGACCTGGTCGGTCTGGGTGGGCTGGGAGCCGGCGGCGTCCCAGTTGTTGGGCTCGATGCCCATGGCCTTGAGCTGCTCGTCCATGGCAGCGCGGACGGTGGAGATGTAGATATCGGAGAAGTCATAGTAGAACACGTCTACCCGCATGGTGTCCTCACCGCCGGTGGGGTCGCCGCTGCCGGTGGGAGCCTTGTTGGAGCAGCCAGCGAACAGGCCGAGCATCATGACGGCCGCCAGGATAAGAGCCAGTTTCTTCTTCATCTTGATTCCTCCTGTTTTATTTGGATGGTTTGCTTCCTTCCTTGTTTTGGAGGCATCTCGCCTCCCTGTGCCTCTCATTTTAGAGCGTGGAGGTTCAAAAGACGATAGAAAAATCTACTGTGTTCTATAAAAAAACTACGGTAAATTGTGAAGTATTTCACAGCTTTCAACAGACGCTCAAAAGTCTTTTTGTGTATTTTCCCCATCTTCCGTGCAGTCCGTCTCCCCGGCGCCATCCCCTGGGATGCGCCGGTAGAACAGCAGCTGGATAAGGCCCAGCAATGCCCCGTACAGCACCAGCAGGAACAGCCCGCGGGGCAGCACGCCGCTGAGCTTTTCAAGGGGCGTGCCCAGACCTCCGGCTGTGTAGCAGTAGTCCCAGCCGAACAGCCGGTTAAACACCAGACACACCACCACCAGCGCCGCCACCGGCACAAAGCAGCGGTAGCGGTCCTCTCTTCTGGGGCGGTACCAGCCGCTGCTCCACATCACCGCGGGCACCAGCACCATCAGCATGTGGTAGAGCAGGCTGCGTACCGGCACAAAGCTGAGGAAGGGGTAGCGGCTGAGGTAGATGTTGAACACCAGTCCGAACACGCCACCCAGCAAGCCCATGGTGCACACCGTGGCCGAGGCCATCTGCCGCAGCCAGTCCCGCTTGGCAAACACCGCAATGGGCAGCAGCAGCCAGAACAGAGAGCACAGGTACAGCGGCAGCGAGGTGGCCGGGTCAATATGGCCAAAACTGCCCATCTCCCAGACCCAGTAGGCCGGGTCGAAGAGCAGCACCGCCACGGCCGCCGCCTGAAGCCAGCGCTTCACGGCGCTTTGCCGGGCACTCCTGGCCCACCGGCAGGCCAGGACGGTAAGCAGGGCGGTGCAGAGCAGCACCGCGATGTGGGGCGGCTGAAACATGACATACACCCTTTCTCAAAAAATCAGTGCGCCCCGGCCGGCAAATCCGGTCGGGGCACGTATCTCCAGCGTGGACGCGGCGTTCACTCCGCCTGCCGCGCGTTTGTTTTCAGCATAGCAGAAAAAACTGTATTCTCTCTCTGCGCCACCTTAAAATTTGCAAAGGTTTGTGTTTTTCGGAAGGTTGGGGTTTCGCCTTTCTTCGGGATCTGATAGAATTCTCTCAGATAGAAATAGATTAAAAAGGAGGAGGTCTGTTTGAAGCCACTGATTCTCATCGCCGAGGACGACGCGGACATCCGCGCCCTGCTGCGGCTGTACCTGGAGGGGGACGGTTTCCGGGTGCTGGAGGCGGAGGACGGCACCACCGCTCTGGTGCTGGCCCGGGAGCACGCCCCGGATATGGCCATTCTGGACATCATGATGCCCGGGATGAACGGCTTTGAGCTCACCCGGGCCCTGCGCAAGTACAGCGAGATCCCCATCCTCATCCTCTCCGCCAAGAGCCAGGACAACGACAAGATTCTGGGCCTGAACCTGGGCGCGGACGACTACATCGCCAAGCCCTTCAATCCGGTGGAGATTGTGGCCCGGGTGAAGGCCCAGCTCCGCCGTGCCGCCCGGAACAGCAGCGATGTCATCACCGTGCGGGAGCTGAGCCTGGACACCGCCGCCTTCCAGCTGACCAAGAGCGGCGTTCCCATCCCCCTCACCCCCATGGAGTACAAGATTCTGGCCCTGCTCATGCGCTCCCCCGGCCGTATCTTTACCAAAATCCAGCTCTATGAGGGTGCCATCGGCAACTATTTTGAGGGAGACGACAACACCATGATGGTCCACATCTCCAAGCTGCGGGAGAAGATTGAGGACGATCCCAGAAACCCCCGCTACATTATTACTGTGAGAGGACTGGGGTATAAGCTTGAAAAATAAGAGCGCACGCGGGAGCCTGTACGGCCTGCTGGTACGGAACTACCTGCTCTTCACCCTGACACTGCTGGTCATGGCGGCTGTGGTGTTTCTTCTGTGGAACAGCTGGCTCAACAGCCTGTACCAGCCGGCCAACTGGAACGCCCTGTTGTCCGACCCGGCCCTGTCCGACGGGGACTATGAGTCCCTGCGGCGCTATCTGGGCCGTGCGGGCAACGACTACGCCATCTATGACAGCGACGGCACCCTGATATACGCCTCAGGCAGCGGCTTTGACAGCCAGTGCACACCGTCCGAGCTGGGCTTGGTGCCCCTCTGGGGCGGAAATGAGGAGATCAGCGTCTATGAGCTGACCGCCTGGCAGGGTGAGGAGCCCCGCTGTCTGCTGGTGCGACGCATTTTCGGGCTGGACGGTACGCCAGAACAGACCGAGACCATGGTGCTGGACGGCAATTTGCAGGTGGTGTACGGCGGATTTGAGGACGGCCGCACCGGCTACACCCGTCGGGAGTTTCTCTACCTGACCGACACCCGCTTTTCCGATGCCTATTTGTACCGGGAGACTTTCCCGGACCAGTCCGGCCAGCTTATGACCGTGCTGCTGCGCAACACCTATATCACCGACGAGATCTACTACCAGCACTACAACCACTCCTGGCGGATCTGGCTGCTGTTCATCCCGCTGTATCTGGCAGGGGCCGGGCTGTTCATCTGGTGGATGGGCCGGAAGATCGGCCGTCCTCTGCGTCGGCTCAACGACGCGGTGGTGTCCCAGTCGGAGGGCCGGGTGGTCCGGGTGGGAGACTGCGGCGGCCCACGGGAGATCCGGCTCATCGGCGAGAGCTTTGACCGCTTCTCCGACCGGCTGGCCGAGAGCGAGGCGGAGCGGAGGCGGCTGGACCAGGGCCGGCAGAAGCTCATCGCCGATATCTCCCACGACCTGAAGACCCCCATTACGGTCATCGCCGGCTACATCGACGCCATCTGTGACGGCAAGGTACCGCCGGAGGAGGTCAATCGCTATCTCCGGGCCATCCAGGGCAAGGCGGAGGCCCTCACCGAGCTGGTCAACGCCTTCCACGAATACAGCAAAGTGGAGCATCCCGAGTTTGTGCTCCACAAGGAGCGCACCGACCTGTGTGAGTTCCTGCGGGAGTACCTGGCGGGCAAGTACGACGAGATCGACCTGGCCGGCTTCTCTCTGGAGGTCTCCATCCCCGAGCACCCTGTCTTCTGTGCCCTGGACCAGCTCCAGTTCCGCCGGGTGCTGGACAATCTGCTCTCCAACGCCCTGCGCTACAACCGGCTGGGCACGGTGCTCTTCTTTGATATCTCCGTGGAAGAGGGCACCGCTGTCCTCCGGGTGGCGGACAACGGCGCCGGTATCCCTCCCGACCGGGCAAAATACATCTTCGAGCCCTTTGTGGTGGGCAGCGACGCCCGCTCGGGTACGGGCAGCGGCCTGGGCCTGTCCATTACAAAGCGCATTGTGGAGAAGCACGGCGGCACTGTATCCCTCTCTCCCCGCCCTGAACCGGGCAGAAGTACGGAATTTGTCCTCCGCCTGCCTCTGGCATCTGAATAAAATCCATGTCCGCCGGACCAATGGTCCGGCGGACATTTTTTGTGTTTTCCTTGCGGTTTTCTTTACGAATCTTAAATCCCCGCAAACGACAGACAAAGAGTGGGGGTGTATGCTCTGTAGTCAGAAAGGGGGCAGAGCCGATGAACGGATCTGACCTGCGCAGCCGCCCCATCATCGAGGTCAAGGACCTCCGCAAGGAGTACCCCATTGGCGACGAGACGGTTGTGGCGCTCAAGCGCATCAATTTAAATGTTATGCGGGGGGAGATCTGCTGTATCTTCGGCACCTCAGGCTCGGGCAAGAGCACCCTCCTCAACCAGCTGGCGGGCATGGAGAAGCCCACCCGGGGCCAGGTGTCCATCGGGGGCGTGCCCATCTCCCGGCTGAACGAAAACCAGCTGGCCTCCTTCCGCCAGCGGCATCTGGGCTTTGTGTTCCAGTCCTACAACCTGCTGCCCAACCTGACCGCCACGGAAAACGTGGCCATGCCTCTCATGTTCCGGGGCGTGCCCCGGAAGCAGCGGGAGGAGGCGGCCCGGAAAATCCTCTGTCAGGTGGGCCTGTCCCACCGTCTGGACCACTTCCCCCGGCAGATGTCCGGCGGACAGCAGCAGCGTGCGGGCATCGCCCGTGCCTTTATCGCCCGGCCCGACGTGGTGTTCGCAGACGAGCCCACCGGCAACCTGGACTCCAAGACCACCGTGGAGATTATGGACATGATCTGTTCCTTCTCCCGGGACTATCACCAGACCATCATCCTGGTCACCCACGACCCGGAGATGGCCTCCTACGCCGACCGCATCGTCACCCTCATTGACGGCGAGATTGTACGCAACCAACTCAACAACAAGGAGAGCAAGCACCATGAAGCATAACCGTTTTCAGCGCATCTTCTCCGTCCTCATTCTTCTGGCTCTGGTCACGGCCCTTGTGCCGCTGGCCGCACGGGCCGAGGGCGGCAGCCTGTACGTCACCGGCTACACCGTGCTCAACACCGACGGCAAGCCCCTCAGCAGCGTGTCCAAGAGTTCTGTGGTGAGCATCGCCGTGTCCGTCAAGGATATCAGCGAGAACAGCAGCTCCAAGGTCCCCGCGGACCTGGACATCAGCAAGCTGGACGACAGCTTCACCGGCGGCACTGTGTCGGTGAAAAAGACCTCCCAGGACGGCCAGCCCCTGTCCTATGAGATTCTGGTGAGCAACACCCGCTACAAGGGCGTGGGTCAGCTGCTCAAGCTCCAGATCGGCGAAAAGGGCAAGCCGGAAAGCTATCAGACCCTGGACGTGACCGTCACCGAGGCGGTGGTCTACGAGGCGCCCCAGAGTACCCCCGACACCGCCCCTGAGGCCGCTCCCGCCCCCATGGTGCTCATCTCCCGCAGCGACATTCCCTCCCCCCTCCAGCCCGGCCAGGAGAAGGAGATTGAGCTGACCTTCCAGAATCTGAGCACCACCAAGCTCAAGTCCCCGGTGGTCACCATCACCCCCTCCGATGGCCTGACCCTGTCCAGCGGTTCCTCCTCCTTTGTGCTGGAGGAGGTTGCCGGCAAGAAGTCCGCCACCCTCAAGGTGCGGATTAAGGCCGCCGACGTCATTGCCTCCGCCAGCCAGTCTCTGAGCGTGGAGCTGAAATTCAACTACTACAACAACATCTCCACCGTCCAGGGCAGCGTTACTGAGAAGATAACCATCCCCGCCCAGGCCAGAGAGAGCGTCCCCCAGCCCGTGGTCATCGTCACCCGCTCCCCCATGGACAACCCCATCGCCCCCGACGAGACCCGTGAGATGACCGTCACCTTCCAGAACGCGGGCACCACCAAGCTGGTGGCCCCGGTGGTAACGGTGGCTCCCTCCGAGTCCCTGATGCTCCTCAACGACGTGTCCACCTTTATCCTGTCCGACATTGAGCCGGGCAAGAGCGCCTCCATCACCCTCAAGGTCAAGGCCGCCAAGACCATCTCCTCCACCAGCCAGTCCATCGCCACCGAGATGAAGTACGGCTACGACAATGGCACCACACTGACCCAGGCCACCGTCTCCGACAAGATCAACATCCCCGCTCTGGCCAGGGAGAGCGTCCCCCAGCCCGTGGTGCTGGTGACCCGCTCAGCGGTGAACAAGCCCATCTCCGCCGGAGAGACCATGAACCTGACCGTCACCTTCCAGAACGCGGGCACCGCCAAGCTGGTCTCCCCCTCCGTCTCGGTGACGCCCTCCGACTCCCTCATTCTGCTCAACGACACCTCCACCTTCCTTCTGCCCGACATTGAGCCGGGTAAGAGCGCCTCCATCACCCTCAAGGTGAAGGCAGCGGCGGAGATCTCCTCCACCACCCAGTCCATCGCCACCGATCTGAAGTACAGCTACGACAACGGCGAGACCATCACCCAGGCCACCGCCTCCGACAAGGTCAACATCTCGGCCAACGCCACCCTTAAGTCGGACACCTCCGTGCCCAACATCGTCATCCGCAGCTTCTCCTACGGCGGCCCCTCCGTGGCGGCGGGCAGCAAGTTCCCCCTCAGCTTCACCTTTGAGAACACCGGCAAGGTGGCCATTGAGAACGTGGTGGTGACCGTGGACGGCGGTGAGAGCTTCACCATGGACGGCAGCACCAACACCTTCTACTACAACGGCCTGGCCGCCGGCGGCACCCAGAGCCAGGATGTGCCCATGCGCACCGTACCCACCAGCAAGAGCGGTGCCCAGAGCATCAGCGTGGGCTTCAAGTACGAGTATGTGGACGGCGACAAGCGGTCCCAGGCCAGCGCGGACATCAAAATCTCCCTGCCCGTGTACCAGCCCGACCGGTTCCACATCAATGCCCCCTCCGTGCCCGAGTCCGTGACCGTGGGCGAGGAGGTGGAGGTCCTCCTGTCCTATGTCAACAAGGGCAAGGACGACCTGGCCAATCTGGAGGCCACCGTGGAGGGCGAAGGGGTGTCCACCCCCGCCCGCACCCAGTACCTGGGCAACGTCACCGCAGGCACCAACGGCAACATCGGCTTCGCCATCACCCCCGAACAGGAGGGCGAGATCAAGCTGGTGCTGAAAATCTCCTACGAGAACGGCGACCAGCAGGTGCAGACCCGGGAATTCCCCATCACCCTCCGGGCCGATGAGATTCCCCCTCCGGACGACTACTCCCCCGACGACCTGCCCCCCGAAGAGGGCAGCTTCCCGGTGGTTCCGGTGGCAATCGGCGTGGGCGCTGCGGTGCTGGTTGTGGCCGTGGTGCTGATTGTGCGGAAGAAGAAGGCCGCGGGTGCCGCCGACAGCGGCTGGAGCGACTGGAATGACGAAGATCCCGGCAGCTCCGGCGGGGAGGGATAAACCGTGAAGCGCAATGATCTCCTCCGCATGTGCCTGCAAAACCTGATGCGCCGGAAGTCCCGCACCTTCCTCACCGTGCTGGGCGTGCTCATCGGCTGCTGCTCCATCGTCATCATGGTGTCCCTGGGCATCGGCATGAAGGAGACCCAGGAGCGGCTGCTCTCCGAGATGGGAGATCTGACCATCATTACCGTCAACGCCCCCCAGGGCGGCCGGGGCAAGCTCAAGCTGGACGACCCGCTGATCAAGCGGCTGCGGTCCCTAAGCGGCGTGGAGGCCGTCACCCCCAAGCTGCGGCTGGAGGCCGACTCCATCACCCTGGTCACCGGCACAGGCAAGCGCTATGTGGCCGACTGGACCACGGTGGTGGGGCTGGACACCAGCGAGCTGGAGAAGATGGGCTACACGCTGCTGGAGGGCCACGCCCCCACCAAGAGCGGCGACGTGGTTGTGGGCCAGTTCCTGGCCTACAACTTCAAGGACAAGCTCCGCCCCGAGGGCTACAACATGATTGACCGCTGGAGCGGCGGCTGGGACCCCAGCGGCGAGCTGGCCGACGTGCCGCCCCCCTATTTCGACGCCATGAAGGCCACCTACACCATGGAAATCGAGGCCCAGGGCAACAAATTCTCCGTCACCGTCAACCCGACGGCCATGACCAAGGAGGACTACTCCAAGGGCATCGAGACCTCGGACGGTATTATCGTCAGTCTGGCCGACCTGCGCAAGCTGCTGGACAAGGCCCAGGGCAACAAGAAGAAGGCCGTGCCCTACGACTCGGTCATGGTGAAGGTGTCCGGCATCAACATGGTGGACCCGGTGGAGAAGGAGATCAAGGCCATGGGCTACTCCACCGAATCCATGGAGAGCATCCGCAAGCCCATGGAGAAGGAGGCCCGGCAGAAGCAGATGATGCTGGGCGGTCTGGGCGCCATCTCCCTGTTCGTGGCCGCACTGGGCATCACCAACACCATGATTATGTCCATCTCCGAGCGGACCCGGGAGATCGGCATCATGAAGTCCCTGGGCTGCTACGTCACCGACATCCGGGTCATGTTCCTCTCCGAGGCGGGCGCCATCGGCCTCATCGGCGGCCTCATCGGCTGCGTCATCAGCTTTATTGTCTCCGTGATCATCAATTTAGTATCACTGGGGCCGTCATTGGAGAATCTGCTCCCCGCCATCGTGGGCGGCGAGAATGTCAACCGGGTGTCCGTCATACCCCCGTGGCTGCTCCTGTTCGCCATCATCTTCTCCGTGTTCATCGGCCTTGGCTCCGGGTACTACCCGGCCAACAAGGCGGTCCAGATTCCCGCCCTGGAGGCCATCAAGAGTGAATAAGCAAAAAGAGACCTGTCATAAAACGACAGGTCTCTTTTTTATGCCAACTGCAATGCAGCCCTTTAAACAGGTTCTGTCAGGAAATTCCGAAATACAGCGGCCGCAGCGGCACAGATCTGGGTGTCCGTCTCCGCGGACATGGTCTCCAGCGCCACCGCCCGGTCCGTCCTGCCGATAAGCCTGCCCTGAAGCCGCTTTTCCAGCAGGGGCCGGAACGTCTCAAAGCCCCAGGAGATGTCGCCGGTCAAAATAACCGTGTCCACATCCACCAGATTCACAAGATTTGTAATACCGGCGGACAGATATGCCGCCTCCTGTTCCAGCAGTTCAGCCGCATCGGGCGCTCCCTGGACTGCGTTTTCCACCAACTGCCGCCAGCTTGTGTATGCCGTATCCCGAAGAAGATTGGGCACAGCGGCATAGGCCTCCAGACATCCGCGGCCGCTGCAGGAACAGGGACGTCCGTTGAAGTCAATGGTGGTGTGGCCCAGCTCGCTGGTGAAGCCGCCGCCGCTCTGGAGCAGCCGTCCGCCCGAGATCACGCCCGAACCCACGCCGCTGTCCACCAGCAGAAGCAGCGCATCCCGCAGCCCCTTGGCCTCGCAGTAGTACTGGGCCAGCGTGCAGGCGTTGTTCTCCAGCCAGACCGGCTGGCCGGTCTTCTCGGTCAGCATCTGACACACCGGGGCCCCGTGCCAGCGGGCAAAGCCGGGCGGATTCAGGATTCTTCCCTCGCCCGAATCCAGCGGACCGGGTGCGCTGACGCCAATGCCCAGCATCTTGCTCCCGTCCGGCTGTGCTTGGGCCAGAAGCTCCGCCGCCGCGGACACCAGGGCTGCCGCGTCTGAGCATGCTTCCGGTGAAAAGGACCGCTTTTCCAGCAGCGTGCCGTTCAAATCCACCACACCCATCTGACAGCCGGATCGGTTCAGGTAGACGCCCACAGCGCAGTACACACCGCCCCGGATGGCCAGGGGCAGCGGCGTACGCCCCCGCTTTGTGGCGGTGGGTTCCAGCTCTTCCACCACGCCCTGGCGCTGCAGCTCCTCCACAATCAGGGAGACGCTGGCCCTGGTCAGGCCGCTGGCCGCCGCCAGATCAGCCCTGGACATCTGCCGGTGCCGGAGCAGCCGCAGAACCAGGTTCCGGTTATAGTTCTTGGTGTAATCGGCGT
The DNA here is from genome assembly GCA_902362925.2 of Clostridiales bacterium. Lineage (GTDB taxonomy): Bacteria > Bacillota > Clostridia > Oscillospirales > Oscillospiraceae > Pseudoflavonifractor. The sequence continues at coordinate 9,219 of CABIYL020000003.1, read as the reverse complement.
TGCGGGGCGTCCGCTTCATATTTCGTCCTCATTTCCTCAGTTTCCGCCTGCGCAGCGCACCAGGCAGAGCTGCCCGTCACTCTTAGCGCAGCAGGGCTCCGCTTTGGCAGGCAGATAAAAATAGGTTCCGCGGCCAACCGCGCGGCTGTAATTGGCGCCGGTAATGACGCTCTCGCCTTCTGTGACGATGTAAATCGCGCCGTTCTCCAGCGGGCAGCTTCCGCCGCTCACCGTCAGGCGCTCCATGGAGAAGCAGGGAGTGTCCTCCGGCCCGATGAGGGTCTCCGCCTTCCAGCCCGTCCCGGATGCACGGAGCCGGGGCAGCTTCCGCTGTGCTTCGGGCACCTGGGGGCCAAACCGCTCAAAATTGAAGCAGTCCAGCGCCTGCTCAGGCTCTAGCCCCAGGTACATCTCCTGGGTGCTCAGTTTGTAGTCCCCGCACCAGTGCTCAGGCTGGATGGTAAAGTCCGTGGGCTCCTGCACCTCCAGCATGAGGCACCCGGGACCGATGGCGTGGATAACCCCCGCGGGGACCAGGAACACGTCCCCTGCCCGGACCGGAACCCGGTTGACAAACTCCGTCATGGCCTCAGGGTGCTGCTCGCTGCGGTCCACTGCGGCACGGAACTCCTCCCGGCTGATTTCACGGCTGAAACCGAAATAGATACACGCATCCTCCCGTGTAGCCAGAACCAGCCAGGACTCCGCCTTGCCGTAATTGCTGTGGAAGTGGATTCTGGAAAACTCTCTGGTGGGGTGCACCTGCATGGGGAGCCGGATGGCGCTGTCCAGGAACTTGACCAGCACGCCCAGGTCCTTCCGTCCGCCCAGCATCTGCTCAGGGTACTGCTCCAGCAGCTGGGAGAAGGGCACGCCATCTTCGGTCACGGACACGCCCTCCAGCACATCCTCCCGACCCGGGTTGATGGCCCGTACCGAGGAGGCAATCCACTCCTCCGGGAAATTTCCGTCCTCAGGCGCGTCCCCCATCAGCTCGTGGAACAGCTTTCCGCCCTGATAAATGCGGAATACTCTGTTCCGGCGGAAAAAAACAGGGTACTGCCAAATCTCCGTTTTCTGCATGGCAAGGGCCTCCCTTACTATCTTATTTCATTTTCATTATAAGTCAATTTTTTATTTTGTCAATCGAATTGACAAAATAAAACCCGGCTGATATAGTAGGGCTGAAAAGGAGGCTTGCCCAATGGACCTGCACATCTTTCAGCGGGGCTTCAATTTCTCCCAGGACGGCCCCGGAAACCGGCTGGTATACCACCTCCAGGGCTGCAACCTGCACTGTCCCTGGTGCTCCAACCCGGAGGGAATGACCTTTTGCGGAGGAACGGTCTGTTCCGTGGAGGACATTGTGGCCGAGGTTCTGCGCAGCCGCCCCATGTTCTTTGACGGCGGCGGCGTGACCCTGACCGGCGGCGAGGCCGCCATGCAGCCCCAGGCCGTGAAGGAGCTGCTCTCCACCCTGTCCGGGCACGGCATCCACACCGCGCTGGAGTCCAACGGCACCGCCCCCCTGCTGTCCACCCTCTATCCCTACCTCAGCCTGCTCCTTCTGGACTGCAAGCACTACGACCCCGCCGCTCTCCGGCAGGTCACCGGAGGCGCCCTGTCCCTCTGGTCGGCAAATCTCCGGGCAGCCTTGGACGCCGGTGTACCGGTGGCTGTCCGCATCCCTGTTATCCCCGGCTTCAATGACGGTCTCCAGCACGCACAGGGCTTTGCGGCCCTGTTTGCGCAGTTTCCCTTCCCGCCCGGCACCACCTTTGAGCTGCTCCCCTACCACACCTACGGCAAAAGCAAATGGGAGCGGCTGGGCCTGACCTATGCCATGCCCGAGGACGCCCGGGTGGAGCCCGCTGTTATCCGGGACATGGAGGCCTGTCTGGCCGCCCACGGCTACACCATTGTACACACTTGAATCATCTCAGTCGGAAAGGATGGGATATTTCATGGACGTATTTGAACGCTTGACCCCCCAGGAGATCAGCCAGGAGGCCCGTGCCCTCTTCGCGGAGGAGCGCACCCGCAAGGTGCTCAACGGCTGGTTCCTCACCCAGGAGATCTCCGACGCCGCCGGGCAGGACGAGTCCTTCCCCGAGCTGCGGGCCGCCGCACAGCTGGAGGCCATTGTGGAAGGTCTGCCTCTGGACATCAGCTCTCACGCCATCTTCGCCGGTACCCAGCGGGACGCCTTTGCCGCCAGCTACGCGCTGATTAACCCCGCCTTCCAGGTGGAGACTTTCCGGGGCTACTGCGACCCGCTGGAGGTCTACGACTATGCCACCCCCAGAGGGGACATCACAGCGGAGCGGATCGCCGCCTTCCGGGAAAAAATGTCCCAGAGTGACTATGTCCGCAGCCTGTCCCAGGTCTACGGCGCCTACAGCGAGTACACTGACGAGGTGGCCTTCTTCATCGAGCAGGTCACCGGCCATGTGATCCCCGACTTCCGCGTCATCCTGCGGGATGGCGTGGACGCCGTGTGCCGCCGTGGAGAGGAGAAGCTGGCCGCAGGCGGGCTCAGCGAAAAGCACGCCAAAAATCTGACCGCCATGGTGCGCAGCCTGCGCTGCGCCGTGACGCTGGCCGAACGGTACGCCCAGTTGGCGGAGGAGATACTCCGTGAGGGTACGGGCGGCCCCGCGCTGGAGCTCATGGCCCACACTCTGCGCCGGGTGCCCCGGCAGGGCGCCGCCACGCTGTACGAGGCGCTCCAGTCCTTCCTCATTCTCTGGCAGGTGATGTGCCTGGAGCAGGCGCCCAACCCCTTCGCCTTCTCCGTGGGCAACGCTGACCGCATCTTCGCCCCCTACATGGAGCGGGACGGCCTGAGCCGCCAGCAGGCCGCCGCCCTTTTCCAGCACTTTCTGGTCTTTTTCAACGTGGGCGAGCGGAGCTGGGCCATCTCCCAGAATGTGCTCATCGGCGGCCGGGACTGCGCCGGAAATGATTTGACCAGCGAGATGTCCTACGCTATACTGGACGCGTTCTATGAACTGAACCTGCCCCAGCCCATTCTGTCGGTCAAGCTCCACAGGAACACGCCCCAGGCCCTCTATGAATCTCTGGGCCGGTTCTTCTTCACCCCCGGCTGTCTGACCCCCTCTCTGTTCAACGACGACAGTCTCTTCCAGACCCTGGCCGAGCACGGCGTAGCGGAAGAGGATCTGCCGGACTACGCGGTAGCAGGCTGTCAGGAGCCCCTGATCATGGGCCGGGACAACGGCAACACCACCAACAGCTGGCTGAACCTGGGCAAAATTCTGGAGCTCACCCTCAGCGGCGGCCGCTCCACCCTGACCGGCCGTGCCATGGGCCCCCAGTCCTCCGTCCCTGCGCCCGAGCTGCTGGGCAATATCCGGGACCGCTTCTATGAGAACGCCGCGTTCTTCGTGTCCAGGATGGCGGAGGCGGGCAACGGCGTGTCCAAGGCTCTCTCATTGCTGCCCGTCCCCTTCCTCAGCTGCGCCATGGGCGGCCTGGACACCTGCGTGGACACCCGGGACACCACCGAGCAGGGCACCAAATACAACGGCAGCGGCTGCCTGATCCACGGTCTGTCCGTGGTGGCCGACTCCTTTGTGGCCATCGACTGCCTGCTGGAGCAGCGGCCCCAGGACGCGGAAAATCTGATTGCCGCCCTGGCTTGTGATTTCAAGGGCTACGAGGAGCTGCGGGAATTCCTGCGGAGCTGCCCCAAGTTCGGCAACAATGACCCACGTGCCGACCGGGAGGCCGCGGAGGTGGTCAACCGGATCTCCGCTCTGGTGGCGGGCCAGAAAAATTACCTGGGCAATCCCTTCCGGCCGGACTGGAGCTCCCCCTCCACCCACCTGCTCTACGGCTACTGGGTGGGCGCCACCCCGGACGGCCGACATGCCCGGGAGATGCTCAACTACGGCGTGGACCCGCTCTGCGGCGACGCAGGCTCCGGTCTGGGCTTCCGCACCCTGTCCGCCATGAGACTGCCCTATCAGTGCATGAACGGCGGCTGTGCCTCCCACTTCGGCATTGATCCCAAATATTTCACCGCAAAGTCCTATGAAGAGAAGGGACTCGAGTTCTTCCACCGGGTCATCACCCCGCTGTTCTTCAACCCGGAGAACCCCAACCGTGCCCCCTTCTACCTCTACGTCAACGTCACCACCGCCGACATGCTGCGCAAGGTGCTGGCCGAGCCCAAAAAGTACGCCCCCTCCGGCGTGTACATCATGCGCATCCACGGCACCTTCGTCAACTTCCTTGACCTTTCTCCCGCTATTCAGGAGGATATCATCAAGCGGCTGGACCCGGGCTCCACCGCGCTTTGCTGAGGAGTTTTGCCCTATGATCGCCATCGGACTTGATATCGGAACCACCACCATCAGCGGCGTGGTTATGGATGGTGCCCAGGTGCTGGCCTCCCGCACCATCCCCAACGACGCCTTTCTGCCTGCCGCCAAGCCATGGGAGCGGATTCAGGACCCCCGGAAGATTCTGGACCGGGCACTCTCCCTGGTCAAAGGGCTGCAGACCGCCTATCCGGACGCCGCCTGCCTGGGGGTCACAGGTCAGATGCACGGCATTGTATATCTGGACCGCTTTGGAGAGCCCTGCAGCCCCCTCTGTACCTGGCAGGACGGCCGGGGCAGCCTGTCCGCGGGCGGCGGCGAGACCTACGCCAGCCAGCTCAGCAGGCTGACGGGCTACCCCATGTCCACCGGCTTCGGCCTGTGCACCCACTATTACAATCTGAAAAACGGCCTGGTTCCGGAGGAGGCCGCTGTTTTCTGCACCATCCACGACTATGTGGCCATGCATCTGGCCGGTCGCACACGGCCCGTCACCGAGCCCAGCGACGCCGCCAGTCTGGGTCTGTTCTCCCTTGCCGACATGGCCTTTGATCAGTCGGCGCTCCGGGCGGCCGGAATCTCTGTCGGACTGCTGCCCGACGTGGCCTCCGACGTCATGCTGGGCGAGGGTCTGCTGGGCCTGCCGGTGGCGGTGGCCATCGGGGACAATCAGGCCAGCTTCCTGGGCTCGTCGGGCGGCCGGCGTGACTGCGCCCTGGTCAACCTGGGCACCGGCGGCCAGTTCTCCGCCTTTTCCCCCACGCTGGTGAAGGCTCCCACGCTGGAAACCCGCCCCTTCCCTGGCGGCGGCTTCCTGCTGGTGGGCTCCTCCCTGTGCGGCGGCCGTGCCTACGCGCTGCTGGAGCAGCTCTTCCGCAAAACGGCGGAGCTGGTGGTAGGCCAGAGCCTGCCTCCCTGCTACGACGCGCTGGAGCGGATGCTGGAGGAATTTGATATGCCGGAAAACTGCCCCACCGTCTGCACCGCCTTCAGCGGAACCCGGCAGGATCCCGACGCCCGTGCCAGCTTTACCGGGCTGGACGCGGAGAATCTGACCCCCCTCCACCTGACCTATGGCCTGCTCCAGGGTATGGTGGATGAGCTCTACGAGATGTACCGGGAGTATCTGTCCCTCTGTCCGCCGCCTGCGCTCCTGGTGGGCTCGGGCAACGGCCTGCGGAAAAATCCCCGCCTGCAGTCTCTGGTCTCCAGAACCTTCTCCATGAAGCTCAATATGTCCCGAAACCCCGAGGAGGCCGCCTGCGGCGCTGCACTCTATGCATCCCGTCTGTGCTGACTCAATTTCGGATAAAAAAAGCATTGGCGCCCGTGGTGGGCGCCAATGCTTTTTGTTTTTCTCAGCCGCTGACCGAGATGGACCAGCAGTTTTCATACTGTCCGCCCGGCTCCAGGGTGATAAGGTCGGGCTGCTCTTCAAATACGGTCACCTTGTCCTGCTCCGAGGGCAGCGAGACCCACGGCTCAATGCAGATATAGGGCGCGTCGGTCCCCGGCATGTGCCACAGCCCCAGATAGGGCATCTGCGGACAGGATACGGTAATGCTGCGGCTGTCTCCCTCCGCTTCCAGCGTCACCTCTCTGTCCGCCTGTGAGAGCACAATGGCATCGTCATCGAACAGGTCGTGGCGCAGGGGCAGGAACCGCCCCTCTTCCAGCGGGAAGGACTCGTCCCTTCCGCTGCGGAAGCAGTCCGGCGTAAAGCCCACCCGCACAGGGCTGCACGGATGAGAGAAACGAAGGCGGTAGTCGGTGAAATGCTTCCTCTCCCGCAGCGGAACCCGGAAACCCGGATGGCCGCCCAGGCCGAAATACATAGTCTTCTCGTCCCGGTTTTCCACGGTATAGGTAATCTTCAGCTGCTGTCCCTCCAGGGCGTAGCGCACCCGGAAGGCAAAACGGCGGGGATAGCAGACACGGGTATCGGGGCTGTCGGTGAGCAGAAAGGTCATATGGCGGTCAGATTTCTCCGCCAGCTGAAAGCGGCAATAGGGCGCAAGGCCGTGGATGTCCATGTGCCAGCGTTTTCCGTCCAGCCAGTAGCTCCCTTCGGTCAGCCGTGCCACATAGGGGAACAGATTGGGCGCCCGATCCGTCCAATAGGTCCTGTCCCCCTGCCAGAGGTACTCGGTGCCGTCACGCCCTTTCAGGGACCACAGTTCCGCCCCCTGCTCGGAGGCTGTAACCGCGAGGAACTCATTTCCGATCCGGTGCAGCACAGGCGTTGTTTTCTCCGTCAGCATGCTCATTTCCTCCATTCCGGCGCAGTCCGTATTCCGTGCTCAGCCTTATTTTATACGTGTTTTTTTCAAATCACTACCCCGTGTAAAAACATTTTCGTTCCACAGCACTGTGGCAGTTCGTTCAAATTTTTATTTCCTTTTTGTTGAATACAGAAAATCTCATTTTACGTTTATGTATTTTTTGCATAAAAATTACGTTATTTTTAGCTCATTTTTTATTGTTCCTGAACGATGTGGCAAGAAATGAGAATATTTACCCGATGACTTTTTGTGAAATGAAGCTAAAATTAAACTTGTATTACAATAAGTGTTGTGCATAACAGCTATAATCCGCAAGCATCCAAGATGCGGTTCCGCTATCCATTCTGAGGGGAGGTGGCGAGATGGTATCGGAAGAGGTGACGGTATTGAACCTGCTGGGTCTTCACGCACGCCCCATTGCAAAGCTGGTGAAGACGCTGTCCGGCAGCGGCGACAGCGTGTCCCTCTGGAAGGGCGACCACTCCGCCGATGCGAAGGACATCTACCAGATTATGATGCTGGATGCCAAGTGCGGCGACCAGCTGAAGGTCTGCGTCGACGGGCCGGATGAGTCTAAGACGCTGGAGACAGTGGTAGAGTTGTTCCGGGCCAAATTTAACGAGACCTGATATTCTCGCAAGGAGAGAGGAGTGAGAAAATGGATTACAACACGCTTGCGTTTTCCATCATCGCGGAGGCGGGCGACGCCAAGAGCGCTGCCATTGAGGCCGCCCGCGCGGCGCTGGAGCGTGACTTCGCCCAGGCTGAGGCCTGCATGGAGCAGTGCGAGCGCTCCCTGTCGGGCGCCCACCAGGAGCAGACCGACATGCTCCGCGCGGAGCTGAGCGGCAACAAGCAGGAGGTCGGTCTGCTGATGGTCCATGCTCAGGACCATCTGTCGGGCGCCGGACTGATGAGAGACATGTCCGGCCTGATCATCGAGCTGTGCAAGCAGATTGCAAAACTGGAGGGAGAAAAATGACCCATATCGTTCTTGCCTGCGCCTTTGGTATGTCCACCAGCATGCTGGTGCAGCGGATGCAGGACGAGGCCGCCAAGCGTGGCCTGGACGTGAACATTCGCGCCATCAGCGAGACCGACGTGAAGCGGGAGACCGGCAGCATGGACGTGCTGCTGCTGGGTCCCCAGATTCGCTTCCAGCTCAAGAAGTTCCAGGGTGACCTGGCCCCTCTGGGCATCCCCGTGGACGTAATCGAGATGACCGACTACGGCCGCATGAACGGACCTGCCGTGCTGGATAAGGCGCTGGCCCTCATGCAGAAGTAGAACGGAAAGAAGAGAGTGAAGGAGGAATCGTTGTGTTAAAGAGCTTTTTTGAAGACAAGTTTGTGCCCGTAGCGGCGAAAATCGCCAAACAGCGCCATCTGCTGGCCATGCGTGACGGCCTGGTGCTCTCCCTGCCCCTGCTGATTGTGGGTTCCCTGTTCATCATCATCGGCGAGCTGCCCATCCAGGCCTACCAGGACTTTATGACCAGCGTCCTGGGTGAGGGCTGGAACGAGTTCGTGTGGAACGACATCTTCCCCGCCACCACCGGCCTTATCGCTCTGCTGGCCGCCTTCGGCATCGCAAAGTCCCTGGTAGACAGCTATGACATCGACGGCGTACCCGGCGGCGTCATCTCAGTGGCCCTGTTCTTCCTGCTCAACACCCTGGACGTGGAGAACAACGCCTGGAACGCCGACCTCTTCGGCTCCGTCAACGTGTTCACCGCCATCATCGTGGCCCTGGTCTCCGCTGAGGTGTACCGCCTCATCGTCCAGAAGGACCTGGTTATCCACCTCCCCGCCAGCGTGCCCCCCTCCATTTCCCGCTCCTTTACCGCACTGATTCCCGCCTGCGTCATCATTGTGGGCGGCTTCATCGTCAAGTTCCTCTTTACCCTCACCCCCTACGGCGACTTCCCCGGCTTCGTCAGCGGCGTGCTCAGCGCACCCCTCCAGGCCGTCGGTACCTCCTACCCCGGCATGCTCATCATCCTCTTCTTCGAGCAGCTGCTGTGGTCCTTCGGTATCCACGGCTCCACCATCGCCTGGTCCTTTGTTGACCCCATCATCCAGGTCAACACCCTGGAGAACCTGGCCGCCTTCCAGGCCGGCGAGGCTATTCCCCACGTCATCGCCCAGCCCTTCATCGACAACTTCCTGCAGATCGGCGGCTCCGGCGCCACCCTGCCCCTGGTTGTCTTCCTGCTCCTGTTCGCCAAGTCCCGCCAGCTCAAGGACATCGGCCGCCTGAGCGCCGCCCCCGCTGTCTTTAACATCAACGAGCCCGTGGTCTTCGGTCTGCCCATCGTGATGAACCCCTTCCTCATGATCCCCTTCATCCTGGGCCCCATGATCATCATGACCATCACCTATGTCACCATGTACTTCAACATCTTCCCCCGCCTCATCGGCGTGAACATCCCCTGGACCACCCCCTATCTCATCAGCGGCTTCCTGGCCACCGGCGGCCGGATCGGAGGCGTCATCCTGCAGATTATCAACTTCTGCGTGGCCTTCCTCATCTGGTTCCCCTTCCTCAAGAGCTGGGATAAGCGCCTGGTCCTGGAGGAGAAGGGCGAAGTG
>CABIYL020000002.1:189017-317771 GCA_902362925.2 Clostridiales bacterium | reverse complement strand
AGGAACTGTACGAGAAGTTCCTGGATTCTGTCTACGCCGCTTCTGTCAGCTAACTAATTTTTACCGTGCGGGTGTCCAACTTGCACTTGCAATTTGCGGACCGCAAAAATAATATCCTAGAACTCTATAAGGACTTTGCAGGCTCAAGAAACAGGAAGTCTTATGAAAACACTGCGCTCCTTGCACAGGTTGTCGGCAAACAACTGGTATATGTGATTGGTACCGACCCAAGCGATCATGTAGAACTAATTTCTGATTTAGCCCAGTGGCAGTGTACAGTCAAAAATCAAACTTTTGTTGGAACCTACTTACACGAACAGATATTGCGACATCAGGCCATGTATCCACATATCAGCTTTACTTTTGTAAAGCGAGAAGAGGTCTGTCAGACAATTTGGGACACGCTCTCAGTGTGAGGCCTGTGATGAGATGTTGCCTGTCCGTACAGTAAAGTCATAAGTATTATATGCGGTATCACAAACTCATATTTTAGGTCCTCTGAGAGTAACCATTTTGATGTATAAAAGCAGATCTTTTTCACAAAAAGCATCATTAAGGTGGGAGACAGTGCCACATACAACAGCTTGATTGGTTTGGCTCAATGTTGTGAGCAACGAGAAGTCTGTCTGCTGTTTTTAACAACAGGTCACGACTGCATGAGCCAAAAATACGCAGCATGATGGCGCAAGTCAAAAAGCAATATGCCCCTACTCTTTTGTATATAAGAAAAGCATCCCTATCTGCTCCAAACACACTATATTTTACCGCTGCCCAGCAGCAAATTCTCCCATATGGATGTCCATCACTCCTCTGGGTGGCTGGATCAGGGCATCCTCATACTGGCACTTCCACTGGATTTCCCGACTCATTTGGCCATCCGCTACGCCGTCTACCGTTTCCCCATCCTTAATAGGGTTGTCATGCTCCAGAATATAGGACGCCACATTGTAGGCGTGGTTTACCACCCAGTTGGGGTTCATATCGTGGAAATGGTACTGGAGATCCGGCAGGAACAAAGTACTCATGCCCACTGTATCAATGAGCATATCCTCGGTACCCTCAATGTTGAAGAAGCGGACATTGACGCCAAAACGGATGAACCGATCTGAGCCTTCGATCTGGTGGGAACGCACATCCTCCGCCAGCAGGAGCTTGCCGCAGTTCTGGAAATAGAATGCCTCACAGGTGGGGTACAGCTCCGCAAGGGCCTCCACGAAGTCGGCGTCCAGGTTGGCCCGCTCCAGCGCCGGAAGCGCCGCAGCCAGCATATCGGTGGCCACCACCTGATACCGGCACTCCCGGAAAATCCGCTCTCGGTCCTCCTGGCAGTCCCACATCTGACTCATCAGGAAGGCGTCAAAGCCTTTACCCTTGAATTTATCGCATTTCATTACCATCAGCTGCACCGGGCATTTGCCATCCTGAAATTCCGCGATATGATCCAGGGCGGCAAAGCCGGCCATCTTTTTATCACGGCAGAAACACTCTACAGCGCCGATGTGCTTTTCCATCACAGCGGTCATTTCGTCCTTGTCCGGCATGTCCACCGGCTCTTTGAACAGCATCTGAATGAGATAGGGGCCACCGGGCTGGGGGCCTTTTTTGTCATTCAGGTTTTGCTGGAACACTTTATTGCTCATACTTGTCCCTCACTTCTCCTGATGGCATCCTCGATCTGCCTGCTGGCGGCATCCATGTAGAGATACACCCCATCCCGGTCGCAGTGGTACAGGTTTGAGTAGCTCGTACTCTCATTGGGGCGGATAGGGTTAGGTTCCACCACCTCAGTGGCTTCCAGCAGACCGACACCCAATTCTGCCGCAGCGACAAGTGCCTTTTTCAGCACCGCAAGCTGCCCATCGCTCCAAACTCCCTCCAGATCTTCCAGCACCTTTGGTTCCTGCTCCAGATTCCGGAGGAGCTGTGTGACCTGATCCCGAGACAGGTACACACCGGAGCAGTAGTTTTCGATGATCTGATTTTCTGCCGGATTGGGAAAGGCTGTTGGCACCACCTGCGCCCATGAGGTGAAGTACCGGACATATTCCGGCTTCTCCTCCATCAGAAGGGAAAAACTGCTCCCTCTAGTGTAATAGTAGTCCCGGAAGAAGCCTTGGATCACCGCAATGTAAAAGCCATGGCTCTTATCAAATAACTCATCAGGCTCTGTCTCCGCCCCGACTCGCAGGGTGTCCAGATATTTTTCCGCGTAGAAATCCTCCATTCCGTGCTGCGCGGCAAGGGCCAGCACCCTTTCCTCCTGCCCCTGCTGTATCCAGGTAAGCGGGGTGAAATACCATTCCCACATTTCTTCCGGTGAAATCGGGTGAAAACTTACATCATATCCCATAAAATCCCTCCTCAGTAATCCAGCAAAATGGGTACCTGCTGTTCCTCGGCAAACCGCATGGCACGCCAGAACATGGAGAAGGCAAACTTGGCAAGGGATTGGGTGTCATACTGGGTGTGTTCCGGGATGTCTGCCTTGCTATACTGTCCATTCGGGCCCACGGTTCCGTCTACCGGGTATCCCTCTGTGTCTGCCCAATCAAGGATGGTATCCTCATCGGCCTGCCACGCCAACTGGTTCAGCTTCTCCAGCTCCTTCCGCAGTCCGCCCAGGGTGGCGATCATCACCTGATCATCGGTGGGCAGAGGCGCCTGAAAGAAGAAGGCATCCGCCAGAGGCAGCCACCAGGTTGCCCCACGGAACAGGGACCACACCCGCTCCTCATCCGATCCAAGGCGGGCTACCAGAGGATGCTCTCCGAAGTTCCAGTCCTTCTCCACAGTGGGGGGCACCGGCTCATCGTATGTATGGCAGGCGGCCACCAGAAGCATAGCGCCGAAGGCATCCCAATCCGGCTTGTCGGTGTAATAGGGCTTCTCATTGTCCTCCGGCCAGGGAGTGTAGGGGGGCTGGCCCGGCTGAGAAATGGCGCTCAAGATCTGATCCCGCCAGTTCTCCACCGCCGTCTGGATCTCAGCCGGGGACATTTCTTCCTCGTTATCAGCAGCTTCTCCATCCGGCGTGATCCGGTTAAAGGCGTATCCGTTTTCCTCCGCCCACTGCTGAACAACGGTTTTCCAATTGTGAGCATAGTACCGGGTCAGTGTTCCGGCGTAAATATCAAGTCCCATGGCAATACCTCCCTCAAAGTTCCCCGCAAGGTATCCTTGCATTTTCATAGCAGGAAATCAGCTTCTCCAGCCATTTGTCCGAGTAGCCCAGCCGTTTGCTGTCTGCAATCAGTCCAAAGTCGTCAGAGATGTACCCTGCCAACTCATCATTCTCCGATTTTTCGTAGACGGTGATGTATGCTTTCTTCTCTATTTCTCGGGTATCAGCAACTGTTTTTCCCTTTTTCAGTTCTTCGAGAGCCTAATAAACCCTGACCCATTCACTGTCAAAAGGATCACCGTCTCTTTGATCTAAGAAATCGTCTATATCGAGTTCTTCATAATTGATTTGGCTCAGTTTATCAAGCAGCTCATACATTTGCTTTTCCCACATAAATTTCACCTCTTATTCCCACTCAAAGGGTTCCTTTAAGTCATATTTCTCCATGATCTTATTTTCCAGAGCTTCATAGGCATCCATATCCTCTGGCTGCGCCGGAATACCCCTTTTCCACCAATAACCGTTCCCATAGTAGAAAAACATAGCCCAGTAATACGGCAGGTCATGGCTGAATATCGCCACTCCCAAGGCATCGGCCACTGGCTCTGCCAGCGGTGAGCGTTCCACTATCTGAGATGCTTCCTCATAGGAGATCCCCACCAGCTCCACCAGCAGGTGCTTCACCAGTTCACAGAAGCTGTACTGGTTGAATATGACCTGACCACCCTCATCTTTGAACACAAGTCCATCTCTCACCATGGTATTTCTCTCCGTTTCTTAACCTGTATCCTTGTCATGGGCATAGTCCCGTCAAGTCATTTCATACAGCAGGGCAGCGTCGCCCTGCACCAGTTCCAGATGGGAGCGCAGCGTTTCCAGCCCGCTTTGCACCGCCTCGGTGGGCAGATCCCAGTCTGGGGCAATTTCAGCGGCCAGCTCCGGGAGGTCCTGCTCCCGCAGAGCTGCCAGCACATTAGACGCCAGCTCTCCCTCCAGCAGAGCGCAGTCCAGGGTGTCCTCCGTCTGGGGAGCAGGAAAACGGACATCCAAATCCAGCTCGCTCTCACACCAGTCCCAGATGGCCATATAAACCGTGCCAGAGCAGTCGCCATTGGACAGTTCCTGCCGCCGGCCGTCTTTGAGAAGATAAAAGGATGCGATCTGTGACATGGCAGTTCCTCCTGAATGTTATTCCTTTTCCATTAGCCCTTCGGCCTGCATCCGGATCACATAGAAGGCCCGCACCCAGTCCAGTTCTTGCTCCATGGATTCCTCCAAAGGCAGCAGGCGGCGCTTTCCCAACCTGCGGTCCAGGAGGGCAAAGATGCGGACAAGAGGATTCTTGCTGACAAGGCTTCTCTCGATGCTCTGGTTTTCAAATTCGTGAAACGCCTCATAGAAAAAACCGTTGTCAAAACAGCCATCGTTCAGTGTCTCTTCATGGGCCAGCCGGAAGGGGGCCTTTGGATCGTCCTGTCCGATGCCCTCCCGCCGCAGGGCCTGATATCTGTTCCAGTAGCTCTGTTCATAGGCATAGTAGTTGCTTCGCAGCACCTCCACGCCGTCCAGTCGAATGGCCGCCCGGCCTGTTTGGTCATGGCTTTCCCAGTAGCTGGTGGCAAAATACTGGATGCGGCCCCGGAGCGCCGGGCACAGGTAGTCATTCTCCAGTTTGTTTCGGATTCCGCTCCAAGTGGCTACCCTGCTGTTTGACATGGGGATTGTCTCCTCCCTGCGGTTGTTAGTATCCTTGACTTTGGCAGAAGCGTCTCCCAAACAAAATGGAATTCGCTACTTAATAAATTTGATTGCCAATTTATATACTTGATTGATTTCTTTGCTATCCAATTTCCAACGATTTAGTTCAGCCTCAATTAAATCTGGAAATTTTTTGCTTATATCTCTTAAGGCATTACCTACCGACTTCCTGACATATTCACTGGAATCCTCTCTCAAACCAGCTAACCGCTCAATCGCTTCCATAGGGTTCTCTTTGAAATATGGTCTGCTCGTCCAAATCCGCAGACCTTCTATAACAGCCCTCCGGGTATTGGGATTGCTGCTTTTCATCCATTCATCAATCGTTGGAAGGGCGTTTTTATATCCTTTTCGCTTACAGAACTCATCAAACGACTTTGCTAATATCTCTTGAACTCTCCAGTCATCGTCTTTCGAGACCTCATCTCTCATGAATATTAAAATGTCTTCATCTTCTGATAAGTACCCCAAAAGAAATACGCCATACATTCTTACTTGATATACTTCAGATTTGTACGCTAAAAGCGCCAACGCTTTGATGTATTCACGATCATGAGCCTTATAATCATTCAAGGCTCTTTTTTCTTCAACTTTAAAGCCATTTTCTATGAAAGAAAAGTCATGCTCTATGCTCTCAATGTATTCCCTCAAGTGAACTCACCGTCTTTTAAAGTCAGTTTTTTGGTCAACATTATACCACATTTATATACTGCGCCCGCCAGTCCCGATAGCGCTTTTCATGGGCGATGTTTTCAGTGCTCATTGAGATACCTCGCCAATTTCTTCTCCAGCAGTTCCGTCATATCGTTGCAGAGGCGCTTTACCTTGTCCTGCTCATGGGCATAGTACCAGATGGTTTCCTCTCCGGGGCGGAGCAGGAGCTGGTCGCCATCCGCTTCTTTCCAGAACTCGCCCAGCACACAATACCGCTCGCCATGAATGGTCAGATTAAATGTTCCAGAGAGTTCAACGATTACACCTGTGGATACATTGATGCCTGCGGTCAGCAGGAAGAACTCCCGCACCTGGGACGGGAGCGTGAAGTCCAGCGCCCTTTCTCGGCCTGCGATTTGCTCCTCCGTGGCGGCAGGCCTGATCTCATCAGCGGGATCCAGTACCTTTGCCAACGCCTTGGAGAACTTGGGGTATCGGCCAAACAACTCCGGGTTGTTGGTCTTGAATTTCGTTTGCTTTTCCCGCTGCACTCGCTCCTGCTCCTTGCAGAAAGCGTCCAGCTCGGCCAGATACCGCTCCTGGTAGAGATTGCTGGCCTCAAATGCAGTGCCGCTCTTTTCCAGAATGGCGATGGCTCCCTTTTGGCTGCCAAACACTGGGACCCACTGAAAACCGTGTCGGCAGGGTTTCAGTTTTAGGAATTCACCCCGATTGAGCAGGGTTTCCAACTCTGGCTCGTGCTCGTCCCACCAGTTCCGCCAGGTTTCGGGAGTTTCCCGCCCCTCGACCAAGTCCAGGAGTTTTTCTGTCAATGATTCTTTGTTCATAGGTGTCCACGCTCTTTCTCCGCCATCACGATACTTGTGATTCCATGACTTCGCCATCATCGTTAATATAAGTGTAATGAATAAAATCCTCGTCCACAAGCAACAGGTATGGACTGAAAACTTCCCATGCATCATGATCGCTCATGATGTCAGAATATTTGCCAAATACATAAATCTCAAATAGGGCGTCTGTTCCCATTAAAAAGCACAAGTAGATATTTCCATGGGGATATGGGCAAACTTCTTGGATCGCCAGCTGCCCCGGCTGCTCAAAATTGAGTTTTGAGATAAAGGTTTCAATTTTGAGTGCTTCCGCTTCATCCGCATATCGGTATTTTTGAGAAAAATGTTCGATACTTTTTGTAAGGCGGTCCTTGTATTGCTGTATCTCTGCTCTTTTCTGTTTTATCTTGAGCTGCGCTTTTTTCTGTGCCAAAAGCTCTTTCCTCTCATGCTCCATAGTTCATTTTTCCGTTTCAGAGGGCGCAGGAATAGATGCTCATGGCCCCGTAATCGGTGTGCAGGACAAGCCCGCTTTGGGTAAAGGCAAAATTCACCTGCCGCACCACAAAGGGGTCATCAATGGTGGCCAGCAGCTGGCCGCTGCCGGTATCCCACAGCTCTATGGGGGAACTGCCACGACCCTGCTGAACGGCCATCAGGCTGCCCCTTGTCCGCACCATACAGGTGTCTGAAAAATTCAGCCCCTGCCGGACAGAAAACGGGAAAGGATTGGCTATCTTCTCTCCGGTCTGGGTCAGATAGAACTTGCCGCCCACCGAGAAACACCGGTCATCCGGGGAGAAAAAGGGATGCCAGCCCTCATTGGGGATCACTACTTTTTGGGCGGACTTCAGATCGACCAGCACATACTCACCCTCGGTGATGCGGTAGGCCGCTTTGCTCTGCCGGGGAGAGAGCATCCCAAAACAGTAATAGGCAAAATTCGGATCTTTTGACTTCTTGCATTTTACCGTTTCCCTCCACACCTCCGTGTTGCTGCCAAAGTCAAAGACGACGATTTCCTCGCCCGTGTACCACAAGGCCAGGTCGCCGCTGGCATCCAGCATGGCCTTCATGCTGTTTTTCTTGTTGGCAAAGGGCGTGATTTCATGGGTGCGGAGGGAAAACTGCTCCAAAAGATAGCTGTTGTTCAGCAGCAGAGTATCATTGGGGCAGAGGACCTGCTCATAGGTCATTCTCTTTGCACCCAGGGAAACTGTTTCGAAGATCTCCCCACTGCCATCGAAGTGATAGAGGGTTTCGTCCTCAAAATCTCCGACTACCCTCGTCAGGAAGAAGTCATCCCGTGTGAGGGCGGCAGCCAAGGGCATGAAACCGTTGCTGTCCTTGCCGACAAACCGATGGCACCGCACCTGCCCAACAGCGGCATCCCGATTCTGATAGACAAATCCTTTCCGCATCTGGCCCATCATGGCGCTGGCAGCCTTGCTCTTGACCTGGAAGGCGGAGTCACACAGGATCTCCTTGACCTTCCCGCCATTCAAGCAGGTTCGGATGGTATGGCCGTCAATTTCAATCCGCCACTGCTTATTTGTGGCGGGGTTGAGGAAGGTTTTTTCCATTGGCGCAGGCACCTCCTTCTCAATCAAAATCCATCCAGACCAGATGTTTTCCGCAGTGGAGGCACTGGAACAGATAGCATTGCAGATGCCCGCCATTGACGGATTCCTGAATCATTTCCTTATGTTCGTCATCCCACATTGGATCGTCCAGCACATCCTCCAGCACACCCAGCGCCCGCAGTTCTCTGGCACCCACATGGCCCAGATAGGCGCAGTAGTCGCCGCAGTGGGCGCGCCAGTATTCCTGCTGCCAGCCACAGTAGCCAGGAGTTCGGTGGATCAGCTCGTCCAATCGGGCCGGGTCCTCCACGCCATCGTCCACGGAGCAATCGTCCTGGAAGCTGCCGTCGTATTTCCGGGACGCCTCGCCGCTGGAGATACACTCCGGGCACAGGCACTCAATATCCTCCACAGCGTAAAAGGGGCCTGTATAGAAAATGTGGGTCGTCTTGCCGCAGCAGTCGCAGGCAACGCCATCCGCGGACTCCTCAAAAGCGCCGGTTTCCAGCGGATTGGGGTGATACCGGAAGGTGGGCAGGCCCAGCTGGGCCTGCCGCTCCTTCTCTTTCTGCTTTTCCTCCAGCGTTTTGGGCTTGGGGAGGGCATAATGATTACCCCAGTTTTCCGCATAGTCCTTCAGCATGCCCAGCCGCTTGAGTGTCTTTTTATCGGAACGATTTCCGATTTGGCAGAGCAGTTCGTAGGCATCCTTCTTGAAGTCCAGCAGATCATACACATCCACCAGCATCTCTTTGGCCTGTTTGTCTTCCGACTGCTCCAGCTTCTCCTTGAAGGTATAGAGAGAGCGGACACTGTCTGGATTTCCTTTTGTCTCTCGAAACTGCTTTTGGAGTTCAATATATTGCTTCAGGTATTCGTTCATAGTCAAAATCTCCCATCAATCCCACCAGAGATACCAGACAGTGGACTGCCGCAGCACATCAGCCAAAGCGCCCACGGTGGCGTCTTCCGGTCCCTGGTCGATGACATCGGGGCAGAAGCCATACAGTTCCACCGCCACATCCATGGCCTTCTCCTTGGGGACGGGGGCCGGGAGCAGGAACTCCAGCTCATCGTGGCTCATGGCGGCAGGTACCGCGCCATACTGCTCGAACCAGTATTTGGCCGCAGCCATCAGCTCCGGCGTGTCAGGGCACTCGTTCCAGTTTCCGAAGGGCAGGTATGCGAAGATCTCCCAAGGGTTCTTCACTGGGATCTTGGCCAGGATGAGCGGATAGGTCATCTCCGTATCATCATCCCAGTAGCTGGAGAAGCGGTCATTGTTATCGCCGCCCTCCATCGCACCCAGGATTTCCTCCTCCCAGTCCATATCGTCATCCTCTGCCTCTTCCCTGCGCTGGCCGGTCAGTGCCTCCAGGACCGTCTTTCCTTCCTTGATGAGGGCGGAGAGCATCTTCTTCCGGTATTCGGCCACCTTGTCTAGGTCGAAGGCATAGTCGTCCTCACCATCGCTGTCCGGGTCAGAATTCATGATCAGGCACTCCCACAGGGCTTCGTCATCCGTCTTGATGAGCACCGGCACAAAGCCTTCCCGGACGCTGTCCCGTTTGGCATAGCTGTAAGCCGCCATGATGGGGTCATCATCCTTCATGGAGGGGAAATAGGTATACTCGCAGTCCAGATACTCCATGATGGCCTGAGCCACCTCGGAAGGCTCCAGCGTATCCGCGTCGAAGTCCTGCCCCTGCCAGTTCACAAAGCGTTCCTCGATCACCTTTGCCATGGCCTGATAGTAGTCCTCGTCGAATGGGATGAACAGATAGGCTTCGTCCTGGATCTCATCGGAATAATTGCGCTCCTGCCCGATGACGCCAATGGCATAGTCGTCGATGTCGCTGGGGAAATAGGGGCTGTCCGGCTCCCCATAGTAGTAGGAGGCAAAGGCCCGACCAATCTTGCCAAACATCGGGCCGACAAGCTGCCCGTCCAGCTCATCCCGGATAAATTCCCGCAGGTCTACGCCGGCAGGATCAGCCTTGACCTTTTCTACCACCTCTCCATACTCCGCGAGGAATTCTTCACCCATCAGGTCATGCTCCATGCACCAGCGCAGGTAAATGGCCATGTGGTTGTAGGCGCTCAGCTCATCCACCGGCAGATTCTTTTCCTGAATGGTTTCCAGGTGCCAGTCAGCGCAATCCATTTCCATTACGCCGCCGTCCTCCACACTGCCAAGTTTGCCCATAGTCATGGCGTTGGGACGGGTATTGTAAGTCACAAAGCTGATGCCGTCCATTTTGTCCAACAGAGCATCTGCGTCATGCTCCATCTTATATTCCAATTCCTCTCGGTAGAGGGGAATCACCTGATAGAAGTTGACCTCCTCGCCACTCGGCAGGATGCAGACCTCGCTGCCATCTTCGGTGTCCTGGGGACCAGTCAGCATGGCGGCGCACAGCTTTGTGCCCTTTGCAAAGTCATCCTCATTGTCCATGGTATGGCCAAAGCCCAGCCAGGTATCGCTGGCAATAGGCAGCCGGGCCAGCACCTTCAGCAAACGGAAGGGCCAATACCACCGCTCATTCTTCAGATCCTCACGCTTCAGCTTCCAGTTACCCGGCAGCGCAATGGCCAGCTCCGCCCGCTCTAACTTGTATTCGGCCAGTTCCTCCGGCATATTCATCCGGTGGGCACCCATGCCCATGGTTACCAGGGTGTAGTAGTCCCGATCCCCAGAGGGCGGCACCACGCAGATGTCCACATGGATGTCCGGGGAAGACAGCTCGTGGAACACATTCTCAAACTTGCCGAAATACTGCTGAATGTGAGCCTCGACGGCCTCCATCTCCTCCTCGGTGTAGACCTCGGGAACACCGTTTTCTTCATCCTCGGGCACTTCACCGTCCGGGTCATCGTCATCATCGTCAGGGTCATTGTCCGATGACGCCCAGGAGATTTTCAGAGTCATCTGCTCCTCCGGCAGTCCGACGCCAGGGCTGCGGGTGATGGTGTGCTTATCATCTGCATCAAAACCGATGGTCTCCCCATCGTGCAGTTCCACATCATTCTCCAGCACATAGGACACAAGGCTGGCCAAAAAGTCCCGCAGATCGCTCGGCTTGGCATCGGTACCCAGTACCTCCATCTCGTCTTTGCCAAACACATCCAGACCGTAGGTGTAGCCGTTCATGCCATTCTCATCCCGCCAGAGGCCGAACCAGATCCAGTTGAAGATGGGCAGCTCGTCCTCCTGCATCATGTCGGCAAAGCCCTCATAGAACCGGGGCTCAAACACCACGCCGCTGGTGTAGATGCCGGTGGCATATTCCTGGCGGCAGCAGGCGGCAACCACCTTGGTGAACAGCTTGCCCTTTTCCAGCAGATCCTCCTCTTTACCCAGCACTGCTACCATCAGGTGGGCACGGTGCTTTTTGGCTACCTTGACCGCATCCTCCCACATATAGTTGTTTTCCGCATTGCCCTCGGCCTCGCCGCCGGGGATGGGATAGTTATTCAGGCTGACGGCGGCGAGCATATCGCCTACTTCAAACACCAGCGCGTCATCGTCCTTCTCCTCACTGGCGTCATATTCATCCACGACGATGTCCCACTTTTCCTTCATATCCCGGATGAACTGCTTTTTATCCCATTCTGCCTTGGACAGCAGCACGAAGCCGGTGAAGACGCCTGTGTGGTCACTCTCGTCCTCGGCTTCTGCCTCAGCTCGCTTTGCAATCTCCTCCTGACACGCTTGAATCACCGCCGGGGCGTCCTCGTCCTCAGGGTCCAGCTCGGCCCACCGCTGGGCGTAGGGGATGGCCTTTTCTTCCTGACCATATAGATACTGATAGGCATAGGCCATCCGCATATTCCACTGGGCCTTGTCCTGACCCTCTTCTTGGACGGACTCCAGCATTTCGATAGCTCGGCGCAGGGCCTTATCTCCCTTATAATTAGGGGGGACCTCCTTGTGGTCGCCCAGAATAGCGTAGTTCTCCAGCGCCCGTGCCATGGCATAGGCGGTGCGGTAGTTTCGCCAATCTTCCGGGATGGCGTTCAATGCCTGGATGCAGCGGGTGTACTCGTCCTCGTCGTTCCACTGCTCCAGCTGCTGGAAAAATTCTTCTTCGTTCTGCGGGGTGTAAGGGATATAGTCCATGCCCGTCAGCGTCTCGTCCAACTCAGGGACCTGATCCTCATCGTCCGGTTCCTTCTCGGGCGGCGTTTTCAGATTCACAGTGCCTGCTTCCCGACGGAAGGTGTGGAAGCTGGCCCAGGGGATGTCGCTGCACTCGAAGAACTCCTTTGCCATCTGGAGCGCCGTCCGTATGTCCCAGGCGATGAAGTCCACATAGCCGCAGAAAAGGCCGGTGGCTCCGCCGGTGAGGGTAAGAACCTCCGGTCCGTCGCCGGTGGTAAACACTTCCTCCAGCTTGTCCCGGAAGTCAAAGATCTTCTCCGATCCTTCCTCCTCCCGCAGGGTATCCAGGGGATAGCAGAAGAAGCCCGCCACTGCGCCGTCGGCATGGAGATCGTCCATAAAGTCGTTGTCGGCATTCAGATAGCCGTTGATGAGCGGCACACAGCAAGTGGAGCCGACCATCACATCCAGCCGCCAATCGGCATCGGGATCTTCATTGGGTTTCATTTCGTAGCCAAGATAGCTCTCCAGATAGGCTTCCGGATCGGTGGAGAGTTCCAGCCCCCGCTCCTTCAAAGCGTCGGGCAGCTGGGACATAAGTATGGACGGCTCTGCCTTGGGTTCCTCAAGCACATCAAAGCTGTCTATGTATCTCATGTGGGGAATCTCGCCCAGCACTTGGTCGGTGAGGGTGGTGAGCATCCACCAGACTCGGCCTTCCGCCTCCCGGAGCATGGGCAGCAGCTTTTCGCAGTAGACGGAGATGGCGAAGCTGTTTTCACCCTGCTCCTCCAGCCAGATCTGCACATCATCCCCGGAGATGTCCCATCCATCCTCGGTACGCAGGCCGATGTTTCGGATGGGCTGACGGCCCACAAGGATGTTCCAGTGCTCCAGCACCTCCTTGGTGGCGTGCTTCTGGAAGTAGACCAGCTCAAACAGCTTGACCTTGTCACCCTCCGGGGTGAGGATCAGCTCGTACTTCTCGCCGTTGAAGCCCATCTCGAAGGAGATTTCGTCAAACGCCTGGTTCAGAATCCCTTCCACCCGGTCCACCAGCTCCTGGCCCCGGGTGTGGTCCTTGTCCTCGTCCATCATTCGGCGCAGTTGGGCCTCATGCTCGGCAAAGTCTTTCCATGCAGATTCCGTCCGCTCCCGGAAGCACATCGAAAACCATGGCCGAGAAATGTCCGTTTCGCACCATTCGATAAATCGCTTGGTGTCCTCATCGTCGGGGCGGGCCTCCAGCGCCTTGTGGAAATAAGGCAAGGCCCGGCCCCCCTGATCCAGGTAGTAATAAGAATAGCCCATGCGGAAGTTCCAGTAGTGATCGCCCTGAAAGTATTCCTCATGAGGTTTTAAGAGAGCGATGGCCTTTTTGAGTAGCGGACGGTTGGAAGGTGCTCCCAGATTGTTGTAGGCTCGCGCCAGCTCCATATCAATTTCCGGGGTACGCTCCTGGGCGGGGATGGCCTCCAGCGCGTCAATAATTTTCTGGAATTTGTCCTCCTCATGCCACTTCTGGCACTGCTGTAAAATATCCATATCAGGGTCCTCCTCGTCCTCATCCGGTTTCCAGTCTTTGATCTGCTGGAACACGCCATTTTCATCCCGCTCAAAGGCGCAGGGGGCGGGGGTGTTCAGCAGAGGGATGATGTCGGGATCGTCGTTGCAGATGGAGTTGAGACCGTAGATCCCGGCGTTGTTTGGGTCGTCCATGTACTCGTCGCTCTCATCACCGGCGGTGAAGCGCCAGCCGCTGTCCCAGTCGCCGTCCGGCTTCTCACGGTAGCAGTAGCCAACCTTGCAGCCCTCCACCGTGATGCGGTTGGTGGCGATGCAGCCGGTGGCTTCCTCCCAGTCGGGGAGCAGATTCTTCATGTCCTCTGCCTTCACATGGTAGTCCCGGTTGCGACCAGCGGCCTCGTACAGCTCCTTACGCAGCGCCTCCACATCCCGAGCCATCTCCTGGATCTCCTCGTCGTCCATCATCTCACTGAGGTCATATTCCAGCGGGTTCTGGGTAAAATCCGCCAGGGCCTTGTTCATGGCGTCATGCTCCTCTGGCGTGGCGGTGATGCGGATACGGCGGGCGGGGGTGTTGTACTCGTCCAGATCCTGAAGGTTTACACTGCCGCTGACACTGCACTCCAGCAGGATGGCGGCCAGGTCGGTGACCACATCAATGGCGAAGTGAAAGTCCATCTCAACGCCATTGGAATGGGTGAACTCCAGATACTCCACGGTTTGGCGGAAGTCCCAGTTCTGCTTGCCCAAGCCGATCTTGGCAAAAATCTCGCTGAGGGGGATTTCTTCTTTCTTCAGGTCTTCCAAAAATGCCACAAGGTTCAGGCTGTCATCCGAGCCTCCGATAAAGTTGCCCCAGTATTTTTTGATATACATCTGTCACGCCTCCTTTTATTCCGGCCACTCATCTCCGTCACAACGGCTGATGAAGTCATAGTGCAGGCTCTCAAAATAGTCGTTGGGATAGGATTCACCGTCCTGATGAAGCTCCAGCCCCTCCAGATCCATCATCTCATTGATATATGCAAGGGTATCGTGGATACCCGCAATATGTTCTTCCTGAAGCATCTCGGCCAACACACCTTTCTGCTCCGGGGTCAG
The DNA here is from genome assembly GCA_902362925.2 of Clostridiales bacterium. Classification (GTDB taxonomy): domain Bacteria; phylum Bacillota; class Clostridia; order Oscillospirales; family Oscillospiraceae; genus Pseudoflavonifractor. The sequence goes on along the minus strand of CABIYL020000002.1, from coordinate 303,074 downwards.
TGTTGCGAGAAGATCATTTTTCGCCTTGTTGTCCTCTGTCTTGGGGAAACCATCACCCTTGACCCACAGGGCTGTCATGCTGTCTTTCCGCTCCACAAGGCCGTCAATGAATGCTTTATACAGTTCCAGCTCCTTGCTCATAGCAGATCCTCCATTCCCAAGCAATTTACTTTCGGATCAAACTCCCGTCATCAATGAAGGCAGCTTCCCGGATGCGCCGGAGGGATTCCGGCTCCAGCAAAAACTCCCGCAGGTTCGGGTCCTCAAAGAAGGACATGGGACGCACCTGTGTCGGCCCGGCAACCGCCCACAGCCGCGATGTTGCCAACCGCTCCGCTGTCTGGAGCGCCTTCTCCCGATCCCCCAGATAGAGATAACGGGCGATTGCGTCCCGATAGGAGGAGTCAGCCATGGGCACGCCTTGAATCTCCTCAAAGAGATCTACGGCATCCCTGGCGGTTCCGAACATACAGCAGTGGTTATAGAGCTTCCGCCTGGCATCGGGATCGTCTGGCGAGAGCTTCTTATTCTGTTCCACCAGCTTTGCCCAGAGCTGCTCCTTTGTCTGCGGTTCCTCCGGTTCATGGTAGGGGTAGTTCTTGTCGTTGTCCGCAAAGGGCATAAGGCCCCGTTTGAGGTAGTCCATCAGGATGTCACAGAACCGATCCCGCTGGGGGAGGCCGTTCTCAGCCCGGATGCGCGTCTGTTCTTTCGTCAGCGCCTCAATCAGCTCCTGCTCCCGGTGGAGCTGGATGGCGGCCACCGTCATGGCAATCATGTGCTCATCGCTCACATTGCTGTAATACCACTCCTCCAGCCAGGGAAGGATGGTCAGATCCAAAGCCAGCGTCTTTTCATAGTCCAGGTTGAAATAGGCGACCTCGGCCTTGACCGCCGCTACCTGATGGGGATATTTATCGGCAAAGGATTCCAGCGTGTCCAAGGCTCCTTCTTTGCCATCCATGATCTCATAGCAGACCATGCGGACCTTCTTGGGAAGTTTCACGACATCCATGTTGACGCCTCCTTCAGTCTTTTTTCTGTAAGTAATAGGTTCCACACCGGCCCCACAGCCGGGTGTCCAGGTTTCCTTTCTAACAGTCCGTATCCACCCGGATAATAGGCCGGTAGAAGTCATAGTCGCCGTTCAGTTCCTTGTCCTCCTGCACTTCCGGCTTGCAGTGGGGCGAACAGGGCAGGAAACCGAGGAAGATTCCAAGTCCGCCGCAGATACTGCGTCCGCCATCCCCCCCGCAGGTGGTAAACTGCCCGGCCTTCACCACCTCCCGCATATAGGGGTCATAGGCGATGGACAGGCCGAAGAAATTGGGCTCCTCCATGTCGTAGGGCCGGTCCTCGTCCTCCTCCGTGTCCTCGAACCAGTGCAAACGCATGGAGTAGTCCATTCCATCCCCCCAGGGGAACAGGGTGCGGCACCCACCGCCGCACAGATAGGCCCACTCGTCTGCCGTAGGCAGCGAGAGCCCCTGCTTTTCCAGCCCGGCAAGGAGCTCATCGTAATCAGTGCGGTTATAGATACAGATCTGAAAGCCCTTTTCCGTCCGCTCAATACGGGCTGACTGGTGCATAGTAAGGCTGTCAAGGTCGCTCCAGGCAAACTCCCGGAACTGTTTCAGCCAGTCAGGATGGGCGGACAGTCTGGGATCGTCCATTGTGACCGGCTCCCAGCACAGTTCCTCCAGCTCCCGGCCCACCAGCATGGGGCCAATGGCTGCCTGCCGAACAGGAGCCATGCTTTCCTGGATCATCTCCTCCGGGTCCTGTTCCATCTCCCATTCCTGGAACAGATAATCCAGTTCCTCTCGGCTCTCCTGATTCAGCCCTACGGCAAATTGTTCCCAGCCCAGGGTGACGGTATCACCGGGGACAAAGACGAACTCCCGGCCATCTTTCTTGAATATGCCGGTGGTACAGTTCTGGCCCCAGCGGTCAAAGGTATGTAGCCCGAGAAAAGTCATATTATAACGAGCAGCAAGGCTTTCCATCAGCGCCTGCTTCTCGGTGGTTTCCATTTGATTGAATTGGGTGCGAAATAGTCTTTCGTTCATAGCAAGTCCTCCTACAGCCTATCCAGATTCTCCTGTAGATCGCCCTGTATCAAGTGTTGGGCAATGGCTCGGTTCAGTGCCTTATGGGGGTGATAGGCTGCCTGCTCTACATCGTGGAGGCACTCCTCCATCAATGCCTCCGGCAAAATGCCTTCCCGTTTGCCATAAAGATGGCCGAAGGCATAGCACACAGACTTTAGAAAGTCAAAAATGTAGTCGTGATTTCCGCGCATATTGGGCAGATCATTGAATGAGCCCATACCACCGTATGCCCGAAGATGATGGGCAACCTCCCGCCGCTGATTCCAGTCCTGAATGTCCCGCTCCAGCCAGTCGATCCAGTTCTTGAATTCCGGATGGTCTGCCTGAAGGATTGAGCGCAGACAGATCAGAGCCTCGGTATAAATATCTGTCTGTTTCATCAGATTCCTCCCAACTATTTTCCGAAATGCTCCAGATATAAATCCTGCACAGAATAAGGGCCTACAAGGTTCGTTTCCTGCCGGCCATCCCAGGAATGCACATGAATTTTTCCCTCGTCCCCAATATACCGTTGCTCCTCAAAGGGTGCGGGAAAGGGAAAACTCTCTACCATGCTCCAGTCGATCTTGGGTTTCAGCCCATCAAATTCCTCGCGCTTGAGACTTTTGAAGTTAAACACCAAGGCTGCCCCAATCCCATCGAACAGCAAGTCTGCGTATTCTCTGGGGGTGATGCTCTCGCTCACATTGGCGGCATCAACATTCACATCCAGAACCTTGTTGCCGCAGCTTGTCCAGATTTTATCGGGGGAGAACCAGGTGGCGCGTTCCGCAGCGTCTGCAAAGTCCTCACGGGGATACCATCCGTTTGCGCTGTCCGGCTTGACGCCTTCCCGAAGCTGCCCGTTGTACGGGGAAAGCGGATAATATCGGTGCCGCACCGGATCAAATCGGCCAAAGGCAATTTTCAGCAGATACTTGTGTTTTTCACTACGCATGAGCTTATGGGGCTTCACGATATGTTCTTCGATTAAACCCCAAATGTACTCATCCACATGGATGGATACACGGGGGCGGCCTAATAGTGTGATTTTGTTGGTGTCTGTATCCACATTGAGCCAGACACGATTGATCTCAACCATTGTCATTCCTCGCTTTTCAAAACGCTCCGCTATAAAATCGGCTTTCCCAGATGGCCTCAAATTCCGCCTGCTCTATGATGCAGGCGTGGAATTCCTCGCCCCAGACATGGGCGTTCAATTCCTCCACGGTGGGGATTGGCGTAATCACGATGACACCGTCGTAAAGGTCAGGGATGTTGTGGGTGCGGCCATCTGCAAAAATGTCGATGGAGCGATGGGCCAGCCGCTCATTTTCGGTATCCACTTCATAGAGGATGACCGCTGGTTCACCCTCCGGTGCGCCCTCCCAAAAGAGCTTGATGTACTCGATCTTGCCAAGATAAGTCCGCATCGTTTTTTCATCGGTACAGGCCGCCCGGATCATTTTGGCCAGCATCATCAAATCGTCGATGTATTGGGAATACACACAGAACACATCCTCGTCAGAGTCGAAGTGAAACAGACCCACACCGCTGTTGTTTTCCTCGAACTCCCGTATCACGCCCCGGACCAGCCGCTCCCAGTCTCCGCTGCTTCCAGTCAGTCCCAGCCGACGGAATTCTTCCGTCCGGAATCCATCGTTGATTTTAAGCAGAAGAGAGAGCGCATAGGGGTGGTGGAGAATGAGAAAGAATGGCGCAATCTGCTCCGGCTTCACCCAGATTTTGAAGGGCGGACGCGGATCGGGTATCCAGGGCAGCATCTCCCACTGGTTGTCCGGTCTGTTTCCGTATTGGGAAAAGTCTTTCATGTAATCCCTCGCTTTCCGGCACATCAGCAGCTCAGTTGTCCTCCGTTTGCCGGGCAAAAGATCCTGCGGTTCGCCAACAGTTCCTCCAGCTTTTTGGCCAGCGCCTCCACAATGGCGTGGCAGGGGTTTTCGTAGTCCACGATCTCCAGCCTTTGTAGCTCGACACAGTGGAGCGTTCCATAGAAGCCCAGCATAAACTCCGTCAATTCCGCAATCATCTGGTAGCCTTCCATGTTGCTCACATCCGTCTGACCTTCTTTTGCGGTCATCAGCCCAATGATCCCCACCGCCACGGTAAAGGCGCCGCAGCAGGACTGCTCGGTCTGCATCCCAAGTCCCATGACGGAGAACATTTTCCGGGTCTCCTCGGACAAATTCAGATGGTAATATTCATTGCAGGCTATGAACATCGCCTCGGCGCAGGTCAGTTCCGTGCCGATGTGGTAGTGGTTGACCAGTTCATAGAGTTTCATTGTTGCCATACCATACTCCAATCGCAAAGCATTTCATTCTGTGTCACCCGGCGCAGTTCGTCCCGTACCTCCATCAGCGCAAAGCCCAGCAGGTTTTGTCCCCGCCACTTCATGGGGTCCTGAGCCTCCGACGAACTGGCCGCGAGGCGGATGCCCCAGATGGCATCGTAGGGGCTGGCCTCCACCAGCACACTGTCCCCGGTGGAAAGGAGAAACTCCCGCAGTTCGCGGTTCTGGCTGAATTTGTGCCAGTTGCCAAGCAGCACAATGGCGTACTTGAACTTGTCCCATACCTTCTGGTCAAAGCCCCGCACCTTGCGGCCCAGGGCCTTGATCTGCTTTTGGTCGCTGCATTTCAAAATCTGGTCTCGGATCTCTTTGTCACCGAACAGCTCGGCCTTAGCAGCCATCATATACTGCTCCATGCAGAGGTAGGAGTCAGCCATCGTATAGAAGTCTTCCATCCACCACTGGCTGAGGCAGCTTTTTGTCAGCTGGCCGTCCTCGGATGGCTGATGGCCCCAGAACAGGCACAGCTCCCGCTTCCGCCCGGCGGCAAACTCCTGCTGGAGCCACTGGCGGGTGTACTTTGGCTGGCCTTCCGGCTGCCACGCATCCACCAAGAAGTCACCATGCTCCAGCACCTCGCTGCTGTCCTCGTCGTCCCACCATCCCTTCCAGGTCACAGGCTCGGGAAAGAGGGTGCGGTATTCCGTCCGCTCCTCTGGTGAGAGGGTGTCCAGCCAATCGCCAAATCGGTCTATGTAATCCTCCCCATAGCCCATGCGCCAGCCAATGGAGTATCGCTCGATCTCCCGGTGGGCCAGCCAGGGGGGAGGCATGATTTTCTTATCTTGTAGTGCCATAGGATTTGTCCTTTCCCATTAGATCTGCCGCAGTTCTTCTCTCACATCCAGTGGAACGCCGTCCAGGGATGTGATCTGTGCCAGTTCCGTTTCAGTCAGATTTTTCAGAAAAATGCAGTATTCATTTGGGTATCCACCCACAAACTCCATTTTGGGCATCCCGATTTGCTCCGGGGCGGTGATCCACAGGCAAGGCTCTCCCGTTGCCCAAAAACGCGTCAGGGTAAGACGCTGACCACGATAAAGGACATTCTGATCCATCCTCATCCCTCCTGTAGTTTCTTCAGCAGCTTCACGATCCGCTCCCGGTTCTTTGCGGTTTTCATGAATGTGGGGAGATGGTCGGCCTGAGTCTTTTTCTGGCTTCCCGATGGCTTTTCCCGCAGGTCGGCGCTGAGATAGTCGATTAGATAGGCAAGGTGCTCCAAGTTGAGGGCCCAGACCGGCTTACCCTGGAATGAGGTCAAAAACCACAGTTCCAGGCCGAACCAGGGGTCCTTGCCGCCCTGAATCTCCGCACCATATGAGAAAGCCTCCGCCGTCTTATGTACCTCGCCCGGCATGGTTGTTCCGCAATAGGGGCAGGCCACATGGAGGACAGGAAAATGCTGCCTTGCCTCATCTTCAATATCCACCCGATAGTACCTGCCGCAGTTTTTGCACTGATTATGGACATCATAGCGGTAGATCGTCCGGTCGCGTGTCTCCTGATGGCCGCAACTCAAGCAGCGGAAATGGGCATTATCCTCATCCGCTGTTACAATACCTGCGCCGTGGCACTTGGGGCATTTCACCTGGATGCCGGTGGTGAAGGCGTTGTAGGCACTGTGGGTGAAATAGGGTTCATCAACAATTCGGCTCATGCGCCCACACACTCCTTTCAGGTAATTACTTTCACAGCCGAAATCGAAATGGTTTCAAATCTTTTGTTTTGATTGTCAGATCCGAAACGCTCTCTTGCAGGACATTTACCTGTTCCAAATACTCCGCAGGTGCGTGGATCTGCTCCAGATAGCCTGCATAGCGGATAATCTGATCCAGCGCCCGTTTCCTGTATTTTGCGATTTCCCCCAAATGGGAATAACTGCGGCCTGACACATAGCCTGGAACATCGATAGACCGAATTGTTTCTATATCAAGCGTCCCATGCTCCTCTTTCTCAGATTTAATGGTGGCCAGCATATCTTCCGTAGAAAAACGGATGCCGCGTTCGCAGAGAAACCGCAGTTCATCAAACAGGTGGTTCGCCACAAAATGTTCAGCCAAGGGCTCAAAAATTACATCATCCTGATACCAGCCTCCGTGGGCGCAGGAGATCAGTTCACGGTAACGCTTATCTGTGATCCACTGGCGCAGTATCTCTTTGCTCCCGCACATCCATGCGTCCAGCCGGGCTTTTGTTTCTTCGGGGCTATCATAGGCTGTTCCATAGCACGGCAAATCATTGGCTTTCAGCCACTTAGTCACTGCCTTGCTGAATTTCGTGTAACTCATGAGACGCCCCTTTCAAAAATCTCGCACCTGCTCAAACTGTTCAATTAGGGCATCTTTCTGGAGCATATCGCCCGGCAGGGCGTCCAGGATACCCCGCAGAGCCATGTAAATTTCATCCCGTTCCTCGGTTTCGATAAAGCCCATCTTGTTGAAGGTCTGGGTGTAGGCTGTCACCGCATCAAGCGCCTGGGCCTGGGCGTCCTCACCCGGCGCAGCGGCCAGCTTCATCAGCTGGGAACGGGTCTTGCGGTATAGATTGGCTGCCTTTTTCGCAGCGGCGGCAGGGATATGCTCCGCACCGTCCCAGCCCCGGAAGGGATTGTCCAGGTTTTGCGCCAGCCACTCCGGTTTCCGGGCCTTAGTGATCCGCAGATCCATTCCCGGCTTGCTTTTCCAGAGCTGCTTTGCCGCTTTTGCCGCCGTCTCCGGCAGGCTGGTCATCCAGAACCAGCGAAGCTCCGGCGCCTGCTCCGGGGTGGGGATGTCAGCTGCGCCGAAGCCGAACAGGTCGAAGGTGGAGAGGTTCGTCAGTTCCCGGAACCCTCCCACGGCGGAGAAGTTTCCCAGGTTTCCCGGCGCGCCCCAGAGCCGCAGTTCCTTCAGGTGGGGATGGACAGCAGCCAGCCCGGTCAGATCAAAGTCCTTCAGCTCGATGCCATGCAGCCCCCGTAGGTTCGGCAGTTCCGTGTGCGGGCAGTATTCCCCGATAAATTGGAGGGTCAAGCTGCTGCCATCTTCGGGGGCATGGATGGTACAGGCGTCCAGCCCCTTGTTCTGGAACAGGAGCTGCTCCGTTCCCTCACACAGCCATAGCTCCTCCAGCCCGGTCATGTCCAGCATCAGCTTTCTGATGCTGGTGCCCCGCAGATCAAGTGTCCTCTGACCGTGGTTCAGCAAAGTCACTTCATCAACAAAGGGGTTTTCCCGTAAAAACTCCAGCAGATCCGGGTGCCACCGCTCGCAGATAAGGGTGGAGAGGCAAGGCAGCGCCTTTAGTTCCAGCGCCGAATCGAATGGTTCGTACTGGTCCGTCACCCGATGGCTGCTGACCTTCACCGGGATACCGCCGATCTCCGTTTTCTCTTCGCTCTCCATGGCCTCCTTGAAGGCCCGCCGCCGTTCCTCCGGAATGGCCTGCCACCGGATCTGGAGGTACACATCATAGCCGTCACTCCAGCCTCCATAGGAGCGGCAGGACTGGTCGGTGAAGGACGGAAGTGTACCCACCAGTTTATACTGGGGCGGGACCTCCAACGGCACCCGCAGCAGGTGGAGGTCGCGGGACCAGTACATGAAGTCCTTGTAGAGCGGGCGGAGATGGGGCAGTTCCTCCGCAGTCAGAGGGGCGTCGCCCACCCAATCCAGAGAGAGGACCACCGCCCAAGATTCTTTGCTCACCGTGTCCGGCGGCGCAATATAGGCCACCTGGCAGGCGGTGTAGCGTTTCAGATATTGGTTATAGACTGTATAGACCTCTCCGGCGTTGGCTTTCATGGCGCCACGCTCCTCTCATCCGTTCTTTTCCAGATAGAATCCCCATACACAGTTGGAGAACTCCCCGGCGGCAAAGCGGTGGATCTGCCCGTCAATCTCTACCTGCCATACCTCGAAGGTATGGTCTTGGCTATAGATTGGGTCTTTGACTTTTACTTGCTTGCCGGTGGTTTGCCAGTCGTAGTCAAAGATGTTCACACCAAACAATTTGCATTGACCGTCTGGGCCAAAAGTTTCATATTCCCAAGCCATGTGATGCCTCACAAACCCGTGCGCTGCCAGCCGTCCAGCCGCTCCTGAATCCCGTCGATCATCCAGTTATCGCCCACACGCTTCATAAGGAAGCGGCGGTCAAAGCCCGTATTTTTCTCCCTGGTGTAGATGTAGAGTTTGTTCTTGGTGATCTGCTCCGCATCAAGGAATTCTTCCCCGTTGTAGGTGCCCTGGGCACTGTATGAGAGGCCCAGAGGCCGATAGCCCGGATGGGGCTTTTCGCTCACATACTTTTCCCAGATCGCCAGCAGGCGGGGCACAGCCTGGGCATCTTCAAACCCGGCCTGCTCCATGTACTGCTCCCATTCTGTCATTTCCGCAAAGAAAGTGGACAACACCCTGCGGCATTCCGCCGCCGCCTGTTCATCCAGCTGGACGGGCTTTTTGGCCTTTTCCCGCTGGAGTTGGGAGAAGTTTTCCATCTGCTCCCTGGTGAATTGCACATGGGCCACCGGCTCGATGCGGTTGTTGCCGGCGATGGCCAGCAGGCCCTCATAGGTAACGGCGGTATGGTCGATCTGAATGTGGGAGAGCTTGGGAATGGAGGCCGCCTGGAGCAGACCGGCATCATCCAGCCCGGTGCGGTTGAGTGTCAGAAGGTCCAGCTTGCAGCCTTTCAGGGCGGACAGGCCGCTGCCGTGGATGGCGGCATTGCCGTCCAGCAGCAGATAGCGCAGCTTGGGCATAGCGGAAAAAACGGGGAAACAGGCGTCAGTGAGCGCACCGTCCTCCACGCCGAAGTTGGCCATGCTTTTATGCCCGGCAAAGGGGGCAAGCAGGTCATCGGTCACCGGATAGCCTTTCACATGGAAGCCCACCAGGGTGTAACCGGCCAGCCGTTCCATGATCTCTGCGGTCAGCTCCGGGATTTCAAACTGCTTTTCTCCGTCTAAGGTCAGGACACCACTTACCCAGTCCGCTGTCCGCACCCGTTTCGGCCATTCCATCGCTGTTTCCCTCCTTACGCCTGCTCCTTGTAGCTGGCTTCAATGTCGATGAAGCGCACATACACGGCGCAGATTTCGCCCTTGGCGTCATAGCCAAAGTAGACGGGATAGTAACCGTCCCCCCAGCCGGAGGCGAAGATGGGCAGGTTGCAGTCCGTGTCCGGCACCGTCCAGTTGAGCCAGTCGCCGCAGTCCCCCTGATATTTGGGGTGGGCTTTGGCGTTTTCCTCCAGAAGATCGCAGAACAGATCGTTGTAGGGGTCGATGTCCGGGTCTTCCTCCAACCGCTTGGCCCAGTATGTCTTGAAGGCCGCCTGGGTCTGGATGTCCGCCACACAGCCCATCCCGGCGTCTACGCCAAAACCAAAATACTCGTCCTCGCCCACTTCCTCGTCCAGATCCTCTTTGCCGGTCATGCCCAACTCATAGCGGACAGGCTTCTCCCGGCTGACCTCCACCTTGACGCAGGCGTAGCGGTCGCCGTATTTCTCACTGGGCACCACGCAGATCTTCACGGGATAAGTCCCGGCGGGGATTGTCTGTATAAAGGGCGGTGTGTCCTCCAGCTCCACCAGCGGATCGCAGGCGAAAATTGTTCCGGTAGGAAAGAGGACGGCCCCGATGTCCAGCACATCCACGCCCATATTCCCAATCACTTTCTCAGTGAAATGAGCGTCCAGGTCCGTTTTGCAGGCCAGTTTGTCCTTAACGGATTCATATTTGTTCAGCCATTCTGTTGTCGGCATACTCGTTTCCTCCTGTTGATTTGGTTTGAGCATAGGTCAGCTCTCTACAATGCGAACCTGTTTTCCTCCAATTTCAAATTCCAGCTTTACGCCATAGCCCGCCGCCCAAGCAGGGCACTTGCTGAGCAGGGCCAGGATGTGCTCATCCGGCTCCCGGCCAAGGGTCACACGCAAGATTACGGGCCAGCCACCATATTCCTTTTGAAACTCCTCACTCTGGGTGTGGTTCAGATAGCCCTCCATCTTGTCGAGCAGGGCCTTCTGCGTTTCCGGGGAGCCGTCAATAAAGCCATTGCAGACCAAAACCATTACCACTTCTCCTGTTTTGGTTTCTGCCAGAATGTCAATCTTATCCAGGTCGCCAAACATATTTTCAATGGACATTGTTTTCACCAGTCCCTTTCTCGGATGGCCTCCTCAATATCAATCGGAATGCCGAACCACTCCAGAATGTAGGCCACAGTGACTCCAATACAATCCCGGGCCACCGTTTCGATTTCGCTGTCGTTCTCGTCAAACTCCTCCTGGAGATCATTGATGCCGCAGACCGCCTCATCCAGCGTTTCCTGTATTACTTCAGTGTCGGTTTCGCCGCTCTCCAGCAGGTCGATGACCTTCTGAAGTTCGTCCTTTACTTTGTCCACCAGAAAAGCAGGATAGTAATCGTCCTGATACATCTCGTCCAGCAGCTTGTAATTAGGGTCAAATGCTTTCATAGGGATTGCTCCTTTCCTCGTGTATGTCAGTCACGCTCAGCTCTCATGAGTAATACAGAAAATCTCCTGGTTTAAGTCAAAGTAGATTACCATCAGCTCGTCGGTGATCTCCGGGTTGAAGGACAGATCCATAATGAAAACTTGTTGATTCATCTCGTCATCTACCAGACTGCCGAACCGCTTGAGCTTCAAAAAGTCCACCATCTCGGCAAAGGACAGCTTGGCCGGGTCGGTTCCCGGAAAAAGTTCCGCCGCAATATCCGGGCCTACATCGTCCCGGTGGAACTCCATGAAAAATGTCACAACGCTATGGTAGCGGCTGTCCTCGTCCGCCAGCGCCGCTTTGATGGCGGCTTTGGCCTTCTCAGCCAATTTCTCCGTCTCATCCAGCATTTCTCCCACCGCATCCATGGCAGCAGGATCGCCGGTCAGTTCTTCCTCTACATCGAAGATAAAGGGCAGTCCCGATTCCTCGGGAAAGTTGAAGATTTCCTCGCCGGGTGTATATGTAAAATCAATGCGTTTACAGTTCAGTTTCATAATGTTATCCTCCTTACCCCTCAATGTTGGCAGTTTTTAGGCCCTTTTTCAAGGAGCCGTAGACCGTCACCGCATGGTCAGTGAACATCTCGTCGCAGTCAAACCAGGCGGTGAAGCTGCCGCCGGAGGTGACGGACAGGCTCGTCATGCTGATCCGCCGGGCCAGTTCTTCCTCTGTGATGGGGTCTGTTTCCGGGTCACGGGGATTTTCTTCATCTTGGGAGAGCCAGTTGTTGGCCAGCTCGGTCAGGTTCTTGGCTGCAAGCTCCCGCATGGCTTTGTCCCAGGTGTCACAGTCGGCCAGCAGCTTCTTGGCGGCACTGCGAGCGCGGGTCCAGGAGGGCTTGCTCTCGGCATTGACTTCCAGAGAAAGGCTCACATCCTTTCCGCACCACTGGATTTCGCCCTCGAAGGTATCATAGTCCTTGTCCAGTGTCAGTTCTCCCAGCACCTGGTCCTGGATTACCACCGGCTTGTGGTACTCGTCCAGAACGGCCTGAAGTTCCGGGCAGTCCTCATGGGCATTGACTATCTCGGAGATACACCAGGGGCGCACCACCAGATCCTTTGCCAATTCTTCTTTCATCCGGCGGATCTTCAGGCGACAGATCTGCTCGTTTTGAAAGCGTCCCCAGCCCTTGTCGCTATTGCGTTCCTCCTCGGTGACCGGCCAATCCAGCCGCTCCTCTTTGGTGCTGACCTTGCCGGTGTCACAGAACACGATACCCAGCGTCACAACGGTCATTTCCCAAAAGTTGCCTTTCCAGTTAAATCCGCCCCCAATGCAGCGATTGATCAGAGCGACCACTTCCTGCTCCTCGGGCTCGTACATCTCATAGAATTCTTCAAACATCGGTGCCGCCTCCTTATCCCACCGTCTGGCTGCGGTACTCCTTCTCCAGCGCAGTGTACCACCGTTTCAGCATGGTTTCCAGGCTGCTTTTCCCGCCTCGATCTGTAAAAACGAGGAACTTCTGCATCAGTCTGGGGAATAGATATTTGCCCGCTTCTGTCAGATCCTGATTGAGATAGACCATTCTAAGGATACGGCCCTGTCGGTCCAGAGGATTCTTTTTCAGCAGTTCCTTTTCAAAGCAGAAGCGCAGGAAGACCACATTCTCGTCGTAGAAGTCCTCCACCACAGCCGCGCCAATGCTGGTGTATGTGATGTCGTACACCAAACGGCTCCAGTCAAATTTCTCGGCATAAAGCAGTTTCAGCGCCTTTGCCCAGTGTTCCTCCGGGATCACCAGCATCCTGTGCTGGGCGGTACTGGAGTAGCCGCGGTAGACGGGTTCCGGCTGCCCCAGCAGCTCACTCACGCTGTCGGCGTAGACGAAGCACAGCTCCTCATCGAACAGGCCGCCGATAAAGTTGCCGTTGCAGTACAACATATAATTCTTGGACTTGGCCGGAGAATAAGAGAGGTTATATTCCTGCGAGTCCAGGTTTTTATGTACCTTGTTCAGAAAGTCTATTGATGTCATGGCTTTACTCCTCAAACTCGCCCTCGATCATCCCGTTCAGATACCGTCCGGGGTCTGCGATGAAGTCATCCCATTTGGCCAGAGGGTGGAATTCCTCATGCTCGATGTCCAGATACCACAGCTTTTTATCCCTGGGGCTCCACAGCAGCAGATAGTCGCTGTAGTTGTCCATCTGCACCATGAGGGAGAGCAGCTTCTTCCGTTTCCAGGTCATCTCCTGCACATCCATGAAGGAGTAGAGCTCCGCCCACTTCACCCATTCCTGATCCGGGAACTCCAGCCGCAGGGGGCCGGTCTTCAAGTATTCCACCAGCTTGGCGGGCAGCTTGTAGGGCATGAGCTGCCGGATCTTTTCCTGCTCGTTGTGCCATTCCTCTGGCTCCAGGGCCTTCAGGTAGTCGGCCATCTCTTGATTCTTGTTTTGAACTGCCACACTGTAGGGACGGTCACCGTATTTGTCAACAAGGGTGATATCCGCTCCCTGTTCCACCAGCCAGCGCACCATGGAGAAATTGTTGGAGCGGGCGGCCTCGGTGACAGGGGTGGAGGCGTAAGGGAACACCATGTCCGGCTTGTGGTAATTGATATCCGCCCCTTTTTCCAGCAGCAGTTTGGCAAGCTCGGCCTGTCCATCGGACACCGCCGCCCGGAATGCCTCGCTGCCAAACTTGTCCACAGTGATTCCGGCTTGCTCCAGCACCTGGATATTCTCCGGGCGCTTGCCCCAGCGCACTTCCTGGAAGGCTCGCTCTTTTTGCTTCGGGCTGAGTTTTGCGGCCTGTCCAGCAAAGAGGGAGACAACCTCCGGCCCGCAGCAGCGGGCGGCGGTGAGCAGCAGGGGCTGTTCCTCTGCCAGACCGGGATCAGCTCCATGCTCCAGCAGGAAGTGGATCATGGGCACATCATTCCGAAAAACCGCGATCTCCAATGGCATCAGCTTGATGTATTCGCTGAGCTGGATGGGAACATCTAAATCCAGACCGCCCTGGAGCAGCGCCTCCAGCTTGGGAGTGTCATGGTCACAGATGGCGGCAGCCGTTTCCGGGAGGGTCTCCCAGCGGCCAATATATGCAATTTGGTACATAAGGCACCTACTTTCGTTGTGGCTTTACTTTATATGGTATCGTCCGGCCCAGCACCCGGCCCTTACCAACGACATTGGCTCCCTCATAGATCAAAAATTCCGCATTGTTTTCCAGCGGGCCGTAGTCCACAGTGTCCGGGTAGAGGGGCTGAGCATTCCCCAAAGCCGTTTCATCAAATGCACAACGCTCCGTTCCATCCAGGAAGCACACACCCAGATATTCATTGGTTCCTGTGACAACAAAATGGGGACGATACTTTCCACTGACCAGGCTGGGGGGAGACTTTCTCTTGCCGCCCCAGAAGATGACCTCCACATGGAGCACCGCCCGGTTTTCATCTGTCCCAATCATGCTGCATCACTCCTATCCCACAATAGTGGTCTCCTCGACGGCCAGATTGTCGTAATCCATGGCGATCAGTTTCTCGGCGGCCTCCGGGGTACACATGAACCAGGTGCTTACGCCCCAGGCGTCCGACCTTGTGACCGTGAAAAAGTCGGTTTCAGCGGGAACCGGATTTCTTGCGTCACGATAGTGGTCGGAGTAGAGATACACCAGATCCACCTCCCGCTCCGGCAGCCACTTGGCCCGGCGCGCACGGGGTTTACCATTTTTCAAAGTCTTTTCTCTGGGGTTCTCAAACCACGCCAGCTCCTTGAGCTTCAGACCGGTGAAGGTATCCATGAGCCGCTGGGCAATCTCCCGGTGGGTAAATACTCCGCAGTCCCAGGAGCCCATCAGCCATGTCTTTATAAAGTCGCCCACCTTGCTGCCAGGAGCAGGCGGCCCGTAGACGCTCTCATCCGCCCACATGACCTCTATCTTTTCACATTGATCTGGCCGAGGACAGGACTGCTTGTTGCCATAGCGGTACATGATATTTACATAGCCATAATCTTCTCCGGTTCGATCATGACCGACGGCTTCCACTTTATAGGCAGTTATGGACATTGCAGTTCCACCTCCTGAGCCAGTACAAATCCGCACAGCCCAAGGGAAGAGTCGATGACAAATACCCGGATGTGCTCCCGTTCCATGCGCTTCCGCAGTTCCTCGATGCTGCAGCAGGCGGGAAAGCCGTAAGAGATGGTCCCGCCCAGCAGGTCTTTGTACTGCTGGAAAAACCTGTCCACGGTGATCTCGTCCATGCCGAAGAGGATGTTGTCCTGAATCACATTTTCAAACCAGTGGGCCAGCAGGCCGGTGAAGCGAACGGATACTTTCTCTCCGGTCTCGGACTGGGTATCCATGTGCAGTGTGTGGGCTTCAAAGTCAGCGCAGTAGCGCAGGACTCTGTTGTCGTGCAGGCCATCAAAAGAACAAATCAGTGTACTCACAGGGATTCCTCCTCGTCCATGAGCTGCTCCTGGACCTCTTTGGGCAGGTCGTTCCATAAAATGTCGTATGTAAAATCCCGAATCTCCGGGTAACACTCCCGCGCAATCTTTTCTGCCGTCTCCCGATCCAGGTAGTGCATCTCTTGGTGGAAAAACCAGTTGAGCTTTTCCATCAGCCGATAGAGGCGGATCTGTTCTTCTTGGGTCATGGGATCGCTCCTTTTATTGCAATTTCAGCACAAATCCCCAGATGCTCACCACGATCAGAAGGACACCAAGCAGGAAGAAAACCACCCGCCGGTATCCTCTGCTGTGGCGGTAGGCATCCCGTGTCCCGGTGGGGTCGCAAAGCCAGTTCCAGTTGCGGATCGCTCCAATCAAAATCACGCCCCCAATGATCACTGAGGCAATATACCAATGTTCCTGCAAAAAAGCTGTGATCTGCTCGCTGTTCATTTAGGTTTCCTCCTTCCAGTCATCCTTTGCCTTTTTTGAAGTGTCCACTGCCTCGCCATGTGTTGACTACGCAGGTGAAGATCTGGCCGCAGTGCTTGCACCTAATCATGTGAGCCATAATTTCGTCTGTCCATCCATCCTCAGTCTTTACCTTCTCCAGCGGACAGGTGGATTCCTCTGCTATCAGTTCAAATTCGCCTTGTTCCACCAACTGCTGGATATAGGCAATACAGGCCAGGTAGTCCTTGGGGGCATCAAATTTTCTCCATGTTTGAATGTTTCGGCAGTGCTCGCACATAATTGATGCCTCCTCCTGTAAACGGTTGTTGTCAGCCCTGTATATCAGCGTCAACGGGACCTTTTTTCAGCGTTCCCTCCACAGTGATCACATGGCCCCAGAACATATCGTCGTCCTCATACCAGGCGGTAAACCGGCCGCCGGGAGATACTGTAAACTCGGTGAGGAGGATGCGCCGGGCAAACTCATCCTCGGTGATGGGGTCTTTTTCCGGGTCACGGTCGGTCTGGTCATTGTCCGCCAGCCATTCGTTGGCCTGAGCAGTGAGCTTCTGGGCAGCCATCGCTCGCAGGGACTTATCCCAGGTTTCCTGGTCTGCCACCAGTTTCTTCATCACATTGGTGACACGGGTCCAGGACGCTTTCTTTTCAATCTCCACATCCAACGAGATCCGGACTTCTTTTCCCATCCACTTACAGGTCCCCTCGAATATGCTCATCTCACGATCCAGCGTGAGGGTTCCCAGCACTTCGTCCTCCAGAAGAATGGGCTTTGTGTATTCCGCCCAAATCTCCTCCAGTGCCGGACAGGGTACGCCTTCCTCCAGTACCTCCGTGACATACCACTGAGGTTCGTAGAGGGCATCACCTTTCCAGCCGCGGGCTTTGATCCGGTAGATCTGGCCCTTGGTAAACCGCTTGGAATAGTCGCCGGCATCCCGTTCCTTGTCCGTCAGCGGCCAGCTCAGGTAGCATCGACCGGAGATCGCCTGTCCGGTCTGGACATCCGCCATGGCGAGGGCATGGGTATGCGCCGCCCAGTAGGTATCCAGAAAGGTTTTGTCCGCGCTGACACCGTCCTGAATCAGTACCAGCTTTTCCTCATCTTCCGGGGCGTACAGGGCAACAAAGTCCTTGACCGTTCTCTTTTTCATGGCGTTCTCCTTACGCAAATACTTGCTGGTATTTCTCTTTCAGCTCTTTCGGCGCCGACTTGATGGCTTTGCTGCCGCCGTTTTCGGAGGCTTGCCCCCAGATGGCCCAGAGCACCTCCCGCCACAGGTAGTCCCGGGCCCGCAGGTCATGCGCTCCTTCTTCGGGCAGATAGTCCTCCAGATGCCCCTTGATCTCCAGCAGGGCGTCCAGGCTCTCCTCATTGGCAATCAGGGTGCGGAACTCCTTTGCGGGCTTCAGATTCTGCATGGACTGGACACCGTGGACCAGTACCGGCAGGGACTGGGCAGTGAACCCGTACTGCTTAAACAGAATATGCAGGAACTTCTCCTGCAAAGAGGAGTGCTCGTCATCACATCGATCCAGGTAATCGCACACCAGCCGCCACCACTTCGGCCCTTCCAGTCCCAGGGCGAACACGGCAAAGGTGCCAGGCATAGCACAGGCTTCGTCCGCAAGGTTTTGGTACCACTCAAACTCCCGCATAGCCAGACGAGCGTATCGCTCCATAGCTGGATGCAGATTGGGGTGCTGCACAGCGCAGGCAAAGAGCTGATTGACTCCCTTCTTGGGCAAGCCGGGAATGGGCAGATAGATTTTCTCCTTTCCTCTGAACTCCACTGAGTAACTGCAGGGGAATTCCTCCTGCTCCAGCACCGCACACAGGTAGTCCAGGATTTCAGCATAGCACTCCTCCGTGGAGTCCCTGGCGGTGATGCGGATAGTGGCAAACGCATCATTGGCCGATGCGTTGAAATGCTCCGTCTTACGCTGCTGGATGTCCTTTGGTAATTTGCCGCTGCCGGCTGTTTTCAGCTGCTTCACCATATCTGGGCGAAGCTGGGAAACCAAGCCGAGGATGTGCTCGGTGGTGAGGGATTCAAAACTCTGCCCGTACACAGTATGGCAGATCGCCACATAGCAGGCAAAGCGCAGCAGACCTTCGTCCACATCCTCCGGACGCAATTCCGGCAGTACTGTGCAGGGCGGAAAGACGGTAAAGCCATCATCCCGCTCTCCCACAAGGAAGAACCGCTCCTGCACCTGCTTTTCTATGTACTTCTCCAACTTATAGCGGATTTCTTGCCAGCCCACCAGCCGCCGCATGGCATCGCAGAGAGAGACAGCATCCTCATAGGGAAATCCTTTCAACGGCAGCCCGGTCAGATACCGCTCCAGCAGCTGATCAGGGAGAAATGGAGTTCCGTTGTGGTTTCGCACCACGGTCGGGTAGGCGGAGTGATTTTCACGAGCGGTGCCGTTCAGCACATCCTGAATGCAGAGATCTGCCTCCGCCAGCACCTCCGGGGAAGTGTCCGGCTTGTGGATCAGATAGTAGCGGTTATGCACGCCATCACGCTTTGGCAAACTCATGGCAAGGTCTCCTCTCAGGTCTGCTGATGCTGCATGGATACGATATGGCAGTCCGGGCAGAATTCCACATAGAGCGTGCCCTCCGCACAGTCAAACACCGTATCCCACTGGATCTGCGCCAGATATTTCATTGGTTTCCCGCAGTGGGGGCAGATGGTATATTCCGCGTCCTGCACCCAGTTGGCAAAGCCGCCGATGGTGTTCACATCCTGGCAGGCTGCGCCATAGAACAGGGGCACTGGCACCTTACCCAGCACAAAGGGATTTTCGGTGAGAGCCTTGTAGTCCTCGGGACTGACATAGCAATCCGTCTTCTCCGCCCCGTCAAAGAGTTCGGAGGGAAAGACCTCCACGCCGCCATCCAGGGTGAACCGGTTGAAGGCGGGGCCTTTGAGAAATCCCACACAGCTGGGGCAGCAGGTGGCGGTCAGGATGCCGTCCAGTCCCAGGAACCGGAGCCGCTCATCCCGGCCGTCCAATACCAGTATGTCCACCATGCGCCCGCCACAGTGGGGGCATGTGTCCTCCCTTGCCCGGCCAATGCGGACGGGAGATTTCTCACCGGTGGTTCCTTTGACCATAGGATAGCAGGTGTCGAAGTTGAGTTGGATTTTCTGGCCCTCCTTGTTGAAGGTCCAGCCTCCGATTTGCGCATAGCTGGATGGGTCCACATAGAGGCCCTTGCGCCAGGGCCGGGGATTTCGCTCCAGCTCCAGCAGAGTCTGCATTGCCTTGTCATCTCCCTGCATAGCAAGGCAACTCATCAGGTTGGAGGCCTCGCTGGAATATTCCGCGGACAATAGCGCATGAATCAGACCATCCCGCATATCGGCAGGAGCGTGATAATAGATCTCACAGGGCCAGAACACCCCTGCGGCCAGTGCCGCCCGCTGGATCTCCGGGTCGATGGCGTCCCGATACCCCAGCAACTGCCAGAAGTCGGTGAACTCCGGGTCCTCCATATCAGCCAACCTCTGGATGTTCTGGATCAGGTTTCTCTGCTTCTCTGCGATTTGTTCCGGCGTCCAGGACAGCGCAGCTTGCCGATCCTGCTCACACTTACATTTCCAGCACAATCCCTCATAGCCCAAGGAGGTCCCACAGCCGGGGCAGGTGTATTTCAGGCTCATATTCGTTGACTCCTTTCCAAAGATAGAAAAACGCCCCGCGACACCCTGTCACTTGGACAGGCTGACGCAGGGCGTGAAAAGGCCGCAAGAGAGGAACCACATCTACCCCCAGATGTGGTTTCCTCCACAGACAAAATAATTTCCTCATATATAAAAGACGCAGTGATCAACTGCTCTGTTTTTTCTTTCATCGCATAACCTCATGATTCATTACCATGCCAAAAATCAAGGGCCTGAAAAGGGTGCAATTTAAACAAATTATATCATACTACTGTGCAATCGAAAAGGTGTATTTATTTTGACAGATTATATAAACGAAGTATTTACCGGAGAAAACCTCGTATAGTCATAAAGTAAAATGTAGCCTCTCCCAGCATGAAGCGGAAAGAGCTACATTTTACTTTGTAGTATGTTTTATCCTATGAAACCGACTGCAGACAGGGCCAAAAAGGAACCGACCTAAGACGCAAAAGGAGAATCTCTGGGTGCCTGTGTGGCAATCTAAGGACTCTTGGTTATGTGAATATTAAACTGTTTGTGCGGTCTTTCTTACAGGAAAAATACTGATTAAACTTTTTGTTACCCCTAGCATTTGCGGCTGATGTTTGGCCTGTAAGACAGCACAAGTTCCCCATTCAGGAAAGTGAGAAACGCCTCCGGAATCCATCTTAAAATACCACTGCACGGGTAAGCCAAAAATCATTGACAAAGATACAGAGAATCGAAATCTGCTCGCAAATTTTCTTTGTGGAAAAGAATGCTTCTTCAAATATTGCCTGTACCACTACATTAGGGATGGTCAGTATTGTCCTGTGTGACTATGTAGCCAGAAAAATAGGGAAAGATGGAGAGGGACATTTGACTTTCTTGTCTTCCGAAGCCCACGACTTCAGCTGTATGTAGTTCACTCCATCAGCTTTTAAGTTCCGTCAGATACTTGATAATGGTCTGATTTTTGTGGCACACAATTACCTCATCGCTTCGCAGGGCTGCTCGCGCATGGGTATACGAACAATCTGCATTCAGGTGCACCTTTGCCCAGCTCATGTTGCTACACTCGCTGTTGGCTATAACATTTATAGATGACCTCATATATCACACTGGGGACAATTTGTCCCCAGTTATGATCCAATCACGGAAAACTGTAGCTATATCATGTCCGCCTCCCAGAAATAGCCCAAAGGCTACAACACCATGTGATAGTTTTTGGTTACCTGCTACTGTCCATAATCATCACTCACGGATACCCTGAACACCATTAGGCAGCTGTGCTAGAGCAAGAACAGTCTGTTGAGGATCTCCATCTGGCCCTCTGCTTCGACTTACTCGAGACGCATTGCTGTCCATCCTAGACTCTAAGGAGGACAACAACCTGGACAGCCTGTCCTGGACGGATAACACTTTAGCGCTGCTCAGCCAGGTATCTAGAATGGATGATTTCCAGCTTGTTTGTTTTCTTACCGTCTGATAAAATGAGAATAATTCCATGCTGGACTTTCCAAAATTAACAGCGTTTGGTTAGCGGATCCCCAAGCAGATGGTACGGGAAATCAAGGTGTGCTGCCTGACGCTCCAGAGGCAACCTTGACAGGCAGATGCAGTTCCTGATAGGCAATCAGATCCTCCTATCATATGCTGTTTCTACTGGAGCTGTCCAATAGCTACATCTGGCTTCATACGACCTAAGGGGAGCACAGCTAGAGCAGCACCAACTTTTTCGAACCTGACCATCTTGGATATGGACGCCCTTTATGAGTGCATTGTGCGCTAGAACGCCGAATACGCCGTTATGGCTCCACAGGGAGAGACCCTGAAAGAGGTGGAGGCCCATACGCAGCGGCGGAAGAAGTAAAAAAAGCAGATCATACAGTTAAAAGCGAAGATAAAAAGAGAAGCAATTCCGCAGACAAACGGAGATTCGGCAGGAACTTATTTACTTAGAAGAGAAATTGGAGATTTACATGGAACGGAATAACATCTTCAAACTATTGGAACAGAACTATAAATCATTCGAAAGTAATTTGTTTCGAATTGATGAGCTTTTTCAAAAACGCTACATGATAGAGCAAAATTTCGGGCAAAAAACTACATTAAAAAATTTTGTGCAACAACATTGCTTTTATAGCTGGAAAAACAGAGGGCGTTGCATCGATGTAGATGATTTTCTAAATACAATTGGCTACCCCCTTGATCCTTACGAGACAATCAATCTATATTCGTATTTAGACAGAATCGAGGGAATTTATAACCTATGGTATCTTGCAAAAAACTATCGATATTTATCTGAAAAGCCGCCTAAATTCTATATAACTTATAGCATCCTCAAAACATTACTCAACGATTGTCTCTCTGATTTTAATTACAAAGCATATTACAATTCAGAAGTTGAGCAACTCATAGTA
Source organism: Clostridiales bacterium (assembly GCA_902362925.2). GTDB lineage: Bacteria > Bacillota > Clostridia > Oscillospirales > Oscillospiraceae > Pseudoflavonifractor. The sequence continues at coordinate 281,141 of CABIYL020000002.1, read as the reverse complement.
GCTGAGGACAAACCAGAGGTAACTGCCGTTGCAGAAATCGTAGATCCTCAAACTGCCTTTGAAATTGTACGATATAATCACCACACATTGCAAGGAAACTTGGAGGCAAAAAAACGCATTCTTCTTACAATGGGAGCAGAATTAGAACCCAAAAGAAATGTTTTAAAGGGTATAAATCAGTCATTGGAGCGCAACATTTTCTTTATGCTTAATAATTTAAATCTCCGGCATAACAACTGTGCGGAGGGAGACAAGAACTATAAAAAAGCGGTAGCTTCTATGACTCCGATGGACTTGGAACATTGGTATGATGAGCTATATCAAATGATTTTGTTGGCTAATTTGGAGCTAGAAAATTCGAAGCGACTGCATGATATCGATAGTCTAAAGAATACACTTTCAAGAGAAAACCTATAGATACACTAAAAAGAAAACTACGGGATCTGCATTTAAAGGTCCAGCAGCGAGCGCCAAAGAGAACTGTTTAGGCGTGTCATCTGAGTGATGTGACTGTCCTTTTGCCTCAATACATCCAATCCCTGTGCTTTCCAGATTCGCAGAAGAGATAGCACAATTATATTAGTAATGTAACCGCAGATACCACGGTTTTTTGCGTTTTGTCTTGGACACCATACGGTTTCAAGCCGGGATTATGCCGGTGCGGATACCATTTCAGTGCGGATGGCAAAGCAAAAAATAAAATTGCCGGGGAGGTAGGGGTATTCGGCGAAAATGCAGCCATGTACAAAAGCCTCTTTGTAGTTACAAACACAATTATCAGTTCGGCAATGGTATAGGTGCCTCGGCTGAATCATATATGGATTGGCTGATTTGACTGTCTATCAGGTATGTGTGTTGGGCATTGGGTCAGTCCTTGACTGCCTGCCGCGGTAGACCGCCCCGTAGCCCCTCTGCCGCTACGCTTTGATAATCCCAGCTCCATTGGACAATACCCATCAAGAGTTTCGGATTTTGGCTCTAAGACAGGTATTATCTACATATTACTTGCGTATTGTCAGCATATTACAAAGGCAAACCACGGCTGGAGGAAAAGGCTTGCCAGTACGACAGTGCGCGTACCTGACACCAGTAGCTTTGAGATTTCAGTTTCAGCAATATGAGCCAAACACTCTGCATCCTCCCTATGGACAGAGAAGGTCTACCTCCCGTATTTCTTTTGTAGAAAAGGCCTTCCATCCAAAATATTCTTTCTGGGAAAGCCCCCATCCCCTGCTCTTAGATACACCAGACGCATTTTGCCTATTATCTACATATTATTTGCATATTTCACATATTATCTGCTTATTAGTCAAATATTACACAGATATAAAATGCAGATTGCAGAAATTGAAAAACATATTAGATGCATATTGCATATTAAAGTCATCGGGCATAGAAAGAGCCCCACCGTGTGGTAGGGCTTTCTGCGTTCTGCAATACTTTTGCTACGATTGGCTAGATGTCAAGTTACACCCTATGGTAGCGACAGCGGCATGGAGTTTGACTCTATGCCGCCATGCGGAAACGAGATGCAGAGTGTCTTTTCTACAGAGAAAATATCTGAATAGGCTTCTTTTTCGGCTAACTGTAGTCGCAAAGGCTCTGGTTTTCTCCATTCTATTTTAAGAGATATGTTGACGAGTTTTTAGGTTTGAACATATCGCATTGTGAATTGGGAATCCTGAAGAGTTTACAGAGATTCCGCCTCATAAAAAGAGAGCTAACTAGTTAGTTCTCTTTTTATTTAATATCCTCTTAAATCATGCAGCAGATCGGAAAGTTCTTGATTAAGGCCTATAAAGCCAAGAAGGTACTCTTCTGTAATCTCAAATTGCCTATTTCCATCCTTTACTCTTTCTTTTGTCGCCAATGTTTGTTCGCCAGATGCGTTTGTAATGCGATAGCTATGAATTATTCGGTTTCTCATTCGGATAATTTTGGCAAACAGTGTTTCAATTTTATCTCCACATTTTGAAGTGATGACCTCATGAACGCTTCCCTTGAGATGCCCTGATTCCAAGTCTATTAGATGATGCCAGTCGTATTTATCTAAGTCATCACATCTGAGGATATTCTCAACTATAAAGGCGTTATTTGAGTTAAAAACACAAATAGCGCTCCCTAGCAGTTCGCGGTATTGCTTAGTAGGTAGAGATTGTCTTGTATAGCTTTCGTACATCTTGATTCCCTCTTGTTTTATCTTTTAATCAAATATCCTGTACTGGTAAATTACTAAGTCCCCGAGAAGGCACCTTTGCCCAGCACTTAGTCTTGTCAAGCTCCGGGTAATAGCAGCGCCACTTGTCGTAATCCTCTTCGGAGATTTTACCCATGAGGTTTTATTTACTACATTCTTGACTGTCGTGAGGACTATCAACGGCTCGTCCCTTAATTGCCACAAACTTGTTTAATATCTGGGAAAAAATTAAAGGGCGCATTTTTGATTGCCCTCCGGCCACCCTACTTCCTCGGCGATTTTGTTTTTTACTTTGCCGTCCGTAATGAAACCGTATCCGAACTGGCGTGATTTCGGTATCAAAGTGTATACAGATCACCAGTTCATCCCCCGGAGAATGCATTCTATCTCCTCACCAAAGCCAAGACGCTCAAAGTACTGCTGTGGAATGATAGTTCCGCCTTCAAGTGATTCGCTGCGTCCGAGTTTTGCAGTATCCTACTGATAAATCGTACAGTTTTAAGCACATCTTTTCAGGTAGCAAGCAAATACCTAAACTATACAACCTATTCCCCTCCAATGGTGTCTTTCATCGCCTTCAGCGCATCCTTGGAGGAATAGCGTTGCTCTGTCAACTCAGCTTCTTTCTCAGCCTCCTGTAGCTTAAAATATACTTCGCTTTCGAACTGCAAGTTTTCAAATGTCTCCAAGCTCAAAACCACCATATCGATATGTCCGTTTTTCGTCAAGAAAACAGGTTGATCTGTCTCATGAACTGTCTTTGAAATATCTGCAAATTTACTTCTCAAATCAGAAACAGACCTAATCATATTCATAATAACATCAACCTCCTTGTGAGAATTTTAGCATGATTATGTTGAAATATCATCTAGTTGACACAAAAATGATGAATGAACTCATCCAGAACATCTATGCAGATGCTGAACTGACAGCGGAAACAACTATCCGGAATATCCGGATAGTTCAGACCGATGGCTCCCGTCAAGTTAACCGTCAGATAAAGGCCCTACAATCTACAGGCTATCATTGCTGTGGGCTTCAATGTCAATAACGACCGGGTTGTCCAGTTTCGCAAGTGGGCCAACGCCATCATCAAGGACTCTACAATCCAGGGCTGGGCCATGGACGCGGCAGCGTACTCACAAAAGGATACTTCGACCACCTGCTAGTACAGAGCCAGGAGATTCGGATGTCTGAGCGCAGGTTCTACCAGAAGATCACCGACATCTATGCCACTGCGTTGGATTATGACAAGTCGGCCAAAACAACGCGGCTGTTTTTTGCGGAGGTACAGAATAAGCTCCATTGGGCCATCCATCGTCACACAGCTACGGAACTGATTATGGAACGGTCCAATGCGGAAAAGCCACCCATGGGGCTGACCTCCTAGGAGTAGAAAGATCCAGAAGTATGATGTGTCCATCGCCAAGAATTATCTCTCCAAAGAGGGACTCCAGCCGCTGGAACGCATTGTTACCATGTATTTGGACTATGCGGAATATCAGGCCAGCCGCAACGGGTATCCTTCTCGCCAACTACATCCAAAATAAGATCCCATTTGGGTTGATAAAAGCAGCAGTTACCGAGCAACTCTCGGCAACTGCTGCTGATAGAGGCATCTCAAGTAACGAAAAACGGTCCTCACCTTCAAAGTCGCACAATAGCCATCTTGTAGCCAGTGCTCCAGGCCGCTCCAGCACGGCCACCAACAACTACAGCCCAGGTCTTGTCCTCTTCCTCGGGGTCCAAACCCAGCGCCTTAATCGTGCGTGTCAGTTTGGATGTGCTATGGTATGAGTACTTACCCTGGACATAGGCCATCACTTCTCGCCCGTTAATGTGCTCTTCTAACATAGACACTCTACTCATTTTTGTGTACCTCCAATAAAACAAAATAGGATTATATGCCATAGATTTAAGAGTTTTTTGTATGAACTATTTGAAAAATCTCTACCTGAGCTGCTGGGGATTGCTGACACCAGTTTGTACAACCGGAGGGAATCACTGGCTGCATTCTGTGCTGTGAAAGTAAGATTCAGGAACTTTACCAAGGCAGATTAGTGAACTTCTTAATAGATGAGTTAATCACCAACCCCTGTCCGATCGGGTAGGGATTGTTGATACCGGCTCTGTGCAACCAGAGCGGATTACTGACTGCGTCCTGTGCTGCAATCGTGCTCACCCTACAACTTTAGTAAGTTAAATCGATAAATGTCTCAACAGATGAGTTAATCAGCACCCCTGTCCAAGCCAGTAGGTATTGTTGATATTGGCTCTGTGAAACCGGAACGGATTACTGTCTGCGTCCTGTGCTGCAGGGGGAAATCAGTCAGATGTTGAAAGACTGCCTGGCAGACCACTGGAGGCAAGCCCTTGAGTCAAGCGTCTTGACCACCCTGTACCTGCCCTGGGAGGCCATGAGCCAAAGGCGCTGCCACACCTGCACCTGGCAAATGGACCGACCGCTCGGCACATTTCTTTCGTGTCAAAGAATCATGAGATCTTTAGCTTCGGGATAAGGCTGGAAGGCATGAGCTTGTCGTGAAAAGAATGCAACACCCCCTGAGCATCGCGAAAAGAGTATAATACTACTCTTTTGCGCTGCTCAGGGGAGTCCAAGACCTCATTTGATCTTGTCAGCGATGATCGACCAGCCTGCTCTCCGCCGTATTCTCGCTCCTCGGCGACCATTCCTGAGCAGGCTCCCCCGGCTCATCGCCGGCGAGAAACCCTCCTGCCTAATTTATATTCCCGGACAGGCACACCCGGTTGACGGGAGTTCTTGGATCATCTTTCCCACACATTCCCCCGAGCGGATTTATTGCAGCGGCTCCGCCAGACCTGATCGCGCTTCTTGATATCGAGGGCCGTGATCGCCTAAACCCCCGTTTCCGGATCCCGGAAAGAGTCTGTATGCAGCCAGCCCGCTGCGGGGGATTCGTCAGGAATTATGGGTCTCCTCCTGTACCAGCCCCTCATCTCCGTGCGCTGTCTGGCTATGTCTATTACATCCTATGCGGTTTTCCTTTTTTGTATTTCCACTTTTTGATTGTTTTATATAACAAGGGACAATTTTCCCCAATAAAAGTTGCAGAATATATTGTTATTAGATATTTTTTGAAATAATACAAGAACTAAAATTCCTAAAAAATTTTTTTATGCGGCACAAATCCAGTGTTCATTTTTTTGTACAACAACCAACTGTTTCACTACAAAATAGTTTCATAATATTTTATCCTAACGATCATTTTGATATTTTTGGGAATTTAATTCAACTTTGCTTATCTCCTTGATGCATTATATAATTACCAAAACACCTGCAGGTGGTCTTGAAATGAGATTGAAGAAAGTCACGAGCCAAAGATTCAATCAAATCAATCGAGGAGTACTTCCCGTCTGCCTTTTTTCTTTGTGTAAAAGAATAGTCAATGCTGATAGTCAGCGTCAGCTCTACAGAATAAAAAGTTGCAGAATGTAAAGTTCCTTGATAAGATAAAATAAAGATCATAAACAAAGTAGCCGAGAAATTACCCCAGCATCTGGACAAAGTCTGCAAGAACATCTTGCAGGCTGCTAACAATCGCGTAGATTGTAAGTGTATCAAAAAGTTTGCATAGGAGCCAATTGATATGGGTAGGACAGAAATTATCACAATTACAATTGACAGTGAGCTAAAGGCGCAGGTCGAAGATCTGATCAAGCCCATGGGTATTAGCATCGAAGAATTGATTAACCATTTTTTCCATTGGTGCATCAACAATCCTAGGGAAGCTGCAGCTTATCTACAATCGGCTCAAGAGGAACAAGCAGGACAAGCATAATTCACCCGATCATATAAAAATAATCACAGTACTGAGACAAAACATCGGGCCCGATCAAGCGATCGAGCCCGATGTTTTTCATGTTAATAGTCTTGACCAACTTATTTATCGGTTGACACTCCGTGTTTATGCGTACCATCCAGGACGAGATCCAGCCAGCAGTCCACACAGAATACATCCCGGGCTGTGTACCCATATTTGCGCATCATCGCCTCCTCGTCCACCGGCTCCGGCCTGGGCGCCTTACCCAGCATATATAGCGCCAGCCGTCTCCCGTGGCGCCAGACCTCCGGCAATGTGTATACAGCATGGGCCGGTTTCTCTTTGCCGCAGATGCTACATTGCATCTTTGGGGTATCCAGGCCGGCATTTTCGATCTCTTCAAGGATTTCATCCACAGTTAACTTGGTATTGTCTTCTTTTTTCATAACTATCCTTCTTTCTTAGCAAATCCTCAAGCTTGGGTAATACATCTCCTGATTACTAGCGAGTTCCTAGTGTTATTCAATGGGCAAATTGTTGGCGATACGATAAAAGAGGATATCCTCTACATCGCCAGATGCAAATACTGACTGTCGCAGGGCAGACATTGCAGCCAATGCAGCCTGGTGCATCTTTTTGACTTGCTGCCTCGTCGTAGCTAATGAGTCTGCAAATTGATTAAGAGTCATCTGATCCATATGGAGCAGTTTTTGGACGATTTCTTTGGCGTCACCATGAAAATAGCAGATGGCATTGTAAAGCAGTTCCAAAGAGATTTTGGCTTTTTCATCCCCGGTCATCTGCTCATAGGTATCGACTGCATAACGGTAGCACTCAGTCATGTTAATTTCCTTTCTGCCTTACTGGACTGGATGGCTGACAGGTATCTGTAAACTGTGGGGCGGCTTACTTGTGCCAACCTGGCCAGTTCTGTCACATTGATTTCTTTACATTGGTATTTCGCATAGTATCGAAAAAAACTATCTGGGATGCGCTCTACCGTGATGGACGGGCGGCCCAACTGTTTGCCTTTGGCCCTGGCGTTGGCCACACCGCTACGCACACGGGCTCGAATCATGCTCAACTCCAGTTCGGAAAACACGGCGATGAGCTGCAGAAATGCCACAGTCATAGGGTCCGGCTCAGTCGTCCTACAGTCGATGGTGATGCTCCCTAAGATTTGGAGCCTAATGCGCTTGGACTTGATTGTCTCTACAATCTGGCAAAACTGCTGCACTGAACGGGACAATCTGGAGGGTTCTGTCACTACAATGGTATCCCCAGGGTGGACGGTATCCCACATCATGTTCTGCTGCTCTTTGGCCTCGGCATCCCCATGTTCATATTCCTGCCAGATAACGGTGGCACCCGCAGCTCTCAATTCCCGGACCTGGCGATCAATGTCCTGGCGGGTCTCGTTGGTCGAGCACCGGGCGTAACCATGTACAGTACCAGCGTTATCTGTAACGATAATCCCCTTTTGATTTTCCGTTCCATTTTTCACTGTTTTATCCCCCTGGGAGGCCCCAAAATCGGGGTCTCCCGTGTGTAACGGCAAACACTTGTTTTACGGACAGCTCTCTGCCACCCTAAGCTTTGCCTCGATTGCCTGCTCAATTTTGTCTCTAATTATCCTGCACGCCAGCCGGTAGACACGATGGTTAACACCAGCGGGGGGAGGCGTAGAGGTGATCACAACAAACGCAGACATAGCCCACATCATGGACCCGATGTCAGCATGGGATACCAGAGGCCATAGGGCCTCATCCGTCCAATCGGTTAAATCGTCATCGCAGGCAACCCAGCGGAGAGTGAGCGCATGGATCCTGGCGTAACTATCCATCCATATCATGGCGACTCCTCCTGGCCCGTATCGGCGCCAATGCGCGGCTTGGCCTTGTCCCCTGACTCCCTTTGGGCGGGTACTGGGTATGTCTCCCGCATCTTGTCGTACATATCGCTAAGCAATCCATCAAGGCGATCTTTAAGCTCCAAGTACTCCATGACGGTATCGAGTCCATCATCTACGCATAGGGTATACATAGCGGCAATCGCTGCTGCCCCATCCTCCATAGCAATCATGTGCGGGCTCTCATCGACCGACAGACACATAGTCTCTGCGATGCCCTCTACCGTTTTCAGCTGATCTTTTTTCTCGCATTTTTCTCTGACTTCTTTCAAAATCTTGCGATACTTGTCCATACTTAGGCCTCCGTTGAACCTTGAGGAGGGAATTTTCGCAGCATATCGCCCTGCAGCTCATCGATCAGACGCATCAAGCGGGTCTTGATGTCCTGATAATACTCAACGGTATTGATATTGTGACTGATACACAGGATGTACAGCGCTAACAATGCAGATGTGCCACTTTCCACTCGCGTAATAAAGGTGGAGTCGTCCACTAAATTGCATAACCTTGGCATCATGCTCGCAATCTCCTGCTCGCGTTCTTTTTCTTCCTTTTCCAGGACTGCTCTCACAATTTTCCGGTGCTCTTTCGGTCGCATTTATATTCCTCCTCGTTTTGTAAAGCATCCAAGATAATCGCTCTTACATACACAGCAAGCGGTGTGTTGTTGCTTGCTTTCGCCGCTTGTGATATGGCCTTGTACTCGCTATTTGTTAATGACAACCGGATACACCGATTGCGCTCTTGCCGGATCTGCCGCCAAAAGGGCTCTATTTGATACTTTGCCACCAACGAGTCCAGCTGTCCGGGCTGTATGCCCAACTTTGCGGCCAGATCATTTTTACCGTATACCACACCTGCCTCCTTGTAGGACAAGAGCCTCTCCAACAGCGGATCTGTGACACCGAGTGCCGGCCCAAACAGCGTGTCAGCATCCAGGCCAACAAGCACAGCGAGCAGTGCATATCGGTCTGGAGATGATAGCTGCCAATGCACGAGCCGTGATAGTACGGCGGCAGACAAGCTGGCAAAGTACTGCTCATAGATTTGCGCGCCATAATACGCCCTTGCCGCCTCCTGGATTTTTTCAACGCTCAGGGTCTGATACTTGCTGATCTTGTCCACCCCATATCCTGCGTTGAGCAATGCGGTATGCAGATTGTTGTATCCAACTGTTGGGGCATAGTCTCTGCATAATAGCGCTGTCAGCATATCCGTTAGCGGCTCCATCCATGGGGCAATTTCGCCATGTTCATCCCCCTGACAGTGAACTGATATGAGGGGCAGGAATACCTCAGACAACCTCGCAAATTTAATGGGCACAGTAACAAGTGGGATTTTGTGCATCGGGCAGTAGCCCAAGAGAGGGATCTGATGCACTCTGCGCCAAAATGGCTCCCCATATTCCTGTGTATCTAAGAGATAACAGTTAGGGCAAAATTTAAGGCCCTCTGTACCATCCGGCATCTGCGTCCGCACACTGGTAATACCTGAGCCACGGCCAGCCTGTAATGCCTCCCATACCTGCCGCTTCTTATCTGTCTCAAAAAAGCGGGTATAGTATGGCAGCAGAGTATGATTGGCCAATACATCATCAATCGACAGCACCCCAGGTGGCAAGTTGGACAAGATGGTGGCGCAGTCACCTCCAGGGATAAGTCTGCCATGCACCATGGGGCGGCCACCATATAGTTCGTTGATAGTAGTTGCGTATTTGCTGTGGCCACTGCGTACATGGTAACGGCAGAGGACGGAGTACCACCATTCCCCGGGATAGGGCGTGGGAAAATAGGTCAGCATCGGCGCAACCCCATCAAATGTGCAAGCGCAACAGGGACCCAGTGCAGTTTTGGGTTACCCACGATAATCCGCCTCCAGATATCCGTTTTCCTTTAGGTGTGCCTCAAGGTCAATACTCTTGTTGTACGCCATAAGCAGGTCTCCATCATCCCGCTGTGCTGCCTTGCGTCCTCTTTTGTTTGCGTATTGCCGGGGTATTTCTTCCTGCTCTTGCGGTGGCTCTGGCGTGGCTGACCCAATTTCAAAGTCAGAAATGTGGGTTCCAGAAGCATAGGTCCGAGGTACTTTGATGGCCAGCATCTCCACCGCCCGTTTGATGGTTTGCTCGTCAATACAGCTACGGCCAGTGAGCAATGCCTGAGCCTGCGCCTCAGCAAAGATTTTAATCACATAGGCCGGGATACCGCCGCTGCAATCGTACAACTTATTGCCGATGGATGTGGTCAGCGGTGCCGCCTGTGCGGTGTATTGATATAACCAGATTTTTCTGACAAACTCCAAATATGCCCCGTCTGGTCGAAATGGTGCCAGACGGATGCCTCTGGTTCTCCTCTTGAGATGCTCCTGGGAGACAAAGAGCTCCTCTGCGACTGGTGTGCCAACAAAATAGATAGAGGTCATCGTCTCGTTTGTAAGTTCAACCAGATATCGGAGCAGAGGTCTTTCCTGGTGGTTTTTGCGGGCGGTCAGCACTGCATTTTGAATCTCATCAATCACCAACAACCCTACATGGTGGTTAGTAAGCAGGATTTTTGTCTGCACTGCAATGGCGGATGCAGATGCTGACCGCAGACCCTGTGTTGATTGCAGGTACTTCGAGCCAATTGCCCGGTCAAGTGCGGACATGATCCCAAATCCAAGCGTCTTGACCGAGCAATCACTCGGGCACTCCACATGCAGCCACAGCACTTGTTTGCAGTAACAGGGCTGCCCCTGGTACTCCATGTGCTCAATCACCTGTGGCATCGTGGACAGACACCGGTGCACAGTGGCCGTCTTTCCGCACCCCGGGACTCCCAAAATTGACCCGCTATCTGCCTGCGTGGCATAGTTGGTGTCTCGGCCACAGTAGTAGGCATTGATTGCTCTGGTCGATTCCACCACATCGGCCGTACGGTAAGTCGTAGCGATCGCACGGTATAGCGTATCATAGATGGCGTACTGGTACGGCATCGGCACATAGATGGATGCCAGAGACGGCAGCAGTCCCCGACGCTCCTCTGGAGACATCCGAGCCATATCATAGGGGATAGGGGGGTAGCTTGCCACGGCTTGGGCAAATTGTTCCGGCGAGAGCATGTCCGGCATGGCATCCAGGTACGGGTTGCCGCTGCTACCCTCGTAGATGGCCCCGACCGTATGACCGGCTGGATACTTGCTCATGTCAGTTGCCCCCTTTCTGTGAGCTTGTCCTGTTTGATTTGCTCTCCATCAACTCGCCTAATTGGCTCTCTGTGCTCAACTGCGTGCTCGACGATTGATCGGATGGCCTGGGTAGCGGCGATGCTCGATGCCATCTCTTTTTTCCTGGCCGCCTCCCTGTTCCTCTTAGTTGCTTCATATACTGCATCAACCTCGCAAGCAGCGACTTGCTGACCAATCTCAACTGCATGACATGGGCAAATCTTGTCAGCCAGGATGATATGGATACGACGTAGATCTGCCGGATCATAAGCAATCGTATAGCTGTCTCCAATGGTCAACCCCTCTGCATCATCCGGGGCGTACCATATGCGATTGATCCGGATGCCCTTGCGGGTCAGCTTGGCAGTATCCCGGGACAGCGTCTGGATGTGCAGCTCTTCCATGTCCACTGTCATCAATCTTGGGGACATCTCAAGCCATCTTTCTGCTGGTGTCTTACCATCGATAAGCCTCCCGCTGTTTAGGTACAGTACAGAGTGGATGACAACCCGTGCAAAATCATCAAGGTCAAGGGTTGCCTGCGTGCGGTAGTCGGTGGCCCATCGCTCTTGGGCATCATCCTCGATTACGCCACGGCCCCGCAGCATAGGCTTGTATCTTTGCTGTAACAAGTCAATCGATTTTTCGACGGACCCCTTGCAGTCCGGCCGAAAGGGCGGTAAGGTCAGCACTTCCAGACCATACCTCTTGCACAACTCTCCCATGCGTGGGCCAAAAAACTCACGCCCCTTGTCAGTGATGATCTCAGACGGCATACCCACCGATGGCCATTGCTCCGGTGTGATTTCAATGCCGTAGCGGGCACAATACTCCACTTTTTCGGATGCTGCCTGGGCGATACAAGCCATCACAGCAGTCTCATCGCAGCTATACCCAACATAGACCCCGGCAATCAGGTGAGTGGCTGTGTCTACCGCCAAGTAGATATACGGTCGGCCAACAACGACAGATCTGTCTGCTCTGGACACCAGATAGATATCCGCCTGTGTAGCATCCATCTGATACGATCCTGGCTGTGACCGCCATCCGGCAGACGATCCCCATGCCGGCCGGTGGTCCCGCTGGTATTTGGTCAGACCTTCCCGGGCAATTATCTTTTGAGGGTCCTTGTGGTATCCCTTGTCGTAGTAGTAGTGCCGAAACTGTGACCATGTGGGAGCATCGCTGTCGAGCTGACCATCGGGACCCACATAATCCTCCAGCAGCATCATCTCGTAGGCAGCACGTAGGGACAACCGTTTGGCACCAAAATAGTATCGCCGGATCGCTTGCTCTATCATATGGTTGCTTTTGCTGGCCTGCTGTGTCCGCTTTTGCGTGAGTCGTCCTGTGGCAAGATACCGGTAGTACAGCCGCAGGATGCGGCGTGTCGTAGTCTGGTGCTGCTGTGCCGCCTCTGCCGCCATCTTGTAGCGCAGGGTTTTGTCTGAGATGCAGTCATCGCAGTCGAGCAGTTGTTGGATCATATTCAGGCGGGCTTCTTGAGCCGGTGTTACAGTGCGCTCGTCCATCCAGCTTTCCGGCGCTGGCACTCGCTCATACTTGTGCAGGTCGGTCTCAAAAAATGGTGGAGAGGGGCCGTTACAGTCAATAAGCCAGCAACCGGCGGGAGTTGCTATCAGGACTCTAAATGTGGCATCAAGCCGACATACAAAGCGCAGTGGTCTATCCATTCACGATCACCACCATCCACTCCGTGTCGGTCGCCGCCCAGTATCTGCGGGATAGCTCCAGGCGCTCCACACATGCTTTTTTCTTTAGCTGCTGCCTTAAAATTAACTCTCTCACCCCCGTGTGACCATCAGCGCAGCGAATCACAAAGTCGGTAGCCCATCCAGCCTGCAGGTAGTCCGTGCGTATGCCCGCCCGCGATATGCGACCCATGATGTCGGCATCCAAAGGACAACCGACCTGATAACTCTGCACCCACGGCTGCTCTTCCAGCCATTTGGCATAGTCCCTGGCCCACTTACTGTGCAGGCATACGATATCTCCGTTCTTGTTGCTATAAAATCGGATGTCTCGTGTGTGCTCTCCCGTCCGTTCCATGTATCTTGCCTCCCTAAATAGTTACTCCTCCAGCTATTTCTGTACCAGCAATTTTTGCTTATCTCCTTGAATTAACTCAAAATTTTGATGATGTCACGGAATTAACTCAAAATTTTGCGTTCAAAAATTGAATTAAATCAAAAATCTGATGATGCTACCTGCAAATTTTTCATTTAATTCAGTTTTTGCTGTCAATTTTTTGACTTAAATACCATTTCTCTTAGATACCATGTGATCGTCCCACTCCAACCTGGTCGTTTGTCCGACCATTTTGACCACAAGCCGCTGGCCCAATCTTTTTCGAAAAAAGTTCCAAATTAGTTCCAAATCAATCCAAAACCCGGACAAATAGAAAAAAGAAATAAAAAAAGAGCCCGGGGAAACGAATTTCCTCGGACTCTTTTGTGAGTCATTATTTAGGGACAATGTGCTGGTTTGCGGGGGGATGAGCACACAATTACTTACCCAGCTGCTTGGCAATCTCCTCGGCGAAGTTCTCCTGCTTCTTCTCGATGCCCTCGCCCTTCTCGAAGCGGATGGCGTCCTTGAAGGTGATGGTGCCGCCCAGGGCCTTGGCGCTCTGAGCAACATACTGCTCCACGGTCATGGAGCCGTCCTTCACGAAGTCCTGCTGGAGCAGGCAGTTCTCCTCGTAGAACTTGTTCAGCTTGCCCATGACAATCTTCTCACGGACCTGCTCGGGCTTGGAGGCCATCTTGGGATCATTGGCCATCTGGACCATCATGATCTTCTTCTCCTCGTCCAGAGTGGCCTGATCCACCTGGCTCTTGTCCCAGAAACGGGGGTTCAGAGCGGCGATCTGCATGGCCACGTCCTTACCGGTGGTCTCCACCTGCTCGGCGGTCAGGTTGGTCTCCAGGTTGACCAGCACGCCGATCTTGCCGCCAGCGTGGATGTAGGGCACGGAAACGCCCTCGGTGTAGAAGTGGAAACGACGAACCTTGATGTTCTCGCCGATGACCAGCACCATCTCCTGCTGCTGCTCGGTGACGGTCATCTCAGTGCCCTCAAACTTGCAGGCCATCAGGGCATCCAGGTCAGCGGGCTTGTTGGCGGCCACGGTGGCGGCCACGCCCTTGACGAAGTTGACGAACTTCTCGTTCTTGGCCACGAAGTCGGTCTCGGCGTTGACCTCGACCACCACGCCCACGCCGTCGATCACAGCGGCGTAAGCCATGCCCTCGGCGGCGATGCGGCCAGCCTTCTTCTGGGAAGCGGCCAGGCCCTTCTCACGCAGGAACTCCACAGCCTTGTCCATATCGCCATCGGAAGCGGTCAGGGCCTTCTTGCAGTCCATCATGCCAACGCCGGTCATCTCGCGCAGAGCCTGCACGTCTTTCGCGGTAAAAGCCATAATAAGTTACCTCCACATTTGTATAATGAATATGAAGAGCGCCCGCCCGCCTGGGCGGGCGCTCCAAAGTCCGCAGTGGGAAATGGCTTACTCAGCCACGGTCTCCTCGGTCTTCTCCTCGGGAGCATCCTGGCCCTGCTTGCCCTCCATGATGGCGTTGGCCATGACGGAAGAGATCAGCTTGATGGCGCGGATGGCGTCGTCGTTGCCGGGGATGACATAGTCGATCTCGTCGGGATCGCAGTTGGTATCCACGATGGCCACGATGGGGATGTTCAGCTTGCGGGCCTCGTTGATGGCGTTGCGCTCCTTGCGGGGGTCAACCACGAACAGAGCACCGGGGAGCTTCTTCATCTCCACGACGCCGCCCAGGTACTTCTCCAGCTTGGCGATCTCGCCCAGGTGCTTCATGACTTCCTTCTTGGGGAGCATGTCGAAGGTGCCGTCCTCCTGCATCTTCTTCAGCTGGTTGAGACGGTCCACACGGCCACGCATGGTCTTGAAGTTGGTGAGCATGCCGCCCAGCCAGCGGGCGTTCACATAGTAACCGCCGCAACGGCCGGCCTCTTCCTTGATGGCCTCCTGAGCCTGCTTCTTGGTGCCCACGAAGAGCAGAGTCTGACCGTTCTGAGCCAGCTCACGGACGAAGTTGTAGGCCTCCTCCAGCTTCTTCACGGTCTTCTGCAGGTCGATGATGTAGATGCCGTTACGCTCGGTGTAGATGTAAGCGGCCATCTTGGGGTTCCAGCGGCGGGTCTGGTGACCAAAGTGGACACCGGCCTCCAGGAGCTGCTTCATAGATACGACTGCCATAGTTTTGTTTCCTCCTTTATAGTTATTACCTCCACCAGTTCATCCGGAGCCCGCCAGCCCATGGGGCACAAGGCGCTCCGTCACAACGGTGTGCGTAATACTGTGCTTTTACACAGCTAGAGTATTTTATCATAGGGTTTTGCGGATTGCAAGTATGATTTCCATTTTTATTTTATAAAATGCAGATTTTACAGGATTTTTTCCTGTCTGCTGCGCCGGCGTTCCTCACGCCCGGCACGCAGAGCGCCCGACTCCACCAGGATAATGTCCTCCCCGAACCGGCGCACCGACTCCCAGGGAAAGATCCGGTCCTCCTCCCTGCCCAGCAGCCCGAACAGCCGCAGCCGTCCCGGTACCACCAGCGCGCAGATCCGACCGGTATCCAAATCTACCTCCACATCTCCCACATACCCAAAGCGGCTGCCGTCAGTCACATTGATGATCTCCTTGCACCGCAGATCGGCGATTCTGCTCTTCATGGCCGTTCCCCCATTTTCAAATCGCGGAATTTGATATATAATCCTATGAGGTGCGACCCCTGTCCTATGAAAGATTGGTGAGTGTTATGCAGACAAAATCAACCGGGAAAAAGCGCCGCCGATTGCTGTGGGCGGCACTTCCCGTGGCCATCGTCATCATATTCTTCGGTCTCAACGCCCTGCTCCAGACCTTCTGGGCCCACCGGGACCCCTACTTTTTCCCGGACTATGCGCAAATAGACCTCTCCCCCATCCTGGAGCAGGATTCCCTGGACGAAGAGGACTATGAGACAATCTTCTTCCAGACTGGTCTGGCCCAACCGGCGGTGGACGCGCTGCTCTCCCAGGGCAGCCAGGGTGTGGAGCAGATTCTGGAGACCCAGGCGGGCTTTTTTGCAGAGCAGACGCCAGTGTGTCTGGACCTGCCCCCTATCACCAAAGAGGACCGTCTGCGGGACGCCGACGGAAACCCGGTCTACTCGGTGCCGCTGGCTCCGCTGGAGCCCGGCGACATCATCCTCTCCTTCTCCACTCATACATACGGCTGGCGGCACGGCCACGCCTCCCTGGTGGTGGACCCCCAGCTGGGTATCACCCTGGAGGCGGTGGTGCTGGGCAGCGACAGCGCCCAGGTCAACGCCCAGCACTGGCGGACCTACTCCAACTTCATGGTCCTGCGTGTGAAGGATGCCGACGATGAGACCAGGCAGCAGGTGGTCCAGTTCGCCCTGGAGCATCTGGACGGGATTCCGTACAGTCTGCTCTCCGGTATCTTCGGCCCCAAGGCCCCCGACCCGGACAGCGACCTCAAAGCCCAGTGCGCCTATCTCCCCTGGTACGCCTGGCAGGCCTTCGGCGTGGACCTGGACTCGGACGGCGGCAAGATTGTCACCGTGCTGGACCTGGCGGAAAACCCCCTTCTGGAGGTGGTCCAGATTTACGGCATTGACCCCGCCTCCCTACCTTTATAATATAAACACAGAGCGCCCGGCTCCCCAAGCCGGGCGCTCTGTGTTTCTTTTGAGGGAGATATTTAATGCGGCAAAATGAACTGACTGGCATCCATTCATCTCGTGAAGACTTGCGCAAATCTTCTGTCTGCCCGGCGCAGCCGTACACCGGGAGAGCTCCGCACTAAATCAAAGTAATGTGAGGGTTACAGCAGCGCCTCAATCTCCTCCCGGAGGGCCTTGCCATCGGGAATCATGGAGACGTGGCGGATCTGGCCGTTGATGACCATGGTGGGCAGGTTGGTGATGCCCATCTTCTTGCAGCGGACCACGTTCTCACGGATGGTGTACTTGTACTCGATGATGTCGATCTTGTCGCCAAAGTAGTCCTTGGCGGCCTGAGCGGCGGCCATCATGTAGGTACAGGCGGCGCACTGAGTGGAATCCAGGGTGAAGACCTCGATGAAGGGCTTCTCCAGGTGCTCATAGTCAGGCAGCTCAATGTGGATGCCGCTGTCGTCGGGACCGGTGTAGTCCTTGAGCATCTCACGGCACTGCTCGGTGTTCTTCACCGCCTGGGAGCAAGCCACAGTGTTCTCCACGGGCACGTCATAGGGCATATCGCAGCCGGGGCTGACGATCATGTTGCGGTGATCCTCCACCTTGTCCAGCAGGTCAACCACGTACTTCATGTTGTCCTTGGGGGTGCCGTGGAGCATGACGGTGGTCAGAGGGATGTTGCCGCTGATGGCAATGTTGTACTTGTCGGACACGCTCTTGCCGTAGACAAAGTCCACGTTCTCGTCCACCGCGATGGAGTCGGGGTTGGTTTTGCACATGACCTCCAGCTGAGGCGTGGCATTGCCGCACACAAAGAAGGAGGAGTACACGCCGCGGCTGCGGATGTAGTCGAACACGGCCTTGAAGGAGTCGGCCAGCATGGCGTCGAAGGACTCGGGGGCGATCTGGCTGACCAGGGGGTCCACCACCGCGATGACGTCCATGCCCGCGTTGATGTAGTAGTCGCACATGCGGATGGAGGCCTCAGCGCAGTAGCCCACCAGGTCACGGACATACTGCTCATCCATCAGCATATCCAGGAAGATCTCGCTGCCGCGCAGGTGGGAGGCCAGGGTGAAGGGGCCGCAGATGAGGCCGTAGAGGGCGATGTCGTCGCCTACGGAGGCCTTCAGCTTGGTCATGGCCTCCAGCATGACGGGAATACGGCCGGACTCGGGGGTGGGCAGCTTGCAGCGGCAGGGAATGCCCTTGTTGTCCCCCTCAAAGGGGTGGGTGGCCACAGAGGGCGGGTTGTCCTTGGCCCACATCAGCTCGCAGCCCAGAATCTCCGCCTCCAGCTGGAGGTCGAACATGATGGGCATGCCGTCGGGACCGTAGAGACGGGCCACCTCCATCAGGCACTCGTAGAGCTTCTGGCCGTCCTGGAGAATCTCCTCGGCAGTATAGCCCTTGAGCTTGCCGGAGTGGATACCGGCGAAGGGCACCCAGGGCACCCGCTCGGTGGGCTCGTGACGCATGGTCTTAAAAATCAGTTCCTTACCCATTTGGCAACATTCCTTTCTCGTCGTGGGGGAGAGTCCCCCCTCCCCCACGGCTGAATACGCAGAATTATTTTTCCGTCTTCTTGTAGAACCGATTCATGCCGGCCTCCAGAGTGGCAAAGAAGGGGGCGGAATCGCTCTCAGGCTGCTTGGTCACCAGGCTGACCACTACCATGGTAATGGTGGAGCCCAGCAGGCCGATGGCGCCATACCAGGTGTTGCCGATGTTCCAGACGAAGTAGGTCATCAGCACCAGCACCGTGCCCACGATGGAGGAGACGATGGCGGCCTGCTTGGTGGCCCGCTTCCAGTACAGGCCGAAGACCAGCACGGAGAACAGAGGCATAACGATGGCGATGGAGAACATGATGAGGGTGAAGATCAGGTCGGGCGGATCGATGGCCAGGACGGTGGACACCAAGCCGATGACCACGATGATGGCACGGTTGACCATGGTCTCCTTGCTCTCAGGCACCTTGACATGCAGGGTGTTCTTGATGATGTCGGAGGAGACAATGGCGGAGCTGACACCCAGGAAGGCATTGGCGGTGGACAGGCCTACGGCGGCCGCGCCCACGAAGAAGCCGACCATCAGGATGCTGGCCAGAGTGGGATTGAAGTCCAGAACGAAGTTCTTCACCATGTAGGGGATGATGAGCTCGCTCTCGGAGGAGGACAGGTTGTTGACCAGAGCCAGACCGATGAGGCCGATCATCATGGTGCCGGTCCACACAATGGCCTGGAGCACAGGGGTCAGGAAGGACAGCTTGCGCTGGGTCTTCATGTTGTCGCCAAAGTAGCCGGAACGGACAAACACATGGGGCAGCATGATGGTCCAGCCGATGGCGCAGGAGAACGGATAGCCGAAGCGGCCGGCGTAGGGCGTCCAGCCGGAGGGGCCGGGATAGGAGAAGAACTCAGGCGTATTCTCCCAGAGGGTATCCAGCGCGGTGGTCAGGGAGCCGCCAAAGCCCACGATCAGGCAGGCGATGACGATGACCCACAGCATGGCGATGAAGAGCAGGCCCTGAACCGTGTCGGCCATGGCGGCGGACTTCATGCCGCCGATGCAGACAAAGATGGTCATAATCAGGCCCACCACGATAACGGCCATGCGGTAGTTGATGGCGCCGTCGGTGGCGTACTGAGCCGCCTGGGCGATGGCCACCAGCGTGGAGGTGACATAGGGCACGGAGGAAACCAGGAAGATGATACCCAGAATGGTGCGCAGCGCGGGGCTCTTGAAGCGCTCATAGTAGAAGTCAGCGGGGGTGACCAGGGTGCCGCCCTTCTGCTGGTTGACCACCCACACCTTGTTCATGGTGAAGTGGGCGATGATGGGAAACAGGGCGATGTAGCTCATCTCAGAGATCCAGTAGCCCAGTCCGCCGCGGTAGTAAGCGCCGGGGCCGGCGAAGAACACCCAGGTGCTCATCAGAGACGCGATGTAGGTCATGACCAGCACAGGCCAGGGCACGGAAGCAGTCAGCAGGCTTCCCTTGGCCTTGTTGCGGCGATCCTTAAGGGTCACGTAGGCAGCCACCGCCACCAGGAACAGCATGTAGCAGCCAAAGGCAATCCAGATTGTATTGGCACTCAGCATCCGTTATCCCTCCTTCTTGTCGGACACGTCATCCGTATCCGTGTCGTCCCGCAGCTTGTAAATCTTATACACCCGGGACAGGCCGATATAGACGACAATCCAGAGAGGAAGTACGGTCAGCGCGGCATGCACCAGCGTGGGCACCGCCTCACCGTAGGGCGGAACGCCCGGAAGGTTATAGAGGATATAGAGTACGGCGGTCGCGATCATCCAGATTTTTTCCGTCTTGGTTAACTTCATGGAACACAAGCCTCCCTTTTCCACGCCTCCGCCGGAGAGCCTGCCGGCCCGGATTGGCGGAACCGTCGGTTGTATGTCTCTTACACGATTTCTGGTGGAATGCAGGGATGAGGGAAATATCCCGGTTTCGAAGTGGTCCGGATGCGCCTCAGGCACATCCGGACCATCGGAGAGGCGGTATTATACGGCGATTACTTCACCAGGGCCTTGTGGGCCTCCTTGAGCACCTTCTCCACCTCGGCGGCCTTGTCGGCGGGCAGCTCGTACACGTCCTCGGAGGCCATGATGGCGTTGAACTTCTCCAGAGCCTTGTCCAGCAGGGTCTTGCTGCCCTCCAGCTCCCAGTTCACCGGGCTGTCACGGTTGAACATGTCGGGACGGTGGGGCTCGGTGAAGTGACGGAAGGTGTGCTCGCTGGTCAGGAAGCTGAAG
Source organism: Clostridiales bacterium (assembly GCA_902362925.2). Lineage (GTDB taxonomy): Bacteria > Bacillota > Clostridia > Oscillospirales > Oscillospiraceae > Pseudoflavonifractor. The sequence continues at coordinate 260,504 of CABIYL020000002.1, read as the reverse complement.
CTGGGATCCTTGTCCAGGCCGGCAATCAGCTCGTCCCAGTCCAGGGTTTCGTCGTTCACGTCCAGACCGCGGCGGATGCGGCGGGCAATGCCGAAGATCTCGTTGTCGATGATGAGCTGCAGAGGGCTGATGGTCTTGGCGGTCTCCAGCTGACCGGCGCCGCCCAGGACGGAGGCCTCGCTCATGGCCATGGCGTCGATGAGGTTGGTGCGCTCGATAAAGTTCTGCTCATCCATCACCACGCTGTCGGTGCCGGTGCCGTAGGAGTGGGCACGGATGTTGTAGCCGCGCTCAAACAGCTCCATGCAGATGAGACGGGCAATGGTGATCTCGGTGTTGGACTGCAGGGTGTAGGTGCTCTGCATGTCCATGTTGAACAGCAGCGTGGTGGCGATGACGGGCAGGCCGGGGCACATCAGCTCCAGCATGACGATCTGGGCGAACACCTCGGCGCAGGCCACAAAGGCGGTGCCCTGAGCGGTAACAGGGGTATTGGCGCCGGCGGTGGGCAGAGAGCAGGGCTGCACGGGGATGCGGGACTTGGCGCAGCGGTAGAGCACCTCAGCGTCCATGTGCTTGAAGGTCAGGCTGGGCACGCCGCAGGCGATAAAGCTGACGATGGGCTTCTCCTGCAGGTTCTTCAGACCGCCCACAGCGGCAGCGGCCATGTCGATGAGCCACTGGACGTTGTCGGACTCATAGGGCTGAATCCAGATGTGCTTGGCGGAGTGCTTCAGGGCCTTCTCCAGGGTGTAGACGTCCACGGCGTCGCCGGGCACGTACTCGCCGGAGGTGGAGGGCAGGGTGACGTAGTCCAGGTTCTCCATCACGTTGGTGATCTTGTACCACTCGTCCACCTCTTCCAGGGTGGTGTAGTGGGTCTCACCCTTCACGGTGCGGTAGTTGGGTGCGCCGGTGTTGGTACGGGTGTAGAAGCTGCCGGTGGGGTTGGGGAACTCCAGGTCATACTTGCCGCTGGGGGAATAAAGGGTGAACTTCTCAGGAACGGCGGCGACCGCCTTGTCGATGAGCTCCTTGGTGAAGCGGACGTCCTTCTTCTCCATGTCCACCACGCAGCCCAGCTTGGCCAGCTCGGCGAGCATCTCGTCGTGGTCCAGGTGGATGCCCCGCTCAATGAGCAGCTGCTCCATGCGGGACTTCATGAACTGCAGTTCCTGGTCGCTCATCACGTTATATTTAACTCTTCCTACCATGGGAATTCATCCTCCATTTCATTCATATCTGCCCGGCCCCTGAGCCGGAGCGGCGGTTGATGTTCAGCGGATGCTGGTCACGTACTCCTTGGCCCAGCGGGCGGCGGCAGCGGCGTCGGCAGTGAAGGCGTCGGCGCCAATCTTGTCGGCCCAGGCCTGGGTGACAGGGGCGCCGCCGATCATGACCTTGACCTGGTCGCGGACGCCGGCCTGCTTGAGGACCTCAATGACGTGGCCCTGCTCGTTCATGGTGGTGGTCAGGAGGGCGGAGAGACCCACGATGTCGGGGTTGTGCTCCTTGATGGCCTCGACAAACTTCTCAGCGGGGACGTTGGCGCCCAGGTCGATGACCTTCAGGTTGGCGCTCTTCATCATCAGGCCCACCAGGTTCTTGCCGATGTCGTGGAGGTCGCCCTTCACGGTGGCGATGACAGCGGTGCCGATGGTGGTGTCGCCGCCGGCAGCCAGCAGGGGCTGAATCACTTCCACGCCGGTGTTCATGGCCTTGGCGGACATGAGCACGTTGGGCACGAAGATCTGGCCCTTGGCGAACCGCTCGCCGATCTCGTTGATGCCGGGCATCAGGCCGTTGTTCAGAATGTCGGTGGCCTCCACCTTCTGCTCCACAGCCTCGGCTACCTTGGCCTTGGTACCCATGATGTCGCCCTTGATGACAAGCTCGGTGATCTCGTTGAGAATAGACATGAATTCCCGCTCCTTTTCAAATATTGTCCGTATGTCTGTTTCCTTCGTATGTGATTGCTTTTTGTGACATGTGTAAGATGGTGCTCAGCGCCGCGGCTTCTCCCGCCGCTCTGTGCTGATTTCGGTGGCCAGTCGGGCTGTGTCCATCATGGTGCCGGAGAACTCTACCCCTAACTCCCGGGCAAAGCTCGGTGTGATGGGCCCGCCGCCGACAATGATGTGGACGTGGTAGCCGAAGTCCTCCTGGCGAATCCGCTTCACGGTCTCCTTCATACTGGCCATGGAGGTGGTCAGCATGGCGGACATGGCCACGATGCGAGATCCGTCCGCCCGCAGCTGGGCGATGAACCGTTCGGCACTGACATTGGAGCCCAAATCCGTCACATCGAACCCGGCGCTCTGGAGCATGATTCCCACCAGGCTTTTTCCGATGGTGTGGATGTCCCCCTGGACGGTTCCCACCACGACCTTTTCCCGGTGCTCTGCTCCGTCGGCCTGCTCCAGCAGCAGCGGCCGGATGATGGCCACTGCCTTCTGCATGGCTCTGGCGGAGAGCAGGATCTGAGGGATAAACCGCTCTTCCCTGCTCAGCATGACGCCCAGGCGGTCCATGGCCGGAATCATCCCTTTTTCCAGAATGTCAACCGGACGGCAGCCCCTTGCAAGCAGCTCTCGGCACTGTGCTACGGTCTTTTCTTCGTCCCCGTCGATGATGCTCTGAAAAATTGTATTAAACCGATTCATTCTGCTGTTCCTTTCCGCTCCACGCTTGTAGTATATCGAAACCGCCCTCTAATTTCTAAGAAAAATACCATTTCTTTTTGTTCTATTCCAGCGCATTTGCCAATGTAAGGCCATGTCTTTAAAGTTCTTTATTGCTTTTCACCCAAAAAAGGGGTATAGTGATTTAAAAATTACAAATTGGTAATCTTCATTTTACCAATTCCATCATCCCCCCGCAACTCCGCCGCCCTGACCCGGCGGAAAGGAAATATTCCAGAATGGGAGGAATCTGGTTTGCAAGCCATTGATCAAAAGCGTCTGCACGAATATCTGGACGCCTTCAGCGTCAGTACCGGCGTTCCGGTAACTCTGTTCTCCCCCGACGGCTCCATTCTGGAGGAATTCCAGACGGAGAAAAAATTTTGCCAATTCTTCCCCATCTACCGCCAGCCCGACAGCGTGTGCGGCAGCACCATGCTCTTTTCTGCCAAATCCTCTTACCACCTGGGCGAGCCCTACATATTCTCCTGCCCCTCAGGCCTGATCCATATCGCCGTCCCCGTCGTCGTGTCGGAAAAATTCTGCGGCTGTGCTGTGGCCGGTCCCCTGTCCATGGGGCCTGTCTCCGCCGAGCTGCTCACCCAGGCCTTTGAGTTCAACCAGGTCTCACCGGAGCTGCTGGCGAAAATTTCTCTTTTCATTTCGTCCATGCAGGTATATACTCCAGAGCAAATACAGAAGTTCTCCCTGCTCCTGTACAGCGCCGTGGTGCACAGCCACAAAAACTGGGATGACTACGAGCAGCTGCGCCTGCGCTACCAGCGCCAGCTCACCGTGGGCGACCATATCCAGAAGCGCAAGCAGAGCAAGCCCCAGAATACCTCCGCCGCTCTGTCCGCCCCCACCTGGTCGGATTTGGAGGACCGGCTTGCCCGGGAAATCCAGGGCCGCAACCGGGAGGCCGCCCTGGCCTGTCTGGACGATCTCTTTGAAGAGCTGGTGTTGGTGGAGGGTGGAAACTTCGACAGCATCAAGCTCCATTTCTTCGAGCTGTACATCTCCCTGGCCCGTATGTCCACCGAGCAGGGCGCCTCCCTGCGGAACATCTTCGGGCTGGACTTCAAGTTCATCAACTCTCTCAATGAGCTCAACACCCTGGACAGCCTGGCCCAGTGGAGCCGGGAGCTGGTGGCCCACTTTGTGGATGATATCTTTGCCGACCTGCCTCAGGTGTCCTCAGCCACCACCCGGGCCGTGTCCTACATCAACGCCCACTATATGGACAAGCTGACTCTGCGGGATCTGGCCTCCGCCCTGTTCCTCAACGAGTCCTCCCTGTCCAAGCTGTTCCGGCAGGAGCTGGGCACCAGCTTTACCGACTACCTCAACCGCATCCGCATTGAGCACAGCACGGAGCTGATGCGCAACACGGACAGAAGCCTGCTAGAGATTTCCGGACTAGTGGGCTTTGACGACCAGAGCTATTTTACAAAAATCTTCAAAAAAGTGACGGGGACCACGCCCCGCCAGTACAAAAGCCAGCTGAACAACGAAAAACATACCTCTGACTGAGCCTTCGCCCCGCTCCACAAGCAGACGAATTCGGACATGAGGAAAGGATGAGCCTTCCATGGTTTACTTTGCCGACATCACCCCCCATTACGACCGGGGCCGCATTTTCCGTAGGCTCCATATTCAGCCGGACACCACCGCCTACCGGTATGCCGAGGCGGCCTTCCCCGCCCTGGAGCGCACCGCCCGGCAGCAGTTGTGCATGACCCACTGCTACGCCGTGGAGGAGGGCGCGCCGCCCATGGGCCTGCCCGAGGTGGACCGATGCCGCTACCGCATCACCTGTCTGTCCACCTGCTCGGAGTCCATCACCAGAGCCATCTCCCAGCTGATTGATCAGGGCGATTTTCTGGAGGGCTACCTCCTCAACGACTTGGTCAACGAGATGCTCTTTGACGGCTCGGAGCAGATGAACCGCCAGATCGCCGCCGCCATGAAGGAGAGCAACTGCCACCTTACCCGCCGCTTTTCTCCCGGTGAGCAGGAGCTGGATTTGGAATATCAGTCGGTGCTTCTGGACGCTTTCCGCGGTATTCCCTCCCTGTCCCACGTCCGTCTGACCGAGAGCTACATGCTCTACCCCGAGAAGTCCATGCTCTACCTCTTCGGAGCTGATTGCAGCAATCCGGAGATCTCCGTGGAGCATGATTGCAGCAAGTGTTCCAATACCTCCTGCTTCTTCCGCTCCACGGAAGGACCCGCTGCCTGTCTCTGATTCCGCCCACAAATCAAGACAACTGACAAACGGAGGTTTTCACTCATGTACTGTATCAAACTGCCCAACCAGAACGCCGCCTTTGAGACATCCGGCGGCGTCACCATCTCCCAGGCCTGCGCCGCCGCCGGGTTTCCCATGGATCTGGTCTGCGGTGGAAGAGGAACCTGCGGCAAATGCGCCGTCCGGATTGACCGGAACGGCACCAGCGAGACTGTCCTTGCCTGCCGGACAGTGGTGGACTGTGACATGACCGTCTATCTGGAGGATCACCAGCTTACCAGAGATGCGTCCATCGTAACGGAAGGCCGCTCCGCCCACAGCACCCATCTCTCCCCCGCCCTCTCCAAGCGCTGCATGACCAAGGCTGAGCTGCTGCCCTCCCACTGCGGTTCCTACCTGGAACCCGCCTCTCCCAGCCTTCTTCGTACCTTTTCCAGGCTGATGGCCGACGCTTCAGTGGACCGCGTCACCTTTGTCTCCTACCGGGACCAGCTCCTGGCAGTGGAGCCTGGCGACACCACCGATCTGCTCTACGGCGGCGCCATAGACATCGGCACCACCTCCGTGGTGCTCTACGCCTACGACCTGAACACCGGCGCGCTGCTCCACACAGTGTCCGCACTCAACGGACAGATTGTCAGAGGTGCCGACGTTATCACCCGCATTCTCCACACCCGTCAGAATGAGGACGGTCTGGATGAACTGAACGGCCATATCCGCGACACCATCCACACGCTGCTGAACCAGGCGGAAGAGAAAATCCCCGGCTTCCGCAGCCATCTCTACCATCTGGTGCTCTGCGGCAACAGCACCATGCAGCACCTCTTCCTGGGCCTGGACCCCTATGGGCTCTCCCAGGACCCCTTTGTCAACATCACCGCCGGCCCCGTCCGCTGCTCCGCCGCCGAGGCCGGAATTGACATGCCCGCCGGCGGCGTGGTGGAGTTTCTCCCCCTGCTGGGTGGCTTTGTGGGCGCTGACACCGCCGCCGTGCTCCTCACCCTCCCCACCGACAGAGGTCCCTGCCTGATGGTGGACCTGGGCACCAACGGCGAAATCGCCGTTGGCAATGGCTCCGGATACAAGGTGGCCTCCACCGCCTGCGGCCCCGCACTGGAGGGCGGCAACATCGCCTGCGGCATGCGGGGTATGGAGGGTGCCATTGAGCGTGTCTCCCTCCAGGACAACAAGCTGACCTACCGGGTCATCGGCGGCGTGGAGCCCCTGGGGCTTTGCGGCTCCGCCATCATCGACGCGGTAGCCGAGCTGCGCCGGGCCGGTATCATCGACGAGTCCGGCCGTCTCCTGCCCCGGGATGAATTCCTTGCCCAGCACCCGGACAGCCCGCTGGCCGAGTATCTGGGCGAGGCCGGCGAGTACAACACCGCCTTCTTCTTTACCCGCGGCGACCGGCCTGTCTACCTCTCCCAGCACGACGTACGACAGATTCAGCTGGCCAAGAGCTCCATCTTCTCCGGCTGCATGACCCTTCTGGAGGAGGCCGGCCTCTCCCCCGACCAGCTGGACGCCCTCTATCTGGCAGGCGCCTTCGGCAACTACATCGACATTGACCGGGCTTTGGAAATCGGCCTGCTGCCCCCTGTCCCCAGGGACCGGATCTTCTCCATCGGCAACGGCGCCGGAAAGGGCGTCCAGATGTGCCTGCTGGACCAGGGCGAGATGGACCGCTGCAAGGCCCTGCCCGCCTCCATTGAGCATGTGGAGCTGGCCACCAGCCCCAAATTCATGGAGACCTACATCATGAATATGAACTTTTAACTGCCACGGAGGATGAAAAATATGAGCAAGCTTGTTCTTCTCACCGGCTTCCTGGGCGCAGGCAAGACCACCTTCCTCAACCACGTGCTCCAGGAGTTTTCCCAGGAGAAAATCGGCCTGATTGTCAACGAATTCAGCGGCACCGGCGTGGACGGCGCCCTCATCCGCCACGATATCCCCGGCGCCAGTATGATCGAGCTCAACAACGGCTCCATCTTCTGCGCCTGCATCAAGGACTCCTTTGTGGACTCCCTCATCGACCTGGCGGGACGGAACCTGGACTATGTATTTGTGGAGGCCTCCGGCCTGGCCGACCCCTCCAGCATCTCCTCCATTCTGGACCAGATCGCCACCCTCTCCGGCGCGGTCTACGACTACTGCGGCGCCATCTGCCTGGTGGACGCCCTCTACTTCCCAAAATACCTCAAGCTCCTTCTGGCTCTCCGCCGTCAAGTGGAGTACAGCCGGGCCGTGATCCTCAACAAGGTGGATTTGGTCACCGAGGAGCAGCTGGCCCAGGTGGAGCAGTCCATTCTGGAGATCAACCCCAGCGCCGCCCTCTACCGCACCACCTACGCCAATGTCTCCCTGCGGGAAATCCTCTCCGGCGGCCCCCAGGAGGAGGCCGCCCCCCAGGAGAGCTCCAACACTGAGAGCAGCCGCCCGGTCACCATCACCCTCTCCACTCAGGAGGCCGTCACGCCCCAGGCTCTGCGGCAGTTTCTGGATGAAATTGCCCCCTCCACCTACCGGGTCAAGGGCTTCTGCCGCACCACCGAGGGCACCAAAAATGTCAGCATGGTGGGCACTGTCTGCCAGATAGAGGATTGGGGAGACGCGCTTGGTCAGACCCAGCTGGTCATCATCTCCAATGTGGGCGTGCGCATCTTCTCTGTCACGCTGGAGGCCGCCAAGCGCTGCTTCCAGTCCCCTGTGGACCTGCGGTAAATTCCTCTCAAAAAGAAACGCCTCCCGGTTCAGAGCTCGCTCTGTTCCAGGAGGCGTTTTATCTTGTCTTGCCGTCAGATCGTTTTCCGCCCGTTTGCCAAAAGCAAGGGAAAACCGTCCTACGATAAAAAATATACCCCTCTGCGTGCCCGTATGAATCCACTGGCCCGGGAGATACTGTAATCAGCGCATTCACAGGGGGGTATCGGCTTGCAGGGAAAGGTGGAAATCTGCGGGGTTAACACATCCAAGCTCAAGGTGCTGAAAAACGAGGAGACCGTGGCGCTGCTCAAACGCACCAAGGAGGGAGATACGGCCGCCCGGGAAGAGCTGATTGCAGGCAACCTCCGGCTAGTGCTGTCCGTCATCCAGAAGTTCAGCAACCGGGGCGAAAACGTGGACGACCTGTTCCAGGTAGGCTGCATCGGCCTCATCAAAGCCATCGACAATTTCAACACCGACCTGGACGTCCGCTTCTCAACCTACGGTGTGCCCATGATTGTGGGCGAAATCCGGCGCTATCTCCGGGACAACAGCTCCATGCGGGTATCCCGCTCCATGCGGGACACCGCCTACAAGGTCCTCCAGGCCAAGGAAAAGTTCATGGCCGAGCACCAGCGGGAGCCTACCATGGAGGAGATCGCCAAGATGCTGGACCTGAAGCGGGAGGACGTGGTCTTTGCCATGGACGCCATTATGGACCCGGTGTCCCTCTACGAGCCGGTCTACTCCGACGGCGGTGACGCCATCTGCGTCATGGACCAGGTGAAGGACAGCAAAAACACCGACGAGAGCTGGCTGGAGCATATCGCGCTGAAGGAGGCCATCTCCCATCTCTCCGACCGGGAACGGCACATCCTCAGCCTCCGCTTTTTTGAGGGCAGAACCCAGATGGAGGTGTCGGCCGAGATCGGCATCTCCCAGGCACAGGTGTCCCGGCTGGAGAAAAACGCCATTTGGAAAATCAGAAAAAGCCTGTAAACAGACACGGGGGAGCTTCCGCTCCCCCGTGTTGCTTTTTATGCTTTTTCCGTCCGGTAACGTCGGTAAATGAGACGCAGACCATCCAGAATCAGCTCCTCGTCCACTACGTCAATCAGGTCCGTGTTATCCGCCACCATCCGGGACAATCCGCCGGTGGCCACCACCTTGATCTCCCCCTCAGGGTACCCCATCTCCCGCTTGGTGCGGCGGATGAGATACTCCATGGCGCCGATATATCCCAGAACAGCGCCTGCCTGAATCTGCCCAACAGCTGTACAGCCCAAAACCTTGTCAGGCACCGCAAGCTCCACACTGGGAAGCAAAGCCGCATTCTGGAACAGAGCCTCTGTGGAGATGCGCACGCCGGCTGTGATACAGCCGCCCAGGTAGGCCCCCTCCTTGCTGACCGCATCCACCGTGGTGGCGGTACCAAAGTCCAGCACCACCAGAGGGGCACCGTACTTCTTCAGCGCGGCCACGCAGGCCACCGAGCGGTCAGCGCCCAGCCGCTCATCTCCGCCCACTGCGTAGGGTAGACCGGGGTCCACCCCGTTGTCGATGATAAGGGGCTTGCGGTTGAAATACTGAACCATGGCGCCGGTAAGGGCAAACATCACAGCGGGCACCACCGAGGATATGATCACGTCCTCTACCCCGCTGGCATCCAGACCGAATTTCTCAAAATACTGGGTGGCCAGCAGGCCAATCTCGTCCCCGGTACGGCCGGCATCAGTTTTCAGACGGAAGCTGCCCAGCAGCCGGTCGTCCTCATAAATGCCGAACACCATATTGGTGTTGCCCACATCAATGGCAAGCAGCATACCTTTACCCCCTTGGAATTTCAAGGATTTCGCAGGTCGTACGCTCACCATCCAGACGGATGATGCCGCAGGTAGGCACCAGGCCGCCCCGGATGGTGCCGGGATTCATAACCCACAGGCCGTCCTGCTCACAGCAGAAGGCCTCATGGGTATGGCCGAAGAGGAGAACATCCACCTTGGCCTCTACCGCCGCCCTGACTGCCGCACCGATCCCCAGCTTGACATGATAAATATGGCCGTGGGTCATGAGAATCCGGCGGCCCTCAAAATACAGGATCTTCTGGGCGGGCACGTCAGTAGCGTAGTCGCAGTTGCCGGGCACCAGCTCCAGCGGAATGTTCGGATAGTCCCGGGACAGCTCCACTGCGTCCCGCATCACATCCCCCAGATGGAGAATCTGATCCGGCTTCTCCTGCTCCACCGCCCGGCGCATATGTTCGATATTTCCATGAGAATCGGAAAAAACCAACAGTTTCATCAATGCACCATCTCCCCTGTCGGGCATAGAATGAGAGTGAAGTTCAATGGATTGCATACATACAATGTTGATTGGAGGGATACGCCATGACAGCACCCAAATCCAACCTGAACGATCTGATGAAATCCCCGGAGGCCGCAGCGCTGCTGAAAAACAAGGAGGCGCTGGCCCGCATTATGAGCTCTCCGGACACCAAGGCCCTGATGGAGATGCTCAACCGCCAGGCGGGCAGCGGCCTCAAGGGCGCCGCCGACGCCGCCATGAAGGGCGATACCAAGGCCCTCACCGGTATTGTGGAGCGCCTGATGCAGAGCAAGGAGGGCGCCGAGGTTGTGGGGCGCATCAGCGGAGCCCTGCCCAAAAAGTAAGCCAACAGCCGCTGGATTTCCCAGGGAACGGAGGGTGAGCCATGGCCGATCTGGAGGATAAACTGAATGCGATTCTGGGCAATCCGGAGGCTATGGGCCAGATTATGTCCATTGCCCGGTCTCTGTCGGACGCCGGGGATACCGCAGACTCCGATGCCCACAGCGGCGGAGAGGACACCCAGGCGGTTCCGTCCTCAGGCGAGGAGCCCGATGGGGATGCGGGCGGCCAGACGCCGAATTCAGAGGCTGTGGCCGCCCTGCTGTCCGGCTTGACCGGTCAGCCTCGGACAGAATACCAGAGCGACAGCGGAGACAATTCCCTCTCCGCTCTGGGCAGCCTGGACCCCAAGCTGATTCAAATTGCCCTCCAGCTCTTTTCCGCGTACAGCGCCGAGGACGACCGGCGCACCGCCCTCCTCAATGCCCTGAAACCCTTTCTGAAAGAGGAGCGTCAGGCCAAGCTGGATAAAGCCATCCAGATCGCCAAACTCTCCCGGGTCATCCGTGTCGCCTTCCAGGTCTTCAAGAAAGAAGGGGGCGAGGCGGATGTATAACCGATATATCCCCGGCAGCGGCGGATACACCCGGATTCCTGAGGAGGACGACCAGCCCATCCGCCGGTCGGAGGCAGGCACACATCGCCCGGAATCCCCTCACCCGCCTCACAGTGAGACGGTGTCCAAAGCAGAAAAAGCCGCCGGTTCCCTTACCTCACTGCTTAAAAGCCTCAAGCTGGACCAGCTGGACAGCGGAGATGTGCTCCTTCTGCTCATCCTCCTCTTTCTCTTCATGGAGGGTGATGATGTGGAGCTGATGATCACGCTGGGACTGCTCCTGCTGTTAGGGCTGGACTGAGCCGCTCAGCCCTCTACGACGTGAAGCACGGTGCCGTCAGGGAGCGAAAAAGCGGTATCCGCCGGTACCGGCATCTCCACCGGCTCGGAGGACATGCGCATCACCAGCTCGTCGCCACACCAGGTCTCCGCGCCAATCAGCAGGCCGTTGGACACCGACACCCAGTAGCGCTCCCGGTTGCCCAGCTCGTTCTCCGCCGTCTCCACGTAGACACAGGATTCCCCGTTCCGCTCTTCATAACCTGTGGAGGTAATCAGCTTTACATTCAGCGCCAGCACGTCCTCGTAGGTGGGAATCCGCTGGGCCATGTTGATGTCCCGCTCTCCCTGGTCCCACTTGGTCCAGGTGCTGTCGCCGCCATACCAGCGGTAGACCGTTCCGTCCCCCGCGATGGTGTACTCCACCGTCCCGCCGGGCCAGGTGGACTCCACCTGGGTCCAGCCGGCGTCCTGCCAGACCCGGTTGACCGTGGTGCCCATGGTCCCGTCTCCCAGGGAGGTCTCCACGGTAATGGTGCGGAAATAGCTCTCAGGCTGGAGTGGAACCATGGTACGGATAACGTTCTGCACTGTCTCCGGCGTCACCTCTACCCGGACATAGCGGTCTGTATCCGCCGGCTGGCCGCTCTGATCCTCCTGATCCTCCGCCGGATCCGTGACCGCCGGAAGGGTGATCTCAGGGGCGGCAGGCGTGAACAGATTGAGGCCGAAGCTGGAAAACACCGCCACCACGATGACAATGGCAATGAGCACCACAAAGATGGTCCGGTTTCTCCCTTCCACGCTCCCACCTCCTTACCGGGTCTGCTGCTCTGTGTTTGTCTTACCGGCCCAGTGTGTCAAAGGCCTCGGGAGCCTGCTCTCGCAGGCCAAACTTCCACTCAATGGCGTCGGCAATGCGGCGGCAGGCCTGGCCGTCGCCGTAGGGATTGACCGCATGGGCCATCTCGCCGTAGGCGTTGGCATCGGTCAGCAGGGTGTGAGCCATCTGGAACACATCCTCTTCCTCGGTGCCCGCAATCTTCACGGTGCCCGCCTCCACGGCCTCGGGCCGTTCGGTCTCCCGGCGCAGGACAAGCACAGGACGGCCCAGAGCGGGCGCCTCCTCCTGCAGTCCGCCGGAGTCGGTCATCACCAGATAGCACCGGGCCATCAGGTTGTGCATCTCCTCCACGTCCAGAGGGTCGATGAGGTGAATCCTGGGGTGGCCGGAGAGATACTTGGCGGCTGCCTCCCGCACCACCGGGGACAGGTGCACCGGGTACACCAGCTCCACATCCTCGTGGGTATCCGCAATGCGGCGCAGAGCGGTCATGATGTTGGTCATGGGCTGGCCGTAATTCTCACGGCGGTGGCAGGTCACCAGGATGATCTTTTTGCCCGCATAGTCCAAGTGGTTGAGCAAATCAGTCGCAAAGTGATAATCCTTTACAACCGTTGTCTGGAGGGCATCGATGACGGTATTGCCGGTGATAAACACCCCGTCCTTAATCCCCTCGCCGGCCAGATTGGCCCGGTTGGCGGGCGTGGGGCAGAAATGGAGGTCGGCAATGTCCCCCACCAGGGTGCGGTTCATCTCCTCCGGATAGGGGGAGTACTTGTCCCAGGTGCGCAGACCGGCCTCCACATGGCCCACCATAATCTGATGGTAGAAGGCGGCCAAGGCTCCGGCAAAGGTGGTGGAGGTGTCGCCGTGGACCAGCACCAGGTCGGGCTTGGCGGTCTGGAACACCTCCTCCAGACCCAGAAGGCACTTGGTGGTAATGGTGGACAGGGTCTGACGGGGCTCCATGATGTTCAGGTCATAGTCCGGCTTCAGGCGGAAAATCTCCAGCACTGAGTCCAGCATCTGCCGGTGCTGGGCGGTGACGCAGCACAGGGACTCGATGCCCTCGCGGCGGCTCAGCTCCTGCACCAGAGGCGCCATCTTGATGGCCTCAGGCCGGGTGCCGAAAATGGTCATGACACGGACAGGCTTCATTTCTTTTCTTTCTCCTCCCCGGCTCCGGCCTCAGGCTCCGCCGGATTCTGGGTCGGGTTACCCCGGTTTTTCTTGTTGTTATTGTGGATGAACAGCTGTCCGGCCACCGCACCGGCGGCACACAGGGCCATCAGCAGCAGCATGGCCTTGACAGGGCCCTCGGTGGTCAGCACCACAGCGGACAGGCCCAGGATGGCGCTGATGATGTAGAGCACGGCCACCGCCTGCTTCTGGGAGAAGCCCATGTCGATGAGCCGGTGGTGCACATGGCTGCGGTCGGCGTGCATGGGGCTCTGGCCGTGGGCGATGCGGCGGATGAAGGCGAAGCAGGTGTCAAAGATGGGCAGGCCCAGCATGAGGAAGGGCACCACAAAGGAGATGATGGTGTACAGCTTGAAGAGACCCTGCACCGAGATCACCGCCAGGACAAAGCCCAGGAAGGTGGAGCCGGTGTCGCCCATGAAGATTTTGGCGGGGTTCAGGTTGTAGGGCAGGAAGCCCAGGCAGCCGCCGCACAGGGCCGCCACCATCAGGGCGATGGGCACCTCCCCCACCGACATGGCGATGACCAGCAGGGTCATGGAGCTGATGGTGGACACGCCGCAGGCCAGGCCGTCCAGACCGTCAATCAGGTTGACGGCGTTGGTGATGGCCACAATCCAGATGACAGTGGCCGGATAGGCCAGCCAGCCCAGGTCCCAGTAGAGGTTGGAAGAGAACACATTGGGATTGGAGATAATCTCAATCACATTGCCGGACATGACCGCCACCAGAGCGGCCACAATCTGAATCACAAATTTGAAGGATGCCTTCAGCGCGTAGATATCGTCAAAGATACCCAGCACCACAATGATCACGGCACCCAGCAGCATGCCCCGGATCTGGGGGGTCATCTCCACAAAGAACAGGGTGCTGGCCATAAAGCCGAAAAAGATGGCCAGGCCGCCCATGCGGGGGATGGGATGGTCGTGCATCCGTCGGTTGTCCTTGGGCACGTCCACCGCGCCCACCTTCTGAGCAAGAGATTTGACCACCGGGGTCAGAATAAGAGCGACAATCAGCGCCACACCCATGGCGGCCGCCACCATGCCGATCTCGCGAAGTTCTACATTCATGGTTCTTCTCCTTTAGACGGAATCAACTGCCGCTTCAGCGCTGCAGGAAGCCCACCTTTTTATAGACCTTGCGCAGGGTCTTCTCCGCCACATAGGAGGCCTTCTCCGCGCCGGCCCGGTAGACGTTCTCCAGGTAGGCCTTGTCGGCGAGCAGCCGGCGGGTCTCCTCCTGGATGGGACGGAGCATCTCCACCACGGCCTCGCCCACCACAGGCTTGAAGGCGCCGTAACCCTTGCCGTCAAACTCGGCCTCGATCTCCTCAAAGGTCTTGCCGGTGACGGCGGAGTAGATGCTCATCAGGTTGGCCACGCCGGGCTTGTTCTCCCGGTCGTACCGGACGCAGTGCTCGGTGTCGCTGTCGGTGATGGCCCGCTTGAACTTGCGCATGATGTCCTCCGGCTTCTCCATGAGGAACACGCAGCCCTCGGGGATGGACTTGCTCATCTTGGTGTCGGGCTGGTTCAGGCTCATGACTCGGGCGCCCATCTTGGGGATATAGGGCTCGGGCATCTTGAGCACGTCGCCGTAGACATGGTTGAACCGCTGGGCAATGTTGCGGGTCAGCTCAACGTGCTGCTTCTGGTCCTCGCCCACGGGCACAAAGTCGGGCTGGTAGAGCAGGATATCCGCCGCCATCAGGCAGGGATAGGTGAACAGACCCGCGTTGATGTTGTCGGCGTGCTTGGCGGACTTGTCCTTGAACTGGGTCATGCGGGAGAGCTCACCGAACATGGTGTAGCAGGACAGCACCCAGGCCAGCTCCGCGTGCTGGTGGACGTGGGACTGGACAAACAGGGTGTTCTTCTCCGGGTCAAGGCCGCAGGCGATGTACTGGGCCAGCTGCTCCAGGGTGCGGCGGCGCAGGTCGGCAGGAGTCTGGCGGACGGTGATAGTGTGCATGTCGGCCATGAAATAGTAGCAGTCAAACTCGTCCGCACGGGCACCCCAGTTCTTGATGGCGCCAAGATAGTTGCCCAGGTGCAGGTCGCCGCTGGGCTGGATGCCGGAGAGCATTACTTTCTTTGTCGTTTCCATTTCTGTTTTACACCTCGTCTGCGCCTCCGGAGGCTTTTTCCCTCTTTCGGGGCGCATATTTACATACCAGTTTATCATACCACATGGTGTACCGCTTGACAAGTTTTACCCTTACCTTTAGAATGGTAAAGATCAGAAGAACTTCCGCCTGTCGGCGCAATTCTCACAATTATTACCACTGGAGGCATCACCATGGATATGAAATGGTTTGACGACATGGAGGCCCGCATCCCCAAGGGCAAAGTCCGTACCCGCTTCGCCCCCTCCCCCACCGGCTATATGCACATCGGCAATCTGCGCACCGCCCTCTACACCTGGCTCATCGCCCGCCATCAGGACGGCACCTTTATCCTGCGCATCGAGGACACCGACCAGGAGCGTCTGGTGGAAGGCGCCACCGAGGTCATCTACAAGACCCTCCGGGAGTGCGGCCTGACCTGGGATGAGGGTCCCGATATCGGCGGCCCCGTGGCCCCCTATATCCAGACCGAGCGCCGGGACACCTATGGCAAGTACGCCGAGCTGCTGGTGGAGCGCGGCCACGCCTACTACTGCTTCTGCGAGAAGACCGAGAGCGAGGAGGAGAGCGGCAACTTTGAGCGCGCCGCCGATCCCTGCCGCTCCCTGAGCCTGGAGGAGGCCAAGGCCCGGATTGCCGCCGGTGCGTCCTATGTCATCCGGCAGAAGATCCCCGCCGGCGGAACCACCACCTTCTCCGATGCCGTGTTCGGCGATATTACCGTGGACAATGACACCCTTGATGACCAGGTGCTCATCAAGTCCGACGGTCTGCCCACCTACAATTTCGCCAACGTCATCGACGACCACCTGATGGGTATCACCCACGTGGTCCGGGGCAGCGAGTACCTCTCCTCCGCCCCCAAGTACAACCTGCTCTATCAGGCCTTCGGCTGGGAGGTGCCCACCTATATCCACTGCTCCCCCGTCATGCGGGACGCCCACAACAAGATGAGCAAGCGCCACGGCGACCCCTCCTACCAGGACCTCATCGCCCAGGGCTTCCTCTCTCAGGCTGTGGTCAACTACGTCACCCTGCTGGGCTGGTCTCCCCGGGGCGAGTACAGCGAGCAGGAGTTCTTCTCCCTGGAGGAACTCTCCCGTGTGTTCGACATCGGCGGCATCTCCAAGTCCCCCGCCATCTTCGACATTGAGAAGCTGCGCTACTTCAACGCCAAGTACCTGCGTGAGCTCTCCGCCGAGGACTTCTACGCTCTGGCTGAGCCCTACCTCCAGGAGGCCGTCAAGACCCCCGGCATCGACCTGAAGCTCATCGCTCCCCTGGTCCAGCCCCGGTGCGACACCCTGCTGGACATCGCCCCCCAGGTGGACTTCTTCGACACCCTGCCCGAGTACTCCAACGAGCTCTACTGCCACAAGAAGATGAAGACCAACGAGGAGAACTCCCTGGAGGCTCTCAATCAGGTGCTCCCCGTGCTGGAGGCCCTCACTGACTGGACCTACGACGCCATCCACGACGCCCTTATCGGCCTGGCCGAGAAGCTGGAGCTGAAGAACGGCCGGATCATGTGGCCGGTGCGCACCGCCCTGTCCGGCAAGGCTGTCACTCCCGGCGGCGCGGTGGAGCTGTGCCACATCCTGGGCCGTGACGAGGCCCTCTCCCGCATCCGTAAGGGCATCACCCAGCTGGGCGGCTGAGACTCCCCTATTCTTTCCGTGCTTTTATGACAGAGGGCCGGGCGCGTGTGCGCCCGGCCCTTCGTTCTTATGTTCAGTCCGCTCGCTCAGCAGCCGCAGTTATTGCCGCAGCCGTTGTTGCAGCCACCGCCGCAGCCGCCCATGTTCCCGCCGCCGCAGCAGCAGCACAGAATGATGATGAGGATGATGATCCACAGGCAGCCGCAGCCACCCCAGCCGGAACCGTTATTGCAGCACCCCATAATGAAGTACCTCCTGAAATGAAATGGAGACCGGCTGCCGGAGTCTGCCCTGCGGCTTCTCCTGCGCGGCCTCACTTCATACTATGCCCCACGCCCTGATTGGTGCGGGCCGCCACTCAGGCAGAATTGGAAATAATAAATCCCCGGCGGTCCGATGGACTGCCGGGGATTTCGTTATGCAATTCGCTCTGTAACCACGCTGTCCCGCACCGCCTTGACCTTGGCGGCATCCAGCGTACCCACCGAAGAGAGATGGCTGAGCAGGGTCCCGCCGGCCTTCATCTTGGCGTCCAGCGCATAATAGGACACATAGGCCACCTGGGCCCGGAGGAAGGGCTCTTCCACCAGAAGCTTGTACTCCCCATCGGTGATGCACCCCAGCTCCAGGCTGCGGAGCAAGGCCGAATCCCACTGGAAGTCCGGGTTATCGCCGCTGTCCTGGTAGCCCAGTGCACGGAGCACAAAGGTCATGTACTCACCGGCGGTGATGGTGACGTAAGGGGCGAAGTACAGCTCCTCACTGTCCGCACCCACGCCCTTGGTATACCCCTTGGCATAGGCGTAGGTCACGTAGCTCTGACACCATTGGGGCACATCCACAAAGGGACAGGGGTCCTTGACCGCCAGAGCCGCCTCTTCCTCGCCCAGAAGGCGCAGGAACATGATCAGGCCCTCAATACGGGTGGGGGCGTTCTCCAGCATCAGCCCATCGCCGTAGGCCGTGTCGCCGCCCTTGAACAGCCCCATCTCCTTCAGGGCGTTGGCCAGCTCATTGTAGTCGGTGGCGCTGCTTTTCACAACGGAGTAAAAGCCCTGGGGCGCCAGCACGGCAGTATCAGAGGTGATGGTCACCTGGCACAGGGTATTCTCCGCGGCCAGATAGCGGTGCTGAGCTGTCATGGCCGTACCGGAGACCACATCAGCAGCTGTGGTCATATCCACCACGCCGCCGGAGGTGTAGGTAATGGTGGCGGACCCGGCCAGCAGCATGCCGCTGGAGCCGGTATCCAGGTTGATGACGTCGCCCCGCTTGAACCGCTGCTCAGTGAAGGAGGCCGCATATCCGCCGCCCTCCCCTGCCAGCGCGTTGGCTCTGGCCTGGTACAGCTCCGCCTGAGCCTTCAGCTCGCTGAGCGCGTCATCATAGACCTTATTGAGGCCGGACTCGATCTCCTTGTCCGCCTGCTCAACAGTCTCGGGGATATAGGTATTGGTGATATAGGATTGGGTCAGCAGCGGATCGGACGAGCTTCCGCCCGCCGCCACCGCCGCCACACAGCCGGCCAGCAGGAGCATGGCCAGCAGAGCTGCCGCAATTCGTCTCATTCGTTACTCCCGGGCGTCATCCGCATCGGAGATCATATAGCTCAGTGCCAGCAGGCTGTCGGCAAAATGGACATCCTCGATGATCACATTGTCGCCGTCAGCCAGGCTCAGCTCAATGTTGGTGAAGTTCCAGATACCCTTCACACCGGCGGCCACCAGCCGCTCCGCCAGGCCGTTGGCCACCCGGCCGGGGACAGTAAGCACGCCCACGCTGGTGGGATGCTCGGCCAGATAGGCCTCCAGCATATCCGTATGCCGGATGGTCACGCCGCCGATGGTGCTGCCCACAATATCCGGGTGGACATCAAAGGCCGCTGTCAGCTGGAAGCCGTTCTTTTCAAAGTGGAAATTCTCAATCAGAGCACGGCCCAGGTTACCAGCGCCCAGAATCACCGCCGTATGGGAGCGGTTCATGCCCAGAATATCGGAGATCTCACCCCGTAGCTTCTCTACGTTATATCCATACCCCTGCTGGCCGAACTCACCGAAGCAGGACAGATCCTGCCGGATCTGAGAGGCGGTCAGGCCCATGGAGCTGCCCAGGGCGTTGGAGGAAATACGAACGGTACCGGCTTGAAAGAGATCGTTCAGGTGGCGGTAATACCGAGGCAGCCGCCGGATCACGGCGCTGGATACCTTCTGCTTTCTCATCGTTTTATCACACTCACTCTGTTTTGGTTGGCTGTTTTCCCGTCAGGCCGGGTTTCACGCTTATTTCAATAGTTTACCGCAGCAGCATGCACTTGTCAAATTTTTTCACATTCTTTCCCGCTGCGGCCTGTTTATCTTTTGGTTTTTTGCGGTGTATGCTATAATTACAGCAGCAAATCTCAAATTTGCCGTCTCTGTCTCATCCATCCCCATGTGTCAAGGAGGAACCGCATTATGCTGAAAGAACTGTTTGAGCGGCGCAGCATCCGCCGCTACACGGACCGTCCCATCCCGGAGGACGTGCTCACCGAGCTGCTTCGGGCCGCCATGAACGCCCCCTCCGCCCGCAACACCCAGAGCTGGCGCTTCCTGGTCATCACCGATCGGAAAACTCTGGACGACATCCCCTCTCTTCAACCCTACACAGGTATGATGAAGCAGGCTCAGGCCGCTGTCATGGTTCTGGGCGACCGCACCGCCGAGGCGGAAGACGGATACCTCTACGTCAACTGCGCCGCCGCCATCGAGAATCTGCTGGTGGAGGCGGTACATCAAGGTCTGGGCGCCTGCTGGTGCGCCATAGCCCCCCAGCCGGAGCGGATTGAGGGCTTCTCCCGCTACTTCCGGCTGGATGACACCCTGCTCCCCGTAGGCATTGTGGCGCTGGGCTGGCCCGCTGAGGAGCGGCCCAGAACGGACCAGTATAACCCGGAGAAGGTCAGCTTCTGGAAGGGCTGACAGGCAAGCCGCAGCGGCACCCAATGGGCGCCGCTGCGCTTTTCTCAGTGGTTGGCCAGCTGATAGACCAGATAGAGCTCATCCTTCTCCATGGGGTGGAGCTGCCCCACCCGGCGGCCGCCGTAGTAGGTGGAACGCACGGCCAGGTCCCGGAGGGTAGCATCGTCCTGCACGCCCATGGCCTGGCTGAAGCAGATGGGCAGCTTCAGCACATCGTGGAAATACTGCTCCGTGGCCCGAATGGCCGCCAGAGCGGCCCGCTCCTCATTTTCCTCCTGAATACCCCACACGTTCCGGCCAAAACGGGCGAATCGGCTGGGGGCGTCCCGGTACACATACCGGGCCCAGGCAGGCCACATGATGGTCAGGCTCTCGCCGTGGGGAATGTCGAACATGCCGGAGAGCTCATGGCCCAGGGCATGGGTGGAGAAGTCCTTGGGCTGGCCCAGACCGGTGAGGCCGTCATGGGACAGGCTGCCGCACCACATAATTTCAGACCGGGCCTTCAAATCCTCCGGGTCGTCCATAGCCACCCGGCCGTACTCAATCACCGTGCGGAGCAGTGTCTCGGCAATGCCGTCGGTGAGGGCGTTGTCGGTCTGGATGCTGAAATAGCGGTCCATGGTGTGCATCATGATATCAGCCACGCCGCAGGCCGTCTGTCTGGGCGGCAGCGTGCAGGTCAGGGCGGGATTCATAATGGCAAAATCCGGCTGGTTGAAGGGGGTGTTGATGCCCTTCTTCTGGCCGTTCTCCTCGTTGGTCAGCACGGCGGAATCCGACGTCTCGCTGCCCGCCGCCGCGATGGTGAGGACGGAGCCCTTTTTCAGCGTGGCCGTCACCTTGGCCTTGCCGCTGTAATAGTCCCAGATGGGCACGTCGGGCCGGGCCAGGCCATGGGCCACCGCCTTGGCTGTGTCGATGACACTGCCGCCGCCCACCGCCAGCACAAAGTCGATGCCCTTGTCCCGGAACTTGTCCACCGTCTCCTGGGCCAGGCCCAGGTGGGGATTGGGCTGCACACCACCCACCGCCTGCCAGGACAGTCCGGCTTCCTCCAGCGAGGCGGTGACACGGTCCAGCAGGCCGCTGCGCACCGCGCTGCCGCCGCCGTAGATGACCAGCACGTTGCTGCCCCCGGCGTCCCGGACTGCCTGTCCGGTCTTGGTCTCTGTATTCTCACCAAAAATAACCTTGGTGGGTACATGATAGGTAAAGGCATTCATTTCAAAATTCCTCCTTGCGGCAGAATTGATGTCCGGCAACCAGTATACTACAAATCCAGACAAAAGGCCATATCCGCAAGACTGCGGACATGGCCTTTTTGTATTCAGGTATTGTGGTCGGTAACCCGCATCTGCTTCAGGTTGCCGATTTTGGCGCTGCGGCGGTCCAGCTCGGCCAGGACCGCGTCCAGCGGGATATTCTGGGCTGCCAGCAGGACCATCAGGTGGTAGAGCAGGTCGGAGCACTCGTTCACCGTGTCCTCCTCCACGCCGTTCTTGGCGGCGATGATGGTCTCGGCGCACTCCTCGCCCACCTTCTTGAGGATCTTATCCACGCCCTTGTCAAAGAGATAGCAGGTGTAGGAACCCTCCTGGGGGTTGGCCTTCCGGTCCAGCACCACCTGGTAGAGTCGCTTCAAAACTTCATCGTTCATATGTCATTCCTCCATTGCGATTTCCCGGAAAAAGCAGCTTTTGGCCCCGGTGTGGCAGGTGGGGCCCACGGGATGGCAGAAGTAGAGCAGGGTGTCGGTGTCGCAGTCGGTGACCATCCGCTCCACATGGAGGAAGTGGCCCGAGCTCTCCCCCTTGTTCCACAGCTTCTGCCTGCTGCGGCTCCAGAACCAGGCGGTCTTGGTTTTGATGGTCAGCTCCACCGCCTCTTTGTTGGTGAAGCCCAGCATCAGCACCTCCAGGGTGTCCGCGTCCTGGATGATCACCGGAATCAGCTCCGACTTCTGAAACAGCTGCTCCAAATCAAACATGCAGCCGACCTCCCATCCACTGGCTCTTCTCCGACCGGCGGACCGGGATGTCACGGCTCCGCAGGTAGTCCTTGACCTCCTCCACGGTCAGCTCGCCGAAGTGGAAGAGGGACGCTGCCAGGGCCGCGTCGCAGTCCGTCTCCTCAAAGACCTGGGCAAAGTGCTCCAGACTGCCGCAGCCGCCCGAGGCGATGACCGGGATGCTCACCGCCTGGGTGACGGCCCTGGTCATGGGCAGGTCAAAGCCGGTCTTGGTGCCGTCAGCGTCCATGGAGGTGAGGAGGATCTCCCCCGCTCCCAGCCGCTGGCCCTCTCTGGCCCATTCCACCGCGTCCAGCCCGGTGGGGCTGCGGCCTCCGGCAGTCACTACCTCCCACGTGCCGTCTCCCCTGCTGCGGGCGTCGATGGCCAGCACCACGCACTGGGAGCCGAACCGCTCCGCCGCCCGGGAGATGAGGGTTGGGTCCTTCACCGCCGCGGAGTTCACCGAAATCTTGTCCGCTCCTGCCCGGAGCAGCAGCTGGAAGTCCTCCAGGGTGCGGATGCCGCCGCCCACGGTCAGAGGCACAAAGACCTGTTCCGCCGTCCGTTCTACCACATCGGCCACCGTGTTCCGGTTGTCGCTGGTAGCGGTGATGTCCAGAAAGACAATCTCGTCCGCGCCTGCGTCCGAATAGTATTTGGCCAGCTCCACCGGGTCGCCCGCGTCCCGGATATTGACAAAGTTGACCCCCTTGACCACCCGGCCGTCCCGGACGTCCAGGCAGGGGATGATCCGTTTGGCTAGCACTGGTCTCCAGCCTCCTTTACCGCCTCCGCCAGGTCGATGGTCCCGGCGTAGTAGGCCTTGCCGATGATGGCGCCGTAGAGCCCCATATCCCGCAGGCGCTTGATATCGTCCAGGCAGGACACGCCGCCCGAGGCGGTGATGTTGCAGGACACCGTCTTCTGGAGCTGGGCCAGCTGCTCATAGGAGGGTCCGGACAGCATGCCGTCTGTCGCAATATCTGTAAAGATAATATTCTTTACACCAATTGACTCCATCTGAGTAGCAAACTCCAGATAGTCCAGGCCGGAGTTCTCCTCCCAGCCGGCGGTGCGCACCTTGCCGCTGAGGCTGTCGATGCCCACGGCCACCCGGTCCCCATAGAGCCCCAGGGCGTAGGACACCAGACCGGGATTGGTGACCGCCGCAGAGCCGATGACCAGCCGGTCCACGCCGGACTCGCCCACGGTGATCACGTCCAGCTCGGTCTTGATGCCGCCGCCCAGCTCCACCTTGAGGCCGGAATCCTGGATGACCTGATAGATCATGGGAAAGTTCACCCGCACGCCGCTGCGGGCTCCGTCCAGGTCCACCATGTGGATGTGGCGGGCGCCGGCGTCGTAGAAAGCACGGGCTACAGTGAGGGGATCGTCAGCGACCTGATGGACCGTTGCAAAATTTCCTTTGTAAAGCCTTACAACCTTACAGTCTTTCATGTCAATGGCAGGAAAAAGTTTCATCGGTTCAGCTCCCCAAAGTTTTTCAGGATTTGCAGACCGGTCTCCCCGCTTTTCTCCGGATGGAACTGGCAGCCGTACACATTGCCGCTGCGCACCGCCGCCACCACCGATACGCCGTACTCCGTGCGGGCAATCACGTCCTCTTCCGAGGCCGCCACGCCGCAGTAGGAGTGGACGAAGTAGACCCATGCGCCGTCCTCCAGCCCCCGGAAGATGGGGGCGTCGTTCTGGAAGGTCAGGCTGTTCCAGCCGATGTGGGGCAGCTTCCGGTCGGTCTCAATCCGCTTGACACGTCCATGGACAAGTCCAAGTCCTTTACAGTCTCGCACCTCTTCGCCCATGTCAAAGAGCAGCTGCATGCCCAGGCAGATGCCCAGGATGGGCTTCTGCTCCGCCTGGGTCACCACCACCTTGTCCAGCCCGGACAGGCGCAGCCGCTCCGCCGCGTCGGGAAATGCTCCCACGCCGGGCAGGATGATGGCGTCGGCACGCTCCAGAGTCCCGGCGTCGTCGGTGACCTGGGTGGGCAGGCCCAGATAGTCCATGGCGTTGGCAATACTCTTCAGGTTGCCCACGCCGTAATCCACGATTGCGGTATAGCCCATCACAGCACCCCCTTGGTGGAGGTGACGCCGCTCCCCTCTATCCTCACCGCGTCCTTTAGGGCCAGGCCCAGGGACTTGAACAGGGTCTCGGTGATGTGGTGGGAGTTGCGGCCATAGAGTGCCTTCATGTGGAGGGTCAGGCTCCCGTTGACGGCGAAGGCACGCATGAACTCCTCGGTGAGGCAGGCGTCATACTCCCCTATCCGCTCCTGGGGCATCTCCGCCTCGTAGACCAGGAAGGGGCGGTTGGAGATGTCCAGAGCGGTGAAGCCCAGGGCCTCATCCATGGGCACATAGGCGCTGGCAAAGCGGCGGATGCCCTTCCGGTCGCCGATGGCCCGACAGAAAGCCTGCCCCAGGACGATGCCGGTGTCCTCCACCGTGTGGTGGCCGTCCACCTCCAGGTCGCCCCTGGCCTCCAGCTCCAGGCCGAACCCGGCGTAGAAGGCCAGGGCGTGGAGCATGTGGTCAAAAAAGCCAATGCCGGTGGACACCTTCACCTCTCCCCCGTCCAGGCAGAGGTCCACGCTGATGTGGGTCTCCTTGGTCTTGCGCTCAATGGTATAGGCCCGGACGGGGGCGTCCCCCACCTTGTAAACATGG
This sequence comes from Clostridiales bacterium, assembly GCA_902362925.2. Taxonomy (GTDB): domain Bacteria; phylum Bacillota; class Clostridia; order Oscillospirales; family Oscillospiraceae; genus Pseudoflavonifractor. The sequence continues at coordinate 235,870 of CABIYL020000002.1, read as the reverse complement.
GTCTCCATCAACATTCCTCCTTGGACGGTGCCTCTTCAAAGCGCACCCGGATGGCATTGGCGTGGGCGGTGAGCCGCTCCGCCTCAGCCAGGGCGATGATCTGGTCCTTCACCGGCGCCAGCTGATCCTTCTCGTAGGCGATGACGCTCATGGTCTTGAGGAAGCTGTCCACGCTCAGGGGCGAGAAGAAACGGGCGGTGCCGCTGGTGGGCAACACGTGGTCCGGTCCGGCCATGTAGTCCCCCAGAGGCTCCGGGGACCAGGCCCCCAGGAACACCGCGCCAGCGTTGCGGATGGCAGGCAGCAGATCCCTGGGATTCTCGGTCACAATCTCCAGATGCTCCGGGGCGATCTCGTTGGCCAAAGCGGCACAGTCGTCCAGGGTATCGCAGACAATGGCGCAGCCGAAGTCCCGGAGGGAGGCCTCCATAATCTCGCTGCGGCTCAAATAGCCGGTCTGGCGAATAATCTCTCTATCCACCGCCTGAGCCAGCTCCATGCTGGTGGTGAGCAGCACGGCGGAAGCCAGCCGGTCGTGCTCGGCCTGGCTCAGCAGATCGGCGGCCACATAGACCGGATTGGCGCTTCCGTCGGCAATGACCAGCACCTCGGAGGGCCCGGCCACCATGTCGATGTCCAGCTTGCCGTAGGCCATCCGCTTGGCAGCCGCCACAAAGGCGTTGCCCGGCCCCACCAGCTTATCCACTCTGGGGATGAACCCGGCACCGTAGGTCAGGGCCGCCACGGCCTGGGCGCCGCCCACGGCGATGACCCGGTCCACGCCGGCGATTTTGGCCGCGGCCAGCACGGCACTGTTCAGGTTCTCGGTGGGAGGCGTGACCATCACAATCTCCTCCACCCCCGCCACCTTGGCAGGTACCGCGTTCATCAGCACCGAGGAGGGATAGGCCGCTGTGCCGCCGGGTACGTAGATACCCACCCGGGTCAATCCCCGGACCACCCGGCCCACCACTCCGCCGTCGGGCGAGCGCCACTCCATGGTACGGGAGAGCAGGTGCTCATTGTAGTCCCGGATGTTGGCGGCGGACCGCTCCATGGCGGCGATCAGCTCCGAGGAGCAGGCGGCATAGGCCGCGTTCAGCTCTTCGCTGGAAATTTCCCGGGGCTCCGCCTTGTCAAACTGGAGGGAGTACTCCTTTACGGCTGCAAAGCCATTCTCCCTTACATTACTTAGAATATCAGCCACCGCGCGGTCTACGTCCGCACTCACTTCGGCCGCTCTGGCCCGCATGGCGGCGATTTTATTTTTTTCCGCCGTTCCGTCGGCACGGATAATCTCCAGCATCACTTTTTCTCCAATTCCCGCTCACATCTGGCGATAAAATCCTGAATCTCCGCCTTGCGGAGCTTCATACTGGCTGTATTAACAATCAGCCGGGCACTCACCGGCGCCACGGTCTCAATGGGCACCAGACCGTTCTCTTTCAGGGTGGCTCCCGTCTCCACAATGTCCACGATGGCGTCGGCCAGGCCCAGGATGGGAGCCAGCTCCACGCTACCCTCAATCTTGATGATATCCACGTCCATGCCCTTCTTGGCAAAGAAGGCACGGGCCACGTTGGGGTACTTGCTGGCGATGCGCCGGGTCTTATAGGTGCCGTAGAAGTCGCTGCCCTCCTTCACCGCCAGTGCGAAGCGGCATTTGCCGAAGCCCAGGTCCAGCACCTCGTAGAAGGCGCCGCCCTGCTCCAGAATGGTGTCCTTCCCGGCGATGCCCAGGTCGCAGACGCCGTGCTCCACATAGGTGATAACGTCGGGCGCCTTGGCCAGCACCCCGTCCAAGGGATAGTTGGGGATGGTGTGGATGAGCCGACGTCCCGGGTTCTTGATGGGAGTGCAGTCCAGCCCCATGGCCTCAAAGAGGGACACGGCCTTATCCTGCAGGCGGCCCTTGGTCAGGGCGATTCGTAAATTCTGACTCATACCTCCACCAACCTCTCTCCGCCGTTTTCCAGCACCAGCACCACGGCTGCCCCCTTCTCACGGGCCAGGCTGAGGGTGGACTCCAGAGCTCGGCAGGGGGACAGCTCGCAGGAGCCGGGCTCCCGGACATCCAGCACCGCCAGGGCCTTGGCAAACTCCCCGTCTCCGTAGTGAATCAGCATCTCCAGCCCGGTGGGTACCGCTGCGGGCAGGCAGGCCGCCACCGCGTCCACGTCTACGGCAAAGCCGGTAGCTTGAGCAGGCCGCCCGAAGGCCCCCACCAGCTTGTCGTACCGGCCGCCGGAGAGGACGGCATCCCCCGCCCCCTCCACGTAGCCCCGGAAGACCACGCCGGTGTAGTAGTCAATCTGGTGGACCAGACCCAGGTCAAAGCGGATGTGGTCCCCGTAGCCCGCGTGTTTCAGCTCGCCGTACAGGTCACGCAGATAGTCCAGAGCGTCGCTGCCGCCCGAGAGGGTCTCCGCCTCGTCCAGCACCTCTGCCCCGCCGAAGAGGTAGGGCAGGCGACGGAGGGGACGGACAGCGGGCTGGCCGTTGTAGGGCTCCAGCAGGTCGTTGAGGGCGGCGAAGTTCTTGCCCTCGATGAGGGATCGCATCTGCTCCGCCGCCGCTGCGGGCATATCCACCCGGGCGGTCAGCTCCCGGAAGAAGCCCACATGGCCCAGCTCCACATGGAACTGCTCCAGACCGGCGGCCTTCAGGGCATCCACGGCCAGGGCCACCATCTCCAGGTCGGCCTTCTTCCCCGCCGCGCCGATGAGCTCCACGCCGCACTGGGCGATCTCGCTGCTGCCGCCCCGGTGGGCGTCACCAGAGCGGAACAGGGTCTGGTCGTAATAGAGCCGCTGGGGCAGAGGCACGGTGCGCAGCTTGGTGGCCGCCACCCGGGCGATGGGGGTGGTGCAGTCAGGCCGCATGACCATAATCTTGCCGGAGCGGTCGATAATCTTCAGCATGGCCTCCTGGGGCAAGGGGTTGCCCGACTGGAGGAAGAGGTCGTAAAACTCCACCTCGGGGGTGATGACTTCCGCATAGCTGCGGCGGCGGAAGAGCGCCGTCAGCGCCCGCTGGACCTGGCGCCGCTCCCTGCACTCGGCAAACAGCCGGTCCCGGGTGCCCTCGGGGGTATGTACCGTGTAATTCACCCTAAATGCCTCCTATGCCCGATTTTTGCTTTTTCATAGTAGCACATTACTACGCTAAAGTCAACAATTTTTTACCAGCTCCACTCCAACCGTTTCTGCGCTGCCCGCCCGGAAAAAAGCAGAGCTGCGCAGGCGGCCGGAGCACTCCGATCACCTGCGCAGCCACAGAGAAAACACCGCCTCAGAACAGAGTCATCTGGCTGGTATCCGGCATTCCATCCATGGCGCCGGCGGCTTTGAGCAGCTCGATATGGGTTTTGGAGACCTTGGGACAGGCGGCGGAGAACTCCTCCACCGAGATGAACTCCTTGCCCTCCCGCTGTTCCATGATGGACCAGGCCGCCGTCTCGCCCAGGCCGGGGATGGCCGAGAAGGGCGGAATCAGCGCCTTGTCGTTGGTCTTACTGAAGATGAAGTTGATGGCGTGGGACTTGTACAGGTCCACATGCTCAAAGGTGAAGCCACGGAGATAGAACTCGTAGCACACCTCCAGGGTGGTGAGCATGTCCTGCTCCACCGCGGTGGCTTCCTTGTCCTTGGCCTTGATCTCTTTCATCTTGGCCTTCACCACGTCCATGCCACGGCACATATAGGTCTCGTCAAAGGCCTTGGCACGGATGGAGAAATAGGCCGCGTAGAAGGCCAGAGGCCGGTGGACCTTGAACCAGGCGATACGGAAGGCCATCATTACATAGGCCACAGCGTGGGCCTTGGGGAACAGATATTTAATCTTCTTACAGGATCCGATGTACCAATCGGGCACGCCGGCGGCCTTCATCTCGTCCTCCGCACCCTCGGGCAGGCCCCTTCCCTTTCGGACCGACTCCATGATCTTAAAGGAACGCTTCTCCGGCATGCCGCAGGAGATGAGGAAGAGCATGATATCGTCGCGGCAGCCGATGGCCTGTCCAACCGGGATGCCCTGGTTGACGATGAGGTCCTTGGCGTTGCCCAGCCACACGTCGGTGCCGTGGGAGAAGCCGGACAGACGGATGAGAATATCAAACTCGCTGGGGCTGGTGTCCTCCAGCATGCCCCGGACAAAGGAGGTGCCGAATTCCGGGATGGCCACCGCGCCGGTGGGGCCCAGCACCGGGTCGTCCACAAATCCCAGCTCCTCCGAGGAGGTGAAGAGGGACATGGTCTTCTTGTCGTCCAGGGGGATGTCCGTCCGGGCGTTGACGCCGGTCAGGTCCTCCAGCATGCGGATCATGGTGGGGTCATCGTGTCCCAGCATGTCCAGCTTCAGCAGGTTGGACTCCATGGAGTGATATTCGAAATGGGTGGTGACGATGTCGGTGTTGGGGTCGTCGGCGGGATGCTGGACCGGGCAGAAATCGTAGATCTCCCGGTTCTGGGGGATGACCACCATGCCGCCGGGATGCTGGCCGGTGGTACGCTTAACGCCGGTACAGCCGTGGGCCAGCCGGTTCTCCTCCGCACGGGGCATGTGGATGCCCCGCTTCTCCAGGTACTTCTTCACGTAGCCGAAGGCGGTCTTTTCCGCCACCGTGCCGATGGTGCCGGCACGGAACACGTGGGTCTCTCCGAAGAGCTCAAAGGTATACCGGTGGGCTTTGGCCTGGTACTCGCCGGAGAAGTTCAGGTCGATATCGGGCACCTTGTCGCCGCCGAAGCCCAGGAAGGTCTCGAAGGGGATGTTGAAGCCGTCCTTGGCGTACTGGGCGCCGCAGACCGGGCACACCGCGTCGGGCATGTCCGCGCCGCAGCCAGCCCCCAGCTCCTTGGCTATTTCAAAGTCGGAGTGCTTGCAGTTGGGACACCGGTAGTGGGGCGGCAGAGAGTTTACCTCCGTGATGCCCGACATGAAGGCCACCAGAGAAGAACCCACGCTGCCACGGGAGCCCACCAGATAGCCGTGCTCCAGGGAGTTCTGCACCAGCTTCTGGGCGGACATGTAGATCACGTCGTAGTGCCGCTTCAGAATGTCTCCCAGCTCGGCGTTGATACGGTCGGACACAATCTGAGGCACCTCTTCGCCGTAGAGCGACTTGGCCTTCCCCCACACCAGCCGGGACAGCTCACCGGCGGAGTCCTCCAGCTTGGGGGCGAACAGGCCCTTGGGCAGGGGGTTGATGCGGTCGCACCAGTCGGCCACCAGATTGGTATTGCGGACCACTACGTTGTAGCAATCCTCTTTGCCCAGGTAGGAGAACTCCTCCAGCATCTCCTCGGTGGTCTTGAAGTACAGGGGCAGCGGCGCGTCGCAGTCCTCAAAGCCCTTGGTGTCCAGCAGGATATGGCGGTAAATCTCGTCCTCCGGGTCCAGGAAGTGGACGTCGCCGGTGGCGCATACCGGCTTGTCCAGGGCCTTGCCCAGGGCCACGATGGTGCGGTTGAAGTCCCGCAGCTCCTCCTCGCTCTGGACCATGCCCTTGCGGAGCATGAAGGCGTTGTTGCACAGGGGCTGGATCTCCAGGAAGTCGTACCAGGAGGCGATACGCTTGAGCTCGTTGAAGTCCTTGTGCTTGACCACAGCCTCAAAGAGCTCGCCCGCCTCGCAGGCGGAGCCCAGAATCAGGCCCTCCCGGTACTGGTTGATCAGGCTCTTGGGCATGATGGGGTACCGCTTGAAATGCTCCAGATGGGCCTTAGAGATGAGGGTATACAGGTTCCGCAGGCCCATGTTGTTCTTGGCCAGCACAATCAGGTGCTTGGGCTGGCGGCGGGCTTTGCCCTTGACCCGCAGGCGGGTCATCTCCGGGTTGATGGACTGGAGAGTGTGGATGCCCAGGTCCTCCAGCATCTTGAAGAAGGGCACCAGCATGTAGGCCACCATGCCGGCATCCGCGTCGGCCCGGTGATGCTTGAAGGGCGGCAGCCGCAGGTGCTCCGCCACAATGTCCAGCTTGTACTTGCCCAGGTCGGGCAGCAGGTTCTGGGCCAGAATCAGGGTATCGATGGAGGTCTTTTCAAATGGGATGCCGTACCGGCGGCAGCCCTCGGCGATGAAGCCCATGTCGAACTCGGCGTTGTGGGCGGCCAGGGGCCGGTCCCCGGCGAACTCCAGGAAGGCCCGGATGGCCTCCTCCTGGGAGGGAGCCCCCTCCAGCATCTTGTCGGTGATGCTGGTCAACTCCACGATCTCCCGGCTCAGAGGACGGCCGGGCGAGACAAAGGTATCGAAGGTCTCGGCGATCTCGCCGTTGCGCAGGATGACCGCGCCAATCTCGATGATCACGTCCCGCCGGTTATCCAGGCCGGTGGTCTCGATGTCGAAGCAGACCACCTCACCGGTGAAGTCCTGCTCCTGCTCCCCGTGGACCACCACCCGGTCGTCCACGTCGTTGATGTAATAGGCCTCCACGCCGTAGAGCACCTTGATGTTCTTGGCGGCGTGCCAGGCGTCCGGGAAGGACTGAGCCACGCCGTGGTCGGTGATGGCGATGGCCCGGTGGCCCCAGCCCTCCGCCCGCTTGACCACCGCCTTGGTGGGGGTCAGGGCGTCCATGGAGGACATGGTGGTGTGGAGGTGGAGCTCCACACGCTTCTCCGGGGCGTTGTCCTGCTTGCTCTCCTTCTTCCCCTCCATGATGGCGTAGGGCTCCAGCACCATCTCGCCGGAGAACCGGTCCACTGTCAGCTTGCCCTGGACCAGGAGGTGCATGCCCTCCTTCACGCTGTCCACGATGGGCTTGCCCTCGTCACCGGGGCAGAACTTGTTGATGTGGATGGAGCCGGTGTAGTCGGTCATGTCAAAGCCGATGACCCAGGCGCCACGCTTCTTCAGCTCCTTGTGCTCCACGGCAAAGACGTCGCCCTTGACGATGACCGTACCCATATCCAGGTCCAGCGCCTTCATCTCCGTGGCCTCGCCCTTGATCTCCCGGCGGCCAAAGATGAGCTTGCCCGCGCTCTTTTTGCTGTCCGGCTTTTTGGCGGACGGGCGGCACACCTTCAGCTTCTGGAGGGCTTCACGGCGGATCTCCTCGGTGCGGCGGAAGGCGGCCTCAGCCTCGGTCTCCTGGTGAACAGGCTCCTGGGGCGTGGGGACCGGCTCCACAGCGGGAGGCACCTGCTCCACGGGCGGCGCCGGGACAGGCTGCGACTCCACCGCCACGGGAACCTCGGGTGCGGCTGCTGCCTCACTCTGGGGACACAGCAGCTCCAGCACCACACGACCCACCTGATAGGCATCAGCCAGGGAGCGCTCCCACCGCTGCCGCAGGTCATCGGCAGGCTGAGACGGGCACTCCACCCGGGCGGAGATGGACCGGGTCGTCCGGTCAATGACCGCCCCGGTCACATTGCACCCGGCGGCCAGGGCCGCCAGCTCTCCCTCCGGCTGCCAGGCGGAAAACAGTTTTAAAAAGGGTATCTTTTGCTCAGGCATAGCACCAACGCTCCCACACACGGTTTCACTCAAGGCTGGGGAATCGTTCTCCCCGGCCGCTCTCTTTACAGTTCGTCAATCATCTTGAACAGCTCGTCCACCAGCTGCTCCTGGGGTACCTTCTTCACAATCTCCCCACGGCGGAACAGCAGGCCCACGCCGTCGCCTCCCGCGATGCCCACATCAGCGACGGAGGCCTCGCCAGGACCGTTGACCACGCACCCCATCACCGCCACAGTGATGGGCTTGGTCACGGTCTGAAGCCGCTCCTCCACCTGCTGGGCCAGGCCGATGAGGTCGATGCGGGTGCGACCGCAGGTGGGACAGGAGATGAGCTCCGGGCCTTCCTTCCGCACGCCGGACACCTTCAGGATATCCCGGGCGGCATACACCTCTTCAATGGGGTCGGCGGACAGGGACACCCGGATGGTGTCGCCGATGCCCATGGCCAGCAGGCCGCCGATGCCCACCGCAGATTTCAGCACGCCCATTCTGGGTGTACCCGTCTCGGTGACGCCAAGGTGTAAAGGATAATTGCTTTTCGCACTCATCAGCCGGTAGGCCGCCATGGTGATGGGCACGCTGGAGGACTTGAGGGACACACAGATGTCGTCAAAATCGTACCGGTTCAGCAGGGCGATGTGGCCGAAGGCGGATTCCACCAGGGCCTCGGCGGTGACGCCGCCGTATTTGGCCAGCAGCGGCTTTTCCAGAGAACCGCCGTTGACGCCGATTCTGATGGGAAGTCCTTTTGCTTTACAGGCATTGGCCACAGCCTTCACCCGGTCTTCCCCGCCGATGTTGCCCGGGTTGATGCGCACCGCGTCGCATCCGGCGGCCACGCACTCCAGGGCCAGCTTGTAGTCAAAGTGGATGTCCACCACCAGGGGGATGTGAATCTTCTCCCGGATGGCGCCCACCGCCCTGGCTGCCGCCATGTCGGGCACGGCTACCCGGATGATCTCGCAGCCCGCGGCCTCCAGGCGGAGAATCTGCTCCACCGTGGCTGTCACGTCGTCGGTACGGGTGTTGCACATGGACTGGATAGTCACCGGAGCGCCGCCACCAACAGGCACGCCGCCCACCATAATCTGCTTTGTCATAAGTATCTCCCCCGTTCACCATATGTGTAGGGACAGACACCTCCCCTCCCATACAGGAGGAGAGGTGCCTGTCGGGAGACTGCTGTCTCCCCTTTTATTTTCCGAACAGCTTGAGCACATCGGAGCAGGCCACCAAAATCATCAGACCGATGAGGAAGATGAAGCCAGCCGCATTGATGTAGCCCAGATACTTCTGTGGAATGTGCCGCTTGGAAAAGAGGTTGTAGATTTTATCCACGATGAGGAACAGAATCTGTCCGCCGTCCAGAGCGGGAATGGGCAACAGGTTCATCACCGCCAGGTTGATGGCGATGAAGGCCACAAAATAGGCGATGCTACTGGCCACAGCGGCCACCCAGTTCTGTCCGGTGGCCTGGGCCGCCTCCTGGGCCTGGGTGCCCACGTCGCTCATCATGGTCACGATGCCCACCGCACCGGACATATCCCGGAGGCCCACTGTACCGGTGAACAGGTCTCCCAGGCTGACCCACACCAGCCGGATGGTATCAATGGAATTATACCAGGCCAGCCGCAGCCGGTCAAATACATTGGCTTCCTTTATGGTGAAATTGATGCCCCGCTTGAGGACCTGGTTGCCGTTCTCATCCAGCACCGGGTTACCGTTCTCGTCCACCATGGCCAGCCAGGGCATGGACAGGTCCTCCAGCTCCACCCGCTCTCCGTCCCGCACCACAGTGATATCCATCACCTCGCCGGCGCGGTTGAAGAACAGGCTGATGTCCTCCTGGAGGTAGATGGCGTGGCCGTCCACCTCCACAATCCGGTCACCCGCCATCAGGCCATCCTCGCCCTGGGCGGCAAAGCCGTCCATAAAGCCGGCGATGACCGGGCTGACATAGCTGGTGGTACCGGCGAAGAGAATGACGAAAATCACCACGCCGGTGACAAAGTTCATAAACGCGCCGGCAGCCAGCACAATCAGCCGCTGCCAGGCGGGTCTGTTGCCAAACGCCCGGGGGTCGCCAGAGTCCTCCTCCTCCCCCTCCATGGCGCAGAAACCGCCGATGGGAAAGAGTCGGATGGTGTACTCGGTCTCCCCCTTCTGCCGGTGGAAGATGCGGGGACCCATGCCGATGGCGAACTCGTTGACCTTGACGCCCACGGCCTTGGCCGCCACAAAGTGGCCCAGCTCATGGACCGCAATGAGCAGCCCGAACATGAGAATTGCGATGAGGATATAGACGATGATCATAGAATGCTTCTCCTAGCGTTGGGTTGCGGCGGACAGTACTGCGTCCCGGGCCGCCCTGTCCGCGTCGAGAATCTCCGTCAGACCGCCGCCGTACACCGGCGACACCTGATTGAGCGCCCGCTCCACCAGACGGGGAATGTCCATAAAGCCGATCTTCCGCTCCAGGAACAGCCCCACCGCCGCCTCGTTGGCGCCATTGAGCACCGCCGTGGCGGTACCGCCCGTCCGGGCCGCGCCGATAGCCAGCCCCAGGCAGGGGAAGGCATCCATATCCGGCGGTGCGAAGTGGAGGGGCGGACAGGTCAGCAGATCCAGTGGCTTTGCCACCGCCTGAGTCCGGGCGGGCCAGGTGAGGGCGTACTGAATGGGCAGGCGCATATCCGCGCTGCCCAGCTGGGCGATCATGGCATTATCACAGTATTCCACCAGGGAGTGAACTATACTCTCCCGGTGCACCACCACGGAAATTTTCTCCGGCGGCATGTGGTAGAGCCGCATGGCCTCGATAAACTCCAGGCCCTTGTTCATCAGGGTGGCGGAGTCCACGGTGATCTTGGCGCCCATGGACCAGTTGGGGTGCTTGAGGGCCTGGTCCAGAGTGACGTGCTCCAGCTGCTCCTTGGTGTACCCGAAAAAGGGGCCGCCCGAGGCGGTGAGAATCAGCCTGCGGACCTCTCCCCTGTCCCGGCAGCCCTGGAGGGACTGGAACAGGGCGGAGTGCTCCGAGTCCACGGGGACAATCTCCGCGCCGCAGCGCTCGGCCTCCGACATGACCAGTTCGCCGCCGCAGACCAGGGTCTCCTTGTTGGCCAGGGCGATACGCTTACCCTGAGCGATGGCCGCCAGAGTGGGCTTCAGGCCCACCATGCCCACCACGGCGGTGATCACCGTGTCGGCGGAGGGCAGGGACGCGGCCTCCTCCAGGCCCTCAGGGCCGGAGGCCACCCGGATATCCGTGTCCGCCAGACGCACCCGCAGCTTGGCGGCCGCGTCTGAGTCCATCATCACCACCAGCTCAGGCTTGAACTGCCGGGCCTGTTCCTCCATCCGCTCCACATCCCGGTTGGCGGTCAAGGCCGCCACGGTCATACCGCAGGCGGAGATCACGTCCAGGGACTGTGTTCCGATGGAGCCGGTGGAGCCCAGGAGGGAAATTCTTCTCATCATACAATCCGCTCCTTATCCGTTCTCCCCTGTCCGCTGTTACGCGCTGATGGCGGGCATCCAGTAGATGAGAATCTCAATCAGGGGGGCGCAGAAGATAACGCTGTCAAACCGGTCCAGCACACCGCCGTGGCCGGGGAAGATGTTGCCGAAGTCCTTCAGGCCGTACTGCCGCTTGATATAGGAGAAGGACAGGTCGCCCAGCTGGGACACCAGGCTGCCCAGCAGGCCGTAGATGGCCAGGAAGACGTAGTTCACCTTCAGCTGGAAGCCAAACTGCATCACCGCGCCATAGATCAGGCAGCACACGATGGCGCCGACCAGGCCGCCCACTGCGCCCTCCACCGTCTTCTTGGGGGAGAGCTCAGGCGCCAGCTTGTGCTTGCCGAAGGCCATGCCCGCAAAGAGGGCAAAGGCATCGCTGGTGAAGGCCGCCACCAGGGGCAGAAGGATCAGGTAGTCCGCCATGGGCATCTGGTCGATCCGCACGAAGGTGGACAGGAAGTAAGGGATGAGCATGGCAAAGAAGAAGGAGCCGCCCATCTTCTCCAGGGTCACCGTATAGTGGCTGGAGATGGCCACCACGAAGATGCAGACAAAGTAGATGAAGATACCGCACAGAGCCGAGCGCATGCCCTGGCCGATATACACCCAGAAGGGCACCACACCGGACAGCGCGATGGACAGCCCGGAAAGCCAGGCGTTCTTCACAAAGCCCGTGGACCACAGCACCTCATGGAGGGCTACCATGGACAGGGCGGAGATCATGATGGGGATGAAAATCTCAGGGAGAACAAAAAACACCACAAACAGGAGCGGGATGCATACCACCGCCACCGCAACTCGTTTAACCATTGATGACACCTCCGAATCTCCTCTGGCGGTGCTGGTAGGCGGCCAGCGCCCGGTGGAGCTCGTCTCGATTGAAGTCCGGCCAGAGCACATCTGTAAAATAGTATTCCGCATAGGCCGACTGCCAAAGCAGGAAATTGGAGATTCGCTCCTCCCCGCTGGGCCGGATCACAAGGTCGGGGTCGGGTACCCCGGCGGAGAAGAGATAGTTGCCGAACTGGGCTTCCGTCAGGTGGTTGGGATCGGCCTTCCCGGCGGCGCAGTCCAGCGCGAAGGCCTTGGCCGCCCGCACCAGCTCATCCCGTCCGCCGTAATTCAGGCAGATGTTGACCTGCACGCCCTCGTAGTGCTTGGAGATCTCCCGGGTCTGCTCACACAGGTCCCGGAGCTCCTGGGGCAGCGGGGACAGGTCGCCGAAAAAGCACATCTTGACCCGGTCCCGCTCCATCTTGCCGATGGCCTCAATCAGATACTTCTTCAGCAGGCCCATGATGGCGGAGACCTCTTCGGCGGGGCGCTTCCAGTTCTCGGTGGAGAAGGCGTAGACCGTCAGGTATTCCAGGCCGATCTCCTTGCAGTAGGTTGCGATGGTGCGGAAATTTTCCGCGCCGGCGGCGTGACCCGCCGTACGGGGCAGGCCCCGCTTCTTGGCCCAGCGGCCGTTGCCGTCCATGATGATGGCCACGTGCCGGGGCAGGTGATCGAAGTCCACCAGAGCAGCGGTGTCTTCCTTTGGCTTAAAAAATGGCATGATATCCTCTATCCTTTTATCCTTTCACTGTCACAGAGACGGGAGACGCGGATTGCCACGCCGGCACAGACGCGGACCCTTCTCCGGCGGCGCCGGAACGCGCCCACGACATGCTGGCGTGGCAATCTGCTGCACAGCGTCCGGACAGCCGGACTCCGTGCGTATGCGTTCACTGGGCCGGACAGGCCGTTACACGGCCATCAGCTCAGCTTCCTTCTTTTCTGTCAGCTCGTCAATCTGCTTACACCGCTTGTCGGTCAGGTCCTGGAGCTCCTTCTCCAGCTCCTTGCGGTCGTCCTCGGTGATCTCGGACTTCTTCTCCATGGCCTTGAACTTGTCCATGGCGTCCCGGCGGATGTTGCGGATGGCCACCTTGCCCGCCTCGGCGTACTTGCGGACCTGCTTGGTCAGATCCTTACGGCGCTCCTCGGTGAGCTGGGGGAAGTTCAGGCGGATCACACGGCCGTCGTTCTGGGGATTGATGCCCAGATCGGAGGTCTGGATGGCCTTCTCAATGTCCTTGAGCAGCTTGGTGTCCCAGGGCTGGATGACCAGGCTGCGGGGGTCGGGGGAAGAAATGCCGCCCACCTGGTTGAGGGGGGTGGGCACACCGTAATAGTCCACAGTGATCTTGTCCAGTACGGCGGCATTGGCGCGGCCGGCGCGGACGCTGGCGAAGTCGCTCTTCACCACGTCCACCGTCTTCTGCATCTTTGCGTCAAATTCCTTGTTGGCTTCGTTCATCTCACTGTGCCTCCTTGACAATTGTTCCGATTTTTTCTCCCATAACCACCCGGTAGATGTTCTCCGGGTCCTTGAGGGCGAAGAGAATTACGGGGATCTTGTTATCCATGGAGAGAGAGGTGGCGGTGGAGTCCATCACCTGCAGGTGACGGGCCAGAATCTCATCATAGGTGATGGAGTCGTACTTCACGGCGGTGGGATCCTTGTTGGGGTCAGCAGAGTAGACGCCGTCGATGTTCTTGGCCAGCAGGATGGCGTCGGCGTCAATCTCGGCGGCCCGGAGCACCGCAGCGGTATCGGTGGAGAAGAAGGGGTTGCCGGTGCCGCAGCCGAAGATGACTACGCGGCCCTTCTCCAGGTGCCGGATGGCACGGGAGCGGATATAGGGCTCGGCAATGGATCGCATCTCAATGGCGGTCTGCACCCGGACCTCCACCTCCATCTGCTCCAGCACATCGGCCAGCGCCAGGCAGTTGAGGGTGGTGGCCAGCATGCCCATATGGTCGGCGCGGGTACGCTCCATCTTGCCGCCGCCGTCCTTCACGCCCCGCCAGAAGTTGCCGCCGCCCACGACAACGCCCACCTGGACGCCCGCGTCGCTGCACTTCTTGATCACGCTGCACACACTGTTGATCACGTCAAAATTGAGGCCCCGGGAGGCGTCTCCCGCCAGTGCCTCACCGCTGATCTTGATGAGTACCCGCTTATACTGAGGTTCCGTCATAAACTCGACCCTTTCGTTGTTATATTGGCTCCCCCGCAGGGGAGCATTGTAATTCACTTTATTTTAATATAACTTTTCTCTTTTGCATAGGGGTTCAAGTAAGATTTTTCAATTTGTTCTTATTTTGTCTCCCCCTCCCCTCCCATGGATTGACAATCCATTTTTTGACGCTTAAAATAAAGAGAGCAGATTCGATTGCTTTGCACCGGATTTTTCCTCTGTCCGGCCCATTTATTCTTGATTTGTCAGCGTATCCGCGTCCCACCGCCGCTGGAAAGGAGCCGTTATGTCCATCAAAATTACGTCCGACAGCACCTGTGATCTCTCCCCCGAACTGGTCAGCCGCTATCAGGTTGAAATCGTCCCCCTCACCATTGTGAAGGACGGCAAGCCCTATCGGGATGGCCTGGAGATCACCCCCGACGATATCTTCCGCCACGTGGACGCCGGCGGGGACATCACCTCCACCACCGCGGTCAGCGTGGGCGAGTACCGGGATGTGTTTGCCCGCCTCTCCCCTGCCCATGACGCCGTCATTCACATCAATATCAGCGCCGAGTTCTCCTCCTGCTATCAGAACGCCTGCATCGCTGCGGAGGAATTTGACAATGTCTATGTGGTGGACTCCCGCAATCTGTCCACCGGACACGGCCTGGTGGTCATCGAGGCCGCCCTGGCCGCCCAGCGCGGCATGGCCCCCAAAGAGATCGTCTCCTACCTGAATGACCTGACCGGACGGGTGGAGGCCAGCTTCATCCTCAACCGTCTGGACTACATGGTCAAGGGCGGCCGCTGCTCCGCCGTGGCCATGCTGGGCGCCAACCTGCTCCGGCTCAAGCCCTGCATTGAGGTGAAGGACGGCAAGATGGGCGTGGCCAAAAAGTACCGCGGTACCTTTGAAAAGTGCATGCTGGACTACGTAAAGGACCGGCTCCAGGGCCGGACCGACCTGGAGACCGACCGGATTTTCATCACCTGCTCCACCGCCCCCAAGGAAACCGTGGACCAGGTACGGGCCGCCATCGCCGAGTACGCACCCTTTAAAGAAATCCTGGAGACCAGAGCGGGCTGCACCGTGTCCACCCACTGCGGCCCCAACACCCTGGGCATTCTCTTTATCCGCAGCAAATAAACGCCACAAAAAGCACTGCGGCAGCCAGGCCAATGCTGGGCTGCCGCTTCTTTTGTCACGCTTGAACCTTTTAATTTCAGTTTACGGAGAAGTATCATGCACACAGAAATACTGCACATCCGGAAATTCCAGGCGGAGGACCTGGACGACTTATTTGCTCTGTTGTCCGACGAAGAAGTGATGAAATACCTGGAAGCGCCATACACAGAAGAGGCGACGGAGAGCTTTCTCCGCCGCTGCGGAATGGCAGATGAACCGCTGGTCTATGCGGTCGAGGAACGCAGCGGGGCTTTTGTGGGATACGTCATCTATCACCCCTACGACGCTGATTCCTACGAAATCGGCTGGGTCCTGCACAAGAGCCATTGGGGCAAAGGCTATGCCAGCGAGCTGACCCAATGCCTTATTGAGGACGCACGGACCAAGACAGACAATTTGATCATAGAGTGTCTACCGGCCCAGACCGCCACAAGGGAAATTGCGTTAAAGCATCATTTCTCTTTCGTGGAACACAGGGATGGTCTGGACGTATACAGGCTTCCGTTGAATCGCAACGCCTGAATCAGCAGAAAACAGGAGCGGCGCAGTGAGGCTGCGCTGCTCCTGTCAAATTCCATATGTTCCGTCCAGAGACTGCCGCCGCTTATTCCGCCACAGGCTGTGGCACCGACTCGGACCACTCAGGGATCCCCCGTCTCTGCCGCTCCTTGGCCTGCTCCAGCGTCAGCTTCACCGGATCATCTTTCAGATACTCCAGTAACTCATCCACGCCCTCTCGGGTCACATTGTTTACCTCAAAAATGCGCTCACAGCCCGAATTAATCATCCACCTGCGGACCATGGGCACATTGGCAATGGGTGAATCAATTTTGGTGATGATACCAATCAGCGGGCGGTTGGTAAAGCACTGGCAGTTGGGCTCAAAGACACCAAAGGGCTCGTCGGCCGCCATCAGCAGCGCCAGCACATCCGCCTCAAAGGAGAAGCAGGCCAGAGCCAGACCGCACCGCTTGGTCTCAGAGTACTCACCCGGAGAGTCGATGACGTCCTCCCCGGTGTTGGTGTACTGCGTCTTGTGATAGTGCAGCTCCTCGCCGTTCAGCACCTGGGTCAGAGAGGTCTTTCCTGCCTCGCTTCTGCCCATCAAAAACAATTTCTTCATTGCTATATCAACGCTCCGTAAGGTCGCAAACCGAAAAATGCAGTTCTTCACGGAAGTAGGTCAGGACTGCTTCCAGGGCGCTCTTGACCTCCGCACGGTTCCCCAGAAGGATGACTGCACCGCTGAACCGGTCCAGAAAGCCCAGCTCCACATCTCCGCTCTTCATGGCGATGTCCGCCGCAGCCACCGTGGCCTCCCACGGCGTGATGTGCAGCAGGCCGATGGACTCTCCGGTGTGGTCCTCGCCCTGATGGGTTCCGATATGAAGGCCCAGGTTCTCGTAGATCCGCCGGTCGGACACGCCGATAAGCTGGGCCAGCGAAATCGCCCTGCCGATCACCTTCACCCGGACAATGCGCAGATGCTTCCCTTTCAGATCCTCATACTTTTGAGAAAAGATCCTCTCCAGGAACTCTTCCCGAGTCATCCGGCTCCCCATAGCTGAACTTCCTTATCTCTTCGTAATCTTGCACACCACGTAGCCCATGGTGTCCCGGAAGTAATCCACCACTTCGGTCAGCGCCGTGGTGACGTCTGCAATCTCACCGGCGATGATCATGGTGCCGGTAAAACGGTCCGCAAAGCCCAGATACACGTCCGCGCTCTTGATGGCAATATCCGCCGCGATAACTGCGGACTCCGGCGGCGTCATATTCATAATGCCGATTGCGGCAGCGCCGTAATCAATGGCGGGGTTGAGTCCCAGCTTCTGATAGATAATGGGGGCAGGGCCGCCGATTACGTGGGCAAAGGTAATCTCCTTTCCCGCGACGCTCTCCTGCACAATTCTGATCTGATCGTTTGTTTCGCTCATGTCATCCCATCCCTCTTCATGATTTGCAAAGGTCCGTCTCTGAGAGAAGGCCAGCATAATGCCAAAAATTTTATAGAGGTATTGTACTACTTTTACAATAAAAAGTCAAACAGAACGAGATTTTGAACTGTCCGGACCCGTTATACCGCTCCGGATCGGCCCACAAGGCCGGTGCTTAGGGCCATGCTCTCTCCGCTCTGTCATGAGCCGATTTGGCGCTGGGCGCCTCCGTCTGAGCATGCTTCCTGATAATCTGCCGAATATAAAGGCACCCCTGCCGGACAGCATATACCGTCCGGCAGGGGTGCCTCAGTTTGTCAAAAAAGTCTTTTCAACAGGCTGCCGCGATTTTCAAGCGTTAAAAGTTTGAAAACGCTCTCGTTGGACAAACCTGCCGTTCAGGCGTGCTCGCCGCCCATGAGCAGGAACATGACCGCCTTCTGGGCGTGGAGACGGTTCTCTGCCTCGTCGAAAATCTCGTCGGCGTGGGCCTCAAAGACCTCCGCCGTGATCTCCTCGCCCCGGTGGGCAGGCAGGCAGTGCTGCACCATGCAGCCCTCGTGGGCCAGAGACATGAGGGCGTCGTTGACCTGGAAGCCGGCAAAGGCCTTCTCACGGGCAGCCTTCTCCCCTTCCTGGCCCATAGAGGCCCACACGTCGGTGATCATCACGTCGGCATCCACGGCAGCCTCCTCCGGCGTCCGGCAGAGCTGGAACTTGCTGCCCGTGACGGTCTTGGCGAAGTCCAGCACCTTCTGGTCCGGATCATACCCCTCGGGGCAGGCCACAGACACGTCCATGCCGCATTTCAGGCCGCCCACAATGAGGGAGTTGGCCATGTTGTTGCCGTCGCCGATGAAGCACATCTTCAGCCCCTCCAGCCGGGCCTTGTGCTCCCGGATGGTCATCAGGTCGGCCAGCACCTGGCAGGGATGGGCAAAGTCGGTCAGGCCATTGATGACCGGGATGGAGGCGTACTTGGCCAGGGTCTCCACCTCGTCCTGGCCAAAGGTGCGGATCATGATGCCGTCGCAGTACCGGCTCAGCACCCGGGCGGTGTCCTCAATGGGCTCGCCACGGCCGATCTGGCTCTCCTTGCCGGAGAGGAACAGGGCGTGGCCGCCCAGCTGGAACATGCCGGTCTCAAAGGAGACCCGGGTGCGGGTGGAGTTCTTCTCAAAAATCATGGCCAGGGTCTTGCCCTGGAGGTAGTTGTGGGTCAGTCCGTGCTTCTGGTTGTACTTCATCTGGTCGGCCACGTTGAGGATCTTGATGATGTCCTCCTTGGTCAGATCCAGCAGCTTCAGCAGGTCCTTCTGCATGTTTCCATACTCCTTCCGTTACAGTTCCTTGAGGGTCTTCTCCATAATCTCCAGACCCTTGTCCATCTCCTCACGGGTGATGACCAGCGGGGGCAGCAGGCGCAGAGCCTTGCCCGCCGTCAGCACCAGCAGGCCGTTCTCAATCAGCTTGGCGGCCAGCTCCTTGTTGGTGTGTCCGCCGGTCACCTCCACGCCAATCATCATGCCAAGGCCCCGGGTGGCGCCCAGGCAGTCCAGGCCCATCTTCTCAATCCGGGCACGGAGGTAATTCCCCTTCTCCTTGACCTGGGCCAGGGTATCCTCGTCCAGGATGTCCAGTACTGCCAGTGCGGCGGCCGCGCAGATGGGGTTTCCGCCGAAGGTGGTGGCGTGGGTGCCCGGCCCCAGCACGTCCCGGCACTTCTCCCCCGCCAGGAAACCGCCCATAGGCAGGCCGCCGGCGATGCCCTTGGCGAAGGACACCGCGTCGGGCAGGATGCCGTACTGCTGGAAGGCAAAGAGGGTGCCCGTCCGGCCCACGCCGGTCTGGACCTCGTCCACCAGCAGCAGCCAGTCCCGCTCGGCGCAGAGCACCGCCAGCTCGTGGACAAACTCCTGGTCCATGGGCAGCACGCCGCCCTCACCCTGAACCAGCTCCAGCATGACGGCGCACACGTCGTGCCCCGCCACCTCGGCCACGCTCTCCATGTTGTTGGCCTCAGCGTACCGGAATCCGTCGATGAAGGGGAAGAAATAGTTGTGGAACACATCCTGGCCGGTGGCGGTCAGGGTGGTGATGGTGCGGCCGTGGAAGGAGTTCTTCAGGGTGATGATGGTGCCTCTTCCCTTGCCGTACTTGTCAAAGCTGTACTTGCGGGCCAGCTTGATGATGCCCTCGTTGGCCTCGGCACCCGAGTTGGCGAAAAAGGCATCCGCCATGCCCGCCCGGCGGCAGAGCTGCTCGGCCAGCTTGGCATAGGGCTGGGAATAAAACAGATTGGAGATATGGGCCAGCTTGCCGGCCTGGTCGGCCACCGCCTTCACCCACTTGGGATGAGCGTAGCCTACCGAGTTGACGCCGATGCCGCTGGAAAAATCGATGTACTCCCGGCCCGCCAGGTCGTACAGCGTGGCGCCGCTGCCGTGGTCCAGGTCCACGTCAAAGCGGCCATAGGTCTGCATCACATACTGGCGGTCCAATTGTTTTAGCTCTTCATGGGTCATTTTGACTCTCTCCCTTGGCGAGTCTGCCGCAGCAAAGCCTCGCAGAGTTCGTTTGCTTAGAGTAGCATAGTGCCCACGCCCTCGTCGCTCAACAGCTCGATGAGGATGGAGTGGGGAATGCGCCCGTCCAGAATGATGGTGCTCTTCACGCCGGAACGCACCGCCTCCACGCAGCAGTCCACCTTGGGGATCATGCCGCCGGTGATGACCCCGTCCTTCACCAGACCGGGCACCTGGGACAGCTCCACCACAGGCAACAGGGTGTTTTCGTCGTGGGGGTCCCGCAGAAGGCCACGCACGTCGGTGAGCAGGATGAGCTTCTCGGCCTTGAGCGCCACCGCCAGCTTGGCCGCTGCCGTGTCCGCATTGATGTTGTAGGCCGTCTCAGCGTCCTCCCCCTGGGCCACCGTGGAGATGACCGGGATGTAGCCGTCGTTCAGGCTGTCGTTTACGATGGCGGGATTGACGTGGGTGACCTCACCCACCAGGCCGTACTTCTCGTCCAGCTGCCGGGCCATGAACAGCCCCGCGTCCAGGCCGCACAGGCCCACGGCATGGCCGCCCATGTGGTTGATCATGGCGGTCAGATTCTTGTTCACCTTGCCGCAGAGCACCTGCTGGACCACGTCCATGGTCTCCCGGTCGGTGTACCGCAGGCCGTCCACAAAATGGGACTCCTTGCCGATCTTCTTCAGCATGTCGCTGATCTCCGGCCCGCCGCCATGTACCACCACCACGTGGACGCCCACCAGGTGGAGCAGGATGATATCGGAGATAACCGCGTGGCGCAGCTCGTCGGAGATCATGGCGTTTCCGCCGTACTTCACCACCACGGTCTTGCCGTAGTACTTCTGAATATAGGGCAGGGCCTCGGCCAGAACCTTGGCCCGCTCCACGTGGGAATCGGACATTGCCTTCGCCTCCATGGGGATTATCAGGTTCTGTAATCCCCGTTGATTTTTACATAGTCATAGGTCAGGTCGCAGCCCCAGCAGGAGGCCTCACAGTCCCCCTCGTGGAGGCACACGTCGATGACCACGCTGTCCCGGGAGAGGATGTTCTTGGCCTTCTCCTCGTCGAAGTCCACCCCGGCGCCCTTCTGGCAAACCAGGATCTCCCCCAGGTCGGAGGCGAACTTCACATCCACGTACTCAGGCCGGAAGGGGGCCTTGGAGTAGCCCATGGCACACAGCACACGGCCCCAGTTGGCGTCGGCACCGAACATGGCCGCCTTCACCAGCGGGGAGCCTACCACAGCCTTGGCCAGACGCTCGGCGCTCTCCTCGCTGCGGGCCTGCCACACCCGGCAGGTCACCAGGCGGGTTGCGCCCTCGCCGTCCCCGGCGATGCACTTGGCCAGGTACTCGCAGACATGGTGCAGGGCCTGGACAAAGAGAGTGTAGCTGTCGTCCTTCCACTCGATGAGGGGGTTGCCCGCCATGCCGTTGGCCAGCACCACGCACATGTCGTTGGTGGAGGTGTCCCCGTCCACGGTGACCCGGTTGAAAGTGCGGGGCACAATCTCGTGGAGGGCGTCCTGGAGCATCTCGTGGGTGATGGCGCAGTCAGTGGTGACAAAGCAGAGCATGGTGCCCATGTTGGGGTGGATCATGCCCGATCCCTTGGCGATGGCTCCGATGGTCACGGTCTTGCCGCCGATGACGGTGGTGACCGCAATCTCCTTCTTCTCTGTGTCGGTGGTCATGATGGCGTGGGCCGCGTCGTCAGAGCCGCCCTCCTTCTTCAGCTGTCCCGCCAGCACGGGCACACCCGCCTCAATGGCGGCGATATTCAGGGTCTGGCCGATGACGCCAGTGGAGGCCACCACAAAGTCGGATGGCTTGAGGCCGGTGGCTGCTGCCGCCGCCTCGCACATCTTCTTGGCGTTCTCATGGCCCTGAGGGGCGCAGGCGTTGGCGTTGCCCGAGTTGGCGATGACGCCCTTGGCCACGCCGTCCTCCAGGTGCTCCATGGTGATATACAGAGGCGCGGCCTTCACCCGGTTCATGGTGTACATGGCCGCCGCCGTGCACTCCTGCTCGGAGAGGATCATGGCCAGGTCCTTCTTGCCGGAGAGATAGTCGGTCATGGAGGAGACCACGGGCTGGTTGCCGTCTGCCAGTCCCTTCTTTACGCCGCAGCGGATGCCGCCCGCTGTAAAGCCGATAGGCGCGGTGACGCCGCCGGAAATCTGCTTCATTGTTCACACTTCCCTTTCGGTACCGGCTCAGACACGCCGGTCTGTTCCTTTATTTTACAGCAAGGCCGGTGGTTTCGTCCAGCCCCAGCATGAGATTCATGTTCTGCACCGCAGCGCCGCTGGCGCCCTTGCCCAGGTTATCAAAGCGGGAGACAATCAGGGTCTGCTCCCCGGTGCCGGTGACGGAGATCTCCAGGTTATCGTACCCGGAGAATGCATTTGCCGCCAGCATGCCGGTCTCGCTCCCCCAAGGGGCCACCCGCACCATGGTCTGGTCCTCGTAGTAGCGGCCCAGCAGCTCGCAGATGTCCTGAGCCGTGGGCTTTCCCTTCAGCAGAGCGTTGTGGAGCTGAATCCCCGTGGCCATACCTTTATAATAGTCGTCCACGATGGGGCTGAACACGGGCGGATACTTCAGGCCGGACAGAGCCTGCATCTCGGGCAGATGCTTGTGCTTGAGGCCGGTACCGTAGATTCTGGGGCTGTAAAGCTCTTCCGCCTTCCCGTCTCCCTCGTACTCGGCGATCATCTTCTTCCCGCCGCCGGAGTAGCCGGTGAGAGAGAAGCAGGTGACGGGATAGTCCTTCGGAAGGATGTCCATGGCCACCAGAGGTGCCACGATGCTGAGGAAACCGGTGGCGTGGCACCCCGGATTGGCCACCCGCTTGGCAAACTTAATCCGCTGCCGCTGGCCTGCCAGCAGCTCGGGGAAGCCGTACACCCACCCAGCCGCCGTACGGTGGGCGGTGGATGCGTCAATCACCCGGGTGTTAGGGTTGTCGATAAGCCCCACCGCCTCCACTGCCGCCCCATCGGGCAGGCAGAGAAAGACGATGTCCGCACCGTTCAGGTACTTCTTCCGCTCTGTAAGGTCTTTTCGCTTGTCATCATCTATCAGCAGAAGATTGATGTCCTCCCGGCCGGACAGACGGTCGTAGATCTGCAGGCCGGTGGTGCCCTCCTTGCCGTCAATATACACATTGGGCTTCATGCTTCTCTCGCCTCGATAAACGTCTTGATATTGGCAATCTGCTGCTCCACGGCCTCTTTCGCAGGTCCACCGTAGACCTTTCTGCCGTTGACACAGGTCTTGAGCTCCAGGGCGTGGTACACGTCCTCGTCAAAGACGGCGGAGATGGAACGGAAGTCCTTCAGAGGCAGGGTGTCCAGAGTCTCGCCGGTCTTGATGCACATGTTCACCAGCCGGCCCACGATCATATAGGCCTCCCGGAAGGGCATGCCCTTCTTCACCAGGTAGTCGGCGCAGTCGGTGGCGTTGATGAAGCCGCCGGAGGCTGCCTTGCGCATGTTATTGGGCAGTACGGTCAGGGTGTCCAGCATGGCGGTAAACACGGGCAGGCACATTTCCACCGTATCGATGGCGTCAAACACCGGCTCCTTGTCCTCCTGCATGTCCTTATTGTAGGCCAGAGGCAGGCCCTTCATGACAGTGAGCAGGGTGATGAGGGAGCCGTACACCCGGCCGGTCTTGCCCCGGACCAGCTCGGCCACGTCCGGGTTCTTCTTCTGGGGCATGATGGAGGAGCCGGTGGAGTAGGCGTCGTCCAGCTCCACATACTTGAACTCCCAGGAGCACCAGAGGATGATCTCCTCGGAGAACCGGGACAGGTGCATCATCAGGATGGAGCAGGCGGAGAGAAACTCAATGGCGAAGTCCCGGTCGGAGACAGAGTCCATGGAGTTGTCGGTGGGCTTGGCGAAGCCCAGAGCAGCGGCGGTCTGGAACCGGTCCACCGGGTAGGTGGAGGTGGCCAGGGCGCCCGCCCCCAGGGGGCACTCGTCCATCCGCTCCAGGCAGTCCTCCAAGCGGGTCACGTCCCGGCGGAACATGTTGGCGTAGGCCATCATGTAGTGGGCAAAGGTGGTGGGCTGGGCACGCTGGAGGTGGGTATAGCCGGGCATGACGGTCTCCAGGTTGGCCTGGGCCTTCTTCACCAGCACCTTCTCCAGGTCCAGGCACATGCGGATGATGGTGGGGATCTCCCGCTTGACAAAGAGGCGGAAGTCCACCGCCACCTGGTCGTTCCGGCTGCGGGCGGTGTGGAGCCGCTTGCCTGTCTCCCCCAGACGGCCGGTGAGCAGGGACTCCACATTCATGTGGATGTCCTCGTTGTCGGTGGTCAGCTCCACCCGCTCGGCCTTGATGTCCTCCAGAATGGCCTTCAGGCCGTCGATAATCTTCTCCGCCTCGTGCTCCTCGATGATGCCCTGCTTGCCCAGCATGGCGGCGTGGGCCATGGAGCCCTCGATGTCCTCCTGATAGAGCCGGGCATCAAAGGTGATGGAGGAGTTGAAGTCGTTTACCAGGGTGTCGGTCTCCTTCTGGAACCGGCCTGCCCACAGTTTCATAATCCATTACCTCACTTTTCGCTCTTTTGCGGCAGAGCCGGAGAGCAGGCGTCCCCACGGTGGGAGGCGCCCGCCTTCCGGCTTTGTACGCGGTTCCTTATTTCAGCTTGCCCTGCTCCCGCAGCGCCTGAACGGTGTCGGGCAGGCCCCAGAGGTTGATGAAGCCCTGGGAGTCCTTCTGGTCGTAGTCGCTCTCCTCGAAGGTGACCAGATTCTCGGAGTAGAGGGTCTCGGGAGAGGTGACGCCGGCGGTGATGATGTTGCCCTTGTAGAGCTTCAGCTTCACGGTGCCGGTGACGTGCTTCTGAGTCTCGGCGGCAAAGGCGGACAGGGCCTCCCGCAGGGGGGTAAACCACTTGCCGTTGTACACCAGGTCGGCGAAGTCCACCGCCAGCTTGCTCTTCATATGGGCGGTGTCCTTGTCGATGGTGATCATCTCCAGCACCTCGTGGGCCCGGTAGAGAATGGTGCCGCCGGGGGTCTCGTACACGCCCCGGTCCTTCATGCCCACCAGCCGGTTCTCCACGATGTCCAGCAGGCCGATGCCGTTGGCGCCGCCCACCTCGTTGAGCTTGCGGATGATGTCGCTGGCCTTCATCTTCTCGCCGTTGAAGGCCACGGGCCAGCCCTTCTCAAAGTCCAGGGTAATGTAGGTGGGGGCGTCGGGGGCCTGGATGGGGCTGACGCCCATCTCCAGGAAGCCGGGCTTGTCGTACAGGGGCTCGTTGGCCGGGTCCTCCAGGTCCAGGCCCTCGTGGCTCAGGTGCCACAGGTTCTTGTCCTTGGAGTAGTTGGTCTCCCGGGAGATCTTCAGCGGCACATTGTGGGCCTCGGCGTAGTCAATCTCCTCGTCACGGCCCTTGATGGACCACTCCCGCCAGGGGGCGATGATCTTCATCTCAGGGGCGAAACGCTTGATGGCCAACTCAAACCGGACCTGGTCGTTGCCCTTGCCGGTGCAGCCGTGGCAGATGGCGTCGGCGCCCTCCTTCTTGGCGATCTCCACCAGGCGCTTGGCGATGATGGGCCGGGCAAAGGCGGTGCCCAGCAGATAGTCCTCATACTTGGCGCCCATCTGCATGGAGGGGATGATGACGTCGTCCACCATCTCGTCGGTCAGGTCCTCCACATACAGCTTGGAGGCGCCGGTCTTGATGGCCTTCTCCTCCAGGCCGTCCAGCTCGGTGCCCTGGCCCACATCGCCGGACACAGCGATGATCTCAGGGTTATTGTAGTTCTCCTTCAGCCAGGGGATGATGATGGATGTATCCAGACCGCCGGAATAGGCAAGTACAACTTTCTTAATGTCAGCCATGGTGAAAACCTCCGTTTTGCTTTGTTGGACACAGTGTACCACTCCCCGGGAGAAAATGCAATAGGAAATTTGAATAAATATTCGTATATTCCCTTTTAATTTTTGAATATATTCATTTTTATTCGTATATTACATCTTTTCACGCATAATAATTACATCAAAGCGCAAAATCATACTGCAATGCGCAAAAATGCGCTCCCAAACACCATGTTTGGGAGCGCGTTTGCCCGATTCTTTCTAAACAGTTGGGATGTTCTGCCCGTTTACCGTCACCGACACCACCTGTTCCGGGTCCACCAGGCGGTTGAAGCAAAGGCGCAGGGTCATGTCCGGCCTGCTGCCGCAGCCCAGGGCATACTCGGTGTTGTCCAGATTCTGCGCCTCGTCCCGGACCACATAGCTGCTGCCGTCGGCATAGTGGAGCACCACACTGTCTATCTCATCTGCGTCCTGTGCGTCAAGGGCAATTCCGATGGCCGACAGAACTGCCGCACGTTCACCCGTATCCGGATTCACAGCCGTTACTGCGGGCAGGCTCTCCGTACCGGGCAGCTCCAGCGTCGCCAGCAGACTCACGTCCTTTTCGCTGTTCTGATTCAGCCGCAGGTCATGGAAACCAATTGTCAGCCCGTCCGCCGCCTGCCAGTCCGCTTCTGTTCCGGCAACGACAAAGGAAGCCACCGCCGCCAGAGTGTTGTCTGTGGTTCTGGCCCGGTCGGCATAAATCCGGTATCCAACCAGCGCATCCTCTCCCGCCCGGAAAGTCAGAGAGATGCCCTCACCGTTGAACCAGACCTCACCGTCCTCCGGCGCTATCTCAACACCCTCCAGGCCGTCGGGCCGCTCCAGCAGAAAATAAATTTTCCCCGCGCCCGTCTCCTGGTCCAGCAGATACGTCTCCACGGTCAACGTGTAGTCCCCCACGGTCCAGGCGTACCCGGTGTCCGGCAGGTAGTCACTCACCACCGCCAGGGCCTCGGGCAGCTCCACCGACACCCGTTCCCGGTTTGGCAGGTTCAGGCTCATGGTGCCGTCCTCCTCCACCCTGGTCTGCTCCTCCACGGCGGGACGGCCGCTGTCGCCGAACAGGCCCTCCACAATGGCCGGCTTATTCTCCTCCACCGGTACCTCCATCCGGGTAATCCAGTACCCGGCCGCAGCGCCCGCACACAGCACGGCCGCAGCTGCGGCCAACGCAAAAACCGTCCGCAGACCCCGCCGCCGGACAGGCCGCCTCTCCCCCGCTCTCAGCCGGGCACAGGCCGCCGCCATCTTCTCCTCTACAATGTCGGGCACCTCCACCGGTCCGCCCAGAATCTCTCTCAGCTCCTGCTCTGTCATGGCTCTGCCTCCTTACTCCGCCTCATAGGCCATTCGGACCGCGCTGCGGCCCCGCTTCAGCCGTGTCTTTACCGTCTCTTCCTTTAATGATAGAAGGGTGCTGATCTCCCGGACTGAAAAGCCCTCGCCGTAGTACAGCAAAAGCACTGTCCGGTATTTCTCGTCGATGCTGTCCAGCAGAGCCAGAAACTCCGCGTTGGCCTGACCCGGATCGGGCTCTCCCCGCTCCGGTACCGCCTCCACCGGTGTCACCCGGCGTCTGGCCCGGAGCATATCCTGGCAGACGTTAATCAGAATCCGGGTGGCCCAGGTTTTGAAATAGGCGGGCTGCCGCAGCTGTCCCAGCTTTTCAAAGCAGATGAGCACCGTCTCCTGCACTGCGTCGGCCACGTCCTCATCCCGACCCAGCATACTCCTCGCTATCTTATAAAAACTCTGTTTCCGGGCCTCCATCAGCGCCGCAAAGGCTTCCGTGTCGCCCTGTCTGGCCCGCTGTATCAGTTCTGTCACTGTTCTCCCCCTCTCGGGTGTTTTGACCGGTCTCACCCATTAGACGGCCCAGCCCCTCGGCCGGGTTCAGAAAAAATACATTTTTAAAATTTCGTGACCGGAAACAACCTGCCGGATTCCGCCCTTTCCCCCGTCAAACAACATTTTACACTTGCAACTTATCTCATTTTCCTGTATAATGCAACGATGTGTTAGAGCGGGCGGGCAGAGCGCCTCCCGCCTTCCTATTACAACGAGAGGACTGAGACATTCATGAGCGCATCCAGAGAAAAAAAGCAGCGCCAGAGCGCCGGCCAGAACCTGACTCAGAAAGAGCTCAAGGAGGCCAAGGAGGCGCAGGCCGCCAAGCGCAAATCCATTCTGTACTGGGTGATTGGCGTGGTGGTGGTCATCCTGGTCGCCGCGCTGCTTATTTGGAACTCCAACTTCTTCCAGAATCGTGCCACAGCAGTTACCGTCAACGGCCACAACTTCACCGCCGGTGAGGTTGAGTACTATTACAACAGCGCCTATCAGCAGGAGTATCAGCTCTACTACTACTCCACCATGGGTATTACCGGTCTGACCAACTTCAACCCCGCCACTGACCCCAAGGATCAGTATGTGGACGAGGAGCAGACCCAGACCTACTATGACTACTTCATGGAGTCCGCCCTGGACGCCCTGACTCAGGTGGCCGCCCTCACCGACGCCGCCGAGAAGGACGGCTTCTCCCTGGAGCTGTCCGAGAGCGGCAAGGAGACCTACGACTCCACCATCTCCAGCATGAAGGACAATGCCACCACCTCCGGCTACTCCTACGCCTCTTACCTGCAGGCCATCTACGGCTCTCACATGACCACCGGTATCTATGAGAGCTGCCTGAAGCGTGCCATCATGCTCACCGAGTATCAGCAGGCTCACCAGGATACCCTGACCTACACCGACGAGGACTACACCACCTACTACGATGAGAACAAGGACTCCATCGACACCTTCTCCTATGAGGTCGCTTTCCTGAGCGGTTCCGCCCCCTCCACCACCGACGAGGACGGCAACACCGTGGAGGCCACCGAGGAGGAGAAGACCGCCGCCATGGAGGCCGCCAAGGCCAACGCCGACAAGCTGATGGCCGATGTGGAGGCCGGCGGCGACTTCGCCGAGCTGGCTGACACCTATGTCCAGGAGGACAGCGCCAACACCTTCCGTTCCACCGAGACCACCGGCTCCAGCCTCTCCACCACCTACGGCGACTGGCTGAAGGACGCCGCCCGTGCCGAGGGTGACATCAATGTGTTCGAGTCCACCAGCGGCTACTATGTGGTCCGCTTCCTGGATCGCTACCTGGACGAGACTCCCACCGCTGACATCCGTCACATCCTGGTGAAGGCTGAGCTGACCCAGGAGGACGACCCCGCCACCGAGGACGTGGACGAGTCCACCATTCCCACCGACGAGGCCATGGAGGCCGCCAAGGCCGAGGCCGAGAGCCTGCTGGCTCAGTGGGAGGCCGGCGACAAGACCGCTGAGTCCTTCGGCGAGCTGGCCAAGGCCAACTCCGACGACTCCGGCTCCGCCTCCAACGGTGGCCTGTACACTCAGGTCGAAGAGGGTCAGATGGTTGACACCTTCAACGACTGGATCTTCGACAGCGAGCACACCGAGGGTGACACCGGCCTGGTGGAGAACACCAACAGCGGTATGTACGGCTGGCACGTTATGTACTTCCAGGCCTGGAATGATCCCAGCTGGAAGATCAACGCCAAGAGCTCCTTCCAGAACGACGACATGACCAGCTGGATTGAGAGCATCACCGAGGGTTACGAGGCTGTCAAGGCTGACGGCTTCAAGTACGTCGGTTAACATCGAGCTTCTAAGAGGGGGCGGGGCAATTGGCCCCGCCCCCTCTGCCTGTCGGAAATGTTTTTTCGACAGGCAGAGGCACTTTTTCAATTTTGAAAAAGTGGTTTGATTATACGCGAAAGACAACCCTGACGGTTTTCTTTCACACTATCTTTCCCTCCGAAACCTTGGGTCCCAGGGTTTATCGAACGTCTCAGGGAGCGGGGCAATGGCCCCGCTCCCCTCTTCCAATGTCTTATCAGGAGGTATCCATGAAGGAACAATTTCTGCGCACTGAGATGGTGCTGGGCCCCGAAGCCATGGAGCGCCTTGCCGCCGCCCATGTGGCGGTGTTCGGCCTGGGCGGTGTGGGCAGCTGGGCCACTGAGGCCCTGGCACGTTCCGGGGTTGGAACGCTGACCCTCATCGACCACGACGAGGTGGGCGTAACCAACCTGAACCGGCAGATTCAGGCCCTCTGGTCCACCCGGGGCCAGCCCAAGGCTGAGGCCATGGCCGCCCGGGTGCGGGACATCAACCCGGACTGCAAGGTCCGCCCTGTGGTGTCCAAGTATGAACCGGCGAACCGGGAGGACTTCTTCTCCGTCCGGTACGACTATATTGTGGACGCCATCGACATGGTCTCCAGCAAGCTGGACCTGATCCAGACTGCCATAGAGCGGGGCATCCCCATTCTCTCCGCCCTGGGAACTGGCAACAAGCTGGACCCCTCCCAGTTCCGCATCACCGATATCTCCAAGACCGAGGGCTGTCCCCTGGCACGGGTGATCCGGAAGGAACTGCGTAACCGGGGTATCCAGCACCACCGGGTGCTCTTCTCCCCCGAACTGCCCCACGCCACCGACCAGCGGGAGGCCCCGCCTCCGGGACGGCGGAGCGTACCGGCCAGCGTGCCCTGGGTGCCGCCTGTGGCTGGGCTGATGATGGCGGGCGACGTAGTGCTCACCCTGGCCGGTCTGAATCCCGACAACAAATAAACCATGAATAGAAAATCCCTCCCGGCGGCAGACTAGTGCCGTTGGGAGGGATTTTTTTGCATGTTCCGGTAAAAATTCGGTGCGCTCTGTCCGGCGCTGCGGCAGGCGTGGCCAACGGCTTTTTCGGAGGAGGCGGCGGTATGATTCTGGTTCCCCTGCTCACCCGCTGGTGCGGCCTGGAGCAGCGGAAGGCCTTCGCCACCTCGGTGGCCATCATCCTGCCCTTGTGCGCCCTGTCCTCCGCCGTCTACTTCTTCCGGGGCGGGCTGGACTTCCAGCTTGCCCTTCCCTATCTCATAGGCGGACTGATTGGCGGCTTTGCGGGTGGACGGCTGTTCCGGCGGCTGAACATGGACTGGCTGCGGCGCGTGTTCGCCCTGTTCATCCTCTACGGCGGCGTGAAGGCGCTCTTTTTCTAATGATGGAATGGATGATTCCCATTCTGGCAGGCGCCCTCACCGGGATTCTCTCCGGCTTCGGGATAGGGGGCGGCACCTTGCTGCTCATCTATATGACGTCCTTCGCCGGAGTGCCCCAGAACCTGGCCCAGGGGGTCAACCTGCTCTACTTCCTCCCCACCGCCGCCACAGCACTGCCCGCCCACATCAAAAACGGCTATGTGGACCGTACCGCCGCCTGCCCCGCCATTCTGGCCGGACTGCTGGGTACCGCCCTGTCCGCCTGGGCGGCCACCGGGCTGGACGTGCACCTGCTCCGCCGGTGCTTCGGGGTCTATCTTCTCTATGTGGGCGTCACCGAGTTCTTTCGGAAAAGGCCGAATCCGCTCAGCCCTGAGTCCGGCGGCGGGTGAGATAGCCCTCCAGAATCAGGGTGGCCGCCACCGCGTCCACCGTCTTCTTGTGCTGCTTCATCCGCTTGCCCGACGCGTGGAGGATATTATGGGCCTCCACAGTGGTGCGGCGCTCATCCCACAGGACCGGGGTCAGCCCGGTCACCTGCCCCACCTGCTGGGCAAAGGCACGGTACAGCTCCGCTCTGGGACCCTCGGTGCCGTCCATGTTCCGGGGAAAGCCCATCACCAACTCCTCTACTCCGTGCTCTTTCACCAGGCGGGCGATCTCTTCCGCCACCACCTCGCTCTTCCGGCTGTGGATCACCGTGGTGTATCCCGCCAGCAGTCCGGTGGGGTCGGAAATGGCAATGCCCGTCCGGGCGTCGCCGTAGTCAATGGCCATAATTCTCATCTGTTCTTCTCCTTTTCCATCTTCCGCTTCAGCATTGCCAGGGCAATCAGCAGAGCGGGTATCATCAGCACTACGCAGAGCATAGAGAACAGCAGGCTGGCTTCCTCGCTCGTCAGAAGCACATTCCCCACTGCCAGCACCAGGCCTGCGGCCATCATAACGCCGCCGCCCACCACCTGACTTCTGCGCCAGTTCTCATCGTTTTCTATGGTCCAGGCCGTCCGCACCCCACACCAGCCGTTGCGCCGGAGCTTGGGCATCACATTGCCCAGGCAGAAGAGCAGCAGCCCCGTGACGCCGAACAGAATCCGGCTGACAGACAGCTCCAGCCCTGTCCCCAAGGCGGCAATCCGGTAGGCCTTGACCAGAAAGACCACGGTCATCACATTGAACACCAGCAGCGCGCCGCATCCAATGGCCAGCACCGCCGTCCGGTTCTCCCCCGTCTGTTTGCCGCTCCACCAGGATACCTTTAAAAGAAAGACGCCCATCAGCAGGGTAATCAGCGGCAAAAGCAGCATCTCATACTTGCTGCCCCAGCGGTTGACCTCCCCCGCAGCGTTATAGTGCATGGGGATCTCCGCCGGCAGCACCAGCAGGGCCGCCAGCGTCACCACCAGTGGCAGCCCCATCAGAATGTAAAACAGCGTCCTCCACAGTTTTTCGTGCCTCATGGCGCTCCTCCCCTGCTCCGGCGCACAGCTGGCTCAGCCAGAGCACAGCCTCCTCCAATACGGTGGCGTTCATCTCATAATAGATGTAGTTTTTCTCCCGCCGCTCCCGTATCAGTCCCGCCCGCTTCATACAGGAGAGATGATAGGACGCGGCGGCGGCGGTCATGGACAGCCTGGCGGCAATCTCCCCCGCCGGCAGCTCTCCGCCCCGCAGCAGCAGCAAAATCTCCCGCCGCACCGGGTCGGACAGGGCCTTGAAAATCCCAGGGCCCTCCACAGCGCTCCCCCCTCCGGCAAAAGCTATTTCAAATTTTCTTTAAATAGATTCTATCAGGCGGAGCACGCCCTGTCAAGCGCGCCCCTCCGCCAACAAAAATCAAAACTTTTTTCTCAAATAACCCTTGACTTTCTGTCTTCCCTATGCTATTCTACTATCACCTATGAAAAGGGCTTTTTTTGTGCGCATTTTTACGGTGTAATGACGTGCAAACCCTTTTGCCGCTGAGAGCGGGCATAGGGAGGCAGATGATGCCGAATCCGCACCGTAGCGTATAGGGGCATAGTGTACTCTGTGCCTGGACGTTGCTGGATTCGGCATATTGGGCCGTATCCGGCATTTTTTATGTCCGGATCGCCCCAAAATGAAAAAGGAGGTGCCGACAAGTGGCAAAGGCAGGCAACCGGGTGAAGGTCACCCTGCGCTGCTCCGAGTGCAAACAGCGCAATTACAACACGTTCAAGAACAAGAAGAACACTCCTGATCGTCTGGAGCTGAACAAGTACTGCCCCTTCTGCAGAAAGCACACGGTCCATAACGAGACCAAGTAATGAGCGCACAAACGGCTCACATGAAAGAAGGGTGTATCTGAATGTCTGAAAACGAGAAGATCGAGCAGGCCGGCCAGGCGGACGCCGCCAAGTCCGCACCCGCCAAAGCCGACAAGAAGGCGAAGGACGAGAAAAAGTCCAAGCCTGGTTTCTTCGCGCGCGTCGCCAAGTGGTTCAAGGAAATGAAGAGCGAGCTGAAGAAGGTACAGTGGCCCGGTTGGAAGCAGGTTGCGAAGAACACCGGTATCGTAATCGCCTGCGTTATCGTGGTGGGCATCTTCATCTGGGTTTTCGACGCCCTGGCTAACGCCATTGTGCAGGCGCTGCTGAACCTTTTCAACCCCGGCGCATAAAGGAGTAAATCATGGCTGAAAGTGCAAAGTGGTATGTCGTCCATACCTATTCCGGCTATGAAAACACCGTTGCCGCCTCCATTGAAAAGGCAGTTGAGAACCGCAACATGCACGACCTCATCCAGGAGGTCAGCATTCCCCTGGAGACGGTCACCGAAATCACCGACAACGGCCCCAAGACCGTGGAGCGCAAGGTGTTCCCCGGCTACGTGCTGGTGAAAATGGTGATGACCGACGAGACCTGGCACCTGGTCCGCAATGTCCGCGGCGCCACCGGCTTCGTCGGATCCGGCAACAAGGCCATCCCCCTCTCCGATGAGGAGATCGCCGCCCTCGGCGTTGAAAAGCGCGAGGTGGTGATTGGCTACGCGGTGGGCGACAATGTCCGCATCACCGACGGCGCCCTCAAGTCCTATCTGGGCACTGTGGACGAGATCGATATGGAGCATGAAAAGGTCCGTATCGTGGTGTCCATGTTCGGCCGTGAGACCCCCGTGGAGCTGGACCTCGACCAGGTGGAGCCTGTCGAGCTGTAAGCCCCCGGTACACGGCCCGCGGCAATCGCCGCACGCCATGCCTGGCATGGCCTTCCCCCCGCACGTGGGAGGCGTCCGTCAGACGCCGTTCCAACCACATTTATCGTAGGAGGTGCTGTTTCAAATGGCACAGAAAGTTACTGGTTACGTGAAGCTGCAGATTCCCGCCGGCAAGGCGACTCCCGCTCCCCCCGTCGGCCCCGCCCTCGGTCAGCACGGCGTGAACATCGCCGCTTTCACGAAGGAATTCAACGAGCGCACCAAGAACGACGTGGGCATGATCATCCCCGTTATCATCACTGTCTACGCCGACCGTTCCTTCACCTTCATCACCAAGACTCCTCCCGCTGCCGTTCTCATCAAGAAGGCTGCCGGCATTGAGTCCGGCTCCGGTGTGCCCAACAAGACCAAGGTGGCCACCATCAGCAAAGAGGACGTGCGCAAGATCGCCGAGACCAAGATGCCCGACCTCAATGCCTCCAGCATTGAGTCCGCCATGAGCATGATCGCCGGTACCGCCCGCTCCATGGGCGTCCTGGTGGGCGACTAAGCGAAGGAGGTAGTAGGAAATGTTTAGAGGCAAGAAATATCAGGAGAGCGCCAAGCAGATCGACAAGGCCGCTCTGTACGATACCGCCGAGGCCATGAACCTGGTGGTCAAGACCGCTCCCGCCAAGTTCGACGAGACCGTCGAGCTCCACGTGAAGCTGGGCGTCGACTCCCGTCACGCTGACCAGCAGGTCCGTGGCGCCATCGTCCTCCCCCACGGCACCGGCAAGACCGCCCGCGTCCTGGTGTTCGCCAAGGGCGACAAGGCTGAGGCCGCCCGTGAGGCCGGCGCTGACTACGTCGGCGAGATGGACATGGTCCAGAAGATCCAGCAGGAGAACTGGTTCGACTACGACGTGGTCGTCGCCAGCCCCGACATGATGGGCGTTGTCGGCCGTCTCGGTAAGGTCCTGGGCCCCAAGGGCCTGATGCCCTCCCCCAAGGCCGGCACCGTCACCCCCGACGTGGCCAAGGCTGTCAAGGAGATCAAGGCCGGTAAGGTCGAGTATCGTCTGGACAAGACCAACATCATCCACTGCCCCATCGGCAAGGTGTCCTTCGGCGCTGAGAAGCTGACCGAGAACTTCAACGCCCTCATGGGTGCTATCGTGAAGGCCAAGCCCTCCGCTGCCAAGGGTCAGTATATCCGCAGCTGCGTGGTGGCCTCCACCATGGGCCCCGGCGTGAAGATCAACGGCGCCAAGCTGATGTAATTTCCGCCTGATGAGCAGTATCCAGGGGGATTTCCCCCTGGATTGCTGCCCCAAGGAGAAAAATTCTTCATTTTATAGTTGACAACCCGCTCCTGGGATGTTATACTATATCCCGTGTTCAGAGACAGCAGGTTGTGCTTGCGCAGTAAATCCTGCCGAGAATACAGTATAGACGTTTGTTTTGTGCTGTTTTGTGTCTTTGGACGCGGAACAGCACTTTATTTTTCTGGAGGTGAATCCCACATGCCTAACGCAAAGGTTCTCAGCGAGAAGCAGGCTATCGTCGCTGATCTGACTGAGAAGATTAAGGGCGCCGCCAGCGGCGTTCTGGTGGACTATAAGGGCATCACCGTGGCCGAGGATACCGCTCTGCGCGCCGAGCTGCGCAAGAACGACGTGGATTACGCCGTCGTGAAGAACACCCTGGTCCGTTTCGCCATCAACAACTGCGGCATGGAGGCCCTGGACGACGTGCTCAACGGCACCACTTCCCTGGCCATCAGCCACGGCGACCCCATTGCTCCCATGCGTGTGGTGAACAAGTTCGCCAAGCAGTTCAACGGCGCCAAGTTCACCATCAAGGCCGGCTTTATGGACGGCAAGGTCCTGTCCCTGGACGAGATCAGCGCTCTGGCTGAGCTGCCCTCCAAGGAGGTCCTGCAGGCTCAGGTCCTGGGCACCATGCTGGCTCCCATCACCAGCCTGGCCATCGTCATCAAGGCCATCGCCGAGAAGCAGGGCGGCTCCGTCGAGGAGACCGCTTCCGCCGAGGCGTAAGTCCTGTCCCCCGCGTAACCATTACACTTCAAGACATATTTTAGGAGGTAACATATCATGGCTTCTGAGAAGATTACTGCCCTCATCGAAGAGGTTAAGGGCCTGACCGTTCTGGAGCTCTCCGAGCTCGTCCACGCTCTGGAGGAGGAGTTCGGCGTCTCCGCCGCCGCTATGGCCGCTCCCGCCGCTGCCGGTGCTGCTGCTCCCGCTGCTGAGGAGAAGACCGAGTTCGACGTCGTCCTGGCTGAGGTCGGCGCTGAGAAGATCAAGGTCATCAAGGCTGTCCGCGAGATCACCGGCCTGGGCCTGGCTGAGGCCAAGGCTGTTGTCGAGGCCGCTCCCAAGGCCGTCAAGGAGGGTGTCTCCAAGGACGAGGCCGAGGAGCTGAAGAAGAAGCTCGAGGACGTGGGCGCCAAGGTGGAGCTGAAGTAAGTCTCCCCTCCCCTACTTCGCACAGCATCAACCCGGACCTGTGGTTTTGCCATAGGTCCGGGTTTTTCCATCTCTGAACCCCCTTTGAGTAACAGCAAGGCGGGAGCATCTAAAATGATGCCCCCGCCTTGCCTTTGTTCGTTGCGCATTATGCCAATAAGGCGCAGTTAAATCAGCCAAACAAACAGAAAGCTATGTAATTAATTGGAATCCCTCCAAGACACAAGTGCCATCAAATAGCAAATCAATTTGCATTAGCCGACACAGTTTTTCTAAGCGATCATCCGCAAAGATTACATCTGTATTATCCCAGATAGCTTCTAACTCAGATTTATTGCAAAATTCAGATAAAAAATTGGGAAATTCTGTGCTGTATTGTTCAGTGTCATATTCTTTAAATTCCTCAAAATTTGGTTTTACATAATCGTAGCAAATTCCTTTCTTGGCATCGCTGTAAGAAACAAAGAGCACATCGCTGTCGAATATGGAGAACGCGAGCACAGGGGCAGCAAAGAGCTTTGACAGCCATGCGGTATCCTTGCTGCTTGCAGTATAACCTTCGCATAGTGTGGTTTCAAACAGAGGCAGCCATTTGGCGTCAGGGCTGTACGCAATTATCCCACGATTTCCCTGCGTCTGGCTTTTCCCACCGAAAATCGCACTAAAATGAGCCGTTGATTCCGCTGCGCCAGCCCGTAATTGTCCGGCTATCTCCGGGGAGAGCAATGCACTCAAACTGTTGAAGAATGATTTGTCTTTCTCCTTGCCAGAAGTAGATATAACTTCTAATTTCTCTTTTAATTCATTTTGCGTAAAGCCCCGATTCCAAATACAGTAATATGCTGCATTTGTTCCCACGATACATCCCTCCTGTCGCTCTTTATTATCATTCCGTCAAATTCCGATTTGTTGAGTACGCCTTATCCGCCTAATGCGTACCAGACAATTTCTGTACCCTATTGTAAACTAAACAATGAAAAAAATGCAAGGGCGGGAACTTAGCTCCTGCCCTTGTCCATCATAGAATGTTCTCAATAGAAATGATAAATCCGAACACATTACCCACCTGGATAATGTAGTTCGGATTATCATTGTTTGGCCTGAGCGACTGGATTCGAACCAGTAGGAGCGCCGGCATTCCGCCTGCCCTCCCGGCAGCGGCGGATTACACGCGCCTTCGGCGCCAAGAGGCCGCTGGTTCAGGCTACAGGCAAAAAAGAAAGGTCCGTACTCCTTACGGAATACGGACCTTGGTCCGAGTGACTGGATTCGAACCAGCGGCCTCTTGAACCCCATTCAAGCGCGATACCAAACTTCGCCACACCCGGATATTCACTTTTTATAATTTCTCCTCATAAAAGAAGTTGACAGATTGTTGGCTGTCAACTTCTTTTATGAGTTTGGTCCGAGTGACTGGATTCGAACCAGCGGCCTCTTGAACCCCATTCAAGCGCGATACCAAACTTCGCCACACCCGGATATCTCATTTCGTTGTCGCTTCAGGCGACTTTGATATAATAGCACACCTCCCCAGATTATGCAAGTGTTTTTTCGAAGTTTTTCAAAATTTTCTTTTCATCCGTTTTATCCCCTCTCTCACCCCCTGATGACCTCCTCTGCAATACATCCGTAAATTAAAATACAAGTGTATATTATCTTGACATCTGAAGCCCTAAGTGGTATAGTGCCTCCACCTTACGGGACACTCCATCAGCTCACTCTGTACAGATAACCTTCACATCTAACCAATATGTTGTTTAAAAGGAGGCATTACCATGCGGAACCAGCCGTCCGAAGCGTCCAAGGAGGACCTGCGGCAGCGCAGAACCAAAAAGCTCCTCACCGAGGCGCTCCTCTCTCTGATGGAGGAGCAGCCCTTCAGTGAAATCTCCGTGGTAGACATCTGCCAGCGGGCCATGGTGCACCGCACCACCTTTTACGCCCACTTCGAGGACAAGTATGCGCTCCTGCGCTATGCCGTTGCCCGGCTCTACCGGGCCTTCGAGCCCACCGGCGAGGACCTGCTGGCCAATCCCCGGAGTTATTTCCTCTCCGTATTCCAGAACGCCCTCTCCTTTGTGCGCTCCCACAGCGGCCTGTACCGCTCCGCCGTCTCCAGCGGAAGCGTGGACATCCAGACCCTGGAGGACCTGGTGGCGGAACAGCTTCTC
The DNA here is from genome assembly GCA_902362925.2 of Clostridiales bacterium. Lineage (GTDB taxonomy): Bacteria > Bacillota > Clostridia > Oscillospirales > Oscillospiraceae > Pseudoflavonifractor. Next base: position 197,429 of record CABIYL020000002.1, on the reverse strand, counting down.
TCCCGCTTCCCCGCCGATGAGGCTAATCCTGCCCGTGCGGAGATTACCGCCCACTTCTACGCCGGCGGTATCCTGGCTATTGTCCGGTGGTGGCTGGAACGGGGCGCCGACCTCCCCGAGGAGACTCTGCTTCAGCTGATGGACCAGGCGGGGCTGTTCCCGGAACTCTCTTCCCAGAAAGGCTGATCTTCTTATGTCCAGCGAGAAAAAAAGCGTAAGCACCATGGACAAAATCGCAGGCTTTATTGTCGATAAGCGGAAGGCTTTTTATCTGGTCTTTCTGGCGGCAGTCATCTTCTGCGGTGCGTCTATCAGCAAGGTGGTCATCAACAACGACATCACCTCCTACCTCCCCGCCAACACCGAGACCCGTCGTGGCCTCACCCTGATGGACGAGGAATTCACCACCCTGGCCACTGCCAACGTGATGGTCTCCAACATCACCTACGACCAGGCCTGCCGGCTCTCCAACCAGCTGTCCCAGATTGAAGGCGTATCCTCCGTCACCTTTGACGACAGCCAGGACCACTACAAGGACGCCTCCGCCCTCTTCAACATCAGCTTCGACGACGAGAACGGCACCCCCATTGTCACGCAGGCCACCGACGAGGTAGAGAAAGCCGTGGCCGATTACGACAACTACATCACCTTCAACGCCGACCCCTATGATTCCGACACCCTGATGAGAGAGATGAGCTACATCCTGCTCATTGCTGCGGTGGTCATTGTGGCGGTACTGCTCTTCACCTCCAAGAGCTATCTGGAGGTGGTGGTGTTCCTGATTGTGTTCGTGGTCTCCGCCGTCCTGAACATGGGCACCAACTACTGGTTCGGCTCCATCTCCTTTATCACCAACGCCATCGCCGTGGTGCTCCAGCTGGCTCTGGCCATTGACTACGCCATCATCTTCTGCCACCGGTACATGGAGGAGCGGGACAACGGCCTGAGTGCCCATGACGCCGATGTGACCGCTCTGTCCAAGGCCATTGTGGAGATCTCCTCCTCCAGCCTGACCACCATCTCCGGCCTGGTGGCCCTGATGCTGATGCAGCTGAAAATCGGTCTGGACATGGGTCTGGTGCTGTCCAAGGGCATTATCTGCTCCATGCTCACCGTGTTCCTGCTGATGCCCGGCCTGCTGATGCTCTTCAACCGGGGCATTGAGCGCACCCGGCACAAGAACTTTGTACCCCGTATCTCTCTGTGGGGCAAGGCCGTGGTCAAGACCCGGTTCGTGCTGCCCGTTATCTTCGCGGTGATTGTGGTGGGCGGCATCTTCTGCTCCAACCGCTGCGACTATGTCTTCTCCACCAACTCCACCAACTCGGGCAACAAACCCGCCTACCGCATCGCCATGGACAAGATAGATGAGACCTTCGGCTATAACAACACCATCGCCGTGCTGGTCCCCCGTGGAGATTACGACAAGGAAGGCGCGGTGCTCCGCCGGATTGAGGCGCTGCCCGGTATCAAGAGCGCCACGGGCCTGGCCAACATTGAAGTAGAGGAGGGACGGATGCTCACCGACAAGACCACTCCCCGGCAGTTTGCCGAGCTGGCGGGGGTGGACATCGAACTGGCCCGGCTGCTCTACCAGGCCTACGGCCTGAGCGTGGAGGAGTACGGCGCCATCTTCCAGGACCCGGACAGCTACTCCGTACCCCTGCTGGATGTGTTCCAGTTCCTGCTGGAGCAGAAGGACAAGGGCGTGGTCAACCTGAGCGGCGACCAGGCCGCCAAGGTGGAAGAGCTTCAGGACACCCTGGAGGATGGCCTCAGCCAGCTCCAGGGCGAGCACTGGAGCCGTCTGGTGTTCATCGCCGACCTGCCCGAGGAGAGCGAGGAGACCTACGCCCTGCTGGACCAGATGCGCGCCATCGCCGCCGAGTACTACGGGGACGATGTGGTGCTGGTGGGCAACTCCACCAACGCCCGTGACCTGTCTGAGTCCTTCTCCGGCGACAACCTGAAAATCAGCGTGCTCACCGTGCTGTTCGTCATGGTGATCCTGCTCTTTACCTTTAAATCCGCCGGTCTGCCCATCCTGCTGGTGCTCACCATCCAGGGCTCCATCTGGATCAACTTCTCCTTCCCCTACCTGACCCACACCAACCTGTACTTCCTGTCCTACCTGATTGTCAGCGCCATCCAGATGGGCGCTACCATCGACTACGCAATCGTCATCACCAACCGCTACCTTGACCTCAAGCAGTTCATGGACCGGCGGGAGGCGGTGATTGAATCTCTCAACCAGAGCTTCCCCACCGTGTTCACCTCGGGCACCATTATGACGGTGGCCGGATTCCTCATCGGCAAGCTCTCTACCGACTCCATCATCAGCTCCATCGGCACCACCCTGGGCCGTGGCACCCTGACCTCCATCATTCTGGTCATGACCGTGTTGCCCCAGTTCCTGCTGCTGGGCGACGCCCTCATTGAGCGCACTGCCATCACCCTGAACCGCAACCGGAAGCAGCGCTTCAACAACGGCGTGGTCCGGCTGGACGGCCACATCCGCGGCCACGTGTCCGGCTTTGTGGACTGTGAGATCAAGGGCGTGATCCGGGGCAGCGTGGACGCGCTGATTGAGAGCAAATACCAGGAAAGAGAGGTGTCCGACGATGAGACGGAACATGTGTAAACGCATGGGGGCCCTGGCCGCCGCGCTGGCCCTGTGCCTTGGGCTTCTGTTCCCCGCCGCACCTGCCGCACAGGCCGCAGAAAACAGCCCCAGAACTCTTTACATCTCCACCGCCGCCGAGCTGGCGCTTCTGTCCAAAGACTGTACCCTGGACGCCTATTCCCGGAACCTGACCGTGGTGCTCACCGCGGATATCGACCTCTCCGGCGTTGAGTTCACCCCCATCCCCGTGTTCTGCGGTGATTTCAACGGCGCCGGGCACACGGTCAGCGGTTTCTCCTTTACAGAAAAAGGCTCGGACCAGGGCTTCATCCGCTACCTCCAGGCCGGAGCTGTGGTGCGGGACCTGACGCTGGAGGGTACCCTCACCCCCGGCGGCAGCAAATCCAGCCTGGGCCTTATCGCCGGTGAGAACAGCGGTACCATCTCCGGCTGCACCGTCTCCGGCACCGTCACAGGCGACGAGGACGTAGGCGGCATCGCAGGCCGCAATACGGTCACCGGAAGGATTACGGGCTGTGTCAGCCAGGCGTCGGTGACCGGTGAGCTCCATACCGGCGGAATTGCAGGCTCCAACGAGGGCGTGATTGAGAGCTGCACCGGACAGGGGCAGGTCAACATCACCGAGAACGAGAACGCCATGGACACCGGCGGCATTGTAGGGTACTCCTCCGGCACCGTCACCGGCTGCGTCAACCACTCCGCCGTGGGCTACCAGCACACAGGCTACAACACCGGCGGCATCGCGGGACGCCAGAAGGGCGTCATCGAGAACTGCCAGAACCACGGGGTCATCCAGGGCCGGAAGGACATCGGCGGCATTGTGGGTCAGTTCGAGCCGGACACCAACCTGATCTACGGCCAGGACCCCACTCAGGCCCTCTCCAACGCACTGGGCGGCCTGACACCTCTTCTCTCCCAGCTGACCGCCCAGGTGTCCAGCGCAGGCAGCAGCGTCTCGGAGGAGGTGTCCGCCATCAACACCGCACTGGGCTCCATCACTGACACCGCTCACACCAGCGGCACCCAGGGCGCTGATCACGCCAAGACCGCTCTGGACACCATCTACCGGGAGTCCCAGAAGATCAACAGCGCACTGGGTTCCCTCATTGAAGAGACAGACAGTTTCCGCTCTGATGCCCACAGCGCCCTGACCGGCATCGATAACGCCCTCTCCGACCTGCGCAAGGCCGTCAACTCCGGCATTACCGGCGCGGACGATGAGCTGGACACCACCCAGAGCCTCCTCTCCTTCTATCTGGACGCCATCGAGGGCGACCTGACCACCCTCCAGAAGGGCCTGGACAGTTTGGCCGCCTCCCTGGAAAAGCTGCGTCACTTCCAGCAGCGGCTCAACGAAATCTCCGCTGACAACACCATGGGCCCCATTGAAAAGCTGGCCGCCATCCATGAGGCGGTGGAACTGCTCAACGGCTTCGACCTGGCCTCCCCCATCTCCACCATCAGCGGCGCGCTGAAGGACATCTTCACCCAGGCGGGCTTTATCCGGGACAGACTGGAGCTGTCGGAGGGCAACCTCTCCGACCTGGGGGACCAGGTCTACAAGCAGGTCAACAAGGCGCTGGACGACCTGAGCACCGCCTCCACCACACTGGAAAACAAGTTCAACGACTTCTCCGACGGGGCGGCGGACCGTCTGTCCGCCGTCAACACTGCGGTCAATGTCATCGAGGACACGCTGAGCGTGTGGTACGACCAGACCGATACCGGCGGCAGAGCTGCCTTTGACAGCATTGACACCCAGCTGGACACTATCAACACCCACGTCACCTCTCTGAACGACCAGCTCTCCGCCTCCAACGCCTCCATCACCGCCACCACCAACGCCATCATCGCCCAACTGGACGCGGTGCGTCTGGCCGCCTCCGGTCTGAAGGAGACCCCCACCAAGACCGTTGACGACGTGTCGGACGACGAGGAGGAGGCCAGCGGCAGCGGCCGTGTGGTCTCCTGCAGCAACGACGCCGCCGTCAGCGGCGACGCCAACGTGGGTGGCATCACGGGCATTATGGCCCTGGAGCTGGACCCGGACCCGGAGGAGGATCTGGACCTGGACGCCGGGAAGCTGCTGGTGGACACCACGGCGGTCATCCGGGCCACGGTGCTGGACTGCCGGAATGACGGCGCTGTCACCGCCAAGAACGACTGTGCGGGCGGTATCGCCGGCCGTGGCGACCTGGGCGCGGTGCTGGACTGCCGGAGCTACGGCGCTGTGGAGACCACGGGCGGCAATCTGTGCGGCGGCATCGCGGGTCAGGCCCGCATCCCCATCCGCCGGTGCTACGCCCTGTGCGACCTGACCGGCCACGACGACATGGGCGGCATTGTGGGCGCAGGCCGGGACGTGGAGGACTGCCGCGCCATGGTGCGCATTGACAGCGACGGCGAGCGCATCGGCGCCATTGCCGGTGGCATCGACGGCACAGCACAGAACAACTTCTTTGTCCGGGAGTCCCTGGGCGGTATTGACGGCGTGAACTACGAAGGCCAGGCCGTCTCCCTGCCCTACGAGGAGTTTATCGCCCTGGAGGGTATGCCGGAGGAGTTCCACACCCTCCAGGTCACCTTTGAGGCTGACGGCCAGGTGCTCAATACCATCACCGTGGAGTACGGCGGCAGCGTCAGCCCCGACCAGTTCCCGGAGCTGCCCCATCAGGAGGGCTGCTCCGCTGCCTGGGAAGAGGTTGACACCGACAACATCTTCCGCAGCACCGTCATCCACGCGGTCTATACGCCGCTCGTCTCCACCATCTCCACCGGCGAGGCCCAGCCCATCCTACTGGCAGAGGGCAGCTTTGCCCCCGACGCGGCCATCACCACTCAGGACTGGACGCCGGACACCGCCGTACCCAAGGGCTATCAGGTGTCCGCTGGATACGGTTACCAAATCGACGGTCTCGCTGACGGCAGCGGCAACGTCACCCTGCGGCTCCGCTGCGGTGAGAAGGACAAGGCGGCCATCCTCCAGGACGGCAAGCTGGTGCTGGTGGACGGCAGCCGGGACGGCAGCTATCTGGTGTTCTCCGCCCCTGCCTCCGGCCAGATCGCCGTCCTCTCCCCCACTGCCACCGTGCCCCTCATTGTCTCCGGCGTGGCCGGTGGCGGGGTGGTGGTTCTGGTGCTCCTGCTGCTTCTGTTGAAGCGGCGCAGCCGCAAAAAGTCTGGTGAGCCGGCCGGAACACCCTCCTGACCCTCATATTTCGAAAAGACCGTGACGCCTGAACCCAGGTGTCACGGTCTTTTTTGAAGAAAGAGCGGTTTCCCTCTTGACATTTCCTCTCTGCAGCATATAATAACATATGAACAATAGCTCATTTGTTTTTCAAGGAGGGGTTCCATGGACGAGCAAAACACCATTGAGCGCTGTGACTATATCCACGCCCACGAGGACATCATCGCCAAGGTCAACGAGACCATGCCCGACGAGGAGATCCTCTACGACCTGGCCGAGCTCTTCAAAATCTTCGGCGATTCCACCCGCATCAAAATCCTCTACGTGCTCTTTGAGGCTGAGATGTGCGTATGCGACATCGCCCAGCTGCTCAACATGACCCAGTCAGCCATCTCCCACCAGCTGCGTGCCCTGAAGCAGAGCAAGCTGGTCAAGTACCGCCGTGAAGGCAAGACCGTGTTCTACTCCCTGGCCGACGACCACGTCCGCTCCATCCTGGACCAGGGCATGGAGCACGTGGCGGAGTGAGTCCCCTTCCCCGCTGACCTCGCAACTGATAAACAGAGATTTGGAAAGGAGTTTTCCCCATGAAGAAGCGCTACAAGATGATTGACCTGGACTGTGCCAACTGCGCCGCCAAGATGGAGGACGCCATCCGCAAAATTGACGGCGTCAACGAGGTATCCGTCAGCTTTCTCTCCCAGAAGCTGACCATCGACGCCGACGAGAGCCGTCTGGACGACATCATGGCCCAGGTGGTCAAGGTCTGCAAGCGGGTGGAGCCCGACTGCACCATTGTCCTCTGATTGATTACGGGTGGCGCCCGAATCCGCCCGGAGCCGGCGGCTCCGTCTCTCAGGAGGCACTATGAGTAAGAAACAAAAGCGGATGCTCTTCCGCATCCTTCTCAGCGCGGTCCTTCTTCTGGCCGCAGTTCTCCTCCCCCTGGACAGCTTCCCGCTGCTGCGCCTGGCGGTATTCCTGGTCCCCTACGGGGTCATCGGCTGGGATGTGCTGTGGCGGGCGGTCCGCAACATCGCCCACGGACAGGTCTTTGACGAGAACTTTCTCATGGCCCTGGCCACGGTGGGCGCCTTCTTCACCGGCGAGTTCCCCGAGGCCGTGTTCGTTATGCTCTTCTACCAGGTGGGCGAGCTCTTCCAGAGCTGCGCCGTGGACAAGTCCCGCAAATCCATCGCCCAGCTGATGGACATCCGGCCCGACTACGCCAACGTGGAGCGGGACGGTCAGCTGGTCCAGGAGGACCCGGAGGACGTGGCTGTGGGTGACGTCATTGTCATAAAGCCCGGCGAGCGGGTGCCCCTGGACGGCGTGGTGCTGGAGGGCTCCTCCACCCTAAACACCTCCGCCCTCACCGGTGAGTCCCTCCCCCGTGAGGTGGATGCGGGCAGCGACGTCATCAGCGGCTGCGTCAACCTGACCGGCCTGCTGCGGGTCCAGGTCACCAAGGCCTTTGAGGAGTCCACGGTGGCCAGAATCCTGGACCTGGTGGAGAACTCCAGCAGCAAAAAGGCCAAGGCTGAGCACTTCATCACCAAGTTCGCCCGGATCTACACCCCCGTGGTGGTCATCTCCGCCGCTCTGCTGGCTCTGCTTCTCCCCTTCCTTATCCATGTCACCTGGGCGGAGAGCATCCACCGTGCCCTCATCTTCCTGGTCATCTCCTGCCCCTGCGCCCTGGTCATCTCGGTGCCACTCTCCTTCTTCGGCGGTATCGGCGGCGCGTCCCGGCAGGGCATCCTAGTCAAGGGCGGCAACTACCTGGAGGCCCTGGCCAACACGGAAATTGTGGTCTTTGACAAGACCGGCACTCTGACACAGGGTGTGTTCAACGTCACCGCCATCCACCCCGACCAGTGCTCCGAACAGCATCTGCTGGAGCTGGCCGCCCTGGCCGAGTCCTACTCCGACCACCCCATTTCCCGCTCCATCCGGGAGGCCTGGGGCGTGGAGCTGGACCGGAGCCGGGTGACCGGCGTGGAGGAGCGCTCGGGCAAGGGCGTTCAGGCCCAGGTGGACGGCGTACCCGTCTGGGTGGGCAATGGAAAGCTGATGGATGAGCTCGGCGTCACCTGGCACCCCTGCCACAAGGTGGGCACCACGGTCCACGTGGCCTCCCAGGGCACCTATCTGGGTCACATCGTCATCTCCGACCAGGTGAAGCCGGACGCTGCCCAGGCCATCCGGGACCTGAAGGCCGCCGGTGTAAGAAAGACCGTCATGCTCACCGGCGACGCCGCCGCTGTGGGCGAGGCGGTGGCTTCTGAGCTGGGGCTGGACGAGGTCCACGCCCAGCTGCTCCCGGCGGACAAGGTGGACCGGGTGGAGGCCCTGCTGAAGGAGAAGAGCTCCAAGGGTACCCTGGCCTTTGTGGGCGACGGCATCAACGACGCCCCCGTCCTCTCCCGTGCTGATGTGGGCATCGCCATGGGCGCCCTGGGCTCCGACGCCGCCATTGAGGCTGCAGATGTGGTACTCATGGACGACAAACCCTCCAAGATCGCGGCGGCCATCCGCATCGCCCGCAGAACCCGCCGCATCGTGCTCCAGAACATCG
>CABIYL020000002.1:168577-188735 GCA_902362925.2 Clostridiales bacterium | reverse complement strand
CGGTGTCCACCATGCCCTGGCGGAACTGCATCTCCTGCCACTGCTCCTTGGTGATGAGCACCTGGCGGGGCTTGGAGCCCTCAAAGGGTCCAACCACGCCCTTCTCCTCCATCTGGTCCACCAGACGGGCGGCACGGGAGTAGCCCAGCTTCAGGCGGCGCTGGAGCATAGAGACGCTGGCCATGCCGGTCTCCACCACCACCTCGATGGCGGAGGGCAGCAGCTCGTCGTAGTCTCCACCGGGCTCCTCGGAAGCGGAAGAACCTCCGCCGCCCTTGCCCTGCTTGTCCTTCTCGGCGGCGTGCTTCTCAATCTCGTGGATGATGGACTCGTCATACTCAGCCGAGCCGCTCTGCTTCTTGATGAAGTCCACCACGGAGGCCACCTCTTCATCGGAGATGAGGCAGCCCTGGACCCGCTTGGGCTTGCCGGTGCCCAGGGGGAAGTAGAGCATGTCGCCCTTGCCCACCAGCTTCTCAGCGCCGGTGGTGTCCAGGATAATGCGGGATTCCAGGGACGAGGCCACGGCGAAGGCGATACGGCTGGGGATGTTGGCCTTCATCAGGCCGGTGATGACGTCGGCAGAGGGACGCTGGGTGGCGATGATCAGGTGCATACCGGCGGCACGGCCCATCTGGGCCACGCGGCAGATGGATTCCTCCACCTCCTTGGCGGCCACCAGCATCAGGTCGGCCAGCTCGTCGATGACCACCACAATCTGGGGCATCTTCTCCATGCCCTCAGTGCGGGCGGCGTGGGCGTTGTAGGACGCCAGGTCACGGACGCCCACCTCGGAGAAGGCACGGTACCGCTTCATCATCTCCACCACCGCCCACTGGAGGGCACCGGCGGCCTTCTTGGGGTCGGTGACCACGGGGATGAGCAGATGGGGAATGCCGTTGTAAATGCCCAGCTCCACCATCTTGGGGTCCACCATGATGAGGCGTACCTCGTCGGGGGTGGCCTTGTAGAGCAGAGAGATAATAAGGGAGTTGGTACACACCGACTTACCGGAGCCGGTGGTACCGGCAATCAGCAGGTGGGGCAGCTTGGCGATGTTGCCCACAATGCAGTTGCCGCCGATGTCCTTGCCCACGGCAAAGGCCACCTTGGAGGGGTTGTCCCGGAACTCCCGGGAACCGATGACCTCGTTGATGTACACCGGGGACACCAGCTTGTTGGGCACCTCGATGCCCACCATGGAGATCTTGTCCGGGATGGGGGCGATACGCACGCCGGTAGCGCCCAGGGCCAGGGCGATGTCGTCGGACAGGTTGGTCAGCTTGTTGAGCCGGACGCCCTGGTCCAGCTCCAGCTCGTACCGGGTCACCGACGGGCCACGGGTCACGTTGACGATGTTGGCGTCGATACCGAAGGAGCGGATGGTGTCGGACAGCCGGGCCTGGTTGGCCTTCAGCTCACCGATGGCCTCGGCGCCCACAATGCTGTCCCCCTCCTTCAGCAGAGAGAGGGGCGGATACTGGTAGGCTCCGCCGGTCTGGCTCAGGCTCTTCTCCACCTCCTGGGCCACCTCCGCGGCGGCCTGCTCGGTCTCCTTGCCCTTCACCTTGGGCACAGCGGGCTCCCGCTCAATCTCGGGCATGGGCGGCACAGGTGCCGGGGTGACGGGGGCAACAGGAGCGGGCTGGAAGGGCTCGGGCTGGCGCACAGGCGTGGGAGTGACCACAGGCTCCTCAATCTGAGGCTCCGGCTCGGGAGCCGTAAAGGGTCGCTCCTCCTCGGCCGCCTCGGCCGCCTCGGCCACCGAAGCGGTGAGCACCTGGTCGGGGGTGGGCACAGAGGGACGGCGGTTGAACAGCCGCTCCTTCTTGGGCTTGACCTCCTCCTGGGGCTGCTCCGCTGTCTCCTGCGCAGCCGCCTCCGCCGGGGCCTCGTCCACCGGGATGTCAATCACGGGACGCCGGCGTCCGCCTGCGGCGGGCTTCTCAACAGGAGCAGGCGCAGGGGCGGAAGCGGGCCGCTTGCTTCTGGGACGGGGCTCGGGCAGATCCTCTTCCTCGTACTCCGGATGGGGACGGTTGCGGATGGCGTCCACAATGTCCACGATGGTCACGTTGCACACCACCATCACCATCATGGCGCCGCACAGGACAAACACCACACCGGCGCCAATCTTGCTGAACACAGCGGTAAAGCCCATGGCGATGATGCCGCTGAGCAGGCCGCCGCTGGACATGGCCTGGCCCTGGGTCCACAGGGTCTTGATGAGAGCGCCGTCCCACTGGTAGCTGCCCTTGGCCAGCATCAGGTGGAGCAGAGCGCCCACCAGCACCGGGAAGAGCATGGCGCACCACACCCGCAGGCGCACGGGGCGCCCCCGGTGGAACATGAGCACCACGCTGGACACCAGCAGCATGGGGGGCACCAGCCAGAAACCGTACCCAATCATGCCCTTGGCAATGCCACAGAAGAAGTCGATGAAAATGGCGTGGACATTAAAGTACCCAAAGGCGGCGAAGATGGCCAGAAGGAAACAGACCGCCGCCCCCACCTCCCTGCGGATGGGCTTGGGCTGGCTGGCCGCCTTTTTTCGGCCGGCTGAGGCACTCTTCCCGGAAGTGCCTGTCCGCTTACCGGAGGAGGATGCGGTGCGCTTCCCTCCGGTGCTTTTCTTTTGTGCCGTGGCCATGGATGTCATTCCTTTCAGGAGAGTATGGTACTGCGTACTAAACAGAGGGCTCTTCCGCTCAGGCGAAAATCACAAACTTGAGAATGCCCGCAATGAGAGACACGGCGCCCACCGCCCAGCAGTAGTAGGCGAAGTTGCCGAACTTGCCCTTGTCCGCCAGGGACTTGATCAGCCGGATGGCGAAGTAACCCACAACAGCGGACACCACAACGCCCACCAGATAGACGGGCAGCAGGGGCACCACCTGCTCGGTAAAGTTGGGAGCGGTGACAGCGTCCTTCAGCTCCAGCAGCGTGGCGCCCACAACGGCGGGCAGGGACATGAGGAAGGAGAAACGGACGGCAAAGTTCCGGTCAAAGCCCCGGAGCATACCGGTGGAGATGGTGGCGCCGGAGCGGGAGATACCGGGGATGATGGCCACCGCCTGGGCGCAGCCCACCACCAGCGCGTCCACCACAGTGGCGTTCTTGGCGGTCTTATGGCCCCGGGCCATCCGGTCAGAGAAGAAGAGGATAAAGCCGGTCAGCAGCAGCATGCAGGACACGGGGATGGGATTGGAGAAGAACTGCTCCAGCGCGTCCTTGAAAAATACCATTACAAACAGCGGCAGAGTGCCCACCACAATGAGCATTACCATCCGCCGGGCGGCAGGGGGCTTGCCCACGCTCTCATCCCGCACCACCAGGGCCCGGATGCCCAGGAAAAATTCCCGGATCATGTCGATAATATCCCGCCAGTACACAATGCACACGGAGATGAGGGTACCGAAGTGGAGCAGCACGGTGAAGAACATGTGGGTCTCCTCCATGTTCTCCATGCCGAAGAAGGCCTGAAAGAGGGTCAGGTGTCCTGAGCTGGAGATGGGCAGAAATTCCGCCACACCCTGAATAAAGCCCATGAGAATGGACATCAAATAGTTCATAATTTTTCCTCCATGCATATGTAGTCCCGCCTCATCAGGGACAGGCGGGCGCATATAAAATATATTACCACAAGCAGCCTGACATTTCCATCATTTTTCTTTGAATTATGTCAACAGCTTCTTTACGGACAGCAGAGCGGCGGCTCAGGGAGCCGCCGCTCTAATGGCATCTCTTATTTCCTCTGTACCGGCTCGGTCATGGCGTCCGCAATGTAGCCCTGGCCGTAGAGGATATCGTAGACAATGGTGCGGTAGGTGTCCACCGTGTCCGCGTCCTCCTCCGGCGGCTCATAGTACGGCGTTCCGTCCGCAGACACATAGAGCCGCTGACGGTAGAGCAGCATATCATCCAGCGCCATGTCCACCCATTGGAAGTACAGCGGGCGGGGCACTCCGGCCCAGTCCAGAATGTGGACGCCCAGACTGGTGGCGCTCACAGTCTCGGGCACTTCCAGCTCCGCGCCGTAGTTGTTCCACACCAGGAAGCGGGTGGTGTGCATCCGCTTGAGCTCCTCCGGCGACCAGGACTTGGTGTCCGCCGTGCTGGAATAGCCCAGCTCCGAGTAGATGGTGTTCTCCTCGTCCATGGACAGGCCCGGCAGGTGGTCGCCCCAGAAAATCACGATCACCGGCTCCTCGCACTGCTCAAAATACTCCAGCAGCTTGCCGAGCGCGGCATCCGCGTCGTGGATGCCGTGGAGCAGCGCGTCAATGGACCCCAGCTCCTGGTCCCCCAGCTTGTCGCTGGAGAAGTCCAGTCCGGAGCTCTCCTCAAACTTCCCCTCATAGTAGGGCTGATGGTTCTCCATGGAAAGGCCGTAAAGGAGAAGCGGTTTACTCTTATCCCGGTTCTCAAACTCCGAAATCAGCATCTCGGTCAGGGCCATATCGGAGAGATAGGGGCCCTCCCACTCCGCATCCTCAGGGAAGTCCTCCTCAAACACCAGCTTATCAAAGCCGATCTTCTCAAAATTCTCTTCCCGGTTGTAGAGCCGTGCCGTATAGGAGTGGACAAACTCGGTGGCATACCCCTGGGCGGAGAATGCCTTGATGATGGAGGGCGCCCGGTCATAGGCCGTCTCGTCCTGAAGGGAGGTCAGGTCCTCCCCCTCCCCTACAAAGGCGATGGGGATGCCGGTCATGACCTCCATCTCCACGTTTCCGGTGCCGCCGGCGTATGTATTGGACAGGAATTTGCCCGAGGGCCACTCCTCCGCCAGCGCCCGGTAGTTGGGAATGGGGTCGTCCTCAAACTCCACTCCCGGCAGCACCGCCTCCGGGTCGCAGAAGCTCTCCGACATGAGCATAATCACGTTGGGCTGCACCTCCGGCGTCTGGGTGGACGCCGCGTTCCGCTTCACCTTCAGGAGGATGCCGTTCATGTTGTTCTCGTTGTAGGCGTCCGGCTCCTGGACCGCGCTGTCCAGCACGCCGCTGTACATGCCCAGCAGGAAGCCCAGGCGGTCGTTGCGCTCGGCTTGAATCTCATCCTCCGGCCCGCTGAGAAAGTCCCGGGTCAGAGGCAGGTTGGCCGACCCCACCAGCACCAGCACGCCGCACAGACCCACAATCAGCGAGGCATACCACCGGATGCGCCGGGGACGTCGGGCAAAGATCAGCGTCAGCGCCAGCAGAACAAACACCAGCAGCACAGCGGGGATGGTGCAGGCGCCGAAGCTCATGCCCGGTTTCATAAAGCCGGCGATGGTGCCCATGTGGGTGGCCATGGCCAGGTCGCTGACCATCAGGGGCACACCGTTGACCACTTCCTTAAAATAGCTGGAGATGGCCATGGTCAGCATGGGGACCGCCAGAATCAAACCGGCAGAAAAGATGCCGCCGGTAATGGCAAGCAAAACGCCTTCACACGCAAGCAGCAGCAGATAGCCCAGGCCCAAAGCCGCCATATTCTCCGACGCCCAGGCCATCACCTCCTCCACTGACTGGACGGTAATGAGCTGGGTGGCCGTCAGAATTGCCAGCGGAAGGAGGAACACCATCAGGTACCACACCCAGGTGTGGTACCGCCAGGGCGCCCTGGTCTTTGGCTCCTTCCTGCGCAGCGAAAAACGCCGTCTGCGCTCCTGAGGCGCTCCGGCGGACTCAGGTGTCTCCGCTTCCGGCGGTGTGACCGGACTGTCCGGCTCCGCCACAGCGGTCAGGACTGCCGTCTGCTCCCCACTGTCCGGAAGCATTCCCTCCTGCGCCAGCCGGGCAGTCCGCTCGGCGTTCTGCCGCCGGCGGTTCTTGCGCCTCCGTGCCTCCAGCGCGTTATGTTTTCCCTTTTTCTTGGCCAAATGATTCACCCTCAGGGTCAAAATTCATGATTACAATCAGGTGCTATTTTATCGTCCTTCCTCCCCCGTGTCAACGGCATTTCCCCCCAAAAATAATTGAAACGCATCCCGAAATAGTTCGGGATGCGTTTCCGGCTCCCCGTCCGCTTCAGGAAAAGCGGACCGTGATGCCGCCCATATCCGTGTGGAGCTCCATGGTCCCCTCTCCTCCCTTCTGGGATACAGAGACGCCCCGGCTCTGTCCGTTCACGGTGATCTCACCCATGTCGGTGCTCAGCTCATACCCATACCACTGCTCCGCTCTGGAAGAGACCGCGCTGATATCGCCCATATCCGCTGTTACGCTGACCTTCTCGCCCAGCTCGCCCTCCAGGGAGACGCCTCCCATATCGTTGGTGACGGTCAGCCGGTCCGTGATTGCCAGCCCGGTGGCGGTCATGTCGCCCAGGGACAGATCCGTCTCCAACTCGTCCGCCTCCACGCTTGTCAGGTTCACGGCGCCGCATTCTGCCGTCAGCGTGGCGCTGTCCGCCCGAAGCCCATCGGCCGTGATATCGCCCAGGTCTGCCTCGGCTGTGAGGGTCTCCGCGCTGATATTTTTCAGCTCGATGCTGCCAAGGGAGTTGGTGATATCCGCATCCGCAAGCTCCGCGCCGTCGGGCAGGAAGATTTCAACGCTGCCGCCCCGCTCGGAGAGCTGTACACCGATAAGCTCCTCGTCCCATACCTTTAATGTACCGTCCTCCAGGCTGTACTGCAGCTTCCGGCTTCCGCTGCTCAGCCGGATGCCGTAGGTCTCGCCGGAAGAGACGGTCACGGTTCCGTTGGACAGCTCCACATCCACTCTGGTGAAGGAAGACAGCGCCATATCCTCCACCACGGCTGTGTCTGTCACATATGAGCTGCTCCAGCCGGAGAGATGAATGCCGTCCCAGCCCACATGAATCTGCTCACTTCCCACCGGGACCTGGATGGAGGTGTCTGCCCCCATGGCCCAGCCCACGCCGGAGAGCACTATGCCCACCGCAAGGAGGGGCGCCGCAATGCCCATAATCAGCTTGGTCAGTCCCTTCATGCTGCTGCCTCCTCTCTTCTTCCGCCCCGGGCGATCCAGCGGACCAGCGCGGCCACTCCTTTACACCAGAGTACGCACAGTGCCGCGCCGCCCAGGAATATCAGCAGTCCCAGCGCTGCTGCAACAAAGCCCAGGCCGGTAAAAAACAGTGTGGTGGGGACACTGTAAAAAATCTGGGTGATGCCGCACCACACCACAAACAGTCCCCCCAGCACGCAGGCAATTCCACCGGCGGCGATGCAGGCTGCCGTGCCCAGCAGGCCCAGGGCCAGGGTTATCACCACCGCAGCCAGCCCCAGCAGCACCGGCACCCATATGGGTGAGAGGACAATGACCGCCACAATCTGTCCCGTGCTCCAGCGGCGGCGCTCTCTGCCGCCCGGCCGGGATGTGGCCCCCAGGATACGGGCGGCCGCCTCGTCAGGCGTGCCCAGCTCCTCCTCCGCCTGCCAGGCCCCATCCGGCCCCTTCTCCTCAAAGTACTCCTTATAATATTCCAGAACGCTGTCCAGCTCCCGACGCGGCATCCGTCCGGCCAGATACCCCGACAGCTCATCCAGGTACGCCTGTGCCTCCACGTCTATTCCCCCTGTGTCCCGCCGCAGATCCCAGTGCGGTTATTTTATGGCTTTATCATACCGCCCTTTTCTTTATTCTACTAGGGAGGAATTCTTAAAATCAGATGAAAATCCGCCATATCCCGCCCTTCCGTCCCCTTGTGGCTGTTTCCTCCGTATTCGGAAGAGAATTCCGCTTTTTCTCTTTTCCTTGCGATTTCACCAAATTTCTGCCCCCTCCCGGTCCCAAATTTCCATGTACGGAATATCCTCTATTTTACTAGGTTAGGGTTGTAATCTTTTTGTTTTTGTTATATTATGTAATGAACAAGCGAAATAACCCAGATGGGATTTTAGGAGTGACCCTATGAGCCTGCGCATCGGTATCGACATCGGCTCCACCACCGTCAAGGTTGTGGTGCTGGATGAACAGAACAAGCTGCTGTTCCGTTCCTACGAGCGGCACTATTCCAAGGCCCGGGAACGAGCCTGTGAGACCCTCCACTCCATTCAGGATATGCTGAGGGGACAGATGGTCCGGATGGTCATCACCGGCTCCGCCGGTCTGGGCGTGGCCAAGGCCGCCAATGTGGACTTTGTCCAGGAGGTGTATGCCACCGCCGCCGCCGTCCGTGCCTACTACCCGGACACCGACGCCGTCATCGAGCTGGGCGGCGAGGACGCCAAGATCATCTTCTTCGGCGGCGCCCTGGAGGAGCGGATGAACGGCTCCTGCGCCGGCGGTACCGGCGCCTTCATCGACCAGATGGCCACCCTGATGAGCGTCTCCGTCAATGAGCTGGACGAGCTGAGCCTGAAGCACGAGAAGATCTACCCCATCGCCTCCCGCTGCGGCGTGTTCGCCAAGAGCGACATCCAGCCCATCCTCAATCAGGGCGGACGCAAGGAGGACGTGGCCGCCTCCATCTTCCAGGCCGTGGTGGACCAGACCGTGGCCGGCCTGACCCAGGGCCGTGAGCTCAAGGGCAAGATTGTGTTCCTGGGCGGCCCCCTCCACTTCCTCATGGGCCTGCGGCAGCGGTTCGTGGAGACCCTGAAGCTGGACGAGGAGCACGCCATCTTCCCCGAGGACGGCGACTGCTTCGCCGCCATCGGCGCAGGTCTGTGCTCCTCCGACTACCCCGAGCAGTCCTTCGATGACCTGCTCAAGCGGCTGGAGGAGAGCGTGGACGCCACCAACACGGTGGACACCATGCCCCCTCTCTTCACCGACAAGGCCGACTACGACGCCTTCGTCACCCGCCACAACGCCAACCATCCCCCCGAGGCGGATATCCATACCTACACCGGCGACGCCTTCCTGGGCATCGACGCAGGCTCCACCACCACCAAGGTGGCCCTCATCGCCCCCGACGGCGGCCTGCTCTACACCTACTATCACTCCAACCTGGGCAACCCGGTGGCTGTGGTGCTGGAGCAGCTGAAGGAGATCTACAAGCTCTGCGGCGACCGTATCACCATCAAGGGCTCCGCCGTCACCGGCTACGGCGAGGACCTGATCAAGAACGCCTTCGGCTGCGACCTGGGCCTGGTGGAGACCGTGGCCCACTACAACGCCGCCCGTCACTTCAACCCAGACGTGGATTTCATCATTGACATCGGCGGCCAGGACATGAAGTGCTTCAAGATCCGCAATGGCGCGGTGGACTCCATCATGCTCAACGAGGCCTGCTCCTCCGGCTGCGGCTCCTTTATCGAGACCTTCGCCAAGGCCCTGGGCTACTCCATCGCCGACTTTGCCAAGCTGGGCCTCTTCGCTCAGCACCCGGTGAACCTGGGCTCCCGCTGCACCGTGTTCATGAACTCCAGTGTGAAGCAGGCACAGAAGGACGGCGCCAGCGTGGAGGATATCTCCGCCGGTCTGTCCATCTCCATCGTCAAGAACGCGGTGTACAAGGTCATCCGTGCCGCCAGCGCCGACGACTTGGGCAAGCACATCGTGGTTCAGGGCGGCACCTTCCACAACGACGCCGTGCTCCGGGCCTTTGAGCAGGAGCTGGGCCGGAACGTGACCCGTCCCACCATCGCCGGCATTATGGGTGCCTTCGGCGCCGCCCTGGCCGCCCGTGACCTGCACCTGAACGCCAGCGGCCTGCTCGGTGAAGAGGCTTTACAGTCCTTCACCCACAGCGCAAAGCCTGTGACCTGCGGTCTGTGTACCAACCACTGCGCCCTCACCGTCAACCAGTTTGACGGCGGCCGCAAGTTCATCTCCGGCAACCGCTGTTCTCGCCCCCTGGGCAAGGAGAAGGTGGAGCTGCCCGACCTGATGAACTACAAGTACAAGAAGCTCCGGGCCATGGAGGGCAAGGGCGAGGGCACCGGCGTCCGCGGCCGCATCGGCATCCCCTTCGGCCTGAACATGTACGAGAACCTGCCCTTCTGGTTCACCTTCTTCACCAAGCTCAACTTCGAGGTGGTCCTCTCCCCCGAATCCTCCCGGAAGCTGTACATCAAGGGCCAGCACACCATCCCCTCTGACACGGTGTGCTACCCCGCCAAGCTGCTCCACGGCCACGTGGAGGCCCTGGTGGAGGAGGGCGTGGACACCATCTGGTACCCCTGCATGTCCTACAACAACGACGAGGGCATCGGCGACAACCACTTCAACTGCCCCGTGGTGGCCTACTACCCCGAGCTGCTGGCCGCCAACGTGCCCGCCCTGAAGCAGACCAAGTTCCTCAACCCCTATGTGGGCCTGTGGCGGCACAAGGACTTTGCCAAGCGCATCGCCAAGATGATGGAAGAGGAGTTCTCCATCCCCAAGAAGGAGTCCGTGGCCGCCGCCAAGGCCGCCTATGAGGCCTACGACGCCTACGTCCATGATGTGCGTACCACCGGCAAGAAGTACATCGAGTACGCCCGGGCCATGAACATGCCTATCCTGGTGGTCTGCGGCCGTCCCTACCACATCGACCCCGAGATCAACCACGGCATCAACGACCTCATCACCTCCTTCGGCTTCGTGCTCATCACCGAGGACGCCCTCTCCTACCTGAAGGGCTACGCCCCCCGGAAGGTTCTCAACCAGTGGACCTTCCAGAGCCGGATGTACAACGCCGCCCGCTATGTCTGCACTCAGCCCGACATGCAGGTGGTCCAGCTGGTCTCCTTCGGCTGCGGCACCGACGCCATCACCACCGATGAGCTGCGGTCCATCCTGGAGGAGGGCGGCAAGCTGTACACCCAGCTGAAGATTGACGACATCAGCAACCTGGGTGCGGTGCGTATCCGTATCCGCTCCCTCATCGCCGCCATCGACGCCCGCAAGCAGCAGGACCGGAACGCCGCCAACGCCTGACAGGGCTCCTGTTTTCTACACAATCTCGCGCGCCTGAACGGCGTAACGTATGCGGAAAGGACTTATCTTTCTATGGCAAAACTGGAATACGACAAGACCGGCCGCCTTCTCTTCACCAAGGAGATGAAGGAGGAGTACACCCTTCTGGTGCCCCAGATGCTGCCCATGCACTTCGCCATGCTGGTGCGCATCATGCAGACCGAGGGCTACAAGGTGGAGATGCTCAACACCACCGGCAAGAGCATCCTGGACTACGGACAGAAGTATGTCCACAACGACGCCTGCTTCCCCGCCATTCTGGTCATCGGCCAGCTCATCGACGCGGTGAAGAGCGGCAAGTACGACCCCCACAAGGTGGCCCTGGTCATCACCCAGACCGGCGGCGGCTGCCGTGCCTCCAACTACATCCACATGCTCCGCAAGGCCCTGGAGAAAGCCGACCTGGCCTATGTGCCCGTCATCTCGGTGAACCTGTCCGGCCTGGAGCACAACCCTGGCTTCAAGCTGTCCCTGGGCTTCATCCGCAAGGCCGTGTTTGCCGTGTTCTACGGCGACCTGCTCATGAACGTGGCCAACCAGGTCCGGCCCTACGAGGTCACCGCCGGCGATACCGACAAGGCCATTGAGGACTGCATGGACTTCCTCCTCTCCGAGATGAACGAGGGCAGGGGCATGAACCACAAGAGCATGATCGCCAACTTTGAGCGCATCATCGACCGGTTCAAGTCCATCCCCGTGGCCGGAGAGCAGAAGGTCCGGGTGGGTGTGGTCGGCGAAATCTACGTCAAGTACTCCCCCCTGGGCAACAACAACCTGGAGCAGTTCCTCCTCTCCGAGGGGGCTGAGCCCGTGGTGCCCGGTCTGGCCGACTTCGTCATCTTCAAGATCTTCAACCGTGACGTGGATGTTGATATCTACGGCGGCAAGTGGATCAAGCAGGCCGTGTGCCGTGTGTTCGCTGGGTACATCAAGAAGAAGCAGCGGGCCATGATCGACGCCCTCAAGCGTTCTGGCCGCTTCCGTGCCCCCGGCGACTTCGACGAGCTCCACAGCTACATCAAGGGCTATCTGGGCGACGGCAACAAGATGGGCGAGGGCTGGCTCCTCACCGCCGAGATGCTGGAGCTCATCCACACCGGCGTGCCCAACATCGTGTGCACCCAGCCCTTCGGCTGCCTGCCCAACCACATCGTGGGCAAGGGCATGATCCGCAAGCTGAAGGACGACTACCCCTGGAGCAATATTGTGGCCATCGACTACGACCCCGGCGCCACCAAGATCAACCAGGAGAACCGGATCAAGCTCATGCTGGCCAACGCCCGCGGTCTCCAGAAGCAGCATGAGGAAGAGGTTGCCCGGGAAGCGGAGCACGCCGGCGTATGAGCGAGCTTCGCTTTGTGGACGCCTGCACCGACGAGCACTTTGCCGCCATGTCCCTTATCCACGCCCTGGGCTGGAGGGACACCTATGTAGGCTATGTGCCCGACGACTATATGGCCCGGGAAATCACTGATGACCGGTGGGTGAAGTTCTTCCGGGAGGACTACGAAACCGGTCGCTGTCACGGACTTCTCCTTTACAGCGGAGACACCCCGGTGGCCGCCATCAACTACGGCCCCGCCCGCACCGAGAACTACAACGCCGGTACCAGTGAGGGCTCCGCCTTCCCCAACGAGGCCTATCAGGGCTGGGGGGAGATTATCTCCTTCTACACCCACCCGGACCACCGGGGCAAGGGGTACGGCGGCCTGCTCTTCGAGGAGGCCCTCCGCCGCCTGAAGGCCGACGGCTTCCGCAACGCCTTTGTGTTCGTCCTGCGGGAGAACAGCGGCGCCCGGCGGTTCTACGCCGCCCACGGCTTCCAGTGGGACGGCACCCATGCGGATATTCCC
Organism: Clostridiales bacterium; assembly: GCA_902362925.2. Taxonomy (GTDB): domain Bacteria; phylum Bacillota; class Clostridia; order Oscillospirales; family Oscillospiraceae; genus Pseudoflavonifractor. The sequence continues at coordinate 176,020 of CABIYL020000002.1, read as the reverse complement.
TTCCCGCCTGACGCAATATGTGTTGACTTGCGGTACACAAGGGCATTATAATAGTCCCACAAATGAATGGCTGGCCGGGTTCTCCCCGGCGGCCCGCAGGGATGCAAAACCACTGTACCAACGGGTTTTCCTCAACAGAGGGAAACCCGTTCTTTTTTACGAAAGGAAGATGAATTTGGCGGAAATGGAAAACAAGATGGGTACCATGCCCATCCGGCAGCTTATCATCCACATGTCCTGGCCCATGATGCTCTCCATGCTGGTTCAGGCCCTGTACAACATGGTGGACAGCTACTTCGTCTCCCTGGTTGACGACAGCGCCTTTGTGGCCCTGGGCCTGGCCTACCCGGCCCAGACCATGATGATCGCCATCTGCGTAGGCACCGGTGTGGGCGTCAACGCCATGCTCTCCCGACGTCTGGGAGAAAAGCGCCCTGAGGCCGCCTGTGCGGTGGCGCTGAACGGATACTTCCTCTATCTGCTCACCTGGGTGGCCTTTCTCCTGTTCGGCCTGACCCTGGGTTCCAGCTTTGTGGGCTTCTTCAACAGCGACCCCCTGGTCGTGGAGTACGGCGCACAGTATCTCACCATTGTGACGGTGTTCTCTCTGGGCGTATGCATGCAGTTCGCCGCCGAGCGGGTGCTCCAGGCCACGGGCAACGCGGTGGGGCCCATGATTATTCAGGGCATCGGCGCGGTCATCAACCTGATTCTGGACCCGGTGCTCATCTTCGGCCTGGGTCCCTTCCCCGCCATGGGCGTGGCCGGCGCCGCCATCGCCACGGTCCTGGGCCAGATGGTGGGCATGGTGGTAGGCTTTGTGCTGGTGGCCCGCAACGGCGTGATACAGCTCACGCTGCGGGGCTTCCGCCCCTGTCCCGCCACCATCCGGGACATCTACCGCATCGGCGGCCCCGCCATTGTGATGCAGTCCCTCAGCACCGTGATGAGCCTGGGCATGAACAAGATTCTCAGCCTGCCCAAGATGCTGGAGCTGTACGGCGACGCCCCGGTGTTCGTCCTCTCCGCCTACTTCAAACTCCAGTCCTTTGTCTTTATGCCCGTCTTCGGCATGAACAACGGTCTTACCCCCATCCTCAGCTACAACTACGGCGCCCGGAAACAGAAGCGCATTGCCGGCGGCATCCGTTTCGCCCTGGCCGCCGCCCTGTGCATCATGGGCGTGGGCATGGTGATTTTCCTGCTCTTCCCCCAGCTGCTCATGCAGATTTTCAGCGCACCCGATGTGGCCATGGCCATGGGCGTCCCGGCCTTGCGGATTATCTCCCTCTCCTTCCTGTTCGCCGGTGTGTCCATCATCCTGGGCGCCGCCTTCCAGGCCCTGGGCGTGCCCCTGTTCAGTCTGATTCTCTCCGTGCTGCGCCAGGCCGTCATCGTGCTGCCTGTCTGCCTTGCCCTGGTCTTTATCGCCCCGGCCCAGGTCTGGTGGTGCCTGCCCGCAGCTGAGATCATCTCCTGCGCCGTGGCCCTGGTCCTGTACCGCTGGGTCTATCACACCAAAATCCTGCCCCTGGGGGCAGCGTCCTGAGGAGGTCTTTTATGAAGTCTCTGTTCCCCGCCCTGCTGGCCGCACTACTGCTGCTCTCTGCCTGCACCGGAGAGACGGCCGTCTCCCCTTCCCTGTCCCAATCCGCCCCTGTCTCCTCCGTCCAGCCCTCCGCTGCGCCGCCCAGTTCCTCGGAGGCTCCGGAGGAACCCGCCTGGTGGGAGGACATCTCCGCCGACGACCTGCCCGACACCCTGTCCGCCGCCGAGGACATTGAGGCGGGCAGCGGCAGCCTCTACCGGCTGGCCGAACTGGCCGACCAGAACATTGCCCTCTACGGCTACGGAGGCGATTCTGACGGCGCCCCCTGCGGGGTTCTCCTCGCCCAGGGCGACACCTTCACCCCCTTCGACCAGGTCTATCTCTCCGCTGAACACCCCATGCTCCCCCAGCTGCGGTGGGAGGACCTGGACGGCGACGGCAGCGAGGAGCTGGCTGTGGTCTATCTGGTGTCCAACACCGCTGAGGGCAGCGTCTTTGAACTCCACGTCTACCAGCCCCAGTCCGACGGCAGCTGGAACGACTGCGGTCTGCTGTCCGACTACTATGTTCCCCTGCTGGGCGACCTGCTCTCCTTCTCCTATGACCACAAGGAAAACACCGTCACCATCACCGCCGGAACAGAGAAAATCAGCGCCTGGTATGACGGTCCGTCCGAGCCTGACGGTCTGGCCCCCGTGGGCAATCTGGTGTTCTTCCGCTGGGAGGACGGGGCCTGCACTGCCGTGTTCGGCCTTCAGATCACCGCTGAGGATGCGTCCCCCATGGACATCGGCACCCTCACCGCTCAGGTGACCTATGACGGAGAATCCCTTACACTGAACGATTTCCATCTGACCGCTCTGGGCGGCGTTTGAGCCGCGAAAAAAGAGACTGCCTTCGTTGCAGCCTCTTTTTTCGCTTTTATGCCGACGTAACTATTGACTTCTTCCCTATAATTTAGCATAATAATAGTGATTTCAAGCGTTCGAGGAGGCTCTTCCGATGGCTAAGACCGCAAAGCCCGAATCTAAGCCCGTACTTAAATCCGCCGCCCGTATGTCAAAGCGGGGGCCCCTTGATCAGGAGCAGCTGCGCAAGATGGACGCCTACTGGCGCGCCGCCAACTATCTGTCCGTGGGTCAGCTCTACCTGCTGGACAATCCCCTGCTCCGCCAGCCCCTCAAGCCGGAACACCTCAAGCGGCACACTGTGGGCCACTGGGGCACCGCGCCGGGGCAGAACTTTATCTACACCCACCTCAACCGGGTCATCACCCGGAATGACCTGAACATGATCTATCTGGCCGGTCCCGGTCACGGCGGCGAGGCCGTGGTGGCTCAGACCTACCTGGAGGGGACGTACAGCGAGGTGTACCCCAACGTGGGCCAGGACGAGGAGGGCATGAAGCGGCTCTTCCGCCAGTTCGCCTTCCCCGGCGGCATCCCCAGCCACGTGGGCCCCGAGGCCCCCGGCTCCATCAACGAGGGCGGTGAGCTGGGCTACTCCCTGTCCCACGCCTTCGGCGCGGTGATGGACAACCCCGACCTGATTGCCGCCTGCGTGGTGGGCGACGGCGAGGCCGAGACCGGCCCTCTGGCCGCCGCCTGGCAGAGCAACAAGCTCATCAACCCCATCACCGACGGCGCTGTGCTGCCCATCTTCCACCTCAACGGCTTCAAGAGCGCCGGTCCCTCCATCTTCGGCCGGATCACCCACGAGGAGCTGGAGATGTACTTCAAGGGCTGCGGCTGGGAGCCCCGGTTCGTGGAGGGGGACGACGCGCCCCAGATGCACCAGACCATGGCCGCCGCTCTGGACTGGGCGGTGCGTGAGATCAGCCGCATCCAGGAGCACGCCCGCACCCAGAACGACCCCACCCGCCCCCGGTGGCCCATGATTGTGTTCCGCTCCCCCAAGGGCTGGACCTGCCCCGTGTCTCTGGACGGTTTCCCGGTGGAGGGCACCTGCCTGGCCCACCGCATCCCCTTCCCCGCCGACGCCGCCCACCCGGAGTACATCGCCCTGCTGGAGTCCTGGATGCGCAGCTACCACCCGGAGGAGCTCTTTGACGAAAACGGACGGCTCATCCCCGAGCTGCGGGAGCTGGCCCCTGTTGGCAACCGCCGCATGGGCTCCAACCCCCACGCCAACGGCGGCCAGGTGCTCCGGGACCTCCGCCGCCCCGACTTCCGCAATTACGCGGTGGATGTCCCCTCTCCCGGCGACCACCTGGGCGAGGACATGCACCAGCTGGGCAAGTACATGCGGGATGTGGTGCGCCTCAACATGGAGGCCAAAAACTTCCGCATCTTTGCCCCTGACGAGGCCAAGTCCAACGGGCTGGAGCCGGTCTTTGAGGTCACCGGCCGCCGCTGGAACACGGATTTCATCGACAACGACCTGAACCTGGACACCGAGGGCCGGGTTATGGACGCCATGCTCTCCGAGCACATGTGCCAGGGCTGGCTGGAGGGCTACCTCCTCACCGGCCGCCACGGCACCTTTGTCAGCTACGAGGCCTTTATCCGCATCGTAGACTCCATGGTGTCCCAGCACGCCAAGTGGCTCAAGGTGGCCTCCCAGCTGCCCTGGCGGCAGGATATCGCCTCCCTGAACTATGTGCTGGCTTCCAACGTGTGGCAGCAGGACCACAACGGCTTCACCCACCAGGACCCCGGCTTCCTGGACCACGTGGCCAACAAAAAGGCAGACGTGGTGCGGCTCTATCTGCCCCCCGACAGCAACTGCCTGCTGTCCACCTTTGACCACTGCATCAAGAGCCGCAACTATGTCAACGTGATCATCGCCTCCAAGCACCCCCGTCCCCAGTGGCTCACCATGGATCAGGCTGTGAAGCACTGCACCCAGGGCATCGGCATCTGGCAGTGGGCTTCCAATGACCAGGGCGCTGAGCCCGACGTGGTCATGGCCTGCTGCGGCGACACCCCCACTCTGGAGACTCTGGCAGCTGTGACCATCCTGCGCAAGTATCTGCCCGAGCTCCACATCCGGGTCATCAACGTGGTGGACCTGATGAAGCTCCAGCCCCACACCGAGCACCCCCACGGCCTCACCGACGAGGACTACGACGCCTACTTCACCACCGACAAGCCCATCATCTTCGCCTTCCACGGCTACCCCACCCTGGTGCACGAGCTGACCTACCGCCGTCACAACAAGAAGCTCCACGTCCGGGGCTACAAGGAAGAGGGCACCATCACCACGCCCTTTGATATGCGGGTACAGAATGATATCGACCGCTATCATCTGGTGATGGATACCGTCAAGCGCCTGCCCCAGCTGGGCAACCGTGGCGCCTTCCTTATCCAGCTCATGCGGGACAAGCTGGTGGAGCATCGGCAGTATATCACCACCTACGGCGAGGATATGCCGGAGATCAAGGACTGGAAATGGAACAACGGCAAGGGAATGGAATAAATCTCTGCCTGAAAACACGCCCCCGGAGGTTAAGTTCCTCCGGGGGCGTTTCGCTTCTCAGGTTTTCAGGACGTCCATCCGCCGCTGCCGCTCCTCCTCCATCATGCCGTGGAGACAGTCCAGCGCGTCGGAGAGACCGCCAATCCGGTCGATGAGGCCAATTTTCACCGCCTCCTCCCCGTAGATGACGCTGCCCACATCGGCGGCCAGCTCGCCCGTCTGGAGCATCATTCTGGTAAAGGTCTCCCGGTCCACATGGCTGTTTTTGGTGACAAACTGGATGATACGGTCCTGGATGCGCTCAAAGTAGTAGAAGGTCTGGGGCACGCCGATGACCAGACCATTGAGCCGCACCGGGTGGATGGTCATAGCGGCGGATGGGGCGATAAAGGATGTCTTGGCCGACACCGCCAGCGGTACGCCGATGGAGTGTCCGCCCCCCAGCACCAGGGACACGGTGGGCTTGCGCATGCTGGCAATCAGCTCGGCGATACCCAGCCCCGCCTCAATGTCGCCGCCCACTGTGTTCAGCAGGATGAGCACACCGTCCACCTCGCTGCTCTCCTCAATGGCTGCCAGAAGGGGCATCACGTGCTCATATTTGGTGGTCTTGGCGGTGGAGGGCAGCAGCTGGTGGCCCTCAATCTGCCCCACAATGGTGAGGGTATGGACTGTCCCCCGCTCCGTCTTGATGGTAGTGGAGCCCATGTCCACAATCTGCTGCTGGCGGCTGCTGAGATTTTCCTCCTCTTCCCCGCTTCCGGTTTCGGTCGTCTCCTTTGTCTCGTCTGCCATGGTTCAGCACCTCCTTGAAATCTGGTGCTAGTGTTTGCAGACTCAGAGATTTTCATCCAAAAAGCCCCCGGCGGAATCGTATCCGCCGGGGGCTTTCGTATCTGTTGCTTTTTGGACAGGCCCTGCGGCTCAGCTGCCCGACTCAAAGACCGCATGGCCATTGCGCCCGGCCCGCTTGGCCTCATAGAGGGCGCGATCCGCATTCTCATAGAGCAGCGTGAAGTCCTTTCCGTGGCGGGGATAGAACGCCGCACCAATGCTGCACGACAGGGTCTCCTCCGGGAGATCGTCCACCGTCACAGAGCGAATCCGGCTGTTCAGGGTGCTCATGAGCCGCTGCACCACCTCCGGGTTTCCCACGTTCTTCAGGAACACCATGAACTCGTCGCCGCCTACGCGGCCCACGATATCCGTCTCACGGAACACGCCCCGCAGGACCTGAGCCGCTTTCTTCAGCACCAGATCGCCTGTGGCGTGGCCGTAGGTGTCGTTGATCTCCTTAAAATGATCCAGATCCACCATCAGCAGCACCTGGAAGCCCTTGCACCGCTCCTCATTGAGCCAATCCGTAATGCTCCGGGCCGTGCTCTCCTTGTTCAGCAGACCGGTCAGCGGGTCCTCCTCGGCCTTCTGCATCAGTCTGCGCCGATCCCGGGCGTTCAGGCGCTGCATGGTCAGCAGCAGGGCACCTACACCCGCCAGGAACGCCAGACCCAGCAGCAGCTCATAGTGTGTGATAAACACATAGCTGGCCTTGGCATCTTCCTCGCTGACCACATAACAGAGCACCCAGTCGTTGCAGTCAAGTGGCTCATAGGCCAGGTAGCTGCCCACGCCCTGATTGTCCACAATGATGCTGCCGCCGCTTCTCTCCTGAAAATCCTCACGCATCTGTTCCAGGGAGCCTTTGGAGTACTTCACCTTTCCGTATGCGTCAAAGAAATTTCGCCCTGACCAGTCGGCATAGGTAGTGCCGCTGCTCACAACGGAGCCATCCGCCGTCACGATAAAGGAGTATCCCTTTCCGTCATAGATATCCGCGAACAGCAGGTTGCTCAGAGCACCCACGTCATAGGAACCGCCCAGTACGGCAGTCACCTCTCCGTTGCGCCTTACCGGCACAGCCAGAACCACCTTATTATCCCTGTCCACCGAGCTGGAGATGGGGTTACTCAGAGCCCGCTTACCGCTCATAGCGGTTGTAAAATACGCCCGGTCCTTTACCTGGGTCGTAACTCCGTCGCTGGTATATCCGGTTCCGTCCGGCAAAATCAGCATGGTCCGCCCAAAGGTGTCCGTGGAGGACAGAGACTGGAGGACATCCTCCATCTGTTCGAGCGTCAGACGCTGGGGCTGCATGCCGATATAGCTGGCCGCCACCTCCAGCGTATTGAACTGGAGATCGATGACCGCTTCAAAGTGGTAGCTCTGCTGCTGCACGTTGGACCGCAGCAGCTCCACTGTATTTTTATTGACCGCATTGTCAACACTGGCAAAGAACACCATAAATGCCGCTACGAGATAGCACAGGAACGCTGTCAACGCAATTGCAAATCTTATATTGTTCTTGCTTCGGTGCCCACCCATGCCCTCACCTGCACTTCTGCTGAGTCTTTTAAAATTATAGCAAAACTCTCGGCTTTTTGCAATTTTAAATGGCT
>CABIYL020000002.1:143301-168296 GCA_902362925.2 Clostridiales bacterium | reverse complement strand
AGAGCACGGGCACGCCGGCATCCAGCGTGTCGATGTCACGCTCGGCCATATAGGCGGCCACAGTGCCGCCGCCGCCCTGGTCCACCTTGCCCAGCTCGGCCATCTGCCACACCACGCCGGCCTCGTCCAGAATCCGGCGGGTGTAGGCCACCAGCTCAGCGGCGGCATCGGACGCGCCAGACTTGCCGCGGGCGCCGGTGTACTTGCACAGACCCATGCCCCGGTTGATATAGGCGCTGTTGCGCTTCTCAAAGGCCTCGGGGAAATTGGGATCATAGGCGGCGCACACGTCGGCGGACAGGCAGAAGGACCGCTCATAGCAGGCCTTCAGGGACACGCCCTGAGCGTCGCACAGGTCGCTCATGAAGGTGTCGAAGGCGGCGGACTTCATGCCGGACACACCCTCGGAGCCGATCTCCTCCTTGTCGGCCAGCATGCACACGGCAGTACGGGCAGGCGCGCCGTCCAGAGCAAAGAGGGCGGCCAGAGCGGCGTAGCCGCACACACGGTCGTCGTGGCCGTAGGAACCGATGAGGGAGCGGTCAAAGCCGATGTCGCTGGCCCGGAAGGCGGGCACGGCGGTCAGCTCGGCGGAGATGAAGTCCTCCTCCACAATGCCGTACTTCTGGTTCAGCAGGTCCAGAATGGCCAGCTTCACCCGCTCAGAGCCCTCGTCGTCCTTGAAGGGACGGCTGCCCACCAGCACGTTCAGGCTCTCGCCGGGAATGGCCTCGGACAGAGGCTTCTTGCTCTGGTCAGCCGCCAGGTGGGGCAGCAGGTCGTCCACAGTGAAGACGGGATCGCCGGCGCCGGCACCGATGGCCACCTTGACCACGCTGCCGTCCTTCATGGCGATGACGCCGTGGAGCTCCAGGGGGATGGTCACCCACTGGTACTTGCGGATACCGCCGTAATAGTGGGTCTTGAGGAAGCACATCTCGGTGTCCTCGTAGAGGGGATTGGGCTTGATGTCCAGACGGGGGGAATCGATGTGAGCCGCACCGATGTTGACGCCCTCGCTGAGAGAGGCATTGCCCACCACAGCCAGCATGATAGCCTTGCCCCGGTTGACCCGGTAGAGCTTGTCGCCGGGCTTGACGGCCATGCCACGGACAAAGGGCTTGAAGCCCCGCTCCTCGGCCTGGCGGACGGTCTCGTCCACGCACTCACGCTCGGTCTTGCCGGCGTCCAGGTACTTCTTATAGTCCTCACAGTAAGACTTCATGGCGGCCTCGTCCTCCGCCGTCAGGCGGTCGTAGCCGTTCTGGGGCTTGTAGAGCAGGGCCTCACGGCGCAGCTCACCCAGGGTCTTCTGTTTCTCTTCCATGATATTTCCTCCTTGCCCAGAGCGGAATTCCGCTCCGAGATTCAGTATTTTCTCAAACAGCGCTGTCGCCTGCCGGGCAAACGCCGCCTCTTCTCCGGTATTCTCCAGCACCGCAGTGCAGTTTGTCCGAAAAAAGGCGTCGTCCTGCTGGGCCTTCACCCGCATGCGGGCGTAGTCCTCCGAAATGCCGTCCCGGACCATGATGCGCCTGACCCGCACCTCCGGCGGAGCCAGCACACCCACCACTGCGTCGCACAGCTCACCCAGGCCGCTCTCAATAAGGGCGATGGCGTCCACGGCGGCCAGCGGCCGTCCTTCCCCGCGGGCAGCGCGGAGCAGCTCCTCCACCCGCTGGCGGACATACCGGTGGGTGATGGCGTTCAGGTCGGCCAGCAGGGCCTTGTCCTGAAAGACCAGGGCGCCCAGCTTCTTCCGGTCCAGACGCTGTTCACTGTCTAGGATACCCCTTCCGAAGCGTTCCGTCAACTCGTTTCTCATGGCGTCATTCTCTTCCAGCAGCTGGTGGTACACCTGGTCGCAGTCGATGACGCAGCCTCCAAGGGCGAGCACCGCCCGGAGCGCGGTGGTCTTCCCTGCCCCGGTTGGGCCGGTAATGCCGACAATTTTCATGGTCCTCACCGCCCCGGTCTGTTATGAATTCTCATTCAGGTCCACGATATGGAACCCGGCCGCCTTGTTCAGCCGGTTGGACACGGCCAGGCCGATGCCGCCGTCGTCCGGACACTGGGACCAGATCTCCTCCACATCGGTGCTGTCAAAGTACCGCAGGGCGTCAAAGACCCGCCGGGCCTGTTCCTCCTTGTCGGCGGCAGGGCCCATGGTCTCCACCGGGTAGCCGGAGAAGTCCCCGGCAAACTCGTCAAAGCAGATGACGCCGCTCTTGGGCCCCAGGTGGTCCCGGATGTAGGCCGCGGTCCTGTCCGCCGGGCCCTTCACCACCGTCACCGGCGCCTTGGGGGCGTAGTGGCGGTACTTCATGCCCGGCGCCCGGGGATGCTCGTCCTTGCCCATGAGGCGGGTGACCGCCTGGTCCACGTCCACCTCTCCCAGGGCATCCCGGAGCTGCTCCAGGGTCACGCCGCCGGGCCGCAGCAGCCGGGGAGGCGTCAGGGTCAGGTCGATGATGGTGGACTCCACCCCCACCGTGCAGGGGCCGCCGTCCACAATGCCGTCAATCTTCCCGTCCATATCTTCCAGCATATCCGCCGCGCTGGTGGGGCTGGGCCGTCCGGAGGTGTTGCCCGAGGGGGCCGCCACCGGTACACCCGCCGCCGCGATGATGGCGCGGGTGACCCCATGGTCCGGGCAGCGCATGCCCACCGTGTCCAGTCCGGCGGTCACCGCGTCGGGCACGATGGTCTTGCGCCGGAGGATCATGGTCATGGGGCCGGGCCAGAACCGCTCCGCCAGGGCATAGGCCGCGTCGGGGATGTCCTCACAGTACCGCTCCAGCCAGTCCGCCGAGGGGACGTGAAGAATCAGCGGGTTGTCCTGAGGTCGGCCCTTGGCCGCAAAGATATGGGCCACCGCCTCCGGGTCCAGACCGCTGGCCCCCAGGCCGTAGACCGTCTCAGTGGGAATGCCCAGCAGACCGCCCCGCTTCAGAATCTCCGCAGCCTCCTGGATGTCCTGGGCTGTCAGTCGTTGTGTTATCACGCTTGTTCGCCTCGAAAATCAGAATTTCAGTTCCAGCCGTCCGTGCTCCGCTCCGTGCACGCCTGGATCAGACCCAGAATGCCTGCGGCGATCAGCACCGCACCGGTGAGAATGTTCAGAATCGCAGTGGCTTTTTTCATAGCATGGACTCCTTTCTTATCATCCGTTGGTTGAATGGGTCAGCCGTAGATATTGGTGGCCACGCCGGCCAGCTCCAGAGCGGTGTCCCGGGGGAAACCGGCGCCGCACAGATAGCCCCGCACCGCCACGATGCAGTGCTTGGGATTCACCTTCTCGTCCTCCAGCTCCAGCTCCAGATAGTGGCCGTTCTCGTCCTCGCCGGAACCGGTGAGCCAGCCGTCGTCCTCCAGCAGGTTGGCCACGGCCAGCTTGAACTCCTCCTGATCCATGCCCTGGGGCAGTCCGGTATAGTGAATCAGCATTTCCATTGTAAAAATCTCCTTTCGCGGGATGGCCCTTAGTCCGCCTCTCCGCTCTGTTTCAGCCGCTCCGCCTGGTCGGCGGTAATCAGGCTGTCGATAATCTCGTCCAGGTCGCCGTTCATCACGTCCTCCAGCTTGTAGAGGGTGAGGCCGATCCGGTGGTCGGTCAGGCGGCCCTGGGGAAAATTGTAGGTCCGGATGCGCTCGTTGCGCATACCCGTGCCCACCTGGCTGCGCCGCTCCTCGCTCCACTCAGCGCTCACACGCTGCTGCTCCGCCTCGTAGAGCCGGGAGCGGAGAATCTGCATGGCCTTGTCCCGGTTCTGGAACTGGCTGCGCTCCTGCTGGCACTCCACCACCATGCCCGTGGGCTTGTGGATAAGCCGGACGGCGGAGGAGGTCTTGTTGATGTGCTGTCCGCCGGCGCCGGAAGAACGGAACACCTGCATCTCAATGTCGGCCGGGTTGATGTCCACGTCCACCTCTTCGGCCTCGGGCAGCACCGCCACCGTGACGGTGGAGGTGTGAATCCGGCCGCCCGATTCGGTCTCGGGCACCCGCTGCACCCGGTGGACGCCGCTCTCAAACTTCAGGCGGCTGTACGCACCGCTGCCCTCCACTGTGAAGGAAATCTCCTTTATACCGCCCAGCTCCGTTTCATTCAGGCTGGCGACCTCCACCTTCCAGCGCCGGGCTTCGGCGTACATGGAGTACATCCGGTAGAGGGAGTTGGCAAACAGCGCCGCCTCTTCTCCGCCCACGCCTGCCCGAATCTCCACAATGACGTTCTTGCCGTCGTTGGGGTCGGTGGGCAGCAGGAGAATCTTCATCTTCTGCTCCAGCTCCTCCGACTCCGCCTTGGCCTGGGCAAATTCCTCCTGGGCCAGCTCCTTCATGTCCGGGTCAGACATGAGACTCCGGGCCTCCTCCATGTCCTGCTGGCGCCGCATATAGCGCCGGTAGGTCTCCACCAGAGGCTCCAGCTCGCTCTGCTCCTTATTCAGCTTTGCCACCAGCGCCGGATCGCCGTAGGTCTCCGGGGCATTGAGCCGGGCCACCAGGTCCTCATAGTGGAGCTCCAGGCTCCTGAGCTTGTCCAGCATGTTAACCTCCGTAAATCATTTGGCTGACCTCAGCCGTGGGTGTGGCAATCTGGGGCATCTCCCGGTCAAAGAGGAAGGACTTCACCAGCGCCAGAGGCTCCCGGAAAAACATACTGATTCGGGAGGGCAGATGGCTGGAGGGCGCGGCCAGGGTGGACACATGCCCATACCCAAACCGGTCCGCCAGCATCCGGGCCCGGGTCAGGTGGAACCCGTTGGAGACAATCAGAATCTCATCCTCCGCCGGGTCCAGAAACAGGGACTCCAGCAGCGCTGCGGAGTAGCCCAGATTCTCGGCGGTGTTGTGGGAGTTGTCCTCCAGATAGATGTACGCGTCGGAATAGCCGGCCTCAATCAGGTAGTCCGCCATTGAGGCGGCCTCGCTCACCGGCTCATCCAAGCCCTGTCCGCCGCTGACGATAACCGGGATGGGGCTGTCCAGACCGTTTAGATACTCCAGTGCCGTGTCCAGCCTGTCCTGGAGCAGCTGAGAGGGTCCGCTCTCCTCCACCTTGCAGCCCAGGATGATCATGGCCCTGGGCGTGCCCTGGATATCGGTCCGCTCTCCCGCGTACACGATGGCGGCCAGAATGGCAAAGCAGATAAGTCCAACTCCCACCAGCCCCATTACAACCCGCAGGAGAGGATGGAGATTCTTTCCCCCGTAGATGCGATATTCGTTCTCACTCTTCATCCCTGGGCCTCCTCCAGCTCGGCGGCCAGCTTCTCCCATTTGGCATACAGGGCGGCAATCTCGTCCTCCAGAGCCTTCTGCTCCTCGTACACCTTCTGGAGCTCCAGGTAGTTGGAGGCCACCTCCTCGGCCTTGAGGGACAGCTCGTACTGTTTCTCCTCCGCCTTAGCCACCGCCCGCTCCGCCGCCGCCACCTGCTTCTCCAGCTCCTTGGTGCCGCCGGGGCGCTTGGGCTTCTCCTTTTTGGGCTTCTCCTCCTGCACCACCGGAGTGGCCTTGGCCTGGGCCTGCTTCCGCTCCCGGGCTGCCTGGAACTCCTGATAGGTGCCCTCAAAGTCGGTGATGTGGCCGTCCTCCAGCATCCAGATGCGGGTGGCGAAGCGGTTGATGAAGTAGCGGTCGTGGGAGACAAAGAGCAGGTTGCCCTCGTAGTCCTCCACCGCCTCCTCAATCCACTCGCGGCTGGCCACGTCCAGGTGGTTGGTGGGCTCGTCCAGAATCAGAAGGTTGATCTTCTCGTCCATCAGCATGCACAGCCGCAGGCGGCTCTGCTCGCCGCCCGACAGGGCGGACACCGGCTTGAACACGTCCTCGCCCTGGAAGTTGAAGGCCGCCAGCCGGTTGCGGGCGGTCTGGGTGGAGCAGTCCAGGTCGTAGATCATGGTGTCCACCAGGTTGCGCTCGGGGTGGGAGAAGTGGATGATCTGGGGCAGGTAGCCGATTTTCACCGTGGGGCCCATGCGCAGCTTGCCCTCGCTGGGCTGCTCCTCCCCCATGATGATTTTAATCAGGGTGGATTTGCCGGTGCCGTTGTCACCCAGCAGGGCGATGCGCTCGCCGCCCTCCACCAGCAGGTTTACGTCGGAAAACAGTGTCCGGTCGTCAAACCGCTTGGCCAGGCCCTTGATGACCATGACCTCGTCGCCACGGAAGTCCCGCTCACCAAAGCGGATGTCCAGCTTTCGCTCCTTCTTGGGCTTGTCGGTGGTGCGCATGCGCTCGATGCGCTTCTCCATGGAAAAGGCCCGCTTGTGCAGCTTGTCGTTGCCCATGAAGGCCCACAGGTGGAGCTTGTCCGCAGCGGTCTGGAGCTGCTCAATCTTGGCCTGCTCCTTCTCGTACTGCTTCAGCTTCTCCTGGTAGCGGCGCTCCTTCTCCACCACGTAGAAGCTGTAATTGCCCTCGTAGAACTCGGCCTTGCCCTCCACGATCTCAATCACACGGCGGACCACCTTGTCCAGGAACCACCGGTCATGGGAGATGGCCAGCACCGTGCCCTTGAACTTGTCCAGGTACTCCTCCAGCCACTCGGTGGCCCGCAGGTCCAGGTGGTTGGTGGGCTCGTCCAGCAGGAGGATGTCGGTGTCCTCCAGAATCAGCCGAGCCAGGTTCACCCGGGTCTTCTCACCGCCGGACAGGGCGGAGAAGAGCTGTTCCCGCATGGACTGGGGAATTTCAAGGCCGTTGCACACCTTGTTGAGCTCAGTGGCGGTGTCGTACCCGCCCTTGGCCTCAAAGGCGGCGGACAGCTCTCCGTACCGCCGCAGCAGCGCCGGGTCGCTGTCCTCCCCCATTCTGACGGTGAGAGCGGCCATCTCCTCCTCCATCTTGTGGAGCTTGGAGAAGGCCGTGTTCAGCACGTCCTCCACGGTGTACTCCGGCGGATAGACCGGAATCTGGGAGATGAGGCCCACCGTCTTGCCGGGTGCGGTCATCACCTGGCCGTCATCGTAGTCCATCTCGCCGGTGATGATCTTGAACACCGTGGTCTTACCCGCGCCGTTCTTGCCCAGCAGACCGACCCGCTCACCCTGGTCCACCTGAAACGTCAGGCCGTCCAGTATTTTCTTGCCTACCTCAAACTCTTTGGTCAGGTTTGAGACGGATATATCTATCATTTCTTGTCTCCTGTCAGTCCTTTGTGCTACAATTAACCTATATCACCGGCCGCTCCAGGCGGCCGGTTCTCTTAGGAGGCTGCGCTATGGATGCTATTCGCTGGGAAGGAAATACACTTTACCTTCTCGACCAGACAAGGCTTCCCGTCCAGGAGGACTGGATTGCCTACACCGATTTCCGCTCTGTGGCCAGAGCCATCACCGATATGGTGGTACGGGGCGCCCCCGCCATCGGCATAACGGCCGCCTATGCCTACTGTCTGGCCGCGCTGGAATTCCGCAATGCGCCGGACTTTGCCGCCGCCATGGAGCAGGCAGAGCAGGTGCTTGCCGCCAGCCGCCCCACTGCCGTCAACCTGTTCTGGGCCCTGCGGCGCATGGCCGACTGCCTGAAGGCCAACGGCAGCACACCTGAGGCCATCGACGTCCTCATCCGGGAGGCTCAGGCCATCCACGAAGAGGATGTGGTCATGAACCGCACTCTGGGTGACTTTGGCGCGGCTGTGGTACCCGCCCACGCCCGTATTCTCACCCACTGCAACGCCGGCAGCCTGGCTACCGGCGGATACGGCACCGCCCTCGGCGTGGTGCGTTCTGCTTTCAACCAAGGTAAAGTGGATATGGTTTACGCTGATGAGACCCGTCCCCTGCTCCAGGGGGCCCGACTCACCGCCTATGAGCTGGTGCACGACAATATCCCCTGCACCCTCATCACCGACAACATGGCCGGTTTTCTCATGGCCCAGGGCAAGGTGGACCTGGTGATTCTGGGCTGCGACCGGATGGCCGCCAACGGGGACTTTGCCAACAAAATCGGCACCTACTCGGTGGCGGTCAACGCCCGCTACCACGGCATCCCCTTCTACACCGCCCTGCCCTCCTCCACCATCGACCTGTCCATTGAGAACGGCAGCGGCATTCCCATTGAGGAGCGTCCCGGCGTGGAGGTCACCCATCTGTCGGGCGTCCAGACCGCACCGGAACAGGTGCGCACCTGGAACCCGGCCTTTGACGTGACTCCTCACCAGCTGCTCACCGGCATCATCACCGAGCGTGGGGTCATCTATCCGCCCTTCAAGGAGAACCTGGCCAAGCTCTTCGGCTGACTCAGGGCTCCTGGGTGATGCTCTTCAGGTATTCCGTCAAATCTTCAAATGCCATGCCCCGGGAGGCCTTGACCAGAATGGTCGCATGTGGTTTCACCACCTGCGCCAGGACGGGCAGGGCCTCCTCTTTCGTGGCGCAGTAGTGGAGCTCGGGCACCTTGGCCTCTCTGGCGGCGTCGTAGATATTCTTGGCCAGCTCGCCCACGGCCACCAGGCAGTCGATGCCCGCCTTGCCCAGATATGTGCCGATTCCGGCGTGGAGAGCGGGGGCCAGGGTACCCAGCTCGAACATATCGCCCAGCACGGCGATCTTCCGCCCGCTGTGGGTCTTGGAGAGCACCTCCACCGCTGCCCGCATGGACTGGGGGTTTGCATTGTAGGTGTCGTTGAGGATGGTGATATCCTCCCCCCGCTGGATGATGTTCATGCGCATCTTGGTGGGGGCGAAGTGGAGCACGCCCCTGCGGAACTCCTCCGCCGTGACGCCGAAGTGCTCCGCCACCGCCGCCGCCATCAGGGTGGGGTAGATCATGTGGCTGCCCAGGGCGGGAATCTCCACCTGGCATCTGGTGTGAGGTGTTTTTACTTCACAGCAGACATTGGACGTACCATCGCTCACCAGGTGGTCGGCGGTGTAGTCCAGCCCGGGAGCGCCGCCGCACCAGAGGATGGAACCGGGCAGCTTGCCCTCCAGGGTGCGCAGCAGCGGGTCGTCCCCGTTGAGCACCGCCAGGCAGCCCGGCTTGGCGTGGCTGAAAATCTCGCACTTGGCCTTGAGGATGTTCTCCCGGGAGCCCAGGTGCTCAATGTGGGAGTCGCCGATGTTGGTGATAAGGCATACGTCGGGCTGGGCAATGGCGGACATGACCTCAATCTCACCGGGGTGGTTCATGCCCATCTCCAGCACGGCGATCTGGTAGCTCTTGTCCAGCCGGAACAGGGTGCGGCAGGTGCCGATGTCCGTATTCAGGTTGCCCTCGGTCTTGAGCACCTTGTAGTGCTCCCCCAGGACGGCGGCCACTATGTCCTTTGTGGTGGTCTTGCCCACGCTGCCCGTCACCGCCACCACCGGGATGTCAAACTTCTTCTTGTACCACACAGCCAGGTCCCGCAGGGCACGCTGGGTGTGGTCCACCCGGATATAGCACTTGCCTGGCAGGTAGCTCTCCCGGTCCCGCTGGGTGAAGCAGGCCGCAGCGCCGCCCTCCAGCGCCGAGGTGATGTAGGCGTGGCCGTCAAACTGCTCGCCGATGAGGGGGACGAAGAGGGAGCCTTCGTGGATGGTACGGCTGTCCGTCTCCACCCGGCTGATCTCCAGGTCCAGATTGTCGAAATCGCCCAGAATCCGGCCCTTTACCGCCGTGAGAATATCCCGTATGGTGATCGGTTCCATATACTTCTCCTTGTGTCCAGTCTTTTTCTTACACCGTGACGCTTACCGGCCCTGCTTCCGCGCCGCCAGGGACACGTCCACAATGCGCTGGCACAGCGTGTTGTAGTCAATGCCCACCGCAGCGGCCTCCTGGGGCACCAGGCTGGTGGGGGTCATGCCGGGCAGGGTGTTGATCTCCAGGAACCAGGGCTCTCCGTCGGCGTCCAGGATGAAGTCGGCACGGGAGTACACCGCCAGGCCCAGGGTCTCGTAGACCCGCACGGCAGCGTCCCGAAGCTTCTGCTCCGCCTCGGGGCTGATGTCCGCCGGGCAGACCTCCTCGGCCGCACCGGGCTGGTACTTGTTCTCGTAGTCATAGAACCCCTGCTTGGGGATGATCTCAATGGAGGGCAGGGCCTTATCCTCCAGGATGGCCACCTGGAGCTCGCGGCCCTTCACGTACTGCTCCAGCACGGTCCGGCCGCCCAGGGCCAGGCCCTCGGTGAGGGCGGTGCGGAGCTCCTCCGCCGTGTGGGCGATGGACACGCCGATGGAAGACCCGCTGGCCACCGGCTTCACCACCAGAGGCAGCCGGGCACTCTCCACCAGGCCGTCGATATCCTCGGCGGTGTAGGACACGGTCTTCCAGCCGGGAGTGCTGACCACATCGGCCACCATCCGCTTGGTCAGGTCCTTATCCATGGCGATGGCACTGCCAAGGTAGCCGGAGCCGGTGTAGGGGATGCCCATCAGGTCAAAGGCAGCCTGGACCCGGCCGTCCTCGCCGCAGGAGCCGTGAAGCGCCAGGAATACCAGGTCGGCCATGCCGCACAGCTCCAGTACACCGGGGCCGAACATGCTGTTCCCTCCCTCGGTGCGGCTGGCCTTCACCGCCGCCAGGTCGGGAGCCTGACGGCTCACCCGCTTGTGCTCCTCGGAGATGGGCGCGCCGAAGAGACTGGACAGCTCCGCCCCCGTCTCCTTCACACCGAAGTACATATCCACCAGGGCCACCTCATGGCCCAGGCTGGTGAGGGCCTCGGCCACCATGGTACCTGTGGACAGGGATACATTCCGCTCCGGCGAAAGCCCGCCGGCCAAAACTACGATTTTCATTATAAGAAACTCCTCTCGGAACAGTCTTTCTTATGTTTACGCACTTGGAAAATATTATAGCACTTCCTCTGCCAATACTCAACCGTTTTCTCCCCCCGGCGGTTGGTCTGCCGAAAATTTTCCTGCCAATAAGCACAGCGGCCCTCCGGCTGAATGCCGGAGGGCCGCTGTGCTGTGTATATGAAGCTGTATGGGTGTCTTACTTGGTGCCGAAGATACGGTCGCCGGCGTCGGCCCCAGCCGGCTGATGCCGGCCGGGGACCCCGAACCTTATATCCTCGGGGCAAATGAATTGCCCCTGCGGCAAGGTTTTGCCTGAGGCAAAACGCTTGGACGCGCCAAAAGGCGCGGTGCCGGGCGACGCCGAAAGAAAACTTACTTCGTGCCGAAGATGCGGTCGCCGGCGTCGCCCAGGCCGGGGACAATGTAGCAGTGGTCGTTGAGCTTCTCGTCCACGGCGGCGCAGTAGATATCCACGTCGGGATGGTCCTTGTGCACCCGCTCAATGCCCTCGGGCGCGGCGATGATGTTCATCAGCTTGATGTGCTTGACGCCGTAGTTCTTGATGAACTGGATGGCAGCGGAGGCGGAGCCGCCGGTGGCCAGCATGGGATCCAGGATGATGACGTCACGCTCGGAGATGTCGTTGGGCATCTTGCAGTAGTACTCCACAGGCTCCAGGGTCTGGGGGTCACGGTACAGGCCGATGTGGCCCACCTTAGCGGAGGGAATCAGGGTGAGAATACCGTCCACCATGCCCAGGCCGGCACGGAGAATGGGCACAATGGCCAGCTTCTTGCCGGAGAGCGCCTTGAAGGTGCCGGTGGCAACGGGAGTCTTAATCTCCACGTCCTCCAGAGGCAGGTCCCGGGTGGCCTCATAGCACATCAGGGTGGCGATCTCGGACACGACCTCGCGGAAGTCCTTCACGCCGGTGCGCTCGTCGCGCAGAATGCTCAGCTTATGCTGCAGAAGAGGGTGGTCCAGCACATGTACCTTGTCCATCTTTTCCATCATCAACGTCCCCTTTGTCTGTTTATTTCGTGGGCGCGGCGGTCTCCGCGCGCTCCTGCGTACGTTCCCGTTCCAGCCGTTCCCGCTCCGCCTGGGAGAGGCGGTGGTAGTCGGGCGTCAGGCCCTGGGCTGTGGTCAGCGTACCCGCCCGCGCCTGTTCCAGAGCGGCACGGGCCACGCCCCACGCCGTCTGAAGGCGCAGATGGGGCGGCGCCATCCGGAGCTCCGGCCCACACCCGTTCAAATTATTATAGCATAACACGGCGCCGTCTCCAACTATTATTTGCGGCTTCCCGCTGTTTTTTAACTCCTCCCCCAGCTCAGCCAGGCTGATGGCCCGATCCGGGGTCAGACGCACCGGTACGCCGTCCACGGCGGCAAAGCGGGCGTTGTACACCTGGTTCCGGCGCGCGTCCATGACGGCGCAGAGCTCCGCGCCCTCCACATGGGCCACCGTCCAGGCCATGGCCTCCAGGGTAGACACCCCCGCACAGGGCTTATCTCCCGGCCAGGCAAGGCCCTTGGCCGCCGCCACGCCGATGCGCAGACCGGTGAAAGAACCGGGTCCCGCTGCCACCGCAATCACGTCCACGTCCTCCAGCTTCACGCCGCACCCGGCCAGCATGGACTGGCACATGGGCATCAGGGTGACGCTGTGGGTCAGGCCGTTGTTCTGAAAGGACTGGGCCAGCAGCTTCTCATCCTCGCACAGGGCCACCGAACAGGCCACAGCGGAGGTCTCCAGAGCCAGTATCTTCATGCCGCGTCCCCTCCTTTTATGGTAATCAGCCGCTGGCTGTCGTGGGCACCCCGGCGGATATCCACCCGGATGCAGTCCCCTTCCATGGCGTCGGAGACGTTCTCACTCCACTCCACGGCGCACACGCCGCCCCGGACCAAGTAATCCTCCCAGCCAATATCAAACAGCTCATCGGAGCTGCCCAGGCGGTACATGTCAAAGTGGAAAAGGGGCAGACGGCCACCCTCGTACTCATTGACAATGGTAAAGGTGGGGCTGGTCACCCGCTCGGAGATGCCCAGACCACGGGCCATGCCCCGGACAAAGGCGGTCTTGCCCGCCCCCAGGTCCCCGCTGAAGGCCACCACCGTCCCCGGCTTCAGCCGCTCCGCCAGCGCCGCCCCCAGGTCCTCGGTCTCCGCCGGGGAATTTGAAACATATTCCATATCACACCTCGGATTCCTGCCGGAACACCTCCGGCAGCCTTGCTTCTGAGGGTCATTATAACATATGTGTGAACACTGCGCAAAACTTGTTTACGCTTTTTAAAAAAGATGGTAGAATAGGTTGGCTCTATCCCCATTCCCCTGAAAGGAGGCCCCCTCTTGTCCTGGTTTACCGACTCCCTGCGGGAGTTCTTCCGAAAGGGAGATCTTCTGCTGCTCTCTCTTTGCATCGCCGCCTCCGGCTACGGCCTGGTGCTGATTTACAGCGCCACCCGCTACATCGGCGGCTATCGGAATATTATCGTCCAGTCCATCGCCGTTGTGCTGGGCATTCTGGTCTATATCTTCATCTCCTCTGTGGACGTGGAACTCGTCACAGAGCGTTCCTGGAAGTTCCTGCTGGCCTTCAACTTTGTGTTTGTACTCCTCACCCGCACCCCTCTGGGTGTGAACGTAAACGGCAACCAGAGCTGGATCCACATCCCCGGTTTTCCGGTGAACCTTCAGCCCGCTGAGATTGTCAAGCTCTCTTTCGTGCTCCTGCTGGCCTGGCAATGTACCAAGCTCCAGGAGCGGGGTATCTCCCGGCCCACGTCTGTCTTTCAGATTGCCGGACACACGCTGGTCATGGCGGGCTTTATCGCCATCTCCTCCGGCGACTTCGGCATGGTACTCACCTACCTCTTCATCTTCGTGGTGGTGGCCTGGGCGGGCGGCGTGAAAAAACGCTGGTTCCTGCTGGCTATCGTGGTGTGTGTGGCGGCGGTGGTGCTTATCTGGCCCCACGTCAGCGACGACTACCGCTTCCAGCGCTTCACCGTGGTCATCGACCACCTGACCGGCAACCAGGAGACCATCTATCAGCAGACCCAGGACACCGGCTGGCAACAGACCCGCAGCATCATGGCCATCGGCAGCGGCGGTCTCACCGGCATGGGATACCTAAAAGGTCCCCAGACACAGAGCCAATACAAGACCTCTCTCCCCGCCCGGGAGACCGACGAGATCTTCGCCGTCTGCGGCGAGGAGTTCGGCCTGGTGGGCTGCGTGCTCCTGCTGCTGATTCTGTCCCTCATCATCCTCCGGTGCATCTGGGTGGCAAAACGGGCCCGCAGCCTCCAGTCCGCTCTCATCTCTATGGGCTTCGCCGGTATGCTGCTGGCCCAGGTGGCGGTCAACGTGGGTATGTGCCTGTATATCTTCCCCGTGGTGGGCCTGACCCTCCCCTTCATCAGCTACGGCGGCTCCTCCGTCGTCACCATGTACGCCGCCATGGGTCTGGTCTCCAGCATCAAAATGCGCTCCCTGCCCAGCTGGCTGTCCGACCGGAGCAACCTGCAGTCATAACAGTATGCAAAAAGGATTCCATCCGCCTGACGGATGGAACCCTTTTTCTGTTTTCAACATCTGTAAAGTATTATTCCTGTTCAGCTTTTTCATGGGTCTTGGCCGCGTCCAGAATCCGGTTGGCCGCTGCCTCCTTGCTCATCAGGGGCAGCTCTTCCGCGCCATCAGCGGTGATGAGGGTAATGACGTTGGTATCCACCCCAAAACCGGCCCCCGCCACCTTCAGGTTGTTGGCGCAGATCATGTCCACATGCTTTTTCTCCAGCTTAACCCTGCTGTTTTCCAGCATGTCCCTGGTCTCCATGGAGAAGCCGCAGATAAACTGCCCCGGCTGCCTGTGGTCGCCCAGGTACTGCAAAATATCTCTGGTCCGGGTGAGGGGGATGCTCATGTCCCCCTCCTTCTTTTTCACCTTGTCGCCGCTGTACTCCGCCGGAGTGTAGTCGGCCACAGCGGCGGACTTGAAAATCCAGTCGGCATTTGCGCTGTGCTGTGCCACCGCGTCGAACATGTCGGCAGCCGAAACCACCGGCACCACCTCCACAAAGGGCGGCGGATCAATTGCGGTGGGGCCGGAGATGAGGGTCACCTCCGCGCCCCGCAGCATGGCCATTCTGGCAATGGCATAGCCCATCTTGCCGGTGGAGTGGTTGGTGATGTAGCGCACCGGGTCCAGGGCCTCCTGGGTGGGGCCTGCCGTCACCAGCACCCGCTTGCCCTCCAGGTCGTGGGGCAGGGCCAGGCGGCGCAGGATGTGCTGGAGCAGCTGCTCCGGCTCGGGCAGCTTGCCAGCCCCTGTGTCCCCGCAGGCCAGACGGCCGGTGGCGGGCTGGATAACCTCCCAGCCGTACCGGCGCAGGATGTCCAGATTGTCCTGGGTCACCGGATTTTCAAACATATTGGTGTTCATGGCAGGGGCAATGAGCTTGGGGCACTTGCAGGCCAGCACCGTGGTGGTCAGCATGTCGTCGGCCAGACCGTGGGCCAGCTTGGCGCACACGTTGGCCGTGGCAGGCGCCACCAGCACCAGATCGGTGCGGTGGGCCAGGGACACGTGCTCCACCTGGTGGACAAAATTCCGGTCAAAGGTGTCCACCATGGTCCGATTCCCCGTCAGCTGCTCAAAGGTCAGCGGGGCAATGAACTCGGTGGCGTGGGCGGTCATGATGACCTCCACACAGCAGTGCTGCTTCACCAGCGCCGAGGCCAGCGCCGCCGCCTTGTAGGCGGCGATGCCGCCCGTTACCCCCAGAAGAACCGTCTTTCCCTGCAGCATGATATAACCCTCGTTTTCCGTAAAATATGGAGGCGTGTACAGCCTCCACTGGCATTATGACACAGAAATCCGCCCTTGTAAAGCGCCCTTTTCTCCCTCTTTTCAGGTCTCGGGTTCCGTTTTTTCCTTGCAAACCGGCCCCACATTCGGTATAATAGCAGGTCGGAAAGCACGCCGACGGCGTGCTTCAAAATTGCGTTGCATCCTCATCAGAGGAGCGACAGCAGGAGGTAATTGAATATGAAAAACCGCAGGAAAGACGCCAAATGGATGGCTGGCGTGGCTATGATGGCAGCCATCGTCGTGCTGCTGGCCAACACCCCATTGGGCATGATCCCCCTGGTGGTCACCAAGGCCACCACCGTCCACATCCCCGTGATACTGGGTGCCATCCTCTTCGGGCCCCTGGCGGGCGGCATCCTGGGCGGCGTGTTCGGCATCTGCTCCGTCATCATCAACACCTTTACCCCGGCTCTCACCTCTTTCGCCTTCTCCCCCTTCATGAGCACCACCGGCCTGCCCGGTGCCATTAAGGCTCTGTGGGTGGCAGTGGGCTGCCGGATCCTCATCGGCGTGGTGGCGGGCTGGCTGTGGAAGGCCCTGTCCCACACCAGAGTGAACAGCTGGACCGCCCTGTCCATCGTGGGCTTTACCGGCTCCATGGTCAACACCGTGACCGTCATGGGCAGCATCTTCCTGCTCTTTACCCAGCAGTACGCCCAGGCCAAGGAGGTGGCCCTGGAGGCTGTCTCCGGCCTGATTCTCACCACCGTGGTGGTCAACGGCATCCCCGAGGCCATTGTGGCCACTGTTCTGGTGGCGGTCATCGGAAAAAATCTGCTCCGGTTCGCCAAGCCCCGTCTCCAGGCGGCCTGAGCGCCATAACTGCTTTTTGAGGTGAAGCCCATGCTTCTGGCCATTGATATCGGAAATACCAACATCGTCATCGGCGGCATCGAGGACGACCAGATCCGCTTTGAAGCCCGCATCGCCACCGACCACATCAAGACCTCCGACCAATACGGTGTGGAGATCAAGAACCTGCTGGACTTTTTCGGCGTGCCCCTCTCCCAGGTGGAGGACTGCATCATCTCCTCGGTGGTGCCCCCTGTGTTCAACTCCGTGCGCACAGGGCTTGTCAAGCTGACTGGCCTTACGCCCATGGTGGTGGGACCCGGCATCAAGACCGGGCTGAACATCCGCATGGACGACCCCAGCTCGGTGGGCAGCGACCGTATCGTCATCGCTGTGGCCGCCCTCCAGCAGTACGCCCCGCCCCTCACCCTGGTGGACATGGGCACTGCCACCACCATCGAGGTGGTGGACTGCGGCAACACCTACCTGGGCGGCTGCATCATCCCCGGCGTCCGGGTCTCCGCCGAGGCTCTGTCCAGCCACGCCTCCCAGCTGCCCGGCATCCAGCTGGACAAGCCCCGCCGGGTCATCGGCAAGAACACCGTGGAGTGCATGCGCAGCGGCATCATGTACGGCGCCGCCGCCATGCTGGACGGCATGCTGGACCGCATTGAGGAGGAGCTGGGCAAGCCCACCACTGTGGTAGCCACCGGCGGCATCGCCCAGTTCGTAGTTCCCCTGTGCAAGCGGGAAATCAAGCTGGAGAAAAACCTGCTCCTCAAGGGTCTCAACCTTCTCTACAAGAAAAACAAGAAGGGCTGAGCTTCAGTCACCAGCCCATACGCAGGAGGCCTGCCGGAGATTCCGGCAGGCCGCTTATTTTGCTATGCAAAAGCATAGTAAAAATGGCATGTGCCGCCGTAAGCGGCACGGCCATGAAATCACAGCGCATGGACCGGGACGGCCCACATGCGCGAAAACTTCATGCGCCCCGGCTTTTCCCTGTTTTCGTGGTGCTCCCCGGGCGCATGAAGTTTTTCGCCTGTTTAGCATAATCTCTCTCCGTTGGTAAAGAATAAGGCTGAATCCAGTCCCTATCCATTTACCAAGGAGGTCTTTTTCCGTGAAGCATCGTGCATTTTTGCGCCGCTCCCTTCCCCTGCTCTCCCTGACAGTCCTGCTCCTCACCTTTGCCCTACCCACCTACGCCCTGTTCGGCATTGGTGAGGAGGCAGAGGCGCCTTCGGTGGCCGCCTTCTCCAAGAATGGCCCTGCCGGCAGCGCCATCACCTTCTCCGCCGAGGACTTTGTGGTCCAGAGCGGCGGCGCGCTGGACTCCATCGTCATCTCCACCCTGCCCGACCAGGCCGCCGGCATTCTGACCCTGGGCGGCCAGCCCCTGAACGCCGGTGATGTGGTGGCCATGAACGCGGTGTCCGGCCTGTCCTTCCAGCCGCTGACCGCCTCCGCCGTCACCTCCGCCAGCTTTACCTTTACCCCCGTGTTCTCCGACGGCACCTCCGGCAGCCCGGTGGAGGTTGGACTCCACCTGCTCAGCGAGGCCAACAGCGCCCCCATTGCGGAGAATCTGGAGCTGTGCACCTATAAGAATGTGGCCATCACCGCCAGCTTTGCCGCCACCGACCCGGAGGGCGACCTGCTCACCTTCCAGTTGGTAGACAAACCCGCCCGGGGCGCCGTCACCATGCCGGAGGACGGCTCCAACGAGTTTGTCTACACCCCCTACGAGAACAAGACCGGCAAGGACTCCTTCACCTATGTGGCGGTGGACGCAGTGGGCAACACCTCCGCACCGGCTACCGTGAAGGTGAAGATTGAGAAGGCCTCCACCAAGGTGACCTACTCCGACATGGACGGCGTCTCCGCCCACAAGGCGGCCATCCGTCTGGCTGAGGAGGGTATCTTTGTGGGTGAGTGCATGGGCGGAGAGTATTTCTTCAACCCCGACACTCCCGTGTCCCGCAGTGAGTTCCTCACCATGACCATGAAGGCCACCGGGCTGGACGCCCTGGAAGACGTGACCACCACCGGCTTTGCCGACGATGCCGCTATCCCCACCTGGGCCAAGGGCTATGCCGCCTCCGCCCTGAAGGCTGGCGTTGTCCAGGGCGCCGCCGACGAGGTGGGACGCATTGTCTTCAACGCGGAGGACACCATCACCCGGGCTGAGGCCGCTGTCCTGCTGGACCGTGCCCTCCAGGTGTCCGACGTGTCCGAGACCATGGCCACGGTGGATGAGCTGGCTCCCGCCTGGGTGGTACAGTCCGCGGCCAATCTGGAGAGCTGCGGCGTGCTCGCTGCCGGCAGCACCGGCACGCTGGAGCTCAGTGACCAGCTCACCCGTGCCGACGCGGCCGAAATGATTCTGGGTGCCCTGGAAGTGCTGGACGCCCGGGACAGCGGCGGCTGGTTCAACTGGTAAACAGCAAAAAATCAGCGGAATCCGACGGATTCCGCTGATTTTTTATGTATGTTACTTGGACAGGTAGGCGTGAATCTGCTCGGCGCCCTTCTTGCCCGCGCCCATGGCCAGGATGACCGTGGCAGCGCCGGTCACCGCGTCGCCGCCGGCAAACACGCCCTCGCGGGTGGTGGTCACGCCGTCGTCGGCCACGATGAGGCAGCCCTTCTTGTTGGTGTCCAGACCGGGGGTGGTGGACCGGATGAGGGGATTGGGGCTGGTGCCCAGGCTCATGATGACAGCGTCCACGTCCAGCACGAACTCGCTGCCCTCCACGGGCACGGGACGGCGGCGGCCGCTGGCATCAGGCTCGCCCAGCTCCATCCGGATGCACTTCATGCCCACAACCTTGCCGCCCTCGCCCAAAATCTCAACGGGGTTGGTCAGCAGGTCGAACTGGATGCCCTCCTCCTTGGCGTGGTGGACCTCCTCCAGTCGGGCGGGCATCTCCGCCTCGCTCCGGCGGTACACCACGTGGACCTCGGCGCCCAGACGGCGGGCACAACGGGCCGCGTCCATGGCCACGTTGCCGCCGCCCACAACGGCCACGCTCTTGCAGTGCTTGATGGGGGTGTCGTGGCCAGGCTCGTAGGCCTTCATCAGGTTGATACGGGTCAGGTACTCGTTGGCGGAGTACACGCCCACCAGGCTCTCACCGGGGATGCCCATGAACATGGGCAGGCCCGCGCCGGAGCCCACGAACACGGCCTCGTAGCCCTCCTCGAANATGGCCTTGGGCAGACGGAACTCGGGGATGCCGTACACCAGCACGCCGCCGGCCACATGGAAGGCCTCAAACAGGCTCACCTCGTAGCCCATCTTGGCCAGGTCGCTGGCGCAGGTCAGGCCGGCAGGGCCGGAGCCTACCACAGCCACCTTGTGGCCGTTGGTCTCGGGCTTCTTGGGCATAGCGTTGACGTGCTCACGGTACCAGTCGGCCACGAACCGCTCCAGACGGCCGATGGCCACAGGCTCACCCTTGATGCCCCGGACGCACAGCGCCTCGCACTGGGTCTCCTGGGGGCACACACGGCCGGACACAGCGGGCAGGGCGTTGGTATCGGAGATAATCTCATAGGCGGCGGCGA
Organism: Clostridiales bacterium; assembly: GCA_902362925.2. Lineage (GTDB taxonomy): Bacteria > Bacillota > Clostridia > Oscillospirales > Oscillospiraceae > Pseudoflavonifractor. Next base: position 148,313 of record CABIYL020000002.1, on the reverse strand, counting down.
AGTCGCCCTCGGCCACCTTGGCGATGAACTCGGGAATGTGGATATTCACAGGGCAGCCGGACACGCACTTGGGGTTCTTGCACTGCAGGCAGCGGCCCGCTTCCTCAATGGCCATCTCGGCGGTGTAGCCCATGGCCACTTCCTTAAAGTTGCGGCTGCGCTCCACCGGGTCCTGCTCCGGCATGGGCAGCTTCTTCAGACTCATATTTGCCATTGTACTCTCCCCCTCACTGAATCAGCTGCCGGCCCAGACGCTCCATCCGGCACTCATGCTGCTCCTTGGCCGCGGCCTCCTGCTCACGGTAGATGGTGTTCCGGTTCATCAGCTCGTCAAAGTCCACCTGATGGCCGTCAAAGTCGGGGCCGTCCACACAGGCGAACTTCACCTTGCCGCCCACCGTCACACGGCAGCCGCCGCACATGCCGGTGCCGTCCACCATGATGGGGTTCAGGCTCACCAGGGTCTTGATGCCGAAGGGCTCGGTGGTCTTGCACACGAACTTCATCATGGGCACGGGGCCGATGGCGATGACCAGGTCGTACTGGTTGCCCGCCTCGATGAGGCTCTTCAGCTTGTCGGTGACAAAGCCCTTCTCGCCATAAGTGCCGTCGTCAGTGGTCAGGTAGAAGTTGGTGCAGGCCGCCTTGAACTCCTCCTCCAGGATCACAATGTCCTTGGAGCGGAAGCCGGCGATGACGTCCACCTCATAGCCTGCCAGATGGAGATACTTGGCCTGGGGATAGGCAATGGCGCAGCCCACGCCGCCGCCTACCACGCACACCCGCTTCACACCCTCATCGATGTGGGTGGGCACGCCCAGAGGACCGACAAAGTCCTTGATGTCATCGCCCACGTTCAGGTCGCCCAGCAGCATGGTGGTCAGACCCACCTTCTGGAAGATGATGGTGATGGTCCCCTTCTCACGGTCATAGTCCCCGATGGTCAGAGGGATCCGCTCGCCGTCGTCGTCGATCCGCAGAATGATGAACTGCCCCGGCAGGGCCTTACGGGCAATCTTGGGCGCTTCCACTTCCAGCAGCGTGACGCTGGAGTTGAGAACTTCCTTGCGTACAATCTTTGCCAAAATAGTTCCCTCATTTCACTTTCTCAGATGATTGGCCGCGCACCGGGCGCGGGTATGGATAGCCCGTGAGAGAGGGCTTGCCGCCCTCTCTCACAGGGATAACCGCCTTATCTCAGGGCTGAACCAGCACGATGCCCAGCCGCTTGGCAGCCGCCTCGGCCTCGGCCAGGGAGGGGCTGGCGTCCCGCAGAACCAGACGTCCGCCGCCGCGGTTCAGGGTGTCCACCATGCAGGTCATCTCGTCAGTGGTGATGGTGATGCGCTGGATGGCGTGCTCGGTGCCCTCCACGATCTCCACCTCAATGCCGTCATCCCGGGTCATCTGGACGGACTTATTGTACATCTGATAGTCAGCGGTGGAGGCGCCGTACACAGCGCCCATCAGCACGCCGGGGATGTTGATGGAACGGCGGGCGAACAGCTCGGGATAGAGCTCCACCCGGACCTTTTTGATCTTGCCCTTGGCCAGCTCGTGGCAGATGCGGGCGGCGTTGGTGGGGCTGCCCACGGCCTGGCTGCTGCCGCCGACCACGGCGTCGCCCAGGGTGTGGAGGATGTCGGCAGCGCCGGTGGCCAGCTGCTTGGCCTTCTTGGCGGCCTTGTCCATGGTCTCGGCCATCTTCTTGGCCTCGGCGTCCTTGACCTCCTGGCGGACCAGGGCCTCAACGGCAGGCTTACGCTTGAAGAAGGGCTCCATGTACTCCACCACGGTGGGCACGATGTGGTGGCCGGACTCCACGTGGACCTCGGCGGCCATGGCCAGCATGACGTCGAAGGGCACGTTGACGGTCATATCCACCTTCATGCACAGCTTGCCGGCGTACATACCCATCAGGATGGCGCCGCCCACGTGGGTGGTGCACAGGGCGGGCACCAGCACACGGGGGGTGCAGGGCACGGCGATGGTGGGAGACAGGGCCAGGACCATGGCCTTCTCCATCTGCTCGGGGGTGCCGCCGCCCAGGGAGACGGTGGCGGCGGCGATGCAGGCGGAGCCGGCGCCGTAGCCCTCCATGTTGCAGCCGGTGGTGACCTTGCCCACACGGAAGAGGCTGCCGATCTTCAGAATGAGGGCGGCAGTCTCGGCGATGGTCTTCTCGTCATAGCCGTGGACCATCATGGCCTTGATGAAGCCGGAGTAGGGGCAGGAATCGCCGGTGCCGGCGCAGGGACGCAGGCCGATGCAGTGGTTGCCCACCTGGGCGCCCAGGGTGTAGAGCAGGGCGTCGTCCAGGAAGGGGTCCTCAAAGCACTTGGGGCCGGGCTGGGCGGCCAGCTGAGAGGCCACGGTGCCCAGCAGGATGCTCTCGCCGTCCTTCACGCCGATCTCCACGGCCTTCAGGTTGTGGGCGTACTCGTTCATAATCCCGGTGAGGATCTCCTCCCGGCTCAGGCCGGTGCGCAGCTCGGTCTCCAGCAGGACCACGTCCACCACGCGGGTGTCGTATTCCTTGGCGACGGCAATCATCTCGCTGACGGTCAGGGGCATTTTTTCCTGGATGGCAGCTCTAATATCAGACATAGGCGTAATTCTCCTTTTATCTCCCCGCAGGGCCGTTGCTGTTTGAATGAAAAAAATGCGGCGGCCCGGCGCGCCGGGCTGGGAAAACGATCCGCCGGGCGCACCGGAACCGCCGCATTCAGGGGGACTGCTTTGGATTGCCGGTTAGATTATTTCACAACGCGGCCGGTGGCGTAGTTGGCCTCGATGGCGCGGATCTCGGGCAGGCCCACGATCTCGTTGAACTGAGCGAAGGGGATCATGGTGTCCATGAGAGTCTCGGTGGTGTCATCGCGGCGCATGCCCTCCCACAGGTCGACCATGGCCTTGGTGGTGACATAGACGGAAGCGGTGGGATAGATGATCAGGTTGTAGCCGAACTCGGACAGCTTGGCGTTGGTGAACATGGGAGTGCGGCCGCCCTCCACCATGTTGGCCAGGGTGAGCACGTCGGGCAGCTCGGTGTTGATGCGGCGCATCTCCTCCTCGGACTCGGGGGACTCCACGAACAGGATGTCGGCGCCGGCCTCCTTGTAGGCGTGAGCGCGCTCCAGGGCCTCCTCGATGCCGAAGACGGTACGGGCGTCGGTACGGGCCATGATCATCATGTCACCCTGACGGGCGTCCACAGCGGCCTTGATCTTGCCCACCATCTCGTCCTTGGAGATGACCTCACGGCCCACCATGTGGCCGCACTTCTTGGGCATGACCTGGTCCTCCAGCTGGATGACTGCCACACCGGCCTTCTCGTACTCGCGGACGGTGCGCATCACGTTGACGGCGTTGCCGAAACCGGTGTCGGCGTCGGCGATGACGGGCACACCGGCGGCCTCCACCATGTTGCCGGCACGCATGACCATCTCGCTCATGGTCATCAGGCCCACGTCGGGCTTGCCCAGGTGGCTGGCGGACTGGCCGTAGCCGGTCATGTACACGGCGTCAAAGCCCAGCTTGCCGATGATCTTACCGGTCAGCATGTCGTGGGCGCCGGGGGCGACGATGGTCTTCTTGGTGGCAAACAGCTCGCGGATTTTAGTGGCTCCGTTCATGTTAATTCACTCCAAATTATAAGATTGGCTCATTCAAGCCTGATTGACATATTCTTTGAGGAAGCTCAGGGCAGCGTCGGGATAGTGCTTGCCCAGCACGCCCATGGCGTAGAGCAGGTAACTCCGGTCCAGAATCACCTTGGGGAGATTGAGGGGCAGCAGGGAGATGCCCGGATCTTCGAAGCAGCGCTCCACCATACCCAGGGCCTTCTCCTTGTCCGAGTGGACAAAGATGCCGCCCACGCAGAGCACCTTCTCCACGTTGCGCAGGTCGCGGCCCATGGCGGCGCCCGCCATAATGCCCATCACCGGGTCGGCGACCTCGGCGTAGTGGCCGGCGTGGCGGCGCAGGGCGGTGGAGATGGCGCAGGTGGCCATGGCACGCTCCATGGACTGCTCCTTTTCACCCTGGGGGATGTACTCGGGGTGGGCCTCCAGCTTGGAGGCAAAGGAGAGCACCTCGTCGGGGGTGACGTCGCAGTCCAGGTCCATGGCCCGGATGATGGCCTTGGGACCCACCGCCTCGGGGATGCCCGTGGCGCTGACACGCAGGCCCAGGTTGCCCTCCACGGTGCGGTAGGAGAACTGCTTCTCGTTGTTGATGACCAGACCCCGCTCCTCGATGGCCAGCTTCTCCAGCTCGGGGAGAGCGGAGTGGATGTCGGTGGTGGCGCCGCCCAGATCGATGAGGATCAGGGAGCCCACGCCCTCCTGGTCGTAGGTGCCACGGGCCAGCAGCTCGCTGGCCAGCAGCACAGCACCCGGGGTGGGCACCACGGTCGCGTCGGCCAGGCTGTCCCGGAACTCCAGCAGGCCCTTGGCACGGGTGATCTGCTTGATGAACTCCTCGTGAATGGCCTCACGGGCCGGCTTCACGTTGAGGTCGTGGATGGTGGGCATGATGTTGGGCACACGGACGTACCGGATTCCGTTCCGGTCGAACATCTCCGCCACGGGCATCTGGGCGTACTTGTTGCACGCCACAATGACGGTGGCCTTGCTGTGGAGGGAGCAGATCATCTCCGCATTCTCCATGGCGCAGGTCTCGTCGCCGCCGTCGGTGCCGCCGGAGAGGAGGATGATGTCCGGGTTAATCTCCATGAGGACTTCCTTCCGGTAGTCCAGAGGCTCCTCGGAGGAGACAACCTGCATCACACGGGCGCCGGCGGTCATGGCCACCTCCTTGGCGGCCTTGGCGGTGACCCGGGGCATATAGCCCAGGGCTACCATCCGCAGTCCGCCGGCAGCGGAGCAGGAGCTGTACCGCTTGCACAGCTCGTCGAACTCCACGCCCTGGGCCCTGATGGCCTCCTGTGCCTTGCCCGCGCCCTCCATGATGTCGTGGAGGGTGGTGGGAGACTGACCCCGGCCCAGGAA
>CABIYL020000002.1:37264-142951 GCA_902362925.2 Clostridiales bacterium | reverse complement strand
AGCACCTGCATGAACATCAGGCGGGAGACCAGATCCACGTCTTCCTTCTTGATGGTCTTGTCCTCGGGAGGATAGTAGTAATCCTGAGCCTCGGTGATGAAGGCGACCATGGGGAAGGCGGGAGAATTCTTGGTAGCGTCCTCCAGGTCCTTGGCCATGCCGCACTTGACGCAGGCGATGCCGCGGATCTCCTCCAGGTACTTCAGCAGCTCGGGATTGCCGTCGATCTCCTGCTGATCCTCGGTGCCCTTCATGCCGACGCTCTCAGCGCGGACGAAGATCACGGGGTTGGCGCAGTCGACGATGGAGGCCTCGATGGGGCCGCGGCTGGTCCCGATGACGTCCACGGGGTTGCCGGTGGGCAGCAGCTTGCCGGTGGCGGCGCCGGCGGTGCCAGACATGTCCATCTGGATGGGGGCGGCGGTGCCGGGCACGCCGGCGATCTCGGCGTCGCCGGTGACCTTGGCCTTGCCGTTCTCCACCATGACGTAGGACTTCATCAGCTTCTGGGTGTTGGTCTGCCAGATGGTGACCTCGTTGAGGCCCTCATGGCAGCGGACGATGGACTCGTCGATGGCGAAGGGGGCGACACCGGAGGAGATATTGCCGCAGTTGCCGTTCCAGTCCACCTTGGCGTCGGTGATAGACACCTGGGCAAAGGTGTAGTCCACGTCGGCGCCGGGCACGGAGCCGGGGCCGATGACAGCCAGCTTGCTGGTCAGGGGATCGGCGCCGGCCAGGCCGTCGATCTGGCGCTTATCGGGAGAACCGAAGATGCCGAGAATGACCTTGTCACGCTCGGGACCGGGCGCGGGCAGATCGTTCTCCTTCAGGAAGATGCCCTTGCTGGTGCCAGCACGCATGATGACGCAAGGGATTCTGAACTGATCCATGATGATTACCTCCTACATACGGCTTGTTCGCTGTACTGCCGCTCTCCCGGCGGGAAGGCCCCGCCGGGGAGAACGGAAAATTTACTTATGCTTCGCCTCGATGAGCTTGGTAATGGTCTCCAGGCACTGCTCGGGAGTGGAGTCGGGGCCGAAGAAGGCGTCAACGCCCATGAAGCCCACGCCCTCCTTGGCGATCTTGTCCTCGTAGAACTTGTGCTCCTCTTCCTTCTCGGCGATACGGCCGCCGGCCCAGACCACCATCTTGTCCCGGATGCCCAGCTCCTTCAGACGGGCCTCCACACGGGGGAACAGGGTGACGCCCAGACCCAGCAGGTTGCTCACGCCCACGGCGTCGGCGTTGGCCTCGGCGGCAACCTCAGCCACGGTCTCGGGCAGGTTCATGCCGCGCAGGTAGATGACCTCAAAGCCGGCGTCCTGGAAGGTCTCACGGATGGTGTTGATGCCGTTGACGTGGGCGTCGGCGCCCACGGTAGCCAGCACGATCTTCTCCTTCCGCGTGGGGGGCTTCTCCACGTGGACGGTGACATGCTCCTTGGTGATGGGGCAGCGGGTGGGGTCAACACCCAGGGGAGTGTAGCCCTCGACATAGCGGGTGATGCCGTCGGGGTCACGGTTGGTCTTGACGAACCGCTTCAGGTCCCAGCCGCCGGCACGGGGAGTATCCATCATACCGCTCTTGCCGCCCTCGACGATGAGGTCGATGAGCTGCTCGTCGGTCCACTGACGCCAGAAGTCCTCGGTCAGGCAGCCGGGCTTCAGGCTGTGAGCGGGCAGGTGGAGCACGGCCTCCAGCACGGCGAAAGCCTCGTCCATCATCATGGCCTCGTACTCGTCGATCTTGGGGGACTCGATGCCGGGGTTGTAGGTACGGCGGAACACGTCCTCGCTGGCCCAGACAGCCTGGCCCATGGAGTCGCCGGTGGGGATGCCCACGCTCTCGGCGGCCTTGGGACGGTAGAAGTTGGCGCCGCCCAGCTTGGCAGCGATGGCCATACGGGCGAAGTGAGCCTGCTCGGCAACCAGGTTTCCGGGCGGGTTCTGGAAGGTCTCGGGCACCACGATCAGGCTCTTGGAGAGCATGTTGTGGCGGAAGGCACGCATGATGGCCAGGTCACGGTACAGGTTGTTGCCGCCCACGTTCATCTGGATGCCGCTCAGCTCCCAGGGCAGGCCGCCGTGGACCGCCAGGCCCTCGCTCAGCAGGCACATGGCGATGGCCATGCCGTCGGTGCCGCCGATGTTGTTGATGTGCTTGTGGGTATCCAGCTGGGCGAAGATCTTGTTCTCGCCGCAGATCTGGATGGCCTTGTAGCCGTTGACCACCTTGGTGCGGAAGTCGTGGATGCCGCGGCCGCCGAAGTGGACGTGGATGACGGGGCCGATGTCGGTGCCGTCAAAGCCGGCGATGAGGGCGTTCAGGATGTTGATGTGAGCGGTATCGCCGGTGGCGTTGATACGCACGGGGTGCTTGGAGCCGCCGCCCATCTGGATGAACTCACGCTCGCCCTTGGGGGTGATGCCGCCCTTGCCGCGGGACTGCTCGATGAGTTCGCGGCCCTTCAGGGGGTCGATGTGACGGGTGGCCTCGGAGTGGACAAACTGGAAGATGGTGTCGTTGTACATGTCGGCATACTTATAGATGTCGCAGGATTCCTTCCAGGTCTCCTCGGCGGTGTTGCGGCCCAGGATGGGGTTCAGGCAGGGCACGCCGGTCTCCAGAGCCTTCTGGCCCAGCTCATAGATGCGGTAGCCACTGCGGACAACGCCGGCCACCTCCCGGGGATAGGGAGCGGGCAGGCCCACGACCTCGCCGTTCTCGTCCAGGTCGGGCATCTCTACGCCGAAGCAGTCGGCATAGGCACGGATGGTCTCAATATCTTCCTTGATGATCTTTTTCGTTCTCTCCTGCGGGTCTTTCATTATATCACCTTGTTTCCCGATTTTAAATTCTCTCTCAGTCCAACAGCACCGGCCCTGCCCCACCTGTGGGCAGGGCCGGTCTGGTATTTGATTAGCCCTCGATGCCCAGCTCAGCCCGGACACGGGGGATCAGGCCGCCGTACTCCAGGGTCTTGCGCACGTTCTCGGACAGGGGGTTAAACTGCTTGACCTCACCGTTGACTGTGACGGTGCCCTTCTCCAGGTCGGCCTCGATGACGTCGCCGGTCTTCAGCTCGTCGGCCACATCAGCCACCCACACGGGCATGCCAATGTTGATGGAGTTGCGGCGGAAGATTCGGGCGAAGCCCTTGGCGATGACCAGAGCCACACCCACCTGCTTGAGGGCGATGGGGGCCTGCTCACGGGAGGAGCCGCAGCCGAAGTTACGTCCAGCCACGATAATGTCCCCAGGCTGGAACACGGACTTGAAGTCCAGGCCGGCCAGACCGGCCATAGCGAAGTTGCCCAGCTGATCCATGGGCTCGGCCATGGCGTATCCGGGGAGAATCTGATCGGTGTCCACATCGTCGCCCAGGACGATGACTCTGCCCTTAATGGTATTCATGTCAGTCCTCCACCTCCGGAACGGTGATTTTGCCCGCCAGGGCAGTGGCCGCGGCGGTGGCGGGAGAGGCCAGGTAGATGTTGGCCTTCATGCTGCCCATACGGCCGGGGAAGTTGCGGTTGGTGGTGGAGACCACCACGTCACGCTCGCTGGTCAGGCCCTCATGGGCGCCGAAGCAGGGGCCGCAGCCGGGATTGAGCACGGTGGCGCCGGCATCCCGGATGATCTTGCACCAGCCCCGCTTCTCCATCTCGTCCAGCACGTCGCGGGAGGCGGGGACGATGAGGGTGTTCACGTCGGGGTGGACCTTCTTGCCCTCGAAGGCCTTGGCCACCTGCTCCATGTCGTTGATGCGGCCGTTGGTGCAGGAGCCCACCACCACCTGGGTGACGGGGGTGCCGGCCACCTCGCGGACAGGAACCACGTTGGCGGGAGAGAAGGGCCGGGCGATCTGGGGCTCCAGCTCGCTCAGGTTCACCTCGCGCACCTCGGCGGTGTCCGGCTCCAGGGCGGTGGTGCCGAAGATGGTGATCATGCTGCCGATCTCGATGCCCATGTTGCACACGGTCATGCGCTCGGCAACGGAGAAGTCCTCAATGCCCTCGCCGGTGAAGAGGAGGGCCTTGTCCACCAGATAGTCAGTGCCGAAGACGCTGCCCAGGTACAGGATCAGGTCCTTGCCGAACACGTTGGCGGGCTTCTTGCCGGTCAGGTGGATCTGGACCACCTGGGGGACCTCCAGGTCCAGCTTGCCGGTGGCCATGGCGGCGGCCAGCTCGGTGGAGCCCACGCCCACGCCCATGACGCCGTAGCCGCCGCAGGTGCCGGTGTGGGAGTCAGCGATGGCGATGAGGTCGCCGGGGTTGGCCCGGTGCTTCTCGTACATCAGCTGGTGGATGACGCCCTCGCCCCGGTGATAGAGGTGGACGCCGAACTCCTTGGCGAAATCGTCCATGGCCCACACGCTGTTGCGGGCCTTCTCAGTGGCGGCGGGGTAGATGTGGTCCACAATCAGGACCACCCGGTCGGGGTCAAAAACCTTTTTGACCCCGATTTCCCGGAACATCTTGATGGCGATGGGGGCGGTCACGTCATGGGCCGCCACGTAGCTCACACGGCAGGACAGGTCGTCGCCCGCATGAGCCTCCTCCACCCCGGCAGCTCTGGCAAGGTATTTTTCAATGCAGTTCATGGAAAAACCTCCGTGCTTATTTCTTATAGAGCTCCCGCATGATGTCCAGGTGCTGGATGGGCAGCTTGCCGAAGCGGATATTCAGCGCGTTCTCCACGGCGTCCGCGGTGGCGGGGATGGTGGGGATCAGGGCGGGCTCGCCCACGCCCTTGGCGCCGAAGGGGCCGGTCTCGCCGGTGCCGCTCTCCACCACGATGGGGTAGATCTCGGGCACGTCCATGGCGGTGGCCAGCAGGTACTTGGAGAACACGGGGTTGGTGATCTTGCCGTTCTTGGTCTCGATCTTCTCCAGCAGGGCGAAGCCGATACCCATGGCTACGCCGCCCTCAATCTGGCCCTCAACGGCCTGCTTGTTGACGGCGGTGCCCACGTCGTGAGCGGAGATAACGTTGAGCACGTCCACCAGACCGGTCTCCACGTCCACCTCCAGGTCCACGATGGTGGCGGCGTAGGAGTAGACCTCGAAGGGGATACCGAACATGTTGTCGGGATTCAGGCCGGTGGTTCTGGGGTTGTACGCGCCGCAGCCCAGAGCCAGCTTGCCCAGGCGCTTCATCTCGTTCATCAGCTCGATGTAGGTCATCTTCACGCTGGCGTCGTCAGCGGAGTAGACCTCACGGTGCTTGAAGATGAGCTTCTCCTCGGGCACGTTGAGGAACTTGGAGGCGACCTCAGCCAGGGTCTTCTTGGCCATCCGGGCGGCCAGCATGGTGGCGGAGCCGGAGATGAAGGTCTGGCGGCTGGCGGAGGTGGCGCCGCCCTCGGGGGTGACCTGGGTGTTGGCGGGGGTGACGCGGATGTCCTCGTACTCCAGGCCCAGCTCCTCGGCGGCGATCTGAGCCATGGCGGAGGTGGAGCCCTGGCCGATATCGGCGCAGCCCACCATCAGGTTGACGCTGGCGTCAGGCAGCACCTCGATGAAGGCGCCGGCGGGGTTGGGCAGGCCGGTGTTGCCGATGCCGTAGTACATGCAGCCATAGCCGCGGCCACGGCGCTTGTTGGGGGCAGAGGGCTCGCAGGGAGGCAGAACCTCCTTGGCCTTGGCCTTGGCGGCCTCCAGGCACTGGATGAAGCCCACGTCCTCGCCCAGGACCTGACCGGTGGGAGTGACGCTGCCGGGCCGGTGGGCGTTGAGGATACGGATGTCGATGGGGTCCATGTTCAGGGCCTTGGCCAGAGCATTCATCTGGCCCTCGTGAGCGGTGGCCACCTGGGGCACGCCGAATCCGCGGAAGGCGCCGGCCATGGGGTTGTTGGTGTAGTAGAAGGTGGCGTCAATGCGCACATTGGGCACCTCGTAGGGGCCGGCGGCGTGCACCACGGCACGGGTGATAACGGCGGGGCCGTAGGAGGCGTAGGCGCCGGTGTCGCCCAGCAGGGTGGCCTCAACAGCCAGGATCTTGCCGTCCTTGGTAGCGCCGGTCTTGTAGTGCATCTTCATGGGGTGGCGCTTGGAGGAGACCATGGTGGACTCCAGACGGGAGCGGACGATCTTCACGGGGCGGCCGGTGTAGTAGGACAGCAGGGCCGCGTGGCACTGGACGGAGATGTCCAGCTTGCCGCCGAAGCCGCCGCCGGTGGTGACCTGGATGGTGGACACCCGGTTCTGGGGGAAGCCCAGCATGCCGGCGATCTCGCCGCGGTCATAGTGGGGGTTCTGGGTGGAGCAGTAAACGGTCATGATGCCGTTCTCATAAGTAGCGATACCCGCGTCAGGTTCAATGAACATGTGGGAGAGCATGGGGGTCTCGTAGTCGTTCTCGATGATGATGTCGCACTGCTTGAAGGCCTCGTCCACGTTGCCGTGCTCCAGGTGCTTCTTCTGGTGGACGTTGGTGGTGCCGTGGACAATGGGGGCGTCGGCCTCGGCGGCACGCTCCATGCTCAGCACCGGCTCGTACTCCTCGTACTCCACCTTGATGGCGTCCAGAGCCTCCTGAACCAGCTCAGGGGTCTCGGCGGCCACCACGGCGATGGCGTCGCCGTAGCGGCGGATCTTGTCGTCCACCAGGATGGGCTCATCCTTGATGATGATGCCGATGCGGTTCTTGCCGGGGATGTCCTTGGAGGTGCGGACGGTCACAACACCGGGGATGGCCAGAGCGGCGGAAGCGTCGAAGCTCTTGATGACGCCATGGCAGATGGTGCTGCGGAACACGCCGCCGTAGAGCATGTTGGGCATCTCCATGTCGGCAGCGAACTTGGCAGTACCGGTGATCTTCTCCATGGTATCCTTTTTGATCACGCTCTTGCCCAGGACGGAGTACTCGTTCTTGTTGGCGGTGGAGACGATCAGATTGCTCTTCTCCTTCACAGCGGTCTCAGGTTTCATGCCTCGGTGCCTCCCTTCGCATCGCGGGCCATCTCCACGGCCTTCACAATCTTGGTGTAGCCAGTGCAGCGGCAGAGGTTGCCGGACATGGCACGCTGAATCTCAGCTTTGGTGGCATGGGGGTTCTTGTCCAGCAGGGCCTTGGCGGACAGGACCATGCCGGGGGTGCAGTAGCCGCACTGGACAGCGCCGGCGTCCACGAAGGCCTGCTGGATCACATCCAGGGTGCCGTCCTCCTTGGTCACGCCCTCCAGGGTGATGACGCTGCCGCCATCCACCTGGCCGGCCAGCATCAGGCAGGAGGTGACGGCGTTGCCGTTGTAGATGACGGTGCAGGCGCCGCACTCGCCCTCGCCGCAACCTTCCTTCACGCTGGTCAGGCCCATGTCCTCCCGCAGGAAGTCCACCAGGCGCTTATTGGGGTCGGCCATGACGGAGACGTCGTGACCGTTCAGGTTAAAATTAATACGAATCTGTTCCATCTTCGGATACCTCCTGCTCAGGCCAGGCCCAGCTGGCTGAGAATCTGGTCGTAGCACCGGCGGGCCGCGCCGCGGACGCCCTCGCGCTTGTAGACGACGGAGGGACGGGTGGGGATAGCGGCCTGGACGGCATCGGTAAAGGCGGGCAGGGTATCATACAGCACGCCGGCCTCCAGAGACTTGCCCTTGAGGAGCTTCTCCAGCTCGGGGGAGCGCATGGGGTGCTTGCTCACGGCGCCCAGGACCACGCGGCAGTCCTCCACCTTGTTGTCGGCGGTGCGCTTGACGTAGATGCTGACAGCCAGCACCACGATGGCCAGGGACTTACGCTTGCCGATCTTGAAGTAGCCAACGGCCTCATCGGGGCCGATGACAGGGAAGCGGGCCTCGACCATCAGCTCGTCGGGCCGGATGGCGCAGTTGCCGGGGCCCTTGTTGAAGTCCTCGATGGTCATGATGCGCTCGCCCTTGGCGCTGCGCAGCACCACGGAGGCGCCCAGGGTGACCAGAGTCGTGGGGGAGTCGCCGGCCACGGAGGCGTTGACCACGTTGCCGCCGATGGTGCCCAGATTCCGGATCTGGGGAGAACCCACATGGATGGCGGTCTCGTACAGGGCGGGCAGCTTCTCCTTCACGTAGGGGTTGTTCTCCAGGTCGTTGAAGGTGGTGAGGGCGCCGATCTTCACCATGCCGTCCTCTTCCTTCACATAGCGCAGCTCGTCCAGCTTGCTGATGCTGATGACGTGCTCAGGAGTCTTGTGACGCTCGTTGAGCTCGATGACAACGTCGGTACCGCCGGCGACCACAGCGCAGCTGCTCTGGTACTTGTCCAGCATTTCCACAGCTTCAGCCACTGTGGTGGGGGCGTGATAAGTAAAGGGCTTCATCAGTTCAGGCTCCTTTCTCGGCCTCGCCGTGGATCTTCGCGCCGGTCAGGTCCTCCCAGACCTTGACCACGGAGGACATATCCTCCCGGCCCTGGCCCTTGGCACGGGCCATCTCGTACACCTGGACGGCAGCGGCGGTCATGGGCAGGGGCACCTTCTCGTCCCGGGAGGCCTCCAGGGCCAGGCCCAGGTCCTTGTACTGCAGGTCAACCGCGAAGCCGCCGTTGAACTGGCCGGCCATGATGAACTTCTCCAGCTTGGCGTCCAGAGCGTAGCTGCGGCCGGAGGACACGGAGATGACCTCCTTCATAGTCTCCACGGACAGGCCGCACTTCACGCCCAGGGTCAGGGCCTCGGCCAGAGCGGCCATGTTGCAGCCCAGCAGCAGGTTGTTGACCATCTTGATGGCGTCGCCGCCGCCGGCCTCGCCAACGTGGTAGATGTTCTTGCCCAGCACGTCGAAGATGGGCTTGACCTTGTTGAAGGTCTCGTCGTCAGCGCCCACCATGATGGTCAGGGTGCCGGCAGCAGCGCCGGAGACACCGCCGCTGACGGGGGCGTCGATGTAGTGGATGCCCTTCTCGGCGGCCTTCTTGGCCATGGCCTTGGTGGTGTTGGGAGCCACGGAGCTCATGTCGATGATGACGGTGCCCTCTTTGCAGTTCTCAAACACGCCGTTCTTGCCGCACATGGTGCCTTCCACGATCTTGGCGTTGGGCAGGGAGCAGATGATGACGTCAACATGACCGGCCATCTCACCGGCGGAGGGGTGGCCGATGGCGCCCTTGCCCTCCATCTCCTTCACGGCGGCCTCGACCACGTCAAAGGCATGGACCTCGTAGCCGGCGGTCAGCAGGTTGGTGGCCATGGGGCGACCCATTGCGCCAAGACCGATGAAACCAATCTTCATTTTCATGCACTCCATTTCTATTTCGATTTATTGATTCCCTCTGTTTCGAGCGTTCTTCTCTATAAAGCCTTGTTCAGACCGTTGGGAACGATGGTTCCCCAGTTTTTGAAACCGGATTCTGCCGGGGGGACCGGCATTCTCAACGGTCTGAACCGATATCTTCTCTCATGTTCAATATCGCCATTCCGTTTTGAATTTCGTCTTGGAAAAGGCCCCCGACCAGCTCCATTGGGTCGGTCGGGGGCCTTTTTTCAAGTCTCTGTCAGATTCGCTGCAACAGCTTAGTGCATTCCGTCCTCGCACTTGGCCTCGGACTTCTGCAGGCCGCCGATACGGCCGACGCCGTTCACAGTGGCGTGGGGACGGCCACCGTCGGCCAGGACAACGGCCATGACGATCTCGTCAGCCTTGGGGGCATCGGGCACACGGACCTCGAAGGAGCCGTAGTGGGTGCGCACGAAAGCGGCATCCTTGAAGTGCAGGGAGATGTCCAGGGAAGCGCCGACGCCGCCGACCTTCTCGTTGGAGGGGATGATGGACTTGCCGCCGCCGATAGCAGCGCGGATGGGCTTGCCGGCCTTGGGGTGCAGCATAGCGGAGGAATGCTCCAGCTCGCCGTCGGTGCCCACGATGCAGCCCTTGCCGTAGGTCTCGACGTTCTCAGCGCCCAGCAGCTCGGCACCCTTGCGGGCCAGCAGATCGCCCAGGTACTCGCCGTACTCGGTCAGCTCGCTCAGGTCCTCCTGCCACTTGCCGGCATAGGGGTTCTTGATAACGGCAGCAACGGAGACGGTCTTGATGGACTTCTTCTCGCCGTTCTCGACGGGCATATCAGCGCCGCCCTCATAGAAGACCTCTTCCAGGTTGGTTACGATCTTACGGATTTTGGGCTCTTTCATGGCAAAACACTCCTTTAAATTTTTGAGGTATATTTTAATTGGAAAGTTTTGACCGGTTGGGGGAGCCGTAAAGCTCCCTGCCGCTCCAACTTATCTGTCGCTGAGAATTTTTTCAGGGTCAAAGGTGGCCGTCATCCCCTGCACTGCCGCCACACAGGCCCGCAGGCCGCCGCGGCGGTACTGGAGGTCGGCCTCCGCCAGCACCTGATCCAGGGCCTTCCGCTTCTCCGCCTCGGTCAGCGGGTCCACCGCCGTGACAACCGTCAGGTCGGCGATATCGCTGTCCGGGTCCAGCTCACCCGCCAGGCAGGTGTGGACGGCCGGAGAATCAATATAGGAACGGTCAGCCAGGAGGGTGGCCAGGGCGTCAGCCCTGGCGCAGCGGGCGGAAAATACCGTCACGCTGCTGGCAATGCCGGTGGTCAGGCTCCGGCCGCCCAGTCCGCTGGTGGCCACCCCGCCGATACCGTGCTCCGGAAGGAGGCGGACCACCCGGTCCACCCCGTTCCGGTTCAAATCGTACAGGATGCCCATGTCCAGCTTCTGGCCGGGGGCCAGGCGGAGGGCGATGTCGCCGCCGTTGTTGGCGGTGGCCTTTTCCGCCCCCTGCTCCCAGAGGAAGTCAGCCACGGCGTCGGACATGGCTCCGGCCACTGCCGCCATGGGCGTCAGCCAGGGGTCTCCGGTGGCAAGCACTGCGTCGGCCATCTGGCGGGCCGTGCCCGTCAGGACTTCCGGGTCCACATGGGCGGGGTAGCGGCGGAGCATATCCAGCGACTGGCCCAGGGTGCGCAGGTTGTTCTCCACAACCTCCGCAGCCGCCGCGCACAGCGCGCTGTCACCCGCTCCGTTCCGCATCGCGGTGACCACCATGGACACGGGGCCGTAATCGAAGTACACCTGTCCCGGAGCCAGCTCCCGGACCCAGTCTCGTTCTGCCGTCATTTACTCGCCAATCTCCTTGCGGAGCTCGTCGATGGGCTTGACGCAGTTCATATGACCGCCGATGGCGTCATAGTCGGCCTTGGTCATGGTGTACTCCACGGGGGCCACGGTGGCGGGGGTGGGAACCCAGGTCACGCCGTGGTTGACCATCTTGCCGGCGTCCACGATGAAGTCGATGCCGCCGCCGGGCAGGATGTAAGCGGGAGCGCCGCCGATGGTGAGGACAGCCTTGCCCTCATGGACGGCCTTGGTGATGGCCAGAGGCTTGGAGCAGACACCGCCGCGGGCGCTGCCGCCGGTACCACCGGTGTACATGACGCTGGTCAGGGACTGCTCGCAGTTGTTCATAATATCGTCCGCCAGGGCGGTAGCCTTGTCGGTCATGGGGATTTCCTTCACGTCGCCGTCGGCCTGGACCTCAAAGAGGGCGCGGATCTCACCGGTGGTGTTGAGCACCAGGATCTGCATGCCGGCATGGGCGCGGGTCATATCCACGCTCTTGATGGCGTCGCGGGGAGTCTCAATGGTGGTGCCGCCGATGCCGGTGCCGTGCTCGCCGAAGTAACGGCCGCGGGAGGACTTGCGGGCGTTGGGGATCACGCCGGACCACTCCATGCCCACGTCGGCGCCGGCCAGGTGCTCGGTGAACAGGCCCACCACGTGGTGGTCGATGACGATGCACTCGTCAACGGCTTCCTTCATCTTCTTGGCAAACAGGCCCACGGTAGCGCTGCCGCAGCCGATGCGCATCTTGGACTCCTGCACGCCGTTGATGATGGGGGGCTTGCCCTGCTGCACGACAACCTTGATCTTCTTGTTGACGGACAGCTCCACCTGCTCGCCGTTGGCCAGCTCGGTGATGGTGCGGGCCACGATGAAGCCGTCGGGGCCGGTCAGCTTGTTGGCGCCGCCCACGGCGATCATCTTGGAGCCGTACTCCTCGGTGTTGACCATGCCCACCAGCTTGCCGTCACGGTAGACGGGGTCGCCTTCCTCGCCGATGTAGGTGTTGGTGTCCAGCTTGACCACAACGGCGGAGTAGCTCAGGGGAGCCTCAGTGACAACGGTCACCACTTCCACGCCGTCCCGGACCTCGGAGACGATGTGGGGCGCGGGACGGATGCAGGGATAGTTGGTTCCGGCGCCCACAGCGGTGGTGATGGGGCCTTCCAGGCGCTTGTCGGGATAGACGACGTCGCTGCTGGGGGTGATCTCCAGCTTGCGGTTGCGCACCAGCTCACCGTTGACGTTGGTGTAGCGCTTGCAGGCACCGGTGTGGCCCAGAGGCACACGGCACTGCACGGAGCAGTGGGAGCAGATGGCGCAGTTCTCGCTCATCTCAGCGGGCTTGGAGATGGCGCCGAACTTACACACACGGGTGCACACGCCGCACTCGCAGCACTTCTCGGCATCCACAACCGCCTTGCGCTCCACAACGTGGACAGCGTCCAGGGGGCAGTTTTTCTCGCAGATCATGCAGCCCTTACAGGCTTCCAGGTTCACAATGACCATGAATTGTTGAGCCTCCTCTGTATCATAGGCCTGCCGCCCGTATACCCTCTGCCGGGCGGCAGGCTTGTGTCAATTCGGTTCGATTACAGGACCTTGGCGGGGCGCTTGCAGGGAGGCGTGTTGCGGCTCTTGGCAGCCTTGACCACGCCGTCCACCATGATGATGCTCAGGCCGGGGATATCGCCGCACTCGAAAGCCTCGACGGCGGTGTTGGCCACGGAGCCCATGGGGGCGTCCAGGAAGATGAGGTCGGCCTCGCGGCCCACTTCGATCATACCGGTGTTCAGCTTGTCATAGACGCGGGCGGCGTTACCGGTGGCCATGCAGACGGCGATCTCGCCGGGGATGCCGGACACGGAAGCCACCTGGCAGATGTTGCGCAGGATGCCCAGGGGGATGATACCGGTGCCGGAGGGGGCGTCGTTACCGAAGATGATGCGGCCCAGCTGGCCCTTCTCCTGGGCGCGGCGGGCGACGTAGTCAGTGACCTTGGGGTTGCCGCACTGGACGATCTCCATGGCGAAGTCGGTCTCGTCCATCAGCTTGTCCACCTCGTGCAGGGGGATAGCGGTGGGGCCGCCGTTGATGTGGGAGATGACGTCGGGCTTGGTGGCCATGACCTGCTCGGCGGTGACGGTGGAGGAGCCGGGGATGGAGGTGCCGCCGGTGTGCATCTGGACCTTCATGCCGTACTTGTGGGCCCACTCGACCATGGGAGCGGCGTCCTCGGGCTGCTTCACGCTGCCCAGGCCGATCTCGCCGACGGTCCAGACGCCTTCCTTGGCCATCTCGGCGAAGTCCGCCTCAGTGAGGCCCTTCTCCAGGATGACGCTGCCGCCGTGGACCTTCACGCCGCCGGGCTTCAGAGCGTCGAAGGACTTGTGGGCCAGAATGGCCAGAGCCTTGGTGCCGGCGGGATCCTTGGGACGGCCGGGGGTGTGGCACTCACCGGCGGAGATGATGGTGGTCACGCCGCCGTGGAGCTCGCCCTCGATGAAGTTGCTGGCAAACTGGCGGTGAGCATAATCGCCCAGGCTGGTGTGGACGTGAGTGTCGAACAGGCCGGGGGCGACAGTGGCGCCGGCGGCGTCGATGACAGTACCCTGCTCCACCTCAGCAGCGATCTCAGCAGTGGAGATAGCAGCCAGGGCGTCGCCGCCGATGGCCTTGATCATGCCGTCAGCAATCAGGATGGTGTCACCCTCGAGAACAGGCTTGTTGATGTCGCCGCTGAGGATGGTGCCGATGTTCTTAATGACTGTCATGCTCATTGTGAAAACTCCTTTCATCTTTTAGCCGGTGCTGAATCGGCGTTTTACCATTTTTCATGACGCGCTTGGGGAAATATTTGCTCTACCGGTCCTTCCGGTGAAATCCCGCCGGCAGGACTCAGATATCGCCTGAAGTGCAGGGGAAACCCCTGATATATCAGCCGGGGCACCCGCCTGAATGGGCGCCCCGGCTGCGGTTAACAATATGTAGCCATCCGGGGCACGCCTGAATCAGACCAGCTTATAGTCGCCTTCCTTGATCCAGCCCTGCTTGCGCATAATCTCAGAGAAGAGCAGCGCCAGCGCGGCGGGAAGCACGAAGCAAATCAGAACCAGGCCAATCCAGTCCATCGCGCCAGGAGCAATGGCGGAAGCGCCGGCGTTCAGGGCCGCCTCAGAGGGAGTGAACCAACCGGTAACAACGCCGATGGGGCCCACCAGACCGCTGGTGCCCATGCCGGAGGAGATGGGAGATCCGTTCATCTGCAGATTGAAAATGCAGGTGGCGATGGGACCGGTCACAGCGGCGGCCAGCGTGGGCGGCAGCCACAGAATCGGCTTGCTCATCAGGTTGGGAACCAGCAGCATGGAGGTGCCCAGGCCGATGGAAACCAGACCGTTCATCTTGTTCTCACGATAAGTACACACGGCAAAGCCCACCATCTGGGCGCAGCAGCCAGCCACAGCGGCGCCGCCGGCCAGACCCGTCAGGCTCAGAGCCGCGCAGACGGCGGCGGAGCTGATGGGGAGGGTCAGGACGATACCCACGATCACGGACACCAGGATGCCCATGAAGAAGGGCTGCTGCTCGGTGGCCCACATGATGATGGTGCCCAGCCAGGAGGCGAACGCGCCGATGGGCGGGGCCAGGAACTGCGCCACCAGGACGCCAATAATGATGGTGACGGCCGGAGTGACGATCAGGTCGACAGGAGTGCGCTTGGAGACCAGTTTGCCGAAGAAGATGGCAATCAGGGTGACGAAGTACACGGCCAGAGGACCGCCAGCGCCGCCCAGAACGTTGGTAGCGTAGCCGACTGTGGCCAGGGAATAGAGGACGTAGGGATCGCACTTGACGGCATAGCCGATGGCCAGAGCCATGGCCGCGCCCTGTACGGCGGAGGTCTGCCCGGAGATGCTCATCAGGAACTCGCCGACCACACCCGGGATAAAGGTACCAACGGTGTTGATGATAGTGCCGATGAGGAGCGAGGCAAACAGGCCGTGGGCCATGCCGCCCAGAGCCTGGATGCCGATGCGGTTCCAGGAGATTTCGATGTTCTGTTCTTTAAAGTACTTCTTGATGCCAGTCAGTTCTTGCGTATTTTTCTGCTCGGTCATACTTTTCCTCCCTCTCATATCATGTTCGGTAGATAGGGGTGCCTGAGGGTGGGGCGGCACGGTGCGCACCGTATCCGCCCCTGTCGCCGGCTGTTATTGAAAAACGTATTTGGGGAATACGTTTCACAACCAGAAGGAGCTGCCGCAGCGAATGGGCTGGCGGTATCATTTTTTGGATTTTCCCTCTGTAATTCTTGATTTTTCTCTTTTATATATTTATAATATAGTTTGATATGGCAAAATTCTCTGTCATTTTCCTCTAATGTCCAACTTTCGCTTTCCTCAAATATTAGGGCAGCGAAATTTGCAGGGCATTTTTAACGAAAACTCTATCCGCTTTATTGCCTATATTATAACATTCTCCCTATGCCATGACAAATACTTTTATCCTTCTAAAAGCCTCGTCTTATATATTTTTTATATATGATTATTGTTTAATTAGACAGAATATCAAGGGGTAGATTTGTGCAATGACACTAAAACAGCTGGAATATTTCCTTGAAATCGCCAAGATGGGCAGCGTAACCCGGGCGGCTCAGAGCTTAAATGTATCACAGCCCCCTGTCAGCCTTCAGCTCAAGCTGCTGGAGGAGGAGCTGGGCTCTCCCCTTTTTATCCGCGACAAGCGCCATCTTGAGATTACCCCGGCAGGAACGCTTTTGCGGGAGCGTGCCCAGGCCATCCTGGCCCTGCTGGAGGAGACGTCCCGGGATATCCAGCTTATTTCCCAGGAACGGCACATGCTCATCCGCATCGCCACCATCGGCTCTATCAACAGCCAGATTCTGCCCGAGAAAATCGCCCACTTCTGCAGCGCCTACCCCTATGTAAACTTTCAGGTGGTGGAGGGGCGCACGGAATCCGTCCTGGCCGCTCTGCGGGAAAACGAGGCCGACATCGGTTTTGTGCGTGAGCCCTTCAACGTGACCGCCTTCCATGTGGTACCCATCCGCAACACGCTGCTCCCGCCCGGAGAGGCAGACCACTTTGTGGCCCTGGCCAAGCCCTATTTCTTTGAAGGGAGCAGCAGCGACGCTATCCCTCTGGAAGATCTTCAGGGCAAGCCGCTGGTGACCCACCGCCGCTACCGGGAGATGCTGGTCACCGCCTGCCGCAAGCACGGCTTCACTCCCCACATCATATGTGAAAATGACGGGATTCAGTCCTCCCTCAGCTGGGCACAGGCCGGCATCGGCATCGCCATCGCCCCCTACACCTCCGCCATCATCAACACGGATTCGTCTCTGGTCATCCGCCACCTGGAGGATCTGAACTTCAGTCCCCGGGTCTGTCTCATCTGGAACCAGAACAAAAAGCTCTTTTCCGAGATCAACGCATTCATCAATTTGTTCTGAGAAGTGCAGCCCCCAAAGACAAAACTTGCCTGATTTCTCCCTCACAGATGGATTCCTACGGACGGAACGGTTTTTTACGCAAGTTTTTTTTAAAATCCTGCAAAAAACTATTGACAGATACCGGGGGTAAGACAGTATACTAATTCCAATGTAGTGCGCAGGGCAGCGCCGTCCATCTCCCCCAGCGGCGGAGGGCGCCCCGAGCTACCGCAGATATATCTCAGACGCGGCTCCATATATATTAAGGAGGCCGCTCTACAGATCAGGAGGTAAACATCATGGATTATGTGAGTCAGGTACTGGCCGACGTCAAGGCGAAGAACCCCCACGAGCCGGAGTTTCTGCAGACCGCCACTGAGGTGCTCAACTCCCTGCACCCCATCGTGGAGCGCCGCCCCGAGTATCAGAAGGCCAAGATCCTGGAGCGGATGGTCGAGCCCGAGCGGATCATCACCTTCCGTGTGCCCTGGATTGACGACAAGGGCGAGTACCAGGTCAACCGCGGCTTCCGCGTCCAGTTCAACAGCGCCATCGGCCCCTACAAGGGCGGCCTGCGCTTCCACCCCACTGTCAACCAGAGCGTCATGAAGTTCCTGGGCTTTGAGCAGATTTTTAAGAACTCCCTCACCGGCCTGCCCATCGGCGGCGGCAAGGGCGGCAGCGACTTCGATCCCAAGGGCAAGAGCGACGACGAGGTCATGCGCTTCTGCCAGAGCTTCATGACTGAGCTGTACCGCCACATTGGCCCCGACTGCGACGTGCCCGCCGGCGACATCGGCGTGGGCGGCCGCGAGATCGGCTATCTGTACGGCCAGTACAAGCGCCTCACCGGCCAGTACTGCGGCGTGCTCACCGGCAAGGGCCTGAGCTACGGCGGCTCCCTGGCCCGTACCCAGGCCACCGGCTACGGCGTGGTGTACCTGGCCAACGAGGTCCTGACCCACAAGGGCAAGAGCTTCCAGGGCCAGAAGGTCATCGTGTCCGGTTCCGGCAACGTGGCCATCTACGCCGCTGAGAAGGCCACCGAGCTGGGCGCCGTGGTCATCGCCATGTGCGACTCCAACGGCTACATCGTGGACAAGAACGGTGTGGACGTGGCCACCATCAAGGAGATCAAGGAAGTCCGCCGCGGCCGTATCCGTGAGTACGTGGAGGCCCATCCCCAGGCCGAGTACCACGAGGGCTGGCAGGGCATCTGGACCGTCCCCTGCGATATCGCTCTGCCCTGCGCCACCCAGAACGAGATCGACCTGGAGGCCGCCAAGACCCTGCTGAAGAACGGCTGCTGGATGGTCACCGAGGGCTCCAACATGCCCTCCACCCTGGAGGCCATGGACGCCTTCGCCGAGGCCGGCATCCTGTTCGTGCCCAGCAAGGCCGCCAACGCCGGCGGCGTGGCCGTCTCCGCCCTGGAGATGAGCCAGAACAGCCTGCGCCTGTCCTGGACCTTCGAGGAGGTTGATAACCGCCTGAAGGGCATCATGGCCGACATCTACAAGAACATGTCCGCCGCCGCCGAGGAGTACGGCAAGACCCCCGAGGACTATGTCCTGGGCGCCAACGTGGCCGCCTTCATCAAGGTGGCCGACGCCATGATGGCCCAGGGCTGGGTGTAATCCCCCCTTTCAAGCAAGCAGTATGAAGCGCCGCCCGTCCCCTGTGGGACGGGCGGCGCTTTTTGCATGCAGTATAGAAGAACTGTGCCCCCGCCGGCCGACGGGGGCACACTGTTAGGCTGTTTACCACTCGTTGGTGGACTTGATGTGGGAGATAGAGACCATTACAGACACCTCTCCATAGGGAGAAGACGTCGTGCCGCACCGGACCTCCCAGTAGTCGTTGGTGCCATGGGTTCCCTTGCTGTAGAAGTACATACCGGCCACCTGGGACTCCGAGAAGCCGCATTCCTTCAGCGCCGCCCGGTACGAATCGAACTCCGCTGTGGTAGCAGAGGCGTACATATAGCCAGCCTTTTTGCCCTCGGTGTAGTCCATCTGTGTGCGGCTGCTGCTGGTGAACTCGTCGAAGGAGGGGATGCCCTCAAAGCCGTAATAGGTATCATAGGGATAATCATAGTCGGGGGTCTCGGTGGAGCCGCCCTCATTGCCGCCGCTGGTGTTGCCGCCCTGGTTGCCGCCGGAGCTGGAACCGCCGGAGTTGGCGGGATCGCCGTCGTGAGAGAAGAATTCCATGCTGACAGCGTTGTCCAGGATATCCTTCTCCACGTGAACCTCTGCCAGAATGTTAAAATCCCGGTTGGGAGTTACATCTTCAATAACCGTTGCTTCTCCCACCACACGGCCGCTGCCGTCATAGAAGTACATGTCAAACCAGCAGCTGTCATAGCTGGTTCTGCCTTGAATGCTGATGGACATCGTATATCTGTCGCTGCCCCGGTAGGGAACCTCTATGCTAGTGACAACAAAGGATGTAATATTCCAGGTGTCCTGCACCTTGCCGCTGCTGTAATAGGAGGTCAGGTTGAAGGGGCCGTACTCCCGGCCCACCACGGGCACCGCGGCGTTCACTTTTCCGGTCACATACACCCAGCAGGTGTCGGATCTGCCGTTGGGGGCCGTGGCGGTGATGATGGCGCTGCCCTCGCCCACGGCGGTGACAGTGCCGTCCTCAGAGACAGTGGCCACGCTGGGGGTGTCCGAGGTCCAGTCAAGGGAGAGGGGGCTGGCATCGGAGGGGGTGAGGGACACGTTCAGCTTCCTGCTCTCGCCCTCGGTCATTTCCACGCTGTTTTCACTGAAGCGGACCCGGGTGATCTCCACCTCGGTGACCGTCACCGAGCACTGGGCCTTGACGCTGCCCGCCGTAGCGGTTACCAGGCAGGCGCCGCCCCGATTGGCCGTGATCTTACCGTCGTCCGTGACGGACACCACATTGTTGCTGACACTCCACTCCACCTTAGTGCTGGCGTTGACAGGCGTCAGGGCAGCGGTGAGCTGGTAGGTCTCGCCGGCCTTCAGGGTCAGAGTGTTGCGGTTCAGGGTAATGCCGGTGGCGGCCACATCAGACTTCTTCAGGGTGATGGACTGGCGCTGATCGGGCATGGCCATGCGGGTGAGGATGGCGGAGACGGAAGCCCGGTCGATGGTGGTCTCAGGCAGGAAGGTGCCCGCCTTGTCGCTGCCGGTGAGGATACCCGCCCGGTAGAGGGTGTAGATATCCTCGCTGTTGGCGCTGCCGGAGGCCACGTCGGGGATGCCGCCGTCCTCCACGGTGTTGATGGACTTCAGGGCGCTGGAGGGCAGGGACTTGGCCATGATGGCGGCAAACTGCCGGCGGGTGGCGTTGGCGTTGTAGTCGGTAAACTGGCCGGAGGTGATGATGCCCTTGGCAACGGCGTAGTCCACATAGGGCTGATACCAGGGGCTGCCGCCGGTAAAGGTGGCGTTGTCATCGTAGTAGGTGCTGTACAGACGGCAGGCCAGCGCCAGGGTGGAGCCAACGGTGATGGGGTCGGTGGGAGAGAAGGTGGTCTTACTGGTGCCCTCCACCAGGCCCAGCTCGTAGGCCTTCTCCACGCTGCCGGCGTACCAGCTGCCGGCTACCACGTCGGTAAACTGTCCCGCAGGGTATTCCCGCTCGACCTTAAAGTTGTCCATGCTCTCAGCAGCAAAAGCCGCCGTGGGCAGCAGGGACAGGCAGAGCGCGCCGGCTGCCAGCACGGAAATGAATCTTCTCTGTTTCATTTTGCGCTTTCCTCCTATTTGTTATTGTGCTTATTTTTCAAACAGCCGGGCACCCGCTCCCGGGCTGTTCAAAACAATATGCGTCTTTATGGACCCACATCATGCAGGCAGGCAGGGATGTCCGGACAGCCCGGTACCCCTACCCGTTTTCATCCTTAAAATAAGGTCTTTTCGTTTTCAGCAAAGAGCTTGTCGTTGATCTCGCTCAGCTCCATATGGTGGGTGATGCCAAAGCCGATGATGGCATCCCGCTTGTTCTTGGGGTAAATCTCCGCCAGCGCTGCCTGCCGGAGCAGACGCTGGGTCTCGTCCAGAGTGGCCCCCAGTCCCACGCACAGGCAGAGCAGCTTATCACGGGAGGGCTTCCGCCGTCCGGAAAACATCTGATGCAGGTATACCTCGCTCATCCCAGCCTTGCGGGCCAGGGAAGCCTTGGAGATATCCTTTTTGTCATAGAGCGTATTAAGCAGCTCAGAAATACTGCGATCTGAAAAATAGAAGCGGTTTTCCTTGATGTAGGAGTCAATATCGTCCTTGCTCATCAGCTCCTGGCTCAGATCGTCGGTCGTCTTCTCTTCCACGCTTTTCACTCCTCTTTGACTTCTAAATGCAAATCGTATATACTTAAATTTACAACATTTAGTATGGGGATACAATATGCCCACTGCATAGTGTTTTAGATTTTGGGGTGATTTCCATTTATACTTGGCTGTCAGATATTCTGCGCGAGGAGTACCAGCTGGTCCGGGTCCTGAAGGAGAGCCCCCGTGGAAGTGTGCGGCTCATCCGTCACAACGTCACAGGCCAGAGGTTCATCCTGCGGCATTTTTACGGCAATTCCGAGGTCTACCGTGCCCTGCTGGACTACACCTGCCCCAACCTGCCCACCATCTATGAGGTGGCGGAGCGGGACGGGGAAAATCTGGTGCTGGAGGAGTTTATCGAGGGGGACACCCTGGGCTTTCTTCTCAAGGGCGCCCTCTTCTCCCCGGATGAGACCAAGAAAATTGTAAGTCAGGTGTGCCGTGCCCTGTGGGTGCTCCACTCCATCGGTGCCGTCCACCGGGACGTGAAGCCGGAGAACATCATTCTCCGTGGCTCCGAGGCCCTGCTCATCGACTTTGACGCCGCCCGGCTCCACAAGCCAGAGCACGACAGCGACACTCAAATCTTGGGCACCACAGGCTACGCCGCCCCCGAGCAGTACGGCCTGTCCCAGTCGGACATCCGCACCGACATCTACTCCCTGGGCATTCTCATCAACGTGATGCTCACCGGCGAGCACCCCTCCAAGCATCTGGCCAGCGGTAAAATGGGCCGTATCGTGGACCGCTGCACCCACGTCAATCCCCAGCGGCGGTACAAGAACGTGCTGCGGCTGATGGAGGCCCTGTAACATGAGCGGCAGGACCAGGCCGTGCCCCCACTGCGGCACGGCGCTGCCCGAGGACGCCTCCTTCTGCCCCCACTGCGCCCAGCCGGTCCGTCCCCGGAGGGAAGTGGTGGTGCCGGTCCGCATGTGGTGGAAGAAGGTACGGCTGGCCCTCTGGCTGGCGGGACTGGTGCTGCTGGCGGCAGGCGGGCTTGTGCTGGGAATGGCGCTGTACCAGGCCGTCACCCCCAACGTCTACGACGCCTACGGCGAGGTGGTCTATTCCAACGGCAACAACTCCTATCACCTGTACCTCACCTTCCAGGACAACGCCTCCGGCCCCCAGCCGGAATATACGGTACAGACGGAGAAGTATGTGGCCTATGACCGGGCCTCCAACCTGTTCATCACCCATGTGGAGAGCGGACACAACGCCAGCCCCATGTTCCTCCAACTGGTGGATACCTTCTATGCCCAGCTCATCCAGCCGGAGGACAGCCCCTCCCCTATGACCTGCTCTCAGCCCATGTACCAGGCCTATGATGACGACGTGGCCCTGGTGACCATCGTGAATCTCTCCGGCCAGAGCAGTCCGGCGGAGCTGATTTGGACCTTCAACATGAAAAACGGGGACACCATCCGCCTGCGGCAGAAGCTGTATCTGGAGCAGGTGGAGACCCTGGACTACTATCCGGAGGACTACCCCATGGACACCATTGAGGACCCCCAGGTCCTGGTGGACCAGATCGCCGAGGAGGCCTCCCCGTCCGCCATGGTGTACCTCCACCTGCCCCCGGTCCATTATGAGGGCGGCCTTACCATTCGCCGCCGGGGCGTCAGCCTGTACGGCAGCGTGGACGAGAAGAACATGCGCACCTCCTTTACCGGACCGGTGGTGATAGCCCCGGAGAAAAAGCCGGTATCCTTTATCCAGAATATCGACTTCCGGGGGAGCGGCTCCGGCGTTGGGCTCACCCTCTCCGCCGAGAGCCGGGTGGAGAACTGTTTCTTCTCCGGCTGGGACACCGGGCTGCTGGTCACCGGCGACGACTGGTGCGACCCGGTGGGCTGCTGGTTTGAGAACAACAACACCGGCTTCTGCTTTGACAGCGCCGGAGATTACGCCAACTATACCCGTTTTGAGTGCAACACCTTCCGCAATAACGGCACCGCCGTGCTGCTCCAGCAGGTGCCCACCAACCGGACCATCGATTTCATCGGTTCCCGCTTCACCGGCAACGGTGTGAACATCGACAACCCCTGCGGCCACCCAGTGGACATCTCCTACGCCACCTTTGAATAACCCGTGGAGACACGGAACAGAGAGGGATTTATCATGGAACACCTTTGCCCACACTGCGGCGCCCCCCTGCCGGAGGACGCCTCCTTCTGCCCCCACTGCGCCCAGAGCATCCGGACCCGGAAGCCGGCCCAGGTTCCCGCCCATCTGTGGCGGAAGGGGCTGAAAATCGCGGCCCTTGTGATTGTGCTCGCAGCGGCTGCCGCCGGTCTTCTGGCCCTTTTCCTCCACAACAACGCCCCCACCGGCATGCCCGAAGGTGAGGTCCATCCGGTGGTGCTCACCGAGGATGAGGAGGGCATGGTCACGGTCACAGCCGATCTGATGCGGGAGTACTTCCCCACGGTGACCTATATCAACTTCAACACCACCTCCCTGGCCAGCGACAACATCGACGACTACCTGATCAACTCTTTCCAGATGGCCGCGCTGGTTTCCTCCCAGGGTACCAGCGGCTCCGACGGGGAGTGGGGCCAGTTCAACGCCCGCAAAGCCGGGGGCGACAGCCTGTATCTGCTGCTCTTTGACACCAACACCCACCTGATGGGCTACTCCATCGGACCGGCCACCAATCTGGGAGACGGTCAGTGGCAGCTGGACGTGACGCTGTGCGACTACGACTTTACCGACCTCTACCTGGAGCAGAGCGCCGCCTTTGATGACCAGTGGCAGGACCTCTTCTCCACCTATATCCCCCCGGAGGAGCTGGAGTCCTCGGGTGTGGTGTGGTTCCTGAAGGGCTACAACACAGGCCAGGGCCCGGTGCTGCGGAAGGATGACTCCCAGATTTACCGTCTGTGGCTCCAGTACCACAGCCCGGATATGGAGCGGCAATGCCGTGAGATTGAGCGGCTGGAGGAATTCCTGCCCGACGAGGGCCGCTGGATGTGCTACCTGCTGCTGGACGCGGACTACAACCTGCTGGGCTACACCATGCTGGACTATCAGGGAAACGGAGGATAAGTCATGGAACGCAAATGTCCCCACTGCGGTGCGGATTTGCCGGAGGAGGCCTCTTTCTGCCCCCACTGCGCCAGGACTGTATACCGCCGCAAGGAAGCCAAGGCGCCGGTGCCCATGCTGAAGCGGGTGCTGCTGGGCCTGCTGGTACTGGTCATCGTCTCCGCCGTAGCCGTGGGACTGTGGCTGAGCTTAAAACCCAGCACCTACGACGAATACGGCCAGGTGACCTACACCGCCGAGGACGGCACCGTCTATCAGGTGCTGCTGGCCTCCGGCGCTGACCGCTTCACCCCCCAGGCCGAGCTGACCATCCCCTGCGAGGCGGACGGACAGTACCGGATGCCCTCCCGGCTGTACATCAACAACAGCGTCTCCGGCGAGGACGCCAACCAGGCCTTTCTGGAGCTGGTGAAATCGGTCTCCGCTGAATTTATCGGTCAGGAGGACAGCCCCTCCCCCATGGTGTGCTCCCAGCCCGCCTACAACGAGGCCGCCGCCGATGCCGCCCTCATCTCCCTGCTGGACTTCACCGGAGAGAGCACCCCGGCGGAGCTGGTATGGACCCTTCACATGAAGAACGGGGGACACCATCCTGCTGCGGCAGACCTATGAGCCGGAGCTCATTGAGACCAGGGACTACTACCCGGAGGACTACCCCATGGATACCATCGAGGACCTTCAGGCCCTGGTGGACCAGATTGAGAAGGACGTCCCCCTCCCCACCGTGGTGAATCTCCACCTGCCCGCTGTGACCTATGAGGGTGAGCTCACCATACAGGAGCGCCCCATCAATGTGTACGGCTCCACCGATGCCGACGGCCACCGCACCACCTTCACCGGCACCGTCTTTCTCACCTGTCCCAACAGTGACATCATGTTTTTCCAGGACCTGGATTTTGCGGGCAGCGGGACGGGCAGCGGCGTGTCCACCTCTGCCTTCTTCCGGGCCACCAACTGTTCCTTTACCAACTGGGAGACAGGCGTGCTGGCCTACGGCACCTGCTGGGTCAACGTTATCGGCTGCCGCTTTGACGGCAACCAGGTGGGCTTTGACTTCAACAGCATGGGGGAGTATGTCAACCACTCCATGTTCAACGACAACTACTTTTCCAACAACGGCACCGCCGTGCTGCTGGAGGCCGTGCCCACCGACGTGACCATGAACTTCCAGGGCTCGGTATTCTCCAACAACCAGACCGACATCGACAACCTCTGCGACCAGCCTCTGGACCTGTCCCAGGTCACCTTTGATACCAAGGAGTGAACACGATGGAACGCAAATGCCCCCACTGCGGAGCGGACCTGCCTGAGAACGCCGCCTTTTGCCCCCACTGTGCCCGGGACATCCATTCCCGGAAGAAGGCTGGAAAACCGATCCCACTTCGGAAAGCGCTGATTGTGGGCCTGGTGGTGCTGATTGTCATTGCGGCCGCCGCTTGGGCGCTGTGGAATCGCTTCAGCGCCCACGTCCCCCAGGAGTACGACGGTGTGGGCGAGGTTTACTATACCAGCGGAGACAAGACCTATCAGCTCTTGGTGGCCTGGCCCAATGACCGCTGCCAGAGCGCCCCCGACATCTACCAGCAGGGCGGCCCAGATGACGAATACCGCTGGCCCTCCCGCTGGTACGTCAACGACGCCGCCACCGGCGCGGACGCCTGGACGGAGTTCGAGCCTCTGGTGGAGCAGGTCACCGTGGAGGTGGTACAGGATGAGAACGCCGCCTCCCCCCTCACTGCCACAGTCCCCAGCCACGACGACTACTCCCCCGACGCCGCCATGGTATCCTACCTGGACTTTACCGGCAGCTCCGGTGAGCCCCAGGTGGTGTGGACGGCCCAGATGAAGAACGGCGACGTGATCCGGGTGCAGCAGAACCTCCACATCACTGCCATCATCACCCATATGTACAACTGGCACGACTACCCCATGGGTACCATTGAGGAGCTCCAGACCCTGCTGGACCAGATCGCCAGCGAGACCGCCGCCAACGACCAGGTGGAGGTCTACCTGCCCGCCGTGACTTACGAGGGCGATCTGGAGCTGCCCGGCCGCTCCATTGACTTCTACGGCTCCACCGACGGCGCGGCACGCACCGTCCTACACGGCAGCGTCACCCTCAGGAGCGGGAGCTATCATTGGATCAACTACTTCTATGACATGGACTTTGTGGGGGACGGCACGGATATCGGCATCTCCGCCCCCGCCAAGTGCTGGCCTGTAGGCTGCACCTTCACCGGCTACAAGACCGCCGTGCTGGCCTACGGCGAGGCCTGGGTCAACGTGACCGGGTGCACCTTCACCGACAACCAGGTGGGCTTCCACTTCAACTCCACCGGCCAGTCCGCCTCCCATGACCTGTACGAGGATAACAAGTTCCTGAACAACGGCACCGCCGTGCTGCTGGAGAACGTGCCCACCGAGATGACCATCTACTTTGACGGCTCGGTGTTCTCCGGCAACGGCACCGACATCGACAACCGCTGCAACCACTCGGTGGATACCTCGGGCGCCCTGTTCCAGTGACGCTCTGACCGAAAAAACACCCGCGGACATGCGCTTGCTGCGCACGTCCGCGGGTGTTTTTTGTAATATTTAATTTTAATTATACGTTTGGTATATCTTCTTCCCTGCTGTATGCGGAAAAATTCTCCGCCACAACGGCCAGCATCCTGCGCAGCTGTACAATCTCCTCCTGGCTCAGTCCCCTGTACTGGGTCTCCTGCAGCTGCCTGCACACCGACTGGAACACCGGCTTGAGCCGCTCTCCCTGCTCCGTCAGAGATACCACGCTGCTGCGCCTGTCGGCGGGAACCCGCTCGCTCTTCAGATAGCCCATCTCCGCCAGCTTCTTCACCAGCACGGTTACGGTCTGGGGCGTCTTGCCGATCTGCTCCGCCAGTTCATTCATGGGCAGGCGCCGTCCGTCAAACAGAGCCAGCAGAATCTGTCCGTGGGAGGGGGCAATCCCCGAGACCCCCGCCTGCTTCAAAGCCTCCAGCAGCATGACTTCCATTCCCCGGCGAATCTTTGAGATTACGGCAAACGAATCGTCATCCCTCATGCTTCCGTCCCTCCCCGTTTTCCAAACAGATTGGCTGCGGCGATGAACCGGTCGGCCTTGTCGTACTCGGGCTCGGTGCACAGGCTGACGCCCACATAGACCGCCAGCGAAAGCGCCACACCCAGAATCACCTGGAGCGCGGACTGGGGCGCCCAGAAGGCGGGCAGCGGCAGGCCGAAGCCGATGAGCAAATTATATACGCAGTAGACCAGCCCCGTCAGCATGGCGGCCATGGCGCCTTTGGAATTGCCCCGGCGCCAGAGGAAGCCCGCCACCAGCGGCACAAACACGCCGGTGGTGATCACGTCGGAGGCCATCCAGGAGATCTCCAGAATGGAGCGAATCCCCAGAGAAATGACAAGGGCAACGGCCGTGACCAGCAGGGTGGCCGTGCGGGAGAATTTCAGCTTCTCCTCCTCACTCTTCTCCCCGCTTCTCAGATCAATAGCCAGGGTCATGGCGCCCGTATTGATAAGCGAGTCCATGGTGGACATGATGGCCGCCGCAATTCCCACAAAGACCAGCGCGCCCAGTGCCGGCGGCTTATACTCCACCACCACCGCCGTTACCACACCGCCCTCAGGCATTTGGTCAAAGAGCACCAGGCCGGCCATACCGGTCAAAACCACAATCAGGTACAGCGGAATGTAGGCAAAAAAGCTCATCACTGTCATTTTTCTGGCGTCTCTGTCGGTTTTTGCGGCGGATATCCGCTGCCAGACATTGGCCTGAATCATCCAGGCACAGCCGAAGGTAATCACATAGGTCATATATTTGGAGGCCCCTGCGGTAACACTCATATAATCCGTCTTTCCCGCCGTCTCCGCTGCGGCCTGGATGGCGCCCAGACCACCCGAGGCGTGCATCGCCACAAGAAACACCGCCACCGCCGAAATCAGCAGCAGCACAAATTGGATGATATCGGTGAGCACCACCCCGCGGAAGCCGCCGAACATGGAGTAGATCAGCACGATTCCCGTCCCTACCACCACGGCCAGCTCATAGTTAAGGCCCAGGTAGGTGCCGAAGAAAGTGCCGATGCCCACCATCTGGGAGGCAGCCGTAAGGGTCATAAAGATCAGTATCATGACCGAGAGTATCTTGGAAACCGTTTTGGAATAGCGGGCTTCCATCATCTTGCCCTGGGTCAGATAGCCCACCCGGCGGATTCCCTTTGCGCCCAGAATCATCAGCAGCGTGGAAATCAATACCGGGACGCCGTAATGCCAGAAGGCTCCGAGGCCGTCCGTGTAGGCCAGATCCGCTGTGGATATGGCGGAGCCCGCCCCCCACCAGGAGGCAATAAAGGTGATGGACAGGGCCCAGAAGGGCAGCGTCCGCCCGGCGAAAAAGTAATCCAGCACGCTGTGATTTTTCTTTTCCCGGGTCACCGCCACCAGCAGCACCGCAAAGTAGACAAGCAGACCAATCAGCGAGATTATCCGCAGCACGCAGATCCCCCCATACTTCGATATAGAATTATATTACAGCGATATCGAAGTAATGTCAATCACCTTCCAGTATGCCATGGGTACAAAAAAGAGACACGATTTTCATCGTGTCTCTCTTGGAGCTGGTAATGTGACTCGAACACACGACCTGCTGATTACGAATCAGCTGCTCTACCGACTGAGCTATACCAGCATATTCTCTTTTCACGTCCGCTGACGACAAGTAATCATACCATATTTTCGCTCCTCCGTCAATCTAAGTTTTTCTTCCTGTTGTTAATATACTAACGGTATATTCACATTTTATTCTGCCAGACAGGCTGCATTTTTTGGTCCTGCAATTCTTCTTTTTTCCAGCTCCTTCCCCGACTTCTCCGGTCCTTCCCGATTTTTCGCTGTCCTGTCTCGTTCTTTTGCACGCTTTCGTCTCATTTTTCACAGGTCGCTTTGTCGTTTCCGCTCGGCTTTTCTGTTAACGTAATACCGAGCAATAATGCCGTCTACTATATGTTATCCACATTGTCCACATGGTTTTCCACACCTGTTTCCCACTGATTTTTCATAGCTTTTCCACTTATACACTTAGTTTTGCACACCTGTTTTGCACCGCTATCCCCATTAAATAGTTTACATAATTTTATTATTTTTGATTTCTGCATGTTTGCAGCTTCTTAAATGCAAAACGAAAGGGCTGATTGCTCAGCCCTTTCCGATATCCCGGGTGGCGTAGGCGTTCAGATCCATGCCCGCCCGCTTCCCGGCACAGTATTCATAATAGCCCTGGCAGCCAATCATGGCGCCGTTGTCGCCGCACAGGCTCAGCTGGGGGAGGTAGAGCTTGTCGCCGCTCTCCCGGCAGGCCCGCTCCAGGTCTGCCCGGATACGGCTGTTGGCCGCCACGCCGCCCGCCACGGCCACCTTGCCGTACCCCTTCATCCGGGCGGCCTCCATGGCCCTGGGCACCAGCATATGGCTCACTGCCGCGCCGAAGGAGGCAGCCAGAGAAGGCAGGTCCAGCGTCTCGCCCTTCTGCTGGGCGTTGTGAATCAGGTTGATGGCGGCGGTCTTCAGGCCCGAGAAGGACATGTCCAGGGGCGCGCCGTCCACATGAACAGAGGGGAATGGATATTTGCTGTCGTCTCCGCCCTGTGAGAGCCGGTCCATGGGGGCACCACCAGGGTAGCCGATGCCCAGCACCCGGGCCACCTTGTCAAAGCACTCCCCTGCCGCGTCGTCCCGGGTGGCGCCCATGACCTCCATGTCGGTGTAGCTGCGCACGTCCACAATGGCGGTGGTGCCGCCGGAGACGCAAAGGCACACAAAGGGAGGCTCCAGGTCAGGGTGGGTGATGTAATTGGCGGCGATATGACCCCGGACGTGGTGGACAGGCACCAGGGGCACATCCAGCCCAAAGGCCACGGACTTGGCAAAGTTGACGCCCACCAGCACGGCGCCGATGAGGCCGGGGGCGTAGGTGACGGCCACGGCGTCGATGTCGGCCTTGGTCACCCCAGCCTGTGCCAGTGCCCGGTCGGTCAGCCCGGCGATGGCCTCGATGTGCTTGCGGGAGGCAATCTCGGGCACCACGCCGCCGTAGATGGCGTGCATATCCGCCTGGGAGGCGATGGCGTCGGACAGGACGGTGCGGCCATCCCGCACCACTGCCACGGCGGTCTCGTCGCAGGAGGATTCAATGGCTAATATATTCATGGAAATTCCTTCTTTCGTTCCATCAATGGACGGTCGGGTCCTCCGACCGCCCCACCAGGTAGTCCAGCGAGACCTGGAAGTAGTCCGCCAGCCAAATCCAACCGGCCAGCTTGGGCTCTCCTTCTCCCCGCTCGTAGCGCTGGTACTGGCGCTCTGTAATTCCCATCATAGCTGCCAGCTCGGTCTGTTTCAAGCCTGCATTTTCTCTCAGCTCTTTTAATCTGATTGGCTGCGGATACATCCGCCTTCGCCTCCTTGACAGGACGTTTTATGTCTGGTATCATGTAACCAGACATAAAACGTCTAGTTACGGAGGTATGCAAAATGGAACCCTTCTCCCATCAGCTCTACCTGCAATTTATTGCCCAGCGGCGGGAGCTTCTCTGCCAGTCTCCCGCCTACGAAGAGGCAGTGGCAGGGTGGGACGCGGCCTTAGAATCCGGCGACGCGCTGGAGCTGGTGGACAGCCGCAACCTTCTGATGGAGACTTGGGGGATACTCTGCTTCTCCGCCGGGCTGCGGCTGGGTCTGTCCCTGGGTCACGAGCTGGAGGATGCGCTGCCCGACGAACAAGGGATCTCCGCCATGGCCCGGAGCGGGTTGAACCCGGGCTCGTCCAGACGGTAGTGCCGCCGGTGGGCGGCCAGAGCGTCGGCAGTGGTGAGGGTGCCGGAGGCCAGCATGGAGTAAGTCACGCCGAAGAGGCGGACCCGGTAGTCCAGCATCCGGAACCCGCAGCGACGGTAGAAATCAATCCGCCGACGGCGGAGGGCGTTGTCCTCTTCCCCTGCCCGGGTGCCCTCCGCCTCGGCCTCCACCAGCAGGCCGTCAAAGCTGCCGTAGTGGGTTTTGAGCTGTTCCAGAAAGGCGCTCCCTGTCCCCTGTCCCCGACCGCCCCGGCACACTGCCAGGTAATCCAGCAGAGCACAGCGCCCCTCCCTGTCCCGCCACAGAAAGGCGTAGGCCAGCAGCTTCTCCCCCTGAAACAGGCCCAGGGTGTCGTACTGCCCGGTGCGGACCTGCCGCTCAATCATGGCCAGGGGCTTGCGCTCGGCGGGCGGGAAGTCCGCCTTCACATGTTCCCGATACACCCGCCGGAGGGCTGTGGCATCCAGAAGGCGGATCTCTCCGCCGGTCATGCCCCTTCCCCGCTGAAGCGCCGGGTCATAATGATGGCGTCCTCCTTGGGGTCCTTGTAGTAGTCCTTCCGCCGTCCCTCCTGGACAAAGCCGTTTTTCGTATAAAGGGAGATGGCCTTGTCGTTGGACGCCCGTACCTCCA
Source organism: Clostridiales bacterium (assembly GCA_902362925.2). GTDB lineage: Bacteria > Bacillota > Clostridia > Oscillospirales > Oscillospiraceae > Pseudoflavonifractor. Next base: position 111,560 of record CABIYL020000002.1, on the reverse strand, counting down.
GGGTGAGGAAGGCCAGATGGTCTTCCGCGAAGTTGATGAAGGTCCCCAGCAAAGCGTCGGCCACGCCCATGCGGCGGTACTGACTCCTGACGGCCACATTGTTGATATATCCCTCGTCCAGCACCACGGTGAGGCCGGCGTAGCCCAGGACGGTGCCGTCGTCGGCCACGGCTACGATGAAGGACGCGTTGTCATTGTACAGCTCCTCGGCCAGCATATCCTCTGACCAGGGCTGGGAGAAACACTCCCGTTCAATGGCCGCCACATCGGGCACCGTGGAGCGGTCCATGGGAAGCAGTCTGAAATCCATGTTCTGATACTCCTGTTGTCTGTTCTGTTGATTTAGGGCAACACGGCACAATTTGGCAAGAGAACTGGCTGAGTCATTTTGTCTCAAATGAAAGTTTGAAAATCGCCGGAATACTGGATGTATTTCAAGATTTACAAACTGCACAGTTGGGGCAAAAGGGCCTGCCAGGGCCGCAGACATAATTGTGCGGTGCTGCCTTAGCCCTTGGCCTCCGCCCAGCTTCTTCCGGCGGCTGCGTCGGCGATGAGAGGCACGGCCAGCTGGGCCACCGACTCCATCTCCCTGGAGAGCAGAGCCTTGACGGTCTCCGCCTCCTCCTCGGGGCACTCCACAATCAGTTCGTCGTGGACCTGGAGGATGAGCCTGGCCTGAAGTCCCTCCTCCCGCAGGCGGCTGTGGACGTGGATCATGGCCAGCTTCATGATGTCGGCGGCTGTGCCCTGAATGGGCATATTGAGGGCCACCCGCTCGCCGAAGGAGCGGGTATTGAAGTTGGAGGACTTGAGCTCAGGCAGCCAGCGGCGGCGTCCGAAGAGAGTGGACACATAGCCGTCGGCCTTGGCCCGGTTGACCACGTCAGTCATATAGGCGTGGACGCCGGAGAAGCGGGCGAAGTACTTTTCGATATACTCCTTGGCCTCATAGGTGGGCACGCCGATGTCCTGGGACAGGGAGAAGGCGGAGATGCCGTAGACGATGCCGAAGTTGACCGCCTTGGCGGAGGAGCGCATGTGCTTGGTGACCTGGTCCACCGGCACGCCGAATACCTGGGCAGCGGTGACGGTATGGATGTCCTCACCGGTGCGGAAGGCCTCAATCATGTGCTCGTCCCCGGCGATATGGGCCAGCAGCCGCAGCTCAATCTGGGAGTAGTCCGCGTCCACCAGCACCTTTCCTGCGGGAGCCACGAACATCTTCCGCAGCTCCGCACCCAGCTCAGTGCGCACCGGGATGTTCTGCAGGTTGGGCTCAGTGGAGGAGAGCCGCCCGGTGGCGGTGACCGTGTTCTGGAAAGAGGTGTGGATACGACCGTCGGGAGCAATCACCTTGCCCAGGCCGTCCACATAGGTGGACTTCAGCTTGGTGTACTGCCGGTACTCCAGAATCTTGTCGATGATGGGGTGCTGTCCCCGCAGCTTCTCCAGCACCTCAGCGTTGGTGGAGTAACCGGTCTTGGTCTTTTTCACCGGCGGCAGGCCCAGCTTGTCAAAGAGAATCTTGCCCAGCTGCTGGGTGGAGTTGATGTTGAAGGTCTCCCCTGCCAGCTCGTAAATCTCCGTCTGGTCAGCGGAAATGCGCTCGTCCAGCATGTCGCCAAACTCGGAGAGGGCCTTCCGGTCCACCAGCATACCGGCGTGCTCCATGGCCGCCAGCACCGGGCACAGGGGCAGCTCAATATCGTAGTAGAGCTGGTGCATGCCCAGCTCCTCCAGCCGAGGCGCCAGGACCTTTTTCAGGGCCCCGATGAGGGCGCAGTGGCTCAGCATGCCCCCCAGCACCGCCGTCTGGTCGGCCAGTGGGGAGAAGGCGTCAGGGGCCAGGTAGGTGTCCTTGGCCTTGGCAAATTCCTGGTTGAAGTAGGTGATGCCCAGCTTTTCCAGCTCGTAGCTGCCGTCGGTGGGAGCCAGGAGATAGGCGGCGATGGCGGTATCAAAGACAAAGCCATCCCCCTCCACGCCTTCCTCCAGCAGCCGGGAGAGCAGGGTTTTCACGTCGTGGGTGTTTTTCTTGATATCAGCGGTGAAGAGGGCCTTGAGCACGCCGTTGTACCCCTCCAGCTTGTCGGCACGGAGCACAGCGGCCCTGGAGTGGGACTCGCTCTCCCACCACTCCACCGCCACGGCGTTCAGGTCGGGCAGAGCCAGCACGTCCACGCTCTCCTGCCCTCTCCAGATGGCCAGCAGCTCCTCCGCACGGGTCAGGTCGGTGACCTCCTCGCTCTCGCAGGTGCCGGTAACCGCCTGCTCCTCGGTGGCCGCAGCCACCTCTCCCTGAGGGGCCTTCAGGCCCATCTTGTCGATGAGCTTGGAGAACTCCAGCTTGAGGAACAGCTGGTACAGCTCAGCCTGGTTTACCTCCTTCCGGGCAGCGTCCTCGGGCTTGAAGTCCAGGGGCGCGTCGGTGCGGATGGTGGCCAGGTCATAGGACATCTTGGCCTGCTCTCTGCCCTCGGTCAGCTTTTTCAGCACAGCGGGCTTGGCCTCCACCTTGTCCAGGTCGGCGTAGATGGCCTCCACGCTCTGATAGCGCTGGATGAGGTCCATGGCGGTCTTTTCCCCCACGCCCTTGACGCCGGGGATGTTGTCGCTGGCGTCTCCCATGAGGGCTTTCAGGTCGATGATGTGGATGGGGTCAAAGCCGTAGGTCTCCCGGAAGGAGTCGGGGGTCATCTCTTTGGTGGTGGTCTGGCCCATGCGGGTGGACACCAGCTTCACCCGGGTGCGGTCGGTGACCAGCTGGAGAGAGTCCTTGTCGCCGGTGACCACCACTGTGTCCCACCCGGCGGCGGCGTCCTTCACCGAGATGGTGCCAATGAGGTCGTCCGCCTCCCAGCCGTCCATCTCGTACCGGGGGATGTTCATGGCGTCCAGCACTTCCTTGAGGATGGGCATCTGGGAGGCCAGCTCGTCGGGCATGCCCTTCCGCTGGGCCTTGTAGCCCTCATAGGCCAGATGGCGGAAGGTGGGCGCCTTCCGGTCAAAGGTGCAGCACAGGGCGTCCGGCTTCTCCTCATCCACCAGCTTCTGGAGAATGGTGAGGAAGCCGTACACCGCGTTGGTGGGCTGGCCGTCCCGGGTGGTGAGCATGTGGACGCCGTAAAACGCCCGGTTGACGATGGAATTTCCGTCGATGACCATGAGCTTCATGGGGTTGCCTCCTGCCTCCGGGTTCCCCCGGACATAACATTTCAGTATACAGTATACCAGTTTTCCCCCATCGGGGCAAGAAAAACCGGACGGCCCTCAGCGGGACGCCCGGTTCGCCTGTTCCGCCGCCAGGGGGCGGTACACAGTGAAGTACATGGTGAGGATGCAGGCCAGGCCGCCGATGACGTTGGAGATGGGCTCGGCCAGGAACACGCCGTTGTACCCGAAGCCCAGAACCGGCAGCAGCAGGGTCAGGGGTGCCACGATAAAGGCCTTGCGCAGCAGGGAGAAGAAGATGGCGTTCTTGCTGCGGCCCAGGCCCACAAAGATGGACTGGCCGATAAACTGGAGGGACATACAGAAAAAGATGGAGAAGTAGGTACGGAAGGCGGGCACGCCGGTCTCAATCAGCTCCGCGTCGCTGTTGAACAGGTGGATGAAGGCGGCGGGAAATAGCATGACCACCGCCCAGATGACCACCGAATACCCCATGGTCACCGCGGTGGTGAACCGGATACCCTGCCGGACCCGGTCATTGGCCTTTGCGCCGTAGTTGTACCCCAGCACCGGCTGGCAGCCCTGGGTAATGCCGCTGACCGGCATGGTGATGACCTCCCGCACCGAGTTGATGACGGTCATCACGCCCACGTACAGGTCGCCGTACTGCACGCCGCCCCAGTGCTGGAGGGTGGCGTTGCAGAGAATCTGCACCAGGGAATTGGTGAGGGCCATGACAAAGCCGGAGGTGCCCAGGCTCACAATCCGCACCACTCTGGCCGCCTGGAGCTTCATCCGGCTCAGCCGCAGCCGCACAATGGCCTTTCTTCCGGTGAGGAACCACAGCACCCAGGCAGCCGAGCAGGCCTGAGAGATGACTGTGGCGATGGCGGCGCCCCGCACCCCCAGACCGAAGCCGAAGTCAAAGATGAAGATGGGGTCCAGCACGATGTTCACCGCCGCGCCGATGGACACGGTGAGCATCCCCATCCGGCCAAAGCCCTGGGAGTTGATGAAGGGATTCATGCCCAGGCTGACCATGACAAAGACGGTGCCCAGGGCGTAGGTGGACAGGTAGCTGTCCGCATAGGGGAAAGTGGCGCCGCTGGCGCCGAAGAGGTAGAGGATGGGCTTGCGGAACAGGAGGATGAGGGCGGTGAGCGCCACGCCCAGCCCCAGCAACAGGGCAAAGGAGTTGCCCTGGACCCACTCGGCCTCCTCGTTGTCCCCCTTGCCCCGGCAGATGGAGCACAGCGGCGCGCCGCCGGTGCCGCACAGGTTGGCAAAGCCGATGATGATGGAGATAACCGGCAGCACCAGCCCCACGCCGGTGAGGGCCAGACGGCCTATACCGGGCAGGCGTCCGATATACATCCGGTCCACAATATTGTAGAGGATATTCACCAGCTGGGCCGCCGTCATGGGCAGGGCCATCCGGGTGATGGCCCCGGACACGCTGCCCTTTGTAAAATCATTTTTTGCTTCCGCCACGGGTCTGCTTCCTTTCCGGTTTGACTTTTGCTGTTCTCATTGTATACTACTTTTAGAGAGAGGGCAAGGACGCCCGGAAAGGGAGGTATCCCATGGAACAGCATCGTCCCCAGACCGATGAGCTGGAGCTCTATGTCCCAAAACTGGAAGATCTGTGGTTTATGGCGCAGATGGAGTCGGACCCCGACACCATGTCCTACAACCGGGACTGGGACGTGTTCTATCCGGGCTACCACCGGGACACGGGCTGCGTGGATTTCCCTCCATCCCAGTGGGAGAGCTGGTATGCCCAGTGGGTCGGCAGGGAGCCGGAGCGGTTTGCCGCCTACATCCGCAGGAAATCGGACGGCCAGTGGCTGGGCGATGTGTGCTTCCACTACACCCCCGACAAGGACTGGTGGGACATGGGCATCGTCCTCTACGCGCCCTACCGGGGACAGGGGTACGCCGTGCCCGCCCTGAAGCTGCTGCTGGACCACGCCTTCCGGGTGTGTAAAATCAGTCGGATCCACAATGACTTTAAGATCGCCAGACAGGAGGTCTCCGCCTGGCAGACCCATTTTGCCGCCGGTTTTTCCGAGTACAGCCGGGAAGACGGCTGGCTGGCGGTGATGATCACCCGGGAGCAGTGGCTGGCTGGACAGGGCGGCCATGCCCCTTTATAAAAAAATAAAATCGGGAAAATTCTCGGGAAAGGATGGCGTTTACCATGACGCTGCTGGAGGAGGCACGGGCGCTGGCGCCCGCGCTGGAGGAATTGAAGGCCCAGCTCCACCGTAGGCCGGAGCTGAGCTTCCATGAGGTCAACACCACGGCCAAAATCCGTGTTCTGCTGGAGCCGCTGGGGGTGGAATTTCTGGACCTGGGCATGGAGACCGGCGTAGCCGCCCTGCTGCGGGGCGGAAAATCCGGCCCCACCGTGGCTCTGCGGGCGGATATCGACGCCATCACCCTTCAGGAGCCGGAGGGTCCTGGTTCCTCGGAGGTGGAGGGCGTCATGCACGCCTGCGGCCACGACTTCCACACCACCTGTCTCTACGGCGCGGCCAAGCTTCTGGCCGCCCGGCGGGAACAGCTCTCCGGCTCTGTGCTGCTCATTTTCCAGCCCGCCGAGGAGGTGACCCAGGGGGCGGCAGCCATGCTGCGCCACGGTCTGTGGGAAAAGGCGGGCGGCAAGCCTGCCGCCATTTTCGGCCTCCACAACCGGCCTGAGGTACCCTGCGGCCAGATTGCCGTGCTCCCCGGCCCCATCATGGCGGGCAAGAATAACTTCACCCTCACCCTCTACGGCAAGAGCGGCCATGGCGGCTCTCCCCACAAGTGCGTGGACGTGATTGTCCCCGGCGCTGCCATTGTCAGCGCCGCCCAGACCGTGGTGAGCCGCTGCACCGACCCGCTGGACAGCCTGGTGTGCTCGGTGTGCTCCATCCATGCCGGTACGCCGGACAATTTCGCCCCCGACCTGCTCACCATGACGGGCAGCCTGCGTGCCCACTCGGACACGGTTCTGGCTGACGCCTCTGCCAGGCTGGAATCCCTGGCCAGGGATATCGCCGCCGCCTACGGCTGCACGGCGGACTTTGTGCTGGAACCCCAGGTGCCCGTCACCTGGAACGGCCCGGAGACCACCGCCCTGGCCAAACAGGCCGCAGCGGAGCTGGTGGGCGCGGAAAACGTGGTCCAGCCCCGGCCCGACATGGGCAGCGAGGACTTCGCCGTGCTCTCTCAGGGCATCCCCAGCTTCTTCTACTGGCTGGGCTCCGGCTTCCCCGACCGGGAAAATCCCTGCTGGCACAACGTCCATTTCCGCACCGACGACGACGCCCTCCCCCTGGGTGCCGCCCTGCTGGCCCGGTCGGTGGAGCTGGCGCTGAAGCACTTTTCCGCTGAAAAAATCTGAACCGTCCCTTTTCTCTATTTCGTATATCCACGTCCCGGAAACACTTGTCCGGGACGTGGATTTTTTACGAAAAAATTCCAAAATAGATATTGACATTTGTTTGTCAAAGTGTAATAATAGTCCCCGGTAAGAATCGTTATTTTTTTGTCAATACTTTCTGACATTTTATTTGGAGGTTTTTGCTATGTCCAGATTTACTCTGCCCCGCGACATCTATTACGGCGCCAACGCTCTGGAAGCCCTCAAGACCCTGAAGGGCAAGAAGGCCGTCATGGTCCTGGGCGGCGGCTCCATGAAGCGCTTCGGCTTCGTCGATAAGGCCATCGGCTACCTGAAGGAAGCCGGCATCGAGACCAAGCTCTTCGAGAACGTCGAGCCCGATCCCTCCGTTGAGACCGTCATGAAGGGTGCCGCCATGATGCGCGAGTTCGAGCCCGACTGGATCATCTCCATGGGCGGCGGCTCCCCCATCGACGCTGCCAAGGCTATGTGGGCTTTCTATGAGTACCCCGAGACCACCTTCGAGGACCTGATCACCCCCTTCAACTTCCCCGAGCTGCGTCAGAAGGCCAAGTTCTGCGCCATCCCCTCCACCTCCGGCACCGCCACTGAGGTCACCGCCTTCTCCGTCATCACCGACTATGCCAAGGGCATCAAGTACCCCCTGGCTGACTTCAACATCACCCCCGACGTGGCCATCGTCGACCCCGCTCTGGCTGAGACCATGCCTCCCCACCTGGTGGCCTACACCGGTATGGACGCTCTGACCCACGCCATCGAGGCCTATGTGTCCACCCTGCACACCGTGTTCACCGATCCTCTGGCCATCGAGGCCATCCACATTGTGGAGAAGGACCTCATTAAGTCCTTCAAGGGCGACATGTCCTGCCGCGAGGAGATGCACTATGGTCAGTGCCTGGCCGGCATGGCCTTCTCCAACGCCCTGCTGGGTATCGTCCACTCCATGGCCCACAAGACCGGCGCCGCCTTCTCCACCGGCCACATCACCCACGGCCTGGCCAACGCCATGTACCTGCCCTACGTCATCGCCTACAACTCCAAGGCTGACGGCGTTGCCGAGCGCTATGCCGACATCGCCCGCACCATGGGCGTGGTTGGCGACACCACCGCTGAGCTGGTCGAGGGCCTGCGCGCCAAGATCCGCTCCATGAACGACGCCATGGGCATCCCCAACACCCTGAAGGACTTCGGCATCATCGAGGACGAGTTCAAGGAGAAGCTGGAAGCCATCGCCACCAACGCTGTGGGCGACGCCTGCACCGGCTCCAACCCCCGTCCCATCGACCCCGCCACCATGGCCAAGCTGTTCACCTGCATCTACTACGGCACTGAGGTGGACTTCTAATCAACTCACCACTCCTTTTCCCTCCTACATACAGAGCGGCGCTGCCCGAAAGGGCAGCGCCGCTCTGGCTTTTTCTTTAATGTACAAAGGTCACGCCGGTAAAGCAGGTCTCCGGGTCGGCCAGTTCCCCGTTCAGCCGGATCTCCACATGGAGATGGGGGCCGGTGGCCATACCGGTCTGGCCCACATAGCCCACGTTCTGGCCTTGGGTTACTTGGTCTCCCTCAGCCACCGCACAGGCTGACAGATGGGCAAAGAGCACTTCCCCGCCGTCCCAGCCAATGACAACATAGTTGCCATACTCCTGATTAAAGGCGGCCTCCAGCACCTGGCCGCTCCGGGGCGCGTACACCGCCGCGCCGCTCTCCGCCTGGATGTCCAGGCCGTCATGGCTGGTGGTCTGCCCGGTGATGGGGTGCACCCGGTTGCCGAAGGGCATGGTCACCGTCAGGGTGTCGCCGTCCAGAGGAGAGGTCAGCTTCTCCTCGGCAGCCCCTGCCTGCTCTCCGGTGGCCAGCGGTTCCGAGATGACCAGCAGGTCGGGCTGCTTTGTCTCCTCCGCTTGTCCGGTCAGGTCGGCGGCGTAAGCCCCGGCCAGCACACCGCACAGGCACAGCGCCGCCGCCACGCCCACCGCCACAGCGCCGGTCAGCTTTCCTTTGGACTCAAACTTCATAATGGCATACAACCTCTCTTTCAGCTGTTCTCCATCCTTGCTCATGGCAAGGGTCATGTTGTTCTTGGTTGGTCCCGATACAGGCCGGGCCAGGGCCAGGAGAGACGCGCCGTAGACCCTGCGGCCGGACTCATCCAGCCGCCCCAGCACACTCTCATCACAGGAGAGCTCACATTCCCGGCTCAGCTCCCGCCGGATCACATAGACCAGCGGGTTGAACCAGTGGATGCACACCGCCGCCTCTGCCAGCCACTTATAGCACAGGTCCAGACGCCGGTAGTGGGTCAGCTCGTGGAGCAGCGCCGCCCGGAGCACCTCCTCCCCGCTGTTTTCGTCGGGCAGGAGCACCATGGGACGAATCAATCCGGCCTGCATGGGAGATCGGAGACCGGGGCAGACCACCAGTCTGGGCGGCCTGGTCACCTCCAGCATATGGCAGGCTTCCTCATAGACCGTCTGAGCACGCTCCCCGGCCGGACGGCTCTCCCGCTCCAGCGCACGGAGACAGCGGACATACCGCCACACCGCCCGCAGGGCCAGGGCAACGGCCACCGTTCCCCACAAAATGACCAGCAGTCCGGGCAGTAGGGACAGCAAATCCACCCCTGCCCCCTGCCGATCCGGTCCCGCCAGGGCCATGTCCGGCGCTCTCAGCCACAGCGCACCACCAGAAATTGCCTCAGGCAACGCCCGACTGACACCCTCAGGCAAACCAATGGCGGGAAAAACAGGCAGGAGCAGTCGCGCCAAGGGCACCAGCCAGAGATAGTACTGTCCGCTGTGCCTCAGATTGCGGCGCAGCAGAGGCCGGATGGCCAGCAGCGCCATAATGAGCACCGATCCGGACAGGGTCAGGCTGAGCAGCGTGGACAGCGCCCCGCCCATCACGCCTTCCCGCCCTTCTCCCAAAAGGCCTTCAGCTCGTCCAGGTCCTCAGCTGTGAGGCAGTCCTGCTTCAGGAGCGAGGACACCAGCCGCCCGGCATTGCCGCCGTACACCCTGTCCAGGAAGGAGCGGGTCTGCTGGTCGGCGTAGTCCTCCTCCCGCAGAAGGGCCACATACACGTTCAGCCGGCCGTTCTTCTCCACCGCCAGCATCTCCTTCTCCACCAGGCGAGAGAGAAAGGTGAGCACCGTGTTGGCCTTCCAGTCCTTCCCCTGTCCCGCCAGGGCCTCCATCACCTGGGCAAAGCGGGCCCGCCCGCCCCGGCTCCAGATCACCCGCATCAGCTCCAGCTCGGAGTCTGACAGCTGCCGTTTTTCCATGGAAATCCCTCCAGTATTTCAACTACAACTTGTAGGTGTATTTACATTAACATCTTGTAGGTGAAAAGTCAAGCAAAAAATCCTCTCCCGTTGGGAGAGGATTTTTTGCTTACGCCAATCCCAGTAATCGTGCAGCGGTGGCCACCAGGAAGCACAGCGCCATGCCGATGGCCGTGGGCAGCACGAAGCCCAGCAGGGTCCACTTCCAGCTGCCGCTCTCCTTGCGCATGGTCATGCAGGTGGTGGAGCAGGGCCAGTGGACCAGGGAGAAGAGCATGGTGCACACCGCCGTCAGCCAGGTCCAGCCCTGGTCGGTGAGCAAGGTACGCAGGGCGTCCAGGCTCTCGTAACCGGTCAGGCTGCCGGTGGCCAGGTAGGCCATGAGCATACTGGGAATGACAATCTCGTTGGCGGGAAAGCCCAGGATAAAGGCGGCCAGAATCACGCCGTCCATGCCCAGTGCCCGGCCCAACGGGTCCAGGAAGCCGGTGCAGTGGGCCAGAATACTGGTGCCGCCCACCTGTACGTTGGCCAGCACCCAGATGAGCAGCCCCGCCGGAGCGGCAATCATCACCGCCCGGCCCAGCACAAACAGCGTCCGGTCCAGTACCGAGCGGACAATCACCTGCCCCACCCGTGGGCGGCGGTAGGGCGGCAGCTCCAGGGTAAAGGAGGAGGGCACCCCCTTGAGCACCGTGGCTGACAGCAGCCGGGAGACCTGGAAGGTGAGCAGCACCCCCAGCACAATCACCCCGGTGAGCAGCAGGGCGGACAGCAGTGCCCGACCCGGTCCGCCGCCAGTGCCCACAAAGAACATGGTGATGATGGCGATGAGGGTGGGAAAGCGGCCGTTGCAGGGCACAAAGCTATTGGTGAGCATGGCGATGAGCCGTTCCCGCGGGGAGTCGATGATGCGGCAGCCCACCACCCCGGCGGCATTGCAGCCAAAGCCCATGGCCATGGTAAGGGCCTGCTTGCCGCAGGCTCTGGCCTTCTGAAAGGCGTGGTCCAGCACAAAGGCCACCCGCGGCAGGTAGCCGAAGTCCTCCAGCAGGGTGAAGATGGGGAAAAAGATGGCCATGGGGGGCAGCATCACCGACACCACCCAGGCCAGCACCCGGTAGACCCCCAATACCAGCGCCCCGTGGAGCCACTCCGGGGCATTCCAGTATGTAAACAGGTCGGTCAGCCGGTCCTGGAGCCAGAAAAGGCCGTCGGACAGCAACTGGGAGGGGTAGTTGGCCCCCTGGATGGTCAGCCAGAACACCCCCGCCAGCAGGACCAGCATCACCGGGATGCCGGTGGCACGGCTGGTGAAAATCCGGTCCAGCCTGCGGTCCCGGCGGGCGTAGTCCTCCTTGGTGCACTTCACCGCCCCGGTACACACCGCCTCGGCGGTCATCACCAGCCCGGCAGCCAGCCGGTCCCCCAGGTTCTCCCGGCTGACCCCGCGCTTCTCCAGCCACGCCCAGGTCTCCGCCAGGGCTGCGCTTAACTTCTCATCCTCCGCCAGTGGAACACCCAGCGTCTCCTCCAACTTGGCCAGCAGCCCCGGTTCCCCCTCCAGCAGCCGCAGAGCGGTCCAGCGACTTGGGAGCTTCCCTGCTGTCCGCTCCTCTATCAGCGGGAGCAGACGCTCCACCGCCGTCTCAATGGGGCCTGGGTACTGCACCTGAATGGGATTAGGCGGCTGCTCCGCAGATATGATGTTCTCCGCCGCGTCCAGCAGCTCGGCCAGTCCCTGGCCTTTTCCGGCGCAGGTCCCCACCACGGGCACCCCCAGCCGCTCCGACAGCTTCTCCAGGTTCACCCGGATGCCCTTCTTGGCCGCCTCGTCCATCAGGTTGACGCACACCACCGTGCGGGGTTCCAGCTCCAGGGTCTGGAGCACCAGGTTCAGGTTCCGCTCCAGACAGGTGGCGTCGCACACCACAACGGCCCCGTCCGCCCCGCCGAAGCACAGGAAATCACGGGCTACCTCCTCCTCGGCGGAGTGGGCCATGAGGGAGTAGGTACCCGGCAGGTCCACCAGCACATAGCCCCGCCCCCTGTGCTCGCATCGGCCCTGGGCGCTGCCCACCGTCTTACCCGGCCAGTTTCCTGTATGCTGTCTCATGCCTGTCAGACTGTTGAACACCGTGGATTTGCCCACGTTGGGGTTGCCCGCCAGGGCGATAACCCGGTCATCCGGCCGGAGTTTTTCGATGTTTAGGCCATGGTCCACCGCCGCCGCGCCGGTGGAGGCCCCGGTCAGGCCCACCGAGGCTCCTCCCCCGCAGAGACCGGACAAAATGCGTCGGCAGGCTCCACCCGGATACCTGCGGCGTCCCGTCCCCGCAGGGCCACCACCGCCCCCCGGATGAGGTAGGCCGACGGATCGCCTGCCGGGCTGGCAGCCACGCAGGTCACTCTGGTACCGGGGATGAGGCCCATATCCATCAGACGGCGGCGCATGGCCCGCTCGCCTGCCACCTCCGCCACCCGGGCGCTTGCGCCCACCCCCAGGCCGCAGAGGGAAATCAATTCGCTCATATTGGAACGCTCCTCACATAACATTAGGTGGGGGATGGTTCTCCCCCATCTATCCTATTGAGCCGCTCCCCCGGTGGTGACGGCATGAGGAGGGTCCGGCTGTGAGACGTCCATACCCGCCACGGCGGAGAAGGCGGAGGAGGAGAAGAAATTCCGGCGGTTGGGGCCGCTTTTTTCGTCTAATAGGCATGATTCTGCTTTTATCCGGTCTTCTACTCCCCTTTTTACCCCGGGAAAACCCGCCAATCGACCAACTCTCCCCCGCTCCTTCCCTCGCTCTGCCGGAGGATTTATCCCCCCTGCGGCGGTCCATGGTGGAAAACGCCGCCGCCCTCACCGGTAAGGTGGGCTACTTCTGGGGTGGCAAGTCGGTCTGTCTCGGCTGGGACGACCGATGGGGTGTGCCCGCCCTGGTCACCGCCGACGGGAGCGACACCACCGGCACCCTGGTCCCCTTCGGTCTGGACTGCTCCGGCCTAGTGACCTGGGCGTCGGTCAACGCCGCAGGGGACGCCGACGCACTCTCCGCCATCGGCAACGGCGCACGGGACCAGTATTCCCGCTGTACGCCGGTGGCCTGGGAGGATGCCCAGCCCGGAGACCTGGCCTTTTTCCCGGACCTGAGCCATGTGGGGATTGTGGTGGGTACCACGGAGGCAGGCACGTTGGAGATTGTCCACTGCTCCAAAACCCTGGGCGGCGTGGTCCGTTCCCCTGACGGAGCAACCATCGGCTTTGCTCTCATCGGCCGCCCGGAGTTCTATCAAATTTACGGCGAAGCATAAAAACCCCGCCGGAACGGAGAGTATCTCCGTTCCGGCGGGGTTTTCTGCATCTATCCCGGTCAGCCCAGGGTCAAAATGGCCTCCAAAGCCCGGTTGTAGTCCTCGGTAAGCTGGGGCATCATGGCGGCGGCGGCATCCCAGTCGCCGGCCCGCATCAGCGCCACCTGGCGGTCAAAGCCGGTGAACAGGGGCTTGATGGACAGATTGCCGCACAGGCCCTTCAGGGTGTGGGCGGCGTTCACCGCCCCCTCGTGGTCGCCGGCCTCCAGGGCTGCGGTAAGAGTCGCAAAGCCCTGGTCAGCGGGAAATTTCTTCAAAAAGCGGCTGAGCATGGCCTCGCTGCCCATAAAGCGCTCCAGGGCCTCGTCCACATCCACACCCGCGGCCATCAGCCCGTCCTTGATTTGACTATCCATGTTCCTTCTCCTCCTTCGGCGTCTGATACAGGTATCTCAGCTCCTGCTCCACCTGGAAGAAGCACTCCAGCAGTTCGGGATTGAAGGTGCCGCACTCTCCGTCCCGGATCATGCGCAGGGCCTTCTCCCGGCCAAAGGCGTCCTTGTAGACCCGCTTACTGACCAGGGCGTCGTACACGTCGGCCAGCGAGACAATCTGGGCCCAGATGGAAATCTCGTCTCCCTTCAGGCCGTCTGGATAGCCCCGTCCGTCCCACCGCTCATGGTGGTGGCGGGCAATGTCGCAGGCGTAGCGGTAGGCGCCCAGCTCACGCATCTGGGGAATCCGCTCCAGCATCTGGGCGCCCTGGATGGTATGGGTCTTCATGATCTCAAACTCCTCGGGCGTCAGGCGGCCGGGCTTGTTGAGAATGGCGTCCGGGATGGCGATTTTGCCCACGTCATGCATGATGGCGGCCAGGGCGATAGCGTCGATATCCTCCGGCGACATCCCGGCGCCCAGGGAGGTGTGCTCCAGCATATAGCGGGTGATGTCGTGAATCCGGCGGACATGCTCACCCGACTCGCCGTTTCGGAACTCAATGGCGGTGGACAGGGACTCTATCATGCCCCGGTTAAGCTCAATAATCTGCTCGGCCTGCCGCAGCAGGGCGGACTGCTGCCGCTCCACCACGTTGCCCAGCCGCTTCCGGGCCCGGAACAGCTCTACCACCGAATTGACCCGCCGCTCCACCACATAGGGGATCACCGGCTTGCTGATGACGTCCATGACGCCCAGCTGGTAGGCCTCCTTCATGGTGTCGCCGCTGGCCTCGGCGGTGATGAGGAACACAGGGATCTGGCTGGGGAAGCCCTCTTCCGCCAGGGTCCGCAGCACCTCGATGCCGCTCATCTCAGGCATGACCACGTCCAGAAGCACCGCGCACAGCCGGTCCCGCTGGCTCAGCGCCGCCTCCAGCCCCAGCTTTCCGTTCTCCCGCTCTTCAATGGCGTAGAACGGTGAAAAAATATTCTCCAGAATGGCCCGGTTGATCTCGTCGTCGTCCACAATCAATATTGTATCCGGCTCCTGACCGGCACTCCGGCTCCGGCAGTCAAGCTCCATACCGCTTCACCTCACATACAGGCACGGGCACGGCCGGGAACCCCCGGTCTGACCACACAAATTCCTATCTGCCTTGTATTTTTATTCTCTGCTGTCATTTATTATAAGATAGCTTTCTCACAATTGCAACCACCGGCCTGTGCCAAAAAATGTGCGCGGAGCAGTCTGACCGCCCCGCGCGCATACTTTTCTGCTTATTTTAGCCGCCAAACAGCCGCTTGAAGAGGGACTTTTTGGGCTGGCGCTGTTGGTTTTTTGGGGCATGGAGCTTCTTCAGGCTCTCCTCCGCCTCCCGGCTGCCGTGCCGGGCCGCCTCCTGGTAGAGCTGCTCCGCACGGGCCAGGTCGGTGTCCGTGCCCACGCCGTCCCGGCAGCAGTCGGCCAGCAGGTTCATGGCCCGAACCGAGCCCTGTTTGACCGCCCGCTTGAACCACTCCACCGCGCCCGCCGGATTCCGGGCCGTGCCGATGCCGTTGAGGAGGCAGTAGCCCAGGTTGCACTGGGCAGCCCGGTCCCCGCTCTCGGCGGCTCTGGTGTACCACTCCACCGCTCGGGCCGCATCCACCGCCACGCCGGTGCCCTGCTCATAGCACAATCCCAGATTGCACTGGGCAGGGGCGTAGCCCTGTTCAGCGGCCCTGGTCAGGTACTCCACGCACTTCTTGTCGTCCTTCATGACGCCGGTGCCGTCCCGGTAGCAGCCGCCCAGCAGACACATGGCCCGCAGGGAGCCCTGCTTGGCCGCCTTGTGCAGCCAGGAGACGCCCCGGCCCGGGTCCTTCTTCGCGCCGATGCCCTCCAGATAGCAATAGCCCAGGTTGCACTGGGCGGTCTCGTCCCCGCCCTGAGCGCCACGGGTGTAGTACTCCACGGCCTTGACCTTGTCCTCCGGCACGCCCTCGCCTACCTCATAGCAGTAGCCCAGGCTGCAAAACGCGGAGACATATCCCGCCTTGATGGCCTGCCGGTAATGCTCCACCGCCCGCTGGGGGTCCTGCTGGACGCCCACGCCCCGGCGGAAGCAGTCGCCCAGGATATTGAGCGCCCGGCCGAAGTCCTGCTCCGCGGCCCGCTTGAGCCACTCCACCGCCTGGCCGTCGTCCTCCGGCACGCCGATACCGTTGAGGTAGCACACCGCCAGGTTACACTGGGCGGGGGCGTACCCCTGGTCGGCGGCACGGCGGTACAGCTCCGCCGCTCGGACCGGGTCCTGTTGGGTGCCGTCGCCGTTCTCATAGCACAGGCCCAGGCTGCACTGAGCGGGGGGATAGCCCTGCTCCGCCGCCAGTGTGTACCATTTGACTGCCTCTTTTTCGTCCGGCTGAGTGCCCATGCCGTCCCGGAGGCAGCTGCCCAGCAGGCTCTGGGCCCTGGGATACCCCTGTTCCGCTGCCAGGCGGAACCACTTTACAGCTTCTTCGGGCCGCTTCACCGTGCCCACGCCCTCCAGGCAGCAGTAGCCCAGGTTGCACTGGGCCCCCGGATAGCCCATCTGGGCCGCCTTGCGGTAGTGCTCTACCGCCTTCTTCTCGTCCCGCTCCACGCCGCTGCCCATCTCGTAGCACAGGCCCAGGTCGCAGATGGCCATGGCATAGCCCTGCTCCGCCGCCTGACGGTACAGCTCCACAGCCCGGACCTCGTCCCTCTCCACGCCGGTGCCGTTGCGGTAGCAGTCGCCCAGGATGTCCATGGCACGGGCAAAATTCCGCTCCACGGCCTTTTTCAGCCATATCACCGCCTGAGCGGCGTCCGGCTCCATGCCGATGCCGTTGAGGCAGCACACCGCCAGGTTGCACTGGGCGGGGGCGTAGCCCTGCTCTGCCGCCCTGGTGTACCAGGCCACGGCCTGCTTCTCGTCCCGCTCCACGCCGCCGCCCGTCTCATAGCACAGGCCCAGGGCGCACTGGGCGGGCACATAGCCCAGGTCGGCGGCCCGCTGGTAGCAGGCGGCCGACGCGGCCTCGTCCTTCTCCACGCCGGTGCCCTCGCCCAGGCAGTCGCCCAGGATGCTGATGGCCCGGGGATAGTCCTGCTCCGCCGCCCGCTTCAGCCAGACCACGGCCTCTTCCTCGTTTTTGTCTACGCCGATGCCGTTGAGCAGGCAGAAGCCCAGATTGCACTGGGCAGGGGCGTAATCCAGCTCGCCGGAACGTCGGTACAGCTCCGCGCCCCGCTTCTCGTCCTTCTCCACGCCCTCACCGTTCTCGTAGCACAATCCCAGGTCGCACAGAGCGGGGGGATAGTTCTGCTCCGCACCCCGGCGGTAGTACTCCGCTGCCTTTTCCAGGTCCTTCTCCACGCCCCGGCCGTCCTGGTACAGGCAGCCCATGAGCCGCAGGGCACGGGGGTATTCCTGCTCCGCCGACTTGGCCAGCCACTCCGCCGCCTTGGCGTCGTCCTGCTCCACGCCGATGGCCGCCAGATAGCAGTAGCCCAGATTGCACTGGGCGGGGGCGTAGCCCTCCTCGGCGGACTGGGTGTAGCACTCCACCGCCTTCTCCAGGTCCTCGTCCACGCCGCTGCCGCTCTCATAGCACAGGCCCAGATCGCACAGGGCGGGTATGTAACGCTTTTCCGCAGCCAGGCGGAAGAGCTCCGCAGCCTTTGCCTGGTCGGGCTCCACGCCCCGTCCGTCCCGGTAGCAGCAGCCCAGCAGGCTGATTCCCCGGGGAAACTCCTGCTCCGCCGACTGCCGCAGCAGCTCCACGGCGTGGTCGTCGTCCCGCTCCACGCCGATGCCGTTGAGGTAGCACACCCCCAGATTGCACTGGGCGGGGGCGTACCCCTGGTCGGCGGAGAGCTGGTAGAGTTCAGCGGCTCGTACCGGGTCGTGGTCCACACCGCTGCCGTTCTCATAGCACAGACCCAGGCTGCACTGGCCCGGCGCGTAGTCCTCATCCACGCAGCGCTGGAACAGCTCTACCGCCCGCTTCTCGTCCTGTTCCACGCCCTCGCCCAGCTGGTAGCAGCGGCCCAGGGCCTCCACGGCCCGCATGTCGTCCTGCTCCGCCGCCTGGGCAAACCAGTGGGCTGCCTGGGCCATATCCCGGTCCACTCCGTCGCCGTCGGCGTATTTCATGGCCAGATCGTACTGGGCGGACAGGTCACCCAGCTCCGCCTGATCCAGCAGGGCCTGGAACTCCTCCCGGGACCTCTGGAGACCGGCCACCGCACGCTGAATCAGCTCCGTATTGACAAAGATCACCTGATCTCCGTTGAACGATTCCGCTCTGTCTTCATTTTCAGGGCACATGAAAAACACCTCTCAGTCTTCTCTACTCTACCAGCGAAAACGGCTTCTGTCAATGCGGGCCGGCTGGCGCAGCCGTCTCCGCCGGGACGGTTGGCGGGATATTTTCCCGGTATTTTTCCGTAAATTCACACAAAATACACTTTTCATTTTCCACTTCCATGCTACAATATATCTTATGAATTCCCTGTGCACAGTCAGGCCCGGCCTGCCGCACACGGCGGAGCGCCGGATTGCCGCCTGTTTATTGGAAGGAGGACTCTCATGAAAAAGGAAGCAGCTGCTTCTGCCCCCAGCCTGCGCTATCTCCAGATGCTCTCCCGCCAGTATCCCACGGTCCAGGCCGCCAGCAGTGAGATCATCAATCTCCAGGCCATCCTGAACCTGCCCAAGGGCACCGAGCACTTCATCTCCGACGTCCACGGCGAGTACGAGGCCTTTCTCCACATCATGAATTCCGCCTCCGGTGTGGTGCGCGAGAAGGTGGACGAGCTCTTCTCCTCCAGCGTGTCCAAGGCGGAGCGGGACCAACTGGCCACCCTCATCTACTACCCCGAGGAGAAGCTGGCCCGGGTGGCCAAGGAGACCGAGGACATGGAGGAGTGGTACCGCATCACCCTCCACCGGCTCATCGACATCTGCCGCATGGTCACGTCCAAGTACACCCGAAGCAAGGTCCGCAAGGCCATGCCCAAGGAGTACGCCTACATCATCGACGAGCTCATCAACACCAACTACGAGTACCACAATAAACGCTCCAACTACGAGAATATCATCTCCACCATCATCGACATCGACCGGGCCGAGGACTTTATCGTGGCCGTGTGCGATCTCATCAAGCGCATGGTGGTGGACCACCTCCACATTGTGGGCGACATGTTCGACCGCGGCCCCCGTGCGGACATCATCATGGACTTCCTGACCGAGTACCACTCGGTGGACATCCAGTGGGGCAACCACGACGTGCTGTGGATGGGCGCCGCCACCGGCAGCCGCACCCTGGTGGCCACGGTGCTGTCCAACTCCATCCACTACAACAACCTGGAGGTCATTGAGACGGGCTACGGTATCTCCCTGCGGCCCCTGGCCCTGTTTGCCAACGAGTTCTACAAGGATGTGGACTGCTCCTGCTTCAAGGCCAAGTTCGCCGGGGACGACGCCAACAACTACACCGAGAAGGACAAGGCTCTGGCCGCCCGGATGCACAAGGCCATCACCATTATTCTCTTCAAGCTGGAGGGCCAGAAGATTCTCCGCCACCCCGAGTTCGGCATGGAAGACCGGCTGCTGCTGGACAAGATCGACTATGAGAAGAAGACCATCACCATCAACGGCGTGGAGTATCAGCTCTCCGACACCGACTTCCCCACCGTGGACCGGGCCAATCCATATGAGCTGTCCCCCGAGGAGGACGAGGTCATCAACCAGCTGACTAACTCCTTCCAGCGCAGCGAGAAGCTCCAGCGGCACGTCCGCTTCCTCTATTCCAAGGGCGGTCTGTACAAGATTTACAACGGCAACCTGCTGCTCCACGGCTGCATCCCCCTGACGCCGGAGGGTGAGCTGCTCACCTTCCGTGCCGACGGAAAGACCCTCTCCGGCCGGGCCTTCCTGGACTACGCCGAGGCAGTGGCCCGTCAGGGCTACTACGCCAAGCCGGGCAGCGAGGAGCGGCAATACGGCATGGACTACCTGTGGTTCCTGTGGTGCGGCCGGGGTTCCCCTGTCTTCGGCCGTGACCGAATGACCACCTTTGAGCGGCGGCTTATCAAGGACGAGTCCTCCTGGGCCGAGCCCAAGAACGCCTATTACACCTTCTACAACGACCCGGCGGTGTGCGAGCGGCTGCTGAAGGAGTTTGGCCTGGGGGGTCCCCATTGCCACATCATCAACGGCCACGTGCCCGTCAAGTCCCGGAAGGGCGAGAGCCCCATCAAGGGCGGCGGCAAGCTCATCGTCATCGACGGCGGCTTCTGCCGGGCCTACCAGCCCACCACCGGCATCGCCGGCTACACCCTCATCTACAACTCCGAGTCCATGCGTATCGTCTCCCACGAGCCCTTTGAGGGCCGTGAGAACGCCATCCGGGAGAACCGGGACATCCTCTCCTCTCCGGTGATTTTTGAGCGGATGGATGACAAGGTCAAGATCCGCTCCACCGACATCGGCAACGAGCTCCAGCGCCAGGTGGACGATTTGAAAGCCCTTCTGGCCGCCTACCGCTCCGGTCTGGTGAAGGAGGACCACAGGAAATAAGCTCTTGACAGCATCAGGCCCCCGGCTGAGCCGGGGGCCTGATATTTTATTTTTGTGCCTTTAGCACGGGGCTTCACCGGTCAGGACTCAGTCGTCCCAATCATCCCAGTCGTCCCACATATCCTTGTACCAGCCACGGTGCCAGCCGTTGTCGTGGCCGTAATTCCAGTGGCCGCGGTAGTTCCACCAGTCGTCATCATCATCGTCGTCATCGTCCCAGTCCAGCAGGTCCTCCAGGTAGTCCATGGCGTCGTCCGCCCGGTCCTCCGCCTGGTCCAGCAGGCTCTCCAGAGAGCGGTACTCGCTCTTGGACAGCTTGCTCTGCTTGTAGGCGTTCTCCAGCGCGTCCTCCAGCTTTCCGCATTCCTCGTCCAGAGCCTTCAGGTCCTGAACCAGCTGCTGGCCGTTCTTCCAGCCGTCAGTCCAGATCTTTTTCACCAAGTCGGCAATCCGGTTGGCCAGATTGTTAATCTGATCCCAGTAGCCGTCATAGGAGCCTCCGGGGGTGGTGCTGCCGTCATCCGGGTCCTCCCAGTCGCCCTGGAATACCTTCTCCTTCAGGTCGGCCCGGGCGTTCTTCACCCGCACGTCCAGCCCGCCCAGGCGGCTGTTCAGGCTGTTGTACTCGCTGTAAGAGGTGCGGCCCTGCCGCAGGTCGTCGTTGATGATGGAGTACTCGCTGGAGATGTCCTGGCTCAGGGCGCTGAACTTCTCCTCAATGGCCAGATACTCCTTTACCCGCTCGATGTAATCCTGGGAGGGCTTCAGGTCCTTGACCTCCTGCTCCAGCGCAGCGGTGCGGCTGTCCAGCTCCTTGATGACCGCATCCGCCACCTGATAGGCTGTGCCGCTGGCGGCGTTCTTCTCCTCCAGGTCGGACCGGGCGTCCTTGGCCCGGGTGTCCAGGGAGTTGGCCCGGCTGTTCAGGCTGTTATACTCAGAGGTGGTGATACGGTTCTGCATGTAATCGTCGTTGATGGTCTTGTACCGGCTGCTGATCTGCTCATACAGGTTCTCCAGACGGAGAGACAGGGCCGCGTAGGACTGGGCCTGCTCCACGGTGGTGGGGGCGGGCTTGAAGGCGTCAATGGCCTTCTCCAGCTCGGTCATGGCGGCCTCCAGCTCGGTGAGGCTGTTGGCGGAGATCTCATAGGCGGTGAGCTTGCCGGTCTCGTCGGCGATGGTCTTGGCCTCCAGGTCGGCGTAGGCGTCCTTCAGGCGGACGTCCACCTTGCCCAGGCGGCTGTTCAGGTCGTTGAATTCAGCCAGGGTGAGCTTGCCTGCGCTGAAATCGCTGTTGGTCTCCTCCACCAGGGCGTCGGTCCCGGCCCGAAGGTCGTCCAGATCGGCCACCAGGGCGGCGTACTGCTTGGCACGCTCCACATAGGTGGCCGCGGGAGTCAGGCCGTCAATGGCCTTCTCCGAGCGGGTCATGCCCTTCTCCAAATCGTCCACAGTGGGATAGAGTGCTGCGGGCTCCAGTACCTTTTCGGTCATGATCACGGTCTGAGTGGCGCTGTCCCACTCCACGGTCTGGCCCAGAATTTCGCCCAGAGCGCGGACAGGGAGATAGGTGGTGCCTTCATAGCTGATGGGGTAGACAGTTTTGCCGTTCTTGTCGGTCATGGTGCGGGCCATGCCGTCCACCTCTACGGTGATGTCAGGGCGCAGGTCCGCAATGATTTGCTGAATTCCGCTGGCAGCTCCGGCCCCGACGGCCAGCACGCCCAGCAGCACGGCGGCGATTACGGCTGTTCTCATGCGTTTCATATCCATTTCTCCTTTTCCTGCGGCATACGCCAAATTTTATGGGATATGCGATTGAGCCCTTCACCACTAATACCGCATCAGCAGGTCATTTTGTTGCACAAAAGAAAAATTTTTCCACGTTACTGCCTTAAATTTTTTTGATTTTCCCAATCTCTTCCTTTTTTACCCGCCTCACGCATTGACAACCGCGTCTTTTTCCTCTATTCTTTTGCCTATAAGGCTTCATTCTCACCACCGTGAGGCTGCTTTTATTTTATTAAAGGAGGCTCTTTCCCATGAAAGAAATCATCAGCACCACCGGCGCGCCCGGCGCCATCGGGCCCTACTCTCAGGCGGTCAAGGCCGGCGATTTCCTCTTCGTCTCCGGTCAGCTCCCCATTGATCCCGCCACCGGCGCCTTTGCCGGCGATGATATTACCGCTCAGACCCGCCAGTCCCTCACCAATGTGAAGAACATTGTGGAGGCCGCCGGCATGACCATGGCCGACGTGGTCCGCGTTGGCGTGTTCCTGCAGGACATGGAGCACTTCGGCGCCATGAACGCCGTGTACGGCGAGTTCTTCACCGGCGACTGCCCCGCCCGTGCCGCCGTCCAGGTTGCCCGTCTGCCCAAGGACGCCCTGGTGGAGATTGAGGCTGTGGCCTACAAGGGCTAAAGCCGCCTGATTTTTGTACAAAGGAAGGTCAGTCTATGGATCAGCAGACGATGCAGGTTCTGCGTGACGCTATGGCTGCCGGGATGAAGGTGGCCACCGGCTGTACTGAGCCGGTGGCCATCGCCTTTGCCGGCGCCACCGCCCGGGCGCAGACCTCCGGCGCCATTGAGCGCATCATGCTCCGCGCCTCCGCCAATATCATCAAAAACGCCTTTGTGGTAGGTATCCCCGGCACCGAGTTCACCGGTCCCAAGTACGCCGTGGCCATCGGCGCGGTGTGCGGCGACCCGTCCAGGGAGCTGGAGCTGCTGGAGGGGCTGGACCCCGCCGGTGTGGCTCAGGCCGCCCAGCTGGTGCAGGACGGAAAGGTGGAGCTGGACCGGGCGGAGACCCCTGCCAAGCTGTACATCGAGGTGGAGCTCCACACTGCCGCCGACACTGTGGTGGTCCGGGTGGTGGGCTCCCACACCCATGTGGACTCCATCGTCAAAAACGGCGTGGTGGTGTACCAGAACAGCTGCGCCGCTGAGGGCGCCGACCACACCGAGGGGCTCAACTGCCGTCTGGCCGATGTGTACGAGTTCTGCACCACCGCTCCCCTGGAGGAATTCTCCCTGGTGGAGCAGGCCATCACCCTCAACTCCAGAATCGCCCAGGAGGGTCTGACCAATGACTACGGCCTCCAGGTGGGCAAGACCATCCGTGAGGACGTGCGGGCGGGCGCCCTGGCCAATGACACCACCAATTACGCCATGACCCTGGCGGGCGCCGCTGCCGACGCCCGCATGGCCGGCGTGGACCTGCCCGTCATGTCCAACTCCGGCTCCGGCAACCAGGGCATTGCTGCCACCATGCCGGTGGTGGCCGTGTGGGAGCGTGTGGACGGAAAGGACCGGGAGAAGCTGATCCGGGCCTGTGCCCTGTCCAACCTCATCACCATCTACATCAAGTCCCGCTTCGGCGTGCTCTCCGCCCTGTGCGGCGCCGTGGTGGCCTCCACCGGCGTGGCCAGCGCGGTGGTCTGGCTCCGGGGCGGCGGTCTGGGCGAGATCGCTTGCGCCATCTCCAACGTGCTGGGCAACGTGGCCGGTATGCTGTGCGACGGTGCCAAGGCCTCCTGCGCGCTGAAAATCTCCACCTGCACCAACGCCGCCATGCTGGCCGCCACTCTGGCCATGCGCCATCTCCGGGTGGCCTCCAACGAGGGTATCGTGGAGCAGCGGCCTGAGTACACCATCGACAACTTCGCCCTGCTGGGCAACGAGGGCTCCGACGAGCTGGACCGGCTCATCCTGGACATGATCATCCACAAGAAGGACGCCACCTGAACACAATGGGGCGGTGCGCAGCCTGCGCACCGCCCCATTTTTTACAGAAACTTCTTCAGCTGCTGCACGTTGTCCTCTTCCTCTTTCAGCAGCCGCTCCATCAGCCCCCGGGTATCCCTGTCCGCGTCCGGGTATTTTTTCAGGTTCTTCACCGCGTTGATGACGCCCATGTTGCTGCCCACCATCATCATCTCCGCCACGTGGGAGGCGGAGCGATCCGTCAGCGTCTGCATGTCAATCATCAGATAGGTGCTCATCTTCTCCAGGGCGTTGAGTCCCTTGGCGTCGCAGCCATTCCGCTCCAGCAGATTGCCCGCCTCCCGCTCGAAGGCGCTGTACTCCTTCTTCTGTGCCTCCAGGTGGCGCAGGAACTCCTTGTCCTCCACAATGCCAAGCAGCTTGTCGATAGTCCTGGTGCCCATCTCCGCGTTTTGATAGACATAGTTGAGCAGCGCTCTGTTGCTGTCCATTTGCCTCACTCCTTCCCGTTTTACAGTGTGTCCGGCAGGACGAAAAATATTTTCGAATTTTTTTGAAAAAACCGTTGACAGATCGAATTCGACGTGATAATATATCATCTGTCGCTGAGCTCCATAAGTGAGTTGAGCGCAAAATAAGAGATGCGCGAGTGGTGGAATTGGCAGACTCGCTAGATTCAGGTTCTAGTGTGCATTACGCACGTGCGGGTTCAAGTCCCGCCTCGCGCACCATCGTCGGAGCAAGCAACCGCTTGCTCCGATTTTTTATTTATCCGCCATAAGAAGACCGGAACGGACCACTCTGGCAGTCCGTTCCGGTTCTTTTTTACAGCAGCTCCAGCACGCCGAAAAACTCCGGCGCGTGGAAATTGGGCTGGGGCAGGTCAATGGGGCTCCAGCTCAGGAAGTGGGGCTGTTCCGTCTTGTCGCCGCACTTATAGAAATTGGCGTACAGCTTTTCGCCCGGAACCAGCTCCATACCCCAGAGGCCGCGCAGGGTTTCGGCAGAGACCTCCAGGCAGGCTGTCCAATACCCGTCATGCTTTTCGCAGCTCAGCACCGGCCGGGGCACTTCCATATCGGCCATCCGCTGCCGGTCATGCCGCCCCAGACCAAAGCCGGCCCGCAGCGCGCCCACGCTGTTGCACTCCAGGTTCATATAGCTCCCGTTCCGGTCAGCAGCCAGAAACGCCTCCATGCAGCTGTCAAACCAGACCGTTCCGTCCTCCTCATGGCAGTTAGCCAGCGGCTGCGCCTCCCGGCACTCCATGCAGATATAGAGGGTCTTGCCCGGCACATAGGCGCACCGGACGGTGGTCTCAGGGAGATAGGTGGTGCCCCAGCAGGCCACCTCTACCCGCTGGCAGTCGATGACACTCCAGTCCGGCGCGCCCTCCGTCCGTACAACGGTATATCGCTTTTCCATATTCATGCTCCTTCTCTCAGCGGCCCGCAGGCCCACATTGCGGGGCCTATTATAGCATGTCTCCGGCCGGTATAAAAGCCAGGGGCGCTCTTTTGCGCATTGTATATAATATATGCTGAAAAAATGTTTCAAATCTTGGTTTGACAAACGCTTTCAAAGGTTTTAGAATCAAAAACCGGATTCCGACACCGTTCGGAAGCACACACTACCCGGAGGCGAATGCCGTGAAAATCATCTGTCAGATCGCCATTATCTTCACTATCTGCTGGATCAGCCAGATTGTGGAGGCCATCCTGCCCTTTCCCTTCCCTGCCAGCGTCATCAGCATGGTGCTGCTGCTCATCCTGCTGCTGGTCCGGGCGCTGAAGGTGGACCACATCCGTGAAAAGTCCGACTTTCTGCTGTCCAACATGGCCTTTTTCTTCATCCCGGCCGGCGTGAGCATCATCAACTACTTTGACATTCTGGCCAGCAACCTGATTCCCCTGCTGGTCATCTGCCTGGTGAGCACCCTGCTCACCTTCGCCGTTACGGCCTGGGCCGTGCGGCTGACCAGATATCTCATGGATCGGAGGAAGAAATAATGGCTGAACTCTTTGCCTCTCCCTTTTTCGGCATCTCGCTGAGCGTTATCGCCTTCTGGGTGGGCGTCCGCATCCAGAAAAAGACTAAGCTGGTGCTGTGCAACCCCCTGCTCATCGCCATTGTCCTGGTGTCCGCCGTGCTGCTGGTGTGCCGCATCCCCTACGAGTCCTACAACCAGGGCGGCGCCATCATCAACATGTTCCTGGCCCCCGCCACCGCCTGTCTGGCCGTGTCCATCTACACCCAGATTAACCTGCTCAAGGAGAACTGGCTGCCCATCCTGGTGGGCTGCACCGCCGGTTCCATCACCTCCATGGGCAGCATCTACCTCATGTGCCGCCTCTTCCGGCTGGATGAGGCCGTCTCCGCCTCCCTCATCCCCAAGTCGGTGACCACCCCCATCGCCGTCAGCATCTCGGAGAATCTGGGCGGCATCCAGGCCATCACCGTGGTGGCCGTCATCATCACCGGCATCCTGGGCAGCATCCTGGCCCCTGTGCTCATCAAGCTCTTCCGGGTCAAGGACCCGGTGGCCGCCGGGCTGGCCATCGGCGCCTGCTCCCACGCCGTGGGCACCTCCAAGGCCTTGGAGCTGGGCGAGACCGAGGGCGCCATGAGCGGCCTGGCCATCGGCATCTGCGGTATCCTCACCGTTATCTTCTCTCTTTTCCTGATGTAATTCCGATAAATAAAAAGAGGTACGTCAAGCTTGTCTGCTGACGTACCTCTTTTTTTGTTATGCCGCTTTGGTCGCATCCATGGCCCGGAGGAGCATGGCCGCCGCGCTGCCACGGTCCACGCCCTCGTCAGGGGCAAAGGTGCCGTCCGGCTTGCCGGTGATGATGCCCAGCTCAGTGGCCTTAGCGATGTAGTAGAAATCCTCTGTCACATCGGGATAGACGGTGCTGGTGACGGTGCCGTCGTCCTCATACCCCAATGCCCGGACCAGAAGCTTGACCACCTCCGCCCGGGGCATGGGGTCAGCAGGAAAAAAACCGTCGGCATAGTCCTCCTGTTCCAGATATCCATAGGCGCACAGCGCGCTGATATACCCTTCCGCCCAGGTGCCTGCCGTGCCGATCAGGGGCGTGTCCACGCCGCCCACAGGCAATGTCTTGCCATTGATGTAGGGCATGGCGCCCCACACCAGCTTGCTCATGGAGGCCCGGTCCACCTGCTCGTCGGGGGAGTAGGTGCCGTCCGGCTTGCCGGTGACCACACCCATGGCCCCCAGGACCCCGTAGTACTGAGCGGCCCAGTGGGTCTGCTCCTCCTGGGGCAGGCGGGAGAGGAATGCCGCCGTCTCCGCCGCCAGGGGGTCGTCCATGGACTGGCTGTACCAGGTCTCATAGAGCCGCTTCAGGTTGGAGTTGACCGCCAGGAACTTATAGCGGAAGTGGACCTCACCGGATACCCCCAGCTCCCGGTTGAGGGTCAGCTGCTTGGTGATGGCGTCCAGCCCGTTCCAGGGGGAACCCTCGGTGCCGTCGTCGGCCAGATAGTCCGCCATGCCGATATACAGCTTGACGCCGGTGCCCTCCACCGTGTCGCTCCACCAGCGGGCGATGGTCTCATAGTCCATGGTGGGGTGGCCGATGTACCAGTAGATCTGGGGGCATATGTAGTCCACCCAGCCCTCCTGCACCCACTTGCGGCTGTCGGCGTAGGCGGCGTAGTAGCTCTCATAGTTGCCGGTGGTGGCGGAGCCTGCGCTCTGGTGGGTGCTGTCCGCCCACACGCCGGAGGGAGACACGCCGAAGGACAGCTCCGGGTCCAGAGCGTGGAGCCGCTCGTCCAGGCCCTGAATCAGCTGGTTGACGTTGTCCCGCCGCCAGTCGCCGATGTTGTCAAAATCCCCGCCGTACTGCTGGAAGGCGGCATCGTCGTTGAAGCTGCGGCTGGGGTAGAAGTAGTCGTCCAGGTGGACGCCGTCCACGTCGTAGTTGCGCACCAGCTCCTCGGCGCCCTGGATGACCAACTCGCGCACCTCGGGCAGGCCGGGATTCAGGTAGTAGTTGCCGTCGCACTCCACCACCCACTCGGGGTGCTGCACAGCGGGAGACTTGGCGTCCAGAGCGGCCAGCTCAGCCTCGCCGCCCTTGGTGATGCGGAAGGGGTTAATCCAGGCGTGGAGCTCCAGCCCCAGTTCGTGGGCCCGCTCCACCCAGTAGGCCAGCGGGTCAAAATTGTCTTCAGGTGCCAGGCCGGATGCGCCCGTCAGATACTTGCTCCAGGGGAACAGCTCCGAGGGATAGAGGGCGTCGCCCGAGGGCCGGACCTGGAGAATCACCGCGTTCATGCCCATGTCCACGCAGTTCTCCAGAATCTCGTCCGCCTGAGCCTTGAGGGCGTCGGCGTCGGTGGTGGCGGCGTTGGGGTAGTCCAGATTGTACACCGTGGCCACCCATACGGCCCGGAAGTCATCCCGGGCAGCGCTGGGGGCGTTGGCCTGCTGGGCCTCCCGCTCGCCGCCGGTCACAGGCCCGCAGCCCGCCGGCAGGGCCAGCAGCAGCGCAGCCAGGGTCAGCAGCGCCGCCATTCTCCGTTTCAGATTCATTGGATTTTCTTCCTTTATCAATAAAAATTTTTCTATCCACCCGCAGAGCGGCTGGTAATTGGCTTTTATTATACCATATCCGGGGCAAAATAGTATACATAATTTCCTGGAAAATGACAACCTTTTTCCTGGTTTTCGTTTTTTCCAATCAAGACCGCGCTTTTCTTTGATTATTTGTTGAAAAATTCTGATTTAATTTGATTGAAACTGCTTGACACTTTTTAGAAGTGGTGCTATATTCTCCTCAGAAATCATAAAAACCCATGAAAAGGAGCCGTAACATGCTGACACAGGAGCGATATCAGCAGATTCTTCAGATGCTTGCCCGGAAGCGGACCGTAACCGTGGCCGAACTTACCCAGACCCTTGGCGCCTCGGAGGCCACTGTCCGGCGGGACCTGAACGCGCTCCATGAGATGGGCCGGCTCAACAAGGTCCACGGCGGCGCCACCGCCCTCTCCTCCCCCTTCGCCACGTCGGAAGCCGACGTGCGCACCAAGTCCACCCTCAACGTGGAGGAGAAGGTTCTCATCGGCCGGTACGCCGCCACCCTGATTGAGGATGATGATTTCGTCTACATCGATGCGGGCAGCACCACGGAAAAGCTGGTAGAGGCCATTACCGACAGCAGAGCCACCTTTGTCACCAACGGCATCGCCCACGCCCAGCATCTGGCCCGGAAGGGGCTCAAGTCCTACATTCTGGGCGGCGAGCTCAAGCCGGCCACCGAGGCGGTGGTGGGCGCGGTGGCCGCCCGCAACCTGCAGAAATACAATTTCACCAAGTGCTTCATGGGCGCCAACGGCATCTCCGCCAAGGCCGGTTTCACCACGCCGGACGCCGAGGAGGGCATGCTCAAGAGCGAGGCCTTCGGCCGGTCCTACATGGCCTACGTGCTGGCCGACCACACCAAGTTCGACTGGGTCTCCCCCGTCAGCTTCGCCCCCATCGACAAGGCCTGCATCATCACCGACTACCTGCCCGATGAAAGCTACCGCTCCTTTACCATCATAGAGGAGGTCTCCCGCAAATGATCTATACCGTCACCTTCAATCCTGCTCTGGACTACGCGGTCTATCTGGATACGCTGGAGATGGGCGCCCTCAACCGCACCAGGAGCGAAAGTCTCCGCTGCGGCGGAAAGGGCATCAACGTCTCCATCGTACTGTGTAATCTGGGCATGGAGACCGAGGCCCTGGGCTTTCTGGCCGGCTTTACCGGTCAGGGGATCGCCCGCTGGCTGGAGCAGATGGCAGTCCCCAGCGACTTCATCATGCTGCCCGACGGTATGAGCCGCATCAACATCAAGCTGAAAACCGGCGTGGAGACCGAGATCAACGGTCAGGGGCCGGACATTTCTCCTCAGGCGCTGGAGGCGCTCTTTGACAAGCTGGACCGCATTTCCAGGGGCGACACCCTTGTCCTTGCGGGCAGCATCCCCGCCTCCCTGCCTGTTGACATATATGAGCGCATTCTCTCCCGGCTGTCCGGCCGCGGCGTCCGCTGCGTGGTGGATGCCTCCGGCCCCCTGCTGCTCAATGTGCTCCCGTACCACCCCTTCCTGATCAAGCCCAACGAGGCGGAGCTGTCCGAGCTGTGCGGCGTCTCCCTCTCCGCCGGCGACCTGCCCGGTATCAAGGCCTGCGCCGCCAGGCTCCAGGAACAGGGCGCCCGCAATGTGCTGGTCTCCCTGGGCCCCAACGGCGCCCTTCTCCTCACCGAGGAGGGCAAGTTCCTCCACCAGGAGGCCCCCGACGGCACGGTGTGCAACTCCGTGGGCGCCGGAGACTCCATGGTGGCCGGCTTCCTCACCGGGCTGCACCTGACGGGCAGCTACCGGGAGGCCCTGCGGATGGGCACCGCAGCCGGTTCCGCCACTGCCTTCTCCGACCACCTGGCCACCCGCCGGGAGGTGGAGCAGCTCCTCAACACCCTGTAACCCCTGGCAGTATTCCTGTCCACATTATATATTGATTGAGACGAAAGGATGATTATCATGCGTATCACTGATCTGCTTACCGAGGACGGTATTCTCATCGGCGCCGCCGCCACCACCAAGGAGGAGGCCATCACCATGCTGGTCTCCGGTCCCGAGCGCTTCGGCTGTGTTGTTGACCCCGCTGTGTGCCGCGCTGACGTGCTGGCCCGTGAGAGCCTGGGCACCACCGCTCTGTCCCACGGCGTGGCCGTGCCCCACGCCAAGAGCCGCGGCGTGAAGGAGCGTGGCGTCACCGTCATGACCGTGCCCAACGGCATCGACTTCGGCGCCGTGGACGGCCCCTCCCGCCTCATCTTCCTGCTGGTCGGCCCCGAGAACGACCCCGGCGCCTACCTGGAGATGCTCTCCAGCCTGCTCCAGGTGCTGATGAAGAACCCCGGCCTGGCCGAGAAGCTGGCCGACTGCAAGTCCTCCGCCGAGTTCCTCCAGCTCCTGCGGGACGCCGAGTCCAAGTAAGCTGAATTTTTCCATCACTGGACGGAAAGGATGAGAGCATTGCGTATAACCGACCTTCTTCAGGCCCAGGGGATTCTGCTGGGCGCCGCACCGGCGGACAAGACCGCCGCTGTGGAGCTGCTGGTCTCTCTCCAGTCCGTCCAGGGCAATCTCTCCAATCCCGCCCAGTTCCGACAGGACCTCATGGAGCGGGAGGCACAGAGCTCCACTGCCATCGGCTCGGGCATCGCCGTGCCCCACGCCAGAAGCGCCGCCGTCCTCCGCCCCGGGCTGTCCGTCATCACGGCGCCCGGCGGCGTGGACTGGGGCGCACCCGACGGCAGCGCCTCCAACCTGATTTTCCTCATCGCCGCTCCCGAAGGGGAGGACGGCCTTCATCTGGAGCTTCTCTCCCGGCTGATGCGTCTGCTGATGCGGGAGGAGTTCCGCGCGCAGCTTATGGCGGCGGCTACCCCCGCCGCCTTTCGCGCTGCCATCGACCAGGCGGAGCGGACCGAGTTCCCCGAGGACTTCCCCGCCCCCGAGCCCCAGACCATGCCCCGGGTACTGGCGGTCACCGCCTGCCCCACCGGCATCGCCCACACCTACATGGCCGCCGAGGCCCTGGAGCAGGCGGCCCGTGACATGGGCTGCCCCATCCAGGTGGAGACCAACGGCGCTTCCGGCGCCGCCCGGGTACTCACACCCGAGGAGATCGCCGCCTGTGACGGCATCATTGTGGCCGCCGACCGTGAGGTGGATATGGCCCGCTTTGACGGCCGTCCGGTGCTGCGGGTGCCCGTATCCGCCGGAATCAGCCGTCCCGCCCAGCTGATCCAGGAGGTTCTGGACGGCAAGGCGCCTGTTTACCACCACAAAGAGGTCCGCATCCCCACGCCCCGGCCCGATCAGGGTGGCGAGAACCTGTGCCACACCCTCTACAAGCAGCTGATGAACGGCGTGAGCCACATGCTGCCCTTTGTCATCGCCGGCGGCATCTTCATCGCCATCTCCTTCCTGCTGGATGACCCCTCCCTGGGCTATGAGACCTTCGGCACCAACACCCAGCTGGCCGCCTGGTTCAACACCGTGGGCGATACTGCCTTCCGCTTCATGCTGCCGGTGCTGTCGGCCTATATCGCTGTGGCCATCGCCGACCGGCCCGGTCTGATGGTGGGCTTTGTGGGCGGCGCTCTGGCTGTGTCGGGCTACACCTTCCCCTGCTTCTCCGCGGAGGCGGTGTCCGCCGGGTTCCTGGGCGCTCTGGTGGCCGGCTTTGCCGCCGGATACCTGATGCGCCTGATTCAGTGGCTGCTGTCCAGACTGCCCGCCCCATTGGAAGGACTCAAGCCCGTGCTGCTCTATCCCCTGGCCGGCCTGCTTCTGACCGGGCTGTTCCTGTGCGCCGTCAACCCCTTTGTGGGCATGCTCAACAATGCCCTGGACGGCACTTTAGGCACCATGGGCGAGGGCAGCAGAATCATTCTTGGTGTGGTTGTGGCCGCGCTGATGGCCGTTGATATGGGCGGCCCCTTCAACAAGGCCGCCTATGTGTTCGCCACCTCCACCCTGGCCGCCGCTGCGCCCGCTGTTGGCTCGGTGGTCATGGCCTGCGCCATGATCGGCGGTATGGTGCCGCCCCTGGCCATCGCCCTGTGCTGTACCTTCTTCCCCAGCCGGTTCCGGCCCGCAGAGCGCCGTTCCGGTCTGGTCAACTACATCATGGGCCTGTGCTTCATCACCGAGGGGGCCATCCCCTTTGCCGCGTCCGACCCCGCCCGGGTCATCCCCGCCTGTATCACAGGCTCCGCTCTGGCTGGCGGTCTGGCCGCCTTCTTCAACTGCGCCCTTCCCGCCCCTCACGGCGGTATCTTCGTGTTCCCTGTCATCCGGAACGTGTCGGGCTACCTCATCGCCCTGGCCGCCGGTTCCCTGGCCGGCATGCTGGTGCTGGCCCTGCTGCGGAAAAAGCGTATTTAACCGGCGTTTCCCTGTGCCGGACTCTATATATTTTCTATTTTTGGAGGTTATCATTATGGTCAGCGAGCAGCTCACCGTGGTCAATAAGGCCGGATTCCATATGCGCCCCGCCAACCTCTTCGTCCAGGCCATGACCAAGTTCCAGTCCAATATCACCATCGTCTTCAACGGCCGCGATATCGACGGCAAGAGCATCATGAACGTGATGGCCGCCTGCATGAAGCAGGGCGCCGAGATCGAGATCCGCTGCGAAGGCCCCGACGAGGTGGAGATGCTCCGCACCGCCGCCGAGCTGGTGCGCTCCGGCCTGGGCGAGGAATAAGCCCTGTTCCGTCCCTGATTCTGCCGCCCGGCGGCACTGGAGGTTTGGACTATGAAATGTGAGGGAATCCCCGCGTCCGGCGGCATCGGCATCGGCACCGCCGTGCTGGTGGCCGAGCCCGACCTGAGCTACGGGGACGTGGTATTCTCCGGCGTGGAGGCGGAAAAGGCCCGTCTGTCCGGCGCTGTGGCTGCCTTTATCCGGGAGACCTCCGCCATGGCCGAGTCCCTGCGGGAGCAGCTGGGGGACAAGCAGGCTGAAATTCTGTCCGGCCAGGTGATGATGGTCTCCGACCCCTACATGACCAGCCAGATGAACGCCGCCATTGAGAACGGCATCTGCGCCGAAGCGGCGGCGGACAGCGTGTGCGGCATGTATGTGGAGCTGTTCTCCTCCATGGAGGATGAGCTGATGCGTCAGCGGGCTCTGGACGTGGAGGACCTGCGCCGCCGGCTGCTGTCCATCCTGCTGGGCCGTCCCCGGGTGGAGCTGAACCGGATTCCCCCTGACTCCGTTCTGGTGGCACGGGATTTTACGCCCTCCATGACCGCAGGTCTCCGGCGTGAGAATGTGACGGCCATTGTCACCGAGAGCGGCGGCACCACCTCCCACTCCGCCATTCTGGCCCGCACCATGTCCCTGCCCGCTGTGCTGTCGGTGCCCAACATTACCGACCTGCTCACCGGCGGCGAGACCCTGGTGGTGGACGGCAGCACCGGAACCGTGCTGGTCAACCCGGAGGAGAATGTCCTCCGGGCCTGCCGCTCCCGTCAGGCAGAGGAGATGGCCCGCCAGGCCGACCTCATTCGCTTCCGCTCCCGCCCCACCCACACCGCCGACGGTGAGCCCGTATCCCTGTGCTGCAACATCACCAGCCCCAGGGACGTGCCCAACGTGCTGGAGCACACCGGCGAGGGTGTGGGCCTGTTCCGCACGGAATTTCTGTTCATGAACCGCTCCACGCCCCCCAGCGAGGAGGAGCAGTTCCGCATCTATCAGGACGCCGCCCGGCGGCTGGACGGCCGGAAGATTATCATCCGCACCCTGGACATCGGCGGCGACAAGGAGATCCCCTGCCTGAACATGGAGCGGGAGGAGAACCCCTTCCTGGGCTTCCGCGCCATCCGGTACTGCCTGAGCCGCCCCGACCTCTTCAAGACCCAGCTGTCCGCCATCCTCCGGGCCTCCGCCTACGGCAGCATCCGCATTCTCCTCCCCTTTGTCTCCTGCGTAGACGAGGTCCGCTCCGCCCGTGTGCTGCTGGAGGAGACCAAATCCTGCCTGGCCCAGGAGGGTGTCCCCTTTGACAAGGATATCCCTCTGGGTGTCATGGTGGAGACCCCTGCCGCCGTCTTTCTGGCCGACCAGCTGGCCCGTGAGGCCGACTTCTTCTCCATCGGCACCAACGACCTGACCCAGTACACCCTGGCCGCTGACCGGGGCAACAGCCGTGTCTCCTATCTGTGCTCCTACTTCCAGCCCGCCCTGCTCCGTGCGGTCCGCATGGCCGCAGCCTGCGCCAACCGGGCAGGTATTCCCGTGGGCATGTGCGGCGAGGCCGCCGGCGACCCCCTCATGACCCCCCTGCTGCTGGCCTTCGGGCTGGACGCCTTCTCCGTCTCCCCCACCGCCGTGCTGCCCGTCCGGCAGGCCATCTCCCGCTGGACCAGGGAGGAGGCCAGAGTCCTGGCCGACCGGGTCATGAACCTGTCCACTGCCGACGAGGTGCGCACCTGCCTCAAGGCCAACGCCCGCTGAACCATACCGCTGATACAGGAGGTCTCTCCATGCTCTTTGTCTGCTACCCCAAGTGCTCCACCTGCCGTAAGGCCCAGGCATGGCTGGACAGCCACGGCCTCACCTACACCCTCCGGGACATCAAGGAGGACAATCCCTCCCGTGAGGAGCTGGCTGCTTGGCACAGCCGCAGCGGCCTGCCCCTGCGCAAGTTCTTCAACACCAGCGGCCTACTCTACAAGTCCCTGGCCCTGAAGGACCGTCTGCCCGGCATGACCGAGGACGAGCAGCTGGACCTGCTCTCCTCCGACGGGATGCTGGTCAAGCGCCCCATCCTGGTGACCGAAACAGCCGTCCTGGTTGGCTTCCGTGAGGCCGACTGGGCTGCAGCTCTGCTCTGATATTGCTCCGCCTGCCGGAAAATTTCCGGCAGGCGGATTTTTTTGTAACCATCCCCGCCCCTTTGACGACTATACAGGTGAAAGGACCTTTCAGACGGAAGGAGGAACCACCGTGGAGGACAGCCGGATTGTGGCGCTGTACTGGGCGAGAAATGAGGACGCCATCACGGAGACCGACCGGAAATACGGCGGCTACTGCCGTGCCATCGCCATGAATATTCTCTCCGACCACGGAGACGCGGAGGAGTGCGTGAATGACACCTGGCTCCAGACCTGGAACGCCATTCCGCCCCACCGGCCTACCATTCTCTCCGCCTTTTTGGGGACCATCACCCGGCGGCTCAGCCTGGACCGCTGGCGCAGGAACACGCGGAAAAAGCGGGGCGGCGGTCAGGTGCCCCTGGCCCTGGAGGAGCTGTCCCAGTGCGTTCCGGACTCCGGCGGGCCGGAGGAGGCCGCCCAGCTGGCCGAGCTGACTCATGCCCTGGAGAACTTTCTGAAGGAGCTGTCCAGCCGGGACCGGGACCTGTTTCTCTGCCGGTACTGGTATCTGGCCTCCATCCGGGAGATTGCCCAGGCCTTCCGGCTCCCCGAGAGTCGGGTCAAGGTCATCCTCTTCCGCACACGAAACAAGCTGAAAGACCATCTGGAACAGGAGGGATTTCTTTGACGCCTGATATGCTTCTGGACGCCCTTGGAGACCTGGACCCCGCCCTGCTCGCCGGGGCTCAGGCCCGGCTCATGTTGGGTGAACAAACACCTGTAAAACGGTGGGGCGGCCTCCGTCTCCGCCTTCTGGCCGCAGCGGCTGCTGCTGCGGTGCTGCTGGGGGCTCTGGCGGCCGCCATGGCGGGCAATGTGGAATTCCGCACCGCTGTCTTTTCCTTCCTCCATCTCTCCACCCCCGAGCAGGTTCCTCCGGCGGGA
This sequence comes from Clostridiales bacterium, assembly GCA_902362925.2. GTDB lineage: Bacteria > Bacillota > Clostridia > Oscillospirales > Oscillospiraceae > Pseudoflavonifractor. The sequence continues at coordinate 75,243 of CABIYL020000002.1, read as the reverse complement.
GACGCCTCCTCCGGTGCGCAGCTGGGAGATGCCGTCCAGGTCCAGTATCTGTCCCTCTCCCTGGAGGGCTGGCAGACCGGCAGCGCGGCTCTGTGGCAGGCAGAGCGGGACCAGGACGGCGTAGTGGAATCCGTCCGCTTTGCCGCCCTGGAGGACGGCACACTCCTGGACATTCCGGCGGAGGCCACCACGTTCCGTTTTTCCGACAGCGGCGGGACGCTGACCGGCCAGGTCTTCTGGTGCGTGAGAAACGGCGGACTGACCGCAGTAGGCGAGGGTTCGCTTCCCGACGGCGGAGGGCGCTGGGAGGTTCAGACCATTCCCGGGCGCAGCGATACCGTAGCTCTGCTGCTCCGTGGCGGCCTTCTGCGGGGCTTTGACTGCCGTGTACTGCTGCTGGACCTGGACACCGGAAAGAGCCATCTGCTGGCAGCGCCGGACGCCCTCACCGGCATCACAGATTTCTCCCTTACATCCGATCTGCGTCAGGCCCTGCTGACAGGCCATGTACAGGGTGAGACCGGGCAGCGCCCCTATCTGCTGGATCTGGAGACCGGCACCCTGATCGCTCTGGAGGAGACCCTTGGCACATCTCTGGACCGGGCAGTCTTTCTGGACAGCGGCACCTTGCTGCTTACCGGCGGCGAAGATACCTGCTCCGCCTGGGTGTGGGACCTGTCCTCCGGAGCGGTGGAGCAGACCGTCAATTCTCTTCCCCGCTATGACAGCGCAGGCGGTCGGGGTGTGCTGGACCTGGGCGGTCGGTACGCCCTGGAGATTGACAGCAACGGCCAGGCAGCTGTGCTGGACTGGAAAACCGGTACCCGATCCGCTCCTATCGAAGGCTTCACCTTTGTGCCCGGCACCCAGTTCCTCCTCTCCCCCAGTGGAGACCGTGCCTGCTGCTTCCTGCCGGGGGAGAAGAGCGGCAGTCTGGACGTAACCCAGCTGGGATTTCTGGACTTTGCCGCCGGTCAGTTCGTTCTTTTTGAGCGGGCGGGGACAGAGCAAAATCAGGAGGGTTCCCTGGCCTGGCTGGATGACAGCCGGGTGTTCATCTCCGCCCAAGGGACGGATTCCGGCCTGTTTCTCTATACGTTTCGTTGATTTTATATAATATATTACAAAAAGGAGGGCTTTCTATGCGGTTTTCCCGGATTGCTTCCCTGCTGACGACATTTCTGCTGGCCCTGACTCTGGCCGCCTGTGCCACCCCTTCGGCTTCTTCGCCTGCACCCTCCCCCTCTGGAGACAGCGGCATGCTGGAGCGGGGAGCGGACTGGCTGGCAGACACCTATGGCGAGGACTGCGTGCTCCTTCAGAGCGCCGTCCACGGGGAACAGCTGGTCCTGTTGGCCGGCAACCGAAATCCCGGCACCGAGGCCTTCGGCTCTCTGGAAGTCTTTGTTCTGGAGGAGGCGGAGGACGGCTTTACGCTGCTGGCCTCTAAGACGGGAGACATGGGTATCTCGGCCGGATTCTCCGCCGCAGTGCTGTCCACCGACAGCATGACCGTCCTCTTCGGTGACCTGACCGACAGCATCTTTGATTTTGTCAACGGCCAGCGCCTTCCCGCTGACTTTACCCAGGTGACCGTCGAGCTACGGGACGGCAGTACGCTGGACCTCACCCTCACCAGTGCGGAGGACTATGTCTTTCCGCTGGAGCCTGGGCTGGACATCGCCGATGTGGTATTCCACGGCGGCCAGCTCACCGTGCGCTACTCCGACTTTTTCGGACAGGACTTGATGGAAGACTCCGCACCGGACACCGCCGCCTGACTTACTCCCCTTTCCTCCGCACCCCGCCCGGGATGCGGAGGAAAAATTTTTTTATTTTTTTAATAAAGGCATTGACAGGCAGGCTTGTCCATGGTATTATATCAAGGCTGACATTAAGTTTGTCGCGTCCCATGCGGGTGTAGTTCAATGGTAGAATCCCAGCCTTCCAAGCTGGTCGCGTGGGTTCGATTCCCATCACCCGCTCCATACGCGCCTGTAGCTCAGGTGGATAGAGCAACTGCCTTCTAAGCAGTGGGTCAGGGGTTCGAGTCCCTTCAGGCGTGCCATTTTACTTTGTTTTTCCCATATGGTGGGTGTAGTTCAGTTGGTAGAGCATCGGATTGTGGTTCCGAGTGTCGCGGGTTCGAGTCCCGTCACCCACCCCATATAGTCTCAAGGCGGAAGGCCCGGAGCGTCCGCTCCGGGCCTTCCCTTTTTTTGAACCTGCGATACTGGGGTGTAGCCAAGTGGTAAGGCACGGGACTTTGACTCCCGCATTCGCTGGTTCGAGTCCAGCCATCCCAGCCAATTTTATCTGACCTAGTAGCTCAGTTGGTAGAGCAACGCCCTTTTAAGGCGAAGGTCCGGGGTTCGAGTCCCCGCTGGGTCACCAAAGTAGACAAAACCTGCGTATAACCATAGTTATACGCAGGTTTTGCTTTTTCTCGTCAGTTTGCACCAGAAACACCACTGCTGATTGTTCATTATTCCATAAATACTATTTCAAAACGCAGGTTTGGGCGGAGAGAATTCCGTTTCTAAACCTGCGTATATTATTGTTTTAGTAAAGGAGATATGTAAACATGCGTATTCCTTATGGTTATCAGATGGAAAACAATGCATTTATCATTTGCCAGGAGAAAGCGGAAGTCATCCGTATGATTTTTGACTACTATCTTTCCGGAGCCAGCCTTGGCAAAGTTGCAGACATGCTTTCCGAGAAAAGGATTCCTTCCCCTACTGGAAAAGAACGCTGGACAAGAGCGGCCATTGATAAGCTCTTGTCCAATGCAAAGTATATCCCCATCGTTGGAACTAAGGCATATATGAATGTCCAATTTGAAAAGGAGCATAGATGCAATATCGACTATGACAAGGCCGGCAGCCCCAGAAAAGCTACTCGGTACCAATCTCCGGCATTATAATTTTGCAAGGCACTATCTACCCCTCATCTTCTGTGTTATACTGAAGCAAAAAGCGGAGGATACAGTATGACAGAGAAAGAACTCAGCGAACTGTATGCGCGGCTTGCACTTCAATTTGAGTCCGTGCTGGGGACACTTGTTTCAAAGAACTTGGTTTTCCCGGATTTTGTGCCCGGGATCAGAAAAGATTTTTACGACTCCCTCAACGAGGAAAAGGGAAAAGACTTTGAAAGAATCTCTACCTACACCGAAATCATAAAGCGTTACATAAGAGAGAATGCAGATAATGGCCCAATATCGTTGACTCTACTGGCCAAAAAGTATTCTGAAGAATCGCCTGGGTATGTGATCCAAAGCTGGATGCGCAGCAGAAATACATTGGAGTTCTTACGCCAGTGGGAAATAGCGGAGAACCCAGATTTTGATGATACTGCATGTGAGGAACTAATCCGGCAGGCCCGTTCCTCATCCCTGACAATCACGCCGAGCCTTTGGGTGAAAAGGACACAAGCGATAGGGATGACCGTAAAGCAAGGCAAAGGTGGCGGCGTGACCGCACACTCAGAAATTGCCTTGGACTTTCACCTCTGGTTAGATCCTGCAATGCGGGTTACAATGGTGAGGCTGGCTGATCAAAAGTAGCAATAAACGATAACTCACTGTTGAACCACAATTGCTGATATGATATTATAAAAGTAACACAAATCCAATTTCAGATATAAGGAGAGAAAAATATGATAGTTTCTCCTATAAATGATTCCAATCGAAAAGCGATGGAAAATGCACTTTCTAATTTGGAGCGCATTTTAAATGCAGATGTATTTGTTTATTATGGTGAACTCATTGATGGTGTTGAAGCCAATGTAAAACAAATCATTGAGCAAATTTGCTCTGATGGTCAAAAGCACGAAGAACTCTATGTGCTTTTGACTACAACAGGCGGTAGTTTGAACCCTGTGAAGCGCATAGTAAATATATTTAGAAATTTTTACAAAGAAGTCAATTTTATTATCCCCGACTACGCTTATAGCGCAGGGACCGTAATGTGCTGTAGCGGAGATAAAATCTACATGGATTATTACAGTGTGCTTGGACCAATTGATCCTCAAGTAAGAAATAAAGATGGTAAATTTGTGGCGGCACTTGGTTATTTAGATAAAATTAATGAACTTATCGAAAAAGCTAAGCGGAATGAGCTTACCAATGCAGAATTTATAATACTGAAAGATTTTGACTTAGCTGAGTTACGCGCCTATGAACAGGCTCGCGATTTAGCTGTTGATTTATTGGTCGAATGGTTGCCGAAATATAAGTTTAAAAATTGGAATATACATAGTTCCTCACAGACTCCAGTTACGGACGAAGATAAGAGAAACCGCGCAATAGAGATTGCACAAAATTTGAGCGACAATAAAGAATGGAAGTCGCATGGACGCCCTATAAGTAGAGTTGAGCTGGGAAGACTAAAATTACAAATTGACAAATTAGAAGATGATCAGGAAGCATACAAAGCAGTAACCGCATATCATGAACTGATGACTGATTATGTGCAAAAATATAGCATGCAACGGTTCATCCATACACGGAGGTTTTTGTAATGTCAATTTGCGATGAATTATTGACAGTATTAATGGATAAAACGCCAAAGCAAGAACTCGATAGAGATATTTGTGAAGGATATGAATCTGCAAATAGATTGTTCGAGAATCTTTTGCAAGAAAAGCTAACAGTGAGGCGAGGATATCAACTGTTGCCAATAGAAAACAGAATATGCCAGAACACAGAAATTAACCACAGTGCAAAGCCCTGATTAAAGGGATGGCATCTATAGTGTTGCGATGTTCCATGTCGGAGCAAGCGTCATATCGTTTGCTCCGACTTTTTTTAACTGTTCGATTCACCCATAAAAACGCACCCTTTTCCGCTTCCCTACACTTACAGAGAATTTGCAACGGAGGAACGATGATGGAACCAATTCGATACGAAAACTTAACCATCCGCCAGGCCGAGGCCGCCGATGCAAAGCAGCTTGCCGCCTGGTGGAACGATGGCGCTGTGATGGCCCATGCAGGCTTTCCCAATGGCGTGGGGACCACTGAGGAGGAAGTCGCCAGAGGACTTGGCAAGGGCTCTCTTGTCATCCAGGAAAACGACCGCCTGATTGGTGAGTGCAATTATTGCGATGCAGGTGCGGGCGTGGCCGAAATTGGCATCAAAATCTGCGAAACCGATTGTCAAAACCATGGTATCGGCAGAAAGGTCCTGAGCCTGCTGATTGGCTGGCTGTTCCAAAACGGCTATTCCAAAATCATTCTCGACACGAATCTGAAGAACACCCGGGCGCAGCACGTCTATGAATCCCTTGGTTTCCGCAAGGTGAGAACCAACGTGGACGCCTGGAAGGATCAGCTTGGCCGACTTCAGACTTCCATCGACTATGAGTTGGTGGAGAAGGATTTTATAAGCTACGTAAACGACGCGTTTCAACCCTAAGACACACCGCGCTTACACCACACATTCCACATATGCAAAGAGAGACGTGCTGAAAAGCCCGTCTCTCTTTTTGCTTTGTTGTAAATTTCAGACGTCTATGCTAGAATAAATTTACAAATTATATTTGTAGAGGTGATCCCATGAGAAAATTTGCCGTGATGCTATATCCCGACTTTTCCCTGCAAGAGATTACCTGTCTGACCTCTGCCCTGACGGTCTGGTTCGGCGAGACCATTGATTTTATCGCAAGTGAAAACAAGGAATACCGCAGCGAGGAAGGGCTGCGTGTCTTCCCCACCAAAACAACAGCGGACGCAGCTATCACGGATTACGACTGCGTCATCCTCCCCGGAACCATCAATCCGATGCCCGCTCTGTTTGATGAAACGCTGATTGATTTTCTCAAGGGCGGCGTCAATACCTCCGTTGTCTTTGCGGCCATCTCTTCCTCTCCTGCTCTTCTGTCGAAGGCAGGCATTTTAGACGACAAAAAATTCACCGCAGGGTATTTTATGCAGTTTGCGGATACCTTCTCTTTTATTCAGAAAGAAAACTTTGTCCACAAGCCCATCGTGGAAGACGGCAACGTTATCACCGGAATCGGAATGTTTTTCCGTGAATTTGCAGAAGCTGTGCTGAAGAGATTTGATTACGACATCGGCGGCAGCTTTATGCGGGACAACCCGGCAGCGTACACAGAAGAGGATCTGACATTTTATTGGTCCGAGGATGACTATCAGGAATTTCTGAACGAGCTGAAGGAATACCCTGTATAGCGGCATCTGTGCCGCCTGCACACGCAGGATTTACACACAAAAACAGCCATCCCTGAGGGATGGCTGTTTCTTTTCTGTCTCCAGGATTCAGTTCTGCTGTCCCAGTACGTACTGCTCCACGCCCTGGGCCACGCCGGAGTCGGAGTTGCGGCCGGTGACGTACTTGGCAGCCGCCTTGGCCTTGTCCGTGCCGTTGCCCATGGCGAAGGACCAGCCCGCCCAGGAGAGCATGCCCAGGTCGTTGTCCGCGTCGCCAAAGGCCATGACCTCCGACGCGTCAATCCCCAGCTTCTCACACAGCACCTTCAGCGCCTCGCCCTTGTCCACGCCGGGAGCGGTGATCTCCATGTTGAACGAGTAGGCACAGGCGGACTCATAGGGACCGGCAGCCCGAAGCTCTTCCTCAATCTTCTCCCGGGTGCCCGGCTCCACGTAGAACACATAGATTTTCTCTACCAGCTTCTCCTCGATGATGGGCCGCAGGTCGTCCACGACCACCACCCGCCGCTTGAATGTGTCGACGTACTCGGGGGAGAGGGCCTCTCTTACCACCGTCTCCATGTGGCGCTGTTCGATATAGTCCTGTCCCTCGCAGAAGATCTCAAAGCCGGCGTGATACCGGGTCAGAATCTCAACGAATTTCAGCACCTGCTCCTTGGGCATCCCGATCTGGAGCAGCCACTCCCCTGTCTTCTGGTCCAGCACGGACGCGCCGTTGGACGCCACCACGTAGCGCACCACGCCCACCCGGTCGGCAATTTCCTTCAGCAGGCTCCAGGGACGCCCGCTGGAGATGACCACCTCAATCCCCTGCTCCGCCGCACGCCGAAGGGCGTCCACATTGCGCTGGGACACAGCAGCATGGTCATCATTCAATAATGTGCCGTCCATATCCGTTGCTATCAGCTTAATCACAGCACATTCTCCTTTCTTGTCTCTCATATAAGCATTGAAAGCGGCAGGCCGCAGCTGCGGCCTGCCGCTGTTTTCTTTCTCCGGGAAAGGGGTTTCGTCCCGTCTTACCGGTTCTTCAGGCTGACAGCCAGACGCACCTTCTCAGCCAGACCCTCGGCGGTGAGGCCATAGGCGGCCAGCACCTTCTTGGCGGGGCCGGAGCGGCCAAAGCAGTCCTCCACGCCGTGGCGCACCACGGGCACGGGGCAGGCCTGGGACAGGTACTCGCACACGGCGGCACCCAGACCGCCGATAACGCTGTGCTCCTCACTGGTGACGATGGCGCCGGTTTCCTTGGCGGCCTGGAGCACCAGCTCCTCGTCCAGAGGCTTGATGGTGTGCATGTCAATCACCCGGACGGAGATGCCCTCGGCGGCCAGGATATCGGCGGCCTTGAGGGACTCCTGGACCATGAGGCCGCAGGCGATGACGGTCACGTCGCCGCCGTCCCGCATGGTAACGCCCTTGCCCAGCTCGAACTTGTAGCCCGGCATCTCGTCGGTCACGTTATCCACGGCCATGCGGCCCAGGCGCAGGTAGGAGGGCCCGTTCAGGTTGAGGAGGGCCTCGGTGGCCAGGGTCATCTCGTGGCCGTCACAGGGCACCACCACGGTCATACCGGGGAGCACCCGCATGTTGTTCAGGTCCTCGTTGCACTGGTGGGTGGCGCCGTCCTCGCCCACGGAGAGGCCGCCGTGGGAGCCCACCACGGTGACGGGCAGGCCGGGATAGGCGATGGAGTTGCGCACCTGCTCCCAGGCGCGGCCGGTGGCGAACACGGCGAAGGTATTGATGAAGGGGTGCTTGCCGCAGGTGGCCAGACCGGCGGCCACGCCGGTCATGTTGCCCTCGGCAATGCCCATGTCAAAGTGCCGCTCGGGGTACGCCTGGGCGAACTTGCCGGTATTCACGGCCTGGGACAGGTCGGCGTCCAGGACCAGCAGCTCCGGGTGGGTCTTGGCCAGCTCAACCAGAGCCGCGCCGTAAGCGGCGCGCGTCGCAATGCTTCCTGCCATCTTACTTCCCCTCCTCTTCCAGCTGCTTGAGATGTGCTTCCAGCTCGCTCTTGGCCTGGGCATACTGCTCGTCATTGGGGGCCTTGCCGTGCCAGGTGTAGACGCCCTCCATGAAGGACACGCCCTTGCCCTTAATGGTGTGGGCCAGGACCACGGTGGGCTTGCCCTTCACGGTCTTGGCCTGCTCAAAGGCGTCGGCCAGAGCGGCGTAGTCGTGGCCGTCCACCTCGATGACGTTCCAGCCGAAGGCGGCCCACTTGGCGGCCAGGTCGCCCAGAGGCATCACGTCGTCGGTGGTGCCGTCGATCTGCATCTTGTTGTAGTCCACCACGGCGCACAGATTGTCCAGGCTGTACTTGTCGGCCGACATGGCGGCCTCCCACACCTGGCCCTCGTCCAGCTCGCCATCGCCCAAGATGGCGTAGACCCGGTAGTCCTTGCTGTCAATCTTGCCCGCCAGCGCCATGCCCACGGCGGCGGAGATGCCCTGGCCCAGGGAGCCGGTGGACATATCCACGCCCTTCACATGGACCATGTCGGGGTGGCCGGAGTAGTGGCCGTCAATGCTGCGGAAGAGCTGCATATCCTCCACAGGGAAGAATCCCCGCAGGGCCAGCACCGAGTACAGGGCGGGGGTGCAGTGGCCCTTGCTCATCACCAGGCGGTCCCGGTTGGGGTCCTTGGGTGCTTCAGGGTTCACCTTCATCTCACGGAAGTAGAGGACGGTGAGGATGTCCATCACGGACAGGGAGCCGCCGGTATGACCGGAGGCGGCACGATGGATGGCCGACAGGCCCAAAAGCCGGCCCTTGGTGGCGGTAATCGCCAGCTCCTGGAGCTCTTTGGGTTCCATGGAATCCTTCCTTTCTTCATTTTCCCTAACGGTCAGGGAAAGTAAAATGCATTCAGTCTGTATGCGGAAATCGCTGTGCCGGAATTCCGGCACAATGTACAAATTGCTGTCTATTTTGAATTATAGCATGACGGTGGGCAGGGGTCAAACAGAATATGTGCCTTCGTGCCTCCCCTTCCTCACATTCCGGCAGCGGGCGCGCATATACTGGTGATACCGGAACGGAAGGAGGCTGGCGGTGATGGAGCGGAAAGAAAGCAAACGGGATACAGCAGTTCGGCTGGCGTGCTGCGCGGTCATTGCCCTGATCATCTGCTACGGCGCGGAGAAGCTGGGAGAGAGCCTCAAGCTTCCCCTGTGGGAGGAACACGGCCATCTGCTCAAGGAGAACAAGGTGCAGGCGATTGCCATCCTGGCGGCGCTGCTCTTCGGGGCGTCCCTGGCCCTCTTCCCTCTCCCTGAGGAGGAGCACGAGACGTGCTGCGGCACGGAGGATTACACCCAGGTGGAGTGTGACTGACAAAACAATCCCCCGCTCGGATGAGCGGGGGATTGTTGTAAGCCAGAATTACATCTTCTCGGGGGCAGTGACGCCGATGAGCGCCATGCCGTTGGCCAGCACAGAGCGGACGGTATCCGCCAGCTTGAGCCGTGCGGCCAGGACGTGCTCCTCCTCGCCCTTGATGCGGCAGGCGTTGTAGAACCGGTGGAAGTCGCCGGCCAGGGTGAGCAGGTAGCGGTTGATGTGGGAGGGATCGTAGTCCCGGCTGGCCAGACGGATCTCCTCGGGGAAGAGGGAGAGGGTCTTGACCAGGGCCAGCTCCTCGGGGGTGGAGAACACGGAGGCGTCGATGGCGGAGGCAGCGGACACGCTGGCTCCCTCCTCCTTCATGCGGGCCACCAGGGAGCAGATACGGGCGTGGGCGTACTGGACATAGTACACCGGGTTCTCGGAGTCCTCCTTGACAGCCAGGTCCAGATCGAAGTCCAGGGGGCTGGTGAAGGAGCGGGAGTTGAAGAAGTAGCGGCAGGCGTCCACGCTCACCTCGTCCAGCAGGTCCCGCAGGGCGATGGCCTTGCCGGAGCGCTTGCTCATCCGGACGGGCTTACCGTCCTGGAGCAGGTTCACCAGCTGCATGAGCACCACCACCAGGCGGTGGGAGCCGTCCAGACCCAGGCCGTCCAGGGCCGCCTGGAGACGGGCAACGTGGCCGTGGTGGTCAGCGCCCCAGATGTTGATGGCAGTCTGGAAGCCCCGCTTCTCCAGCTTGTTGCGGTGGTAGGCGATGTCGGCGGCAAAGTAGGTGTAGAACCCGTTGGCCCGGCGGAGCACATCGTCCTTCAGGTCCAGCTTGTCCACCTGCTCACGGGTCTTGCCCTCCCGCATGTACTTCTCCTTGAGCAGCTCGGTGGTATTGAGCCACAGGGCGCCGTCCTTCTCATAGGTCCAGCCCTTGTCGCTGAGCATGCCCACGGTTTCGGCCACATAGCCGCTGTTGTGGAGGGTGGACTCCAGGAACCACTCGTTGTACTCAATCTTGTACCGGCGCAGGTCCTCCTGCATCTTGGGGATGTTGCGCTTGAGGCCGAAGTTGGCCATAGCCTCCTGGCGCTCCTCCTCGCTCTTGTCCACCCAGCTGTCGCCGTGCTCAGCACGGAAAGCGGCAGCCAGCTCCTTGATGTCGTCGCCCTGGTAGCAGTCCTCGGGGAAGGGCACGTTCTCCTCACCCAGGATGAGCTGGCGGTACCGGGTGTCGATGGACACGGCGAACTTGTGGATCTGGTTGCCGGCGTCGTTGACGTAGAACTCACGCCACACGTTGTAGCCGGCCCGCTCCAGCACGCTGGCCAGGCTGTCGCCCAGCACGCCGCCACGGGCGTTGCCGATGTGCATGGGACCGGTGGGGTTGGCGGAGACGAACTCCACCATGACCTTCTCGCCATGGCCCTCGTCCACGGCGCCGTAGGTCATGCCCTCCCGCTCGATGTCCGCGATAACCTCGCCGTACCAGCGGCTGCCCAGGCGGAAGTTGAGGAAGCCGGGGCCGGCGATCTCGGCGCTCTGGAAATAGGTCCCCTCCAGCTCCAGGTGGTCCAGGATAATCTGGGCGATGGCTCTGGGAGCCATGTGGAGAGCCTTGGCCCCCGCCATGGCGAAGGAGGAGGCGTAGTCCCCGTGGGACACGTCCTTGGGAATCTCGATGGTGGCCTTTACCTGGGCGCCGGCGGGCAGGAGGCCCTCGGCGGCGGCCTTCTCATAGGCCGCCTGGGTCAGGGACGCCACCTGGTCCTTGGCGGACTGGATCATGTTGGACATCTCAAATCACCTCATCAATATCTGGTAAAGGGCGGCGTCCGCCGCCCGTGAACTTACTGCATCAGCACCGGGGGCTTCTCCCGGACCTGAATCTGGAACAGGTTCTGCCCCGCCACAGCGTGCTCAATCTCAATGGCGTAGTTGATCTCAATGCTGCCGCCGTGGTCGTCCATGCGGCAGTCCATGCGGTGGGTCTTGATGCCCACGGCCAGTGCCCCATAGGGGGTGTTGTACATGGACAGGTGTCGTCGCCCCTCCTCGAACACCATCTGGGAGTTGACCTCCCCGTGGCGCATGAGGGTGATGCGGCCGTCCTCAATCTGGAAGGTGGTCAGGGTGCCCTCCAGGCCGGTGAGCTCGCTCTCCTGGTAGCTGAGGGTGTATGCCCCCTCGCCCTCCTTGGCCAGCAGGCCCTCGGTGACCAGCTCGATGGTCTCATCCTCTACATTTTCATAGGACTGCTTGCCCTTGATGGAAATAATGACGCTCTTATCCATTCTCTCGACCTCTGATGTGTACCGAAATGCAAGGTATTATATCCCAAATCCGGGGAAAAGTAAAGGACTGCCGCCGGTTTCTTCTCAATATTTTGTAATATCCACCTGCTCCACCGCGCCGGTGATGTCACGGCCCAGGAAGATGGACGCCAGGGCGGCGAAGTCGGCGGCGCTGTCGCTGGCAAAATATCGTCGCGTGCCCACGTGGTCGGGGCTGTTGAGGCCGTCCCGCTTTTTCAGCATGGCGGCCACCTGCCGGGCGCAGGCCGCGCCGGTGTTGATAAGCTTCACGTCGGGGCCCATGAAATTGCCGATGACCTGGGACAGGAGGGGGTAGTGGGTACAGCCCAGCACCAGGGTGTCCACGCCGGCCTCCTTCAGGGGGGTGAGGTACTCCTCGGCCACCATCTCGGCTACCCTGTCGCCGGGCCGGAAGCGGCCGTTCTCCACCAGTGGTACAAAGAGAGGGCAGGCCCGTGCGGTGACCTGGGCGTCGGGCAGCAGCTTGGCGATGTACTTCTCATAGGCCCCGGTGCGGATGGTGGCCTGGGTGCCGATGAGACCGATTTTCCCGCTGCGGGTGGCGGCGACCGCCTCCGCCACAGCGGGCCGCACCACACCCAGCACCGGAATGGGGTTCTCCTGCTCCAGTACCTCCAGGGCCGTGGTGGACACGGTGCCGCAGGCGATGACCACGGCCTTCAGGTCAAAGGTGTTGAGAAAGGCCACGTCCTGCCGGGCGTACTTGATGATGGTGTCCCGGGAGCGGCTGCCGTAGGGCACCCGGCCGGTGTCGCCGAAGTAGACAATATCCTCCTCCGGCATCAGATGGATCAGCTCCCGGACGGCGGTCAGGCCGCCCATGCCCGAGTCAAACACGCCGATTGGCCGACGGTCCACAGCAACAACCTCCAGACAAAACAATTGCGGGGCGGAATTGCTCCGCCTGCCGCTTCATCTTATATAATATATGCGAAACTTTGGAGGAACACAAGGGGAAATTTCACCGGATTTCTCCTCAGGCCGGGTTTGACTTTTCCCTATCTTGTTAATATAATATGTGCAAGCGGAGCGGCCCAGCCCCATGCTCCGCGATGTCACGACAGCGAGGAGGTTTCGCGCATGAAGCTGGAACTGACAAAAAAGCAGTACCGCCGGCTGCTTGACATGGTCTACATCGGCAACTGGATCCTCAATTCCACACGGGGCGACGACCGCTTTGCCGACTATGACGAGGTGGAGAGCCTGCTCTTCTCCAAGGCCGCTGAAGAGGGAATGCCCAGTCTGGCCGAGCTGTGGCAGGGCGAGGTGGTGCCCTCCCGGGCCTTTGTGGACGGCGGCATACACGAGGCCATCATGGAGTACGAAAACAACGTATTTTTCGAGATTCTCGCCGAGGATCTGGCCCGTCGGGACATGGACGATCCCCCCATCGACGAGACCAACTACGAGGAGCTCAACCGCCGCATTGACGGCTATATGGCGGAGTTTGAGGAGCACGGCACGGACAACATCCTCATCGACGCCGACCTGCCCTGATATCAGCCAGCGCCATTTCCGCACCCGCCCGCCGGGCGGGTGCGGTTTTGTATGTATCCCACTTTCAGGAGGTTTCCATGACAGCATCTCTCTATGCCCGCCTGTCCGCCCCCTTCCGCCCCTATGCCGGAGCGGTCCGTGCGGTGAACAAGCTGCTCACTTTGTCCGTCTACATCGCCTACCCCGCCCTGCTTCTCTTCCTGCTCCTCACCCGGGATCACCGGCTGCTGCGGGCGGTGATTACACCGGCAGTCGCCTTTGTGGCCCTCAGCTTCTTCCGCAAGTGGTGCAACGCCCCCCGTCCCTATGAGGTGCTGGACATCACCCCACTCATCCCCAAGGACACCAAAGGCAACTCCTTCCCCAGCCGCCATGTGTTCTCGGTCTTTGTCATCGACATGGCCTTCTGGTGGGTGTGCCCCCCTCTGGGCGGGGTGTTCCTGGCCGTTGGCGTGCTCATCGCCCTTATCCGGGTTATCGGCGGTGTCCACTTCCCCAGAGATGTGCTGGCCGGCGCCATCATGGGCGCTGCCTGCGGCGCTGTGGGCTTCTGGCTCATTCCATAATTTCGGAACTATCCACTTTCCATCCCAGGAAGGTGGATAGTTTATTTTTTGCGCTTCTTTGTGTAAAGTGAAATAGCTTGTCATAAAGTTCAGGCGTATTTGCCTCCGGTACGGGTGGCTGTACCGCCCCTGAAAGAGACGCCGTATCCCCCAGTGAAATCCTGTCCCGTGTCGGCCCTATCTGTGTTATAATGGTAGCTGCTGAATTTTCCTGATGAGAGAAATTTTCCCCCGGAGGTGCTGTCCATGTGTGAAAATCCGCTCCGCGCCCTGCCCAAAATGGACGTTCTGCTGTCCCACCCCACCCTGCTGGCCGCCCGGGAGCGTGTCCCCTACGCCCTCATCCGTCAGGCCGCCCGGGACAAGCTGGAGGAGGTACGCCGGGATGTTCTGGCTGGGGCGGCGGTTCCAACCGTGGACACCCTGGCCGGTGAGATTGCCGCGGCAGCCCAAGCCATGGGCCGACCGGGGCTGAAACGGGTCATCAACGCCACCGGCGTGGTGCTCCACACCAACCTGGGCCGTGCACCTCTGGCCCGTCAGGCGGCGGAGGCGGTCTGTGAGGCGGCGGAGGGCTACTCCAACCTGGAGTACGACCTGGATAACGCCTGCCGTGGCAGCCGCCACAGCCATGTGGAGACCCTGCTCTGCTCCCTCACCGGGGCGGAGGCGGCCATGGCGGTGAACAACAACGCCGCCGCCGTATTTCTCATGCTCTCCGCCCTGGCGGCGGGCAAGGGGGTTGCCGTGTCCCGTGGGGAGCTGGTGGAGATCGGCGGCACCTTCCGGGTGCCTGAGATTATGGCGGCAAGCGGCGCCATCCTCCGGGAGGTGGGCACCACCAACAAGACCCGCCGTTCCGACTATGAGCGCGCTATTCTCTCCGGTGAGGCACAGGCCCTGCTGAAGGTCCACACCAGCAACTATCAGATTGTGGGCTTTACCGAGGACACCCCCCTGTCCCAGCTCTCTGAGCTGGCGGCCGCCCATGACGTGCCCCTGCTGTGTGACCTGGGCAGCTGTGTCCTCTCCCCCACCTCCCTTCCCAACCTGCCCGCTCCCAGCGCGGCAGCGGCTCTGGCGGACGGAGCGGACGTGGTGTGCTTCTCCGGCGACAAGCTGCTGGGCGGTCCCCAGGCGGGCATTGTCCTGGGGAAAAAGCAGTACATCGACGCCATGAAGCGCCACCCTCTGGCCCGGGTGGTGCGCATCGACAAGCTGTCCCTGGCCGCCTTGGAGGCCACCCTACTCCTCCTCCGGGATCCGGAGAGCGCCCGTGAGACCCTACCTGTGCTGTCCATGCTCAATGCCCGGTCCGAGGACCTGCGTGCCCGTGCGGAGGGGCTGGCCGCCGGGCTGAGAGAGGCCCTGGGGGATGACTATACCGTGTCCGTCCTCCCCTGCACCGGCCAGGTGGGCGGCGGCTCCATGCCCAACGAGGAGCTGCCCGGCTTCTGCGCCGCCGTCACCGCCGGTCCGGGCGTCCCCGAAGGACTTGAGGCCGCCTTCCGCCGCCATACAGTGCCCATTCTCTGCCGCATCCACCATGGCGCCCTTCTGCTGGACGTGCGCACCCTGAGTGCAGAGGACGAAGCAGAAATTCTCCGGGCGGCGGAGGCTGTAAGGGGGACGAACCGGTGAACCACCTGATTCTGGCGGTGGCGGGCCATGTGGACCACGGAAAGACCGCCCTGGTGAAGGCCCTCACCGGCACGGACACCGACACCCTGGCCGAGGAGAAGCGCCGTGGGCTGACCATTGAGCCGGGCTTTGCGGTGCTCCCGCTGCCCGGCGGCGGCTGGGCCGACCTGGTGGACGTGCCCGGACATGAGAAGTTCATCCGCAACATGCTCTCTGGAGCGGCGGGGGCGGACGGCGTACTCCTCACGGTGGACGCGGGCGAGGGGATTATGCCCCAGACAAGGGAGCATCTGGCCCTGTGCTCCCTGCTGGGCATGGAGCGGGGCATTGTGGCCATTACCAAGGCGGATTTGGCGGATGAAATCCGTCTGACACAGGTAAAAGAGGCCGTCTCCGCCCTGACGGCGGGTACCTTCCTGGAGGCTGCGCCGATTATCCCCGTGTCAGCCAAGACCGGACTGGGGCTGGATGAATTGCGGACTGCCATTGCCGCCCTGCCTGCCCGCAAACAGAATACAGACTTTCCCTTTCGGCTGGAGGTGGACCGTCTTTTCTCTCTCCAGGGCCGCGGGACCGTGGCGGCGGGCACTGTGTCCGCCGGACAGGTCTCCCCCGGTGATGTGCTGGCGCTGTACCCCGGACATGGGACGGTGCGGGTGCGGGAGCTCCAGCGCCACGGCGTAGGGGCGGAGCGGCTGGAGACCGGAGACCGGGCCGCCCTGCTGCTGGCTGGAGATGACGATTTCCTTAGAAAGGGTTGTACCCTGGCCGCCCCCGGCTCCATGGTCCTCACGGACCGGGTGGACGTGGAGCTGACCTTGCTGGCCGACGCACCTTTTTCCGTCAAACACGGCGCCCAGCTCCACCTCCACCACGGCGCCGCTGCCCTGCTCTGCCGCTGCGTGTTCTTTGACCGAACCGAGCTGCTGCCCGGTGAGACCTGCTTTGCCCAGTTGAGGCTGTCCACCCCCATGGCCGCCCGGATGGGAGATCGGTTTGTGGTCCGCTTCTTCTCTCCGGTGGCCACCGTTGGCGGCGGCGTGCTGCTGGACCTGTCCCCCCACCACAAGAAGAAGGACCCCGGCCTGGCGGATCGGCTGTCCGCCCTGGCCTCTCCTGACCCGCTCCGCCGCATGGAGGCGGCGCTGGAGGGTCAGGCTGCCCCTCAGGCACCGGAAGCGCTGGCCATGGCCGCTGGGCTGTCTCCGGCAGAGGGCCAGGCGGCGCTGGATACGCTGTCCGGGACAGGGAAAGCAGTCCCCTTGGATGGATTCTGGCTGTCTGCTGCCGCCATAGAGAAGCTGGAACACCGGGCCATGGAGCTTCTGGACGGCTGGCATGCCGCCCGCCCTCTGGAACCCGGCATGGCAGCGCAGGCCCTGTGTTCCCGCCTGCTTCCAGACCACGGCGATCTATTCGAAGCTCTGCTTACTGAGCTGGAGAAACGGGGTATACTCCGCCGGCGGAACAGCCTGGTATTCCGGCCCGGATTCCGGCCCAGATACACCCCGGAGCTGGCTCAAATCCGGGACAAATTGGAGGTATTATACCGCCGTGCCGGACTGGAAGCCCCGGAGGACGCCACTGTGGAGGACGCCTTCGGCCCCGACGCCCCCGCCTGCCGTCAGGTGGTGGCCGCTATGACCCGGCAGGGCACCCTGGTTCCCCTGGGTGAGGGCTGCCGCATCCACCGCCGTCCCCTGGGCCAGGCCCGTACGCTGCTGCTGGAGCTGTTTCAGGCCTCCCCCACCCTCACCCTGGCCCGGTTCCGGGATGCGGCTGGTATCAGCCGTAGATACGCCCTGCTGCTGCTGGAGCACTGGGACCGGGAAGGTCTCACCCGCCGTGAGGGAAATTACAGGGTTCTCCTGGACAGAAATATGTGATATAATTGGGTTTTGACAGCCCGATGGGGGCAGAAGGGTATCTGGTGAGCCCCACGGTCTTCAAAACCGATGGGGGCGGCGGTCCCGCCCCGGTGAGTTCGATCCTCACCTGCCCCCGCCACACGCAAAAAAGACCGTCCCCTTATACGGGGACGGTCTTTTTCTCTGTTGCCAGCTGCTCCAGCCGCTTGCGCTCTCTGAGCCGGTAGAACACCAGGCCCACGGCGTCGGCCAGCACCCAGCCGATGGGGATGGCCCACCAGATGCCGGGCAGGCCGATGGCGGGGATGGGGGCCAGCAGGTAGGCCAGGGCCACCCGGGTACCCAGGGAGACCACGGTGAGCACCACCGACATGCCGGGACGGCCCAGGGCCCGGTAGAGCCCGTAGAGCAGGAAGAGGCAGCCGATGCCGCAGTAGCAGGCACCCTCGATGCGCAGGTACTCCACACCGATGGCGATGATGCCGGTCTCCTCCGGCTCCACGAAGATGGTCATCAGCGGCCCGGCAAAGGCAAACACCAGCACAGAGATGACCACGCAGAAGGCCAGGGCGGTCATGACCGCGGAGCGGATGCCCGCCCGGATGCGGTCCACCTTCCCGGCGCCGTAATTCTGGGCGATAAAGGTGGAGAAGGCGTTGCCGAAGTCCTGGACGGGCATATAGGCGAAGGAGTCTATCTTCACCGCCGCGGCAAAGGCAGCCATCACGTCCACGCCGAAGCTGTTGACCAGGCCCTGAATCATCAGAATGCCGAAGTTCATCACCGACTGCTGGACGCAGGTGAGGAAGGAGTAGGAGAAAATCTTCCCCACGGTCTGCCTCCTCAGCTTCATCTCGGACCGGCGGGGCCGCAGCTTGGGGACCTTGCAGAAGGCGTACAGGGCGATGCAGGCCGCCGAGACGGCCTGGGAGATGACTGTGGCTTCCGCCGCACCGGCCACGCCCCGGTCCAGAACCAGCACAAACACCAGGTCCAGCACGATGTTCAGCACCGCGCTCACCCCCAGGAACACCAGCGGCACCACCGAATTGCCGATGGCCCGGAGGAGCGAGGCGAAATAATTGTAGAGGAAGGTAAAAGGGATGCCCAGAAAGACAACCCGCACATAGGCACGGGTCAGGTCATATATCTGGGGTTGGATTTGCAGGGCGTGGAGAATCGGGTCGGTCAGGGCCATGACCACGCCGGTGAGCAGGGCCGTGGCAATTGCAACCACCACAAAGGACACGAAAATACTCTCCCTCAGCTTCTCCTCCTCCCGGCTGCCGAAGAGGATGGAGAAGTACACCCCGCTGCCCATACACAGCCCCAGCAGAATGGAGGTGAGAAAGGTCATCAGGGAGTAGGAGGAGCCCACAGCCGCCAGGGCATCCGGCCCCAGACAGCGGCCCACAATCAGGGTATCCGCCACATTATAGAGCTGCTGGAGCAGGTTGCCCAGAATCATGGGCAGGGCAAAGAGCAGCATGGACCGGGTAACCGGTCCCTCTGTCAGATTCTGCTGCACGGCTCTCACTCCTTTCCGGCCCGCTGCATGGGCCTGTTCTTCCCCACGCTCATATGGGGACGTGGAAAAGCCCCCGGAGGGAATTCCCTCCGGGGGCACTGGCATGCGGTGTACTTAGAAGTACTTCTTCACACCCTCGGTGGCCAGCTCGGCGTCGGCGCTGATGGTGACAGTGAACTTGATGTTGTTCTTCTCGCTGAAGCTGTTGAGCCAGTCCAGGAAGTCCTCCACAGCGGCGTCGGTGGGCTCGGTGGGGACGATCTTGGTCAGGCTGTCGATGAAGATGTGGGTAATATCGTAGTCGCCGGCGTAGAGGCCGCTGATGAAGCCCTTCATAAAGTCAAAGGACTTCATCTCGTAGTGGGACGCCTCCACCAGGCGGATCTTATAATGAATATCGTAGGTCAGCTTGGGGCCGCGCTCAATGCAGACCACGTTTCCGTTCTCGCTATGCACGGCAGAGTTAATGAGCTCGATCATCTGCTTGGTCTTACCGGTGCCCTTGACACCCATGATCACTCTCACCATATTAATCACTCCTTACATTGTACGCCGGAACGCCTCCGGCCTTGTGCCTCTATGTTACCATTTATCCAACCGGATTGCAACTGCTTTGCACAAGTTCACTAAAATTTCATGTTTCACCGTGTCCCCATTGGCACGCTTAACCAATACCGCCCGGACGGAGAAAAATCCGTCCGGGCGGTTCGGTTTGGGACACAATGTTTTCTTAAAAGGCTAAGGATGCCGCACCTGCGGCGGAGGCAAGGCCGAAAACAGCTTAGCCGTTCAGGCGGGCCTCCAGCTCGGCCTTGCGGTCCTCATAGCCGGGCTTGCCCAGCAGGGCGAACATGTTCTTCTTGTAGGCCTCCACGCCGGGCTGGTTGAAGGGGTTGACCTTCAGCAGGTGGCCGGACAGGCCGCAGGAGTACTCGAAGAAGTAGATCAGCTGACCCACGGCGTTGGCGGTACGCTTGGGCACGGTGACGGACAGGTTGGGCACGCCGCCGTCCACATGGGCCAGCACCACGCCCTGGAAGGCCTTCTCGGCCACGAAGGACAGGGGCTTGCCGGAGAGGAAGTTCAGGCCGTCCACGTTGTCGGGGTCGTTGGGGATGGTGATCTCGCCGCCGCACTCGGCAAAGCGGACCACGGTCTCAAACAGGTGGCGCTCGCCCTCCTGGATGTACTGGCCCATGGAGTGCAGGTCAGCGGTGAACTCCACGCTGGCGGGGAAGATGCCCTTGCCGTCCTTGCCCTCGCTCTCGCCGTAGAGCTGCTTCCACCACTCGGCGAAGAAGCGGAAAGCGGGCTCGTAGCAGGCCAGCAGCTCGATCTTCTTGCCGCCGTCGTACAGGCCGTTGCGGGCGGCGGCGTACTGCCAGGCGGGGTTGTCCATGCCGGGCTTGGCCATAACGGTCATGGCCTCGTGAGCGCCGGCCATCAGGGCGTCGATGTCGATGCCGGCAGCGGCGATGGGCAGCAGGCCCACGGCAGTGAGGACGGAGTAGCGGCCGCCCACGTTGTCGGGCACCACGAACTCCTCATAGCCCTCGGCGTCGGCCAGACCCTTCAGAGCGCCCTTGTGGGCATCGGTGGTGGCGTAGATACGGCCCTTGGCGCCGTCCTTGCCGTACTTCTCCTCCAGCAGGGCCTTGAAGATACGGAAGGCCACGGCGGGCTCGGTGGTGGTGCCGGACTTGGAGATGACGTTGATGGACCAGTCCTTACCCTTGAGCTGCTCCATCACTTCCAGCATGGCGTCGGTGGACAGGCCGTTGCCCACGAAGTAGATCTCGGGGCCGTCCTTCTTGCACAGGTTATAGTTGGGAGAGGCCAGCAGCTCGATGACGGCGCGGGCGCCCAGGTAGGAACCGCCGATGCCGATGACCACCAGGGCCTGGGAGTCGGAGCGGATCTTGGCCGCGGCGGCCTTGATGCGGGCGTACTCCTCCTTGTCGTAGTTCTCGGGCAGGTGGACCCAGCCCAGGAAATCGGAACCGGGGCCACGGCCCTCCTGGAGCATGGCATGGGCCTCGGCCAGGTCGGCCTCGCGGCCAGTCAGCCAATTTTCGGGCAGGAAACTCAGCGCGTTGGATGCGTCAACCTTAGGCATATCAAACAGCCTCCTCATCAGTATCACAGGGGAATTCCCAGTGCCAAGAGTATACACCAAACCGGCCCATTTTCCTAGAGGAAAATGAGCCGAAAATAGCACTCCGGCGCGGAGCATTTTCAGCGCCGCGCCGGAGTGGATTATTTCTTAATTCTTCAGGCTCTGCATGGGGGCGGGGATTCTGCCGCCGCGCTGGACGAACTTCTCCGAGCCGAAGGGGTGCACCGGCATCACCGGCGCGGAGCCCAGCAGGCCGCCGAACTCCACCGTGTCGCCCACCTTGGTGCCGGGGCCGGGAATGATGCGCACTGCGGTGGTCTTGGAGTTGACCATACCGATGGCGGCCTCGTCGGCGATGATGGCGGAGATGGTCTCGGCGGAGGTGTCGCCGGGGACGGCGATCATGTCCAGGCCCACGGAGCAGACGCAGGTCATGGCCTCCAGCTTGTCCAGGTGGAGGGCGCCGGAGGCGGCGGCGGCGATCATGCCCTCATCCTCGCTGACGGGGATAAAGGCGCCGCTCAGGCCGCCCACGTGGGAGGAGGCCATGACGCCGCCCTTCTTGACGGCGTCGTTGAGGAGGGCAAGGGCGGCGGTGGTGCCGTGGGTGCCGCAGACCTCCAGGCCCATCTCCTCCAGGATACGGGCCACGGAGTCGCCGATGGCAGGCGTGGGAGCCAGGGACAGGTCCACGATGCCGAAGGGCACATCCAGCCGGCGGCTGGCCTCCTGGGCCACCAGCTGGCCCATACGGGTGATGCGGAAGGCGGTCTTCTTGATGGTCTCGGCCACCACGTCGAAGGGCTGGCCCTTCACGTCCTGGAGGGCGTGGTACACCACGCCGGGGCCGGACACGCCCACGTTGATGACGCAGTCGCCCTCGCCCACGCCGTGGAAGGCGCCGGCCATGAAGGGGTTATCCTCCACCGCGTTGCAGAACACCACCAGCTTGGCGCAGCCGAAGCCGCCCCGGTCGGCGGTGCGCTCCGCCGTAGTCTTGATGATACGGCCCATCTCGGCCACCGCGTCCATGTTGATGCCCGCCTTGGTAGAGCCCACGTTGACGGAGGAGCAGACGAACTCAGTGGTGGCCAGGGCCTCGGGGATGGAGGCGATGAGCCGCCGGTCGCCGGAGGTGGCGCCCTTCTGCACCAGGGCGGAGAAGCCGCCGATGAAGTTGACGCCCACCGCCTTGGCCGCGTCGTCCATGGCCTTGGCGAAGGGGACAAAGTCCTCAGTCTCGGAGGCGCCGGCCACCAGGGCCATGGGGGTCACCGAGATGCGCTTGTTGACGATGGGGATACCGAACTCCCGCTCGATGTCCTCGCCGGTGGACACCAGCTTCTCCGCCCGGCGGGTTATCTTGTCATAGATTTTGCGGCAGGCGGCCTTGGGGTCGGGGTCGGCGCAGTCCAGCAGCGAGATGCCCATGGTGATGGTGCGGATGTCCAGGTGCTGCTGGTTGATCATGTTGATGGTGGACAGAATGTCGTGTTGATTCAGCATGGCGGGCACCTCAAATGGTATGCATGGCGTTGAAGATCTCTTCCCGCTGGGCGTGGATGACCACACCCTTCTCCTTGCCGGCCTGCTCCAGGTCCGTGACCAGCTGGGCGAAGGGGACGGTAGTCTGGGAGGCATCCACCAGCATGATCATGGTGAAATATCCCTGGAGAATGGTCTGGCTGATGTCCAGAACGTTGACGTTGTGCTCGGAGAGCAGGGCGCAGACCGAGGCGATGATACCCACCTGATCCTTGCCGATGACGGTGACAATGGCTCGCATTTGCTTCACAACCTCCCTGTTTTATTGCAGTTCATCCAGTGTAAGCCCGAACGCGGGCAGGAAATGCTCGATAAAGTAGTCCACTTCCGGCAGGTCCATGGCCTTGACGGCCTCCAGGGTCTGTCCGGCGGCCTGGCGGAACTCATTGTTGCCCGCCTTGACCTCCTCCACGCACTTGATGTGGGCGGAGAGCTTATCCGCCGCCTTTACCAGCGCATGGAGGGACGGGTCGTAGTCCTCCCGCAGCCAGGGCGCGTAGGCGGGGCGCAGTTCAGGGGGCAGCATGGACAGCAGCTTGTCTGCCGACACCGCCTCCACCGCCTTGTAGGCGTCCCGGATCTCCGGGTTGTAGTATTTTACGGGGGTGGGAAGGTCGCCGGTGAAGATCTCCGGCGCATCGTGGTACAATGCCGCCACAGCGGCGGCGCCCGGATCGCAGTCCACGCCCAGCACGTCCCGGCGGATGACCGCCAGCGTGTGGGCGAGTACCGCCACCATGTGGGAGTGCTCCTGGATGTTCTCCTGCACCGAGTTGCGCATGAGTCCCCAGCGGCTGATGTACTTCATCCGGGCGATATAGGCGAAAAAGTTGTAGGCCATCTCCCCGCCTCCCTCTCTCAGTTATCAAAAAGCGGAGTCCCCGTGATTGGGGGCTCCGCCCGGTCGGCTCCGGCATCCCGGCCTGAGCGGGATAGGGAGCGGCTCCGGAGGGTGGGGATTACTCCCCCACCTCCGCGATGAGCGCGGCAATGTCCTTGCGGAAGGCATCGCTCTCGGCGTCAGTGCCGTGGAACTCCACCTTCACGGGCTTGGCCAGATCCAGAGAGAACAGGCCCATGATGGACTTGGCGTTGATCACATAACGGCCGGACAGCACGTCAATCTCAGCGGAGCAGCGGGTAGCCGCGTCCACGAACTTCTTCACATCGGAAATGGAAGTGAGGGATACGAAAAAGGTCTGCATGGTATTTTTGCCTCCTGTGCTTTTGGTCTGTACAATCTGCCGCCGGACTGATAAAATAGTCTGAACGGCAGATTCTGCTTGCGGAATCCGTTACCATTATAGCACCACACCCGCAAATTACAAACATAAATTCCGCCTCCCCCATATTTTCGCCGTTTGCACCATAGGAGGAAAGTATGGGAAGCCGGAATCTTGAGAGGGATAACCATGCGATATGCGATTTACACCCTTGGCTGCAAGGTCAACCAATACGAGACCCAGGCCCTGGAGACAGAGCTGCTCCGCCGTGGCCACACCCTGGTCCCCTTTGAGGACGAGGCCGACGCCTACATCATCAATACCTGCACCGTCACCGCGGTGAGCGACCGGAAGTCCCGCAATGCCATCCGCCGGGCCAAAAAGCGCAATCCGGCAGCGGTGGTGGCGGTCTGCGGCTGCTACGCCCAGACCGCGCCCGACGACGTGGCCGCCCTTGGGGTGGACCTGGTCTCGGGCACCGGCGACCGGCTGGGCTTTCTCAACGAGGTGGAGCGGCTCTCCGGCTTGGTCAGGGCGGAGGCGGAGCTGGTCCCTGAGATGCTGGTGGACAATATCATGACCCACCGCAGCTTTGAGCAGCTGCCCGCCGGCGGCCTGGAGGGCCGCACCAGAGCCATGCTCAAGGTGGAGGACGGCTGCGTCAATTTCTGCACCTACTGCATCATCCCCTACGCCCGTGGGCCTGTGCGCTCCCTCTCCCTCTCCGCCGCCGTGGAGCAGGCGGAAAAGCTGGCACAGGACGGCTACCGGGAGATTGTCCTCACCGGCATTGAGATCTCCTCCTGGGGCCATGACTTCAGGGACGGCACCAGCCTCATCGACCTGGTGGAGGGCATCTGCCGTGCAGTGCCGGAGCTGCGGGTGCGGCTGGGCAGCCTGGAGCCCCGCACCATCACGGAGGATTTCTGCCGCCGTGCCGCCGCCCTGCCCAACCTGTGCCCCCACTTCCACCTGTCCATGCAGAGCGGCTGCGACGCTGTTTTGAAGCGGATGAACCGGAAATATGATACCGCACGGTATTATGAAAGTGTCACATTACTCCGTGGATTCTTTGATCGCCCTGCCATCACCACGGATCTGATCGTGGGCTTCCCCGGCGAGAGCGAGGAGGAATTCACATCCACCCTGGAATTTGTGGAAAAGTGCGCCTTCTCCGCTATGCACATCTTCCCCTACTCCCGCCGCACCGGCACCCCTGCCGCCAAGATGACCGACCAGGTGCCCAACGCCGTCAAGGAGGAGCGGGCCGCCCGTGCCGGCGCCCTGGCCGCACGGCTCAAGACCGCCTATCTGGAGCAGTGGGTGGGCACCTCCCTCCCCGTGCTCTTTGAGGAGGAGAAGAACGGCCTGTGGCGCGGCCACGCCCCCAACTATGTGGAGGTCATGGCCCACGGAGAGGGATTACACAACGTAATCCAGGATGTAAAAATTACAGAACTTCATGGGGACGGCCTGCTTGGCGAACTCCTCTGAGGCGATATGGAGATTGAAAAAACGGCGGCTGCCCGAACAGGCAGCCGCCATTTTTTGAATTTTCTGCTCAAACTTCGGAATCCGGCGCAGCCTCCAAAACGTAATGAGTTTCTGTCTCCGCTGTCTGCCGGAAACCCAGCCGCTGATAGAGGGCCTTGGCCCTGTGATTCTCCTTAAAACACCCCAGCCGAAGGGTGCGGCCCCGGTTCCCGCA
Source organism: Clostridiales bacterium (assembly GCA_902362925.2). Classification (GTDB taxonomy): domain Bacteria; phylum Bacillota; class Clostridia; order Oscillospirales; family Oscillospiraceae; genus Pseudoflavonifractor. The sequence continues at coordinate 49,677 of CABIYL020000002.1, read as the reverse complement.
ATCGGCCAGCAGACGGCGCAGAATGGAAGAGCCGATTCCCTGCCCCCGGCAGTCCGGCACCAGGTGCAGCTCCGCTACCTCCACGCAGTCTTTCTCTTCCAGCACCTGCAAAAAGCCGATGGGCTGCCCGGCCGCCTCTATGACGCGGAACTGTCCGATGGACCCGAAGTCGCCGTCAAAATCCCGCCGCTGAAAGACCTCGTCCCAGCCCCAGATCGGCTCCACATAGGGCCGGACCGACGCCGCCTTGCAGGCGTAAATCCAGTCATGATCCTCCGGCACCGCCGGACGAAGTTGATAGTTCATGTCCGCTCCTCCCCGGATGAAACGGAAGCCGTATTGGGATACAGGCGCTCCTGCTCCCGCAGGTTGATGACGAGCATCTCGCAGAGGAAATGCTCCAGCTTCTCCATCAGCCCGGCCTCCTGACGTATGGGCAAATCACAGTGGTAATGCCGCTGAATCTGCTGAAGAAGATGCTCTGCCCAGTCTCTGACCTCCAGTTCCGTCAGCATTCCTGCCCGCCGCTGGTCCTCCAGATGGACGTAGAGCGCCACCGCGCCGACAAAGAACGCATCCTGGTCCAGTTTGTCCAGGGTTCTCGCCAATGCGGCACGCCGCCCGGGCAGCTGCGCCAGGCATCGGGAGGACAGCCTATCCGCCGTAATTCCAAAACGCCGCAGCCTTTTAAAAACAGAATGCTGCTCCTGGGCACAGAAGCGGGTCTGGCGGAACAAGGCCTCTGTGACAGCCTCCCGTACGGCCAGCGCAGCCAGCTCCCCGAACTTGAAGTGCTTGCCTGCGTTCAGCAGCCTCTCCCCTTCTCCCATCCCGCAGATGACCACCATGCCATCTGTGCCGGTTCCGGTGGCAAGCTCCTGTGATACGCTGCTGCCCTGCATCAGCGCCCGGAGTACAGCGGTTTTTGCCTCAGTGGCCGTCAGCATCAGCTCCGCCATGGCGCCGGGGGCAAGCGCCCGGTCCGTGATCAGAAAGATATTGATGGTACCGGGCGGCACCGGACAGGGCATGCCGTCTGCTTCCGTCAAAAATGCCGGATCACCGGCACACAGGGCGTTCACGTCAGCGCCGCCGGATACTGCGGCCGTGATCTGCAAATCCTCCCATCGCTTTGTGATTACCACCATATTGTCCAGATTTGCCGCCGTATCCAGGCCGGTGGTGTGGTCCGGATCCAGCCCCAGGCGTCTGGCCACCGCCCGCTGGTGTTCCCGCAGATTGTTCCCTTCCATCGGCTGACAGATGCCTGCCGTGCCGCAGTCGCAGTAGTTGAACGCGCAGGTCAGATCGTCCCGCATCCCGCCGCCGTTGGCCCCTGTGGACAGCACCATGCGCGGACCGGAAAACCTGAAAATGGCCGCCTGCTCCGTGCAGGTCAGGCGATCACCGTTACACAGCTCAAAAATGCGTTCCATGCATCTTATCCTCCGGAATTTTCTGTGGTTTTCTGAGTGGATTATAGCAGATAACCCCAGGCATGAAAAGAGAAACGGAGCTGTTGTATGGGCGCCGGATGCACAACAGCGCTCTTGACGTTTTGCCTTCCCGGTGCTACGATACAGACAGAATTAAATAGGAATCTTTGTGGTTTCCGCTGCCTGCCCCATGACATGCTGGCGCGGAAAGTGAACAAGGGAACCGGGTGAGAATCCCGGACGGTAACCGCCGCTGTATGCGCTGAGGCCGTATCCGTTGGTGAAAGCCAGTCATTGGGGAAACCCGAGAAGGCAGGATATGGACGCAGGAGAATCCTCCATAAGCGTAAGTCAGAAGACCTACAAAGGGAAAATCTGTTGTCTGTTGGGGCAGCAGATGAGTTTTGGTACGCAGAAAAACGGCTGCGGCAATCCTATGGTTGCCGCAGCCGTTTTATCATGTTTGAAAAATTTTATGGGAGATGGTCAATATGGAGGAAAAGAAGTACAGATTTTTTTCGCATAAGCAGTGTGAGTATTTTCCATGCCATCCAACGCAGGATCCCGAATCCTTTAACTGCCTCTTCTGTTTCTGCCCCCTCTACGCCCTGGGCAGAAACTGCGGCGGGAACTACAGATATCTGGAAAACGGCCGCAAGGACTGCAGCCGGTGCACCATCCCCCACCAAAAAGACAAGTATGACTATATCATCGGAAAATATTCCGAGATAGAAAAAATGGTAAGAGAGCGCGACGAAGCATAAGGCAGAGCTGTCCGCCGGTGTGTTCTTGACAGGTCTGTAAAAATCGGTTACAATGCCAGTGTGAGCAGGTCATATGCTTGACATATGCCAACTGACAAGTCGGTGTGAATCCGGCGCAGTCTTACCTCTACTGTATTTGGCTCCGGCCATAAGCCATGATTGTCAGCCTGCTCCGTGGTAATTGATCAAGGTGGTATCCATTGCCGATTTTTGCATCCATGTCCTTGTATGGAGATGGCCTGGGTTTTTGCCCATTTTTTATGTGCAAAAGCCCTATTTGCAGGGATCGGCAATGGATATCTGCTTTTTTGCCGGCAGACACCATTGTCTGCCGGCTTTTATTTTTCCGCTCCGGCAGCGATCCCGAAGTTTGAAGGGGGTGAAGACCGTCAGCAAACGAAGGCAGGCTCGCCCGGCCAGACTTACGACGCAAGAGGCAGAGCGATATCGTAACATGATACGGAAATGGGCCCAGCAAGCTCCTCCGGAGCACACAGACCGGGGCCAGCTGCCCATGGCTTATGCAGCTCTTACCCTGTCCAGCGGACTCGGCAGAGCCGTCTATGCCAGCTATTCCGATGAGGAGCTGCTGGACATTCTGCGCGATACGGCCCAGCGTATCGGGCGGGCACCCACACAGAACGAGGTCTTTTCTCTGTACCGCATCTATCTGAAAGCACGGTTTGGCACCTGGCCGGGGGCACTGCGGGCAGCTGGAATGCGGCGATTACCCACGCCTGACTTGACTATGCCGGACTGGGCGCAGGTACTGGCGGAGGAGCCGGAGATCTGCAGCGCACTGGAGGCGGTCGCGCGTCACAGATGCCGCCTTGGATACCCGCCGCGCAAGCGCGATGTGCCCCAGGCCAAGCTCCTCTGTGAGCGGTTTCGCGCCTGGGAAAACGTGATTGCTGCCGCAGATTCATTTCAAACATGGCAGGAAGAAAGGAGGAACTCTGTTCACAAGTAAATAGGGCATTTATTGTGGCCCTGTCTCGGCGGAAGCAGAGGGAGGGATGGACAAGGGAATCGGGTGCAAGTCCCGAACGGGTACCGCCGCTGTAAGCGCTGAGACACCGGATTGTTGACGAAAGTCAGTCACTGGGGAAACCTGGGAAGGCAAATCCGGCGTTGTGGGGAGTCTCCCCGGAGGCGTAAGTCAGAAGACCTACAAGAAATGCATGTGGCCGCCGGGAGCGGCCCGACCATGGGAACACGGCTGTGGCGATCCATACGATCTGCCGCGGCATTTTTTATGCCCTGGCAGAGCAACAGTCGAAAGGAGATACGGAGAAACATGAAAAAGCGGCTTATGAGTCTGCTGCTGGTGTTGACCATGGTGCTGGGGCTGCTGCCCACCGGCGCACTGGCAGCGGAAGGTGCAGCGGAGATTTCGGACCAGATCGGGCTGGCCGGAATGACGGATGGCAGCTACATTCTGACGCAGGACATTACACTAAGTGAGTGGACCGCCATCGACTTTTCCGGCACCCTGGACGGCAATGGCCACACCATCACACTGAATGGTGCGCCCCTGTTCAAAGAGCTGAGCGGTACTGTGCAGAACCTGCTGCTGGTCGGCGAGGCAGCAGCGGATGATGCCGCAGGCGCACTGGCCCTCTCCCTGAACGGCGGCACAGTGAACAACTGCTGGTCCGGCGCCGATGTGATGTCCTACTATGACTCTGCGGCTGGTTTTATTGGAACCGTCGTCAGCGGCACCATCAGGAACTGCCTTTTTGCGGGCAGTTACGCCGACTACGGCATTGCCGCCACAGCAGACAGCGGGTCCCGCATTGAAAATTGCTATTATCCCGACTGGCTCGATGCAAGCGACGGGGCGTTTGCGGCAAAGGATAACGAAGGAATCCGTGCGGACCGGTATCCTTATGCCATGGCAAACCTCAATTCCGCTCACGAGGACGGGCTTCTGTACTGGGATATGGACACAGACGGCGTGCCCAAGCCCATTTCTTCAAAGAAGCCGGAGGCCAACCGCACGGAGCTGCAGACCCTGTATGACGAAGTCAAGGACAAGCCGAACAGCGTGCCGGGCGAAGACGGTATCTCCTATACGGAGGACAGCTGGACGGCCTTTGAAGCTGCGCGGACCGCAGCCCAAACTGTTCTGCGTGACGAAAATGCCACACAGGCCGACATTGACGAGGCAAAGGGCCGTTTGCAGGCAGCGCTTGACGGTCTGATTCCCGACCGCACCACAGCGACCGCGGAAGAACGCGCCGCCCTTCAGGCAAAAATTGCGGAGCTGCCCGCTGAGAAGGGCCGGTATACCGACGCAAGCTGGTCCGCAGTACAGGCAGCGCTGAAGCCTGTGGAAAGCCTTTTGAAGAATCCGGCGGCCACTGCGGCAGAGCTGACAGAGCGGGCCACCGCCCTGGAGAACGCCATGGCCGCTCTGGCTGAGATTCCGGAGCCGGCTGCTGTGACGGAGCCGCCGGAGGGTCAGACATGGACGATGATCTCCACCGCCGAGCAGCTGGCGGAGCTTTCCACAGGCGGCGGCACCGGTTATTATAAGCTGGCCAACGATATTGTTGACTATGTGGGCACTTATGACCCGTTTGGCACCCAAATCAAGCCCTTTAACGGCGTGCTGGACGGCAACGGCTTTACCGTGACCTTTGCCGACGGAAGCAAGTATCCAAATCCCATTGTCGACACCCTCGGCCCCAACGGTATCATTCAGAATCTGGGCGTTCGGGGCAGCATCTCCAATCCGGCGCTGGTCAATAAGCTGGATGGCAAGCTCATCAACTGCTATTCCTGGGCAGACTCCCATTACGGCGGCCTGGTGGGCGAGATGCGCTCCGGCTCCATCATTGCCAACTGTTATGTCAACCAGATGCCCGGCGGCTCCAGCTCCGGCGGTTTGGTTTATACCGGCAGCGGCGGCCACATTCTCAACAGCTATTGGCCCAGCGGAGAGGCCATTGGAGACAACGAGAACACCTCCATTCTCGACAGCAATACGGCCGCCAACCAGAAAACAGAGGAATTCCGCACACTGCTCAACGCCCACCGCTTCGGCGGCATGGAATGGCATCAGAGCGAACTGGGCCTGCCCTGGCTGGGGGAAGAGCAGGACTATGTGGAGTCAACCTTCTACCCCGTTGTGATGACCGACCTCATTACGGGAGAAACTACCACCATTACCAGCGCTGACGAAATGCTCACCACCAGCGTATTCGGCCTGCCCAACGGCAATGTGGCCACACTGGCGGTCCAGGGATACGAGGGTACGGTGAAATGGGACGTCACCTCCGAGCAGACCAACGCCCCCATTATCGTCTATGGTGCAGGCAAGGTGTGGGTGCGCGACCCCGGAACCGTGACGGTTACCGCAGTCTGCGGGGACATTTCCTTCTTTTCCATCGGCTTTGCCCGATGAGTGCTTTTTGCGATATATTCCTGGAGTCCGGCAGCGGTAAAGTAGACACAGCCATTCGGTACATATTGAATATAGGAAATCAATCCGCTGTTTCGGGCTTCATCCAAAGTAGCAAGGCTGATCCCCAAAAGTTTTGCCGCCTCCTTACGGGTAATCAGTTTTTCCATATTCAATCGTCACCTCCTCGCTGGCTTCTTGACTACCTCGTAGTCATATCCAATATTCTGTCCGCAGTAGGTACAGATGTCCCGTTGCTCCTGCTTCGGATTGACACGCCGCAAATAATAAGAGCCCGTGCCGTAAAAATTGTTAGCACAGGCCGGGCAAAGGCACATGATTAAGTTCTTTGGTACTTCTTCGATCAGCCCCACGCTGATTGCAAGGGCTCGGTTGATCCGCCGGATGTGATACTCGTCCAGTCTGCCAATGTAATGCTCCAGACGCCGCTTGTCAATGGTACGAAGCTGCTCCAAAAGGACAAGAGAAGGAAGCTCCAGACCGTTTTCCGCTTTAAGCAGATAGTGGGTGGGCAGCTTGGCTTTTGCGTCCACCTTGCTGGAGATTGCCGCCACAATGACGGTGGTGCTGTATTTGTTTCCGGTGTTGTTCTGGATAATCAGAACCGGGCGATAGCCTTCCTGCTCAGAGCCGACTCCCCGGCCTAAAAAGGAAGGCCGGGGAAACATAAATATTCCTCTTATTTCTCTGCCTGCTCTGCTGCACGGCCATATTTCAAAGCAATCCAATTTGTCCTCGACACCCCGGACTGCTGTGGGAAGTCATCAAACGGCTGGCAGCTCACCAGCTCCACGGGGAATCTCGCCCCTCGCGTGGTTCTCACGCAACCGCCCCCATTGCCTGCGACGGATCACGGCGACAGGGCCGCTTCAACGCTCGGACGTTAGGCTGGACGGGAGTATCATTGTCCCCGCTTCCGATCATGGCCGATACCGGGAGCCACCCGGTACTGACAGCCGACTGTTTCTCGCTCCCTGCCAGACAGAACGAGCCAAAGACCTTCTTACGTTCTTTTCGGTGGTGTCTTGCTGTTCCTGTCCGGCAGATTATCGCGCAGCCGCTGTCCGGGCTTTGACTTTCGCCAAAGAAGCGGGAATGTGCTTGATGAATGGGTATGCGGTTTTCAAGGTGCAGTGAGAGGTCATAAAAAACCTCTCACCCTTTTTGCCGTTGGGTGAGAGGTTTGCACAACATTATTCCAAAAGTTTTTTCAGTTTTTTGAGAATCCTGATTTTCCGAACATGGATAGCATTTCGATATACACCCAGTTCTTCCGCATACTGCCGCTCTGTCTTTTCCTCAAAGAACAATGCCTGAATCAAAGCCCGCTCCTCTGGGGTTAGCACTGCCAGGGCAGTATGTAGCTTGTCCACCTCCAGCTTATGAAGCACCGTGTTCTCTACACTCTCCTCGTGGGGGAACTGCTGGGCATTTTCATCCATCAGCCGGTCTAAAGAATCTTCACGGCTGGGGATGACTCGTACCACCTGGCCCTCCTTTCCGAGAACAAACCGTTCGGTTTTCAAATCGTTCTCAAAGTAACGCATCTTTCTGTCGCCTTGCGTATAGGCCATATACACTTCATCCGTGACCTCAACATATTGGCCGCGAACCCATATTCTTTTTTTGCCAGCTTCCACGCTGTTTACCTCCGATCAGTCTGAATTTTGAGAAATTCAGACTGATCGGGGGGCCACGACACCGTGGGAATAAGCTCTGGTGATATACAAAAACGCACCTGCATGGTGGGGCCATTCCCCACACAGCAAGTGCGTTTCTTTTTAGTTCGTATGTATTATGGCATGAGAGTTCAGGATAAGGGGCGAGTGATTTTGCTACAAAGCTGGGACTTTTTTTAGCCGTGTACCATTGAAACTATCCCCGCCCAAGTGCAGGCTTTGGATAATCGACGCAAACTTCGTCTGATTTTGTCGAAATGCTATCCGATTCATGGCGGCTCCCTCCGTGGGCCGCCAATCCCGCCAGCGTCAGGGCGTCGTTGTCGTTACTACGAGGGCACTAAAAACGGCGGCCTTGATTTCTCAAAACCGCCGCAATACTCTGAAAATTCATTATGAGCGCACGAAGCTACCTGCCCTGCAACGGTTTTTTTCTTTCCCCGTCTGATGGGGCAGGATAGCTTGGCATATTCAGTTCAGTCTTGCTCCTGTGCGGCTGCCTCTTTCAGCCGCGAAAAGCTCTCGTCACTGATAATGTGTTCAATCTGGCAGGCATCAGCCTCCGCAGTTTTTGGGGCAACGCCTGCGGCGATAAACTGCTTGATAAAGAAACAGTGTACCTTCTATCTCGCTATTATTAAGATGGCTTCTCACCAATGCAGGCATATTATTAACAAAGCAAATCTTCAATAATAGCGCTCAGGCTTCGTCTGTCAGGAAACAGTTCAATAATTTTGTCTTTTTCAAGAAATAGACACCGATTGCATAGAGAATCCAGTAGCTCCATATCGTGAGTGATAAGAAAAACGGTGCTGCCATTATTCGATAGTTCGGCAATCTGGTCACGTATGGCGCACATGGATTGATAGTCCAACCCGCTACTAGGCTCGTCAAACAAATATATTTGTTTATGAAGCATCAGACTAACTGCAATAGCAAGGCGCTGCTTTTGCCCTCCTGATAAAGCCAATGGGTGATGATCTTTATAGTCCTCCAAAGCAAATTTCCTCAGCAATTCATTTGCTTTTTCCATGTCTGGATGATCCAGACTGATCGTCATTTCTTCCATAACACTGTCACCAAATAGCTGATGGTTTACATCCTGCATAACGATATAACTTAGGTTTCGGCGTTCTTTTTCACTTGTATAGCCGTCCTCCATTTGAATACTACCAGTGGATAGTGGATGAAGGCCGCATACGGAACGGCAAAAGGTTGATTTTCCAACGCCGTTTTTCCCGACAATTCCAATAATATCCCCCTTAAATGCCGCGAATGAAAGATTATTCAAAATCCGCTTTTTCCCGTATTTCAAAGAAACATTATCAATCTTAATTGCTCGTTGCTTTGTATGATAAACGGGACTTGGTTGGGAACTTTCTCTTTCTTGTAAGCGACACAATCCCATACTGATTCGCTCTGGATCAGAGAGCTGGAAAAACTCTGTGCTTGTATATTCTTTTTCAATTTTTCCTTCCGACATATATAGAACCCGATCAACAATACCGAATAGGTAAGATAAGCGATGTTCAGCAATTATAATGGTTGTCCCAGCAGCCTTTAACTGAATCAGCATATTTTTCAGAATGTGAATAGCTTGTAGGTCGAGATTGGCCGTGGGCTCATCCAGCACCAGTATTTCCGGTCTGGATATACAGACAGAAGCAACCGCAATGAGCTGTTTTTCGCCGCCGGAAAGTTCAAAAATACTCCGGCTTCGCAGATGACCTATTTTGAGGCTCTCCGTGACTTCCTCAAGCCTCTGATTTATTTCATCTTCAGATAGCCCTTGGTTTTCTACAGCAAAGGTCAATTCGCTGTCTGTATCAAGGTTAAAAAACTGGGATTTCGGATTTTGAAATACAGAACCCACCGTTTTTGAAAGCTGATACATAGGGATTTCATCCACAGATACACCTTTTATGTATGCAGAGCCTTCTTTTTTTCCGCTTGCCATATGAGGGATCAACCCATTGATCAGCTTTGTCACTGTTGTTTTTCCACATCCACTTTTGCCGCATAGAAGAATACACTCTCCCTTATCCACAAACATATTAATGCGAGAAACGCTTTCTTTATCGCTGTTTTCATATTGAAAGGAAACATCCTTTAATTCAATCATGCCATACCTCCTGCTACAGTTTGCTGCCACAAGACAAGCCCCAGCAGTGCTATAAGAAAGAGAAAAATGCCCCAATCCAAAAGGCGGAACTTAGTGCGGTGCAAAATTGTGCGCGGTGCCGGGTTTTCAATTCCACGAGTAACCGCCGCTGCGGATAACTCCTCGGCAATTTGAGAAGCCGATACCAGCAAAGGCACATAGTAACACTCTATCTTTTTCTGTACTCGCTTTATGATGTTGTGGCCGGGAGCGTGAAAACTGCGAATCCGCATGGCATCATTGATATTATGCCATTCCTCATTGATAGCCGGGATGTACCTAAGCGTCACAGCCAACGGGATAACAATCTGTTTTGGCAGTTTTAGGCGATAGAGGCCGGACATTAGATCAGATACCTGTGTCGTCTGAATCAGAAGAATCCCGGCCATCGCACAAGGAAATAGCCTTCGGAACGAAACCACGAACATTGAAACGACAGTCACCAATGACTGTGGAAGCGCCGGAAGTAAGCTATACTGCAATACCACAAATACAAAATAAACGATAAGCAATTTTACGCTGGTTCTACTCTTCTTTAAATAGAGTTGCAGAGCAAAGGTTAAAAGCACCAGTGCGGTTTCCAATAAAGTTGAATAGAACAGGAATACCATGACTGCTGAATACAGGATCAAAAATAGTTTTGTTCTTACATCAATCTGATGCGCCCCCATATTAGAGAACCCCGGCTTTGGAAAGATGTTTCTTTAGTACCGCCTTTGCAAACATACAGCCAAGCAGGGCGCAAATAGCAGTAGCTACAATCATAATCAACAGGAACCCTATCGTAGAATAGCTTTCCAGCCCGCTTACAAAAGCGTCAGACAACCCACGGCGGGCAGCTTCTTCCAAATACTGATCCGTGAACAGGAAAAGCTGTGCATATCCCCCGATTGAAAAGATGGAAATCAAAACATAGGAACCGATGGCTGCTTTCATGCTCTTATACCCACTTTTTGAAAGGATGAATTGTGCAATGATAGAGGCGACAACAAAAAACGGAAGTGTTAACGCCATGCCAAGCACCAAATAGAGCAAGCCAACAATCACGCCCCAAATGATAACCGCACCAAATTTCTGTACCTTTGTTGCCAGCATAATGAAAAATACTGCGCCCAGCAAAGAAGAAATAGCGGGATAAAACATAAAAGTCAACGGAGTAACATTTGCCACACTCGCCACGAAGATGGCAACTATGTATAAAGCTGTGTAGATACCAATAGTAATTAAATCTTTTCCCTGCAATTTGTTGTTCATGGTTTGAAGTTCTCCTTTCAAATTTTCCATTGAGATGCTGTTCTTCTTGCGTCCCAAAAAGTCCGGTAAATCTCGTCGGATTGTAATAACACCTCATGGGTTCCTATTCCATGCACTCTGCCGTTATCCATAACGATGATTTGCCCCGCGTTCATTATGGTTTTGATTTTGTGGGCAATCATAACTACAGTTTTGCCCGCAGTGAGTTCTTGAATTGCCTGCTGAAGCATCCATTCATTTTCTGGATCAACGCTGGAAGTTGCTTCATCCAGGAGAATGATAGGAGCGTCTTTCAAAATGGCTCTGGCTATGGAGATCCGCTGCTTTTCGCCTCCAGATAAATTGCCTCCGTTTTCTTCTACTATCGTTGCATAACCATCCGGCAAGGACTGGATAAAATCGTGACAGCAGGCTTTCTTTGCCGCTGCAACAACTTCTTCGTGAGTGGCGGCAGGATTTCCAAATTTTATATTGTTTTCAATCGTATCGTGAAACAGAAAACTATTTTTTACAAGGGCATAATGCCAAGTGAAAAGGTTTTAGATTTTCCAGTGGATTGTAACACTCTCACTGGTAGCGTCAATCTGTGATATGAGTATATCAACCACCTTGCGCTTATCGTCAAAGCTCACGGACTCCCATTCATCGAGATAGCCCGTAATGCTATCAATCTGTGAAGCGGAAACAGAATTAGCGGTGAGGTCTGCGACCAGCCGGAGCTGTTTATGCCGTTCCGCATCCAGTTCCTCAATGCGGGTGTTTGCGTATTGCAGGAGAAGCGGATTAGCGCCGGACAAAGTGTCCAGAAGTTTCTCGATCTCACTTTCCGTCTTTGCCAGGGCAACACGGGCGGCGGTCAGCTTCGGATTGTAGCTCTGTTCCTTACCGCCTTTTAGCGTGTGGAATTTCCGCATCTTTTTAACCATCTCGCCGTAGACAAACGCCTCCATGTTTTGCGCGGTCAGCGTACCGGCACCCTCGCAGCTCTTATTGTCTGCCCGTTGCTTGCACCGCAAATAGGTAACACCGTTTCTGGCGTTCAAACTTGCCAAGGCGTAACCACAGCGCCCGCACTTGATTTTCCCGGCCAGCCATGTGTTGTGGCATTTCCGGCCATTCTGGAAAGTCGTGTTTTGTGAGAGCTTGCGCTGAACGGTCAGCCAGAGCTGGGAGGGGATGCGCCCCTGGTGGGGAGCAATCACAAGGATCGGCTCCTCGCCCTCGCGCCCTTGATAGAGATAACAGCTATTGTCCCCTGTGAACATTTCCGGGGGACTTTCAATTTTTACGCCCTGGGCCTTGAAGTATTCGTAGATGTCCATATCGGCCTGGACGTAGACGGGGTTTCTCAGCAGTTGAGCAATAAACCCGCGCTTTAGGGACTTGTCATAAACCTTGATGTCGTTCTCGGCAAAGTACCGGGATATGTCGCCGTAGGAATTGCCCGGCTCCGCATACATTTGATACATCAGCTCAGCAAAATCCATCTCCGCATTTTCCACCAGCTTCTTTGTTTTGATCCCGTCCATGACGATGGGCTCAGTATCAAAGCCGTATGGCGTCCGACCCCGCATATAGTAACCTTTGGTACACCGGGAATAGAAAGCGTCCTGCACAGAAAAGTTTGACACTTCCACACCGATGGGCCGGGCGATGCTCAATATCTGCATTGTTTTTGCCCAGCTTGAACGC
>CABIYL020000002.1:0-37041 GCA_902362925.2 Clostridiales bacterium | reverse complement strand
CTTGCCAGAGTAGCCCTTGTCTTTGTATTCCTTACCCTCACCGCCTTTAAGCTCATAGCGGCAAAACTCAAATTGACTTTCGATGCTGATACTGTCCTTTTTGTCAATCGACTGCCGCCCGTAAATTGCATCTATTCTACTATCCATAATTAGCTCCCTTCCGTTAAACGGGAGCCAACCTACAATTATATTGTACCTCTGCCGCCCCCTTACCACAAGGATGACTCTGGCCTACCCCCGCCCGGCATATTTGCGGAACACATCGAACAGCCGCCGCTCGACTTCGCGGTTGCGCTTATCCTGTTCCTGCGGGGAAAGAACGGGGGTGAGATTTCTAACGGTGATCGTGCGATCTCCGAGAACAGCAGTTTTGACTTCACTTTCGTATTTGACCTGTGCCTGCATAAAATCCCTCCCATACAATCAAAGAATGTTTTGAAACATGGCAAAGGCCAGCACCGCGAAAGTGCTGGCCTTTGGCCGGATATGTACCTCTGGACAAAGTGTCCAGAAGTCAGTAGGGACTCCGCTCGTAGTGCTGCTGGGCCTCTTCCAGTCCACGGATGTCAAAGACCTCATAGAGCTCAGCCACCACACGCCGGATGTCCTGGGGCGAAAAACCGCAGTTCTCCATCGCGTAGATCACATAGCCGCGACAGGCATTGTTACTCCACGGCTGGGAGAGCAGGGCCGCCAGTTCTGGATCATAGTTCATAGAGCGTTCCCCTCTTTCTTGATAAATTAGGGAGTGCCGCGTCCGTTTCCTCGACCTGTCCAAAGACAACCATACTTAGCGCGGCATCCCCACGCAACGGAGGAACGGCGGCCCGGAGGGACAGACGGCCAGCCTGTCCAATAGCGGATCGTGGCCGTGAGCTGGCCCGGCCCACTTGCGGCGCTGGTGTTTGTCGCTCGTTCTCCGTGGAGAGAAGTCACCGCGCACCCGCCGCCCGGCTCCCCGCACTATGCTCAGGGCCGCCGCCGTTCCGTTGCGGAGAGGTTTATATTTCCCTCTCTAATAACCAAGACATTTTTGCATCAATTCCAAGTGGGGAAACAGCAAAAATCAAAAGGTTTTTTTCATACGCTCCAAGCCCCGCTTGATAGACTGACGGACGGACTCCTCATGCACACCCTCGGCCTCGGCAATCTCTTTGATGCTTTTGCCAAGAATGATGTGAGCATCGATCCGGCGGCCCTGGATCTCCGGCAGAGAGTTGAGGGCGTTCCAAAGCCGGATAAACCGCTCCTTGAGCTCCAGGACTTCCTGGGGTGTGGGCTCGTGCAGGCAGGCGGAGTATTCGATCCCGTCCTCGCAGTCCAGAGAATACTGCGCCTTGTGCCGGGTGAGCCGCCGCTGGTAGGCCGCTTCATAGCGGACGCTGGCCCGGAGCGCCTCGGCCACTTCCTCGGTGACTTCGATAAACTGATCCTGCGTGTACCAATAATAAAAATCTTTCAGATTGATGGTAGTCATTATAAACCTCCGTTTCGGTGTTGGGTGAACGAGTGACCGAAACGGGGGCTGGTGGAGAGCGGCACCCAGGGGAACCGCCCCGCACCTCTGGACAAAGTGTCCAGAAGTCAGACAAACAAAAAGCGCCTGCGCGGCACAAGGCCACACAAACGCATGAAATGATAAATTCGTTTATGTACTGCCAAATTTCGCATCCACCGCCAGACTGATCCTGTTCGGGGGACGAGCTTTTTTTAGCAGGTTAGGGGGATGGAAAAAGAGAAAGGACACAGCGATACCTCCTGGACACCGCCGCATCCGTAAAAAAGGGCGACTTTAACACACCCTCCGTATTCTCATTTTTCAAAAAGAAAACGGCGGCTTGAAATTGTTATTTCAAAACCGCCATTAGAAGTTTTTAAACATATTGAATTACCACTTCATATAACGGTTTTTTTTATTTCCGTCATGTGAAATGGAAATTAAGGTGTGTCAGAATACTACAAATTTATTTTAACATAATAAATGCTTTGAGCGAGGAACATGATTGATTGAAAAAAGAAAATGTGCCATATCGAAATATGGCACATTCAGAACTAATCTCTATTTTTTTCTTGTCGTATGATACGCTGGATGCTCTTTTCTACCAAAAAATATTTTTTAGCAAGTTTTGAAATTGGGATGCCCGAACAAAACTCAGAATAAATTTTAGCATTTCGTTCTGCAAGTTCCCTTTTAGTTAGCGTATTCTCACCCCAAAAGCACTTGCTATTTTCCTTCTTAGGAATATACAAAACTTCGCCACTGATATATTGTTGTACTTGTTCTATAACTTCAAGTGGCAAAACATCTTTTGCTTTTATATAGCCCAAAATGGTGCACCTCCTAAAGAATTTCATATTCATTTAGGATTAGCACAGGCTATTACCTTTCAATATTAAATTTTATATTTTGCAATAGCCCATGCTATGCACCAATATCGCCCATAAATCAAAGAGCCACCTTTCTGCAAATCTTATTAACAGTTTAATCTATCAGTTGAACTTTTGCAATGCTTTTTAAGAAATATCCGCAACCATGATATATTCCTCATTGTTTTCACTAACAATTTTAAACCCAACTTTTTGATACATTTTAACAGCATAATTAGCTTTTTGAACAGACAACGATACCTTAGCGTATTTGCTATGCCTTAATTTGGTAAGTAAATCTTCCAACAAGGCCGTTCCTATTCCATATCCTCTGTATTCTTTATATAGTGACATTGCTAAGGACGGCGTTTTGTTATCAATATGTCCGTAATCATTCATAATTCTGACCCAAGCCGCTCCAACAATTTTATTATCAATCTCTACCACCATTCCTTGGTCTCCATGTTTTTTTCCAAAGTCCTTTATATATACTTGTAATTCTGGCAAGGAAATAATGGTTTTAGGTGGTGGAGTTGAGCCTTCTGGAATAAAAATAGCTTCGTATAGAAATTGGCTTAGCAGCAAATACTCGTGGCTTCTTATCTCTCGTATCTTATAATTCATATGATCCTCCTATTATTATTTTATCATACTTCTTTGTTACGATACATCTTAACACAGTTTCACCTTGTAGTGAAATAAAATAATACTTTATATCAAATTTCACTACATTCTCATAATCCGACCCGAAATGTACAATGATATAGGGTGATATGAGAATGAACCAAGATGAAAGAAGGTTTGACTTTCATGGGCTCGGGCTGGCTCTGAAACAGGCCAGAGAGGAAAAGGGCTGGACACAAGCCTATGTGGCGGAGCTGGTCGGCAAGACTGACCGCACCATTATGAACATTGAGAACAAAGGCCAGCACCCCAGCTTCAACCTGTTTTTCAAACTCGTCACTCTGTTCGACATTTCCGTAGATCAGTTTTTCTATGTAGAAGGTCAGCGTGGAGAGAACAGTTGCAGAAAGCATATTGATGTGCTTTTAAGCTCGATGAATGAGAAAGAGCTTGTTGTCATGGAGGCCACAGCCGAAGGGCTCAAGAAAGCCAGAGAAACGGAGGTTCCAGAATAAGGGCCTCCGTTTTTTTGCGCCATTTTCGGGGGTTGCACAAAACGGCAAGCAATTCGAGTGTGCCCACACTCGAAATTTTTGCAGGGCCGAGGGCCCCGCAAAAATGCTTGTTGGGGAGCTCCCCAAACCCGCTGGACTTCTGGACAAAGTGTCCAGAAGTCCAGGCGCAAGCGCCTGTTGTCTGCGTCCCGGAGCTATCGCTCCTGGGCCTTATTTTCCCGCCCGTCCGTATGGCCGAGCAGGTGATCGATATTCGCCTTGACCGCAACGGCCTGCCGCATATCCGCCTGGGCCTTGCGGTACTCGGCATAGAGGGCTTTTTTCTTTTCGGAGAGCTCCCGGCGCTCCTTTTTCAGCGTGTCCATTTTCGGGAGCTTTGCCCCGCCCAGGAGATCGCTCATAGTAGCTTTGGCCGTCCGGTAGTCTGCCAGCTCCGCCTCATGCTGGGCAAGATATTTTCTGCTGTACCGGGCCGCCTTGTAACCATCGAACACAGGCCGCGTCTTTGCATACTGTACCACCGCACCCATGAGCTCAGAAGTTTTAGAGAGGGAGGCCTCCGTGTCACGCAGCTCCCCGGCCAGCTTGTGGGCGCGATCCACCGCCGCCTCGGTGCTGGCGGCCAGCGCGTCATAATCCATCAGATCATGCTCCCGGAGATACTGGAGCGCGGCGGCCATCTGTTTAAGGTTGTAAACTTTGGCCCACCGTTCATAGGCCGGGCCCTTGCCCTGGGCCATGCGCTCTTGAATGTCTATGATCAGATTGACGCGCCGGGGCGGAGCTGGGCCGTCTTTCGGGAGCTCCGGGATCGGACGCTCCCCGGCAATCACCGCCCGGATGTCATCGGGATCAAAGCCTGGGCCCAGGACAGAAGCCCGCAGGCGGGTGTATTTATCCTGCCCAGGGGCCAGGAACGAAATCACACCGCCCCGCCCATGCTTCACTTGAAAGCCGGACTCCTCCATAAGCCGCAGGAACGCCGGAAAGTCGGCGGGCTTTTTCCCCAGGGCCTCCACGATGGCCAGCCGCACCCGCTGTTGTGCGGTGGGCGGCTTTTCTCCAATCCACTGGCCATAATGGAGAAAGCGGCCCTTGCTGTGCTGTTTCGGATTTTGGATAACAGACAGCTCATGCTCAATGCACACCCGGTCAGAGAGCCGCCGCACCGCAAAGCTGGAGCCGATGAAGTTGTGAAACTTCCGGGAGCAGTCCTGGGCCGTGGAGTTGTAATAAATGTGATTGTGAATGTGGCCCTTGTCAATGTGGGTACAAACGAAAAACTGGTACTTGCCCTTTGTCCAGCGCATGGCCGTTTCATAGCCGATTTTGTTTGCCTCCTCCGGCGTGACCTCACCGGGAGGAAACGCCTGCCGGATCTGAAAGAACAGGGCCCCGCGCTCCACGGCCCGGCCCGTTTCCGCCTGGTACTGGCTTTTGGTCAGAAGAAACTCAGCGGGGGCGGACACCGGATCGCAGAGGTAAGAGGACACGGCCCCCAGCTTCTTCGGGTTGAGCCCGTAGGCAAACCGCTCCTCCATTGTCTGAATAGCAGTTTTTCCTGCCGCTACCTTGTAGGGCCGGATATAAGTTGTAGCGATAGCCGCACCTCCTTTCCCAGCAGAAAAAGCGGGCGGCAGTCTGTTTGACCCGCCGCCCGGCACCTCTGGAGATTATGTGTTCAACATTAACTTCTATATTTTCAAGGAAATAGTGATTGAGTGTAAATCACATTTTAACTATCTTTTTAACAGTATTTGCCGTTCTTATTGTTAGCTTATTACGAATGTTTACGCTTGCCGTTTTCGGCCACCAGTTTGTTTTCTGATAGTCTTTCCGACTAAACGACCAAAAGATAGCTTCTTTGTAGTTTGCTATTTTTTCCAATTCTTTTCTCGGTTCTCCGATTTCAGCAAGTACCTCTGAAAATGTGGCTGAGGGCATGATAAAAATTAAGTTATCATATATTTCTTTATTTCCGCTATTCCACCAGTTAGGTGCATTATGGATAATATTCTCAAGATCTTCCTGTGATATAACAAACGTAGGAACATCTAAACCAAACTGATCTCTGGTCATTGTTTCAATCTGGCTACTCAAACTGCTTATATCATCTTTATAACTGGAAAAGATTACGTTACCACTATTTAAATATGTTTTAACTGCTTCAAAACCAAGACTTTCAAAGCCAATCTTTAGTTCGCTCATGGAAACCTTATTTTTCCCACTTATATTGATACCACGCAAAAGCGCAACATATCTTTTCATCTTTGCCTCCCGAAAGGATTTAATTTATCTTTTTTAGTATATCATCCCGATTTGAAATAGTCCATATAACCTCTGGACACTTTGTCCATAAGTATCAGCTCGCCATAAAGTCCATCGCCGCATACTTCACACCATGCAGACGCTCCACCAGCCAGCCGCCCAGGGCCGGGAGCCCAAAGGGGGAAACCAGGAACGCCAGCACAAACATGGCGATGCAGCCTACTGTCTGCCCGGCCAGCAGGCAGAGGATCGCCAGCAGGGACAGGCCCACACAAGCCACAATGCACACCGCCCCCGCCACGCAGGACAGGAACGTAAGCACCGCCACAATGAGGATCAGGGCCAGGACAAAGGGAGCCGCGATGATTTTTAAGATTGTCCGCATCGTTCATACCTCCTACAAAAAGTTCGTTGTTTGCCTCTATATGTATATTATAACTCCGCAGGAGGGGGCCAACAAGGATGCCTCGGCTATCCCCACCTCTGGACAAAATGTCCAGAAGTCGAGATAGCCGGGGAACGGCAAAACCGCTCCCCGGCAGGTCAGAGCCGCACGATGGCGGAGAGCTTTTCCAGCAGATCGGAAAGCGGCCGCCACAGCTTTTCATAGTCCCGTTGCAGAGCCGTGATCTCCTCCGGGTAAATGCCGCCGTAGGTATTCGCCTGGATCGCCACCTGGTTTAGATTGTTGGAGCACCGCCGCTGGAGCGACACCAGCTCCTGGACGGGTGACAGGTCAACATGGAGCACATACCCATTGAGGGCCATTTTCCGCATATAGGCCCCCATATTGCGGATGCCCGCCTCGGCCATGCGTTCCCGGATCAACGCCAGCTCCTCCTCGGACACCATCACATGGAGATGGATGGGGCGGCGGCGTTTCTTTGTCACCGCTCCTCCCGTTCCAGACTCCGGCAGACGCGGGGCGGCTCCTTTACCTTGTCCAGCGCCTTTTCCCGTTCCGGGGGCTGGGCGGGGATCGGCGTATTGAATACCCCGGAGAGCCGCAGGGCCTCCTGGTTGGCAAAATCCTGTTCACGCTTCTTGTCCATAATCTTCCTCCTATCTGTCGCCCCGGTCAGGGGCTTTCTTTTTGGGGCCGTCCGGGGCCCGGCGCTCCTGGGCCTCCCGCTGGGCCGCTTTCAGTTGCTCCGCAATCGGGGGCTGGCGTTTGGCCTCCTTGTGGGCCCGCGCCGCCTCCTGGCGTTCCACGCCACGGACAAAGTCTGCCAGTTGCTCCGGGGTGATGTATTCTTTCACCACATAACTGCCGAAGTCCGGGTAAAACCACGTCAGCCGCTTTTGATCCGGGACGCGGTGAGCATCCTCCCATTTTCCCACCACCTGGGCCTGGGCGTCCATCTGCCGCCGAATATCCAGGTTATTGCGGGAGGGCCGGAGCTCATAGTCCTGCATTTCCCGTTCCGTCAGGGGATGGGCATAGATGATGGCTCCCCACGCCTGGAACGACTCACCTGGCACTTGCTGTCGGGTAAAGTACAAATCCATGTGGACAGGGCGGTTAAAGTAGCTGTTCGGGTAAGTGCCGATGTCGATGGGCCGCTGGGTGGAGTAGTATTTGTAGGTTTCCTTATCCGGGGCCTGCTCTATCTCAAACACATGATAGCGCCGCTGATAGTCCTCTGCCCGATTGTGCAAATCCCGTTCCGCCATATCGGGCTCGTTGTGGTAGTGGCCCCAAAAGAAGTCGCGGCGTCCGTCCTGCTCATTGAATTGCCATGTCACATAGGGGTTAGGGGCCTTGGGGTTTTCGCCCAGCACAAAGCCGCATTTGTTATCAAACAGGATCGTGCGGCGGATCACATAGCCTTGATTTTCTTCCAGAATAACACCTCCTTGATGTTGACAGCATCCGGGCCAAACAGGGGCAGTCCGTAGAAACATACGGCCTGCCCCAAAAGCGGCCCCCAAAAGCCTTGTAATCAGCGGGTTTTGGGGGCCTAATTGTCAACGCCCCAGCCCCGCTTTTTCCGCATATATTCCCGCTGTTGGCGGCGGTGGGCTTTCTTTGCACAGGCCGCCGAGCAGTAAGCCTGCCGCCGATCCGGGGCAACGGGCCCGCCGCAGATAGGGCAAATCTTAAAATCCGGCCTGGGCCCCTCGGTCAAGAGGGCGGCCTCCAGCGCCGGATCGAGGGGCAGCACCGCCTCCCGAAAGTAGCGGCACAGCGCCCCCGTCCAGCATTTCCCCAGCATATAGCACTCACAGTCCAGGGGCAGGCAGCCGCACTCCCGGTCATAGTTGGCACACCATTTTGTTACCAGGGCGCGGATCGCCCGTTTTTCCTCGCGTGTCAGTTCACGGGCCAAGCCGTCACCTCCCGCCAGCCGGGGCCCGCATAAGCTCCCGGTAGCAGGACACGCAGCCAATCCCGCGCCAGTAGGGACACCCGGAACACCGGGAGCCCCTGGGCGGCTTTGCCAGGGCCGCAGCCTGGGGGCGGGGCTTCTGCTGCATCATCTTTTCATAGGGGCTGTTGGTAAACCTCATTTGTCCGCCTCCTCTCCGTCATCGTCCTCCTCGTCCCAGGGCGGGCCGTCATCGTCCTCGTCCCCGTAGCCGTCCGGCTCGTCATAGTCCGTGAGCTCGTCGCCGTAGTCCTCCTGGAGCGCGGCGGCTTTCTGCTGTTTGGGGCGCAGCACCTTGAAATAGAACGCCGCTCCGCCGCCCACCAAGGCCACGGCCAGCACCGCCAGGAGCATCCCCATGTTGCCGCCCGTTTCCGGCTCGGCCTCCTCCGGGGCGGGTTCCTCGGTTTCCGTGGGTTCCGGCTCCGGCTCAACGCCCGCGCACTTGTTCATATTGACTGAGCAGACGGCGCACTCCGTATTCACGGCACCCGCCGTACATTTTTCAGAGCAGGAGCAGACCGCCTGCTCCACCCCGGCGGCCTCGGCTGCGGCCAGCAGATCGGCCTCGTCTACCACGCTGAAGAAGTAGGTTTCATACATCCTCACATAATCTCACCTCCCTTCGCAGTTCCTTGATCCTCCCGGAAAAGACGGCAATTTCTGCTTTGATCTGCTCCTGCTGTTCAGGGGCAGACAATACCTCTTTGGTACGCAGCCTGCGGTACAGGGCTTTTCGTTGCTCAATGCCCGCGTTCATTTCCGACTCCGCACCTGTCCGATGGGCGGTAAGCTGTTCCAGTGTGTCAATGCGGTGACGGGACAGCAGCCGCGCCTCATCGGTCAATTCCTTCGCCCAGATCAAATCCTCCCGGCAAGCATGAGATACCCGCCGGGGCTGCCAATTTTGCTTTTTGGGAAACACTCCCAGCAGATAGCAGTAATGAAAATAGAGGGCGCGAAAGCCTGTTACTTTTCTGGCTTGCTTCAAATCACCGTGAAGTCTGCACCGCTGTGGATGCGGCCTGTGTGTCCTTTGAGGATGGCTCTGT
Source organism: Clostridiales bacterium (assembly GCA_902362925.2). Classification (GTDB taxonomy): domain Bacteria; phylum Bacillota; class Clostridia; order Oscillospirales; family Oscillospiraceae; genus Pseudoflavonifractor. The sequence goes on along the minus strand of CABIYL020000002.1, from coordinate 27,846 downwards.
GCCAGTATCCGCCTGCGGATGCTTTCCAGGGAATATTCCTTGCCCAGATTGCGGCACAACTTTCTGCCGTTCTCTCTGCCGGGTGCGCGCAGGGTAATGTCTTTGCCCACTTTGATGTCGTAGCCCATCTGTTTCAGATGATAAAAAAACTGCCGCTCCGTCATTGACTGACGAATGGCAGTATCCACATCTGCTTTGATAAGGCTCAGATAGGTGGGGCGGTCTTCCTGTTCCGCCCGCCACGCTCCATAGTGCTGGGACTTCCCACGCTGGGGATTTTCAATTACGGACAGCCCATACTCCCGACACAACCGGTCAGATTCCCGCTGCATATCATAGTAGTCCTTCTCGGTGCGGTGATACTTGATGCCGTCCACAAAGGACACGGTGTTGACCACAAAATGATTGTGCAGGTGATTGGACTTATCCAAATGGGTGGCAACCACTACCTGATATTTTTCACCCCACAGCTTTTTGGCCAGCTTCAGCCCGATCTCATGGGCGGTCTGTGGGTCAGCTTCTCCGGGGGCAAAGCTCTGATAGCCGTGATAGGCCACCGTGCCGTCCTCCTTGCCAAACCGCTTTTTGACGGCGATCATCTCATCGCGGGCAGTAGTCGGGCTGCAATTCACCCCGGACACAAACCGCTGCATGATGGCGGTTCCTTCGTCATCGGCTGTGACCTTTTCCGTCTTTTGCTGTTGGACGGCGTATTCGATGACATCCGAAAGGCCCTGGGCATCGCGTCCTTCCATATCAGACTTTTCATAGACGGCGGGGTTCTCGGTCTTGTCCGGGTTCTCTACATAGATGACCACCTTTCCCAGCCAGCCGCCCACCCGCCAGATGGATGTTGTGGCCATAGCTTACTCCATCGGTCTGGGCAGAATCACAGCTTTGGTGATGTCCCGGACAAGCTGATCGAACTTCCGCATTTCTTCATCATATCGGCGCTCATCAATGACACCCAGCACATGGGCTTTCTGGGCGATCTGGTTGAGGTTGTTTCCCACACCGTGCAGCTCTCGCATGAAGTTAAAGTAGTCCGGGGGCGGTGCATCCTGGGGAACCACGCCGCTGATAAGGTGACGCAGATACGCCTCGCGGGAAAGCCTGCTCTTTTTCACGCGCTTGTTCAGGGCCTCGGCCTCCTTGCGGTTGAGGCGCACCTTGATCTCGATATTACGCTTACTCATTGTTGTCCTCCTTTCCGATACGGTTGATCTGCACCAGGCACATGAGGGTAATCCCACTCAGGCTGCCCAGCAGAAAACCAATGACAAAAAACAATCCTTCCATGAAAACCTCCATTCTACAAAAGGGGTATTAGGGGGCGCTCCCCCTAACAAGCTGCCGTTTGTCCCCAAACGGCGATGCTTGCTGGTACATACACATTCCATTCCCCTGCGGGGAATCCTTCACGGCTAAAAAAGAATCTCACCGCTCGCCCCGGTCACGGCTCCGGTCTTTGGTGCGGAATGTCACGTCCTTGAAGTGGTCGGCGTCCAGGATATAGTCGCCGTTTTTCCAGTTGTCCGAGGCGATCTGCTGCGCCTCCTCACGGCTCTCCGCTTCCACCGCGACGGTCATCTCCAGCGTTTCGGTGATGGTCACTTCGTACTCTCTCATCGTTCATGCTCCTTTCCGTTGCTGCACCGAATGGGAATCCCAAGCCGGTGACAAAGGGTGTCATTCACGTCCTTACCGGTGGGCGGCGGGCGGTTTTTGACCTCGTATTCTTTGGGAATGACCGCCATGATCGCCTTCGTTGCCAGCCTGCCGGGGCCATCGTTGTCCAGATGCAGATAGATGGTTTTAATGGGCGGATGATCCTCCAGAAACCGGGTGAGAGCAACGGGCAGCTTGCTTTCCGCCAGCACCTTTTTCGGCTGGTAGATCCCAGCCAGGGATAGTAGATTGTGCCGCCTCCAGTCAATGCCGTCCAGCTTGCAGAGGGTCGCATAGGACATGACATCAATGGCGGATTCACACAGGTGTACCGCTGGATTCTCCACGCAGGCGGGCAAGGCAAAGGAATAGTGTTTATCGCTACCGCTCAAGTCACCGTGAAAACGCCCTTCACCGATCCCGCGCAGACAGCCGAACCGTGCCTTTCCGTCTTTGTCAAAGCCTACGAAAACGACATTGCTGTGGCCCTTGTTCCGGCTTTCATAAAGCCTTCCAGTCTGGATGCAGTAGTCGATCACCCCTGGGTCGATTCCTCTTTTTTTGAGGTAGTCCACCATAGCCCGGTTATCGGGCGCGGCCTGTGGTAAAAGCAGATGCTTTGGCTTTTCCTCTTTTGGCGCAGGCACAAAAGAAGGCGGCTTGATTGCCGCCCTTCCGGTGATGGTTTCCATTGCGTCCATAAACGAATATCCATTGACCTTGATAAGATAGTCCAGGGCGCTGTATCCGCCGATCCCACGGGAGAACCAGCACCACTTGCCGTTGGAAATCCGCAGACTGTCATGGGTCTTGGTGTAGTAGACATTGCCGGACACATGGACAAGTTCCTGCGGCTCGCAGGTTTTCAGGTAGGTGAGCAAGTCCACCTGCCGCGCCTGCTCAATCGCTTCCGAATCGTAGTAAGGCATAAAAATAGCCCCCTTTCCATAGCCGTGGATTTGCCGTCCACTTGGGATAGCTGACTATGTAAGGGGGGCATGTATGAAAAAAGCCGAGAGGCTTTCAAAACCTCTCGGCTATGTAGTAAATTGTCTATTCTATAATGATACGCGGATTATAAGATTGTAAATACCAAGTCCCACCACGACATTCAAAATACAACCCGACAATATTAGCGATGTTAGAAAAAGGCAATTCTTCTGTGGATTCAACTTTTTCGCAAAAATATCCATCACTTGAAAATAAATAATATTGGTTTTTCTGCTCTCTCAAATACAATCTATCTGGCAAATCATCTCTATTCCATGTAAAACTCGGGAAAGATACTCGTTTAAGTGATTGCGATTTTGCTGTATTTGAGAAAAGGTCAATCCATACTTGTGCTGTATTTGAAATGTTTTCATCTGATATTTCAACATTAGTAAGAATTTGTTTGATTTCGGGCACACTTTTTCCATTAAAAATATCAATTGAAGCAAGTTCCAAAGCGGCACTTCTTGAGCGAACTCCTGCCATATATATGTTTGAGCTTGTAATGTTTGGTAAGCCCAGTTCAACAAACATGGCAATTGAAGAATATGTTTGGGTAACGGTTTCTTCCCATACTGGATCAAACAATTGAGAAATGCCATGGATAATCCACGGTAATGTAAACCCATAGTAATCTTTTGTGATTTTTTCTGCCGTCGGCTCATTTTTTATTATCTCCGAAAGTGGCATACCGCTAATCCAATCATGACGTATAAGATCCAGGCACTCCTGTTCAGGTATATCTCCCACCAAATATTTTGCATTTAAATTGCTCCATATTTCAATTTCCCTAACAATACGGTCAATTTGAGCTATGTACTCATCAGATGTTGATTGAGATGCAAACGATAGAGCCAGTGCCCTAAAGTCTTCAACACTATCCAACATCCTTTGTGATACGGAGAGAGGAATTCCAGAAGCAATTAGCTTTTGCCTTGACCTTTTATCTGGTACTTTTTTTAAGAGAGCTTTTGTGCGTGCTTGCAATAATCTTATATATTCATTTTCATGCGATGAATCAGCCTGAATGATCGCTAATGATTTTCTAAAGACCCCATCAACCCATGTTACATCATTTTCATCCAAGCAAAAATTCTCGTGCATTGCAAGAAGTTCGTCATCTAAATAATCAAAAAGTCTATTTATCCACTCTGCAAACTTTTCATTGATATCTGAATAAATAAAATCATTGGCAATAGCTTCAACAAGCAAATTGAAATCCGTATTGGTTTTCATAGCATTTTCATAAATAGCCTTTAGAGCTATAAGTAAACCACTTTGGACTCTTTCCATCTGTCGGTTATCAAAATAATTTCGTGCAAGATTACGATTTTTGCTGACCTTCCATGCCTCTTCTGTAGTATCAATCGCGTATAAAATTTTACCTTCTACATCCGAAAAGGCACGACCTGCACGACCGCAAATATTCCAGAAATCCCGATTGCTAATACAGTTTTGATCATAATATGGCGTTGAAACTATAATTGAAGAAATTCCTACATTTACACCTTGCCCCAATGTAGATGAAGCGATAATAATAAGCGGTGGTTTTGAACGCATCAACCTTTCCATAGCAATACGGACGAGAGTGGGCAAACGATTATTATGGCAAATTACCCCCTTTCTGGCAGCAATCAAAATAATATCATTCTCGCTAAGTTCTTCTTTACAAACACTTTCAAATACATTCCAGAGCGAACAATCCCATAAAAAATTCTCTGGGTGTTCCCCCAATGCTAAAAGTACACTTTCAGCTAATCCCTCAATAGAATTTGCTCGCGCTGAATAAATCATGACCGTTCCCGTTTTTGCCAGACGAACCGCTGTTGCAGCAATAGCTTCTTTTTTATTATTGGGGAACATATTTCTTCTTCTTCCGAACCCCAAAGGTGCTTTTTGAACAAAATTAGGATTAAATGGTTTCCCTTCGCTTTCCCACTCTAGCCTAACACGCTTTCCATCCCACAATAATAGTCCTAACCTCTCTAAAGCAGGTTTCCACTCTGACTTTGCGACTAAGCTGGTATCTGCAGCAATCCAATCAGCCAATTCATTTGCGTTAGGTAAAACAGCAGACAACAGCAACATTTTTATTTGATTTCGAGAGGCAAATTCATTTACATGTGTAAGAAAGATTTCATTTTTTATATACCTTTCTTCTGCACCTAAAAGATGTCCTTCATCAATAACAATCAGCTTGAGTTCGGTTTCAAGCCCTGAGCCACATCGGATAAGAGCTTTTGCCTTTTCAGGCGTTGCAACAATGACTTGAGATTGCTTGATAAGTTCAAAGTCTGTTACATTGGCAGTAGAACCTCCATAAAGCTGAGAAACAGTAATTCCAAGAGGAGCAAATGTTTTACTAAGGCTTTGTTCGACTTCAAAAGCTAATGAACGAAAAGGGGCGAGATATAAAGTTTTTGACATAATGTGCTTAGATAGGGTGTTTAGGATAGCAATCTCTGCAACTCTCGTTTTTCCACCGCTTGTGCGAAGATTAATAACACCTCCGCTATTTTCGCCAACTGCAAGCGGAATGGCCATTGTTTGTGATGGCCATAGCTCTGTAATGGCAGGCTTGAATCCACTAAGCAGCCGAATGTAATTCTCAGTTATATGTTGAGCAGGCAGCAAAGGTGGCAAAATTGTCCAAAAAGAAGCCTCTTGAAAAGTCAAAAGAATAATTTTTAGCAGTCTTACTATTAACCAATAGGATATTAAATTGCTTTCAGTGGCAATCGACAGCAACTTATCCAATATGTTATCTATCGAAACAAAGTTACTTTGATTTCCTGTTTGAACAAAATCAACAACCATTAAGAAGATTCGTGCAATTTCGTGAGAAATAACCCATTCATCTAAGCTTTGTATGTCAGATAACTCACTGGGCGGCTCAAAGAAAACTTGGCTTACATTTTGCAGTAAAGAGTTAAAATCTTTTTTTATAAATTGAATAACTATTTGCCCAACAACAAAATCGAGATTTACATTATTTAGTACAATAAAAGCGCGCGAATATTGTTTAGCAGCGTATAATGCCATCCCAGAAATCAGCAAATTGTAGTCTTTGCTATCGAATTCATTATTATTGTACTTATAAATATCTGATAATAACTTACCGGCCTTTTCTAATATTGATAAACTTTCTGTGACGGTAAAATTGCTATTTGATTCTTCCATCAAAGAACAACCACATGAAAGCAACACATAGGCGATGTGCGTTGCTTTTTCTGTAAGCAATGGATCAAAATCTGGATAGTTTTCTGGAATTTCTTTTACTTCTTGAAGAATTCTTCTCGCGTCTGTTTGAGCAATAAAGTTTTCCAGACGACCTTGCGACAATTCATTTAGTAGATCGGAAATATAATCTGCTGGAATACTCATAATCTACTCTCCAATCCTTCAAAAGCTTTCTTAACCATAGTTTCGGGGTTTTGTATTCCCAGCGAAATCATCAACAAATTGTGAAGATTATCTGTAGTATGTCTGTTCACATGATTTTTTGCATTTTGATTGCTCATGAGAAATCCGACATAGTCAATATGTAGTTTATTGGTGGCAAACAGTATGGCACAGTTTTGAACTTTTCGGCCAAGTTCAGGCTTGTTTTCTTGGAACAATCTTTCAGCCACAAACATAAGAGAGATTGGCAGCCCAGCCTTATATGAGCGTACAAGCCCATCAACAATATCGATTACAGACTGCTTATCTGGTATACCTCTGAATTTTGATTCACCAACAATAATACGTACAGGATCTGAATCCAAATCAAACAATAGGACGTCATCGCCTTTCATAGACTGATCTGGATTAGTATTATATCTCAGCCTATATATGGGAAGCTCCATATCGGTTGTTGAAACCAAATATTCCGCCAAGAAAACTTCAGCAAAATTTCCTTTCTGGGTTGTTGAAGTCTGTGGGTAAGGGGATCGAAGGATTGGGAGATTTTCTATTTTTAATGTTGCAATCAAATCCATATGGCGTTGTAATGCCTCCGGACTAATATGATGCCTTTGCAAAGCATCTTCCATATACCGGAGCAGAATATCACTATGTCCATTGTCTTCTAAAACTCTATGCTCTATGCCGCTTGTAGTCGTGCAATCAGTTGATAGAAGACATGTAGCAAAAGGCTCCTTTTCATCTGAAAGTTGATTTATAAGGGACATAGTCTATCTGCTCCTTTCACGTCATAATTTGTTATTTAGTATTCATGACTCAACAAAAAATCCGCCAAGTGTACGATTTTTACACCATTGACATTTCCTGCGGCCAACTCGTCCAACGTCACAACGTATTTAGGGTAGTGATCCTTGATTTCAAGGAGATTGGCGATTTCCCGATCAGATTCCTCCGGCAACCTACGACATACCTGAACGTAGATACGCTCGTCGCGCTGCACTGCCACAAAGTCAATTTCTTTCGTTTCGTTTTTTCCGATATAGACCTCATAGCCTCGACGCCGCAGCTCAAAATATACGATGTTCTCCAGCATAGCTGCGATTGACTTTGGATTAAATCCCATGATGCAGTATTTTAGGGACGCATCTGCCAGATAGAATTTTTCCTGGGTTTTCAGTACAGATTTTCCCTGCAAATCATACCGCTGGCAGCGATAGATCACAAACGCCTTTTCCAGCCAGTTTAGATAGTTATAAACCGCCTCCACCGACAGGGAACGCCCCTCGCTTTTGAGAAACTTCGCGATGGCATTGGCCGAAAAGGTCTTGCCCACATTTTCCACGATATACTTTACAACACGGTTAAATAAATCAAAGTTCGTAATGTTGTGCCGTTTTGTAATATCGTTCGTAATAACAGAGTTATAGACGCCCTCCACGATCTGATAGGCGGAGCGTTCGTCAAAGTTGCTCAGCGCCACAATGGGGAACCCGCCCAATCGCAGGTATTCGTTTAACAATTCCTTTGGAGAACGGGAATCTGATTTTTTGAATTCCAAATACTCAGCAAAAGATAACGTATAAACCGGAATGGAAATGTAGCGCCCCGTCAAGTAGGTGGATATTTCGCTGGACATCAGCTTGGAATTGGAGCCGGTCACATAAATATCGGTGTTGGCATTCTCCAACAGACTATTGACCGCTTTTTCCCAACCTTCGATTTCCTGTACTTCATCCAGCAAAAGGTAGTAGCGCCCTTCGTCGGTCATTTGCCCCTTTATACCGTTATACATATCTTTGTCGGTCATACCATCAGCAAAATCCTCCGACGTATATCGCATACTGATAATATGGTCTTCGGCAATCCCACTTTCCAGCAGATCATCCCGCAGCATATCTAAAATTGTGGATTTGCCACAGCGCCGGATTCCCGCTAATATCTTCACAAGCGGAACATCCCGATAGGTTTTTAGCATATTCATATAGTTTGATCGGATAATCATATCACTCGCCTCCTTATTCCTTATTCATAGTATATCGAAAAAGCTCTAAAATATCAACAGTTTTTACTGTCAATCCGTAAAAACTTATTTAACCCCAAAACTTTTTATGCAGAGGCAATTAGATACGCAAAAGCGGCGTAGAAATTCTACGCCGCTCCTATAAATTATTCTGTTTTGAAAGCACCGATTTTCTTCAGATACGAAAAGCCATCCGTGTGGCCCCGGAAGTAGATGTGCTTGCGCTCCATGTTGTCGGCCTGTAAATACAGACGGAAATACTGATTTAAGACCTCATGTTCTTGGGCGGTAATCTGTACTTCGCTATCGCCCTCCAGCAACTCGTCGATAAAAGGATGTTGGCGCTTCAAGTCGCTCATCTTATGCTTCACATCGGAATATTCCTGATCGGCAGCGGTCAGCTCAAGCATCAGATCGCTGTCAATTTCATCAAACGCTTCGGAAATACGCTCTATCATGGGCGTATATTGTTCACTCATGGAAGTCACCTCTTTTCGGTTTTTATTATACTATACCCACCCACAGAAATAATATCAAATGTGCGATTTCAGTCCATCTTTGCAAGGTTCAAAACGCGCTTGTCCTGACGCAAGGCATAGTTTACGGTGTCAAAGGCACCGCCGAAATCACGATAGACAGACGATAAAAACACCTCCCGATGACCGGCAAAAGTACAGACGGTCATAAAATCACCTATCTTCCCGATAACTTAAACTATGTCCGTAGAATACGGATATAGCCCATTATAATATGCTGCTCCCGTGGTTACAATGCTATTGTGTAAATTTTGCAGTAAAGGGGGCGCAATATGGAACTTGATTATAAAGCAATCGGCAAACGAATCAAGATTGCCCGTATCAAGGCAGATTTAACGCAGGAGCGCCTTGCCGAACTCATTGACATCTCTCCGACACATCTGAGTAACATTGAAACCGGCACCACCCGCGTTAGCCTAAACACGATTATCAGTATTGCAAATGCACTTTCTGTCACCGGTGATGATCTTCTCTGCGACAATATCATTATGGCAAAAGTGCAGTTTGAAAAGGATATTGCGCTGTTGCTGAAAGATTGCGACGAGTATGAAATCCGTATCATCAAGGATATGATCGGTTCTTTGAAGGATACCCTGCGTCGGGATGCAAACCTCCGCACAGCAGACAGAAAAACGCACTAAAACAAAATGGCACCATAAACCTCCTTATATAGCCAACAATCTGTTCCGACAGGAACCGGCTATGTAAGGGGGCTTTTTATTATGTACGCACCGATTGGGATAGTTCCAATCAGTGCTGGGAGAGCTTATCGCTCCAGACCTACAACCTTTCTTGCGGGTGGTTCTTCACCCTCATCGGGAGCCTCATCGATCAGCGTTTTGTCCTTCTCATCCATATTAAGCAGGATGTTCAGTTCTTTCAAACGTGCGGTTTTCTCGGCCAGCTCCTCCTCACGGGCAAACGGTGTGGCCAGTTCGGTGCGGGCATTTTCAAGCTGCACTTTGGCTTCCTCCAGTTTGGCCCGTTCCGCGTCAAGGTTTCCTGCCAGATTCTCCAGCGCGTTGTCCAGGCGGGTGATGTTGCCGAACACATCCGCACCCAGCGTCACCGTATGGGACAGGGTGCCTTTCAGCGTGATGCGGTACTCATTGCTCATCCCGTCATAGGCCAGCACCATAGAGAAGCCCCGGTACTGCCCCAGAAGGACAGCATCGGAGCCGGTCATCTTCGTGCAGACGTCGATGATGGCCTTGCCTGCATCCTCTTTTTCCGTGTAGTGTTGGCCCTCCACCTCCATGCCGCAGAATCCCTCCTGCGCTTTCGGATGGGCTTTTGCCAGCTCCACATCTTTTTCATAGCCTGCAATTCTCTCCGTCAATCGGGTGATCTCTGCCGGATATTTGCGGTACACCAATTCCTCCAAGCCATACACCTGATTCAAGTGACTGGCCTTGAGCATATTCAATTTGGCAACCTCCATATCCAGATTGCACTTTTCGATGATAAGCGGGTTTCCGGTGGCCAGCGCCTTGATCTCGGAATAGCTCAGGGCGGTTTCGTCCACATCATCCGCCACGCGGACAGGGGCTTTGCTGGTCATGATTTGAGCGATAAACTTCTGCTTGTTCTCGACGAGCTAGTACAAATAAGCGTCGAATGTTCCCTCAGTTACATAGCGGAAGATCTCCACCTCCTCATTTTCGTTACCCTGACGGACAATTCTTCCAAGCCGCTGCTGAAGGTCGCTGGGCCTCCAGGGGCAATCCAGATCATGCAGGGCAATCAGTCTATCCTGGACGTTGGTTCCGGCACCCATTTTCTGTGTGCTTCCCATAAGAACGCGCACCTGACCGGATCGTACCTTCGCAAAAAGCTCTTTCTTTTTGGCCTCTGAATCTGCTGTGTGGATAAAGGCAATCTCGTCCTCCGGGATGCCTGCGTCCAACAGCTTCTTTTTTAGGTCGTCGTAAACACTAAACGAGCCGTCCGTGGTAGGAGTGGACAGGTCGCAGAACACAAGCTGGGCGGAGCGTTTTTCTTTCGTCTGTTCCCAGATGCGGTAAACATTTCGGGCGCAGACAGCCACTTTGCCATTTGGGTCATCCGGTGCCAGCGGCTGAATGAGCCGCATATCCAGGGCCAGCTTTCTGCCGTCATTGGTGATGCGGAGCATATTGTCCACATGGGGATCGACGCCGCCAGCACGGATTTTTTCCGCCCGTTCCGCCAGCCCTTTTATCATCTCCTGTTGGATTTCCGAAGGTTTGATAACTTCGGTGTGGAAGTTGGCTTTTGGTACGGGAAGGTGCAGCATATCCGCTGTCTGAATATCGGCTACCTGTTTGAATACGCTCATAAGTTCCGGTAAGTTGTAAAACTTTGCGAACCGGATCTTGGCGCGGTAGCCGCTGCCCTCCGGCGATAGCTCGATGGCGGTGACGGTTTCTCCAAAGTTGGACGCCCAATCGTCGAAGTGGATCAGGCCCATTTCCTGCAAGGTGCGGTACTGCAAGTACCGCTGGATGGTGTAAAGCTCTACCATGGAGTTTGAGATAGGGGTGCCGGTAGCAAAGATCACGCCGCGCCCGCCGGTCAGCTCGTCCAGATACTGACACTTCATAAAGAGGTCAGAACTTTTCTGCGCCTCGGTCTGGGCAATGCCGCCCACATTCCGCATTTTTGTTATTAAAAAGAGGTTCTTAAAATAATGGCTTTCGTCAATGAAGATGCGGTCAACTCCTAATTCCTCAAATGTCACAACATCATCTTTACGGCTTTGGTCGTTGAGTTTCGCCAGTTTCGCCTCCAGAGATTTGCGGGTACGCTCCATCTGTTTGATGGTGTAGCGTTCCGCTTTTTGTGACTTGGCCTGTTCAATGCCGAACAGAATCTCGTTGATCTGCTGCTGGAGAATGGCCTGTTGGCGCTCGGCACTCATGGGGATTTTCTCAAACTGGCTGTGACCGATAATGATGGCGTCATAATCTCCGGTGGAAATGCGGCTGCAAAACTTCTTCCTGTTCTGCTTCTCAAAGTCCTTCTTTGTGGCGACTAAGATATTGGCGCTGGGGTAAAGCTGCAAAAATTCAGCCGCCCACTGTTCCGTGATGTGGTTTGGAACCACGATCAGCGACTTGGTACAAAGCCCCAGCCGCTTCATTTCCATCGCCGCTGCACCATCTCATACGTTTTCCCGGCACCCACTTCGTGAGCAAGCAAGGTATTTCCGCCATACAAAATGTGCGCGATGGCATTGATCTGATGAGGCCGCAGGGAGATTTCCGGGTTCATTCCCTCAAAGTGAATATGCCGTCCGTCATACTCACGGGGGCGGATGGCATTAAAGGTTTCGTTGTAGATATGGCACAGGCGCTCTCTGCGGTCAATGTCCCGCCATATCCACTCCGAAAATTTCTGTTTGATGAGTTCCTGCCTGTCCTGGGCAATGGCGGTTTCCTTCTTGTTGAGGACGGCTTTTTTATTGCCGTTTTCATCCTCGATATAGTCGAATACCCGCACATCCTTCTGATTCAAGGTCTGCTCCAGAATGTGATAGGCGGTCATGCGCTTGGTGCCGTAAGTGGTGAGTACCTTTACATTGCCCCTGTCAGAGTTTTTGTCCGTGATGGCCCACTGACCGGTAGCTTCGGAACGCAGGATTTTGATGCGGTTCCGGGCGTAATATCCGGGAGTAAGGAGTTCCACCATGAACTGCTGGTAGATGTCGATAGGCACCCAGTTTGCACCGATGCGGACGCCGATTTCTCCAGCGCCCAAATCTGCGGGCTGCACCGCTTCCAGCGCCTCCACCTGTCTGCGGGCCGCTTCCTTCTGGCTGTCCGGGGCTGTTTCCCAAAAGGCTTTTGCCATCCGCAATTTCCGACGCACATTCCCTGAAAGGTACTCGTCCGCCGTCACAAGGGAAAAGGCTTGCAGGCTGAGGGAATTACCCCGCAGTTCATCCGGGCTTTCCGGGCCTTCAATATTGCGGAAGATCACGCCGGCAAGTTGGCTCTCCAGCTCCTCCGGGGATTTGCCGGACAACTCGGCCATATAGTCCATATCCACACAGGCTTTTTCAGAAATAGATACCGCCAATGCTTCACTGGCAGTATCCACGCTGGTGACAGCCACATGAGGACGGATGGTGCGCTTGGAGAACATATCGGCTTTTCTTTTTAGGTTGCCTTGCTCGTCCAGCACCTCCAGCGAACACAAGAGGCAGTAGCTGGAGTCCTCGGCAAATGCCAGTTTGTTGCCCCGGCTGCTGATAAGCCCATATTTGGCCGTAAAGCGGTCATAGAGGGAGTTCAGCTTTTTCTGCTCTGCCTGAATGTCCTCGTCCGGGTATCCTTCGGTCTGATACTCAATCAACCTGCGGACACATTCCCGCAGCTCGATCATGCCACGGATACGGTTTTCCGCCGTAACAGAAACCTCCATCGGGTGCATAAGGCTGTTTTCCCGGTAGTACACCTGACCGTCCACAATCGTATAGCTGAAATTCCGAACCGTAGGGTCTGCGGGGATGGAGCGATCTTCTTCCTCGTTTGCTTCTTCCAGTTCATAGGGTTTGATTTCGGCCTGAAGGAACTGGATGGCCTGGGCAAGCTGCTCCGACAGGTCGGCTCCTTCGCGGGCTTTACAGGCGCTGTCCATCCCAAACCGGGTGGATTCCATCACCATATCGCCCAGAATCATTTCCGGGTGCTGCACAAAGTAGCGGTTCATGCGGATGCCGTTTTCATCCGTGTCCAGCTGCACCCAATCCTGCTCCAGATCGGTGATGTGATCTCTTTTTTGCAGGAAAAGAATATCGCTGGTGACTTCCGTTCCGGCGTTCTGCTTGAATGTGTTATCGGGTAAACGAATGGCTCCGATCAGGTCGGCGCGCTGGGCGAGATAGCGGCGGACAGCCGAGTTTTCTTTGTCCATCGTGCCTTTGGACGTGATGAACGCGACAATGCCGCCAGGTCTTACCTTGTCCAGGGCTTTCCCAAAGAAATAATCGTGGATCAACCAATGGTGCTTGTCATACCGCCTGTCCACCACCTTGAAATTTCCAAAGGGGACGTTGCCGATGGCCACATCAAAAAAGCTGTCCGGCATCTGCACCGTTTCAAATCCCTTGACGGAAATGCTGGCATTTTGATAGAGCTGCTGGGCAATCCTGCCGCTGATGCTGTCAATCTCCACGCCATAGGCTTTGCTGCCTGCCATATCAGCCGGAAGCAGACCGATAAAATTACCGGTGCCACAGGCCGGTTCCAAAAGGTTGCCTTGCTGGAATCCCATCTGTGACAGCGCCTTGTAAATGCCTCGGATCACTACGGGCGGGGTGTAAAATGCTGTAAGGGAACTGGCTCTGGCTGCTGCATACTCGTCCTCATCCAAAAGGGATTTGAGTTCCGCATATTTGCTGTGTGTTTCCTCAAAGCATTGCGGCAGCCCGCCCCACCCCACATAGCGAGAAAGGATTTCCTGTTCCTCCGGTGTGGCAAGGCGTTCTTCCGCTTCGATCCGTTTCAAGCAGCGGATGGCTCTGACGTTGGCGGCAAACTTTTCCCCCGGTGTGCCGTAGCCCAGAGCATTGTCCGTGATGTGGAAATCATGGCGCTGTTCTCGTGGAATTTCCGGGTACAAGGGCGCAAAGGTGACGCGCTCACGGCGAATCCGTTTTGGAGCCAGCGAAGCCGCTTCTTCTTTTTGGGGCTGTGACAGTTCCGGGCCGTCTGTCATTTGGCTTTCATAGCGATCAATGTCCTGCTCGGTGAGCCATTCCGGTTTTTCTGACAAGACATCATACAGTTCCCGCATCTTGGCAATCTGTGCTTCTACGCTTCCAGCCCACAGGTGTTTTTCCGCCCGTCCGCCAGCACCCAGATAGTAGTCGCAATCCGCTTTGAGACGGCTCAGCAGGCGGTAATCATCTTGAGATACGCCGATGGATTCCAATTCTTCCTCCGATACGGAAATGAGATCGTCGAAGGTGAGATCTATCAATTCGTTTTGGATCATCGCCCCCAAGCTGTCATACTGCCTGCGCTCCAAAAACTGTCCGTCCAGATACCGCTCTACACGGTAATTCACCAGATCGACATTCACCTGGATGGGAATTTCTTGGTCTGTGACCGTGGTATAGGCAATTCCTACATTCCCCAAATCGCTGAAATCGGCATAGCTGTCATATTCTTCTTGGCAGAACTGGTCGATCAGTTCTTTTGCCTGCTCCAAAAGGACTTGGTCTTGGGTGAGGGGCTGGGGCAGCTCGTTGATCCGCTCCATGCAGAGCGCCACATCTGCCGCGATTTCTTCTTCCGGGTCTGTATGATCGAGGAAGGATTGCAGGAGCGCACGGATTTCCTGCCGTTGTACTGTGTTGTGAAGTTGCTGGGCGATGTTCGCCGCCGCCTGAGCATCGTCATCTCCGTAGCCCATGCGGGAACCGTCAAACTCCCCGATAAGGCGCAGCACTTGGGCGGCCAATACAGGGTAGAGGTCGGCTGTTTCTTCTTTTTGCGGTGGTTCTTCTCTGGGCGGCACCGAGAACACGGGCGCATTTTGTGTTGTAGAAACTGTCATCTCCGACGTGTCGGCCACCTGTTGAATCCTGTCCCGAATCTCTTGAGGCATTTCTTCATCGTAGATCTGCACCGTGCGATCCGGCGCAATGTGGGCAACCGTGCGGTAGTCCCCATCCACTTCTTCCATCCGGTTCCAAACGGTCAGCCCATTTCCCAGATGCCCAAATCCTAAATCGTAGGCTTTCTGCGGTTCCTGCACGGCCTGCGGCGTCACCAGTGGCCTGACCGTTCTCATTCACCGAAACGATCTCCAGAAGCCCGTCTGCGGGAATAACGGAACCATCCGCTGCGGTAATATCCTCCTGCGCGTACAGGCCAAAGGTGACAGCGGAAATCTCGCCATTCATACCGATGCCGAAGGCTTCATCCTGCTCCAGCAGCTTATTCAGAGCGACCTGTACTTTCTGGCGCTGGTTGTAGAAGCTGGCGGAAGTTTCGGTGATCTCTACTTCCTGACCTGCATACACCAGCTCCACGTTGGTGACATTCTCACCGGTATCCACCATGCCGTGGGGGAACTCGATTTCCTTCACCTGGAACTTGCCCAGATAGAGAGGCTGGCTCTGGGCCGTGCCATCCTCGCCGGTGGTAATGGTGTCCACCACCTCGCCCGCAGAATAACGCAGCGTACCATCCAGCGTGTAAACGTCCTCCAGCGCCGTGATTTCAAACACCGCACCAGACAGACCGGTTACGTCATACACCGGCTGATATACTCCGTTGGATTCTGTGACGGTGGAGAACACCTCGCCAGTTTTGCTGACCTTGATGACGCCTTTCTGCGCCATATTGGGTTTGGTGACTTCAATGACCGTCACGCCGCCTTCCTCGCTGGAAGCGTCCTCGGTCACATCAAAATACACCGGTGTGCTGTCCAGCACATAGCCATAGGGGGCCTGTACCTCAACCAAAGAGTAGCCGGAACCATACTCCAGCTTTTCGGGTGTTACCAGGTAGCCCTCAGAATTGGTGTAGAACGTATCAATCGTGGTCGGGGTCGGATAGGTGAAGGTCATTTCCACCTTGCTACCATCGGGACGATAAATCTGGAACCCGGCTCCTGCATAGGGGATGGTAACGCCAGTTTCCGCATCCACCTTGACCACCTTGATGAAGCTCTCAAAGTTGGCGTTGTTGATGAGATAGCGGTAGGTCTGGCCGTCCTGAGCAATATACACTTCAAAATCGTCCATCAGCTCTCGGCCTTCCCAGCCTTTCGTCTGGTGAACGATATAGGTGCCATAGGGCAGCATCTTGGACTGTGCAAAGCCATTCTCGTCACAGGTGAGAACGTCGCGCTCAGATTCCTTTGCAGCGTCATAGCTGCCTGCCGCCTTGAGATAAATCTGGAACTCTGCGCCGGTTTCCGGGGTTTCGATCTGAGTTTCTCCGTCGTCGGTATGCTTGATGATGGCGATGTCGCCCTTGATAACCTGCTCGGTCACATCGTTGGCGGTGTCGTTCAGCTCGATCTCATACAGTTCCGGCTCCGCACCTACCTTGTGAATGGTGGAATTCAGCAGATACCCCTCGCTGGGGTTGATTTCACGAATTGTCCAGTCGGAATCACAGACATAATAATCCGTGGTGAACTGACCGTTCTCATCGGTGGTATAGCTGTCGATAAGGGTGTCGCCCTTATAAAGCCCATAAGTTGCTCCGGCAAGAGAACCGTCGCCCTGGGGCGCGCCGGTTTCCACATCGCTCTTAGTTACTGTGACACGGAACTTTTTCAGCACATTGTTCACGCTCTTGTTTGTGACTTCGTTCCAGGCAATCGTGGCGCTCTGAGCCTCCGGCACCACATAGCGGATCGGCGTATCAACCTCCTCCAGCACGAAGTCGGAGCCGATGAGGACGTTTTCAAACCTTGCCACACCGCTGGAGTCGGTCACAGCGTATTCATCCACCGGCAGGCCGGAAAGAGAAGTTCCATAGAGATGGAAGGTCATTCCCTCCACCAAACCGTCCTCGCTGGTCTTTGTGACCTCCAGACTGCCGCGCTTCAGCACGTTGTTAAAGTTCACGGTAGCCGTCTGGCCGCTGACGATGGTCACGCGCTGAGTAGCCTGGGGTTCGTATTTGTCAATGGACTGCTCGGTGACGGTATAAACACCGGGATTGAGGTCGGTGATGTCGATTTCGCCCGCCGAATTGGTGGTCTTGGTGGCGTTGTATCCCTCGCCGGTAATCGTGAAGGAGATGCCCTCTACTTTGCCGTCCTCAGAAGTTTTGATCAGCTTCATGTTGCCGGTTTTGACTTCCAAATTGAGATAGCCCACCATCTGGTCGGAAACGGTAGCTCCATAGGTGGCGAAGTCCTGCGTACCACCACCGGTTACACCGTCCGTCCAGACCACGACACCGCTGCGCTGAGCGGTGATCTTTTCCGCTTTCACCGTCACAGAACCTTTGATAGCCTGATTGGATGTGATGGTAAGCTGATTGCCGTCCACCGAAAAGTTCAAGCCGGTGGTGCTGCTGGTAAAGGTGTAATCGCCCAGTACATTGTTAGTGTCCGTCAGGGTAACGGAATACTTTTCGCCGTCCCATTTCAGCTCATACGCTCCGGCATCCGGGGAACCGCTGAAAAAGCTGGGCAGCATGGTGTGGCGCTTTACGGCATTCTCAATGGTGGAATAGTGGCTGAAAATTTGGCTTCGCAGCGGGTGATCTTCCGCTATATAGTCGATAATATTGTTCTTTCCCTGTGAACTTCCCCAGACATGATTAAACTGGCTATCACGTTCTCCGACAACTGTTTCCCACACCAGAAGCTGAGTTGCAAAATATGCCGCCATTTCATCAGCATAGGTGGGATTGGTCGTAATCCAATCAGGACTGGCGTTTCCTTGCCATCCGTAAGTCATAATCCGCCCGATATATTCCTTGATGATGCTGGGCGGAATGGTGGGGTTCAGATGGGACGGATAGTTGTCCCAGAAATCCTCGCCCCGACTGCCATAGCCATCCCCGGTGTGAACACCTACGCCGGGTTCAATACAGTACAAAACGCGCCCTCTGAAACTGTCTTGGGCGTGTACGCAGGTTTTGCTTGAAGCAGAAGCTGACCAACCACCCATAAAGTGCAGTTCCGGGTTTCCCCAGCCCACTCGATTGGGTTCGTTGGCTCTCGGAAGATCTACCAGATATGCCGTCATGCGCTCTCCGGCTGCATACGCTGTAATGCCTGTCCCGGCAAACACGCCAAAGCACATCAGGAGCGCCATGAGCAGGGACAAGGGCTTTTTCAATGCTTTCATCTTGTTACCTCCTGAAAATTGACCAAAAAAAACAGCACATCGTTTTCTGATGTGCTGCCGTTCGGCTTATGATTGTTGGTTACTGTCTAAAAAAGAAGTGGTACGCCGCTTTTTCTCCATGTCAGCTTTTTGCCAATGCAGCCGGTATCTTTTTGAAACAGGCTGCTCCAATATCTTCTTTTTGGGGTTGTATAGACTGTTTGTGGGGGGTGAGGTGTGGAGAGGGGGGAGCGGAAAATTCGTTCCTCGGCAAATGGGCGCACTTTCCCCTTGTGAGTGGGGGTTATCGTTCTAAACTGCGTTGACGTCTGCGGTAAAGTTCCAGAGCTTGAACGATGGTATCCTCAATCTTCTGCGCGGGCGTCCCCGGCGCAAAATACTTGCTGATCCGCTCTTTCGGAATTTTGATTTGTTCTTTTTGATTGGGCTTTTCCTCCTTCATAATGGCGACAAGAGCATCTTTGGCAAGCCGTTCATCGCCGGTCTTGGCTTCAGACATCTGCCGCATTTTGATTGCCTGGGCATGGGACGGTGTGCAGTCCATTTCATTCATGATGGCAAACAGGTCTGCCTGTTCTTCTTTTCGCAGGTAGGACAGTTCCACCGCAGGACGCATGGCGATTTGCCGCACTTCCGGCTCTCGCAGAACAGAATTATCCACCAGTTCCAGAATATCCGGGATAAGGTGAGTAAGGCGGATATATCTTTGCACCTGTGTTTTGCTATCAGACGTTCCCTGTGCTACCACTTCAACAGAATATACGCCTTTCAACTTCTGCCCCAGTGGGTCAGAAGTTAAATCTACTCGCTGTCCCTGCCGTTTCATCGCGTCCAGCTTCATCTTGTAGGCAAATGCCTTTTCCGAGGGCAAAATCTGCTCTCGTTGCAGGTTGGAATCCACCATGATGATTGTGGCTTCATCATCGGTGAGGTTTCGCACAATACAGGGGATTTCCGGGAGCTGCGCCAGCTCCGCCGCCATTTTCCTGCGGTGTCCGGCTACCATTTCATAGCCGCCGCCTTGCTTGGGGCGTACCAGCGCAGGTACCAACACGCCGTACTGCTTGACGCTCTCCGCCATTTCCTGCATAGCTGCATCCATCCGCACCTTGAAAGGGTGATCGGGGAAATCGCTAATCTCTGAGGGGTTTAGGTTGACGACTTTCTCCAATCTGGCCTCCGCACGACTTTCCTCGGTGGAAAAGAGGTCATCGACTGAGGGCAGATTGAAGTTTAGCGCGTTGTTTTTCGCCATCCGCCTGCACCTCCTTTGAAAATTCCGCATAAGCCTGAGCTACCTTGCTGCCGTTGTCATAGGCATAGATACTCTGGCCAGCGGCGCTGATTTCTGCGGCTTTGATGGCAACGGGAATCTCGGAACGATAGATTTTCAAAACACTCCCGTAGCTCTGCCGCAAGGTTTCCGCTGTCTGCTTGGCCAGATTGGTGCGCCCGTCCACAAGGGTCAGCAGTACGCCGTCCACTTTGAGGGACGGGTTGATCTGCCGCCTGACCTTGCCAATGGTTCGCATGAGCTGGGTCATGCCTTTGGCCGGGAGATAATGGGCCTGCACCGGGATAATCACGCTGTCAGCCGCCGCCAGCGCATTAATTGTAATCATACCGAGGGACGGCATACAGTCGATCAGAATCGTGTCATAGTTCTTCTTGACTTCGTTGACATAGGTTCGCAGCGTGAACTCCCGACTCATGGCGTTTACCAAGCTCATTTCCATAGCCGACAGCTCAATGTTGGCTGGCATAAGGTCAACACCCTCTTTGTGGTGCAGGATGCCCTCGTCCACAGAAAACGGCTCATCGCGGATCACTTTCTCCATGATGGTGGCGATAGTAGTCTGCAAGCCGTCCTGATCCTGCCAGCCCAGGCAAGTGGTGAGGTCGCCCTGGGGATCTGCATCAATGAGCAGAACCTTTTGCCCCAGGCGGGCCAGGCCAATGCCCAGATTCACCGTTGTGGCGGTTTTGCCTGTTCCGCCTTTCTGATTGGCCAATGCGATGACACGGCCATCCTTCGGGCGGCTTCTCTGTTCCGGCATTTTCATGTCCTCCTTTTTAATAGATTTAGCTGTCCGTTGGCAAGACGGACAGCTATGTATGCGGCAAAATGAGCATGAAAAAAGCCGCCTATTCTTGCGTAAAGAATAAACGGCTTGATTCAGTCGGCACAATATGTAGTTTTCAAATTCTCTTGACAGGGGCGCACATGACTTTGAGCAAAAGATCATCCACGCAGCCGGTATCCCGATTTTCCCGCAGCAGGGTGTTACGCAGATGATTCAGGCTCTGGATCACGATGCTGTTTTCAGCAGGGGTGAGGGTTATCTTGAATTTCTGCTTTCTCATAGTGCAGTCCTCCTTTTCGTCTTCATTGTATCTGCTTAAAGACGTGTGGCGCAAATGTGCGAGTATTCACCAGCTTTAAGGGTATTGGACGCCATGAGCAAGAAAAGATGAACTGTATTCGATTTGGTCAAATCCTGACAAATCAGGCCAGCCCTTTCAAAAGAAAAACCATAAAGAAAGGCTCCTAAAATGAGGGGCAAATGACAGGGCAAAAGCACCTCGAAAACGGCTCGATTTTGGCTCTCGGTTGCCCCATTTTTTAATCATAATGGGGTCAAAAAAGGCTGGTTGCCCCATTTTTAATCAAGAAAAACAGGGTCAGAACAGTTCAAATCCTGCCAGAAACAGACAAACTGAAACAGAAGATGTGAAATGGAAAAACCCCGAAAAACCGCAGTTTTTCGGGGTTTTTGAGCATTTTTGAACCAGATTGAAACGCCAATCAGCGCTTGGAGAACTGGGGAGCGCGACGGGCAGCCTTGAGGCCGTACTTCTTACTGTCAAAACTGGGAAACACTTGTGTATCAACGGATTGCGGTATTTATTTTTTGGTTAGCCCTTTTGTTAGCCCTTTTCTGCGTCCTTACCATCTTGTGTAGGAAATGCGTTGTTTACCGTAGAGGCAAGGTCTTCAGGACGGTTGTATTTGACCTTGGCATAGATATCCATTGTAATTTTTGCATTCTTATGACCCGCAAGATACTGAACTGTCTTGGGATCGGCTCCGGAGTGGATCAGGTTGGTGATATATGTACGCCGCAATTGATGTGGAGTTGGATGGAAGTCTATACTATAAATTACATTAGGATTGTGCTTTGCTACGTTACCAAGCCGAGGACTCACAGTATGGACAGATTTGACATGCCCCTTCTTATAACGGCTATAGGAGCGCTCTTGCGTTGTGCGCTTGCTTACCAAGTTCCATAGATTTCTCCATTGACTCCCTGATAGCGCACCACCAGAAGAATTTGCCACTACATAATCAGAGGTAGACTTCGACTTATCGAGACGCAGCTGATCAGCCAGCACAGGCGGAATCGGAATACTTCTCCGCCCAGCTTCTGTTTTTGTTACATCAGTAACTACAGGCTGGTTGGCGATAATGTGCCAAGTGCGGCAAATATCAAGATACGGATGCTGGACATCGAGGTGTACGCAATCCCACTGCAGTGCCAGGATTTCCTCGCGCCGCAGGCCGGCATACAAACCAAGCATCACAAAAGTCTCAACCCGCAAGCCATGGACTGTAGCAAGCAAAAGCTCTGCCTGATCATCGGTCAAAGCGGGCAAGTCCTTTGCAGGCTTGCCGCCTCGACTGGAAAGCCCCTCAGTGGGATCTTCTGCAATCAGGTGGCTTTTCTTTGCAGCCTTAAAAATGCTGCGTAACAGCATGTGGACAGTGCGATAGTAAGATGAAGACATCGCTGAAACGGGAAGCAGCGCTTGTTCAATATCATCAGTAGTTACTTCTGTCAACAATTTTTTGCCCAGAGGAGCAGACGCAATATACAGCTGAACTTTTTCCTTATATCCTACATAAGTCTGAGGCTGTACGCGCGCCTGTAAAAATTCAAGGCGAAGTTTCGCATATTCTTCTACCGTCGGGCACTCTCCATTTGCCGAATTCGCCTTGATGTTTTCTTGCTCGGCATTTACCAGAATATCCAGTTCTTTTACAGTCTTGGCGTAGAGGGATTTTCGCTTTCCGTTAGGCAAACTCAGTCTGGTACGGTAATATTCAATACCTTTTATTATTGTTTTACCATATTTGCCCATATACTATTTCCTTCCTGCATTGCGCTGGACGCATGACTTAATATAATGATCAAGATCTTTTTCTCTATAGAGAACTTTGGCATTGCGATGATCAGAAACACAAGGAATACGACCTTCTTTACGTCGTCGATCGAGTGTGCGTACTGATATACGGAGATACTCAGCTGCCTCAGATCGTGTTTTGAGATCACTCATAGTATTGTGCCTCCTTTACCTTGACAAAAGCAGGTAATAGAGATAAGCTCTTAATATATAACTCATCCCCAATTTATAATATATATACATGTTTGTAAGTAATATTTTTATATCACTATAACTATTACTTACTATTACCTTATCACAGGCGTCGATGTATGTCAACCCCTGTCTTTTTAATTTTGTATGACAAAGGAGCGTGCATGATAATGATTGATGAAAATTCCTTAGGACACAGAATTCGTACTGCCAGGTGCCACTTGAATCTTACGCAAAAGCAGCTCGCTGAAGAAGCTGGGGTAGGTGCAAACTATATCGCCATGGTTGAACGTGGGGTTAAAAAGCCTTCTCAGGACCTAATTAAACGGATTGCACATGCGACCAGAACAACTGAAGATTGGATTAACGGAACTAGCGAGAATCAAACCGCTTATCCAGAAGCAGATGGTTCTCTTGTTCAAACAAACCAAGACTCTGCAAGCATTGGATACTTGGTGGACTTGATTCGCTCCGAATGTGCAAAGATGGATTGGGAAATTGATGAGCCAGAAAGGCAAAACGATTTTCCAAAGACGGATTGGCTTCCGAATTACTGGTTTAGAATAAAAAATGCTCCTATCGATCGGTGGGCATTTGATCTCAGCCAGTGCGTCTATTATCGGCCGGATCTGTTCAGCCAGGACGGAAAATTGTCACCTAAACTGAATTTCGCAAATTTTATTGCTAATGTACTCTTTTCAAATCCGATGATTCGCAACAAAACAAAGTATACATTTGTTGTTCCTTCTTCTGAAATATACGAAATGTTCTGGAATGATATAGTAGTGCCACTGGGAAATGTTTCAATTATGCAAGTGGATATCACAGAGAAAAGAGTCGTGCATGAAAGGTATTTGTGTAAAGGGAAAGAAATCAGTGATTATTTGGAACAGACGCTTCGATTTCAAGATGTATAAGTGATCTGTAGTTTTTCTTGCCCTTGTTTTATATGGGGCAACTCCTGTGCACCATCTTGTATCTGCCCGAAGCCCATAGCAAGCTGCGGTTATTGTGTTTAATAGGAAAGGGTAAAAGGGATGATCGGTTAGCGATAGTATTGCTTTGCCAGTCTTTTAGCAAGGAGGGAACTCCTATGGACAGGACGCTGACACTGTACCACGGTTCGTCTTTGATCACTGAACACCCCGAATTTGGAAAGGGTAATCCGTTCAATGATTACGGCCCTGGCTTCTACTGCACGGAGACCTTGGAACTCGCAAAAGAGTGGGCCTGTTCCATGGCGCAGGACGGCTTTGCCAATCGGTACTCCTTCCGAACTGACGGCCTGTCCATTTTGAATCTCTCGGATGGGAATTACAACATCCTGAACTGGCTTTCAATCCTTCTTATGAACCGTAAATTTAACCTCAGCTCCGACATTGCAGCTCAGGGCAAGGAGTATCTGGCCAGCACCTTTCTGCCCCCCTATAGGGACTACGATGTCATCATAGGCTATCGTGCCGACCATTCCTACTTCTCCTTCGCCTCCGCGTTTCTGAACAATACCATCTCCCTGGCACAGCTTGAGCGGGCCATGTCTCTGGGAAAGACAGGAGAGCAAGTAGTCCTGAAATCGGAGCAGGCCTTTTCCCGTCTGCACTTTGATGAAAGCATCCCGGCTGAACGCACCATCTATTACCCGAAGAAAGTAACCAGGGACAGCAAGGCACGAGCAGCCTTTTATTCGGAGTGCAAAGCTTCCCTGGTACTAAACGCAGTATACATGATCGACGTGCTCAGAGAGGAGTGGAAGAACGATGACGCCCGCTTACAGGGAAATATACCTGAATGATGCCATGCACGCCATGGGGGAAAGGCTGGACTATGCAGTCCATGACTGCGGGTGTGACGGGGATTCGTTTTTTTCACAGTTTCTCTCTTCCGGCATAGCAAAACAGTTTGAGCGCGGCAACCCAAAGTTTGTAGGCGGTATGTCCGGTGTGGAGCTGGCCCTGGAGGTGTTTCGACAAACGACCGGCCAGTTCCCCAGTGTGGACGCAAGCGCATACAGGGAGAAGTCGCCGGAGTACTGGGCAGGCTGGAGTCTCGCCTACTACCAGTGGAAGACCGGGATGGCATTTCGCGAGATGGTCTCTTGCGGACTGACTGTGAGCACAGTCTGCTCCATGTATTTGCTGCACGAAGCGGACATCCGTAAGTTCACAGAGGTAGCGGACAAGGTGATTCAGGAAAACCTCAGGGAGAGCGAGACGAATCTGAAGCGCATCCGCAGCGTAAACCGCCTTTCTCAAAAACAGCTTGCGGAAGTCTCCGGTATTACACTGCGAATGATCCAGCTGTATGAGCAGAGGCGAAGCGACATCAACAAGGCTCAGGCATCCACCTTGTGCGGATTGGCCAGGTCTCTAAACTGTCAGTTGGAAGATTTGATGGAGCCACAGATTCTTGCACGAAGCTGAGTGATACCTGGTAGTTTATTTTGACAGCGCCCACGATTTCTCGTGGGCGCTGTCTTCGTCCTTATGCTGCCTCTGTTCTTCAAACTGCGCGCCCGCCAGAGTGCTTTTCCTCCGCGAGGATAGAACCTACTCACATAAAGGACGGTAAAAAGGCGTATCAAACCGCCAACAGATAGTTGCCCACAGTCACATCGCACCGCCAGTGACTCAAATGAAAGACACTCACCGCCATTACTGCCAGCCGATCGTACCTGACGGGCAGCCCGTTGGCAAGAGCTAGACGACGGCTGTTGCCACGGATACAGTAATTGCCCTCTGCACGCTTTGGATCCCACTTCTTACTGCATAGGCGCACCCAGCGGCGACGTACCTCTTCGATCAGCTGCGCCCGGTACTCAGGGTCGGTCTCCAGCCGGGTCACATAGTCGTTATAGGCCCGCTGAGCACGCAGGGCTCGGAGGTGGTGCAAATCGAGCTTATTCTTCATCTCTTTCTCCGAAAACACTTTATTTTTTGACCCATCAAAGAAACTGCGGACAAAGTCCACATCCTCTGGTGCAATTCTCTGCTCTTGGTACTTACCTCCCTTCCCCTGCTTTACCCGGACACAGAGGTAGCCGGACTCGTCGACTACCAAGTCATCTCCACGGAGGTGCTTGTACTCTGCCCGGCGAATCCCCACCACCAGCGCAAAGTCGTACAACTCAGGAGATGCCTCCCGCTGGGCATCACTGCGGCTGTCCACAGCCTTGACGCCCCGGCTTCTGGTGTTGTCGGCCACTACTCGCTTGGGCTTGCTGATCGAGTCCAGTGGGATTTTAAACCACCTGCATATGCCAGCCAAGTAAGTATGGATGGTGTTGGGGCTCTTGCCACAGTCAACCAGCCAATCTGCATAGTCCTGTAAATAGGGGAGGCATTCTTCCGGAGTTTTACACCGATACTCTGCCTTGCACCACTCTCCAAATTTAACGGCGCGGTCCTTGTACATCTTCGCTGACCCATCCTCAATTGGGGTCGAGGGGTCTTTTAGTTTGCAGAGATTCTCATGCATATGTGAAATCAAGTATTTCAAACTGGCCATATGGATTCTCCTTTTCCATACAAATTGCCGTATTGGGTGACGGCAGCCCCCCAGCCTAAAGGCAGTTAAAAGCGGTACATATCTTTGATGTAGGGGGATATAGTGACCCCTATCAGGGCTGGCACCCACCACGGTGTCAGCCCCCCTCACTGGTTATTTTCCAGCACCGCTGCAAAATAACCAGTTTCCCCCCCGTGTAGCGGGCGGGTTTGCGTGTAGTGGAGCTGGCTCATACAGCAGCTCACCACGCAGGAGGTGCCCCGAAATCCAGGAACAATCTCCACACCCCTTCCGGGGCAAGTACGGCTATGCGGGTCTTATGCACCGCGCCAAGGTACATCCCGGGTTGTAACTCTACGACAACCCTCGTGGAAACAAGTCGCAAGCGACAAAGCGTGGCATTTGCGGTGGACACCCCTGGTCGCCGTACCAGGGATGGGAGCCAGTCTCCGGGGGCTCCGGGCGGGTCACGTTAAGCGACTAGTTGCTGGGATGCGGCACGGATTTTCTTCCCCTCAGTGCCATAGGGGCCTCAGCAATTGCTTTCGTTGACATCAACATATTGCGGAAAGGAGAATATATATAAAAGGACACCAGCGTATGGAACAAATACACTGATGTCCTGGATTTTAGGAAACAAAAAAGAGTATTCACCTTGCGGCAAATACTCTTAGTTTAAGTGGTAATAAGACTTCTGGTATATAAGGCCTCAGGTAAAAAGCATAGCTTCCCTGAGGTGTTTTATAAAAGGGACGGGCCCTGAAAAGCAGGGCAAGAGAGACGAGATGCATTGTCCACCAATACGGCTTGGATGCATCGAAGAGAGACTTTTACAATGGAAGTGTACTATAGTCTTTCCAATGTGTCAATATATTTTCGGCAAAAAAGTCACTGTAATTTCATTTTCTTTATAAAAATGCAGCAAAATACGTCTCGATTATTCCACTATCGGAACAATAGATCAGCCGTGACCATATATGGGAATTACGCAGATCCGCTTTCCCAGTGACCTTGCATAAGCAACTGTATTTCCTGTTCCGCTGGGAGATCCATTCCAAACTGCAATCATAAGATCGCTGTGGTCAACCATATAGCGGTTGCGCCTGTGGCAAGCCCGGAGATTTTCTACTTATTTTACATATAAATTAATCTGATCAATTATATTGCGTGGTATTGTTAGCGTTGAGAGTAATTAACCGTTTGGCGTTTTATTTCATGGCATATTGTTTTTTGGCAGCTGGACATATGATTAAATTAATTTCTAGTTATGCTGTCGCTTATTTTTATATTGTTATTATATACAATCTGCACACCCTTTATTTTATATAATGCACAAATTTTCCTTATCTTTTAAAAAAATATTGTATTCTTTGTCTGCTTGATTTATAATTTGCTTGCGGATGTCCGGAATCGTTTCCAGAAACGTTTCCAAAATAATGTTATAGGAGGACAAGTATATGAAAAGGCGTTTTCTTGCACTGACCCTAGCTGGGACCCTGGCACTTTCACTCCTGACTTCCTGCGGATCCACCCCCGAGCAA
>CABIYL020000001.1:319651-343780 GCA_902362925.2 Clostridiales bacterium | reverse complement strand
TTCTGCGTGGCCTTCCTCATCTGGTTCCCCTTCCTCAAGAGCTGGGATAAGCGCCTGGTCCTGGAGGAGAAGGGCGAAGTGGCTGCCAAGTAAACCAAACCCCATCCAATGTCTGGAGGAAACACCATGCAAGGAATCCGTGCCGTTGTTACCAGGGACAGACTGCTCCGTCTGGCCGCATTTCTCATCGACATGCTGTTCCTGGGCCTGATTCTGGCCCTGTGCGATCTGATTCTGCACAGACCGGACTTCGGCCAGGTCCGCGCCGCGCTGGACAGCGTGGCACAGATTGCCGACTATGAGGCCCGGCAGGCCCAGATGAATATGGCCATGGACCTGTTCCAGGACGCCTATCTGTTCTCTGTGGCGGTCTGGCTGGGATGTGAGGTGGTGTTCCAGCTCATATTCAACGGTCAGACGGTGGGCAAGAAAATCTGCGGTCTCCGGGTGGTCTCCACCAAGCCGGGAGAAGGCCGGCTGAAGGCCTCCCTCCGGTTTACCGTCCGCAGCCTGGTCAAGGGTGTGTTTCTCATCCTCTTCCAGGGCTTCCCCATTCTCATCTCCTGGTTTTACATACTGGCCAATCCGGCTAACCGCGCCGGTTACGACTTATTCCTGGGCACACGGGTCGTCTCTTCCAGACGGTGATATGCTCTGAAACCGCAGCGGCCCTCCGGCCCCGCTGGGGCTGGAGGGCCGTTCCCTTTTTTTGCAAAAAATCCCGGAAAATCAGCGCAATTCCGCTGAAATTTATGGTTAAGAAGGTCTCGCGCTATGAAAAAAGATTCTCTGAAGTTTGCAGTCATCGGCGGCGGCAGCAGCTACACGCCCGAGCTGATTGAGGGCATCCTCAACCGCAAGGACCACCTTCCCGTCCGGGAGCTGGTGCTGGTGGATGTGCCCATGGGCGCGGAAAAGGTCTCCATCATCGAGGCCATGGCCCGCCGTATGGCGGAAAAAGCCGGCGCCGACATCAAGATCTACGCCACCATGGACCGCCGTGCCGCCATCAAGGGCGCCGACTTTGTCATCACCCAGTTCCGGGTGGGCGGCCTGGACGCCCGCGCCAAGGATGAGGCCATCCCCCTCAAGTACGACGTCATCGGCCAGGAGACCACCGGCCCGGGCGGCTACGCCAAGGCCCTGCGCACCGTGCCCGTGATTCTGGACATCTGCAAGGACATCGAGGAGCTCTCCCCCGACGCCTGGCTCATCAATTTCACCAACCCCTCCGGCATCGTCACCGAGGCCATCCTCAACTACACCCACGTCAAGGCCCTGGGCCTGTGCAACGTGCCCATCGGCGCCAAGAAGAACATCGCCAAGGCCCTGGACGTGGACTTCAACAGGGTGCAGGCCAGCTTCATGGGCCTCAACCACATGAACTACATCTACTCCGCCACCCTGGACGGCGAGGAGATTCTCCCCAAGCTCATCGACATGTTCGACAATCCCCCCGAGCACGCCCGGCCCTATCTGGAGGACATGACCGACATCATCTGGCCCATGCCCTTCCTCCGCTCCCTGGGCATGCTCACCAGCCCCTACCACCGCTACTACTACCGCAACCGCATGATGCTCCAGCAGGAAAAGGACGACATGGCCAAGAACGGCTCCCGTGCCATGCAGGTCAAGGCCATCGAGAAGGAGCTCTTTGAGAAGTACAAGGACCCCAACCTGTGCGTCAAGCCCAAGGAGCTGGAGCAGCGCGGCGGCGCCTACTACTCCGAGGCCGCCATCTCCCTCATCGACGCCATCTACGGCAACCGCAACGAGATCCACACCGTCAACCTCCAGAACCACGGCACCATCTCCAACCTGCCCTACAACGCCGTCATTGAGGCCAACGCCATCATCGGCGCAGGCGGCGCCACCCCCCTGGCCATCGGCGAGATGCCCACCCGTGTGGCCGGCCTGGTCAACGAGGTCAAGGCCTATGAGCAGCTGGCTGTCAGGGCCGCCGTGGAGAAGAGCTACGACATCGCCCTGGCCGCCATGCTGGCCAACCCCTTCATCAACGACTACGAGGTGGGCAAGGCCATCCTGGATGAGCTGATTGAGGCCCACTCCCCCTACCTGGACTATCTGAAGAAGTGAGGGCTCTGCTGTGAATGCCGGCATCAGTCTCTACCCCGACTTTATGGATGAGGCCGCCCTGGACCGGTACGTCCGGGAGGCGGCCGACCTGGGCTTCCGCCACGTCTTTCTCTCCCTGATTCTGGAGGAGCTCCACTTTGCCGGAGCAGCGGGGCCCGATTCTCCCCTGTTTGACCGGGCCATGGCCAGGTGCCATGCCGCCGGAATGACGGTCACCGCCGACATCAACCCCGAGGTGATGGAGGGCTTCGGCTCCCCCGAGGCGGCCGTGGCCGACTTGAAACGGCGGGGTGTGGACATCCTCCGGGCGGACAGCGCCCTGGATGAGACGGTCCTGGCCGCCCTGGCCCACGCGGGCATGGGAATCGAGCTCAACGCGGCGGATCTGGACGCCTCCACCCCCGAGGGCCGCGGCAAGGCGGACGGGGAAATCAAGCGGCTGCTGGACAGCCTTCCCGCTGAAATGGTGCGTGCCTGCTTCAACTTCTACCCCAGAACCGGCTCCGGACTGTCCCTGGACCGGGTGCGGCAGACCACCGCCTTCCTCCACACCTACGGCATCCACACGGCGGCCTTTGTGTCCTCCCTGACCGCGCCGCCCGTGCTCCACGCCCACGGCAGAGGGGTGTGTACCGCCGAGTGCCTGCGGGATGTGCCGCCGGAAATCGCCGCCGCCGTCCTGCGCTGCTGCGGCATCGACGAGGTGCTCTTCGGCGACCTCACCGCCTCCCACGCCGAGCTGGCCGCTCTGGCCGGCTGCTGCCGGGATGAGGTCCTCTCTGTCCCTGTGGTCTTCTGCCGGGACTGCCCGGAGGAGCTGCGGAAACAGCTCACCGGAGTGACTCTCTCCAACCGGGAGGACTCCCCCGAGTACATCCTGAGGGCCACCGCCACCCGGGGCATTAGCGTGCCCCCCTTCCGCACCGGCCCCAGACCCCGGTTCTCCGTTACGGCCGACAACAGCCGCAGCGCCCAGTACCAGGGCGAAATCCAGATTATGCTCCGGGACATGCCCGCCTGCGAGGAGGCCAGCGTCATCGGCTTTGTCCACCCTGACGCCCATGTCCTGCTCCCCTTCCTGACAGATTATCGCCTGGCCTTCCGCCTGATTGGCTGAGGCCGGGCACCGCGCTTCGGTTAGCCCACAACACCGGGAGGTGATTCTATCGCTCCAAGCCCGCAGCTTTCCGTAAAAGCAGTGGAACAACCGTAAATCCAGGACAAAAGGAGGAAACAAGATGAAACCACGCAAATTACTGGCTCTGGCACTTACCTTCGCTCTGACCGCCACCATAGCCGTTCCCGCGCTGGCGGAGGACATCCTGTCCGGCTCATCCGCCGCGCCCAAGTTCAACGACACCCAGGGACACTGGGCGGAGGAGATCATTGACCGCTGGGGCGGCTACGGTGTCGTCCAGGGCGATCAGAACGGCAACTTCAACCCCGACCAGCCCATCACCCGCGGCTCCATGGCCACCGTCATGGTGAACCTGCTGGGCCTGTCCGAGAAGCCCGCTGAAAATCCCTACCAGGACCTGAGCGGCTCCGAGTGGTACGCTGACGCCGTGCTCAAGTGCACCGCCGCCGGCGTCATGCAGGGCGACGGCAGCAACTGCAGCGCCGGCGCCAACATCACCCGCCAGGAGGCCACCGTCATGTTCGCCCGTGCTCTGGGCGTGGAAGAGGACGCCTCCCCCAACCTGAGCAAGTTTGCCGACGGCAGCGATGTGGCCGGCTGGGCAGCCGGCGCCGTCTCCGCCATGGCTGACCGGGGCATCATCACCGGCGCAGGCGATGGCAAGGTCCTGCCCACCCAGAACATCGACCGCGCCTCCACCATGGCCATCCTGGACAAGGCCATCAGCACCTATATTGTCAAGGGCGGCAGCTATGAGGCCAAGGACTCCGGCATCACCCTGGTCCGCGCCGGTGACGTGACCATCTCCGGCTCCGCCCAGGATATCCTCATCGCTCCCGGCGCTGCCGGCGGCAGCGTCACCCTCCGCAATGCCTCCGTCTCCGGCGTCATCACCATCAACGCCGACGACGTGACCCTCAGCGGCACCGCCTCCGTGGATGAGGTGGCCGTCAACGGCGACAACTGCAGCGTGACCCTCCCCGGCAAGACCACCGTCAAAGTGGCCGACGGCGTCACCGGCACCAAGGTCTGCGGCAAGGACGTGGCCGGCGGCTCCTCCACTGTGATCGGCGGCTCCACCGGCGGTGACGGCGGCTATGTCCCCCCCACTGAGCCTGTGAAGCAGTACGGCACCTGGGAGGCCGCGCTGGAGAGCTCCTCCGTGCCCGACGACGTGAAGCAGTACATCCGTTACGCTTATCTGGGCGAATACCAGGGCGTGAACTTCAAGGTCGTGCCCAACGTGATCCCCGTGGGCGACGGCTTCAACACCTCTATCTTTGACGCCGACCGCAACCTCTGGATCGGAACGGACACCGGTATCCTGATTCTCTCCGAGGACGGCAAGGACACCACCGTCATCACCAGTGACAGCAAGGATGCGGACTATCTGAAGTACGACAACGTGACCATGCTGTTCAGCGACGGCGGCAGCGGCGCCTGGGTCCTCTGCGGCAACCCCGAGACAGAGGAAAACGCCGTGTGCCACATCATTGAGGTAAAGTAACGGAACCTTTCAAAACGGCGGCTCGCTGCCCCGCCTACCGGCGGTTATGAGCTGCCAGTGAAAAGAAGGAGGGAATTAAAACATGCATCGCAACTATAAGAGACTACTGGCTCTGGCGCTGTCCACGGCCCTGACTCTCTCTTGCGTCGCTCCCGCGGCAGGCGCCTCCTCCGTGCCCGAGGCCGTCTCCACCGCTTCGGCCATTCAGCTGGATTCCTATCTCACCAAGGAGATGAACTATTTCGCCAAGGGTGACGCCCGCATCCCCACCGACGGCTGGGTCCGGGACGCCGAGACCTACGGCGGCGACCTGGCGCTGCTCCCCTTCCTGGGACTGTCCGATGAGGTCAAGGCCCAGTTCGGCGACATCGGCGCCGATGTTACCATCGCCCTCAAGGACAAGGACGGCGTATACTGGGCCGCCCTGGGCGAGAAGGGCATCATCCGGGTTGACTTCTCCGAGAAGGACACCCGGGACATCTTCCAGTATTTCTTCGGTCCCCGCTACATCTACGACGGCAACGACGCCGCCCGCAGCACCGTCACCGGCCTGCGCTCCGACGGCGAACACGGCATCTGGGTAGAGAACAGTGAGGGCGCGGTCCACATCCGTATGGTGGAGCGCACCCTGCGGGAAAAGGCGGATGTGTACGCCCAGATCAACGACAAGCTCAACACCTACCGCGGCACCATCATCGACTCCACCGTCAAGCCCTATGACATGGGCAACGACAACTCCGACGGCGCTCCCGCCAGCGAGACCGAGCTCAATCCCAGCTACGGTGAGTGGCAGGAGATCGTGGAGCCCGACGGCACCGTGCGCAAGTTCCAGCAGATTGAGAAGTACGGCTACAACAACGACTCCTACTGGACCGGCGTCAGCCTGCTGGGCTACGGCAACGAGTACGCCGCTCTGAGCCAGTCCGACGACCCCGAGGACCAGGCCGCCGCTGAGGAGGCCCGCACCCGTGTGGTCAACGGCGCCATGAACTGCATGCTGCTGTCCAAGATTCACGGCACCGGCGACGGTTTTGTGGTCCGCAACTACAAGTTCACCGACGAGCCCGGCGGCGGCGTGGCCGGTAAGATTACCTACCAGCTGACCAAAGGCGAGGGCAACACCGACGTGACCAAGATTGAGGCCGGCGACCGCTTCACCGTCCAGAA
This sequence comes from Clostridiales bacterium, assembly GCA_902362925.2. Classification (GTDB taxonomy): domain Bacteria; phylum Bacillota; class Clostridia; order Oscillospirales; family Oscillospiraceae; genus Pseudoflavonifractor. The sequence goes on along the minus strand of CABIYL020000001.1, from coordinate 337,871 downwards.
CCTGGGCAATATGGCGAAGGCGTGGAACGGCCAGGAGGTCAAGTACTTCCCCACCGAGTCCTACTTCGGCGACGGCCTGCCCAACTTCGCCATGGGCGAGGAGACCGCCACTCAGCCCGATGCGGGCATCGACGTGGTCACCGGTGAGACCATGGCCTCTCCCGGCTACATGCTGATGGAGGACATCTACGGTCCCAACGGCAAGAACGACCCCGTGATCGCCGCAGCCTACAAGGCCTACACCGACGCGGGCAACCCCGTGAAGATCTACTCCCCCTATGTCTCCTGGAACACCCCCGTCTACCAGGACGGCCCCGACGGCAAGCCCGTCCTCCAGCCCAACCGGGAAGAGGGTCACGACTGGGCCTTCTCCTATGTGGTGACAGAGGACGTGTCCGACAAGTATCCTGAGCTGGTGGCCAAGTTCTCCGTGGCCGACCCCAACCAGCCCACCCGGCCCGGCTACGGCGGCCAGGAGGATATGACCCGCCTGACCTACTACACCGACACCTCTTCTGAGGAGCCCACCGGCCAGTTCGCCTCCTACTTCGCCCTCTACTACTACGTCCTCCAGCCCGAGCTGGCCGACCCCGACACCAGCCCCGAGCGCCGCGCTGAGGATGAGAAGCTGCTGGAGCTGCTGCGGGACAGCGCCGCCACCACCTTCAACCACATCGTGGACAACGGCTATGTCCTCATGGACCCCTGCGGCCATCAGACCACCTGGGGCAAGTGGAACCGGGACTACTTCAACTGGGACTGCGACCCCGAGACCGAGGGCGTGCAGAACCACGTGTTCATGCCTGACGCCATCCTCAACTCCGCCGAGATGGTCATGTTCACCCGTGTGACCCTGGAGCTGCTGGAGGGTGTGAAGGACGACACCGAGACCTCCACCGGCATCAACATCGTGGACGACAGCCCCGTCCTGGTGGCCGGCACCGACGGCTATGCCACCTACAAGAGCGCCTATGAGAAGGTGGCCGCCGAGTACGAGAAGATGAAGCAGCCTCTGGCGGAGGATTCCCCCATGGATCCCTTCACCGCCATCACCCCCAACGACCCCAAGAACGGCGTGGGCTATCTGGAGCTGATGCAGCAGTTCAACCAGCGCCAGAAGGCCATGATCCAGTACTGGATTGACGACATCACCTACACCCTGGCCGACGTGGACGCCAACGGCGGCGCCGTCAGCGCCGAGGCCGCCATGAAGTCCATGACCGCCCACGACTACTACAACGGCGGCGAGGCCATGAGCGCCGAGGACCGGGAGTATCTGGAGACGGCTCTGGCCACCTATCAGGACGCCTACAAGAACAACGACTACGCCTCCACCGGCAACTTCTCCGACGCTCTGATGTACTTCTGCGTCTATCTGCCCCTGAGCACCCTGACCAAGGACGAGTCCGACGTGTTCCCCAAGGTGCAGAACGCCTTCTCCCAGATCTATGACGGCCAGCTCAAGGCCCAGGAGATCCCCTTTGACGCCTTCCTGATGAAGTTCATCGACCCCAATCACCCCGGCATTGACCAGGACCTGGAGAACGCCACCAGACAGCTGGTCCGTACTCCCCAGTACCTGATGAACTACTCCGGCACCGCCTCCTACAACGGCGTCTTCCGTAAGGACACCCTGTGGTTCGAGGTGATGGACTGGTACGACCACGAGACCTCCGGCTCCACCAACGTGTACCCCTTCGATGAGCGCCGTGCCTCCAAGTTCAACACCAACATCCTGGCCGTTGACGACGCTTCCTATCAGTCCGTCCAGGAGGACTTCGCCTCCGGCTCCAACCACACCGACTACACCGGCAACATCTATATGTATGATCCCACTCCCTTTACCTCCGGGTACTGGCTGGGCATCAACCTGGGCTACATCGCTGAGGGCGACGCCACCGAGGGCGACACTGTCCGCTACACCTATGCTCAGGTGCAGGACAGCTTCTCCGACGATGGCGCCCAGGGCACGGTAAAGCAGTATGTGGCGTTCCTGACCGACCCCTCCTACGGCACCGGCAACGACGCCGCCTTCTCCGACCTGGATCTGGCCAACACCCAGACCTTTGTCAACAAGGACTTCACCATGAAGCCCTCCATCTTCCCCTCTCTGCGGGGTGTGAACGCCTCCGTTCTCTCCGCTGACCGTACCCAGCTGTGGATGGCCTATGCCGCCGGCGGCGTGGACTGCGTCAACGTGGAGAGCGGCGAAGTGGTCACCAGCTACTCTGCCGACGAGCTCACCGGCGGCAGCGCCCTTCTGCTGGTGCTGGACGAGGACGCCGGGGTTATCTACCTGGTGACCGAGGACGGCGTGACCCGGATGGACGCATAATCTGGAAAAGGAGGATTACGAGGATGAAAATCAAGCATTGCCTTAAGCGAGCCGTTTCCACGACGCTGGCCGGTGTGATGCTGGCCTCCACCGTCTCTGTGGCTCCCTCCGCGCTGGCCGTGGACCAGGCGGACGCAGGCGTTTCCGCCCTCCCCACCGTCGCCTATGAGCCCATTCAGCTGGAAGCCGCCCCCACCAAAGTCATGGACTACTTCGACACCCAGACCCCTGAGGGTGTCACCTGGGTGACCGACTATACCGCACTGGACTTTATGCCCGCCGCCGCCATCGGCGACGTGACCTGCGCCGTGAAGGCCACCGACGGGGCCATCTGGGTTGGTACCGAAAACGGCCTGATGCGGATGGACTTCACCGAGCCTGACGCACGGGATATCGTCCAGTACTTTTCCGGCAACCGCTACCTGTACAACGGCGACGACCACGTCACCGGTCTGGCCGCCGACGAAGCAGGCGGCGTGTGGGTCCGCAATGCCTCCGGCTCCGTGCACATCAAGATGGTGCCCATGACCATGGAGGAGCGCACCTACTTCTATGAGAAGATGATCAACGACGTCAACGACCGCCGTGGTATGATCACCGACAGCAATACCTACTCCTATGACCCCGCCACCGGCGAGTACATCCAGACCAGCGTCAGCACCAACGACAACGACGGCCTGTGGTCCGCCATGTACGCCATCGGCGAAATCCTCCGCTATCAGACCCTGAAGCGTGAGGGAGCCGACCAGGCCGAGATTGACGCCGCCAAGGCCGCCGCCACCCGTGCCACCAAGGCGGTCCTGCTGCTGGACTATGTGTCCGGCCGCGGCAACGGCTTCCCCTGCCGTTCCTACATGCTCACCAGTGAGGCCGGCGCTCAGATCGGCGAAAACGGCCTCCAGACCGACGGCTTCTGGTTCGGCATTGAGATGCTGGATGAGGGCGAGGAGTATCCCGACCCCATCATTGACGAGCTCAAGCAGGACGGCAAGGACCCCATCGGTATCGCCACCGTCCGTCCCACCCGGGACGCCCTGCAGAAGCGCGGCTCTCAGATCTTCCCCCAGGATACCGACTATAACGGCCTGGGCCTGAGCCAGTCCACCATCGACACCTTCAATTCCACCCGGCCCGAGGGCCAGAAGCTGGGCACCGACATCGTGTCCAACAACTCCGGCCAGGTCTTCCCCCTGATGGTCAACGGCATCAACAACAAGGTGGACTTTGTGGAGCCCACTGCCGAGAACCCCGTCAAGGAAGAGGACATCGTGTTCCAGCTCACCGCCCCTGTCTATGAGCAGATTCCCACCATCTTCAACGACCTCTTCCCCGACAGCGCCATTGTGGACGGCCACATCGACATGGAGCAGATCGTCTACAAGGCGGACACCTCCTCCGACGAGGTGGACGGCCACTACGCCCTGTTCCTGACTGCCTACCGCTACCTGTGCGACGAGCCCGAGGACGCGGAGCTGAAGGAGTACGTGGCTGAGGCCTGCCTGCGGATGAGCGACCTCATCCTGGAGGACGACCGCTACTACATCATTGACGCCACCGGCAAGGCCACCCAGTGGTCCCGCTGGCTCACCCGCTACTTCAACGACAGCATGGACGTCATGCAGTCTCAGGAGGAGTGGAGCCTCTACCGCATCGGCGTCAACGACGACAAGGAAGACCAGCTGTCCTACGGCTATGAGGACGGCCCCCTGAACGCCCTGGAGGTTATGGCCGCCCTGAAGACCGCCGCCTACATCGCCGAGAGCGAGGGTGACGAGCGGGCTGCGATCTATGAGAAGGCCTACGACCAGTGCTTCGAGTCCCCCTACTCCGGCGGCGGCAACCCCAACGACCCCGACTCCTACGTCAACGGCAAGGGTTACATGGACATGGCCCTGGAGTATGTGTGGCGCCGCATTGTCCGCCAGAACACCGACGCCTACAATGAGAACGACAACAAGCCCGTGACCGAGTACACCCCCGGCAACAAGATTTTCAACAACGCCCTCCACGAGGACTGGACCCAGTACGTCAACTACTCCGACGAGGAGCTGGGCTGGTTCCCCGTCTACTCCCTGATCACCCTGGAAGAGGACCCCGAGCGGTACGACAAGATTGTGGAGGCCTTTGACCAGTGGTATGTGGACCAGGAGGAGCGGGAGGAGAACCCCTTCTACACCTTCCTCTATCAGCTGGCCCATCCCGATAAGACCGACGTGGACCTGGAGTCCGCGGTCCGGTACTTCTACCGCTCTCCCCTGGTGCGCAACAACCAGATGTTCGCCCGCGGCGACCGTCAGGATGTGCTGTACATCGAGGCGGGCAACCGTGACGACAGAGCCCAGACCAACTACGCCCTGCCTCTGGACGAGATGCGCATCGGCAAGGACAACGGCAACCCCTTCACCCGTTACAGCGGCTACGGCACCAGCAACACCGCCCCCTACACCTACGGCAGCCTGGACTGCTGCACCGTCTTTACCCTGCCCTACTGGTTCGGCCGCTACTACGGCATGATCACCGAGGCTGAGCCGGTCCATTACACCCGTTCCACCCCCAACGTGACCGTGGAGTCCGGCGCTGCCCTGACCGCCACCGTCACCAACGAGCAGGGTGAGCCTCTCTCCCGCATGATCGTGGACTTCTACGAGGATGGCGCCTACATCGGCCGCGTCCGCACCGACGAGACCGGCAAGGCCACCCTGAACCACACCGCTTCCGGCACCGTCAGCGTGCAGGTGACCGAGCGCCTCATCGGCGACGTGATGTACAATCAGGTCAACACCGAGGAAGTGTCCGAGACCCTGCCCACCTCCATCAACCTGTCCCTGCCCGAGACCGCCGAGATGGTGGTGGGCGACAGCCGCAGCATCGACTTTGTCATTCTGCCCGAGAGCAACCCCTACCGGGGCGTGACCTGGACCTCCAGCGACAATGAGGTCGCCACTGTGGACGAGTGGGGCCGCGTGACCGCCCACAAGGCCGGCACCGTTACCATCACCGCCACCGCCAAGGCCAACCCCGAAGTGACCGACACCGGCACCATCAAGGTTGTGGCCACTCTGGACGAGCTGAGCCAGACCACCCACAAGGACATCGTCAACTATGAGGGCGAGGCCGCCCAGGAGGTGGACAACCTCCAGAAGTACGTGGACCGCTACACCAAGGACGAAGCTCTGGCCAGCGAAGACGTGCCCCAGGGCGTAAAGGACGCGCTGAACAGCGGCGCCGGCACCACCGACGCTGTCGTCCAGGAGAACGTCACCTGGACCCTGGAGGAGTACGGCATCAAGCGCACCGACGCCGCCCCCTCCAACGAGCGGGACGCCGAGCAGCTCTTCATGGGCAACCGCTACCTGCCCGACGACGCCGACGAGACCCCTGACGCCTCCATCATCCACATGGAGAGCGACAACGCCAACGGCCTGTGGGTGGTGTCCGCCACTGCCGTCACCCACATCCGCATGGTGGAGCTGTCCTACACCGACAAGGCCGCTGAGATGAGCGCCACCACCCAGGAGTCCGTGGCCCGCCGGGGCATGGTCTCCGAGGCCTACTGGCGTGACGGCCAGTGGGTGCCCGAGGAGAGCGACAACGACGGCCTGTGGACCTCCATGTATGGCGCCGGCGAGCTGATGCGCTACTCCGTGCTGAAGAACGACCCCTCCGCCACCGAGGAGGAGATTGCGGCCGCCCGTGAGACTGCCCTCCAGTCCATCAAGGCTGTGCTGCTCCTCTCCAACATCACCTGCCGCACCGGCACTGTGGAAGCCTATGTCCGCCCCCTGAAGAACGAGTCCAACCAGTACGCCTTTGAGACGGCGTACGAGGGCATCGCCCTGCTGAAGGACAAGGACTTCTCCATCAACAATCCCCAGTCCGGCCCCGTGGACTCCCCTGCCCGTGTGGAGGGTGAGGAGCTGATGGCTCCCTTCTTCCCCGAGGACTGGGCCCCTGTGACCGCCGACTCCGACCCCAATGACTTCCACCTCCGCACCCGTACCCTGGAGGGCATGATCGCCCGCACCTACCGTCTGGACGGCGAGTACCCCGACCGGGACTTCAACGACGGCTACTACTGGGATATCAACGGCGATATCGCCACCTGCGTTGACAGCACCTCCACCAAGGTGCAGTGGGAGAAGCTGGTGGGCCAGACTGTGGACGCCTCCGGTGAGATTCCCACCATCCTGACCGACCTGCTGGGCGGCGCCACCAAGGACGAAATCACCTACAAGACCGACACCAGCACCGACGAGATCATCGGCCACCTCTTCATCTACAAGGTCGCCTATGACATTCTGGACGATAACGATCCCGAAGAGAAGGCCATCAAGGACCTGCTGACCGACACCGTCCGCCGCTTTGCCCAGCACATGGTGGACAACGGCTACTCCCTGCGGGACGCCACCGGTCAGGCCACCACCTGGGGCAAGACCGAGCGGGACTACTTCAACAACGCCTACGCCTGGGAGGACTGCGCCCTCAACAGCCTGGTGAACCTGTGCACCTTCAAGCTGGCCGCCTATGTGACCGGCGAGCAGCGCTGGGAGGACGAGTACTACATGCTGGCCATGGAGGACCCCTACCGCTATGCCGACCTGGCCGGCGAGTACTGGGACCGCTGGGCTTACCTGGCCCACGTGGACGGCGGCCTGGATGAGAACGCCTCTCAGGAGGAGATCGACACCTGGATCCAGCAGAACCTGAACTACTCCGACGAGGAGATGGCCATGCTGGCCTACTATGTCCTGTTCCAGCTGGAAGAGGATGAGGACGTTCTGGTGAAGTATCAGGACGGCCTGAACAGCTGGTGGAAGTCCATGCAGTACAGCGAGAACCCCCTGTGGTACTACATCTATCAGCTGGCCTACCCCACCGAGACCCAGACCGACTACTACGGCAATTCCCTGGTTGAGACCGCTTCCTGGGCTCTGTCCCGCCACCCCATCGACACCATCCGCTGGGGCGCCCACAACGACAAGCGCCCCGACGTGGTGCAGGACGGAGAGCTCTCCCGCGACAAGGAGACCGGCGAGATCCGCGTGGCGCCCTTTGACGAGCGCAACGTGCACAAGTACAACGGCTCCACCTATGGCCTGGGCGGCAGCAACCCCGACTGTATGGAGGGCTGCACCACCTACACCCTGCCCTACTGGCTGGGCCGCTATCACGGCATGATCACCACCGGCGTGTAACGCCACAGTATCCGACAGCAAACAGTAAGCGAGGCCCTGAAAATCATCTGATTTTCAGGGCCTCGCTCTGTTTCTTTCTGTGTGTCACACGCCCGCCCGGTGGCCGCACAGGCAGGGCACCTGGCCTGCGCCGTCACAGTAGGGGCAGTCGATGTAGCGGATGCCGTCCTTGAGGATGTCGTAGTAGGGGTCCACAATGCGCCCCTCACCCCGGCAGAAGTTGCAGCGGCGCATGCCCGAGTTGTTGCACAGGATACAGTCGGGCAGCCGGTCGGGATTGCCCTGGCCGCCGGAGCTGCCGCCCTGATTGCTGCCGTCGGGCAGCTGGGTGGAGCCGCTGATGGAGATGACCACCCGGTTGCGGGCGCTGTCCCAGTCCACGTCGGCGTTGAAGGCCTCGGACACTGCCCGGACCGGCACCAGGGTGCGGCCGTTGAGGGCCTTGGCGGGCACGTCCAGATTGACGGCGGTCTGGCCGCGATACATGGTGCGGTTGCCGATCTGGATGGCCACGGTGGTGTCGCCGCGGACGGCAAAGGCGGTCATACTGGCCTGATTCCAGGTGACCTCCGCACCCATGGCCTCAAAAATGGCCCGGACCGGCACAAGAACCCGGTTGTTCTCGGCGATGGGAGGCTGGTCAAAGACCACCTGGACGCCGTTGACGGTGACGGTGATCTCCTCCGGTTTGGCGGTCTGGCCGCCCTGGGCGGAGTTGCCGCTGAGGGAGGCGCCGTTGTCCCGGCCCACAATGTCGCCGTTGTAGGCGTTCAGGTCGGAGACGGCGCGCTTGGCGGTGGAGGAGCAGTTGGAGACGGACGCGCCCGACTGGGCGGTGCCCACCACGCCGCCCACAGCGGAGGGAGTCTTGGCGGCGGTGGAGATGAGGGTGATCTTGCCGGAGGAGGTGCAGCTGCGCACGGTGCCCTTGCAGTCGCCCACAATGCCGCCCACCGTGTTGTAGGTCTCAGTGCCGCCGGCGTTCAGGTCCACATTGGCGGTGCAGCCCTCCACCACGGTGTACTTGTCCGTCTCGCCCACGATGCCGCCCATGCCGGTAGTCCAGTTGGCGGTGATGTACACGTCGGCGGTACAGTTCTGAATGAGGGGGGCGTCCAGGCCGTCCATACCGGCGCTGTTGGTGACCACGCCGTTGGAGGAGCTCCAGGACACGTCCTCACCGGGGGCCAGGAAGGTGCCGGTGCCCGCATGGGACACGCCCACAATGCCGCCTGCCTCCCGCTGGTAGGCGTAGGTCTTGCTGGGCAGGAAGATCTTGCCCGAGGCGGAGCAGTCGATGATCTTGCCGCCGTTGCCGTTGAGACCGGCGATGAGACCGGCGGGACCCTTCAGACCGGCGCCGCCCAGGGAGCCCTCCACCCGGCAGTTGCGGATGGTGCCGAAGTTGTCGCACACCAGACCGCCGCAGAGGATGCCGTAATCCGGGTCCTTGTACAGGTTTCCGTACTCGGAGGCCAGCACCACGGTCAGGTTCTCAATGGTGCCGAAGTTCACCGGAAACAGGGGGTAGGTGTGGATGAGGGCGGAGCCGTAGGTCTTGTTGGGGTAGAGCTTGAGGTTGAAATTGTTGATGGTGTGGCCGTTGCCGTCAAAGGTGCCGCATAGGGCGATGCGCAGGTCGTAGTCCACGTTGTTGTAGATGATGATGGGCTTTTCCAGGGTAATATCCGCTCCCAGGCGGAAGCAGTCGGGGATGCCCACCTGGTCGCCGGGCAGGTCGTCACAGGCCTGGGCGATGTAGGTGTAGGCGGTCTGCAGGTCCTCGGCGGTGTAGATCATCCAGGGGTCGGACGCCGTGCCGCTGCCGGAGAGGCCGGGGTCCTCCGCGCCCAGAGCGGCGGGCGCGGCCAGGGGGAGCATGAGCGCCAGGGTGAGCAGCGCGGTGAGCAGGGGCGCGAACAGGTGCCTGCGTCTGTTCATAATCGGTTCCTCACTTTCCTGTTTTCGTCTGGTTTCCCGTCCAGATGGCAAGACGGTACCACAGGCGGAAGGAGAACGCAAGCAAGCAGGATAAGCGGTACAATGTTTTACAGTTCATCCCGGACATTCCAGATTAAAATAGGAGAATCGGCTCTGAGAGACGGAAAAAGCGATTTCCGAACTTTTCTGCATAAATCATAAAACCGGTTTCATGTTTTTGGAGGTTATGGACAAATCCATTGTGGCCCTAAGGATTGCGGGTACGAAAAAATCGAAACAGACCGCGTTTTCTGAAATAAATAGACTGGAAAAATACAAACAATGTGATACAATAAGGCTGACATCCGTCCCCTGGGGCGGCCACTATTTTTATGCCAGAAGGATGATCTGCCATGATCGGATTTGACGCTTCCCAGCGCACCATCAACCTGAGCACCCGCAGCACCACCTATCAGATGAAGATTGACGACACCGGGGTGCTGCTCCACACCTACTACAGCCAGAAGCTCCGGGGCGGCGATCTCTCCCGGCTGATCTGCCCGGAGGACCGGGGCTTCTCCCCCAACCCGGACGAGGTGGGCAAGAACCGGACCTGGTCCCTGGACACCCAGCCCCAGGAGTACTCCTCCAGCGGCGTGGGCGACTTCCGCATGCCCTCTCTGGAGGCCGACCTGGCCGACGGCAGCCACACGGCGGATTTCCGCTATGTGCGCCACACCATCTCCGAGGGCAAGTACGCCCTGGAGGGCCTGCCCGCCTTTTACGGCGAGGGGGTCACCGCCCAGACCCTCACCGTGGAGCTGCGTGACCGGTGCAGCGGCCTGGTGCTGGAGCTGCTCTACGGCGTGCTGGAGGAGTACGACATGATCACCCGCTCCGTGCGGGTGCGCAACGACAGCTCCGCCCCGGTGCGGCTTACCAAGGTGGCCTCCGCCTGCCTGGACTTCCCGGTGGGCGACCACGACTTCATCACCCTGGGCGGCGCCTACGCCCGGGAGCGTGAGCCGGTGCGGGCCGCCCTCACCCAGGGCATCCACACCGCCGGCAGTGTCCGTGGCTCCTCCAGCCACCAGCAGAACCCCTTCCTGGTGCTGTGCGACAAGGACACCACCGAGGACGCCGGCCGCTGCTGGGGCATGGCCCTGGTGTACTCGGGCAATTTCCAGGCCTCGGTGGAGTACACCCAGTTCCACGAGACCCGTATGACCATGGGCATCCACCCCTTCCACTTCTCCTGGCTGCTCCAGCCCGGCGAGACCTTCACCGCCCCCGAGGCGGCCATGGTGTTCTCCGCCCGTGGCCTGGGCTATATGAGCCAGATGTTCCACCGGGCCATCCGGCTCAACCTGTGCCGGGGTCCCTGGAAGGACGCACGGCGTCCCATCCTCATCAACAACTGGGAGGCCACCCTCTTCAACTTTGACGCGGACAAGATCTGCTCCATCGCCCAGGCGGCCAGCAAGGTGGGCGTGGAGATGATGGTCATGGACGACGGCTGGTTCGGCCAGCGCAACGACGACTTCGGCGGCCTGGGCGACTGGAACGTGAACCAGGAGAAGCTGCCCGGCGGTCTGGCGCCCCTGGCCCAGCGCATCCACGACCTGGGCATGAAGTTCGGCATCTGGGTGGAGCCGGAGATGGTCAACGAGAACTCCGACCTGTACCGGGCCCACCCCGACTGGGCCTTCCAGGTGCCCGGACGGCCCCTGACCAGAGGCCGGTACCAGCTGGTGCTGGACCTGACCCGCACCGAGGTGAAGGAGTATGTGCTGAACAACCTGCGCGCCATGCTCAGAAGCGCCGACATCTCCTATGTGAAGTGGGACATGAACCGCAGCCTCACCGACGTGTGGAGCGCCGGGCTGCCCGCTGAGCGTCAGGGCGAGGTGTACCACCGCTTTGTGCTGGCGGTGTACGAGATTCTGGAGGCCCTGCACCAGGAGTTCCCCCACCTGCTCATCGAGGGGTGCAGCGGCGGCGGCGGCCGGTTTGACTGCGGCATGCTGTACTACACCCCCCAGATCTGGTGCTCCGACAACACCGACGCCGCCGACCGGCTGCGCATCCAGTACGGCACCTCCTTCTGCTATCCCTGCTCCTCCATGGGCGCCCACGTGTCCGCCGTGCCCAACGGCCTGACCCACCGCGCCACCCCCCTGCACACCCGGGGCGTTGTGGCGGCTGCCGGCACCTTCGGCTATGAGCTGGACCTGAACGAGATGACCGCCGAGGAGCTGGAGGAGGTGGCCCACCAGATTGCCGCTTTCCGCACCTACTGGGATGTGGTGATGCGCGGGGATTACTACCGCCTGACCAGCCCCTTCCGCCAGGAGGACAGCTACTGCGCCTGGATGCACGTCACCGCCGACAAGAGCCGGGCGGTGGTGGGTCTGGTGCAGACCCAGCGCCACGCCAACCCGGTGCGGCCCCTGCTGCGGCTCAAGGGCCTGGACCCGGACCGGGACTACAAGGTCAACGGCGTGGTCTACGGCGGCGACGAGCTGATGTATGCCGGACTGGCCCTGCCCTTCCTGGACCAGTACCAGGCCGTTCAGTATCAGATTGAGGCGGTATAAAAAGGAGGATGCCTGAGATGGACAAGGCATGGTGGAAAGAAAGCGTCATCTATCAGATTTACCCCCGCAGCTTCTGCGACTCCAACGGCGACGGCATCGGCGACCTGCCCGGCATCACCGGCAAGCTGGACTATATCAAGGAGCTGGGCGTCAACGTCATCTGGCTCTCGCCGGTGTACCGCTCCCCCAACGACGACAACGGCTACGACATCAGCGACTACCAGGCCATCATGGACGAGTTCGGCACCATGGCCGACTTTGACAAGCTGCTCTCCGAGGCCCACGCCCGGGGACTGAAAATTGTCATGGACCTGGTGGTCAACCACACCTCCGACGAGCACCCCTGGTTTGTGGAGAGCCGCAAGTCCAGGGACAATGCCAAGCGGGACTTCTACATCTGGCGGGAGGGCAAGGACGGCAAGGAGCCCAACAACTGGGGCTCTTCCTTCTCCGGTCCGGCCTGGACCTACGACGACGCCACCGGCATGTACTACCTCCACTGCTTCTCCCCCAAGCAGCCCGACCTGAACTGGGACAACCCGGCGGTGCGGCAGGCGGTGTTCGACATGATGACCTGGTGGTGCGACAAGGGCATCGACGGCTTCCGCATGGACGTCATCTCCATGATCTCCAAGCAGGAGGGTCTGCCCGACATGCCCACCAACGGCGCCCCCTACGCCTCCTGCAACCTGGGCTGCTGCAACGGCCCCCACGTCCACGAGTATCTGCGGGAGATGCGCCGGAAGGTGCTCTCCAAATACGACCTGCTCACCGTGGGCGAGTGCGCCGGTGTGACCATCGACCAGGCCAAGCAGTACGCCAACGCCCAGGGCACCGAGCTGAACATGGTGTTCCAGTTCGAGCATGTGGACCTGGACGGCGGCGACGCGGTCACCGGCAAGTGGAGCACCCGAAAGATAGACCTGGTGGCGCTGAAGAAGCTGCTCTCCCGCTGGCAGAACGAGCTGGATGGGGTGGCCTGGAACAGCCTCTACTTCTGCAACCACGACCAGCCCCGTATCGTCTCCCGGCTGGGAGACGACTCCCCCGCGTACCGGGAGATTTCTGCCAAGTGCATCGCCACCTGCCTGCACATGATGCAGGGCACCCCCTATGTGTACCAGGGCGAGGAGCTGGGCATGACCAACGTGCCCTTTGGCCCCATTGAGAACTACCGGGACCTGGAGTCCATCAACGCCTACCGGGACCTGAGCGCCCGTGGGGTCATGCCCCAGGCGGAGCTGATGGCTGCCATCGCCTACAAGAGCCGGGACAACGCCCGTACCCCCTTCCAGTGGGACGACTCCGCAAACGCCGGCTTCACCACCGGGACGCCCTGGATCATGGTCAACCCCAACTACACGCAGATTAACGCCAAAGAGCAGCTGGACCGGGCGGACTCGGTGTTCCGTTACTACCAGAAGCTCATCGGCCTGCGGCGGAATTCCCCCGACAAGGACCTGATTGTCTACGGCAAGTACAACCTGATTCTCCCCGATCACCCCCAGATTTTCGCCTACACCCGCACCCTGGAGGGCAAAACTCTGCTCGCCGTGTGCAACCTGTCCGGAGAAGAGGCAAAATTGGAGCTGCCGGAGGAGCTGAAGGGCCAGAAGAGCCGCCTGCTCATCGCCAACTGGCCGGAGGCTCCCGCCGCTCCTGCCGACATGACCCTGGCGCCCTGGCAGGCCGCCGTGTGGGTCCTGGAGGACTGAATACCTTATATATAGTAATGAAAGCAGCCCGGGAAGTTTCCCGGGCTGCTTTTTGTGTTTTTTGGGACAGGCAGTGATACTGTCCTTTGCGGCTGAATAAAATGAGACAGGCCCTCACACGTCTCCAGTGGAGGCCCGGCGGATAAGCACCGGGTCGATGACCTTGTGGATGGGCTTCCGGCCGTGGAGGGACTGGCCCTCCTTGCGGGCGTTGATCTGGTCCACCACCAGGGCCACCGCCTCCTGGGCCAGCTGTTCCACCTGCTGGCCCACGGTGCTGATGGGGATGATGGCCTCCCGGGACTCGGGGGAGTTGTCGAAGCCCACAATGCGGTAGTCGTCGGGCAGCCGCCCGTACTTCAAAAACAGCAGATTCACCAGGGCGCTGGCCAGGGTATCGTTGGAGAGGAAGATGCCCTTTTTCTGCCCGCTGTACTCGGTTTCCAGGGTGTCCACCAGGTCCCGCAGGATGGCCAGGTCGCTCTCGTGGGAGCGGTCCACATCCCGCAGCAGCAGCTCATGGCGCAGTCCGTGCTCCCGGCAGTAGTCCTGGAAGCCGGTGATACGGCCATAGGCCGGAATGAGGGGATTGGTGGGGGAGTTGATGTGGAAGAGCACATCGCAGCCGCACTCATCCAGCAGCCGGGCGGCCTGGCGGCCGCCGGTGTAGTTGTCGGTGTTGACGCTGCACACATGCCTGTCCTCCCGCTCCATGGTCACAATGGGCAGGTGCAGCCCCGCCAGCTCCTCCGACGAGATGGTGTGGCTGAGGACAATCATGCCCTCAATCTGATAGGCCATCAGCTCCCGGATGTACCGTCGCTCGCTCTCCTCGTTCCGGTTGCCCACGAACACCAGGAACTTGTAGCCGTAGGTCTCGTAGGTGGAGAGCATCTGGTTGAGGACCTCGGAGAAGAACCGGTGGTAGAACTCGGGCAGGATGATGCCGATGAACTCGGTCTGACCGTTGGCCAGGATACGGGCCACCTTGTTCTCCTTGTAGTGGAGCTTCTCCAGAGCCTCGGAGATGATGCGCTGGCTCTCGGGGGCCAGGGAATCCGGGTTGTTAAAGTACCGGGAGATGGTGGTCTTGGAGAAATTGGTATATCTGGCAATGTCGTCGAAGGTGATTTTCTTTTTTTGTTCCATAACATCGCCCCTTGTCGCGCCGCCGGCCTCAGGGCCGGACTACGCAATATTATAGCAGATGCGTGGGAAATGTACAACGGATAGACCCCGCCCAGGCTCTTGTGAAATATGTATAATTATGGCTAAAACGGTTCGGATGATATTTACAAACTTGGTTTATTTGGCGGAAAACAATTGACGTATTAATGGCAATAGTGCTAGTATAAGGACGAAGTAACCGGTTTCATTTCGTGTTTTGTTCATATTTTGAGGAGTGGGAGGCGCATTTATGAAAAAAGCAATCATATCTCTGGTAATTGTAGTGGCGCTGCTGGCTGCTCTGGTGGCGGCCGCCGTCAGCGGCGTCCGCTTCGGATTTGCCAGCAATCCGGATGACCCCAATGAGACAGATACGGCAGAACCCATCGATACCTCTGTGGACACCTTTGAGTACGACCCTTCCCTGGAAGGAACCAAGATCACCCTGCTCAACTCCAAGGCGGAGATTCAGAACGCCCTGGTGGCCATGAGCGAAGAGTTTGAGAAGAAGTCCGGCGTGCATGTGGAGGTCATGCCGGTGACCGACGGCGACTCGCCCTACACCAAGGTGGTCAGCCTGTACAACTCGGGCAATCCGCCCACGATGTCCATCCTGGACACCACCGACGTCATCGCTCTGGCCGAGGCCAAGGCGGCCGACCTGTCCAACGAGCCCTGGCTGGCTGAGGCCGAGGGCTATGTGACCGAGGTCAACGGAAAGGTGTACAGCTTCCCCCTGTGTATTGAGGGCCGCGGTGTCATCTACAACAAGGCGGTCATCGAGGAGACCCTGGGCGAGACCTTTGACCCCGCCTCCATCCGCACCCTGGACGACTTTGTGGCCCTGCTGGACCGGCTGGTGGCCGCCGGCATGGAGCACCCCGTGTCCCTGGCCATGGAGGACTGGTCCCTGGGCGCCCATCACCTGCAGTACATCTATGAGATCTACGACGGCACCTCCGACGGTGCGGCCCAGGTCATCAATCAGATCAAGTCCGGCGAGCTGGACCTGACTACTTACGACCGCATGTCCCAGTTCCTGGACATGTTCGACGTGCTGAAGAAGTACAACGTGGCCTACGCCGACCCCCTGGGCGCCGACTACGACGAGATGGCCATTGACTTGGTGGACGGCAAGACCGCCTTCTGGTTCAACGGCAACTGGGCCTGGCCCAACATGGAGGAGGCCGACGCGGAGAAGGACGACGAGTACGGTTTCCTGCCCTACTTCATGAACAACGACCCCGACGACTTCGTCAACTGCCAGATCCAGGGCTCTCCCTCCAAGCAGGTGATGCTGGACGGCGTGGTGGCCACCGAGAAGCAGCAGGCCGCCGCCAAGGAGTTCCTGAACTGGATTGTGTACAGTGAAATCGGCCAGCAGATGCTGGTCAAGACCTGCAACATCATTCCCCCCTTCCAGAACAACCCCTACGAGCCCGCCGACCCCCTGAGCCGTGACATCTACAACCACGTCCACGGGGGCACCGCCTTCAACGCCTCTGCCATTGTGCCCAATGACCACTGGGCCATCCTGGGCGCCGCCATGCAGAAGTATCTGGCCGGGCGCAGCGACCGGACCGAGCTCATTGCGTCCATTGAGGACTACTGGGCCCAGCAGCAATAAGGAGGAAGAGTCATGAAAAGAAAGAGTGGAAAAGATTTCTGTGGTTTCGCGCTGCCGGGCCTGTTCTGCTTCGTGGCAGTGGTCATCGTCCCCTTTGTCTACGGCGTCTACCTGACCCTGACCGACTGGAACGGCGTGTCCGATGTGAAAAACTTCGTGGGCTTCACCAACTTCCTCAGCGTCCTCAAGGACGGCCAGTTCTGGACCTCCCTGCTGCTGACCTTTAAATACGTTATCTTCGTGGTCATCATCGTCAACGTGCTGGCCTTCGCCATCGCCTACCTGCTCACCCGGGGCATCAAGGCCCAGAACTTCTTCCGGGCCGGCTTCTTCACCCCCAACCTCATCGGCGGCCTGGTGCTGGGCTACATCTGGCAGTTCGTGTTCTCCCGCGTGTTCGTGGGCATCGGCGACGCCACCGGCTGGAGCCTCTTCGAGAGCTCCTGGCTGTCCGACCCCAGCCTGGCCTTTGCCGCGCTGGTGCTGGTGTCCGTGTGGCAGCTGTCCGGCTACATGATCCTCATCTACGTGGCCGGCTTCATGGGCCTGAACCAGGACGTGATGGAGGCCGCCAGCATTGACGGCGCCACCGGCTGGACCAAGCTGCGCCACATCATCCTCCCCCTCATGATGTCCTCCATCACCATCTGCCTGTTCCTCACCCTGTCCAGAGCCTTCATGGTGTACGATATCAACCTGTCCCTGACCGCCGGCGCCCCCTACGGCACCACCGAGATGGCCGCCATGCACGTGTATGAGAAGGCCTTCACCTCCCGGCAGTTCGGCGTGGGCCAGGCTGAGGCCCTGATCCTGTTCGTCATCGTGGCCATCATCAGCGGCGTGCAGGTATATATGACCAAGAGACAGGAGGTTGAGGCATAATGAACAACTCCACCATCGGCGGCAACAAGCGCAAGCTGGCCAACGCCCTGGCCATGACCGGCCTTATCATCATCTTCATCGCCTACATGTTCCCCTTCATCATGGTGGTCATCAACGCCCTCAAGGAGAAGCGGGACATCATCAAGGACCCCTTCTCCTGGCTGTTCACCGTCAAGGGCCTGTCCTTCGACAACTTCGTCAAGGCCTTTACCCAGATGGACTTCCTCAACGCCTTCAAGAACTCCCTCATCGTCACCGTCTCCGCCACCGTGCTGGTGACCCTGCTGGCCGCCATGCTGGCCTACTACATCGTCCGCCACAACAACAAGGTGTCCAAGATCATCTTCGCCCTCATGGTGGCCTCCATGATCATCCCCTTCCAGGCCATCATGATTCCCCTGGTCAGCATCTATGGCGGCACCCTCAACGTGCTCAACCACCGCGTCACCCTGATTTTCATGCACGTGGGCTTCTCCATGGCCATGTCGGTCTTTATGTTCCACGGCTTCATCAAGGGCAACATCCCCATCGCCCTGGAGGAGGCCGCCTACATCGACGGCTGCAACCACGCCCAGATCTTCTTCAAGATTGTCTTCCCCCTCCTCAAGCCCATCATCTCCACCATGGTCATCCTCAACTCCCTGGCCTTCTGGAATGACTACCTGCTGCCCTCCCTGGTCCTCACCGACAAGGAGCTGCTCACCCTGCCCCTGTCCACCTACAGCTTCTACGGTACCTACTCGGCGGATTACGGCACCATCATGGCCGGACTGCTGCTGTGC
>CABIYL020000001.1:246931-319456 GCA_902362925.2 Clostridiales bacterium | reverse complement strand
GAGAGGCTCCCGATTTTTACAGAAAGCCCGAACTACCAAGGAAGAAGTGGAAGTGAGCGTGTTGAGAACAGACAGCGTACATCTGAGAGCACCCGGGAACTGGATCAACGACCCCAACGGGTTTATCTATTACAAGGGCGAGTACCACCTCTTCTACCAGTATTTCCCCTACGCACCCCGCTGGGGCACCATGCACTGGGGCCATGCGGTGAGCCCTGACCTGGTCCACTGGGAGCACCTGGGCGTGGCCCTCTTCCCCACCAAGGACTACGACCGCAGCGGCGTGTTCTCGGGCAGCGCCATGGAGATTGACGGCAGGCTCCACCTGTACTACTCGGCGGTAAAGTACGACCAGCCCAAGCCGGAGGACATCCACCTGGCCGACGGCGACCGGTTCGAGACCAGCCAGGCCATGGTCATCTCCCCCGACGGACGGCAGTTTGACAACTGGGGCGGCAAGAAGCAGATTATCCCCGTCCTCACCGACCCGGCCGTGGGCGACCGGAAGGACACCCGGGACCCCAAGGTGTGGCGGGAGAAGGACGGCTACCGCATGATTCTGGGCAGCACCCGGGACGGCAGCGGACGGGTCATCTTCTTCCGCAGTGAGGACGGAGAGAAGTGGACCTACGCCAACCAGTATGCCTCCCCTGAGCTGGGCAGGATTCTGGAGTGCCCCGACCTGATGAAGACGGCGGACGGATATGTGTTCGTGGGCTCTCCCATGGGGGTCACGGCGGACGGCCTGTCCTACGCCGACCAGGCCATGTTTGCCCGTGCGGACTTCGACCCGGACACCTGCGCCCTGACGCTGCGGGAGCCCCTGGCCTACCTGGACTGGGGCCTGGACCTGTACGCCCCCCAGAGCACCCTGGACAGAGACGGTCGCCGGGTGCTGGTGGGCTGGATGCGGATGCCCAAGCCTGTGGAGAACTGGGCGGATGGCCGGGGCCCCTGGAACGGCATGATGAGCCTGCCCAGACTGGTCCAGGTGCGGGACGGCAAGGTGTGCTTCCCGGTCCACCCCGACGTGGACGCCTGCTTTGACAAGCCCGCCCACGGACTGGCTCCCCTGGCGGAGTACAAGCCGGTCCGGCTCAGGGCCACCCTCCGGGAGGGCGACTGCCTGAACCTGGGGGGCTACCGCATCCGCAGGACGGCCGGCCGGATAGAGGCCGACCGGAGTGGCGTGTTTGACGGCCTCCAGGGCTGCCGCCTCACTGCCCGCACCCCCGTGCTGGAGGGGGACAGCTGCCGCCTGGACATCTTTGCAGACCAAAACCTGGTGGAGATTTTCGTCAACCAGGGTGAATATGTGCTCAGCCACGTGGTGTACGGCCTGGGGACCGAGCTGGAAGGCCCCGTGGAAGAGGCCTGCACCATCTGATATGATTTTTTACGAGAAAGGAAGCGGCTTTGCCATGATGGATATCACCACCATCGGAGAGGTGCTCATTGACCTGACCCAGACCGGCGTCTCCCCGCAGAATGTGCCCCTGTTCGCCTCCAACCCCGGCGGAGCCCCCGCCAATGTGGCGGTGTCCGCCGCCCGCCTGGGGGCAAAAACCGCCTTTATCGGCAAGGTGGGCCGGGACGGCTTCGGAACCTACCTCACCGGCGTGCTGAAGGAGAACGGCGTGGATGTGTCCGGTCTGCGGACCGACGCCGCCCCCACCACCATGGCGGTGGTCACGGTGTCCGACACCGGAGAGCGCTCCTTCCGCTTTGTCCGTGGGGCGGACAGCGCCCTGTCCCCCGACGAGGTGGACACCCGTCTGGTGGAGGGCACCAAGGTGCTCCACTTCGGCTCGGTGAGCCTGACCGCCGGCCCCGCCCGGTCTGCCACCCTGTTTGCCGCCCGGCAGGCCAAAGCCCACGGCGTGCTGGTGAGCTACGACCCCAACTACCGGGACGCCCTGTGGAGCAGCCGGGAGGAGGCCGTGGAGTGGATGCGCACCCCCCTGCCCCTGGTGGACGTGCTCAAGCTGTCCGACGAGGAGCTGGCCCTCATCACCGGCACCGACGACCCGGAGGAGGGCAGCCGCCGCATGGAGGAGCAGGGTGTCAAGCTGGTGCTCATCACCATGGGCGCCGGCGGCGCCTTCTACCGCTGGCAGGGCAGGACCGGCCTGGTGCCCGGTGTCCACACCACCGTGGCCGACACCAACGGCGCCGGGGACACCTTCCTGGGCGCGGTGCTCAGCCGCCTGACCCGCCGGAGCGGCAGCCCGCTGGAGAACCTGTCCGCCCCTGAGCTGGAGGAAATTCTGTCCTTTGCCAACCGGGCGGCCGCCAAGACCTGCTCCCGCAGCGGAGCCATTCCCGCCATGCCCACTCTGGCGGAGCTGGAGAATGGGGAGGAAGCGTAATGAAAGCAAAACGGAACCAGCGGAGCGGAAAGTCCTCCGCCAGACAGAATAAAAAGAAAATCCCTGCCGCTGCGGAGACCGTTGTCTCCGCTGTGGAGTCAGCGGCCCATTCCGAGGAGGAGACCACCGTCTCCGCCGGGAAGGAAGTAGTTTGCCCTGTGGCGGAGGAGGCGGCCCCTGCTGCTGTGGAAGCGGAGGTCTGCCCCGCGGTTGAGGTGAGCGCCCCCGCTGCCGAAACGGCCAGCGCTCCCACGCCTGAAGTGAGTGCTCCTACCGCCGAGAAGGCCGACGCTCCCATTGCCCCGCAGGACGACGCCGTGTTTGAGCGCCGTCTGGCCCGGCACCAGGACGAGCTCAAGTGGCTCTACTGCGAGCTCTACCACGGGGACCTGGCCGCCTACGACTACTTTGTCACCATGCTCCGCCGGAGCTGGGCGGACCGGAAAGAGGAGCTGCGTGCTCAGGACGCCCGGCGTGAGGCCGACCCGGACTGGTACCGCCGCCGGGACCTGCTGGGCATGATGCTCTACACCAACGCCTTCGCGGGCACCCTGGAGGGGGTGCGGGAGAAGCTGCCCTACATCCAGGAGTGCGGCGTCAACTACCTCCACCTGATGCCCCTGCTGGAGAGCCCCAAGGGCCGCAGCGACGGCGGCTATGCGGTGTCCGACTTTCGGAAGGTGCAGCCCGAGCTGGGCACCATGGCCGACCTGGAGCATCTGGCCGACGACTGCCGGGCCAAGGACATCAGCCTGTGCCTGGACTTTGTCATGAACCACACCAGCGAGGACCACGAGTGGGCCAAAAAGGCCAGAGCCGGTGAGCCCGGCTACCGGGAGCGCTATTTCTTCTACGACAACTGGGACATCCCCCGGGAGTTTGAGAAGACGGTGCCCCAGGTGTTCCCCACCACCGCGCCCGGCAGCTTCACCTGGCTGGAGGACTGCCGGCAGGTGGTTATGACCAATTTCTACCCCTACCAGTGGGACCTGAACTATGGCAACCCCGTGGTCTTCAACGACATGACCGAGAACCTGCTGTACCTGGCCAACCGGGGCATTGACGTCATCCGGCTGGACGCGGTGCCCTACATCTGGAAGGAGCTGGGCACCAACTGCCGCAACCTGCCCCAGGTCCACACCCTGGTGCGCATGATGCGCATGGTGTGCGAGATTGTCTGCCCCAGCGTGCTGCTGCTGGGCGAGGTGGTCATGGAGCCGGCCAAGGTGGCGCCCTACTTCGGCACCCCCGACAAGCCCGAGTGCCACATGCTCTACAACGTGACCACCATGGCCACCACCTGGCACACCCTGGCCACCGGGGATGTGTCCCTGCTGCGCCACCAGATGGACGCGGTGTGCGCCCTGCCCCGGGACTTCCTGTTCCTCAACTACCTGCGCTGCCACGACGACATCGGCTGGGGCCTGGACTACCCCTGGCTCAAGGAGCACTTCGGCACCGATGAGGTGGCCCACAAGAAGTACCTCAACGACTGGTTTACCGGCAAGTGGCCGGGCAGCGACAGCCGCGGTGAGCTCTACAACGACGACCCCCGTCTGGGCGACGCCCGGCTGTGCGGCACCACCGCCTCCCTGTGCGGCGTGGAGGCCGCCGACTACGAGAAGGACCCCTTCAAGCTGGAGCGGTCCGTCTCCTGCGACCTGATGCTCCACGCCTGGATGCTGACCCAGAGCGGCATCCCGGTGCTGTACAGCGGCGACGAGGTGGGCCAGCTCAACGACTATTCCTACCACCAGGACCCGGAGAAGTGGGACGACAGCCGCTATCTCCACCGTGGTGCCTTCCAGTGGGACCTGGCCCAGCTGCGCCACGACGGCACCACCCGCCAGGGCAAGCAGTTCATGGGCCTGCGGCGGCTGGAGGAACTGCGCTGCGCTGAGCCCGCCTTTGACGCCCGTGCCGACGTGTGGACCTTTGACACCGGCAACCCCCATGTTCTGGGGATTGGCCGCTGGTACAACGGCCGCAAGCTCATCGCCATGTTCAACTTCAGCGACCAGTTTGTCACCGCCTCCAGCACTGAGGGCGGCGCCTTTGACGAGCTGGTCTACGGCGGCCACTTCGACGACCTGAGCCATGTGGAGCTTTATCCCCACGGCTTTGTCTGGCTGGCCCATACCGAGGGGTAAGCCCCTGTCTGAAGCCTGAAAAAGCAGAAAACCGCCCCGGCTCACTGGAGCCGGGGCGGTTTTTTCAATTTTTTGCTGCCGGAGACCGGTTACTGGCCCAGAATGGCCAGCCGGGCGCACTCGCCGGCGTAGGTGCCGGAGGAGAGGGCCTCGTACACGTGAGCGCCGAAGCCGGTGACGGGGGTCAGGTTGCCGCACACGCCGCCGGCTGCCAGGAGGTTCTCAATCCGCTGGCCGCCCTTGGTCAGGGTGATGGTCATGTCCTGGTCCACGTAGACGGACAGGGGCATGCTGGCGGTGGAGCCGGGAGCGATCCGGGCGGCGTAGAGGGTGCTGCCAGTGATGGGCATCATAAAGTCGGCAGGGGTGCCGAACTGGGCGTCGGTGCCGGAGGCACAGGCCTCGTTGTAGGCCGCCACGGTGTCGGCCAGGGCGTCGGCGGGCAGACCCGCCTTCTCGGCCAGCTCCTCCACGGTGGAGGCGGACCAGGCCACGCCCTGCTCAATGAGCTCCTGGGCGTACTGGGCGCAGTCGGTGTTGGCGTCGTCAAAGATCATGTAGGCGTAGCCGTCGTCCAGGGTCTGGAGGAGGGCGCCGGTGTCGGTGAGGCTGTTGTCCAGAATCTGGCTCTCGTCAAAAAACCGCACGCCGTCGCTGTTGACCCACATGGTGTGTCCCTTCTGGAACAGCCAGCCCACCTCGTAGTTGTCCCGGAGGATGGCGTTGTACACGGGGACGATGTAGTTAGCGTCGGGGTAGTAGATCACCTCGCCGCCCAACTCCTTGATCCACTTCTGGGCGTCGCTGTGGTTGCCCGGGTTGTTGGCGGCCAGCACGTTGCTCATCTCGGGGTAGAAGGTCTCCACGGACTCCTGGTCAAAGCCGCCGTAGCCGGTGGCCAGAATGACCTTCTTGGCGTTGATCTGGTAGGTGGACTCCCGGTCCTCCACGGTGATGCCGGTGCAGACGTTGTTCTCAATCACCAGGCCGGTGGCCTCGGTGTGAAGGCGGATTTCCACGCCTGCGTCCTCGGCGGCGGCGCCCAGAGTCTTGCCCAGGTAGGGTGCGCCGGTCATGGCGTCATACCAGTCGTCGCCGCAGCGGTAGCCGGTGACCGGGTCCTGGGTAAAGGCGGCGGTCATCATGCCGTCACCCAGGGCCACCACCCGGGCGTCCTCCACGGTCAGGTGGAAGCCCCGGTTCATCAGGCCGGTGATGGTGGCGGGACCCCGCTGCCAGATGTTCAGGGACAGAACCGGGTCGGCGAAGTCGGCGGCGTTGGGGTTGGCGGCCAGCATGGCCTCAGTGACCTCCTCAGGGGACATCTCAGCGCCGGTGGCCTGGCTCAGGGGGTTGCCGGAGGGCGTGCCGATATAGCCGCCGGAGTAGCCCATGTCACCGCCGGGGAAGCCGTTGCGCTCCACCACCAGCACCCGCAGGCCGCTGTCGGTCAGGCCCAGCTGGGAGTCGGTCTTGGCGGAGAGAGCCGCAGTGAGGCCGGAGGCGCCGGCGCCCACCACCACCACGTCGTACTCCTCGGTGGGACGGGTGGTCTTCTCCACCTCCTGGGCCACCATCCAGTCGGCGGTGCTCACCCCGGCCTGCTCCAGGGCGTTGGCGGCGGCCAGCATGGCCGCACGGCTGGTCAGGGTGGCGCCGCTGACCACGTCCACGGACAGGGACTGGTTTTCCACAATCTCCTGGGCCACGGTGTCCGCAGCGATCTGGCTGAACACGGCGGTGTCGCCGTTCTCCACATTCCAGACGTTCAGGATCTTCTCGCCGTCAAACTCCACGGCCATCTTGATATCGCTCTTGGCGCCACGGGCGGTGCCCACATAGACGCCGGCGGTGGCCTGGGCGGTCTGGCCGGACATACCGGCCTGGGCCAGGGCCTGCTGGGCGGCGGCCCGGACGGCGGAGCTGGTGACGGTGCAGCCGGACACGCCGTCAATGTCGGCGCTCTGGGCGTCCATCAGCTGCTGGGCCAGCTGCTCGCCCAGATCCCGGCCGTAGCCCTCGGTCTCGTTGGAGGTGTCCACGGTGGCGCTGAGGATTTTTCCATCCGCCACGGTCAGTTCCACGGTCACCTCACCCATGCCGGTGGCGGTGCCGGTGACCACCTGCTCCTGGGCGGAGGGCGCCGAGCCGGTGGGGGAAGCGGAGGGGGCGGACTGGTTCTGGCAGGCGGTCAGCAGCAGAGCGGCGGCCGCCATGCCGGCCAGCCCGGCAAGGCATGCTTTTCTGATCTTCATTTCTCTCTCTCCTTTTTTCAGCGTGGGACCCGGACAGACGGAACATTCCGGCAGAGTTTTGCCGGTGAGCGGGTTCTGTCGCTCCAGCCCCTCTTGAAATATACTCGCCGATTTCATGGTAGAGGATGGGAGAGAAAATAGCAAATACCTATTATGAATATACTAATATGCTGAAAAGGCATAGAAAATGCGACGGGATAACAGGTGTGGAGGCAGACCGGAGACTCAGCCGGACCATCCCAGACAGGACAGCGGCCGTTTTCCAGTGGATTCCCCAAAGTTCCGCAAAAACGTTCCGTTTTTAGAACTGCAAAAAAGCAAAAAAGCCCCCGGCCTGTGGCCGGGGGACGGGAAAAACGGGGCTCACTGCCGGGGAAAACGGGCCAGAAGGGCGTCGCAGCCCTCCAGAACATCGGCCAGGGTGGCCTCAAAGTCGCCGGTGTACCAGGGGTCGGCGATGTCCCGGGGGTGGTCGGTCAGGTCCAGCATGCGGCACACCTTGCCCTCGGGGTCATCGCCCAGGATGCGCAGCATGTTGCGCACGTTGGCGCTGTCCATGCCCAGCAGCAGGTCGTACTTGTCATAATCCGCCGCTGTGAGCTGGACGGCCCGCTTGCCTGCCGGATGGATGCCATAACGGGAGAGGATGCGCCGGGTGCCGGGGTGGACGCCGTTGCCGATCTCCTCCCGGCTGGTGGCGGCGGAGGCCACGGAGAACTCCGCGCCTCTCCCCTGCTCTTCGGCCAAATGCCGGAAGAGGAACTCCGCCATGGGAGAGCGGCAGATGTTGCCGTGGCAGACGAACAGAATTTTTGTCATGGTTTATAACTCCTTATAAGCCCTGTGTTTCTTTAAATGCTTGATATGACAGGATTTTTTGCACTTTTCGTGTAGCCTGGGCTTCCGCCTGTGTAAAGCTATTTTCTCAGGGTGAATAACCCCGCGCAGTAAGACATCGGTTCAAACACCAATTTGGGGAAAGCGACTTTCAATTCGTCGAACACGAAATAGATTTCGGTCTCGTCCCATTCATCTCCGGCCTGCAGCTTACACGTTTCCAGCTCATCACGGGTTGTAAAGGCTACATCACCAATGTAAATACATCCATCCTCGTTCAACAAAGGCAGCAGCTCGCCAAGGAAACGGATTTTCTGAGCGTCAGTCAGATGGTGCAGGGAGTATGTAGCAATAATGGCATCGTACTTAAACTGCCTCAAATCATCTGCCAGTCCACAGGAAAAGTCCCCCTGATACAGCCTGGCCTTCGGCATTTTGTTTTGCGCCAGTTCTATCATTTTACTGGAAAAATCCTGCCCGAAAATACAACATCCCTGTTCGTAGAGCTTGGAAGTAAGCGTCCCTGTACCGAATCCAATATCAAGTACGTTCCCTCTGCGGCCAGAAAGGACTCGGTTATAGATTTCGTTCAAAATGGCTTTATATCCGGCAAAAGGGTATGTGTCACACTCATCGGACAGGCTGACGCTCTTATCGTATTCACCTGCCCATAAATCAAATCCTTTACTATTTAACACGCTATATACACCTCATAAGTCTGCTATTTCTTTTCAAGCACTTGATATTACAGGTTTCTTTGCACTTTGCGCATTATCTGAGCCGTTATCTGCGCAATATTCCCGTATACAATGACACGCTTCTATGCTAAGATAATAGTGGTTCATACAATTCCCCGGTCGTATCGCTGCGCGGCAATTTTATTCTGCCAGGTCTGCCAGGGTGTTGCATGAGCTTTTTTGTTTTTTAAAGTGTTGTGCCTGAAAGTGAAGTTCACCATTTTAGTCCGCATATGGAAGATGGATAAACAGGAGGTGGCTTGTTTGAATTACCCGAAGCTCAAGAATTCCCTGCTGTGTACGATAGTCCTTTGCGTACTCCTTGTTGGCGGATTCATCGCGCCTATTGTTATTGCGGTAAGTTTGACCTTTCTTTCCGAGGCAGCAAGAGTCTTTATTATGATGGGTGGGCTGCTTGTCTTCCTCATATACCTGATCAAAAGCTTTCCTGTTCTTACAGTGATGGAAGGTTTGTTGGCAACATTATCCTGTCATAACACGGCAAGAAAACGGTTTGTGCTGCCCCAATCCTTTTCAGTACAAAAGGTCGAGAGAAAAATATCACACTTTGGCACGGAATACGAACCTTTAACAAGTTCTCCCCGGCCTGTGATGCTTCGGTATCAGAGCAAAGCGCCATTGACGATTTGGTCAAGTGGGATTGAAAAGGTCATAGCAGCATACCATGTGGATTTTTTGGATAAAAACCAATACCGTCTGATTTTTCATTCTGCCAAGGCAAATTCAAACGTACTCAAAGGCAAAAAGAAGCATCTCTTTCTGGATAAGGCCCAGAAGCGAGCGCCGCTCAACCGCGTTACGGTAATCGTAATCTATGCCAAACAGGTGGAGGACGAACTCAGGGACTGTTTGTTTGACATGGTTCGTAAAAACGGAGAAGCCGGGCTTGATACAGCGGTGCTGCCATGCGTGGTGGATTTGGAAAAAGGGAACTGCACATTTGACAGCCTGCAAATTCCGTATTTTGGTACACAATATCCCGCAAAGAACCGGGGCATCAAGCTCATCCGCAAATACTTGTTTGACAACAAGCTCCCCTTTGCCGACTCGCCGGACATGCTGGACCCGGTCATAATGGAAGGGCTTACGCCTGAACAGAGCCTGTGGGAAGCATGGCGATTCGTAAAAAAAGAGATGCTGGGGTGGCGGGAGAAGGGGAAAAAACGCTTTCAGGAAATGCGGCACAGGGACATCGTATTGGAAGATGGACTCCTCTGTGTGAAATGGAACGACCGTGGCGTTGTGATCCCGGTGGAGCAAAATGACGAACTGAAGACCATAGAAATTGACTTCGATGCAATTGGTTTTTGGGATTATCCCAAGCGAAATAAAATTGCAAAGGATACAGTCAGAGAGATCCAAGCGCTGGTCGATGCTTATTTTGCCGGACTTGGTTACACCACAAAATACAATTAAGCTGGGATTGGCTGCCCGGCTCAATGGCCGGGGTATTCCAGCATGGCGCGCACCATGGCGTCGACGCCCAGCATCACGTCATGGCAGCTGCCGGTTTTGCGGAAGGCGGGGGTGTAGAAGATGGCGCCGCTGGTGTCGCGGCAGAAGGAGACGGCGTCCAAATCCTTGACCTCCTCCTGCAAAAGCCCGGAGGCCAGGATGCCCCGGAGAAAGTCGATGCCGGCGCACATGGCGCCGATGGGCTTCTGTTGCCGGACGAAGTGGTTCACCCAGTCCGCCACCAGGCCGGACTCCCGGTAGTTGACCACCAGGCCGATGCCGCCGGGAATCAGCAGGGCGTCGTAGTCGTCCAGGCTGATGTCATGGAGATTACGAATCCGGCCTCTTCCCATGCGGGCCGACTCGATGAGGACGGAGCGTTTCTCACCCGGCTGCTCGGTGATGTGGTCCATGGAGGGGACCAGCATATCCGCCGCTGCGGGGGTGTAGTCACAGCCGTACTTGTCCAGGGCGGTGTAGGTCAGCACGGCCTCCTCGATACAGGAGCCGTCGCCCAGGCCGCAGCCTGCCAGCAAAACCAGAAACTTCATGCTGCATCTCCCTTCCCGGGCGGCAACGCCCGCAATATCCGTGTTCCATCAATGGCCGGAGGGTTTGCGCTCCTCCACCAGGCTCTTTTCGGTGGTCAGGTCGGCGTGGAGCAGGCTGGCGAAGATGACGCCCAGGGGAATAATGGTCAGCCAGATGGCCTTCCCCACCAGCAGGTGGCAGAAGACGGTGCCCACAATCACGCCCGTTGCGAAGAAAAACAGCATCCCGGCGTGGGTGGCCAGCTTTCTCCGGTGGGACTTGTCGCCGGAATGGCGGTGGCGCAGCTCCTTGGCCAGACCCACGCCAATCTGGCGGATGTGGTTGGTGGTGAAGGTGGTGGCCACGGGGATGCCCTGGGCCTGCCGGAAGGTGTTGTACTGCATGGAGGCGATGAAGTTGATCACCACCTGGGAGATCTGGGCGGGAGCGGACTCGGGCACAAAGCCCAGCGCCAGCACCGCGGCCATCTCAATGAGCATGAGAATGGTGTCCCACCGGATGGAAAAACGGTGCTTGATGGGGTTGGGGGCCAGTTCGGACACAAAGGCGCCCAGCACATAGGCCGAGATGGGCACCAGGTAGTACAGACCTGTGCGCCACTGTCCGGAGCCCAGGGCCATGCCCATGAGCACCACGTTGCCGGTCTGGGCGTTGCAGAACACGCTGCCCCGCAGCAGGTAGGTGTACGCTCCCCAGAAGCCCGCCACGGCGATCAGGGTGAAGTAGACCCAGTCCCGTTCACAGGTCAGAAAATACTGCTCATTCTCTTGTTTGTTGCGCGATTTCACGTTTGCCAGCCCTTTCCAAGCCCGATTTGGTACGAATTTTATTATACGCCCCGGAAAAAGAAAATGACAGCCGCATTTTGCACAACATGTGGTGCGAAGCAGGCGGGAAAGGTGGAACTTGGGACGGAGCGCCGGATATTGTGGCCGAATGTCCAAAAAGGGACACTGTTTGCCCAAAACAGAAATATTGTAACGCTGAAAAGGGGAATTGTTCACACTTTTTTATTGAATTACGGGAGAAGAAGGAATATTTTATTTCGTGCAAAAAACAAAGCGGAACCCCAGAAGGAGGCATTGCGATGCAGGAAGTGAAGGACACCAAGCCCACACCCCCGAAAAAACCCCTGATATTCTACTATCTCATTGCCATGGTGGTGGTGATGCTGCTCAACGCTCTGCTGTTCCCCTCCGTGATGGAGAAGCAGGTGGTGGAGGTCAGCTATGACCAGTTCCTCACCATGGTGGACGAGGGACAGGTCAGCCAGGTGGCCTGGGAGAAGGAAGAGGAACAGATTGTCTTTATCGCCCAGGGCGACGACGGCCGTGAGGGCTATTACCGGACCGGCGTCTGGCCTGACGATGGCCAGCGGCTGCTTGAGCAGCTGCGCAGCGACCCGGATATCCAGTTCGCAGCCTCCATTCCCACCCAGGCCTCTCCCCTGCTCAGCTTTGTGGTCACCTGGGTGCTGCCCATTCTGTTCTTTATCGCCATCGGCGAGCTGCTCTCCAAGTGGATGGTCAAGCGGATGGGCGGCGGCATGCCCGGCGGCATGGGCAACGCCATGACCTTCGGCAAGTCGGGCGCCAAAATCTACGTGGAGGAGAAGGCCACCGGCGTCACCTTTGCCGATGTGGCCGGTCAGGACGAGGCCAAGGAGTCTCTGATGGAGGTGGTGGACTTCCTCCATGAGCCGGAGAAGTACGCCGCCATCGGTGCCAAGCTGCCCAAGGGCGTGCTGCTGGTGGGCCCTCCGGGTACCGGCAAGACCCTGTTGGCCAAGGCTGTGGCCGGTGAGGCCAAGGTGCCCTTCTTCTCCATCTCCGGCTCGGAGTTTGTGGAGATGTTCGTGGGCATGGGCGCGGCCAAGGTGCGTGACCTGTTCAAGCAGGCCAACGAGAAGGCCCCCTGTATTGTGTTCATCGACGAGATTGACGCCATCGGCAAGAAGCGTGACGGCGCCGGTGTGGGCGGCAACGACGAGCGGGAGCAGACCCTGAACCAGCTGCTGGCCGAGATGGACGGCTTTGACGGCCGGAAGGGCGTGGTGCTGCTGGCGGCCACCAACCGGCCGGAGTCGCTGGACCCGGCTCTGCTGCGGCCGGGCCGGTTTGACCGGCGGGTGAGAGTGGAGCTGCCCGACCTCCAGGGCCGTATCGCCATCCTGAAGGTCCACGGCAGGGACGTCCACCTGGACGCCGACGTGGACTGGGACGCCATCGCCCGGGCCACCGCAGGCGCTTCGGGCGCTGAGCTGGCCAACATCGTCAACGAGGGCGCCCTTCGGGCGGTGCGCATGGGCCGCAGGACCGTGACCCAGGCCGACCTGGAGGAGAGCGTGGAGACCGTCATCGCGGGCGCTCAGCGGAAGAACGCGGTCATCTCCCCGGAGGAGAAGAAGATTGTGGCCTACCACGAGATTGGCCACGCCCTGGTGGCCGCACTCCAGACCCACTCGGCCCCGGTGACCAAGATCACCATCATCCCCCGCACCTCCGGCGCGCTGGGCTACACCATGCAGGTGGAGCAGGGGGAGAAGGCCCTCATGAGCCGCACCGAGCTGACCAACAAGATTGCCACCCTTACCGGCGGCCGTGCCGCCGAGGAGCTGGTTTTCGGGCCGGACAACATGACCACCGGCGCGTCCAACGATATCGAGCAGGCCACCAAGCTGTCCCGGGCCATGGTGACCCGGTACGGCATGACCGACGAGTTTGACATGGTGGCCCTGGAGACGGTGCAGAACCAGTACCTGGGAGGCGACACCTCCCTGGCCTGCGCGGCGGACACCGCCTCCCGGGTGGACACCCTGGTGGTGGAGACGGTGAAGAACGCCCACGACAAGGCCCGCCGTCTGCTCAGGGAGCACGAGGACCAGCTCCACAAGCTGGCCGCCTACCTGCTGGAGAAGGAGACCATCACCGGCGAGGAGTTCATGGCGCTGCTCAACGAGAAGTAAAAACAGCAAAAAAAGCGCCCCCGCCGGCAGAGATAACCGGCGGGGGCAGAGTCAGGAGAGAAGAGAATTAAGCGTTCTGGGCGGCCACGAAGGTGTGGAAGGCCTCCTCAGCGGCGTCGGGGTCCTCAGCGATGACGAAGAGGATGTAGTCGCCGTCCACAACAGTGCGGGCGTTCTGCACCTTGGGCAGGTTCTGGCTCAGGTACCAGGAGAAGATGTCCTCCTGGCTCTTGCGGTAGGCCTCAAAGGCCTCCTTCACGGCGTCCACATCGGCGCCCTCGGCCAGCTTGCCCAGGATGATGGTGTCGGGAGAGGTGATCATGGGGAAGAAGGCCACGCCCTCCTCCAGAGCGCCCTCGGGCACACCGTAGTTCTCCACCAGCACGTCCAGGCTGGTCTTCATGCCGTACACGCCGGCGGCGTCACGGATGGTGTAGCCGGCCTGGATGATGGGATCGTTGTTGGGGGTGGTGATGGTGATGGAGCCGTCCTCGGCCTCGGTCACGTCGTAGCCCTCAAAGAGCTCCAGCACGCTGGCGGACACGAAGGTCACGCCGTCCACAACCTCAGCCTTTTCCTTCACCAGCTCGTCGCCCACGGTGATGGTGTTGTCGGCGAAGTTGACGGTGACGTTGCCGCCGTCCAGGTAGAACCAGCCGGTGTTGTCATCGGGGAACCAGTTGGCGGAGCCGTAGTCGTTCTCGGCCACCAGGCGCAGGGGGATCAGACCCTCGCCGTCCACGGCGGGGATGGCGCTGGTGTCCAGCTCCTTGCCGTTGAGGGTGATGGCGGTGTCATAACCCACCTTGGCGGAGATGGGCACGGCCTCCACGGCCAGAGCGGGCAGGGTCATGGATGCGGTGAGGGCCAGGGACAGGCCCAGAGCGGCAGCTTTTTTCATTCTCGTAATGCTCCTTTGCGTTGTTATCAGGGACATGCCGTCCCGTTTCACAGCCATATAGACGAAGGAAAAAACCAAAGGTTCCCGAAAAAGGAAAATCGGGCGAAAAAATTTTTGCCGGGCGGTGCCCCGGGGAAAGTAGGAACAATATGTCCTGGGACATCTGCTATGAATACATGTGGTACTTTTTCCTCTACGCCTTCCTGGGCTGGTGCTGCGAGGTGTGCTTCGCGGCGGGCAAGTCGGGGAAATTTGTCAACCGGGGCTTTCTCAACGGCCCCCTCTGCCCCATCTACGGCTTTGGCGTGGTGCTGGTGGTGGGCCTGCTCACGCCGGTGAAGGACAATGTATTCCTTCTCTTCCTGTGCTCGGTGCTCCTCACCACCGCCCTGGAGTGGCTAACCGGCTTTGTGCTGGAGAAGGCCTTTCACCAGAAGTGGTGGGACTACTCCAAAATGCCCTTTAACCTGAACGGATACGTGTGCCTCCTCTTCTCCCTCATGTGGGGCCTGGCCTGCCTGCTGATTATGGACGTCATCCACCCCATGGTGTCTGGCTTTGTGGCCGCCATCCCCCACACCCTGGGCGTGGTGCTGCTGGCGGTGTTTACCGTCCTGGCCCTGGCCGACCTGGCGGCCACCGTGGCCACGGTGGTGGGCCTGAACAAGCGCCTGCGGCAGCTGGAGGAGCTGGCCGCCAAAATCCACGAGGTGTCGGACAGCCTGGGCGAGCGGCTGGCAGATACCACCCTGGCTGTCTCCGAGAAGGGGGAGGCCCTGAAGGAGTCCGCCGGAGAGCGCCGGGCCCAGCGGGAGGAGGAGCTCTCTAAGCTGCGCACCGCCCGGGAGGAGGCCCTCCGCCGCCGGGAGGCCGCGCTGGCCGAGCTGCGCTCCGCAAACGAGGCCCTGCTGTCCACCTACCGCTTTGGCCAGAAGCGCCTGCTCAAGGCCTTCCCCGACATGAAGTCGGTCCGCCACAGCGAGGCACTGGAGCAGATCAAGGCCCGGCTGACCGCCCGGAAGAACGAAAAATGACAGAAAAAGAGGCCTGCGGCACAGCCGCAGGCCTCTTTTTTCGGATAAAATACGCTCAGCCGCTGATGGGGGCGAACCGGGCACGGACCAGACCGGCCAGGTCGGCAGGAGAGAGCTCCACCTGAAAGCCGATCTTTCCCGCGCTGACCACCATGGCCTCCAGGTCCTGGGCGCTGTCGTCAATGACGGTCTTGAACTGCTTCTTCATGCCCACCGGGGAGCAGCCGCCGTGGACATAGCCGGTCAGGGGCAGCAGCTCGGCCTGGTGGATCATCTCAATGGACTTCTCCCCCACTGCCTTGGCCGCCGCCTTCAGGTTCAGGGACTTCATCACCGGCACCACAAACACATAGTTCTGCTTACTGGCCCCACGGGTCACCAGGGTCTTGAAGGCCCGCTCCGGCTCCACGCCGATGAGCTCCGCCACATGGGGGCCGTCCACCGCGCCGCCGGAGTAGGGATAGGTGTGGGGGGTATAGCGGATCTTCTTCTGGTCCAGAACCCGCATTACATTGGTCTTTTCTTCTGCCATGGAACGTCGCCTCACTTGAAATTTCCGCGTCTTAACGCTATGCTGTACTGGTAAGAATATCACAGCAGAGGAGCTGATTTCAATGGATATTTCCGCGTATCAGAGTCAGTTGATGAAAAATGCACAGGAGCTGCTGGGCATCGACAGTCCCAGCGGCTTCACCCAGGCCGCGGCCGCCTTTCTCACCGGCTTTGCCGCCCGTCTGGGCTATGAGACCACCGAGACCAACAAGGGCAACGTAATTGTCCACATTCCGGGCCGGGAAAGTGGGAAAAAGGTGGCCCTCTGCGCCCATGTGGACACTCTGGGCCTGATGGTCCGGTCCATCACCGCCGACGGCCAGCTGAAGATCACCCGGGTGGGCGGCCCCATCCTCCCCACCCTGGACGGCGAGTACTGCACCATCTACACCCGGGACGGCCGCCGGTACACCGGCACCGTCCTCTCCCTCTCCCCCGCCGTCCACGTCTATGACGACGCCTCCACCCGGGCCCGGGATGAGGACAACATGGCCGTGCGTATCGACGAGGTGGTCAAGTCCAAGGAGGACGTGGAGGCCCTGGGCATCCGTCCCGGAGACTACGTCTGCTTTGACCCCAAGACCGTGGTGACCGAAAGCGGCTTCCTCAAGTCCCGCTTCATCGACGACAAGGGCTCCGCCGCCTGCCTGCTCACCCTGATGCAGGTGCTCAGCGACAAGGGCCTGAAGCCCATGTACGACACCAAATTCATCTTCTCCGTCCATGAGGAGGTGGGCCACGGCGGCGCCACCATCCCCCGCGACCTGGATGAGCTGCTCATCGTGGACATGGGCTGCGTGGGCCTGGACCTGACCTGCACCGAGTACCAGGTGTCCATCTGCGCCAAGGACAGCGGCGGCCCCTACGACTACGGCATGACCACCCGGCTGGTCAACCTGGCCCAGCAGGGCGGCGTGGACTACGCCGTGGACATCTACCCCCATTACAGCTCGGACGCCACCGTGGCCTGGCGCTCGGGCGCCGACGTCCGCGCCGCTCTCATCGGTCCCGGCGTCCACGCCTCCCACGGCATGGAGCGCACTCATGCTGAAGGTATGAAGAACACCATGGCGTTGTGCCTGCTGTATCTGGGCGCAGAGTAAATGCCGATGGGTGCGCGACCTCGCGCCTTTGGCGCGTCCAGGCATTTTGCCGGAGGCAAAATCCTGATGCCGGGCGGATTCACTCCGCCCGAGCAGATAAAAACAGAGGGGTTCCCCGGCGGGCGTGAGCCCGCTGGGGCGCGGACGCACTGGGAAGGTATGAAAAATACGATGGCCCTGTGCCTGCTGTATCTGGATGTAAGTAATTTCACTTTCCGAGAAACGACAGTAGCGCCGCTGTTTCTTTGTTTTGCGCTCAATTGTGACAAAAAACCCCGCGGACACCACTGTCCGCGGGGTTTTTCTTATCCGATTGTCAGGCTCAGAGCTTGACCACCCAGCCGTGGGGGTCGGGAACAGTGCCCCACTGGATGCCGGTGAGGGTGTCGTACAGCCTCTGGGTTACTTCGCCGATTTTGCCGCCGTTGACCACAGTGTGCTTGTCCTCCCAGCCCATCTCGCCGATGGGGGAGACAACGGCTGCGGTGCCGGTGCCCCAGGCCTCCTCCAGCTTGCCCTCAGCGGCAGCGTCAAAGAGCTCCTGGGCGGTGATGAGCCGCTCCTGGACGGGGTAGCCCCAGTCCCGCAGCAGCTCCAGGCAGGAACGGCGGGTAATACCGGGCAGCACGGAGCCGGTGAGCTCGGGGGTGATGATCTCGCCGTTCACCTTGAACATGACGTTCATGGAGCCAACTTCCTCGATGTACTTGCGGTGGACGCCGTCCAGCCACAGGACCTGGGCGTAGCCCTGGCCCTCGGCCCGCTCACCGGCACGGATGGAGGCGGCGTAGTTGCCGCCGCACTTGGTGTAGCCGGTGCCGCCCCGGACGGCGCGGACGTCCTCATTCTCCACGTAGATGCGCACCGGGTTGATGCCCTCGGCGTAGTAGGCACCCACGGGGCAGCAGATGACGCAGAACAGGTAGGTGTGGGAGGCGTGGACGCCCAGGCTGGCGTCGGTGGCGATGATGAAGGGGCGGATATACAGGGAGGTGCCGGGCTCGCTGGGCACCCAGTCGGCCTCGGTCTTGACCAGGGCCTTGATGCCGTCCAGGGCCAGGTCCTCGGGCAGCGTGGGGATGCACAGACGCTCGCAGGAGTCGTTCATCCGGCGGACGTTGTCCATGGGACGGAACAGCTGCACGCCGCCCTCGGGATTGCGGTAGGCCTTCATGCCCTCAAAGACCTCCTGGGCGTAGTGGAACACCATGGCGGAGGGCTCCAGGGCGATGGGGGCGTAGGGGACGATGCGTCCGTCGTGCCAGCCCTGCTCGGGGTTATAGTTCATCAGGAACATGTAATCGGTAAAGACCTTGCCGAAGGACAGAGTCTTGGGGTCGGGCTTGGGCTTGAGCTGCGCGGCCCGGGTGATGGGAAATTCATGCATGGAGACGGCCTCCTTACTTGAAATAATGGGATACCCACTAGTATAGCAGTCGGACGGGATGGCCGCAAGGGAAACGGACACCCGGGCTGTTTGCATTATTATGGCACGGCGGCCGGGGGAAGAATGTAACGTGAGATACAATTTCCCGGGGAAAGGGGAGCCTTTTTGTTCCGCCGCCCCTGTTTTCAGCCGGATATGGGCTGCCGCACTTGTATTGAAAAGGGTTTTTTGATATGGAAGTCTGCACGGAAGGACCCAGAAAAGGTAAAATCGCTCAAACGACTGGGGCCCAATGGTTTGCGGAATTTTTTCACTTGTTTTTCAATCCGCAAATATGGGCTTTAATGCAGTAGAAAGTACTGATAAATTACCACAGCTGTTGCACTGCTGTTGCACAAAACAGTCGGCCAGACAGATACAGAGAGACGCCGGGGCGGCAATGCTCCGGCGTCTTGTTTTGCGTTTTGGGATGTTCGGCGGGCCGTTTTGGTGTACAATGGGAAGAACCAAAGGACTGTGCAGGAGGTTATCGTATGGCGGCAGAGACTGCGCGTATGTACGGCGCTGTGATGGGGCACATTGTGGGGGACGCGCTGGGGGTGCCGGTGGAATTTGTGCCCCGGGAGAAGCTGGCAGAGGCGCACGTTACCGAGATGCTGGAATACGGGACGCACCATGTCCCGCGCGGCACATGGTCAGACGACTCGTCCATGATGCTCTGCACCCTTGAAAGCCTGACTGAAACACAGCGCGTTGACCTGCCCGATCTGATGGCGCGTTTTTCCAGCTGGGCAAAGGAGGGCTATCTGACGCCCTATGGCCGCGCGTTTGGGGTTGGCCGCACCGTTCTGCGGGCGCTGGGAAAGTACTGGCGCGGGACAGAGCCCGCCGCCTGCGGCTGCACTGCGGAGCGGGACAGCGGAAACGGCTCGCTGATGCGGATTCTGCCGGTGGCCCTGTTCCTCGCAATGAGATATCCGGGCCTTGCAGAGGCGGAGAAGCTCGAGATCACCCACAGTGTTTCGGCGCTGACACACGCCCATCCCTGCCCCTGCACCGCCTGTGGAATTTTCTCTGTCGTTCTGTGGGAATTGCTTGAGACCCCCAGCTTCGGGGCGATTCACGCCGGGCTGGAAAAAGCCGCCGCCTTTTATGCTGGCCGTCCCGGGGCGGATGCTTACAGCCGCCTGTTCGCCCCTGACTTCGCGGCGCTCCCGGCAGCGCAGATAGAGAGCACAGGTTATGCGCCGAGTACGCTGGAAGCGGCGATCTGGTGCGTCCTGACGTCGGACAGCTACCGCTCCTGTGTGCTGAAAGCGGTAAATCTGGGCGGCGACGCAGACACTATTGCCGCTGTGGCGGGCAGCCTTGCGGGGGCGCTGTATGGCCGGGAGTCCATTCCGCCGGAATGGGTAGAAGTGCTGGCCAGAAGAGAGGAAATCGACGCGATGTGCGGTCGGTTCTTCGCCTGACCGGTGTGACCGGGAGCTCCGTCAGTTCTTTATGTCTCTCCTCCAACTGCACGCCTTGACGTACCTGGAAGGGCGCTTTATAATGGCTTTGATACCGAGCCTGTTAAGGCGGCTGGGAAGTGTACCCATCTTTCCCTGGCAGGTCTCGGTATTAGGTGCCAGACCTGTTAAGCCGGCCGGGAATTGTACCCGTGCTTTCCCTGACGGGTATGGCGCCGCTGTCCGGTTCTGTTAAGGCCGCTGGGAATTGTACCCATGCCTTCCCTGGTAGAACCGGCGTCAAAAAGCCGAGACCTGTTAAGGCGGCCGGGAATTGTACCCGTGCTTTCCCTGGCAGGTCCCGGCTCTTTTTGTGTCAGTGCAGCGCCACCACTGTGGAAATCAGAGCTCGTTCAAGAACTCCCAGATCTCCTCGTCCGTCGCCCCCAGTTCCCGCTCGTGCTGCACGATACTTTCCTCGTACTTGCTCCCCGCCACCAGCTCGTCCAGCGTCTTGCCGTCCTCGATAATCAGGGCTGTCCCTTTCTCCTGTGTGCCGTCCTGCTCTTTCGGGTCGAAGTCTGGGCAGTCGTTGTCCATCGCTTCGTCCGGTATCCACTTCGGGTATATTGCGCAGGTAAATGTCCCTTTGTGGTACTTCTTGCATTTCGGGCATTTCCCCATATTGTTCTTGGGGATTAAGTTGTCCAGTGCCATCCTCTGAGACCTCCTTGGCGCTTAATCCGCCGCGCTGCCCTGCTCCCTCTGCCTCCGCTTCTTCTCCTCGGCGCGTGCGACCATCTCGGCCACCATCTTCTTGACCTCGACCTCCCACGCCTCCTGTTCCTTCACCTTCTGCTCGTCCGGCTCGTAGTACGGGCAGGTCCCTACCGGCTTCTGTTTGGGTATCCAGTCCGGATATACCTCGCATGTGAACGGCTTCTCTGAGCTTTGTTTCCTGCACAGGTTGCACTGTGCCATTTCGTTCTTCGGAATAAATCCGTCCACCAGATCGTTTGATACCATATTCTATAACCTCCTGAGCGCCCTACGGGGCGCTTTTTTTCGTCTCTTGGATTATCCGCCTGTGGACTTCGGTTCCTTATGCGCCCAGCCCATGGCCTGCTGCACTGCGTTCCTAAATCGGAAGGTTGCGGCTGCCGTGAGTACGTCGTCCATGTTGCCCACAATCGAGGGCGACGCAGCAGCCTCCAGCGGCAGCTCTGCCGGATGTACCGGACGCGCAGATCCGAGCTCCAGGAAATCCATGCTCGTGCGGCATAACGGTGTCGAATACCAAGACAGACTCCACAGGCAGTTCCAGAAGTCCCAGCACTCAATTAGTTTTGACAGGATTTCGATGGGCTGTGGCCCCGCCATAAGGGTCTTTGATACTGTGCGGTTCTTCTCCTGCCTCAGAGCACATACTGCGCCCTCCGAGAGGCCGGTCGCGTCGCACACATCAGCTCGCTCCCGGAATTTCTGGTCATAGTGGCCCAACAGATAGCCTATATCACATCGGAACAGCTCACAGAGAGCAAGGACCAGGTCCAAGTCCAGTTTTACCTCGTCGCCGTTCTCCAGGTGGGATAGTGTGGCGCGGGAGAGCGGAACACCAAGTTGTTTAAGCTGGTCCAGCAGCTTGTCCTGTGACCAATTCAGATCCCGGCGCTCCG
Organism: Clostridiales bacterium; assembly: GCA_902362925.2. Taxonomy (GTDB): domain Bacteria; phylum Bacillota; class Clostridia; order Oscillospirales; family Oscillospiraceae; genus Pseudoflavonifractor. Next base: position 298,011 of record CABIYL020000001.1, on the reverse strand, counting down.
CCCTTACCCTAGCGCCAATAATTTTAGAATTGTATCTCATTTTATACATTACCTCGCAAAATAAATTAAATACGTAAAATTATGAGTATTTATAAACACAGAATACCGCGATACAATGATGATGTCAAGAGCGTTGATGACGATTATTAGGAAGGGAGACTCGAAACTATGGCAAATTTGAAACTCAGGAGGGCCGCGGCGGGAGCTGGCGTCAAGCTGTGGCAGGTAGCGGAGGCTCTGGGCGTTGCAGACGCTACGCTGTCCCGCTGGCTCCGTCGGGAACTTCCCGAGGAAAAAGCGGAGCGTATTATGGCCGCCATTCGGGAACTGTCCGTCGGAGAAAACAACAAGGAGGAAAACCGATGAGCACACCGCCTAGTGTACATGTGCGTGAACTCTGTCTCCGGAAACGGCGGCTGCTGGAAGAGCTGAACCGGAGGGACGGGGGATATACCGCGAGAATGATCGATATGGAGCCGGTCCTGTATAAGAAACTCGAAAACGTGGACCTCGAGCTGTCAGGTGGCTACTACCGCCGGAGCTTCAAGCTGTACGTCTGGCAGCTCTCCCCGAGCGGATATCCACAGTATATCCGGGAACGATTTGAAATCTCATCGTCTGATATCTCCAAGGCGGCGGACCGGCTGCTGGAAATCGAGAGGACGGTGTCGCGATGAGTACATACCAGAATCTCCCGGCAGACCTGCGAGAGAACGGAAAATTCTGTCTGTGGCGGTACGAGGAGCGCGACGGCAGGCAGGCGAAAGTCCCCCACAACCCCCGCACCGGCGAGAAGGCCCGGGCGAACGACCCCAGCACCTTCAGCAGCTTTGCAGATGTCGAGCGGGCGCTGGAGCGCAGGCCGGGGCGGTTCCAGGGGGCGGGTATCGGCCTGTTCGGCGATCTGGTCGGCGTGGACATCGACAACTGCGTGGATGGGACCGGGGAGCTGTCTCCGCTGGCCCGGGACGTGGTGGAGCTGCTGGACAGCTATGCCGAGCGATCGCCGAGCGGGTCGGGGCTTCACGTCCTGTGCCGTGCTCCGGGCTTCACGTTTGACCCAGCGCGGTACTACACAAAAAATTCTGGGCTCGGGCTGGAGGTCTATGCGGCGGGACAGACGAGCCGGTACCTGACCGTCACCGGCGATGTGGTACACGATGCGCCGATCCGGACGTGCCCAGAGGCCCTTCAGGCGCTGCTGGACCGGTACATGAGGCGCGGCGAGAAGGCGGAAGGAAGCGTGGAAATCCTAGTGAATTACAAGGAATTAGCAAGGGCGGCAGGCTCAGATATCCACACGGGTAACACCTGGAGCGACACACCTGTGGACAACACCGCAGGGGCCGCTCAGGAGCGCGAGGAGGCCGCGCTGCTGGACGATGCCGAGGTCCTGGACCGGATGCTCCGAAGCGCGAAAGGGGCCGATATCGCGGAGTTGTGGGCTGGAGAATGGGAAGAGCTGGGCTTCAGCTCTCAGTCCGAGGCTGACCTGGCGCTGTGCAACTACCTGGCGTTTTTTACCAATCGCGACGCCGAGCAGATGGACCGGCTTTTCAGGCAGAGCGGACTGATGCGGGACAAGTGGGACAGGTCTCAGTCCGGCAGCACCTACGGCGCCATGACCCTCCAGAGGGCGATCCGGGACTGCAAAACCACATGGAACCCGAATTTCAGAAGCGGGCAGGGCCTGACCGACGGTGTGGCCCGGGCTGTGGAGTTCCTGCGGAGCGTTGACGCGGCCCACAGCCGCGAGTACCGCCGGGACGACCTGGGCGCTGGGCAGCTGCTGGCGGACTTCCTGAAGCCGCTCTGCCGCCCTGTGCCGGAGCGCGGGGGCTGGTACGTCTACGATGGCCGCCGGTGGAAGCAGGACCTGGGCGGCGCAGCGGTTGCGGAGCACACGAAGGACCTGGCCCGGGCGCTGTCGGCCTATGCCGCCGAGATCAGCGACGATGAGGACCGGGACAAGCTGTTGTCCTGGGCCAAGCACTGGACCAAGGGTCAAAGCAGACAGACTTTTATCCGGGAGGCGAGCAGCTGCTGGCCCATCAGCCTGAGCGAGTTCGACCGGGACCCCTGGCTGTTGAACTGCCTAAACGGCACGCTGGACCTACACACACGGGAGCTGAGACCCCACAACCCGGAGGACCGGATCACTATGCTGGCCAATGTGGAATACGACCCCTCCGCCCGGTGCGAGCGGTGGGAGCGCTTTGTCCGGGAGATCATGGAGCCCCAGGTGTGCGAGGCTGGACAAAAGGAGTCCACGGGGGTGGAAAAAGCCGGCTTCCTGCAACGCTATCTTGGATATTGCATCTGCGGCAGCACCAAGGAGGAGACACTGCTCATCATGCTGGGCGAGAGCACGCGGAACGGGAAATCCACAGCTATGGACACGCTCCTGGCGCTCCTGGGCGACTACGGCAGGGCCGCCCCGCCCGAAACCGTGGCCTTCAGCCGAGACCAGAACGGAGACCGGCCCACGGAGAATGTGGCCCGCTTGGCCGGGGCCCGGCTCGTGTCCGTTGCGGAGTTCCCGGACAATACGAAGCTGAACGCGGCACTTTTGAAGCAGCTGACCGGCAACGACGAGATAACAGCCCGCTATATGTATGGAAGTGTTTTCCAGTTCAAGCCGGAATTCAAATTCGTGATCCACACGAACCACGTTCCGGTCTGCCAGGACCTCAGCCTGTTCGACAGCGGGCGCGTTCATCTGCTGCGATTCGACCGGCATTTCAGCCCGGAAGAGCAGGACAAGGACCTGAAGGCGACGTTGCGCCGTCCGGAGAACCTGTCCGGCGTTCTGAATTGGCTGCTGGACGGCCTGAGCGAGTATATGAGGATCGGGCTGAGTGCCCCGGAAGCAGTGCGGTCCGCAACGGCGGCGTACAAGCATGAGTCGGACAGTGCGGCCCGATTTGTGGAGGAGATGCTGGCGCCGGAAAAGGGCGCTGAGGAGCGGGCACCGTACATCTATGAGGTCTACCAAGATTGGGCAAAAGACGGCGGAATGTACCCGCTCGGGAAACAGAACTTCAACAAAGCGCTTCGCAGGCTCGGGATCTATGTAGAGCGCGCCCGGCCTAAATCCGGGGGGAATATGACCAGTCTGATTCGCGGTTATCGCGTTCTGTGGGCGGGCTGAGAATTCCACAGGTGCTAACTGAACAGGCGGAGGAGTGAAACGGCCCTTGTGCGGGTGTCGATTCCCTCTCCGCCTGTTCTGTTGTCCTGCCGCACCCGAAATCCACAGCGGAGGGCGTCAAGAGGCTGTATTGCAAATATTGCAGTTTTATATGGGTCCTCCATATGGAGACTCTTCGCGAGACTGGCACATACAAAACTGCAAGAAATGCAAGGGCGGCTATCTGCCCCACTGTGGACACCCTCTTTCCTGCCGTCCTGCCCGCGCCGGTAGTCCACAGGTGGCATACTCCGAGCGGGAAAACGGCGTTGTAGCAATGTAGCAGTTTTGTTGGGCGATTTCTGCAAACTTTTTAAAATTTAAATTCCTCGCGTGGGATTTTGTAAAAAACAGTAGTTGAAATTGCTACATTGCTACAAGTCCATTATAGAAATACAGAATCACAGATTATGTCTCTAAGATGTGGACTACATATCAAGGCGGTGGTATAATATGGGAGGAACCGGGCAGCTCAAATTAGTTCGTATACAAAATAATCGTGTACGAAATTCGATATTATGGAAATTCCTGGGGCGTGGAAGAGGGAAAACGCTCAAAAACTGGAAAGGAGATGGACGCAATGAACAGCGCAGAAGTGGACGCAATGGCGCTGGCAGCACAGGCCGGACAGGCGGACCAGTTGGAACCCCTGTGGAATTCCCAGCGCCGCCTCGTCTACAAGATCGCCAACAGCCTGAGCGGGCGGCACAATGCGGCTATGATGTGGATGACCTTGTGCAGGAGAGTTATTTCGCGTTCCTGGACGCCGTGGCGGCCTACGCTCCGGAACAGGGCAGTTTCTCCGCGCTGCTGGCCACGCTGATACGGCGGCGCTTTATCCGGCTGACGGCGGAGGAGAGCACGACCAGAAAGCCGCTGAACCAGGCGCTGAGCCTGGATGCGCCGGTACAGGGCAGCGAGGGCGACGATCTCACCCTGGGGGATACCGTCGAAGCACCGGGCAGCGCTTTCGAGTCTGTGGAAAATGAGGTGTACCGGCAGCAGCTCCGGGCGGCGCTGGAGCGGGCACTGGAGCGCATACCGGAGGCCCAGGCCGCAACGGTGCGCGGCTGCTGTCTGGACGGGCTGAGCGCGGAGACCGTAGCGGCCCGGCGCGGGGCAGACCCGGCGCGGGTGAAGCAGCTGAAACGGGACGGCATCCAAGCGCTCCGCTCCCGCTGTGCCGCGCTGGGGCTGGGGCAGTTCCTGGAGGAGCGCACGAACTACCTTTCTGGCGTTGGCCTGCGCCGGTTCCAGCGCACCGGCGTTGCCCCCGTGGAGCGGGAAGTTCTGCGGCGGGAAGCGCTCACCCGCTCGTTCCTGAAGGGCAGCAGCGGCGGAGCGGAGAAGTCCACAGCATAGCCCCGGGGACGGCCAGGAGCGCCGCAGAGCCGCCGGAGAGAGTAGTTATACCATGTCAGTTTCTGCGCCGCTCTGCGGGCCGCCTGTGAGGTTACAGAAGGGATACGCCGGACAGCAGAAGCGCCCGCCCGGCATAACACCGAGCGGGCACCCCTGTGGACGACATGATCGGCGGATCGGCTTACTCCGCGCCCTCCTCGCTGTCCAGGTCATCGAGCCAGGCCTCCACCGAGCCCAGGTTCATGGGGCCGGGGGCGGCGACACAGTTCGTGTCAATGTCCACCAGGTAGTAAAGGCCGGTGCTCCGGTCCGTGATGATGCGGAGGTTGTGGCGGCGTGCGCGTCTCCTGAGCTGATCCAGTTCCATTTGGGTACTCCTTTCCTTGTTGGCGCCGCGTCGGGCGGCGCTGGTCCTGTTCTGTCCTGCCGGGGCGGGCGTCCCCTGTGCTCCCGGCCTCACCTCCTTTCCCGCTGAGGCTGTGGAGGGGGCGGAGCTCTGCCCCACCCCCTCAGTGCTTCGTCAGCCCGTCAGACCCCGGATGAAGAAGAACACCAGGTCCAGCTTGCGGTCGTCCAGTCGGTCCAGCATACGAATAATAATCTCTTTCATGTCAAATCCTCCTTGTAGTGGGCGGGGGACTGTGGTATACTCGCCTCAGTCCCCCTTATTGTTTTGGGGGTTGTGGTGCCTCTTGCGTCTGCTTTGGTCGGCTGTGACGCAAGGGGCATTTCTCATGCTACGGTGAAGCGGCGGGTGACAGTGGTCTTGGTGAACCGCTCCACCAGTTCCGGCGCGGCGGCCCTCAGTGCGGTGGTGTCCACACGGGTGGTAGTGCAGCGCGTCCAGCGCACTTTGTACTCCCCCGCCCGCAGCTCCTCGGCGTCGCCCATGTGGAGCTTGATGGCGTCCTTAATGGCCTCCGCCTCCTGGGTGGCTTCCTCGATGAGGCTTTGGAGCTGTCGTAGCTCCCGGACCTTCCTTTCCAGTTCGTGCGTGCTCACGGTGCTGACCTCCTTATTTAATTGGTGAGGGGCCCCGGTACTGCGGCGGTTTCGCGTATTGCAGCGGCGTGGCGGGCTCCCGGGGCTTGTCCCTCCTGACATGATGAATTATAGCATCGTGCGCACGATTTTGCAATTGGCACAACGCACAGTCTTGCGCACGATTATTTGTTGATTTTGCATCTTGCGCACGATTGACATTTGCGCTATAATTGAGCCATGATGGAAGGGGTATACCTTTTGTAGACCCCGGAGAGGAGGCAAGCAATGGCAGGAAAAACAGATTACAAGAATCAGTGGCAGAAGGAAAATGTAGACCGCGTGAACCTAACTATGCCCAAGGGCAAAAAGGACATTATCAGAGCCCACGCAAAGGAGCAAGGAGAAAGCCTGAATAGCTTCATCAATCGCGCGATTGATGAAGCTATGGACCGCGACGCCCCTTCTAAGTGATCGCCCCTGTGGACTTCCCGCCGGCGAGCGGGGGAGCCTCAGCAGCGCGGAGAGAACACGCCGGAGATGGCCGGTTGTTGCACATCGGTTGCACTTCCAGGCAGGACAGCGGCGCGGAACCATTGGGGCCCAAGGCATAGCGGGCACCATGGGCGTTTCACCGCACAATAATCCCACTCCCACACCGGCAGCCAGGGCCAGGAGACAAGGGCCACCCACCCCCCGGGCCGTAGGGGCACGGGTAGGGGTAGGGGGTACCGGGCAGCCCCCCCCCGGGTAGTCCACCGCCGCCCAGGGGGAGGGGGTAGGGGGTATGGTCCCCGAAGGGCGGGGGGTCGCTTTTTAGGAAATTGCCCCTCGGAAATCGCGACACTCCAAAATCCGTTTTTAAAAATGGTAAAACAAGGAAACTAAAAGGCGGGCAGGTCCGCCCACCTGTGGACTACCTGCAAAGCCGAGCGCCGATAAAAAGAGCCGCCCCCTGCTGCAACAGGAGACGGCCACGGTGCGCATAGTTATGTTAACTACCCTCATTGTATCAGTCTGGCCGACGGATTACAAGGGGGAAAATCTCATGGCAAGCACAAAATATCTGACCAAAGCACTCCGCTGCCCCGATGGGAAGCGGAAATATATCCGGGCCAAGACGCAGAAGGAGCTGGACGAGAAGGTGCAGCGGGCGCAGCTGGAGCTGTGCATGGGCATCAATATCGGGGACAACACGACATTCCGGGAGCTCACCCGGACCTGGCTGGACTTCTGCAAGCGGCCCAAGGTGAACGAAAACACCATCCGCCTCATCAACATCACCCTGGACCGCCATGTACTGCCCTACATCGGGCATCTCCGGGTCCGGGATATCCGCCCCGTCCACATTGCCCGTGTCATGTCCGAGGCCGCTGAGCTGGCCAAGGGAACCCAGGCCGCCCTGCTCTCCCGGATGCGGGAGGTGTTCCAGTTCGCCATTGACAATCGCGTCATCGCGGTGAGCCCGGTCACCTCTCAGTTCAAGCCGGGAGGGACACCGCCAGCCGAGCGGGTGCCCCTCACCGAGGGCCAGGTCCGCGCCCTGCTGGCGGCGGCAAAGGCCAAGGGCGATGACCTGTATGTCTTTGTATGCCTGTGCCTCTTTGCCGGTCTGCGCCGGGGCGAGGCGCTGGGGCTGTGCTGGGACAGTGTGGACTTCACCGGCAGGACCATCACCGTCCGGCGACAGGCGGTATTCCACAGGTCCGGGCTGGAGCTCACGGACCGCCTGAAAACCCAGGGCGCAAAGCGGGTGCTGCCGATACCGGACGTTCTGCTGGAGGCGCTGCGGCAAAGACGGCGGGCCACGGACACCATGACAGTGGTGGGGGCGATGGACATGCAATCCGCAAAGCGGATCACCCGGCAGCTGCAATTTCTCTGCGCTGTGGACTCCGGCGGCGCGGTGGTCCACAAGGGGGCGGCCCTGGACTTCTACGTTCACCCTCACCTGCTGCGGCACACCTACGCCTCCCGGCTTATGGCCACGGGGGCAGACCTGAAGGAGGTCCAGTACCTGCTGGGGCATACCACCCCGGCCATGACGCTGCGGGTATACACCCATTACGACAAGCGGTCCCGGCAGCGGGAGACGGCCACAAAAGTGGACGCTGCGTTCCGGCCAGAATCTTCCGCAATATAGCTCAGGTGGGCCCAAATAAGCCCATGCAGACCGCAACACAGCGCCGCCGGTTGCAAACTGTTGCACTTTTTCGGCGGGAAATGTGCCGGAAGCGCTGCGGGGCAAAGGATAGTAGACTTTTCTGGACTTTCTTGATATAATAATCTCTCTCATTATGTGCTGTGTGCCGAGGTGAGGACGCCATGAAAAAGAAAAACAAGCTCAGTCATCTGCTGGAGCCCAGTCTGAGGCTCTATTTTATCGCCCTGGTGTGCTTCACCGTGGCCTCCGCATTCTTTAACCTCTACCTGGGGCTTGCCGAGGCGGTGGTGGTGCTCATGCTCTACTGCTACTTCCGCAGAGCCAGCAACCTGCGCCGCCGGGAAATCCTCAAGTATATCGACAACGTCACCTGCAACATCGACGTGGCCACCAAGGACACCATGGTCAACGCCCCTTTGCCCATGGTCATCTTCAAGCCGGAGACCGACGAGGTCATCTGGTCCAACGAGCGCTTTCTCCAGCTCACCGGCGAGCGGGAGCACCTGTTTGACACCAAGCTGTCCGCAGCGGTGCCCGACTTCAACTCCCGCTGGCTCATGGAGGGCAAGAGCCAGTGCCCCAACGAGGTGCGGATTGGCGACCGGCGGTTCCTGGTGTACGGCCACCTGGTGCGCACCGACGACCGTGGCCGCCAGAGCTTCCTGGCCACCACCTACTGGGTGGATGTGACCGAGTTCTCCAGCGTGAAGGAGGAGTTTTACGACTCCCGGCCCGTGGTGGCCATCCTCCTGCTGGACAACTACGAGGAGATTCTCAAGGGCCTGTCGGACAACGCCAGCTCCGCCCTGCTCAGCGAGATCAACGCACGGCTGGACGAGTGGGTGGCCCCTGCCGGCGGCATCTTCTGCCGGTACAGCCGGGATCACTACCTCTTTATCTTCGAGGAGCGCCACCTCCAGGCCTATCAGGACGGAAAATACTCCGTGCTGGACGCGGTCCACGCCATCACCAGCCCCAACGGCATCCCCGCCACCCTGTCCATCGGCATCGGCAAGGACGCCGACAGCCTCCAGGAGCTGTTCCAGTTCGCCAACCTGTCCATCGACATGGCCCTGTCCCGTGGCGGCGACCAGGCGGTGGTGAAGAACAAGTTCACCTTCGAGTTCTACGGCGGCCGGTCCAAGGAGACCGAGAAGCGCACCAAGGTCAAGAGCCGGGTCATGGCCAACGCCCTGTCCGAGCTGGTCAGCTCGGCGTCCATGGTGTTCGTCATGGGCCACAAGTACCCCGACCTGGACTGCATGGGCGCGGCGGCAGGTGTCATCTCCCTGTGCCGCAAGCGGGGCGTACCCGCCCATATCATCAAGGAGAGCGGCCGCAACCCGGCCAGCGTCATGGCCGACCGGCTGGCCGCCCTGCCCGAGTACCGGGATGTGTTCCTCTCCGCCCAGGACGCCCTCATCATGGCCGACGCCAACGCCCTGCTGGTGGTGGTGGACACCAACCGGCCCGAGCAGGTGTCCGCCCAGGAGGTGCTGGAGTCCTGCAACAAGGTGGCGGTCATCGACCACCACCGCCGGGCGGCCACCTACATCGCCAACGCCGCCCTCAATTTCCACGAGCCCTACGCCTCCTCGGCCAGCGAGCTGGTCACCGAGCTGCTCCAGTACGCCATGGAGCCGGCCGACATGCTGCGTCTGGAGGCGGAGGCCCTGCTGGCCGGCATCGTGCTGGACACCAAGCAGTTCACCATGCGCACCGGCGGCCGCACCTTTGAGGCGGCGGCTTACCTGCGCCGTGCGGGCGCCGACACCGGCGACGTGAAGAAGCTCTTCCAGAACGACCTGGAGGGCACCATCGCCAAGTACGACATCATCCAGAACGCCAAGATGTACCGCAACAACATCGCCGTGGCCCGGGTGGACCACACTGTGGGCCGGGTCACCGCCGCCCAGGCCGCCGACGAGCTGCTGAACATCGCGGGCATCGACGCGTCCTTTGTCCTCTTCCCCGACGGGGAGCGGGTCATCATCTCGGCCCGCAGCATGGGGGACACCAACGTCCAGGTGGTGCTGGAGAAGCTGGGCGGCGGCGGCAATGCCGCCACCGCAGGCGCCCAGGTGCCCGGTACCCTGGACCAGGTCACACGGAACCTCATCCGGTCCATTGACCAGTATTTTGAGGATGAATAAGCAAAAAATTGTATTTTCAGAAAGGAACGATATAACATGAAGGTTATTTTACAGCAGGACGTCAAGGGTCAGGGCAAGAAGGGCCAGATGATTGAGGCCAGCGACGGTTACGCCCGCAACTTCCTCCTGCCCCGGAAGCTGGCCGTGCCCGCCACGGCGGAGAACATCAACACCATGAAGATGCAGGAGAAGGCCAAGAAGGCCCAGGAGGCCGCCGAGAAGGCCGAGGCCCAGGCCATCGCCGAGAAGCTCGCCGGCCTCACCGTGAAGGTGGTGGCCAAGGGCGGCAACGGCGGCCGTCTCTTCGGCGCCGTCACCTCCAAGGAGATCTCCGACGCCCTCAAGGCCCAGCACAGCATCGACATTGCCAAGACCAAGATTGTCCAGGAGGAGCCCATCAAGGCCTTCGGCGGCTACAAGCTCAAGGTCAAGCTGGGCTACGAGATCACCGGCACCCTCAGCGTCATGGTGGTGGAGGAGTAAGGGAAACTTCTCCCTGAGAGAAGCCTTTTCTCCCACGACAGAAAAGCGTTTGATTTTTACCCAGGAGGTGAGAATATGGATGAGGCGCTGCTGACCCGGCAGATGCCCCACTCGGTGGAGGCCGAGCAGGCGGTGCTGGGCTCCATGCTCATTGACTCACGATGCGTGCCCGAGGTGGTGGAGGAGCTGCGGGGCGAGGACTTCTACCTGCGGCAGAACCGGGAGATCTACGAGACCATCTACTCCATGTTCAACTTCTCTCTGACCATCGACCCGGTGACCGTGCTGGACCATATGCGCCAGAATGGCGTGTATGACGAGAACACGTCCCGGAGCTACCTGCTCCAGTTGATGGAGATCACCCCCACGGCGGCCAACGTGAAGGAATATGTGTCCATCGTGAAGGACAAGTCCCTGCTGCGGCGGATTGCCGAGACGGCGGGAGATTTGACCGCCCTTATCCAGGAGGGCACCGGCACGGCCCAGGAGGTGCTGGAGGCGGCGGAGCAGCGGATTTACGCCATCCGCCAGGGCCGGGGCTCCCAGGGCCTGGAGCACATCTCCACGGTCATTCTCAGCGTGTACGAGCGGCTCAACGAGCTGGCCGCCCAGAACAGTGAGATTCCCGGCCTGAGCACCGGCATGCCCGACGTGGACCGGGCCATCGCAGGTCTGAACAAGTCCGATCTCATTCTGCTGGCCGCCCGTCCCGGCATGGGCAAGACCTCCTTCGCCCTCAACATACTGCTCCACGCGGGCAAGTTCTCGGGCAAGACGGTGGTTTTCTTCTCCCTGGAGATGAGCCGGGAGCAGCTGGCCATGCGTCTGATCTCCGGCGAGAGCTTTGTGGACAACAAGAAGCTGGTCACCGGACGGCTCACCGAGGAGGACTGGACCAAAATCGCCGCCGCCTCGGCCGCCCTCAACCGGACCCAGATTCTCATCGACGACAACCCGGCCCTCTCCGTGGCCGACATGAACGCCAAGTGCCGCCGGGTGGACAACCTGGGTCTGGTGGTCATCGACTACCTGCAGCTGATGACCTCCGCCGGAGGTCCCCAGCGCAGCAGCGGCGAGAACCGGCAGCAGATTGTCTCCGACATCTCCCGCGCCCTGAAAATCATGGCCAAGGAGCTAAACGTGCCGGTGGTCTGTCTGTCCCAGCTGTCCCGCGGCCCCGAGAGCCGCAGCGACAAGCGCCCCATGCTCTCCGACCTGCGTGAGTCGGGCGCCATCGAGCAGGACGCCGATATCGTCATGTTCCTCTACCGGGACGACTACTACAACGACAACGACGACAACCACAACCTGGCCGAGTGTATCATCGCCAAGAACCGACACGGAGAGACCGGCACGGTGGAGCTGCAGTGGCTGCCCGAGTATACCACCTTCTCCTCCATCGACCGGCGGCACGAGGAGTACTGAGCGTCCAGGGGGGACGCTGTCCCCTAGATACGCGGGCACCGCGCCGCTGGGGCGGCACAATGCCCGCGATACCCCCCTCACCCCCGCACGGCGGGGGTGGTTGCCCGCCGGTGGCGGAGCAAGCAGTGGTGTGCTGCGCAGGCCGTGTCCTGCTCCGCACCTCTTTGAATTTTCTTTCCGCCGCTATGCGGCGGAAACTCTGCGAGGCTTTTCCCCTGTTTTCATAAGGAGAATCTATGACAGACGCCCTGAATACCCTTTCAATGGAATACGACATGCTCCCCCGTGGGGGCACGGTGCTGTGCGCCGTGTCCGGGGGCGCCGACTCGGTGTACCTGCTCCACCGGCTGTGGCTGCTGCGGGACATTTTGGGCTTCAACCTGATTGCCGCCCACTACAACCACTGCCTCCGTGGTGAGGAGTCCGACCGGGACGAGGCCTTTGTCCGGGACTTCGTGGCCAAGTGGTGCGGTCCCCAGCGCTTTGACGGCCCCGACGGTGAGCGCACCCTGCCCGCCGTGGAGCTGGTGGTGGGCCGGGGTGACGTGGCCGCTGAGGCCGCCCGGCAGGGCCGTGGGCTGGAGGAGACCGCACGGGATATGCGGTACGCCTTCCTGCGGGACACGGCCCAGCGCCTGGGCTGCGACCGCATCGCCACCGCCCACACCGCCGATGACAACGCCGAAACCCTGCTGCTCCACCTCATCCGGGGCACCGGACTTCAGGGCATGGCGGGCATCGCGCCCCGGCGTGGGGACCTGGTGCGGCCCATACTCACCACCACCCGCCGGGAGGTGGAGGAGTATCTGGCGCTGTACGGCATCCCCCACGTGGAGGACAGCTCCAATTCCGACGAACGCTTCACCCGCAACCGCATCCGCCGCCAGGTGGTGCCCCTGCTGGAGGAGCTCAACCCCGGCTTTGTCCGGCGCATGACGGACACTACCCGCTACCTCCGGGCGGACAACGACTACTTAAACGCCCAGGCCGCCCAGGTGTGCGCCCACGCCCGCTGGGCGGAGGACGACCTGGTCATCGAGGCCCACTACCTGGCCGACGCCCCCACCGCCATCGCCCCACGGGCTGCCCGGCGGCTGCTGGAGATGATGGGAGACGGGGACACCGACTGCTCCGCCGCCCATCTGGAGGCCATTGTGAACCTGTGCCGTGGGGACGACCCGTCGGCGGTGGCCTGCCTGCCGGGCGGACGGCTGGCCCAGCGGGTGTACGGAGAGCTGCTCCTCACCACCCAGGACGACCCCCGTCCCCCCTTTGAGCCGGTGACCCCGGTGCGGGGAGAGAACCCCATCCCGGGCACCGACTGGATTCTGGTGCTGGAGGAGGAGCCCTGGCCGGGGCTGATTGTGCGTCCCCGGCAGCAGGGAGACGAGCTGACCCGTCCCGGCCGCAGAAGCCGCACGGTGAAGAAGCTGATGATAGACGAAAAAATCCCTCGGCGGGACCGGGAGCGGATTCCCGTGGCCGCCGACGGCGACGGCGTCATTGCCGTGGCCGGTCTGGGAGAGAACGGGCCACACCCCCGCTTCGGCGCTGCCCTGCGCTTTGTCCGGCGGGCGAGAGAATACAACCAAACAGAGAGAATGGAAGGATGAGCGATTATGCTGGAACAGGACATTGAACGGGTACTTTTTTCTGAGGAAGAGCTGAATAAGCGTGTGAGCGAGATTGCCGCCGAAATCAACCGTGACTATGCCGGTAAGGAGCCCATGCTCATCTCGGTGCTCCGTGGCTCCTTTGTGTTCATGGCCGACCTGACCCGGAAGATCGAGGTGCCCTGCACCATCGACTTCATGTCCGTGTCCTCCTACGGCAAGGGCACCACCTCCTCCGGCCAGGTGCAGATCACCAAGGACCTGTCCGACGACATCGAGGGCAAGGACATCATCGTGGTGGAGGACATTCTGGACTCCGGCAACACCCTGTCCTACCTGCTGGAGCTGCTGCGGGCCCGCAAGCCCGCGTCCATGAAGCTGTGCACCCTGCTGGATAAGCCCGACCGCCGGGTGAAGGAGGTCCACGTGGACTACAGCGGCTTCACCATTCCCGACGAGTTCGTGGTGGGCTACGGCCTGGACTACGCCGAGAAGTACCGCAACCTGCCCTACATCGGCATCCTCAAGCCCCGGGTGTACGGCGGCGAGGGCTGATTTGCCCTCATCCATCCCGGCTTCCGGCGCATCATAAGCTGTGAAATGAAACGGGCCCGCCCTCATGGGGCGCCCCGTGGAGGGAGAGGTCCGTATTGAAGAAGAAAATTTCCGGCCGCGACCTGGTGTTCTACCTGTTTATTTTCCTCATCCTGCTCTCCACCGTGTACGCACTGATGGGGCTGAACGCGGGGAAAGCGGTCTACTACTCCGAAATCCACGACCTGCTGGACAATCAGCAGGTCAAGACCGTCCAGGTCAAGGACGACACCCTGACCATGGAGCTGTGGGAGCCCTACCAGGGCAGCTATACGGTCAGCTACAAGCTGCCCAGCTTTGAGCTGTTCTACCGGGACTTCAACGACACCATCGTCAAGCAGCACGCCAACGGCATCATTCAGGCCTTTGACTACCCGGCGGGCTTCCGCCTGCCCGCCTGGGCCAGCGCCCTGCTGCCCACGCTGGTGATTGTGGTCATTTTCTTTGCCATGTGGTACATCATGTTCCAGCGGCAGGCCGGTGGCGGCGGAGGCGCCGACAAGACCAGCCGCTACTCCCGGGCCCGCACCCGCACCGTCTCCGACGAGGGCAAGAAGGTCACCTTTGCCGACGTGGCCGGCGCCGACGAGGAGAAGGAGGAGCTGCGGGAGGTGGTGGAGTTCCTGCGGGACCCCAAGCGCTTCCTGGCCCTGGGCGCCCGCATCCCCAAGGGTATCCTGCTGGTAGGCCCTCCGGGCACCGGTAAGACCCTGCTGGCCAAGGCCGTGGCCGGTGAGGCCGGGGTCCACTTCCTGTCCATCTCCGGCTCCGACTTCGTGGAGCTGTACGTGGGCGTGGGCGCCAGCCGTGTCCGCGACCTGTTCGACCAGGCCAAGAAGAACTCCCCCGCCATTGTGTTCATCGACGAGATTGACGCCGTGGGCCGCCAGAGAGGCACCGGTCTGGGCGGCGGCCACGACGAGCGGGAGCAGACGCTGAACCAGCTGCTGGTGGAGATGGACGGCTTTGCCGCCAACGAGGGGGTCATTGTCATGGCCGCCACCAACCGGCAGGACATTCTGGACCCCGCCCTGCTGCGTCCCGGCCGCTTTGACCGGCAGATCTACGTGGGCGCGCCCGACATCAAGGGCCGGGAGGAGATTCTGAAAATCCACGCCCGTAACAAGCCCCTGTCCGAGGATGTGGACCTGAAGGACGTGGCCAAGGCCACCGGCGGCTTTACCGGCGCCGACCTGGAGAACCTGATGAACGAGGCCGCCCTGCTGGCCGCCCGCCGTGGGGAGCGGTTCATCACCATGCCCGACCTCCACGAGGCGGTGATCAAGGTCATCGCCGGACCGGAGAAGAAGAGCCGGGTGGTCATTGAGCGGGAGCGCAAGCTTACCGCCTACCATGAGGCGGGCCACGCCATTGTCAGCCACGCCCTGGAGACCGCCGACCCGGTCCACCAGATCACCATCGTGCCCCGGGGCCGTGCCGGCGGCATGACCATCTCCCTGCCCCAGGAGGACAAGAGCTTCCTCTCCCGCACCGAGCTGGAGGAGCGCATCGCCTCCCTGCTGGGCGGCCGTGTGGCCGAGCAGCTGGTGCTGGGGGATATCTCCAACGGCGCGGGCAACGACCTGCAGCGTGCCTCCTCCATCGCCCGCAACATGGTCATGCGCTACGGCATGAGCGAGAAGCTGGGCAGCGTGGTCTTTGATTCGGGCCACGACGAGATCTTCATCGGCCGCTCCATGGCCCAGGCCAAGAGCTACTCCGAGGAGACCGCCGACCTCATCGACCAGGAGGTCAAGGCCATCATCGACAAGGCCTATGAGCGCTGCCGCACCATCCTCACCGAGCAGCGTGCCCAGCTGGAGCTGACGGCCGAGTACCTGCTGGAGAACGAGACCATGGACGCCGCCGCCTTCGAGCAGGTCTTTACCGACCCGGACGCCCTCCGGGAGCCCGACGGCCGCATCAAGAGCCGCCCGGACAGAACGCCCTCCATCCGCAGCCAGCGTAGCGAGCTGACCCCCGAGGGCAAGCGCAAGTCCCCTGGGGACATCGACGTCCCCGCCCCCGACGAGGATAAGCCGGAGGACAGGGAGTAAGCGTCCCAAATAAAAGCAAAAGCAGCGGGACACCCGGAATTATCCGGATGTCCCGCTGTTTTTATCTCCTTTTTTGGCCTTGCCCAGACGGCTGCGGTACTGGGTGGGGGTGCAGCCGTACTCCGCCTTGAACCGGCGGAGGAAGTAGCTCTTTTCCCGGAAGCCCAGGGACTGGCTGATGTCCTGCACCGCCCGGTCGGTGTGCTCCAGGGCCCAGAGGGCCTGCTCCATGCGGATGTGGTAGAGCTTCTGGCTGAACGTCTCGCCGGTGACCCGGCGGAAATAGGCCGAGAGATAGCTGGGATTGTAGTTGAACCGGCGGGCCAGGTCGGCCAGGGTGACGGTGTCGTAGTGGTCCCCCATGTACTTGAGCAGCTGCCCGAAGGGATTGTCACGCAGCATGGTGGAGCGGCTCACCGAGAGATGCCCCTGAAATCCCCTCTGGAGCAGGGTGAAGAGCTGGGTCGTGCCGCAGTGGAGCAGATTGGGGGTGAAGGAGTCCCTGGTCAGCAGCTCCCGGCACAGGGCCAGGGCGCAGCTCCACACCGGGTCCCCTGTGCGGTAGTCAAAGCAGAGGAACTCCTCCTCCGGGTCCTCCAGCTGCAGCATGTCAAACAGAATCCGGCAGTCGGCCAGCTGGCTGAAAAACAGCCCGTCAAAGAAAGCGGCCGGATAGCGCAGGGTCAGCACCCGCCCATCCTCCACCCGATACCCCCTCCGGCTGCGCAGCAGCAGAAAGCTGCCGGGTGTCAGGGGGATGGTCCGCTTACTGCGCAGGCACAGCCGCACGCTCTCCGGGGTAAAGAGAAGCAGAAAATGGCCGCCGGGGTACTCGCCCGGTCCTTCCGCGGCCAGGGTCACGCCCCCAGCCTCCACCGGCCCATCCGCCAGTCCCGCCAGAACCGGATTCCACTCTCCGCGCTGCACCATAGCCCCATTCCCTCCCTGCTTTCAGGTTTTGCCGGCTATTATTATACCGTTTTTCCGCGGCCAGCCACAAGAGCGCCTGGGGTGAAATCCAAAAATAAGACACTTTTGGCACAACATGCGTCAATTGTTGACGAAATAGGGATGTGATAATCTTTTAACGAAAACCGGGCCGTCAGACCTGCGCCCCCACATTCAGGCCCGGTGGGACGTGCCGGAATGGGCCCTTCCGGCACATCCCGTGATACCAAGGAGGATTATGACATGAAAGGAACCATAAAGAAGCTGCTGTCCCTGGCGCTGTGCGGCGCCATGCTGACCGCTGTTCTGGGGGGCTGTACCAACCAGGAGACGGAGACCACCCCTTCTGTTTCCCCCAGCGCCAGCGAAGAGGCGTCTCAGGCCCCCACCGGCGGCGTGACTGACGGCACCTACACCGGCACTGCCGAGGGCTTTGGCGGTGAGGTCAGCGTGACCATCACCGTGTCTGGCGGCGTCATCACCGCCGTGGACGCCGTAGGCGACAGTGAGACCGAGAGCGTGGGTCAGGCCGCCCTGCCCGATCTGGCTCAGGCCATCCTGGACGCCCAGAGCCCCAACATTGACGGCGTGTCCGGCGCCACCGTCACCAGCGAGGCTGTCATGGCCGCCGCCAAGGACGCCATGACCCAGGCCGGCATGACCGTGGAGGAGGAAGAGACCCCCACCGGTGAGGACGAGGAGGTTACCGCCGACGTGCTGGTCATCGGCATGGGCGCCTCCGGCACCATGGCCGCCCTCAGCGCCGCCGAGGCAGGCGCCAATGTGGTGGGCGTGGAGAGCACCGGCGTGCTGGGCGGCATGGGCAACGCCGCTCAGGGCATGTTCGCCATCGGCACCTCCCTCCAGTACGAGCGGTACGGCGATGACCTGGGCTCCGACGAGGAGTACTGGTACGACAAGCTGATGGACCAGAGCAACCAGCTGGCCAACGCCCAGCTCATCCGCACCTTCGTCAGCGAGGCCAAGAACACGGTGGAGTACCTGCTGGACAAGGGCGTCAACGTGTACCTGTCCAAGACCGCCCAGCAGATCGCCCACTTTGACGAGACCATCATCTACCACCGCTGGAACAACGCCGACCCCTTCACCTACCTGGGCCAGGCCCTGGACGACAACGGCGTGGATATCCGCTACAACACCACCGCCACCAGCCTGCTCACCGATGACAGCGGCGCCGTGGTGGGCGCGGTGTGCACCAAGGCCGACGGCGGCACCCTGACCGTCAACGCCGGCGCGGTCATTGTCTCCACCGGCAGCTTCGCCGGCAACGAGGAGATGATGCGCCAGGCGCTGGGCGACAAGGTGTATGAGACCGTCAACGTCATCGGCGGCAACGACGGCTCCGGCCTGCAGATGATGTACGACGTGGGCGCCGCCCAGGGCGAGCTGCTCACCATGAACCACGGCGTGGGCACCAAGACCGCCAACATTGAGGTGGCCGAGCAGCTGACCCTGAATACCCCTGTCCTGTGGGTCAACCACCTGGGTCAGCGCTTCATGAACGAGGACCTGCTGAAGGACACCGTGGAGTACTCCAGCGCGGTGCTGGCCCAGGGCGGCTACGCCTACACCATCGTGGACCAGGCCACCGTGGACCGCTGGTGCGACAGCTCCTATGAGAACACCGGCACCTGGATCCACTACTGGGACCAGAATGGCATCATCGGCGAGGACGGCGAGCGGACCATCTACCACGCCATTGTGGACCCGGAGGTCTTTGCCAGCGACTTTGAGAAGCTGACCGAGAGCGGCGACGGCAAGGTGTGCCAGACCCTGGACGAGGTGGCCGAGTTCATCGGCTGCGACGCCGATACCCTGAAGGACACCGTGTCCCGCTACAACACCTACGTGGCCAACGGTTATGACGAGGAGTTCTTCAAGAGCGCCGACAGCCTGGTCTACTCCGTGGAGGAGGGCCCCTTCTACGTCACCAAGGGCTACAACGCCGTGCTGGGCGCCCTGGGCGGTGTGAATGTGACCAATGAGCTCCAGGTGGTGGATGACGATATGAACCCCATCTCCGGCCTGTACGCCACCGGCAACAACTGCAGCGGCGTCAGCGTGGCCGCCTACGTCAACGTTGAGGGCGTGGGCCTGGGCTTCGCTCTGACCTCCGGCCGTCTGGCCGGCGCCAACGCGGCAGCCGCCGTGCTGGGCGAGTAAGCCTGTTTTCCACCAAATTCCCCATTTCCCCGGACGGAATCCCGTCCGGGGAAGTTTTTTTGTGTCTCTTTTAAAAGTCCGGTTTATAGTACTTCTTGTTTGCTATACTGTGCCTGTAAGGAAAAGCAGAGACAGCCCGCCAGGGCGGGGCAGACAGAAAGGAGCGTCCGGTTATGAAGGAGTATTCCATGCGTTGGGTCTATGGTCATGTGGAGGTGTACGACGCCTGCGGGCGCTTCTGCTTCTCCGCCGACAGCGAGCGTGAGGCCATGGCCGAGCTGGCCGAGGAGGCCGCCTGAGGGCAGCCCCTTGCCATTCCGCCCCGGTTCATGCTATCATGGTGCCAACAGAGAAAACGCCGTGACCGGGCGGAAATAACAGGGAGGAATGGCCATGCGGCTGCTGAATTTCGGTTCCATGAACGTGGACCACGTGTATCAGGTGGAGCATTTTGTCACGCCGGGGGAGACCATCTCCGCCCGCAAGCTGGACCACTTCTGCGGCGGAAAGGGGCTCAACCAGTCGGTGGCCCTGGCCCGTGCGGGTGCGGAGACCTATCACGCCGGCATGCTGGGCAAGGGCGGCGAGGAGCTGGAGCGGATGCTGGCCCACAGCGGCGTGAAGCTGGACCATCTGGGCGTGTCCGCTGAGATGACCGGCCACGCCATCATCCAGGTGGACGCCTCCGGACAGAACAATATCATCATCTACGGCGGCTCCAACCAGGCCGTCACGGAGGAGTACATCGACAGCGTGCTCTCCCATTTCGGGCCGGAGGACATGGTGCTCACCCAGAATGAGATCAGCAATATCAGCTATCTGGCCAACCGCTGCGGCGAGCTGGGGATTCCCCTGGTGTTCAACCCCTCCCCCATCACTCAGGGGATGCTGGAGGCGTTTCCCTTTGAAAAGGTGTCCATCTTCCTCATCAACGAGGTGGAGGGCCAGGCCCTCACCGGAGAGACTGAGCACGAAGCCATCCTGGACACCCTGCTCACCCGCTGGCCCCATGCCCGGGTGGTGCTCACCCTGGGACAGCGGGGCGTGGTGTACCGGGACAGTGAGCACACCTTCTCCCACGGGGCCTACAAGGTGAAGGCTGTGGACACCACCGCCGCCGGTGACACCTTCACCGGCTTCTTCCTGGCCTCCCTGGCCAGAGGCGAGGACATCTCCCGCTGCCTGGAGAACGCCTCCCTGGCCTCCGCCCTGGCGGTGTCCCGGCCCGGAGCGGCTCCCTCCATCCCCACCATGGCGGAGGTGGACGCCGCCAGAGGCACCATCACCCCCTCCCCCGCACCCTGAACAGAAAAAAGCGCCGTCCCGGCAGGGACGGCGCTTTTGTTTTGGGTTTAATCGGGGATGTAGGTTCTCACCCGCAGGGTGACCCCCAGGTCCATGGTGAGGCGGCGGCACCGCTCAATCTCCTCCGGGGTCTTGTCCTTGTTCACAATGGTCATAATTACGTGGGGCACGTACTCCCGGCACCGGGCGGCAAAGTCCAGCATGGCCTTCCAGGCGGCGGGGCCGTCCTTGGGCTGAGTGACGGCGCAGTACTCCTCCGCCGTGGAGCCGTTGAGAGAGATGGACACCGTGTCCACCCGGCCGGACAGCTCGTGGGTCACGTCCCGGCCCAGGAACAATGCCGCGTGGCCGTTGGTGTTGATGCGCACCGGGGGCAGATTGGGGCACTTAGCCTTCAGGGCGTCGATGAGCCAGGCGATGTCGTCCCAACGGTACATGGGCTCGCCGAAGCCGCAGAACACAATCTCCCGGTAGCTGGTCAGGTCACGGCGCAGGAAGTCGTCCAGGGCCTCCTCCCGGGTGGGCTCGTGGTCCAGCCACAGGTCGTCGGCGTAGATACTGCCCTTGTGGCCGTTGTGCCGCAGGCAGAACACACAGGCGCAGTCACAGCGGTTGGTCAGGTTCACGTACAGCCCGCCCTCGTACTCATAGGTGATGGTCTCCATACAATTCGCCTCCTGTCAGGGAATGTTGAAAAATCGTTTGCCGTTTTCCGTGGTGATGCGCCCCACCTCTTCGGCGGTCAGGCCCTTTACCTGGGCGATGGCCTCGGCCATGCGGAACACATACCGGGAGTCGTTCCGCTTGCCCCGGTAGGGCTCGGGGGCCATGTAGGGCGCGTCGGTCTCGATCATAATCCGGTCCATGGGCAGCCACTCGATGACCTCCAGAGCCCGGCGGGCGTTCTTGAAGGTGACCACCCCGGTGAAGGACACCATCCAGCCCATGATGACCAGGGTCTTGGCGTCCTCCACGCCGCCGGAGTAGCAGTGGAACACACCACGGGCGTTGGGGTGAGCCCGTACCATGTCCAGGCTGTCCTTGTGGGCCTCCCGGTCGTGGAAAATGACGGGCAGGTCCAGCTTCTCGGCCAGGGAGAGCTGGGCGGAGCAGAAGTCCCGCTGGAGCTTCCGCTTGTCCGGGTCCTTCTCCCAGTAGTAGTCCAGGCCGATCTCCCCGATGGCCTTCACCTTGGGGTGGGCCGCCATGGCCTCAATCTCCGAGAGCTGGTCCAGGGAGACGCCCTCCAGGTTTTCGGGGTGGAAGCCCACGGCGGCGTACAGGTGGGGGTACCGCTCCGCCAGGGCCACCGACTGCCGGGAACTGACCAGGTCGCAGCCGGGACACAGGGCCAGCTCCACCCCGGCGGCAGGCAGGGCGGACAGGACTTCATCCCGGTCGGCGTCAAAGGCGTCGTCATAGTAGTGGGCGTGGGTGTCGAAGTACATAGATGCTCTCCTTATCAGCGCATTTTCTACCCCTATGATATCCCTTTCCCGGGGAATTTGCAAGGCTGGCCGGGGTTGACAGGGGGCGGAGAATGTGGTATCATTCCTCCGCAAGTGAATCAGGGGAATGAAGTGCTCCCCGGGGCGTGGCCCCGAACCGCGTTTGACGCTGATGACTTCTGCATTTTGTGTGATGCAGGGGTTATCAGATTTTTTTTGCCCCTGCGGAAGGGATGGAAGTACCATGTTGACAAGTCTGGCCTATATCCTGCTCCTGGGGCTGCTCCTGGGGGCGCTGGCGGGGAAGCTGCGGCTGCCCCCGCTCATCGGCATGATTGCCGCCGGCATCCTGCTGGGGCCCTCCTGCCTGAACCTGCTCTCCGACAGCCTGCTGAACATCTCCGCCGACCTGCGGCAGCTGGCCCTTATCATCATCCTCACCCGTGCGGGCCTGACCCTGGACGTGGCCGCCCTGAAGCGGGTGGGCCGTCCGGCGGTGCTTATGTGCTTCCTGCCCGCCTGCTTTGAGATTGCGGGTATGGTGCTGCTGGCGCCCCGGCTGCTGGGGGTCAGCGTGCTGGATGCGGCCATCATCGGCGCGGTGGTGGGCGCCGTGTCCCCCGCCGTCATCGTCCCCCGGATGATCAAGGTCACCGAGGAGGGCTACGGCACGGACAAAGGCATCCCCCAGCTGGTGCTGGCGGGCGCCAGCGTGGACGACGTGTTTGTCATCGTCATGTTCACCATGTTTACCGGTCTGGCCTCCGGCCAGGGGGCCTCTCCCCTCACCCTGGCCGGTGTGCCTGTGTCCATTGTGTCGGGCGCTCTGGTGGGTCTGGGAATGGGCGCGGTGCTGGCTGCCTTCTTCAAAAAATTCCACATGCGGGACTCCGTGAAGGTGGTCATCCTGCTGTCCCTGGCCTTCTTGCTGGTGGCCGCTGAGGACGCCCTGGAGGGTCTGTTCCCCTTCTCCGGTCTGCTGGCCGTCATGGGCATGGGCGTTGGCCTCCAGCGGTTCCGGGGTGAGGTGGCCGTCCGCCTGTCCGCCAAGTTCTCCAAGCTGTGGGTGGCCGCTGAGGTGGCCCTCTTCGTGCTGGTGGGCGCCGCCGTGGACCTGAAGTACGCCGCCGCCGCGGGCGCCGCCGCGGTGCTGGCCGTGCTGGGCGCCCTGTGCTTCCGGGCCCTGGGCGTG
Source organism: Clostridiales bacterium (assembly GCA_902362925.2). Lineage (GTDB taxonomy): Bacteria > Bacillota > Clostridia > Oscillospirales > Oscillospiraceae > Pseudoflavonifractor. Next base: position 274,912 of record CABIYL020000001.1, on the reverse strand, counting down.
GTCATCTGCGTGGCCGGGTCTGGCTTCAGCCGGAAGGAGAAGCTGTTCTGCGTCCTCAGCTACCTGCCCAAGGCCACCGTTCAGGCCGCCATCGGCGGCGTGCCCCTGGCTATGGGCCTGGGCTGCGGCCAGATTGTCCTCACCGTGGCGGTGGTGGCTATCCTGGTCACCGCACCCCTGGGCGCCCTGGCCATTGACGCCAGCTACAAGAAGCTTCTGACCAAGGCCCAGTGAACCTGTTTTCCACAAAAAACGCGCCCCCGGCGGAGAACTCCGCCGGGGGCGCAGTTTATTTGTCCTTTGGCGGCGTTGGGTCAGAAGAGAGACACAGAATATAGTCTGCGGATACACGATAGTAGCGGCACAGGGTGATGAGGTGCCGTATGGGCAGCTCGTTGGCGCCCCGCTCATAGCGGGCGTACATGGTCTGCGAGGTGCCCAGAATCTCCGCAATCTCCGTCTGTGTCTTGTCGAAGTCCTCCCGCAGATCCCGCATCCGCTTTACATAGTCCAAACACATTCCCTCCCGTTTTTTGGGAAATGGTAGCACAGTAAATATATTTACTATTGACATTAGTAAATATGTTTACTAAAATGGTGGCAGACTATCCCGGAAAACAGAGGAGGAGAAGGAATATGGCGGGAAAAATAGTTCAGTGCAAGCACTGCGGGGCGGAGATTGCCGCAGGAGCCAAAACCTGTCCCCAGTGCGGAGGCAAGAACAGCAAGCCCTTCTACAAGCGGCCCTGGTTTATCGCCCTGGTTGTGATTGTTGTAATTGCGGCCATCGGCGGTGCGGCCGGAGGCGGTGAAAAGGGCGGAGACGGCGGAGCAGCAGCAGGCGGAGGCAGCTCCCAGACGCCGGAGCCTGTCCAGACCCAGGAGATCACCTATACTCCCTATGATGTGGGCACCCTGATGGACGATCTGGACGCCAACGCGCTCAAGGCGGCTGAGACCTATCAGGGGCAGTATGTGGAGCTCACAGGCAGGCTCAGCGTGATAGACAGCAGCGGAAAGTATATCTCCCTGCTGCCCGAAAACGACACCTTTGCCATTGTGGGCGTGCAGTGCTACATCAAGTCCGAAGAGCAGCGCGGGGTGGTCATGGACGCCTCGGTGGGCGACACGCTGACCGTCAAGGGAAAGATTACCTCCGTGGGAGAGCTGATGGGATACTCCCTGGATATGGATGCCATTTCTCCTGCAGGCTGAAAAAAGGGACCTAATCAACTGATTAGGTCCCTTTTCTTATTCTGCTTCCCGCTCAAAAATCAACTCAATGGCCTTGGTGCCGCCGTTGCTGGTGAACTGAGTGGGAATATAGCCCACATACCGCCAGCCCTGGGCGGCGTACTGGTCGATGATCTCCCGGTGCTGGCAGTCGCTGTTGTTCATCCACAAGCCGCCGCCGGTGTACAGAGGGACGTATTCATAGCGGTACATGGACATCTTCATTTCTTTTTTCACATTTTAAGCGGATGATGTGGAAAACAAACCGGACGGCCCGGACGGGCCGCCCGGTGAAAGACGGATGTGTTGGGAAATATATGTGACGGCTCGGACGCTTTAGCAGAATCACGCCTCGCCTATGCGCTGCGCCCGGCTTCGCTGCGACTCCGGCTGGTCTGCGGGCCGCTGTGCGGCCCTTCGCTCGCCGTCGCTCCGCTCCATCCGGGCGGCGCATAACGGCTCGGACGCTTTAGCAGAGCTTGGCGCCGGCAGGGATGGCGTCGTCCACCATGAGCAGGTGGAGCTTCTCCTCGCCGTGCTCGGTGTGGACGGCGGAAATCAGCATGCCACAGCTCTCCTGGCCCATCATCTTGCGGGGAGGCAGGTTGATGATGGCCACCAGGGTCTTGCCCACCAGCTCCTCGGGCTTGTAGTACATGGCAATGCCGGAGAGAATCTGCCGGTCGGTGCCGGAACCGTCATCCAGGGTGAACTTGAGCAGCTTGTTGCTCTTCTTCACGTTCTCGCAGGCCTTCACCTTCACGGCACGGAGGTCGCTCTTGCAGAAGGTGTCGAAGTCCACCTGCCCCTCGGCGAAGGGCTCCACCTCCACAGCGGGCAGGGCGGCCTTGCGGGCCTGGGCCTCCAGCTCCTCCAGGGCGGCAAGCTCCTTCTCCATGTCGATGCGGGGGAACAGGTTGTCGCCCCGGCTGACAGTGGCGGTGGCGGACAGAGAACCCCACTTGCCGGCGCTCTCCCACTGGGAGCAGCAGGGGCAGGCGCCGATCTGCCGCAGAATCTCGGCGGAGGTGTCGGGCATGAAGGGGGTGAGGAGCACGGCGGAGATGCGCAGGCTCTCCAGCAGGTTGTACATCACACGGGCCAGACGGGGCTTGTTGGCCTCGTCACGGGCCAGCACCCAGGGCGCGGTCTCGTCGATATACTTGTTGGCACGGGAGATGAGCTTGAACACCTCGCTCAGGGCGTCCTGGAAGGCAAAGCGCTCCATGGCGGCCTCGTACTTGTCCCGCAGGCCGGAGGCAAGGGCGATGAGGTCGTCGTCCAGACCGTCGGCGGTCTGCTCGGCGGGCAGGGTGCCGCCCTCAAAGTACTTGCCAACCATGGACACGGTACGGCTCAGGAGGTTGCCCAGGTCGTTGGCCAGGTCGGTGTTGATGGTGCCGATGAGGGCCTCGTTGGAGAAGTTGCCGTCGGAGCCGAAGGGGAAGGTGCGCAGCAGGAAGAAGCGCAGGGCGTCCACGCCGTACCGCTCGGAGAGCAGGTAGGGGTCCACCACGTTGCCCTTGCTCTTGCTCATCTTGCCGCCGTCCAGCAGGAGCCAGCCGTGGCCGAACACCTTCTTGGGCAGGGGCAGATTGAGGGCCATCAGGATGGCGGGCCAGATGATGGAGTGGAAGCGGACAATCTCCTTGCCCACAAAGTGGACGTCGGCGGGCCAGAACTTGTCGTAGTCGTTGTACTTGTCGTTGTCATAGCCCAGGGCGGTGATATAGTTGGACAGGGCGTCAATCCACACGTACACCACGTGGCCGGGGTCAAAGTCCACGGGCACGCCCCAGGTGAAGCTGGTACGGGACACGCACAGGTCCTCCAGGCCGGGCTTGATGAAGTTGTTCACCATCTCGTTGACACGGCTGCGGGGCTCCAGGAAGTCGGTATTCTCCAGCAGGTCCTGGATACGGTCGGCGTACTTGGACAGACGGAAGAAGTAGGCCTCCTCCTCGGCGTCCTGCACCTCACGGCCACAGTCGGGGCACTTGCCGTCCACCAGCTGGCTCTCGGTCCAGAAGGACTCGCAGGGCTTGCAGTACTTGCCCTTGTAGGTGCCCTTGTAGATGTCGCCCTGCTCGTAGAGCTGCTTGAAGATCTTCTGCACGGCGGCCTCATGGTAGTCGTCGGTGGTGCGGATGAAGCGGTCGTTGGAGATGTTCATCAGCTTCCACAGGTCCAGAACACCCCGCTCACCCTCCACGATGTTGTCCACATACTGCTTGGGGGTAACGCCGGCGTCCTTGGCCTTGTCCTCAATCTTCTGGCCGTGCTCGTCGGTGCCGGTGAGGAACATGACGTCGTAGCCGGTCAGGCGCTTGTAGCGGGCCATCACGTCGGTGGCCACGGTGCAGTAGGCGTGGCCGATGTGGAGCTTGTCCGAGGGGTAGTAGATGGGGGTGGTGATATAGTATTTTCCTTTATTGCTCATCGGGGGTTACCTCCGTTTCAGAATCTTCGGCGCTGAATTCCTCTTCGGAATGGCTCCGGCGGGGCTTGGGCTCCGGCCGGGCGTCGTTGGCCAGCAGGGCCGTCACGTTGGCGGTGAGGCTGAGAATGCAGAAGCCGTAGAGCAGCGTAATATAGAGCTCGTGGCCGTCGGCCAGGGTCACCAGGGAGAAGTACACGCCCAGCAGGGAGAACAGGGACGAGCGGAACACCTTGGCCCGCTCAAAGGAGAAGCCCGCCGTGAAGTACAGCCCCAGCAGGGACGCGATGATGGCGAAGAGCTCATAGATATAGTCCTGACGCACCGGGTCCCCTGCCCGGACCTGGTAGGCGGCGATGAGCCAGATGCAGCCCATATAGGCCGGCGCCAGCAGGGGGAAGCTGAACTTGCCCTTGCCCTCACCCCGGTAGTTGTTCTTGCCGGTGGAGAGGACGCAGAAGAAGGAGATGGCGGAGAGCAGGCCCAGAATGGCCCGGGGCAGCACGGCAAACAGCGGCGTGGTCTGGGCGTTGCCTGCCCGTGCGGCGGCCACGGCCTCGGCATAGGCGGCGGGGATGCCCATGTAGTTGAGCACCGCAGAGGCCAGCAGCAGGAAGCCGCCCAGCACCATGGCGGTGACGTACACCGTGTTGCCCTTGGCGGCAAAGGCGGCGTCATAGCCGCCGGCGAAGGGGCGGTGCTTGCCCCGGCACAACAGGATGAACACCACCGCCAGCACCGCCGACCAGATAATCAGCGCCCAGGTGGAGGGCATGTTGGGAGTGACCAGGCCGGTGTCCGCCTCAAAGGCGGTGGCCAGCTCCCAGCGGCGGAGAAAAAATCCCACGATACCCCCGCCCACCGCCAGGGACGGGAGGACAATCTCTTTTCGCATTGCGGCAAGACCTCACTCAGGAAAATAAAGATAATAGCTAATATAGCAGTATATCACAAAAGAAGGAAATTTGCACCGTTTTTTCCGGCTGCGGCTGGGGCGGCAGGGTTGTTCGGGCAGAGACTGAATAATAAAGCAGAGACTCCGTGCGGCATTGAGATCGCCGATGAATTGCAGCTACTTACAAGTCTGGGCGGGTAACGCTGCTCGGGTGACGCAGGAACGGCACGCAGGGCACCGAACCGGTGAGCAGCGGCTTTCAAGTTTGGCGGGTAATTGAACCCCACCGCCGCAGGACGTACTCCGAAAGGGGTCCGGGGAAACGGGGGCGTTTGGCCCTGAAAGGGCCCCTCCGCCCCTGTGTCCCCGGCGGCTTTTGGGTACTTTTCGCCGGAGAAAAGTACCCCGCCGGAGGCACGTCCTCGCAAGCTGTGTATCGCTCGCCCCGGCATAAATGCCAGGGCTCGTTCACTCCGCTGCTCGTCCTCCCCCCACCGAACCCGCTTCGCTGGGCTTCGGCGGGGACCCCATTGTGAAGAGCTTTAAGAAATCACAATCAGCCGTTGGCGGCCATGGACTCCAGATACTCGTCGTAGGTCATCTTGCGGTCGATGAGCTTGCCGTCGTCGGTAAAGTCAAAGATGCGGTTGCACACGGTCTGGACCAGCTGGTGGTCGTGGGAGGACACCAGCACGTTGCACTTGACGGCCTCCAGACCGTTGTTGACGGCGGCGATGGACTCCAGGTCCAGGTGGTTGGTGGGCTGGTCCAGCAGCAGCACGTTGGCGCCGGAGAGCATCATCCGGGAGAGCATGCAGCGCACCTTCTCGCCGCCGGAGAGCACCTTCACGGGCTTGTACACGTCGTCGCCGGAGAAGAGCATCCGGCCCAGGAAGCCGCGGAGATAGGCCTCGTGGGGGTCGGAGGAGTACTGCCGCAGCCACTCCACCAGGTTGTCGTCGCAGTCCTTGAAGAACTCGGTGTTGTCCTTGGGGAAGTAGGAGAAGGTGGCGGTCTGGCCCCACTTCACGGTGCCCTCGTCGGGCTCCATCTCGCCGGTGAGAATCTTGAACAGAGCGGTGTGAGCGTTCTCGTTGTCGCCCACGAAGGCGATCTTGTCCCCGTGGCCCACGATGAAGCTGACGTGGTCCAGCACCTTCACGCCGTCGATGGTCTTGGACACATCGGTGACAAAGAGAATGTCCTTGCCCACCTCACGGTCGGGGCTGAAGGCCACCCAGGGATAGCGGCGGGAGGAGGCGGGGATCTCCTCCAGGGTGATTTTCTCCAGCAGCTTGCGGCGGGCGGTGGCCTGCTTGCTCTTGGACTTGTTGGCGGAGAAGCGGGAGATGAACTCCTTGAGCTCCTGGGCCTTCTCCTCGTTCTTCTTGTTCTGGTTCTTCATCAGGTTCTGCATCAGCTGGGAGGCATCGTACCAGAAGTCGTAGTTGCCCACGTACATCTTAATCTTGTTGTAGTCGATGTCCACGATGTGGGTGCAGATGGTGTTGAGGAAGTGGCGGTCATGGCTGACCACGATGACGGTGCCGGGGAAGTCCAGCAGGAAGTCCTCCAGCCAGTTGATGGCGTTGATGTCCAGGTTGTTGGTGGGCTCGTCCATCATCAGGATGTCCGGGTTGCCGAACAGGGCCTGAGCCAGCAGCACCTTCACCTTCAGACGGCCGTCCACGTTCTCCATCACGTCGTAGTGCATGGACACGGGGATGCCCAGACCCTGGAGAATGCGGGACGCGTCGCTCTCGGCCTCCCAGCCGCCCAGCTCGGCGTACTCCTCCTCCAGCTCGCAGGCGCGGATGCCGTCCTCCTCGGTCATCTCCTCCTTGGCGTAGAGGGCCTCCTTCTCTTTGCCGATGTCGTACAGCCGCTGGTTGCCCATGATGACGGTGTCCATGACGGTATACTGGTTGTAGGCGTTCTGGTCCTGCTTGAGGATGGACATGCGGGTCTTGGGCAGGATGGACACCTCGCCGCTGGTGGGCTCCAGCTCACCGGAGAGGATTTTCAGAAAGGTGGACTTGCCCGCGCCGTTGGCGCCGATGATGCCGTAGCAGTTGCCCTTGATGAACTGCAGGTCCACGTGAGAGAAGAGGGGCTGGCCGCTGTACGCCAGGCCCAGGTCGGTAACAGTGATCATGTCGCACTCCTTGAAATATAGTAAGAATTCAATACGCGGCAGACATTGTATCACATTTGCGGGAAAAAGGATAGAGAAACCACAAGAAAAATCTCCCGTCCCGGGGAAAATCCCTTGTGCAATTCCACTTCTCCCGGTATAATGGCGGAAAAGCCCCCGCCGTGGGCAATACGGGAAAAGCGAGGGAACAAAATGGAGTGGATGGAGTATCTGCACACCGCCCTGGATGTGGCCGTGGATCTGGGCATCGTGCTGTTTGAGTGGGTGGGCGTGGCCGTGCTGGTGGTGTCCGGCGTGCAGGGCGTGGTGCACTATATCAAGCGGGACCCGGAGACCCGGCTCAAGCTGGCCCAGGGTCTGGCCATGGCTCTGGAATTCAAGCTGGGCGGCGAGATTCTCCGCACCGTGGTGGTGCGGGACCTGCTAGAGATTGCCGTGGTGGGCGCCATCATCCTGCTGCGGGCCGCGCTCACTTTCCTCATCCACTGGGAGATTAAGAAGGAGAAGGCTGCCCTGCCCAAGACCGGGCATGGGCCTTACAGCCGCGGGGAAAAGGAATAAGACGCAAAAAACCGGCGGCGGGCACTTGCCCGCCGCCGGTTTTTATCAGAGAAGCTGTGCTTACTGGAACGAGAGGGTGTAGGTGTGGCCATTGGACATGGTCTTGCGGATATTGGGGGAGGACGAGTCGGGGACGTATGTGAAGGCGCCCTGTTTTGCGGGAATGACAACACTGCCGTCGCCCAGCACCGCTCCGCTGGCGTCGTCCGCAATGCTGACACGGAGGAGGATGTCGGCGGCGCCCGGTGCGGCGTAGTCTACCGTGCCCTCCAGGTTCAGGCATATTCCGGCAGACACACGGGAGCCGTAGTAGGAGCCGGAGGTAATGGTGACCCGGTAGAGCAGCTCACCGGAGGCATCCTTCTTTTCCAGGGTGAGGGGGAAGCCGGGCAGGTTCAGCACCGGAGCCGGTGTGGAATCAACCACGGTGATGGTTTTGGAGATCTCCCTGCCGTCGTTGAGAATGGCGGTGATCGTGGCGGTACCCGGCTTCAGCGCCTCGACGCCGCCGCCGAACTGGCTGTCGTTGATAACAGCGCCCACCTCCACCACGTCCGGGGCAGAGCTCTTCCACATGGTCACATAGAGCGAGGAGTCATACTCCTTGACCTGCTGTACACGGACCGAGTCCGATTGTCCCACCTCCATGGTGTCCGGACCAGACAGTACGATGTCGGGGGAGGTGCCCTCCACCGTGAGATACATCCGCTCTTTCGTATCTCTGGTTCTGCATATCAGGTTGAACTTTCCGGTTTTGTGCATGGTGACGCTGACGGTGGAGGTGCCCTTGACCGTATCGCTGGACAGGACCTCTATATCGGCCACATCCGAACCCAGCACAGCGCCGGTCTCCCTGTCCGTCACTTCCCAGGTCATACGCTTGTCCGCCGAGGAGTTCTCCGGCCAGGAGCTGACAGAGAATTCCGCCGGGGTTTCCGCCCACAGCTGGCATGTATAGCCGTCAATATTGTTTGCACCCTTGCCGCTGGTGAGTTTCAGCCTGAGGCGGGTGTCCATCACCTGGACCGTACAGGAGGCGGACATGGTGCCGTCGGGGGAGGTGGCGGTAATGACGGTTGTGCCCGCCGAATGCTCCTCGATGCTTGCGGCATTCTGTCTGGTACTCGCGTAGGTGGATGCGACTTCAGGATTGGAGGAGGTCCAGGTAAAGCCCAGGTCACCGCTGCCCTCGGGCAGACCCTTGACGGACAGTCCCGTTGAGAAGTCGTCATTCAGAACAAGTACCATATGGTTGGCGGACAGAGTGATGCCGCCCTTGCCGGTAAAGAGACCGGAATTCAGCCCCTGGGCGGCGGTGATTTTGCTGTAGGACATCAGCCTGTCCGCCAGGCGCATCTGGCCCGCTATGTTGGAGCGATCGGAATTGGCGATGAGGGCGCTCATGGCGTTCCAGGCCCACAGGGCGGCAGTGCCCCGGGTGAAGGTGCCGGGGTTGGCGGGGTCATAGTCGGTGATGCCCAGGGTGTTGGACAGCTCCCAGGGGGCGTTCCACTGGAAGTCGGTGCCGTCCTCATACTGCATGGCCCGCAGCACCAGGGTCAGATACTGGGCCGCGTCCAGGGACTCCATGGAGCCGAAGATAGTCTCCGAGGTGCCATTGGTGTACTGGAAGTTGTAGGCGTAGCCCACATAGGAGGACGCCCAGGTGGGCACATCGGTGAAGGGGCTCGTCCAGCCGCCCTTCCGGCCCTCCTTGTCCTCGCCCAGCAGCCGCACCAGCATGACGATTCCCTCTACCCGGGTGGGGGTGCGGTCCAGGTCAAAGTCAGGGGTGCCGTCGGCGTTGGTGCCGACGCCCTGGAACAGGCCCAGTGCGTTGAGCTTTTGGGAGGCCTCCAGCTCCTGCCCGGGAGACAGGACCAGACTGGTGTCCGGTATGTCTTTAATCATGTATTTACTTTGCGCCCAGGCGGGGGCGGCCAGACCCAGAGCAAGAGCCATGGCCAGCAGCAGAGACATGATGCGTTTCTTATTAAGATAGTTAGAGATTTTTTCAAAAAAAGAAAGGCTAATAGACTAAAAACCGTTGCGCCGCAACGGTTTTTCTTTTTATGCAATCTTTAGTTATTATCCTTGATTATTTCTTGATTTCCCCAAATTAAGGTGTTACAATCAAGTAAAAGATTTACCTTGATTTTTTTACATTACTAATAAGGGGGTCATTCTATGGCAGGGCCAAGGCGCAGAGTGAAAAGGTCAGATAATGATGATATGAACAATCAATCCTTATTAGGGCTATTTAATGAGTTCATAGCAGAGAAAGAGGCCGTAGGCAGAGTAGGTGAAACACTTAAATCTTATAGAATGGCCTTTGAAAGATTTAGTGATTACTTTGGAGAAAGAGCAGATAACAGCGGTGATATTGTTCACTCTATGTTTACTGAATGGATTAACGCCATGAGAGAAGAAGGACTAGCCGCCGCCTCTATCAATCACAATCTATCTTGTATGCGGACTTTCATGTATTGGTGTATGAACAGCGACAAGCGTTACATTCCCTATTTTAAGATAAATCTAATCAGAGTGCAAGAGCAATTACCTAAAGACTATTCCCTAGAAGATGTGAAGAAATTATTAAAGCGGCCAGAGCGCAAGGCAGGCTTTACAGAATGGCGCAGTTGGGCTATCTGTAACTTTGTCATGGGGACAGCCGCCAGAACGGGAACAATGGTAGAAATACAAATGCGGGATATTGACTTGAAGGACGGAAAAGTTAATTACAGACACACCAAAAATAAGCACGCCCAAATAGCTAACTTGCCGCCGCAGTTAATAAGAGCATTAAAAGATTATATCAATACATGGAGAGCAGACACAGAACCAGAGGATTATTTATTCTGTAACTTTAGTAATGAGCAGTTATCTAAAGGCGCATTAAAGGCAGCTTATGCTAAATACGCACATAGTAGAGGGGTACAACAAACAAATATTCACGGCTTGCGGCACACCTTTGCCCGTGAATGGTACTTAAACGGCGGTGACGTGGTACAGTTGTCAAAGATACTAGGCCATTCTTCCCTTGCTATGAGTGAGCATTACATGAACATTTACGCAGACAGCGCAAGAGATAGATTTAATGAATGCAATCCGCTCGAAAGATTGACAAGAGGCAACGGCAGAAAGGGAGTAAGGCGCAACGACGATTAAAGGGGGGCTAATATGTGTGAGTATTACGGCTTGCCGCTTGCGCTGATATTTGAAGAACTGGTAGACATGGATAAGCCAGAGGACAAGGCGCAAGAGCAGAGGCCAGCAGGAACAGAGCAGGAACAGCAGAGCAAGGGGACGGCTAACAACTAGCCGCCCCCTCTTTGCTTGCGATAGATCTTCAGCCGCCGCCCTTGTGCCCTCTATCGCCCTCTACGCCGCTTTCATGCGTCTTGTGGTGCCTGGATACTCCCCGCCAGCTTAAACGGCCTCTAGCGGCCTCTGGGGGGCTTGTGTGGCCTTGTGCGTGTGTTCCGCTCCATCATGGTATTACCGCCGCCGCCAGGGGCTATTATCTGGTACATTCCCGCTCCATCGGCAAGGCTACGGCCACGCAAGAAAAGAGCGAGTGAAGAAGTTTTCTTCACCCGCTCGATACAAGGGTTATTTCATCTTTGCTTTTACCCTTGCCCTAGCCGCCGCAAGTAGGTCTTGCGGTGTTTCTTTCTTCTTCTTTACATTTTTAAGGATTTCAGGATAATATCTTTCACAATACTGTTGTTTGATATAGAAAATATTATTTACTGGTGTCCCCTGCATTTCATCTATCATTTTATCAATTTGCTTTTTGGTGTAAAGCGGCTTGTCTGTATCAATAAGTTGCCCGCTTTCTTTATCCCGTTTCTTTTTAGTCTTGCTTTCAAGTTCCCGCCGCTTTTCTTTTTTCATTTCAGCGGTGATAGGTTCAGTCTGTAAGAGGTCATCCAAATAGGCCATTGCCTCTAATGCTTTTTCGGGGTCATCATCGGCAAGGCTTTCAGCGTGTTGAATAAGCGCCTCACGGGTCAATTCTCTAAAGGTCATTTTATTCCATGATTTTTTTACTTCTTCTTTCTTTTCTTCTGCCATTATTAACGCCCCCTATTAAATAGATTTACTGACACTATCTTATAGCGGTTTTAATTATTTGTCAATAGGAAAGCGGCTAGTATTTGATACTAGCCGCCTTAAACTATTATTCTAATATAATATATGCATTTTCAAGCTGTCTTCCATTTTCATCAAATTGACCGACAACAGAAATGTAATCTCCATTCTTAATTTCCGTTATTCCGCCATCTTCAGCAATATCACAAAATAGAATATAATTAGAGGCATCCAAGACCATTGAATTATCAGTTAATCTAGCCTGTTCTTCTTCTGTATAATATGCTGTTCCATCATGCCATTCAAGCTGTACTTCATTAATATCGCCTCTAATATTAGTAACATAGCCGCTTACGATACAAGTTTGACCCCCATACTGTTCTTTCAAGGTTGCAGAGTTTTCAGCATATTGGATTGCGTACTCTTTGAAATCTACTTCTTGTGCATTTTCTAACATCTCATCTTTGGTTGGAGTACTTGAGCCACAAGCCGCAAGGGACAAGGCAAGAGCCGCCGCCAGTAATAACGCTATCAGTCTTTTCATGTTCACCATTTCCTTTCTTATCTTGTTGTGTCGATCTATTGCCGTTTCTGTACCTGCCTTGAGTGTATCACGATTTAACCTTTTAGTCAATATGATTTAATCTTATACTTGATTTAATGGCGGTTGTAATCCCTCTAAAATGAAGTAGAGGTGATTAAATGGACTACACAGCACTAGGAAAGCGTATTAGAGATGAGCGGCTTATGCAAAGATTGACTTTAGAGAAGTTAGCGGAAAGAACAGATAAAAGCATTAACTTTATCGGTCAAATTGAGCGAGGCGAAGGAAAGCCCAGTCTTGAAACGCTTGTTGATATTGCTAATGCACTAGGTGTTACAGTTGATAGCTTATTATCTGATAATCTAAAAGCTAGTGATAACAGTATTGATAAAGAAGTATTATCATTACTTCATAATATGAGTGACAACGGAAAGCGATTTATATTAGATACAGTACAGAGATATTTATACTATCATGGTAAAGAAAGATAGTATTAAAACTAACGATACATAAAATAGTATTAAAAGTTATTGACAAAGTAGCAGTAAAGCCTTATAATAGTAGTATCAAATCTAACGAAGGTCAGATAAGATACTATTAGAGATAGAAAGGGGCTTTACTATGGAATACGGATATGCGAGAATAAGCAGAGCAAAACAGAGCATTGAAAGACAGATTAGAAATATCAAAGCGGCCTTTCCTAATGCTACTATTGTGCAAGAGGTATTCACCAGAACAACGCTAAACCGCAAAGAATGGAATAAGCTATACAATAAAGTAAAGAGCGGCGATACCATCATATTTGACAGTGTTAGCCGCATGAGCGGAAACGCCGATGAAGGTATAGCCGCCTATGAAGATTTATATAATCGTGGCGTGTCCCTCGTATTTCTGAAAGAGCCGCACATAAATACAGATACCTATAAGAAAGCATTAAGCAATCTTATTTCTATGACAAATACAAGCGTTGATTTCATTCTTGAAGGCATCAACAAATATCTAATGGCGCTTGCGAAAGAGCAGATTAGAATAGCTTTTGAGCAGAGCGAAAAAGAGGTAGAGGATTTACACCAGCGCACAAGAGAGGGCATAGAAACAGCCCGCTTGAATGGTAAGCAGATAGGCCAGCGGCAAGGCGCAAAGCTGACAACAAAAAAGAGTGTTGCCGCTAAAGAGGTAATACAGAAACACTCTAGGGACTTCTGCGGGACGCTGGATGATACAGAGGTTATGAAGTTGACAGGGCTTTCCCGCAATACCTACTACAAGTACAAGCGGGAATTGAAAGAGGCAGAATAAGGGCAGACAGCGAGAGCGGCCACACTGGACAGTGTAGGCCGCTCGATCTATTCAATACCGCCGCCGCCAGCCAGAGCCACCGCCTACACCGTTTTCGCCCGTGTCCACCGTCTTTCCCATGCGAGAGGGAAAACGCCCAAATAAAGCCGCCAGAGGCCGCACAAGGGGCAGTTATCCCGATACCATCCCCCCGCCCTGCCCTATGGGGGGATAGGCCGTTACAGAGCGGCTAGAGTTCCTAGAGGGGCTTGTATTGAACGGACAAGGCCAGAGCAGAGGCGGCAAGCGAGAAACAGCACAGATATACACTAGCGGCAACACTAGAGCGGTTAGTTTGCCATAAAAAAATTTTTGTGGTATAATATAAGTAGATAAGAAGGATAGAAAGTTAATAAAATAGTGTAATATTAGATGTATTTGCGCTATTTTAGTTTGATATTCTTCTAATAATTAAAGAAAGGTGGTGTAATTCTCTATGTATGAACACTTTTCAAGCTAAAATAGACGAATATGTAAAGAAATATCGCTTGAATGTGGATTATATTAGAGAAATAAACGATGATTAGTTAATAATTGATTTAATTTAGCTTGCGGAAAGAGCATCAGCAGAAACAGATAGCAAGATTACTCCAAGTGATGTAATCAAGCTATACTATATTTCTATGAAAACAGATAATGATTATTTTAGTGAATATAAAGCTATTAAAGATATGATTGTAGAAAATTTATCAGTAGTTAAACTTGATGTTCAAATATCTATGTTAGGTTTTGATAATGATATAATCGTAAATAAATATAAATATGAACATAGTATAAGCGAAGAAAATTTTGAGCTATTCAATAATATGTACTAGATTTATTGTAATGATTTCAAATGTCATATAGTTGACTGGATTAAAGATGATAATAACAATAGCTTTATTTTATATGATAGAAATAAATATAAAAGAAATGATTTTATAGAATACATTTATGGTAAAAAGAAAGTAGATGTATTTCCAGTATTTAATGATGATATTAAAGATGATTTATTTCGTATCACGATACCACAAAGGACAAAGTTAATATATCATGCTTTATCATCCAAATACAAAAATAGTCTAATAAAAATTGATAAGATAGATGAAGAAGAATTATTTAGATTTTGTACGGCGCACAGAGATATACCAGCCGCAAAGGGTTTATTATCACTTTTCAAAATGGGGATTTCACTTTCATAGCTTGCTACTTTTGGAATAGGCCATGAGGCAAGTGGAGCGGCAAAAAATACATGGTGTTATAAAGCATAGTTTCTTGAAGATAAGGCCGTTTATATTGGACAGCCGATTACATGGGAAGATTGGAAGAAAAAGTTAATATATGTGTTAGATAATCGTAAAGATGATAATACTATTATTGACGGATTTAAGCTAGAATTTGTATCTTTAGAAGATGTTTTTAATACTTCGTTGTATTATTAGAATGGAAATAGATTGACATTAACAAAAGAAGATAAGAATAAAATAGATATATGGAAATATCAATACATGAAAGATAGGAAAGCCGCTTTTCCATTTAGTGGAAAGATTAACAGAGAAGATGAAGAATATTTATTTATAGTAAACTATTTTGATGATATTAAATATAAAAATAGAAATGAAGTAAATAAAGATAAAGGGAAAAAGAGCGGCGAAAGCAGAATAAGGAATAATGCCGCTGAAAAATTAAAAGGCTATTGTAAAGGGCAGATAATAACAACTAAAGAATTAAAAGAACACGGATATAATAACAGCTACGCTATCAAGAGAATAACAGGGGTTATTATTGAAAAAGTCGGTCATGGTAAATATAAAATGCTCATTGATATTCCATCGTGAGTAAATCTATTTATATCCAGCGGAAAAAGGACTATAAGCAAACCTAACTATAAGATAATATATTAGTTAGATTTGTTTGCAATACTTTTCCGCTGATACTGAACGGAAAATAACAATAACAAACATGAAAGGAGCGTTTAACTATGTATCGTGATTAGATACTAAACATTTTCAGAGAGTTTGAAAAAGAAGAAAGCCGTGGTAGCTGGATAGAGGCTTTTGCCGATAAAGACAGCCTTAATTATAAGCTATTTCAAGAGAAAAAACAGTTCTTACGTGAACAGAGGTTTATACAATTCTTACATAGGCGGCGTGACTTGCTGGACAGTCTGGAAAGAAGTATTGTAAAAGATAATAAAGAATAGATTGAGAAGGATATAACAAAGACAGCAGAGCCAGAATTATAGAAGATAGTGGACAAAATGACATGGTATTACTTCAAGCGCAACAAATGAGCGGCAAGAGGTAGCAAAGAGCAAGGCGGCAGATAGCAAAGCCGCCTTGCTTTTTTGCAGTCGTGCTATCCTTGATTTTACTAAATAATCTGAACATCGGCAACTATTCAAAATAATCAAGGATAGCAAGTATTAAAACCGTTGTGGCACAATGCTTTCAGCCGCTCCACCACATAAAAAATTATTTCTCTTGATTCATAATAACCATCCTTTCCGAAACGCTGGTGACATATTTGCAAGCCCATTTTACCCCGGGGACCGGGGAAAGTAAACTATGCCGGGTGCATACCTCCCCCCTGCCTTGCGGCGTCTCGGTCCGGCATGCTATAATGAAGAAAAAAGCACATCCCGGCCCCAGTGCCGCCGGAAAAGAGGAGTTTTATGGAGAGTATGTTCCGCTGTCCCGTGTGCGCCGCCCCGCTGGAGCGGCGGGATGGGACCTATGCCTGCCCCAAGGGGCACAGCTTTGATATTTCCCGGGAGGGGTATGTACACCTGCTCCCCGCCAACCAGAAGCACTCCAAGGCCCCCGGAGACGACAAGGAGATGGCCGCCGCCCGGAACCGTTTCCTCTCCGCCGGGTACTACGGCCATCTGCGGGAGACCCTGGAGCAGCTGGCCCTCCAATATGCCGGGGACAACCCCCGTGTGCTGGACTCGGGCTGCGGCGAGGGGTACTACACCGCCGGAATCCACGCCGCCCTCACCGCCGCCGGACGGAGCGTGACCATGGCGGGGGTGGACATCTCCAAGTTCTGCCTGCGCTGGGCGGCCAGGCGGACGAAAGATGTGGAGTTCGCCGTAGCCTCAGCCTATCACCTGCCGGTGGCCGACGGCCAGGTCAATCTGCTGGTGAACTGCTTCTCCCCCCTGGCGGCGGAGGAGTTTTACCGGGTTCTGGTCCCCGGCGGGGTGTTTCTCTACGTGGTGCCCGCCGCCGACCACCTGTGGGAGCTGAAGGAAGTGCTCTACGACAAGCCCTACCTCAATCCCGAGGAGGCCATCCCCTACGAGGGCTTTGACTACCTGGACATTGTGAAGGCCGAGCGGGTCATTACACCCCGCGGTCAGGACCTGGCCGACCTGTTCCGTATGACCCCCTACTACTGGAAGACCCCCAAGGAGGGCGGTGAGCGGCTCTCCGCGCTGGAAGAGCTGACCGTCCGGGCCAATTTCCGCGTCCACGTGTTCCGCCGCCGGTGAGCATGCCCCGGCCCCGGCAGGCATACACTCTCCCAGCGGGGCCGGAGATATCACACACTGCGAGGTTTTGGAATGAATGCTGCCTTTCTCCTGATTGGAGTTGTCATCGTCATCTGTATCCTGTTGGACCGCTTTCTGGAAAAGCTGCCCATCCCGCCGCTGCTGTTCTTCATTGCCCTGGGCATGTGCTTTGGGGAAAACGGCCTGCTGCGCATTCCCTTTGACGACTACGAGGCCGTCAACCTGATCTGCTCGGCCAGCCTGGTGTTCATCATGTTCTACGGCGGCTTCGGCACCAATCTGAAGGCCGCCAGGCCGGTGGCGGCCCCCGCGGTGGTGCTGTCCACCCTGGGCGTGGCAGGCACTGCCGGAGCAGTGGGCCTTTTCGCCCACTTTGCCCTGAAGCTGCCCTGGCTGGAGAGCCTGCTGATCGGCTCAGTGGTCTCCTCCACCGACGCGGCCACCGTGTTCAACATCCTCCGCTCCAAGAAGCTGGCCCTCAAGAACCACACCGACTCCCTGCTGGAGGTGGAGTCGGGCTCCAACGACCCCATGTCCTACATGCTGACCACCGTCCTCATTGCCCTCATGTCCGGGCAGCAGGTCTCCATCCCTCTGCTGCTGGCCCAGCAGCTGGTGCTGGGCGCCGCCGCCGGGCTGGTGGTGGGCCGACTGGCGGTGTGGCTCCTGGGCAAAAACCTGTTTACCTCCCAGCAGAGCCGTACCGTGTTCCTCTTCGGCGTGGTGCTTCTGGCCTACGCCCTGCCCGCCATGTGGGGCGGAAATGGATACCTGAGCGTGTATCTGTGCGGCATTATGCTGGGCAACGCCAGAATGGCCCAGAAAAAGTACCTGGTCCATTTCTTCGACGTGGTCACCGGTGTGGCCCAGGTAATCATCTTCTTCCTGCTGGGCCTGCTGGTGACGCCGGTGGAGCTGCCCCAGGTGCTGCTGCCCGCTTTGGCCGTCATGCTCTTCCTTACAGTTGCTGCGCGGCCCCTGGTGACCGGCGCGCTGCTGCTGCCCTTCCGCCCTTCGCTGGGACAGGTGGGGGTGGTGTCCTGGGCCGGTCTGCGGGGCGCGGCCTCCATCGTGTTTGCCATCTCGGCGGTGCTCAGCGGCGTTGAGACGACCTATAACCTCTACAACCTGGTGTTCTGCATTGTCCTGCTGTCCATGCTTATCCAGGGTACCCTGCTGCCCCGGGTGGCGGGCGGTCTGTCCATGATTGACGAGCAGGGAGACATCAGCAAGACCTTTACCGACTACCAGGAGGAGCGGGATATCAGCTTTATCAAAATCCACCTGGAACCCGGTCACCCCTGGCGGGGCAGAGCTCTGCGGGAGCTGATGCCCCTGAAGGACCTGCTGATTGTCATGGTGGTCCGGGGGGAGGACACCATTGTGCCCAACGGGGACACCAGGCTGGAGGAGGGGGACTTGCTGGTACTGGCGGCCTATCCCTTTGAGGAGCGGGAGAACCTGCGTCTGAGCGAGCTGACCGTGGAACGGGGCCACCGGCTGGCGGGCCGCACCCTGGCGGACATTGCCTCCGCTCCCAACTCCCCCAAGTACCTCATTGTGCTCATTCAGCGCGGGCAGGAGACGGTGATTCCCACGGGGAGTACGGTCATTCTGCCCGGAGACGTGCTGATTCTGGCCCAGTCGGAGGGCGGCAAGCCCAGAGCCCAGGCCGGAGCGGCAGAAGAATAGGACGCCGGGCGGAAGGCCCGGGAAAAGGAAAGGAGGACCCCAGCTATGAAGAGAAAAACTGCCCTTCCCATCCGTGCGGCCTGCGCCGCAGCTCTGGTGCTGGTGCTGGCCGCCGCGGCCCTGATGCTCTTCCCCGGCAGCGTCACCATGGCCTTTGCCACGGGGCCGGATGAGGTGACCTACCGGACCTGTTCCTGGTTTGACGATACAGTGTGGGGGTACGGCCTGTTTCTGGTCCCCCTGGCCGGACTGCTGGCCGTGGGTTCCCTCTCCGGCCTGGCGGCGGGCTTGGGCAAGCGCGGCGCTTTCCCCGGCACGGCCTGGGGCTTCCTTATCGCCGCCGGGGGCCTGTCCTTCATTCCGCTGTGGCTTGGTCTGACCTCCGAAGGCCCCAACTGGCTGTCCATTATCATTACATTGTGCCTGTGGGCGGCGGCAGGGCTGCTGTGGCTGGCCCGCCCGAAAACAAAATAGTATGAAAAAATCCCTCCGGCTCAGCCGGAGGGATTTTTTTGCTCACTTGAACACCCAGAACTTGTTCATCAGGTAGTTATAGAACATGGTGACACAGGTGTTGGGGATTTTGGCGGCCAGGGGGATAAGCCCGGCGGGGATGACCGCCGCAAAGGCGGGCAGCTTGAAGAAGGACATGAAGATAGACAGGCCGATGGAGGAGATGATGAGGAAGCCGCAGCTGGTCACCACGTACCGGCCCACCTCACGGCGGGTGAGGGGCTCCTTCTTCTGAAAGGTCCAGAACTTGTTCCAGATAAAGCTGTGGATGTTGGCCACCACATAGGAGATGGCGTTGGAGATATAGGGACCGGCCACAATAGTCACGCCCAGCAGCACCACGGTGGGGCCATCCTGAATGACGAATTTGTCCAGCAGGTAGAACACCACAAAGTCCACCAGGGTGTTGAGCACGCCGATGAGGCCGAACTTGATAAACCGCTTCAGGTCAAAGACCTCAATGAGATGGAGAATTTTTTCTTTCATAATTCACCTTAGCTGCCGGCGGGCATCAGGCTGCCGGCTCCGTTTTCTTCTTGGGCGATGGCCAGTATGGTGCCGCCTGCCGTCTGGATTTCATAGGTGCCCTCCTCTGCGGGCACGGCCATCACCGACTGGACGGTGCCCGTCCTGGCGTCGTACCACAGCAGGGCGCCGAACTCGGTGAGGCTGCCGGTGTACCGTCCGCCCATGGGCACGGGGGTGGCGGCGGGGAAATAGGGGTCGTCGGCGGCACAGGACAGCAGACCGGCCAGGGCCCAGGTGCTCTCGGTGGCGCCGTGGATGTGTTCATGGTAGAGGAAGTTCTGTTCGCTCAAATAGTTGGGCTCCAGGTTGAGGACGGCGATGGTGCCCTCGTCCCCCACCACGGCGGAGGTGATGGCACGGGCAGCCCGCTGGTCGGACTGGGTGGTGGCGCGGTAGTCATGGAGCTCACTGACCGCCGCCACGGAGAACACCACCGCGCAGGCGGCGCACACCGCGCCCGTGACAACGCCCCGGGCGGAGCATTTGGTCAGCAGCATGCTCCACACCGCGTCCAGGAACAGGGCGATGCCGCAGAAGGAAAAGACCGTATTCCGCAGGGCCACCGACGGGTTGGACAGCACAAAGAACAGCGTCACCGGCGCCAGGGCCATGAGGAAGCCCACCAGCAGCGCCCATGCTCTGGGCAGGGCGGCCTCGCCCGTGGGCCGCTCCGTGGTGAAGCGCCGGGCAAACAGGAACAGCACCGCGCACAGGGCGATGAGCACCAGCACCCACAGAATGTTGAAGTTCTCGACGATGCACATGATTCCCCGGCGGAAGCCCCGGAAGAGGGTCTTGTACCCGCCGATGAGGAAGGACTCGCCGGTCTGACCGGCGGCGGAGAAGAACACCTTGTCCCACCCCTCCTGCCAGGGCAGGGTCAGCTTCAGGCGGCTGCCCAGCTGTCCGGTGGAGGTGGAGAAGTAGCCGGTAAAGGCGAAATAGATGCCGGCGTTGACAAAGGTGAGCAGGGAGAAAAGGCTCTTTTTGTGGTTGCCCCGGAAAAACTCGATGATGCCCACCAGCAGCACCCCGGTCACCGACAGCACCAGCCCCTGCTCGTAGAAGCAGAAGGAGATGAGCTGGGTGATAAAGTAGAGGGGCAGCCAGCGGACCTTACCGGTCCGGCACCACTTCTGGAACAGGTACATGGCCAGGGCCACGAAGAACAGGGAGGGCACCACCCGGTTGGAGGCGGAAATCCAATAAGTTCCCTCCATGCCCAGGGGCAGCAGGGCGTACACCACCAGGAACAGGTACCCGGTGCCGAAGTACTCCCCCCACACCCGGCGGAACAGGCAGGCCGAGGCGGCGTACATGGCGGAGATGAGGGCCACCGCCGCCATGAGGAAGGACCAGAAGTGGGACCAGAAGAAGTAGTCCATCACCGAGGCCAGGGGCCGGGAGGACAGCAGGCCCATGTCCAGAATGACCGCCTTGGCGGAGTAGTAGGCGGACTGGTTGTGGAGCTGGATGTAGTCGTCCAGCTGGGGGTAGTAGGTAAAGCCGTAGTAGCAGAAGCGGAGCAGCACCAGGGCGAAGATCAGGGCAAAGACCAGCCAGGGCCGCTCCTTGTGGAACAGGCGCCCCCTCACGAGCGCCCCACCAGCCGCCGGATGCGGAAGATATCCCGGAACATGCGGGCGCTGTCCCGGAGGATGTTCACCTTGGATTCCCGGTGGTTCACCACGTGGACCGCCTCCTGTTCCACCTTCAGGCCCAGCTTGCGGGCCCGGAGGAGCACCTCGAAGTCAAAGGCAAAGCCGTCGGTGGAGCAGCGGGAGAAGATGGCCTGGGCGGCGTCATGGCGGTAGCCCTTGATGCCGCACTGGGTGTCGTAGGGCAGGCCGGAGAAGAGCCGCACCAGCACGCCGAACACCTTGGAGGTCAGCAGACGGATGGGGGGATAGCCCTGGTAGCCCAGCTTGTCCAGCCGCCGGGAGCCGATGCAAAGGTCAGCGCCTGCTGCCAGCTTGTCCAGCATGGGCGGGATGTTCTCCAGGCCGTAGGCCAGGTCGGCGTCGGTGCAGAACACGTAGTCGCCCTTGGCCTCCAGCATGCCCACCCGGACGGCCTTGCCCTTGCCGCCGTTGGGGTGGTAGCCGGTGAGGCGGACGTGGCTGTCGGCAAAGGAGCGGACCAGATCGGCCATGTTGTCCGTGCTGCCGTCGTCCACAATGAGCAGCTCGTAGTCCGGGTCCATGTCCGCCAGCCGTGCCGTGACGGTGCGGAGCGTGGCCTCAATGATGCTGCTCTCATTATAGGCGGGGATCACCAGTGAAAGCTTCAATCTCCCGCGCCTCCTTCCTATATTCATACGATTACAGGCTAACATTGTATCCGCTCCCACCGGGAATGTCAAGGAACATAGCCGCCAATATCCGTTGCATATTTCCTTCGTATATGATACACTATGGACCGAATACGGGAGAAAAATCAGAATTTCTCTGTGGATTTAGGGTCGCGTCCCCCGGGCCGGGCGGGCGTTGGGGCTGAAAGGATTCTTTTCGCCTTGTGGGGACCTTGAATCAGCGCGAAAAGAAAGGAATATCAGCATGGAAATCAACGGCGAACAGGTAAATGAGGTTGTGAACTACGCGGACCTGGGCCTCTCGGCCGAGGTGATGAAGGCCATCGACAAGAAGGGCTACGTCCGGGCCACTCCGGTTCAGGCGGGCGCCATCCCCTACTTTATGGAGTGGAAGGACGTCATCGCCAAGGCCCCCACCGGCACGGGCAAGACCTTTGCCTTCGGCATCCCCATGGTGGAGCACATCGACCCGGAGAGCGACGCGGTGCAGGCCCTGGTGCTGGCCCCCACCCGTGAGCTGGCCCTCCAGATTCAGGACGAGCTGCGGGACCTGTGTGAGTTTAAGGAGGGTGTGCGCTCGGTGTGCCTCTACGGCGGCGCCCCCATTGAGAAGCAGATTACCACCCTGAAAAAGCATCCCCAGATTGTGGTGGCCACCCCCGGCCGCCTTATGGACCACATGAAGCGGCGCACGGTGAAGCTGGACAAGGTGGAGACCGTGGTGCTGGACGAGGCCGACCGGATGCTGGATATGGGCTTCATCCACGACGTGACCCGGATTCTGGACCAGATCAAGTCCCGGAAGAACCTGGGCCTCTTCTCCGCCACCATCTCCCGTGAGGTGATGGACATCTCCTGGGTGTACCAGCGTGACCCGGTGGAGATTGTGGTGCGGCCCGACGAGGAGAACAAGCCGGACATCCAGCAGTACCGCATCGACCTGGAGGGCCGTGGGGACAAGCTGGAGACCATGGTGGCCCTGCTTACCCACGGCGGATACGAGCGGGCCATCGCCTTCTGCAACACCAAGAACATGACCGACCGGCTCTCCGGCCTGCTCCAGATGCGGGGCATCTCCGCCCAGGCCATCCACGGCGACATCCAGCAGCGCATCCGGGAAAAGACCCTCCAGGCCTTCCGGGAGGGCAAGATGCGGGTGCTGGTGGCCACCGACGTGGCCGCCCGGGGCCTGGACATCGACGACGTGGACGTGGTGTTCAACTACGACGTGCCCGACGAGATTGAGTACTACATCCACCGCATCGGCCGTACCGGCCGTGCCAAGCGCCACGGCGTGGCCTACTCCCTGGTGGTGGGCATCACCGAGCAGATGAAGATGGAGCAGATCGCCAAGAACACCAAGGCGGATATCACCGTCCTCAAGTACGACAAGGACGGCTGCCTCCTTCCTGCCGACGGCAGCCCCGTCCAGGACCCCAGGAAATAACAGACAGAAAAAGCCCGGCGCGAAGCAGTTCGCGCCGGGCCATTTGACTTGCCTACGGGGAGAGAATCACAATGCTGAAGCAGTTGACATAGGTGTACACCGGCTCGTAAATCATAAGGTTTTGCGCCTTGACCTGGATGGGCTGACCCGCCTTCAGCTCCACGCCTTCGGTCAGGTCCAGCTTCCGGCCATCCTCATTGATTATTCTGGTGTCTTGAGAGATATTGATGCACTGCTCCTCCCCATCTCTTAAAATGTAGAGGTAGCTCTGTCCGCTCTCCCCCAAAAGAGTTGTGTCCTCCTTCACCACGGCGTCAAAAAGCACGGTTTGGACTGGAGAATCCTTCATATGGTGCATGGATAGGAGCAAAATAGCAATCAAACCCAAGAGAAGAACAAGAGTCAGGAGCGCAAACAGCTCCTTGGAAAGCCGTATCTTCATACCGAAACACCTTCAATCCACTGGGGGTGTTCTCCCCGCCTGACGGTGGAGGACAATCGCATATTTGACGGTGAGCATCAGCAGAATCAGGATGGAGAGGGCCAGCAGCGTAAAGGCGGCCAGGCCCAGCCAGACGTACAGCGGACCCAGGTCAATCCTCTGCCACACCTCCCGCACCAGGAGGATATACAGGGGGATGGCCAGCAGGGTGAGCACCGTCAGGCCGCAGACCGTGACCAGGCCTTTGCGCAGGATGGGCCAGGTTCTGTCCAGGGTTTTGGACGGGACGCACAGGGAGACGAGCGGGGACAGCGCCAGGAGAACCGCGAAGTACCAGTAGACCACAGGCTGCAGCATTTTGTCAGCACTCCTTTCCATGGCGGCGGGCTTGACGGGAAACGGGAAGGTATCTATACTAATTATAGGACACAACCGCCTGCTTTGCAATAAAATGGGTGGAAAACGGACAAAAAGAGGCGTAAATAAGATGGAAAAGGAAATTATTCGTTCCTGTGCCGACTGCGGCGTGGCGGGCTGCAAGCGTCAGACCCCGGAGGGGCGTCCCCCCTTCTGCCTGACTGAGCACATGGACCAGCAGGCCATGGACGAGGCTATGGAGGCCTACCACGAAGCGGTCAACCACAAGGTCATGACCACGGCAGCCGACGTGGAGTATGAGGGCTACTGCCACTGGACCCGCATCCAGGAGATTGTGGAGTTTGCCAGGCGGATGGGCTATCACAAGCTGGGCATCGCCACCTGCGTGGGCCTGCTCCACGAGGCCCGGATTGCCGCGAAGATCCTCCGCAGCCACGGCTTTGAGGTGTACGGCGCGGCCTGCAAGGCGGGCGCGGTGCGCAAGACGGCGGTGGGCATTGACTCCAAGTGCGAGTCCATCGGCGCCAACATGTGCAACCCCATCCTCCAGGCCAAGCTGCTCAACAAGCAGGGCACGGAGCTGAACATTGTGGTGGGTCTGTGCGTGGGCCACGACAGCCTGTTCTACAAGTACTCGGACGCCCTGTGCACCACCCTGGTGACCAAGGACCGGGTCACCGGCCACAACCCCGCCGCCGCGCTGTACACGGCGGAATCCTACTACAAGAGCCTCTACGGCCCTGAGAAGGAATAAACGATAAAACCCCCGCTCCGGAAGCTCCGGAGCGGGGGTTTTCTGTATCTTCAGTTTTACGCGGGCCGGATGACCATTTCCTTGATAAGGCCGGTAGAGGAGTCATAGCTCTCGATGTTGGCCACGGCGTGGTTGATGATGCCGCCGTAGTTGATGTAGAAGTTGACGGTGCGCTCGTCCACGATACGGGGGCTGGACACGGACAGACCGCCCAGAATGAACTTGTTGTGGTAGAACATGTCCATGGCACGGCGGCCGTAGACGAAGAAGTTGGGTGTACCCTCGGGCGTGCAGTAGTCAAACAGCCGGCACTGGCTGGCGAAGCACTGGGACATGGCCTTGTAGTCCTTTTTCTCCATGGCGTGGATGAAATCCGCAATCAGCATATCAGTAAACCCCCTCTTAATAGACCTTTTCGGAATTGAGCAGCGCGTCGGTGCCGCCGTCCACAAAGAGCACCACGCCGTTGATGCCGTGGGCCAGAGGCGAGGAGAGGAAGATGATGGCGTTGGCGATGTCCTCGGGGCTCATCAGCGGGTCGTTGGTGCCGTAATTGATGGGCACGGGCAGGGCCTCCACCGCCACCATGTGCTGGGGCGTCAGCTTGGCGGTCATGGCGGTGCGCACGTTGCCGGGGGCCACCGCGTTGATACGCACGCCGTGGGCGCCCCAGTCGGCGCTCATGCGGCGGGCCCAGCGGGCCAGGGCGTACTTGGTGGCGGCGTAGAAGGAGTGGGCGGTCTTGGGGTCGTAGTCCTTCACCAGGGCCAGGATGCGCTCCTCGTCGGCCTGGTTGTTCAGCATACCGACCACGTCCATGCGGGCCGCACCCTGGGCCAGGGTGTTGGAGGAGGTGACCACGCAGGAGCCCCGCTTTTTCTGCAGCAGCTCCAGTGCGCCGGAGGCCATGGCGGTGGCGCCGAAGTAGTTCAGGGAGATGATGAGCGGAATATTGCCGCTGGCGGCGGACACGCCCGCGTTGCAGATCATGGCGTCAATGCCGTCGGGGTAGCGGTCGTACAGCTCCCGCAGGGCGGAGTCCCGGCCCTCCTTGGTGGCCAGGTTGGCGCAGATGTCGCCGTCCTTCAGGTCGATGTTGACGGTCTCGTGTCCCTGCTCCTTCAGCTTGGCCACGATCTGGGCTCCGATACCGCTGGAGCCGCCGGTTACCACGTAAATACCCATGTTCAACGCCTCACTCTTTTATATTTTGCGGGGGCGGTTGGCGGATGGAGTTATATCAAAATCCTTCCACCTGTTCTTGATTTGAGTATACATGTCTTTCTAGAAAAGTCAACACCTGTTCAATAAGTTTATTTTTTAACTTATAATTGCGAAAAAATAAACAATTTAAAAAGAAAAAGTGATATATGTGATAGATATTTCACAAACGAAAAATCCGGGGTTTCCGGCCGTCGGAAAAGGGAAAAACAGAGGGCAAAATACAAAAACACGGCTGGCCGCTCAGCGGCCAGCCGTGGCATATTTTGGTTGGTTATCCCGGGTTCTCCACCACGCCCACAAAGAGCACCGTATCCTCTGTCTGAATGAGGAAGAGAAAGGGCCGGTCCAGGTCCATGACGCAGATGGTGGGGTCCTCGGGAGGCGCAGAGGAGCCGGCGTTGGCCATCAGGGTGACGGCGGCGGCCTCTACCCCCTGCTCATCCACTTTCACCCGGGCAATCTGCTTGACCTGGTCCACCCACACCGGCTCTGTGTCGGTAAGAGTGGAGAAGTCGGCGACCTCCGGGTCCAGGGCGTCGGTGATGCCCAGCCCCTCTAAAGTGGGCTTCAGGTCCAGGTCGGAGCTAACATCAAACTTGGGCACGGACCAGCGGACCTCACCCAGAATGGCGTCGTCGCTGTAAATGTCCAGGCTGGGGAGAAAATTGGGGTTGGAGAGCAGCTCGGTGGGAGAGACCCCCTCCTCGGGCAGCACAAAGACCATCTGTCCCAGATAGGTGGAGATGGCGGCGGCCTGGTACTTGGTCCGGCGCAGGAAGGACACATTCCTGTCCGTGCGGTGCATGAAGTCCACCGTCAATTCTTCACCGGCGGCGGTGGTGAAGCTGTCCTCGCTGGTGTTTTCAGGGAGAAACTCATTCCGCCAGCCCGCCTGGTAGTACAGGGTGGAGGCCAGCACCGCCAGGGTGTCCGGGGAGGTCTCCAGCACCTTCCCATCTCCGCCGATAAGCCCCTTGGTCTGCTCCGACACCCAGGCGGCCAGGGCATTGTCCGCCTCATCGGTGCCCATGGGCACCCGGTAGGAGGCGGCGTAGTAGTCCTCCGCCAGGGTGTCCAGCACATCCTGGTGGAACCCCACGCCCTCCCCCAGCCAGATGGAGCTGCCCAGCAGCAGGGACGCGGTGCCGTCGTCGGTGTACAGGGCGTGCCACAGGCTGTCCGCCCAGGAGCGCAGCTGCTCCATGTCCTCCGCCCCCAGGGCGGTGAGCACCTGCTGGCGGGTCTCCCCTGCCGTGGCCTCGGCCAGCATGGCCAGGGCAAACCACAGGGAGATGGGGGAGTAAATCCGGTTGTTTTCCCCTGTCAGGGCCAGAGTGGCGCTGCCGGCGGAGAAGTCCTCCAGCGCCTCCAGCAGTCCGGGCTGGTCCTCCAGAGCAGGGGCGGCCTTCCGGAAGGTGCGCCATTCGTCCCGGTAGGCGTCATAGGCGTCGTTCCAGTCGATCCAGGCCTGCTCCGTGTCCAGAAGAGGCTCTCCGGGGGCCTTGGCCAGCTGGGGATACTCCGGCACCGCCAGGGCATAGGCGCTGCCGCCTGTGGAGCCGGTCAGGCCGGGGATGCCGGTGAAGAGCAGCACCACCGCCAGCACCGCCGCCACCGCGGCGGGAATCAGAGGCCGATGGTGCTTTTTCCGCCTTCCGCCTGCGGCAGCCCGGTCCATCAGCTCGGCAGAAGGCCGGAGGGCGTCGTTGGCGGCCTTGTATTTGTCCAGCATGTCAATCGTCTCCTTTCAGCGCCGCCGCCAGCCTGTCCCGCCCACGGGACAGCCAGCTCTTTACCGTGCCCTCCCGGGCGCCGGTCAGGGCGGCAATCTCCGCCACCGAGTACCCCTCGTAGTAGTGGAGATGGATGGCGGTCCGGTAGGGCTTGGGCAGGGACAGCACCGCCTGGTATACCGCCCGGTCCTCCTCCGGCACGGCC
>CABIYL020000001.1:225203-246629 GCA_902362925.2 Clostridiales bacterium | reverse complement strand
GGAGCGCCCGCCATGCCCGTAGCGTGCGCCCTCAGGGGCCTCTGGTACCAATAATACCAGAGTGGGGCGCAAAAGGTTGCGGGCCAGGGAAACTTTTGCAAAGTTTTTGAAAATATTCATGGATTCTTGATATTATTCCCTGCGCCCTGTGCTACAATGGAGATCCAATACGGCACAGAGAAACGGGGCGGCCTTGGGCACGCCCCGGAGATACATAAGGGAGGAATTGCTTTGAACGGGAAAGAGCTGACCTGGCGGGAGCGGGGACGGCTGTGGCTGCGGCTGGGCATCCGTCTGGCCGGGACCATTCTGGTGCTGCTGTTTCTGGTGTACGGCGCACCGCCTTTACTGGGGCTGCTGATGCCCTTTGTGCTGGCCCTGGTGCTCACCTGGATTCTCAATCCGGCCATTGTAAAGGTGCAGCGTCGGTTCGGCGGGTCACGAAAGGCGCTGTCCCTGGTGATGCTGATTCTGATTTTCACCATAGCGGGGGGCATACTGGCGGCGCTGGTGTACAGCATTGTCAGCGAGGTGGCCTCCCTGGTGATGAACTGGCCCTCCATCTGGGCGGACAGCTTACAGCCCGCCATTGTGGGCCTGGAGGAATTCCTCTCCGGTCTGTTCACCGGTCTGCCCAACCAGGTGAGCCAGGGGGCCACGGCCGCGCTGGACAAGCTGGTGGCCTGGCTCAATGAGATGATCCCCAGCCTGCTCAGCCATGCGGGCAGCGCGGCAGGCTCCTTTGCCTTCAGCATTCCCTCCTTCGCGGTGGCGCTGGTCATCTTCGTCATGGCCACCTATTTCATCGCCTCCGACTATCCCCGGCTCCGCCTCATGGTCACCGACCGCCTCTCCCCCGGCGTCCGGGACTTCTTCGGCAGCGTCAAGCGCACGGCGGTGGCGGCCTTCGGCGGCTATGTGAAGGCTCAGCTGATTTTGTCGGTGGTCATCTTCTTCATCCTGCTCATCGGCTTTGTGGTCATCCGCCAGCCCTACTCGGTGCTGCTGGCCTTCCTGCTGGCGGTGCTGGACTTTATCCCCATCGTAGGCTCAGGCACCGTTATCGTCCCCTGGGCGGTGGCCGACCTGTTCCTGGGTGAGTACCGCCACGCCGTGGAGCTGATGGTCATCTGGGGCATCATCGCCCTGTTCCGCCGTGGCGCCGAGCCCAAGGTGGTGGGCGACCAGACCGGTCTGTCCCCCATCCTGTCCCTCATCAGCATCTATGTGGGCATGAAAATCGCCGGTGTGGCGGGCATGATTCTGGGCCCGGTGCTGTGCATGGTGGTCATCAACATTGGCCGTCTGGGGGTGCTGGACGGGGTGATCTCCGACCTGCGCATGGCCGCTGGAGACCTGGCCGCCATCCTGAAAAACCGTCCCGCACTGGAAACGAAACGGGACGATAAAGACATAGAACGGCACAAATGAGCGGTTTTCTTAAACTTTTTTAAGACTAATGAGGAAAAAGCCGTTGCTCCGGGGGAAAATATTACGGTACCCGGTGAAAGTTCAAATTTCATTTCATCTTTCTTCACGCTTTGGACATAAATTCCGGTTATGCTTAGACCCGTAAAAAGGAAACGGGCACGAAACCCGCCGAGAGAGTATCTCGTGATAGAAGGAGCGACAGTTATGTATTACAGCGATTTCAACCCTGACAACCGCCCCGAGGAGCAGCAGCCCCAACAGACCTTTGAGGCGACCTCTTATCGCATTGAGGACGACGTCCGTCCCACCAAAAAGAAGAAGCGGATTTGGCCCAAGATTACCGCCCTGTGCCTGGTGTGCGCCCTGCTGGGCGGCGGCGCCGGAGCGGGCGTCATGGCCCTCACCGGCGGCGTGAAGGGCAGCACCACCGTCTACCAGGGCGACCGCACCCCCACGGTGGTCAGCGTGTCCAACGTGACCACCAAGGAGCCCCTGACCGCCGCTCAGATTTACGCCACCTACGTCAACGCCACCGTGGGTATCACCACTGAGATCAACACCAACGTCTACGGCCAGGTGGTTCAGACCGCCGCCTCCGGTTCCGGCTTTGTCATCAGCCAGGACGGCTACATCGTCACCAACTACCACGTCATTGAGGACGCCAGCAAGATCACCGTCACCTTCGTGGACGGCAAGAGCTACGACGCCACCCTGGTGGGCGGCGACGAGGAGAACGACATCGCCGTGCTGAAGATTGATGCCACCGGCCTGGCCACCGTGGTCATCGGCAGCAGCGACAATCTGGTGGTGGGCGATCAGGTCTACGCCATCGGCAACCCCCTGGGTGAGCTGACCTACTCCCTCACCGGCGGCTATGTCTCCGCCCTGGACCGGAACGTGACCATGAGCGACGGCCGCCGCATGAACTATATCCAGACCGATGCCGCCATCAACTCCGGCAACTCCGGCGGCGCCCTCTTTGACCAGTACGGACAGGTGGTGGGCATTGTGTCCGCCAAGCTGTCCAACAACGGCGACACCTCCGAGGCCTCTGTGGAGGGCATCGGCTTCGCCATCCCCATTGACAACGTGTGGAGCATGATCACCGACATCATGGAGTACGGCTACGTCACCGGCAAGCCCTATATGGGCATCATCAACACCAACGTCAGCGGCGAGGCCCAGCGCTACGGCGTGCCCGCCGGAGCCTATGTCCTGGGCGTGGTGGACAGCTCCTGCGCCGCCAAGGCCGGCCTCCAGGAGGGCGATATCATCACCAAGCTGGATGACACTGACATCACCTCCTCCGATGACCTGCAGAATGCCCTGGCCGAGTACCGGGCCGGCGACACCGCCACCCTGACGGTGAGCCGCTCCGGCCAGACCCAGACCCTGACCATCACCTTTGACGAGCGCACCGACGAGCGTGTGGCCGCCTCTCAGGAGCTGCAGGAGCAGATTACGCAGGAACAGCAGCAGCAGTACAGCCAGCAGTACGGCAACGGCTATGGCAACGGCGGCGGCTACTCCTGGCCCTTCGGCTGGTAAGCTGACCCGGCACAAGTTCATCAGACAGCCTGAAAGAGTGCGGCGAATCCTCGCCGCACTCTTTTTTTTCTGTACCGGTGCGAAGGAGAAAGAAAAATGGCAGGTTTTTAGAACGAATGTTTGCTTTTTCCGGGAGGCTGTGATATAATAGCGTACACCGAGACCGAGAGAAAAAAGGGCGCACAGTCCCCTTTATGGGGCTGCGCCCTCTGCCGCCGGCAGACCAGACAAGGAGGGCTCGCAATGAGGGTACTCTCTCCCAAGCAGCAGCAGATTTACGACTATATCGTGTCCTTCCAGGCCGACCACGGCTATCCCCCCTCCGTCCGGGAGATCGGCGAGGCGGTGGGGCTCAAGTCCCCCTCCACGGTCCATTTCCACCTGAAGGGGCTGGAGGAGAAGGGGCTTATCATCAAGGCGGAGGGCAAGACCCGCGCCATCACCGTCAGCGGCTCCGCCGGACGGCCCATTGCCGAGGAGGAGAACCCCAGCGCCAACCGGGTGCCCGTGGTGGGCAACGTGGCCGCCGGTTCCCCCATCCTGGCCGAGGAGTGCATTGAGGACTACCTGACCTTTGACACCGGCGGACTGGCCGGGGAGCACTTTGCCCTGAAGGTGCGGGGCGAGTCCATGCTGGGTGCGGGCATCCTGCCCGGCGACCTGGTGGTGGTCCACCGCCAGCCCGAGGCCCACAGCGGCGAGATTGTGGTGGCCCTCTTTGAGGATGAGGCCACCGTCAAGACCCTCCGCTGGAAGGACGGACACCCCTGGCTCATGCCCGAGAACCCGGATTACCAGCCCATTGACGGCGCCGGCGCCGAGATTCTGGGCAAGGTTGTGGCCGTGGTGCGCAAATACTGAGCAAAATAAAGAGCAGCCCCGCTGTCCTTCATGGACAGCGGGGCTGGTTTTTTGCGTGATATGGCTGGATTACTCCTGACCCAGGAGCACGGAGCCGGCAAACTCCAGGGCCTTGGTGGTGGCGGGCTCCCAGAAGGTCCAGGCGTGGACGCCCTCGGGCTCCACAGAGAGCTGGGCGTCGGGGGCCACGGTGATCAGCTGGTCATAGAAGTTCTGAACCTCGGAGATGTCCACGGTGGTGTCGGCGTCGCCGCTGATGACGTAGAAATCAACGGGGCTGTTCTTGGCGGCGTAGTCGTCCAGGTAGGCGGTGGGGTGGAGGGACTCCCACAGGCTCTGGGAGAAGTTGGAGTCACCCTCGGGGAACACGTGCCAGCTCTCCACCAGGGTGTTGTCCTCGGCGGGAGCGGCCCACACGGCGGGAGAGATGAGCAGGGCGGCGGAGAAGAGCTCGGGGTACTTCAGGGCAAAGCGGGCTGCGCCGTAGCCGCCCATGGAGATGCCGCCGATGATCCGGCCCTCCTTGGTGGTGTCGGCACGGTAGAGGGACTCAATCTGGGGGAACAGGTCGTTGAGGAAGGCGGTCTCCATGTTCAGGGCGGGGCCGTCGATGTAGTAGGAGTTGAAGCCGTCCACAAACACCACAATGGCCTCGGGCATCTGGCCGTTTTCAATCAGCGTGTCCATGACATCGGGGGTGGAGAACCGCTCCACCAGGTTGCGGTGGTTGCCGAAGGCGCCGTGGAGCATGTAGATGACCGGGTAGGTCTTGTCGGCGTTGGCGGGGTCGTCGTAGCCCCGGGGCAGGTAGATGGTGTAATTCCAGTCCAGCTTCAGGGTCTCAGAGTAGAGGGTGGGGGCCAGGCAGTAGCTGGCGTACTCCTCCTCGGGCTGTACGCTGGGAGCGGCGCTTTCGGTGGGCTGGACGGACTGGCTCACAGAGGGGGAGGGAGCGGGGCTGCCGGTTCCGGCGGCGGGCTGCTGGGCGCAGCCAGCGGTACCGGCCAGCAGGGCGGCGGCCAGCAGCAGAGCAGAAATTCTGTTGTACTTCATCTTCATCGCGTATACTCCTTCTTCCAACGGAATGGATGATTTCTTTCCTTTGCCGCTGCGCTGGATGGGCCCGCTTCCGGTGGACGGCGGCTGTCGTATTGGGGCGAAAACGGGCGTCCCCGTCTGCCACTCTGGTTTCAACATACGCCGGGAATGTTGAAAAGTCAATTTCAAAAATTG
Source organism: Clostridiales bacterium (assembly GCA_902362925.2). Lineage (GTDB taxonomy): Bacteria > Bacillota > Clostridia > Oscillospirales > Oscillospiraceae > Pseudoflavonifractor. Next base: position 241,556 of record CABIYL020000001.1, on the reverse strand, counting down.
AAACATTGGTCCATAAATGGAGCGTGGGCTGATACAAAATTATGCACAGTGCATAAACAAAGGGCGGCGTGGCTGTGCCGGACGGTCTGGGAAACAGGGAATGGAAATTTCGGGCGGTGATTTACGGAGCACCGGTGGCTGTGGTATAATAGCCCCAAAGCGGCATGATACACAGCGGAGAGGAGCGTGAGCAGGTGGACCTGATTTTGTTTGACACGCCCCTGGGCCTTATGGGTCTGGAGGAAGAGGACGGCGCTCTGGTGAGCCTGCGGCTTCCCGGCCAGCCCATGCCCCGGATTGCCTGCCATGAGACGCCTCTGCTCACGGAGGGAAAACGGCAGGTGCTGGAGTACCTGGCCGGACAGCGGCGGGTGTTTGACCTGCCTCTGGCCCCCAGAGGGACGGAGTTCTACCGGTCCGTGTGGCGGGCGCTGGAGGAAATCCCCTACGGGGAGACCAGGAGCTACCGGGACATTGCCCAGGCGGTGGGACGTCCCAAGGCCGTCCGGGCGGTGGGGCAGGCCAACCACAACAACCCCATCCCCATCATCATCCCCTGCCACCGGGTGGTGGGGGTCAACGGCAGCCTGACCGGCTATGCGGGCGGACTAGACATGAAGAAGCATTTGCTCCGGCTGGAAGCCGGGGTGGTGGAAGGAAAGGAGCGCTAAGCCATGAAAAAGCTCATCGCGGCGGGAAACCTGTACCTGAAAAAGATGGACCTGTTTGATATCGCCCTGCTCAAGCTGTGTCTGGGTGCTCTGGGCGTGCTCATCGGCCTGGGCGCCGCCAAGAAGCACAGAAAGAGCGCCGGTGTGCTGGCGGGGCTGGTGTTCTGCCTGACCTATGTGCCCCTGATGGGCCGGTTCTTCCGGGCCATCGTGACCGGGGACGGGGAGGAATAAGCACAATGGCAAAGAAGGACAAGCGGTTCCAGGTGGTCCAGCGGGAGGCCCCGGCGGGCGGCATGATGATGGAGACGGTCATTCTGGTGGACACCTTCACCGGCGTGCTCTATCTCCAGGTGGTCAACGGGTACGGCGGCGGCCTGACGCCCCTGCTGGACCGGGACGGCAAGCCGGTCATCTGGGACAGCGCACAGCCACTGGAGGAACTGGATTGAAACTGATATCGTGGAATGTAAACGGCCTGCGGGCCTGCCTGGGCAAGGGCTTTCTGGAGTCCTTTGCCGCCCTGGACGCGGACATCTTCTCCATCCAGGAGACCAAAATGCAGCCCGGTCAGGCGGAACTGGACCTGCCCGGCTATAAGCAGTACTGGAACAGCGCCGAGAAGAAGGGCTATTCGGGCACAGCGGTGTTCACCCGGCTGGAGCCTCTGAATGTGACCTACGGCATCGGCTCCGAGGAGCACGACAGAGAGGGACGGGCCATTACCCTGGAGTTTGAGGACTTCTATCTGGTCAACTGCTACGTGCCAAACGCCCAGCGGGAGCTGACCCGGCTGGACTGGCGCATGGAGTGGGAGGACGCCCTGCGGGCATACCTGCTGGAGCTGGACAGCAGAAAGCCGGTTATCTACTGCGGCGACCTGAACGTGGCCCACCAGGAGATCGACCTGAAGAACGCCAAGTCCAACCGGGGCAACGCGGGCTTCACCGACGAGGAGCGGGCCAAGATGACGCAGCTGCTGGAGGCCGGATTTGTGGACTCCTTCCGCCATCTGTACCCCGACAAGACCGGCGCCTACTCCTGGTGGAGCTACATGTTCCACGCCCGGGAGAAGAACGCGGGGTGGCGCATCGACTATTTTCTCGTCTCCAAGTCCATTGCAGACAAAATCGGCGACAGCATTATCCATCCCGAAATTATGGGCAGCGACCACTGCCCGGTGGAGCTGGATATCTTCTAAAAACTTCGAAAAAGGCGTGAGACGCCTTTTTCGAGGGGGATTGCAGGCCGCTGCGCGCATAATCCGGCCGCAGGACGGCCGGATTCCACACTTGCGGCCTGAGATGTGTTTTTCCGACGCGCATGTCGCCGGAAAAACAGGTTTCACTCTATTTTGCCGCCTGCGGGCGGCAAAACTCTGCCGAGGGCTTCTGTACAGGCCGGAGGCAGCCCTCTTCTTGCGGCAGTCTCTATTGTGACAGACAAAAACGCCCTGCTGTGGAAATCACAGCAGGGCGTTTTGTGTTCTGTTTCCCGGGAAATGGGGATGTTATCCCCATTTTTGCGGCCGGATGTGGAAAACTTACTGGTCCAGAGCCTCGGCCACGCCGGCCATGTAGTTGGGCTCGAACTTCTCGATCTCGCCCCGGTCGCAGGCGGCGGCCACGGCGGGGTCGATGGGCAGACGGGCCAGCACCTTCAGGCCCAGCTCGTCGGCCACCTGGTTGATGCGGCTCTCGCCGAAGACGGCGTGCTCCTTGCCGCAGTCGGGGCACTTGAAGTAGCTGTAGTTCTCCACCAGGCCCAGCACGGGGATGTCCATCAGGCCGGCCATCTTCACCGCCTTGGTGACAATCATGCTCACCAGGTCCTGGGGGGAGGTGACCACGATGATGCCGTCCACGGGCAGGGACTGGAACACGGTCAGGGGCACGTCGCCGGTTCCGGGAGGCATATCCACGAACATATAGTCCACGTCGCCCCAGACCACGTCGGTCCAGAACTGCTTCACGGTGCCGGCGATGACGGGGCCGCGCCACACAACGGGGTCGGTCTCGTGCTCCACCAGCAGGTTCAGGCTCATGACCTCAATGCCGGTCTCGGACACGGCGGGGTTGATACCCAGATCGGAGCCGGTGGCGCGCTCGTGGAGGTTGAAGGCGGTGGGGATGGAGGGGCCGGTGATGTCGGCGTCCAGGATGGCCACCTTCTTGCCCCGGCGGCGCATGGCCACGGCCAGGGAGGAGGTCACCAGGCTCTTGCCCACGCCGCCCTTGCCGCTGACCACGGCAATGACCTTGCCAATTTTGGACAGGGCGTTGGCGGGCGCCAGCAGGCTCTGGGGTGCGGTGCGCTCCCCGCAGTTCTCACCGCAGGAGGAGCAGTTGTGCGTACACTCAGACATTGGAAAATCCTTCCTTCATCTTTGAAAATTTCATTGTCTCGGTTGGTATATGAGAAAACAGCGGAAAATCGCTGCCGCTCAGCGGTATTTGTAGCTGCCGCCGCCGATGAACTCCCGCAGCAGGGAGTCCCTGGCCACCATGGCCGGGTCCACCGCCTCAAAGGCGTCAAAGGCCCGGATCAGGTCCAGCAGCTCGCTCCGGCGCTGGTTCTCCTCGGGTACGGCCTGGAGCATGGGCAGGGCGTAGTGCTTCATGACGGGCACCTCGTAGCGCAGGGAGGAGTCGATGATGACGTCCGCCTTGTTCTTGAAGGGGGAGATGTACAGCTTCTCACCCCGGCGGACGTTGGCCCACATGTCCAGGGTGGCGGCGATGTCGGTGCCCCGGAAATTGTAGTCCCGGACGGCACGGCGGGTCAGCCGCATCCAGGTGCCCTTGAACACCAGCTTGTCGCCGTCGCACACATTGCTGCGGGCGGAGATGTACAGCTTGGTGGCCTGGGGGTGGCGGCCTGCAATGTCGTCGTTGAGGGCGTGGATGCCCTCGAAGATGGCGATCTCGTTCTCCTTCAGGCGCAGGGGACGGCCACGGGCGTCGTTGCGCATCTGGCGGGCAAACTCGAACTTGGGGATGATGACCTCCTCGCCCTTGGCCAGCTTGGTGAAGGTGTCCCCCAGCAGCTCCATGTCCAGGCACAGGGGGGACTCATAGTCAATGTCTCCCTCGGGGGTTCTGGGGGCGGTGCGGGGGTTCATGGTCTTGAAGTAGTTGTCCATGGAGATGGTGTGGGTGGAGATGCCCCGCTTCTCCAGCTCCTCCTCCAGCTTGAGGGCCGTGGTGGTCTTGCCCGAGCCGGAGGGCCCGGACAGCAGCACAATGGGGCTCACCTGGGCACGCTTGGCGATGGTGTCGGCGGCGGAGACCACCCGGCGGTGGAAGTTCTCGTCGCACTCGGCCAGGAATCCGGCGGCGTCGGCCCGGATACGGTCGTTGATCTCATGCAGGGAATATGCCATGGCTACCTCCTTGCGGCGTAAAAGTCCGCCAGCTTCTCCTTGTCGGCGATAATCCTGTCAATGGTGTTGATATATTCATATGGATACTTGGGGTCGGAGATGCGCTCAATGCGCCCGGCAGTCCGGTCCACCAGCTTGGTGACGCCGCCGCCCCCCAGAGCCAGCACCGAGTGCAGCTCCTCCATCATGCAGATGTTGTAGAGGTTCTCAAACCCGGGCTTGGTCCAGCCCACGTTCTCAAAGGAACCGGACATGTACTTCTGCCGGTACAGGTAATAGGGCACGTAACCCGCACCCCGCAGGGTGGTCCAGGCGTAGTCCAGCATGTCCGCCACATCCTCGGCTGTGGGCAGGCTGCCTCCCTCGGTCATGAGCCGGGAGCCCTTTTTCAGCGCCAGAGTGTGGACGGTGATGTTGGCCGGGTCCATGGCCAGAACCTGCTCCAGGGTGGAGCGGAAGCCCTCCCGGCTGTCCTCGGGCAGACCGGCAATCAGGTCCATATTCACGCAGGGAATGCCGGAGTTCTGTACCAGCTCATAGGCCCGGAAAATGTCCGCCGCCGTGTGGGAGCGGCCCATGGCCCGGAGCACCTTGTCACTCATGGACTGGGGATTCACCGACACCCGGTCGGCCCCGTTCTCCTTCAGAGCGGCCAGCTTTTCCGCTGTGATGGTGTCCGGCCGTCCGGCCTCCACGGTGTACTCGGTGCAGCGGGACAGGTCGATGTGCGCCCGGATGTGGCCCATCAGGGCGGAGAGCTGCTCCGCCGACAATGTGGTGGGGGTGCCGCCGCCGATGTACACCGTGCGGACATACAGCCCCTGGCGCTTGAGCAGGTTCCCGGCGGCCTCCACCTCCCGGAACAGGGCCTCCAGGTAGGGGGGCAGCAGCTTGAGGGCCTTGCCCACGTCGGCGGACACAAAGGAGCAGTAGGCACAGCGGGTGGGACAGAAGGGAATGCCCACATAGAGGGAGATCTCGTCCTCCTTCAGGCTGTCCAGGGCGGCCAGACTGGCCTGGGCGCAGTCCATGGCCAGACGGCGGCGCACCGGGGTCACATGGTAGGTGTCCCGCAGCACCGCTTCGGCCTGGGCCGGGGTCTCACCCCGCAGCAGGGCCTTGGTGGGAATCTTCACCGGCCGCACGCCGGTGAGGGCGCCCCAGGGGGGCTCCTTCCCCAGCACCTGCACCGCCGCACGGTAGAAGGACAGCTTCAGCGCCTTCTGCAGCGCCCGGTCCAGCTCCACCTGGCCGGTGATGCCCGCCGTCTTCACCCGGCAGGAGCCCACGGCGGATTTACCCTCCCAGGTGAGGGCGGTGCGGCCGGTGGCCCACTGCTCCCCCCGGAAGAGGGTGATGTGGGCCTGGTCCTCCCCTTCCTCCGCACGCTCCTCCGGGTAGAGGGGCCGCTGGCCGGGGAACATGGTGAGCATGATCTGCTCGCAGGCGTACTTGTAGTCGTGGCCGGTGAGATAGAGTTTCATGGATGAATACCTTTCCGGCGGGAGAGGGTCACTGGCCCACGGCCTCCCGCATGTAGTAATTGCCCTTGCGCTCCGCCTCCAGGGTGGAGAGGGCCTCGTGTCCGGGGCAGACCTTGTAGTCCCCCGGCAGGGCGGCAAGCCGCTTCAGGGAGTCCATAATGGCGTCGTAGCTGCCGCCGGGGAAATCAGTGCGGCCCATGGAGCCCCGGAACAGGGTGTCACCGGTGAAGAGGGTGTCCCCCACCTTCAGGCACACGCCGCCGGGGGTGTGGCCGGGGGTGTGGATGACCTCCACCGTCAGGCCGCCCACCGCCACCGTGCTGCCGTCACCGTAGTCCACGGTGGGGCCGGGGTCGGGGATGAGGGAGCTGTCCCGAATGGAGGCCTCGGCCGGGTGGAGATACACCGGAACATCGGGCAGCGCCTTGCGCAGCTCGGGCAGAGCGCCCACGTGGTCGTAATGGCCGTGGGTGAGGAAAATGGCGGACACCGTCAGACCCAGGTCCCGCACAGCGGCGAGAATCCCGGCGGCGTCTCCGCCCGGGTCCACGATGGCGCCCATTTTGGTGGCATCATCGCCGAAGATATAACAGTTTGTGCCGATGGGGGGCACGGAAAGCTGCTTGAAAATCATGTTCAGCACCTCGCTTGCGTTCATGGGGTGTTACATATGGTCGGTGTCAAAGAGAATGGTGACGGGGCCGTCATTTTGCGAAAAAACCTGCATATCTGCGCCGAATGTCCCACGGGTCAGGCCCCGTGGGAACCCTGGATTGGACTCAAATCGCCCGGAGTGAATCCGGTCGATTTCAAGGCTTTCCTGCGGAAAACGCTTGACGCGCCAGCAGGCGCGGGGGCGAATTCGGCGTGTTACATATGGTCGGTGTCGAAGAGAATGGTGACGGGGCCGTCATTCTGCGAAAAAACCTGCATATCCGCGCCGAATTCGCCGTGCTCCACCTGAAAACCACGGGCACGGCAGGCCTCCATAAAGCCCTCGTAGAGGGGGATGGCCACGTCGGGCTTGGCCGCGCCGGTGAAGCCGGGCCGGCGGCTCTTGGTGTCGGCGTACAGGGTGAACTGGCTCACCACCAGCAGACTGCCGCCCACGGTGGCCAGATTCAGGTTCATCTTGCCGTTCTCGTCCTCAAAGACCCGCAGGCCGCACACCTTGTCGGCCATCTTCTCGGCCTGGGCCATGGTGTCCTCGGGGGCCACCCCCAGCAGCACCAGAAAGCCCTGGCCAATCTGTCCGTTTACTCTTCCCTCAATTTCCACCGAGGCGTTTTTTACTCTGGTAACGACTGCGCGCATGCCGTCAAAATCCTCTCTTTATCTGAAATCAGCGGTACTCCCGCACAAAGCCACGGGCGTACATGGGGTCAATGTCAAAGTGGACCAAGTCGCCGGAGGAGCACTTCATGTCGGTCACGTCCAGCAGGGTCTCCATGGCCCCGATGCGGCCAATGACCTTCACCTTCTGCCCGTCAATGCGGACGGAAATCCGTCTGCCCCGCAGCCAGCGCCGGATGGCGGCCCAGAAGCCGGGGTCACGCACCCGGGCTACGCCGAAGCCGTTCTGGTATCCCACCGGCAACACACCCACACGGGTGGGCCGCTTGAGGGTGACGGGCTGCTCGCTGCCCACGGTGTGCCCCGCCGGGAGCCAGCGGACCTCCTCCAGAGAGGCCTCGCCGTACCCCACCCGCTGGAGACCATCCCCTTTGGTGCGGCGGCACCGGCCCAGCAGCACCGACCCTGCCCGCACCGCGTCCAGCAGGGCGTCGTCGTAGTGGAGCAGGGCGAAGGAGCCTGCGGCGTGGACGGTACCCGTCTCAAATCCGGCGGAGCGGATGGCCTCCAGCAGGCTCTGGAAGGACTGAATCTGGGCGGCGGCATCCTTGCCGTCGGCCTTCACCGAGTGGAGCTGGGTGTAGATGCCCGAAATGGCCACGTTGGGTAGGTTGCGGTAGGCGGAGAGCACCTTTTCCGGCTCGGTGCACAGAAAGCCGCCGAAGCCCAGGCCGGTGTCCACCTGGATGTGGGCCTCGGCCACGGTGGAGCGGCTCTCGGCCAGGCCGTTGAGGGCCAGACCCGCGTCGATGGAGCCAATGGTGCACACCGCGTTCACGTCCACCAGCTGCTCCAGCTCCTCCCGGTCGGCGGTGGAGCGGAGCATGAGGATTTCCTCGTCCACAAAGCCCGCTTTGCGCAATGCGGCGGCGTCCGCCGCCTCGGACACGGCAAAGCGGCCGATGCCCTCGTCCCGCAGCAGCCTGGCCATGTCCACCAGACCGGCGCCTCCCGCGTCTCCGGTGAGGGCGGCGTAGATGGCGGCACGACCCGCCCGCTCCCTGACCACGGCGATGTTCTGCTTGACTGCCTGTCTCTCTATAATCAGGGTCTTCATGCCCGCGCCGCCTTTCCGCAACGATATTTAATTTATTATACCCCCTGAAACGGGGACCCGTCAACGCCGGAGGCCCAGATTCCCACCCCTTTCTCCTACCGGAAAAGTATGGGGCGGCCTTGTGTTTCCGGCGGAAAAATGCTATAATTCTATATTCAGACGTTATGATTTGGAGGAAGTACTGTGGAGCGAAAGACCACCCATATCCCCCCCGAGGACATCGCCCGCCAGCGGGGCTACTGCGGGGCCATCAAAGAGATCAATTCCCGTTTCGCCAAGGCCCCCCTGGCCTTTGTGGACACCTACGGCTGCCAGCAGAACGAGGCCGACTCGGAGCGCATCCGGGGCTACCTGAAGGAGATGGGCTACGGCTTCACCCAGAACGAGAAAGAGGCCGCCGTCATCGTCATCAACACCTGCGCCATCCGGGAGCACGCCGAGCAGCGGGTGCTGGGCAACGTGGGCGCACTGGTGCACACCAAGCGGAAGAATCCCAACCAGATCATCTGCCTGTGCGGCTGCATGGCCCAGGAGCCCCACAACGTGGCCAAAATCCGCACCTCCTACCGGCATGTGGACATGGTCTTCGGCCCCCACGCCCTGTGGCGGTTCCCCGAATTCCTCTACCGCATCCTCACCCGCCGGGGCCGCATCTTTGAGACCGCCGACGACCCCGGAAGCATTGCCGAGGGCATCCCGGTGGTGCGGCAGAACGGCGTGAAGGCCTGGGTTTCCATCATGTACGGCTGCAACAATTTCTGCTCCTACTGCATCGTGCCCTACGTCCGTGGCCGTGAGCGAAGCCGTGACCCGGAGGTCATCCTCGCCGAGGTGGAGGAGCTGGCCAAGGCCGGATACAAGGAGATCACCCTCCTGGGCCAGAACGTCAACTCCTACGGCAAGGACCTGCCCGAGCCCATGGACTTCGCCGACCTGCTGCGGAAGGTGAACGCCGTCCCCGGCGACTTCCTCATCCGCTTCATGACCAGCCACCCCAAGGACGCCACCGAGAAGCTCTTTGACGCCATGGCCGAGTGCGAGAAGGTGGCCCCCGTCATCCACCTGCCCGTCCAGGCGGGCAACAACCGGGTGCTCAAGGCCATGAACCGGGTCTACACCCGGGAAATCTACCTGGAGAAGGTGCGCCAGCTCCGGGCCCGCATCCCTGATATCGTCCTCACCAGCGACATCATCGTGGGCTTCCCCGGTGAGACCACCGAGGAGTTTGAGGACACCATGTCCCTGCTGCGGGAGGTGGAGTACGACGCCCTGTTCACCTTCATCTACTCCCCCCGTGAGGGTACCCCCGCCGCCAAGATGCCCGACCCCATGAGCAAGGAGGAGAAGTCGGCCAACTTCCAGCGGCTGGTGGACCTGCAGAATGAGATCTCCCTGAAAAAGCACCAGGCCTATGTGGGCAAGACCGTCCGCTGCCTGGTGGACGGCCGCAGCGACGATCCCCGCAACAACCTGACCGCCCGCACACCCGGCGGACGGCTGGTCCACTTCACCGGGGACGAGAAGCTCATCGGCACCTATCAGAATCTGACCATCACCGGCTGTTCCACCTGGGCCCTGTTTGGAGACCTGGCGGAGTAAGCCTGTATACCCACTCGAAACAGCGGTTTAACCGCTGTTTTGAAACTCAGACAGAGAAAAGGAGCGCGTACCCATGCCCGCTGAAACCACCCCCATGATGCGCCAGTACATCCGCATGAAGGAGCTCCACCCGGACTGCCTGCTCTTCTTCCGGCTGGGCGACTTCTACGAGATGTTCAATGAGGACGCCAAGGTAGCCTCCCGTGAGCTGGAGCTGACCCTCACCTCCCGTGACCGGAGCAAGCCCGCCGAGGAGCGCACCCCCATGTGCGGCGTGCCCTACCACAGCGCCGACGCCTATATCGCCCGGCTCATCGCCAAGGGGTACAAGGTGGCCATCTGCGAGCAGATGGAGGACCCCGCCACCGCCAAGGGCCTGGTGGACCGGGACATCATCCGCATCGTCACCCCCGGCACCCTCATGGACGCCTCCATGCTGGAGGAGGGCCGCAACAACTACATCTGCGCCGTGTACGCCGACTCCAACGGCGCCGCTCTGGCGGTGTGCGACCTGTCCACCGGCGAGTTCTCCGCCACCCCCTACACCGATTCCGCCCGGGCCGAGCACCTGTTCAACGACCTGGGCGCCTACAAGCCCCGTGAGGCGGTGCTGTCCGACGGGGCCTTTGCAGACGCCGCCCTCACCGACTTTTTGACCAAAAAGCTGGAGTGCCGCTGTGAAAACGGCGGAGAGGCCCGGTTCCGCTCCGATATGGCCCGGGAGACCCTGTCCCGCACCATCGCCGAGCTGCCCCCTGAGGGGGACGCCGTCGTGGAGCTGGCCGTCCAGGCCGCAGGGGGACTGCTCTCCTACCTCTACGAGACCCAGAAGACCGACCTGTCCCACATCGCAGCCCTCACCGTCCACTCCTCCGCCTCCCGGCCCTCCATGGAGCTGGACCTGACCGCCCGGCGCACCCTGGAGCTGACCGAGACCATGCGGGGCAAGGAGAAGCGGGGCAGCCTGCTGTGGGTGCTGGACAAGACCAAGACCGCCATGGGCCACCGGCTCATCCGCACCTGGCTGGAACAGCCCCTTCTCTCCCCCGTGGCAATCAACCGGCGGCTGGAGGCGGTGAAGGCCCTGGTGGACGACCCCATCGCCCGGGACGAGATTGTCCTGTGCCTGCGGGAGATCACCGACCTGGAGCGGCTCATCGGCCGCATTGTCTACGGCACCGCCGGCGGCCGGGATTTGGCCGCTCTGGCGGCCGGTCTGGGGCATCTGCCCCACCTGCGGGCCCTGCTGGAGCCCTTCTCCGCCGGACTGCTGCCCACATTGCGCCAGGAGCTGGACGACCTGGCCGACCTGCGGGGGCTCATCACCTCCGCCATTGACGACGACCCGCCCTTCTCCGTCCGGGAGGGGGGCTTCATCCGGGCGGGCTACAACGCCGACGTGGACTACCTGCGCAACATCATGACCAACGGCAAGGGCATGGTGGCCGAGGTGGAGGCCCGGGAGAAGGAGAAGACCGGCATCAAGAGCCTGAAGGTGGGCTACAACAAGGTCTTTGGCTACTACATCGAGGTGTCCAAGTCCTACTACGACCAGGTGCCCGACACCTACATCCGCAAGCAGACCCTGGCCAACTGCGAGCGGTACATTACCCAGGAGCTCAAGGACATGGAGCACACCATCCTCTCCGCCCAGGACCGGGTGGTGGCTCTGGAGTACCAGCTCTTCTGCGACGTGCGGGAGAAGACGGCGGCCCGTGTCCAGGAGATTCAGCGCTCCGCCCGGGCCGTGGCCGCCCTGGACGTGCTCACCTCCTTCGCCTGCGTGGCGGCGGACAACCACTACTGCATGCCGGTGGTGGACCTGTCCGACCGGCTGGACATTGAGGAGGGCCGCCACCCTGTGGTGGAGAAGATGCTGAAAAACGCCCTCTTTGTCCCCAACGACGCCCACATGGACGGCGGAGAGAACCTGGTGGCCATCATCACCGGCCCCAACATGGCGGGTAAGTCCACCTACATGCGCCAGGTGGCCCTCATCGCCCTCATGGCCCAGATGGGCTCCTTTGTACCCGCCAAGTCGGCCCACATCGGCATTGTGGACCGGGTGTTCACCCGCATCGGCGCCAGCGACGACCTGTCCGCCGGACAGTCCACCTTCATGGTGGAGATGACCGAGGTGGCCGAGCTGCTCAAGAACGCCACGTCCAAATCCCTGCTGATTCTGGACGAGATCGGCCGGGGTACCTCCACCTACGACGGCATGTCCATTGCCCGGGCGGTACTGGAGTACTGCGCCGACAAGAAACGGCTGGGGGCCAAGACCCTCTTCGCCACCCATTACCACGAGATTACCTGCCTGGAGGGACAGATTCCGGGCGTGAAGAACTACAACATCGCCGCCAAGAAGCGCAAGGGCGACGTGATTTTCCTGCGGAAGATTGTCCGGGGCGGCGCCGACCAGAGCTACGGCGTGGAGGTGGCCAAGCTGGCGGGTGTGCCCGAGCGGGTCATCACCCGTGCCCGGGAGATTCTGGAGGAGCTGGAGAGCGGCCAGGGCCCCTGTGCCGCACCTGCCGCCGCCCCCAAGGCGGACGACGGCCAGATCTCCCTCACCGACATGGGGGGCGGCGAGGTGCTGGACCGCCTGCGCATGGTGGACATCAACACCCTCACCCCCATTGAGGCCATGAACCTGATTTACGAGCTGAAGCAGAAATTATAACCGTTTTGCAGAGAGGAGGGACACATTGTGACACAGAGAGCCTGGCGGCCCCAGATGACCGACTCGGAGCGGAAACGGGGATGGGTGTTCTTCGCCCTGTACCTCCTTGTGTTCCCCTATCTCAACGCCTGGGCCCAGCAGGTGCTGCTGGGAGACGCGGAGGCACCGGCGGCGGAGGCCAACGTGGTGTACTACGCCCTCCTCTTCGCCCTGGCTCTGCTGGTGTTCTGGTCTTTCCTGCGCCACGGGTTCTCCCTGCTGGTGGACTGGCTGCCGGAAAACTGCTTTGCATTTGTCACCGGTCTGGTGGGGGCGCTGGTGCTGGGATTCCTGGCGGGGCTGCTGCCCCTGCCGGTGGAGAATCCCGTCCCCATGCAGTACCTCCAGGAGTACCTCCTCTCCCCCGCCGCCACCACCGTGCTGCTGGTGGTGCTCATGCCCCTTATCGAAGAGACATTGTTCCGGGGGCTCCTGTTCGGCACCCTCCGCCGTGAGAGTAGGGCGCTGGCCTATGTGGTCACCGTCCTGGTGTACGCCCTCTCCTGCGTGTGGCGGTACGTGTTCCAGCCCACCGGGGTGGACCTGCGGTACCTGCTGCTGGCGGTGGAGTACCTGCCCATGTCCCTGGCCATGTGCTGGTGCTATGACAACGGCGGCTCCATCTGGAGCGCCGTGGGCCTGCATATGGTCCTCAACGCCGCGCAGCTCATCACCATTGTCCGGGGGGTATCGTCCTGATGGAAAAGGAGTTCACTATGCCGCATATTCAACAGCTTGACCCCCACGTCGCCGACCTGATTGCCGCCGGTGAGGTGGTGGAGCGGCCCGCCAGCGTGGTAAAGGAGCTGGTGGAAAACGCCATTGACGCCGGGGCGGAGACTGTCACCGTGGAGATTCAGAGGGGCGGCATGTCCCTTATCCGGGTCACCGACAACGGCTGCGGCATTGCCGCCGACGAGGCGGAGACCGCCTTTCTCCGCCACGCCACCAGCAAAATCCGCACCGAGCACGACCTGGAGGCCATTGGCACCCTGGGTTTCCGGGGCGAAGCTCTGGCCGCCATCGCCGCCGTGTCCCGGGTGGACCTGCTCACCCGCACGGCGGAGGAGGACCTGGGCGCCGCCCTCAGCCTGGAGGGAGGCGAAGTGGTCAGCCGGGAAGAGGCGGGCTGCCCCGTGGGCACCACCATGGTGGTGCGTGACCTGTTCTTCAACACCCCCGCCCGGCTCAAGTTCATGAAAAAGGACGCCGCCGAGGGGGCCGCTGTGTTCGCCATGGTCCAGCGGCTGGCCCTGGCCCACCCGGAGGTGTCCATGAAATTCCTGCGGGACGGCAAGCAGGAGCTGCTTACCCCCGGTGACGGCCAGATGAAGAGCGCCGTTTACTCCGTCCTGGGCCGGGACCTGGCCCTGGGCCTCATTGAGGTGAAGGGCTCCGGGGAGGATATGACGGTCACCGGCTTCACCTCCCTGCCCGCATGCTGCCGCCCCACCCGGGGTTATCAGCACTTCTTCGTCAACGGCCGGTACGTGAAGAGCCGCACCATGATGGCCGCCCTGGAGGAGGCCTATCAGAACCAGAAGATGGTGGGCAAGTTCCCCGCCTGCGTGCTCCATCTGACCTGCCGCCTGAGCGGCGTGGACGTGAACGTCCACCCCACCAAGCAGGAGGTCAAGTTCGGCAATGAGCGGCAGGTGTTCTCCGCTGTGTACTATGCCGTCCTCTCCGCCCTGGAGGGGGACAAGAGCCACGTTCAGGCCCAGGTGGGACGTCCTGCCGGACGGCTGGCCCCCACTGCCGGTCACGATACCGTCACCCCCAACCAGACCACCTTCCGCACCATGACGGCCCAGGAGTACCGCAAAAGCGCCGCCAGTGCCCAGAGCGGACTGCCGCTCCACGACTTTGCTGCCCCCAAAGCGGCCGCACCTGCGGCTCCCGTCTCCCGGCCCAAGCCGGAGACACGGCCCGCAGAATCCAGACCAATCTTCCAGACACCTGTCAGGGAGACGCCCCGGCCTGTACCGGAAAAGCCTGCCGTAAGGCCGGAAAAACCTGCGGAAATCGTTGCCCCGGCGCCGGAAAAAGCGCCTGTACCCATCCCGGAGAAGAAAGTTATCCCCCCGGAGCCGGTGGAGCTGCCGGAGGAGAAGCCGGTTCCCCCGGTTCAGGAGGTTCCTGCGCCTGAGGTTCAGCCGGAGCCTGTGCCCCAGCAGCCCCAGGAGGAGGAAATCCCCTGGCGGGTGGCCGGCGAGGTGCTCAACACCTATATCATTGTGGAGCAGGGGGACAAGGTCCTGCTCATCGACAAGCACGCCGCCCATGAGCGGATGAATTTCGACAAACTCAAGGCCCAGGGCTACCAGCCCATGGTCCAGAACCTGCTCACTCCGGCGGTGTTCACACCGCCCGCCGAGGAAGGGGCGGTGCTGCTCCAGAACCTGCCGCTGCTCGCCCAGTTCGGCTTTGACGCCGAGGACTTCGGCGGCGGTGCCATCATCGTCCGGGCAGCCCCCGGGGACGTGGACGCGGAGGACGTGCCCGCCACCCTGGAGGAGATTGCGGCCAAGCTGCTGACCACCGGCCGGGCCAATCCGGACGCCGCCCGGGATGAGCTGATGCACACCATGGCCTGTAAGGCGGCCATCAAGGGCGGCCAGAAGAACGGCCCCCAGGAGCTGGAGAAGGTGGCCGGGGCGGTGATGCGGGGAGAGGTCAAGTACTGTCCCCACGGCCGCCCGGTGGCCATTGAGATGACCCGCGGACAGCTGGAGAAGCAGTTCAAGCGGGCATGACGAACAGAAAGGAGCTGTGACCGTGGCCAAGCTGCTGGTCATCTGCGGCCCCACCGCCTCAGGCAAGACCGCCCTGGCGGTGGCGCTGGCCAAGGCGACAGGGGGCGAGGTGGTGAGCGCCGACTCCATGCAGATTTACCGCCGCATGGATATCGGCACCGCCAAGCCCACGGCGGAGGAGATGGACGGGGTGCCCCACCACATGCTGGACGTGGCCGACCCCGGTGAGGACTATTCGGTGGCCCGCTATGTCGCCGACGCCACCGCCTGCGTGGAGGATATTCTCTCCCGGGGAAAGCCGCCCATTGTGGCGGGGGGAACCGGGCTTTATATTGACAATCTGCTGGCCGGGCGGGAGTTTGCCGCCTTCACCGGCCAGTGGCGCCAGAAGCTCCAGGACCGGGCCGAGCGGGAGGGCATTGAGGTGCTCTACCGGGAGCTGGAGCAGGTGGACCCCCAGCGGGCAGCCAAACTCCACCTGGCCGACGAGAAGCGGATTATCCGGGCGCTGGAGGTGTGGCACGAGACCGGCGAGACCATCACCGAGCACGACCGCCGCACCGCCGCCCTGCCGCCCCGGTATGAGGCCGTGCGCATCGGCCTGACCTTTGCCGACCGGGCGGACATGTGGGAGCGCATCGACCGCCGGGTGGACCAGATGATGGCCGCCGGACTGGTGGAAGAGGTGGAGGACCTGCTGTCCTCCGGCGTGCCGGAGAGCTGCACCGCCATGCAGGCCATCGGCTACAAGGAGATGGTTGCCGCTCTGCGGGAGGGCCGAGCGGTGGCTGAGGCCGCGGAGGAGATTAAGCTCCGCTCCCGGCAGTACGCCAAGCGGCAGCTGACCTGGTTCCGCCGTGAGCCGTCGGTGAAGTGGATTACCTGGGAGAAAATACCAGATTTTTCAATGGCACTACAAAATTCGACAG
Organism: Clostridiales bacterium; assembly: GCA_902362925.2. Lineage (GTDB taxonomy): Bacteria > Bacillota > Clostridia > Oscillospirales > Oscillospiraceae > Pseudoflavonifractor. The sequence goes on along the minus strand of CABIYL020000001.1, from coordinate 225,603 downwards.
CATATTTGGAAGAAACTGGATTACTATAAGGGCATTCCGTGGGCCTGTCCCACCAGAGAGAAAGGAATGTACTTAGTATGCAGAAGACAAACAATCTCCAGGACCTCTTCCTCACCCGCCTGAACCGTACCCGGGCCAATGTCACATTCTTTTTGATGAACGGCTATCAGCTCCGGGGCCAGGTGGCCGGCTTCGACGCCTTTGTGGTGTTTCTTATCACCGACGGCAAGCAACAGATGATCTATAAGCACGCAATTTCCACCATTACCCCCGAGCGGCCTGTGGATATGAACCAGAGCGTAAGTGTTTAACGCGGCAAGCCCGTTCGAGCAGGGACTGAACCACGGCGCAGAAGCCAAGTGCGGCATTGAGAAAGGTTCTTGAACCGCAACCAGTTTCA
>CABIYL020000001.1:207936-224983 GCA_902362925.2 Clostridiales bacterium | reverse complement strand
GAAAAGTACCCCGCCGGAGGCCGTTCCCCTCACTCGCCCCATGTGGGGGCACCTTTCCTCAGCGGGAAGGCCTATATTGACACCATGCGATTTTTAGAGACAGATTTTTCAATTCCCTGGAGGAGCATCCCATGAAAGAGGGCAAAATCGTCAACCGTGCAGTCATGTTGGTGCTGCTGGGCGCGGTACTGGTGTACCTGTTTGTGTACGCCTGGAAGAGCTTTACCAACCGGATGGTCACCATGACCTGCTACACCTACACCCTGGACCAGGCCACGGAGGCCACGGGCTTCCTGGTGCGGGACGAGTATGTGCTGCCTGCCCGGTCTGGGCTTGCGGACGTGCTGCCCGCCGAGGGTGAGCGTGTGGGCGTGGGCCAGACGGTGGCCTACCTCTACCAGGACGCCTCCGCCCTGGAGCGGCGTCAGCAGCTCAATACCCTCAGCCAGGAGCTGGAGCAGATCAACTATTCCCTGAGCCACACGGACGACCTGTCGGACAACGCCAAGCTGTCCCAGGAAATTCTCACCCAGATTGCGGCGCTCCGGTCCTCTGTGGCCAGCCGGGACTTTACCCAGCTGGAAGACGACACCATGGAGCTGCGCACCCTGGTCTATAAGCGGGACTACTCCTCTACCGGGGATATTACCGAACTTCAGAGCGCAAAGACGGAGCTGGAGACCCAGATTCAGAGCCTGGTGACCGCCGCCGGACAGGACACCACCGCCGTGATAGCCGACCGGTCCGGCATTTTCTCCGGCATGGTGGACGGCTGGGAGAGCGTCATCACCCCGGCCATGCTGGAGACCCTCACCCCTTCCCAGCTCAGACAGCTGCAGGGAACCACCGTGAACCCGGAGGACGGCACCATCGGCAAGCTGATCACCAGCACCAAGTGGTATTTTGTCTGCGAGCTGGACGAAGCCGACGCAGGTGAGCTGGCAAATCTCCGGGACTCCAACAAGAAAGCCACCGTCCGCTTTTCCCGGGACTGGTCCGGCGAGGTGGAGATGACCGTGGAGCGCATCAGCGACCCGGAAAACGGCAAAGTGGTGGTGGTGCTCTCCAGCAAGGAGTTTTTGTCCGACACCACCCTGCTCCGGGAACAGACGGTGAGCCTGGTGTACAGCAGCACCACCGGCATCCGCATCCCCAAAAACGCCCTCTATCAGAATGAGGAGGGCCAGTGGGGCGTGTACGTGGTGGTAGGCGCCTTCGCGGAGTTCAAGCCGGTGGACATTGTGGACGATGAGGAGGACTACTACCTGGTCAACCCGGTGGAGGTGGCTCCGGGCGACAACAACGAGGCCAAGCGGTCCCTCCGTGCCGGGGATGAGATTATTCTCTCCGGCGAGGAGCTGTATGACGGAAAAGTGGTAAGAGGCTGAAAACCCCTTGCCTGAATATGGAGGTGCGGAGCGATGTCGCTGCCGGAACGTGTGGAAGCTGTAAAGAGAAAGATTGCCGCCGCCGCGTTGGAGGTGGGCCGGGAAGCGGCGGAGGTCACCCTGGTGGCGGCCACCAAGGTCCAGACCTCGGACACCATCCGGCAGGCCATTGCCGCCGGCATCACGGTCTGCGGCGAGAACCGGGTGCAGGAGATGACTGCCCATCTGGATGACGACGCCTACGCCGGCGCCGCCCTCCACTTTATCGGCCACCTCCAGACCAATAAGGTCAAATATGTGGTGGGCCGGGTGGATATGATTGAGTCCATCGACTCCCGCCGCCTGCTGGAGGCGGTGGAGGCCCAGGCGGCCAAGCTGGATCTGGTGCAGGACATCCTGCTGGAGATTAATGTGGGCGGCGAGGAATCCAAGAGCGGCGCTGCGCCGGAGGAGGCCCTGGAGCTGGCCAGGCTGGCGGCGGAGCTGCCCCACATCCGCCTGCGCGGACTGATGGCCATTCCGCCTGTGGCCACAGTTCCCGGAGGAAACCGACATTTTTTTGCCGAAATGTATCACCTTTATGTTGACATAAGAACGGCTTTGGACCATAATGGAACTGATATGGACTGCCTGTCCATGGGAATGAGCGGCGACTATGAGGACGCCGTGCGGGAGGGCGCCACCCACGTGCGGGTGGGCACCGCCCTTTTCGGCCCCCGGCCGCCCATGGCAAAGCAGAACCAAGGCTGATAAATGGGGGTAACCGACCATGGGTTTTATTGACGAACTGAAGCGCCTTGCCCGTCCCTATGAGGACGAGGATGACGAGGATTATGAGGAGGACTATGAGCCGGTGACCCGGGGCGACCGGGCCGAGCGCCGGGAGAAGAGCGCCTCCGCCAAGATGGACAATTCCGGCAGCATCTTCCAGCAGGAGGAGCCCCGCCGGAGCAACAAGGTGGTCAACATCCACACCACCACTCAGCTCCAGGTGGTGCTGGTGAAGCCCGACCGCTTCGAGAACGCCGCCGAGATTGCCGACCACCTGCGTGAGAAGCGCACCGTGGTGCTCAATCTGGAGCAGACCAATAAGGACATCGCCCGCCGCCTGCTGGACTTCCTGTCCGGTGTGGCCTACGCCAACGAGGGCAAGATCAAGAAGGTGGCTATCTCCACCTACATCATCACGCCCTACAACGTGGACATTCTCGGCGATTTAATCGACGAGCTGGAGAACAACGGGCTGTATTTCTAAACAGAGCGATAAAAGCCGTCCCCGGACGGTGCGCAGTACCGGCTGGGGCAGACATTTTATACCCTTTTTTAAAGAGAAACGGGGGAATTGGATATGATGACACCACAGGAAGTCTCTCAGCACGCGTTTGCCAAGGCGAACTTCGGCGGCTACAACATGGCCATGGTGGACGAGTTCCTGGACCAGCTCACCGAGGACTACACCGCCCTCTACAAGGAGAACGCCCTGCTCAAGAGCAAGATGAAGGTGCTGGTGGAGAAGGTGGAGGAGTACCGTTCCACCGAGGAGGGCATGCGCAAGGCCCTGCTGGCTGCCCAGCGTACGGCGGACGAGATTGTCCGCGAGGCGGAGGAGAAGCGTGCCCAGCTCATCGGCACCGCCGAGGGTGAGGCCCGTGCCAAGATTGACGCCCTGCGCCAGGAGCTGGAGAACGAGCAGCTGCGTCTGAGCGCCGCCAAGGAGGCCACCGCCGCCTATGTGGCCAAGCTGAAGGACCTCTATCAGCACGAGATGGACTACCTCAACGGTCTGTCCCAGCTGACCGCGCCCGCCCCCAACCAGACCGAGCAGACCGCCCGGGACATCCAGTCCTCCATGGAGAAGATTGTGGAGGAGGAGACCGGCGAGCTGCCCCAGGTGGAGGACGAGGTGCCTGAGGAGGAGCCGGAGCAGGAGGTCCAGGAGGACGGCGGCCTGTACGCCGAGCTGCTGGGCATGGACCGGAAGGACAAGGAGGAGCAGCCTGAGCCCCGCCGGGAGCACCGGAGCGACCGGAATGACCGCCGGGCCCGCCGCCACGATGAGGACGAGGAGGATGAGGACGACTCCCCCACCCGCCGCATTGACTTCAGCAACCTGAAATTCGGAAAAGATTACGAAATCAAGTGATTCCCCTTGACATAACCGGGGAAAACAGGTAAGATACACGGAGAAACGCCCTTACGGGTGTTTCTCCGTGTTTTTCATTCATACAGCAAACGCAAGGAAGAGGAAGAGTAATCCGGCCCAACCTGCCCAGAGAGCCGCCGTTTTGGTGAAAGGCGGAGAGGCGGACGGACGAAAATCACCTCGGAGCCTCCGGCTGAACGGGCCTGACCCCACTAAGCCGGTACGGGCGGCGCCGTTATCCGCCGGCTTGAGCGGCCGCAGCATGCCTGCGGCAAGAAGAGTGGTACCGCAGAGGTTTGCGCCTTTGTCTCTTTTTGGAGACAGGGGCGCTTTTTTGATCCCTCGGCACCGGAAAGGAGACAGGATGAAAGAGGAACTGTACTGGCTGGAGCCCCCCGACCCGGAGGAACTGGCCAAGCTGCCCCTGCACCGTGCCGGCGGCTTTTCGGATGCAACCGAACTGGCGGAGCAGGTACGGGCCGGCGGCGCCTTCCTGGCGGACCTGGAGGAGGCCGGACCGGAGGTTGCCCAGCGTATCCTGGACTTCCTGTGCGGCGCGGTCTGGCTGGCCGGCGGCAGAATCCGCAAGCTGTCTGCGTGGACCTATTTGATCACCCCGCCGGAGGACTGATCCGGCCATAACAATCATATCTGGAGGAAACAACCCATGGACTACAACAAGACCATCCACCTCCCCAAGACGGACTTCCCCATGCGGGCCGGCCTGCCCCGGCGTGAGCCCGACATGCTCAAGGCCATGGAGGAGAAGGACATCTACCACAAGCTGATCAAGAAGAACGAGGGTAAGCCCACCTTCGTCCTCCACGACGGCCCTCCCTACGCCAACGGCAACATCCACATCGGCACCGCCCTGAACAAGATCCTCAAGGACATGATCGTCAAGCACCGCAACATGACCGGCTGGTGCGCCCCCTATGTCCCCGGCTGGGACACCCACGGCCTGCCCATCGAGTCCGCCGTGCTCAAGGACAAGAGCGTGAAGCGGGAGGAGATGACCACCGCCCAGTTCCGCACCAAGTGCAAGGAGTACGCCGAGGGCTACATCGCCAAGATGACCGGCCAGTTCCAGCGCCTGGGCGTCATCGGCGAGTGGGAGAACCCCTATATCACCCTGCTGCCCGAGTTCGAGGCCAAGCAGATTGAGGTCTTTGGCAAGATGGCCGAGAAGGGCCTCATCTACAAGGGCATGAAGCCCGTGTACTGGTGCCCCCACGACCAGACCGCTCTGGCCGAGGCCGAGATTGAGTACGCCGACGACCCCTGTACCACCATCTTCGTCAAGTTCTCCGTCCGGGACGACAAGGGCAAGCTGGCCCAGTACACCGACCTGAGCAAGACCTACTTCGTCATCTGGACCACCACCCCCTGGACCATCCCCGGCAACTTCGCCATCTGCCTCAACGCCGACTTCGACTATGTCCTGCTCCAGGTGCCCTCCGGCGACGTGTACGTCCTGGCCAAGGAGCTGGCCGAGAAGGTGTGCAAGGCCGCCCACATCGACTACGACGCCTGCAAGGTGCTGGCCGAGATGAAGGGCAGCGAGTTCGAGCTGATGACCGCCACCCACCCCCTGTTTGACCGTGAGTCCGTCATCCTCAACGGTGAGCACGTCACCCTGGACGCCGGCTCCGGCTGCGTCCACACCGCCCCCGGCTTCGGCGCCGAGGACTTCCAGATCTGCCAGCAGTACGACAAGGCCGGCCTGACCCACATCGGCGTCCCCGTGCCTGTCAACGCCAAGGGAGTCATGACCGACGAGCGCTACAACGGCCAGTTCTACGCCAAGGGCAACGACATGGTGGTGGAGGACCTGGAGAAAGAGGGCTTCCTGGTGGCCAAGGAGTCCATCACCCACTCCTACCCCCACTGCTGGCGCTGCAAGCACCCCATCATCTACCGTGCCACCGAGCAGTGGTTCTGCTCCGTGGACGCCATCAAGGACGCCGCCGTCAAGTCCTGCGACGAGATCCAGTGGAAGCCCGAGTGGGGCAAGGAGCGCATGATCTCCATGATCTCCGAGCGCAACGACTGGTGCATCAGCCGTCAGCGCGTGTGGGGCGTGCCCATTCCCATCTTCTACTGCGACGACTGCGGCGCTGATATCGTCACCCCCGAGACCATCGCCCATGTGGCCGAGCTGTTCCGTGAGCACGGCTCCAACGTGTGGTTCGAGCGCGAGGCCAAGGATCTGCTGCCCGAGGGCTTCGTGTGCCCCAAGTGCGGCAAGGTCCACTTCTCCAAGGAGACCGACATCATGGACGTGTGGTTCGACTCCGGCTCCACCTGGGCTGCTGTTGCCGCCGAGCGTCCCTACCTGAAGTACCCCGCCGACCTGTACCTGGAGGGCGGCGACCAGTACCGCGGCTGGTTCCAGTCCTCCATGCTTACCTCCATCGCCGTCAACGGCGTGGCCCCCTACAAGCAGATCACCACCCACGGCTGGACCGTGGACGGCGAGGGCAAGGCCATGCACAAGTCCCTGGGCAACGCCGTGTCCCCCGATGAGGTCATCAAGGACTACGGCGCCGACCTGCTCCGCCTGTGGGTGGCCTCCGCCGACTACACCCAGGACATGCGCATCTCCAAGGAGATCATGAAGCAGCTGTCCGACGCCTACCTGAAGATCCGCAACACCGCCCGCTACATGCTGGGCAGCCTGAACGGCTTCAACCCGGACACCGACGCCGTGGCCTACGCCGACCTGATGGATCTGGACAAGTGGGCCCTGTCCCGCCTCAATGAGCTCTCCCGCACCGTGCGCAACTTCTACAACAAGTACGAGTTCCACGGCGTCTACCGCAGCCTCTACAACTTCTGCGTGGTGGACTTGTCCAACTTCTACTTCGACATCATCAAGGACCGCCTCTACTGCGGCGATGAGGCCGGCCGCCGCTCCGCCCAGACCGCTCTGTACCGGATTCTGGACGGCATGACCCGTCTGGTGGCCCCCATCCTGGCCTTTACCAGCGAGGAGATCTGGCAGGCCATGCCCCACGACAAGACCGCCGATGCCGAGTGCGTCCTCTTCAACGAGATGCCCGACTTCGACGAGGCGCTGGCCCTGCCCCAGGACCAGGCCGAGCGCTGGGATGCCGCCATGGCCCTGCGCACCGACGTGAACAAGGCTCTGGAGATTGCCCGCGGCGAGAAGCGCATCGGCAAGAGCCTGGAGGCCGCCGTCACCCTGTACTTTGACGGCGACGAGGCTCAGGCTCTGTGGCGCGGCCCCCTGGGCGGCTTCGACACCAAGGACCTGGAGACCATCTGCATCGTCTCCCACGTGGACGCCGTCATCGGCTCCGGCGAGGGCTACAAGGGCGAGGCTGTCCCCGGCCTGACCGTCCAGGTGGAGCAGGCCTCCGGTGCCAAGTGCGCCCGCTGCTGGATGTACAACGAGCACGTGGGCGAGGACCACGACCACCCCGAGCTCTGCCCCCGCTGCGCCGCTGTGGTTAAAGCGGAGCAGTAAGAAATCCTCATAACACCGCCAAACAGGCGCCCGCATCGTGCGGGCGCCTGTTTTTTGATAAAAAGCACCGGTAAGGGTGAAAGCCATCCCCTATTTTGCTATAATGGAATTGAAAAAGGGGGTGTGGATATGAGACGAAGAACCGGCCGCAGGCTGGCGGCGCTGTGCATCCTGGCCGGACTGCTGCTGTGCGCCACAGCCGCCGTGAGAGAGCCCGAAGGCGGCCCGGTCATAACCGGAGTTGAGCGGGATAAGGCTGCCGCTGCGCTGGAGATGCGGGACATGGGGGAGGCCACCTCCATGGAGCTGCTGTATAATCTGCGGGGTGAGGCGTCCCATATCCTGGTGCTCTCTCCCCAGGGGTACCTGATTATGGAGCGGGCCACCCTGATCTGCCTGGAGGGGGGCGAGTCCAACCCCTACCGGGACTACCCGGATGCGCGAAAGTACTATGCCGGGCCTATCGCCTACTATGTGGCGCAGGACGGTGTGCTGTATGACTTTAGGCGGGAGCGGGTGGCTGGCGCGCTGCCTGTATGAATTATATCTCTGTCTCAGGACAGTGGATGCTGCGGCATCCGCTGTCCTGTTTTTTTGTAAAGATGATTTTAATGGAAAGTTAACTTGACAAAATACGACGGCGGGACTATACTGGGGCCACAGAAAGGAAAGCGAGCTTTCCATTTTGGAGGAGGCGAGGGTTTGAAAAACCGGCTGGAGGAGCTGCGGAAGGCCAGAGGTATGACCCAGGAGGAGCTGGCCGAGGCGTTGGAGGTATCCCGGCAGACGGTGGGTTCCCTGGAGAACGGGCGGTACAACCCGTCCATCCTGATGGCCTTCAAGATTGCACGGCTGTTTGAAACCACCATTGAGGAGGTCTTTCTCTATGAAGAACAGGGAGAGGAGTAAGGAAATTCTGTACTGGATCGGCGCAGGCGTGAGCTGGCTGGTGCTGCTTCTGCTGCTGGTGGGGGACAAGCTGGGCCTGGAGCTGCCCCGTGTGGTGGGCGGCCTGCTGGCCGGCGCAGGGGGCGCCCTGGGCGGGCTGCTGACCGTCAAGGCCCTCTTCGCCCGGTACTACCGCCGCAACGAGAAGGCCCGCAGGGCGGCGGAGCGGGAGGAGAAGGACGAGCGCAACCAGATGCTCCGGGGTATCGCCGCCCACCGTGTGATGTTGGCCACCACCCCCATCTTTATCATCCAGTGGGTCATTCTGCTGGCCATGGACGTGTCCATAGCGGTGATGGTTGTGGTGATGCTGGCCTACCTGGCCCATTTCGTGATTTACATGTATCAGCTGGTGAGGCTCCAGAAGGAGCTGTAACAAGGGAAAGCCGCCCGGGAAGGCGGCGGAAAGTGAGAGACGTATGAAGCTCATTTTGGAAGGAATCGAGAAGCATTTTGGGGAAAAACAGGTGCTCAAGGGGGCATCCTTCTCCTTTGAGCAGGGCCGGATTTACGGCCTGCTGGGCCGCAACGGCGCGGGCAAGACCACCCTGATGAACTGCCTGGCGGGAGAGTTTCCGCCTGACGGCGGTGCCTTCTGCGTGGAGGACAGGGACGGAACACGCCGCCCCCTGGCCGAGGGGGACGTGGGCTATGTGCTGTCCACGCCGGTGGTGCCCGAGTTCCTGACGGGCTGGGAGTTCGTAAAGTTCTTCCAGGAAATTAACGCCGGCAAGGACCCCAGCGGCCGTACCCCCGACGACTGGCTGGACCTGGTGGGCATTGACGCCGAGGACCGCTGCCGCCTGATGAAGGACTACTCCCACGGCATGAAGAACAAGATGCAGATGCTCTGCTTCCTCATCGCCCGGCCGCCGGTCATCCTGCTGGATGAGCCCCTCACCTCCTTCGACGTGGTGGCGGCCAAGGAGATGAAGGACCTGCTCATTGAGATGAAGGAGGACCACATCATCCTCTTCTCCACCCACATTCTCCAGCTGGCCGCCGACCTGTGCGACGAGATTGTCCTCCTCCACCACGGCACGCTGGAGGAGGTGGACCCGTCCATCATCCACACGCCTGAGTTCGAGAACCGGGTGGTGGAGCTGCTGAAAGAAGAGGAACGCCATGATTAAGGACGTGCGCAATGTGTTCCGGGTGCAGTCCGCCATGAGCTGCAACCGTTTCCTCTTCTGGCTCAAGAAGCTGCCCCTCATCCGCCGCCTGTTCCCCGACAGGCTGTACGCCGCCTCGGCGGCCAAGCAGCGGCTCATGGCCGTGGTGGAGGTGCTGAAAATCCTCAGCGCCTTTGCCGGAAAGTTTATCTACCTGTTCCTCTGCTGCCTGCTGCCCGCCATGCTGCTGCTGAAGGACGCGCCCCAGGAGACCCTGTGGCTCAGCTTCCTCACGGCCCTGTTCTTCTTCAGCTTTTTCGGCGGCGCCTTCCTCCAGTCCAACATCCTCACCGCCAGCCTGGTCAAGTACACCTGCGTGCGGCAGATGGGCATGAGCGCCCGGGCCAGCCTGGCGGCCACCGCTGGCCGTGAGCATCTCCAGTCCTTTGTGACCTTCACCCCGGCCCTGATTGTCTTTGCCGCCCTCTTCGGCCCCGGCTGGTGGGCCGGTCTGCTCCTCACGGTGCAGCTGGCCGCCGTCCGGTGCATCGGCGAGCTGTTCCACGTGTGGGTGTGGGACCGCTGGGAGAAGCAGCCGGGCAAGAGCGTGTGGTACATCATGGCGGTCACGGTGCTGTCCCTGGCGGGTGCCTACGCCACCTTGCTGCTGCCCGCCCCCCTGCCCATGGAGCGGCTCCTCTTCAACCCGGCGGTGTACATCGCGTCGGTGGGCTGCGGCGCCTGGGCGGGCATCTGGCTCCTCCGTTATCCCCATTATCAGGCCCTGGTGTGGAAAACCTGCCGGGCGGAGAATGTGTCCACCGCCGCCGCCAAGCAGAACGCCGCTCAGGCCGCCTTCCGGGATGTGCAGATGAAGGACTCCGACCTGGCCGCAGAGGACGCCGGAGGCCGCATCGCCGCCATGAAGGGCTACGCCTACCTCAACGGCCTGTTCTTCCTGCGCCACCGTCGGCTGCTCAACAAGCCGGTAAAATACGCCCTGGGCATTGTGGCCGCGGCGGTGCTGGTGGGCCTGGGGGCCGTGCTCTTCGTGCCGGACACCATGGCCGAGATGATGGCGGAGTTCCCCGTCCGGTTCCTGCCCATCTTCGTGTTCATCATGTACCTCATCTGCAACAGCCTGGGTCAGCGCATCTGCAAGGCCATGTTCTACAACTGCGACCTCTCCCTCCTCCGGTACGGCTGGTACCGGGAGCGGAAGGTGCTCCTGCGCAACTTCACCATCCGGCTGGGCGAGGTGGCAAAGCGGAACCTGCTGGTGGCCGCCGCCATCTGTGTGGGCACCGCCGCCGTCACCCTGGCCGCAGGCGCACCCCTCACCGGCGCTCTGGCCCTGTTCTGCCTGGCAGTACTGAGCCTGGCGGTGTTCTTCTCGGTCCACCCCCTGTTCCTCTACTACATCTTCCAGCCCTACACCGCCCAGCTGGCGGTGAAAAACCCCTTCTTCGGCATCCTCAACTGGGTGGTCTACTTCCTGTGCTGGATGTGCCTCCAGATCAAGCAGCCCACCAGCGTGTTCACCCTGCTGGTGGTGGCCTGTACCGTGGCGTACAGCGCCGTGGCTCTGGCCGTGGTGTGGAACCGGGCGGAGAAGACCTTCCGCATCAAATAAACCCTGCCGTCAAAATAACCGTCCCTGCCGCCTGTTTCAGGCGGCAGGGACATTTTTTGCGGCCGGACGGAGGGAAAAAGTCCTTTCGAAGGTCGAAATTTTGAGTTTCGGGGGGAAAAGTTAAATGAAAATTTAATATATCCTTCATGTTATTGTGCACTGTGCCGTGGTATGATACCCACTGTTCCAAGGCAACGGACAGAGAAAGGAGAACCCTATGGCAGAATTGGCCCACGGACGGCAGCAGTCCGGCTTTTCCGGGGCGGAGCGGACAGAGACCGTCTCTTCGGAGAATATTCCCGGCTTTTTTGCCCGGGGCGTGAACTTTTACAAGCTCTTCTGGGTGTTTATCATCGTCTCCTTCCTGGGCTGCCTGGTGGAGACGGTGTTCATGCTCCTCACCCGGGGGGAGCTCCAGAACCGCAGCGGCGTCATTTACGGCTCCTTCTCCCTGGTGTGGGGCCTGGGCGCGGTGCTGTTTACATTGTGCTTCCACCGCCTTGCCCGGTACAGCTCTTTCCTCATCCTGCTGGCGGGCACGGTGCTGGGCGCTGTGTACGAGTACGCCTGCTCCTGGCTCCAGGAGGTGCTCTTCGGCGCCTGCTTCTGGGATTACAGCCACCTGCCCTTTAACATCAACGGCCGGGTGAACCTGGTGTTCTCCCTGTTCTGGGGCGTGGCGGCGGTGCTGTGGGTCAAGTGGGCCTACCCGGCGGTGTGCCGCTGGATCGGGAAAATCCCCAACGGGGCGGGACGCCCTCTCACCATAGTGCTGGCGGTGCTGATGGCCTTTGACGTGGCCCTCACCTCCGCCGCTCTGGGCCGGATGAACCAGCGGCAGCGCAATGTGCCCGCCGCCGGACCGGTGGCGGAGTTTCTGGACGTCCACTACCCCGACCGGACGCTGGAGCGCATCTTCACCAACCTCACCTACATCGGCACCGACGAGGCCAGAGAGGCCGCCGGAGTACCCAAGCCCAACGACCTGCCCGGTCAGTAAAAGCAAAAACCGCCTGACATTCGTCAGGCGGTTTTTGCTTGTGTTATGAAAGGAAAGGAAGGAAAATTACTGCTCGACCTCGGGAATCTCGAACTCCACGCCCTTCTGCTGGAGCTTGATGACCTTGTTGAAGAGCATGGCGGAGAGGAAATAGATGACGATGCCGGAGATAACGGCATAGAAGGTGTTGAAGTGGAGCACATTGGAGAGGGCGAAGCTGAGAATCCAGCCCACGAAGCCGGGGACGGAGAAGTTCTCAGGCACAAAATACTTCTTGGCGCCGGGACGGCAGACCAGATAGAAGTGGGCGATCATGATGCCGGCGAAGGGACCGGCGATGGTGCCGAAGAAGCTGAGGAAGCTGGAGAAGTCGCTGGCCACGCCGGTCATGGACACCACCAGGGCGATGAGGACGTTGACCACAACCCACACCTTGCGGGGGATCTTCAGGCCCAGAATCTCGGACATGTCGCCGAAGGCCAGGGAGGCGGAGTAGATGTTGTTGTCGGTGGTGGTCCACAGGGCCAGGGTCAGGATGATGACGGCGGGGATGATCAGGCCGAAGCGGGCCATGACGATGACGATGTTGGACTCGCCGGAGCTGATGGCGCAGATGGCGGCGATGAGCTCAAAGAGGCCGGAGCCGGCGATGTAGCCCAGGATGGCGCCGCCCACGATGTGGGACTTCTTCTTGCTGAAGCGGGTGAGGTCGGCGGTCTTGCCGGCGCCGCCCACCCAGGTGGCGATGGCCAGGCTCATGGCGGCCATGAAGGAGATCTCGTTGCCCTGCTCAGGCACCCAGGCCAGCACAGGGGCAAAGCCGCCGTGATTGACCAGAGTGAGCACCAGGCACAGGGCCAGCAGAGCCCACAGCAGGGGGGCGGCGATATTGGACAGGATACTCAGACCCTTCATGCCGTTGATGGAGGACAGGGTGATGCAGCAGGCGAAGAGGATCAGGGCCAGGGTGCTGGGGAAGGATGGATAGAGCTGCTTGAGGTAGGTGGCGAAGGAGGCCATCAGCACGCCGATGAAGCTCATCAGGCTGATGCCGTTGACCACGTTGACGATGGTGGAACCCTTGCGGCCGAAGATCATCTTCATGGCGCTGTAGGTGGTCAGGCCGGTGCGGTAGCCCACCAGGCCGCACAGGGTGCCGATGACGGCCAGAATCAGGTTGGCCAGCAGGATGGAGAACACGGTCTGGGAGAAGCTGGAGCCCTTGGCGATGTTGCCGCCGGTGAGGAACGCGCTGACGCTGATGCACCAGCCCACCCACACAAAGCCGATGCTGGTGAAGCTGCGCCGCTCCTTCATAGGTACTGGCGTGGATAGGAATTCTTTTTCATCGTTCATAGGAAAGGACCTCCCTTTTTCCCTCCGGAGCACACACAGCAGCCGGAGGTTTAATATATTTTTATTGTAATAAAAATTTTTTAACAGCACAAGACGGCACAATGGAGAAAATAAAATTTCAAAACCTGCCACATTACTGCTTTAAAGCAAAAAAACGACAAAAAATCGGGCGGGTACCTTGACCTTTTTGGGCGGATCATATAGATTGAGAGCAGTCAAATTCAATTTTGCAAAAATCAAAGGAGTGGGCGCTATGGCGGCAAATACTGCGAAGATTCACAACCTGGGCTTTGGATTCCTGGGGCATCACCCGGTGGAGGAGCTGACCGAGCTGGTGCGTACGGCGGAGGAGCTGGGCTTCACCTCGGCCTGGATTGCGGAGGATTACTTCTATGCCGGCGCCTTCTCCCTGGCCTCCGCCGTGGCCCGGAGCACGGAGAAAATCCAGCTGGGCATCGGCGTCATCAACCCCTATACCCGCCACCCGGTGCTCTCCGCCATGGAGTCGGCCGCTCTGGACACGGTGTCCAAGGGACGGGCCATCATCGGCATCGGCGCGGCCAACAAGCTGTGGATTGAGACCCGTATGGGCATGCCCTACAGCAAACCCATCACCGCCACCCGGGAGTGCGTGGAGATCATCAAGGGCCTGGTGGGCCAGGGCAAGCTGACCTATCACGGCTCTGTGTTCCAGGTGGAGGGTGTGGAGCTGGAGTTCCAGCCCTACCGGCGGGATCTGCCGGTGTACATGGGCGTGAAGGGCGACAAGGCCCTGTTCCAGGCCGGTCAGGCCGCCGACGGCGTGCTCATCTCCGCCGGGTGCACCCTGGAGTACATCCCCTACGCCCGGGACCTCATCGCCCAGGGCGCCCGCAGCGTAGGCTGCAATCCGGACGAGCTGCGGCTGGCCGCCTACCTGCCCACCTGCATCCGGCCCACCCACCAGGAGGCGGTGGACGCCATGCGGCCCTTTGTCCGGCGATACCTGGGCCTCCACGGCGACAAGCCCATCCTCACCTGCGCCGGCTTCGATCCGGCGGTGCTCCGCCCCCTCCGGGAGGCCTTCCTGGCCGGTGAGACCTGCCCCAACGAGGTCACCGACGAGATGGTGGAGAAAATTGTGGTGGCCGGCACCGCCGACGAGTGCCGTGCCCGCATCCTGGACTACATGGCCGCCGGTGTGGAGATGCCCGTGTGCTTCGAGGTGGGCGGCGACGAGAGCCCCCTGGAGCAGCTCAAATCCATTCACGCCCATCTGTTGGCGGACTGATGCCCACCGGCCGGAAACAAGGGAAAAAGACCTGAAAAATGTGATTTTTCCCTTTACAGCGTGGGCAAAATATGATAGACTACCATGGCACGCAAATGTGCGCAAGCCGCCTGCCGCTTAGTTTCGGGACAACAGCCGCGTATCCGCGGGGGTCCGCCCACCCGTTACTCAGCCGCCGGGCAAATGATATGAAAGGTGGAAACCATCCATGATCCGTAAGGACGAGAAGACGGCCGTTATCGAGGCCAACCGCACTCACCCCACTGACACCGGCTCCCCCGAGGTTCAGATCGCCATTCTGACCGCCCGCATCCAGGAGCTGACCGAGCACCTGAAGGTTCACACCCACGACAACCACAGCCGTCGTGGCCTGCTGAAGATGGTCGGTAAGCGCCGCAAGATGCTGGACTACCTGATGGCCAAGGACATCGAGCGGTACCGTGCCATCATCGCCAAGCTGGGCATCCGTAAGTAAGAGCTTCCCGATAGGGTGGCGTGGTCATGCCACGCCACCCTATCTTGCCATTCTCCTCCGGGAGGACGGCACGAACCTATCCACAGGCCCCGCCGGGCCGGAGCGCTTTTTTAGCAGTTGAACATGGGCCTGAAGGATTGCGGACCCGGGTTCAAATGCTAAAAGGTGAGACGGCCCGGACGCTGGCCCATACCAACGAAAAGGAGGACAACCATGTCTACCGTCATCACCCACAAGCAGTTCCCCAACCACAAGATCTTCAAGACTGAGATCGCCGGCCGTCCCTTCTCCATCGAGGTGGGCAAGACCGCCGAGCTGGCCAACGCCGCCGCTCTGGTGCGCTACGGCGACACCACCGTCCACGTGGCCATCTGCGTCTCCCCCCGTCCCCGGGACGGCGTGGACTTCTTCCCCCTGAGCGTGGACTTTGAGGAGAAGCTGTACGCCGTGGGCCGCATCCCCGGCTCCTTCATGCGCCGTGAGGGCCGTCCCTCCCTGCCCGCCGTGCTGGCCTCCCGCCTCATCGACCGGCCCATCCGCCCCCTGTTCCCCTACGACTTCCGCAACGACGTGTGCATCACCTGCACCGTCATGAGCGTGGACTATGACTGCTCCCCCGAGGTCACCGCCATGATCGGCGTGTCCGCCTGCCTGAGCTACTCCGAGATCCCCTTCGCCGGCCCCATCGGCTGCCTGGAGGTGGGTTACTGCGACGGCGAGATCGTCTTCAACCCCACTCAGGAGCAGCGCAAGACCTCCCGCATGGACGTGACCGTGGCCGCCACTGAGAAGAAGGTGGTCATGATCGAGGCCGGCGCCGACCAGATCCCCGACGACATCATGTACGAGGGCATCGTGAAGGCCCACGAGGAGATCAAGAAGCAGGTCGCCTTCATCAACGACATCGTGGCCCAGATCGGCAAGCCCAAGATGGAGTACGACCACGCTGACTTCAACCAGGAGCTGTTCGACAAGATCGTGGACAAGTACATGGACGAGGCCAAGGCCGCCATGGACACCGACGACAAGAACATCCGCGAGCAGCGCTGGAACGCCATGATCGACAAGTGGCACGAGGACTACCTGGAGGAGTACCCCGAGATGGACAAGTATCTCGAGGAGTTCACCTACAAGTTCCAGAAGAAGATCGTCAAGGCCTGGCTGCTCCAGGGCCACCGCGTGGACGGCCGCGCCAAGAACGAGATCCGTCCCCTGAGCGCCGAGGTGGGCGTGCTGCCCAAGGTCCACGGCTCCGGCCTGTTCACCCGCGGCCAGACCCAGGTCCTGTCCGTGGCCACCCTGAACACCCTGGCCGCCTCTCAGAAGCTGGACACCATCTGGGAAGAGGAAGAGAAGCGGTACATGCACCACTACAACTTCCCCCCCTACTCCGTGGGCGAGGCCAAGGCTCCCCGCTCCACCAACCGCCGCGAGTACGGTCACGGCGCTCTGGCTGAGCGCGCTCTGGTGCCCGTGCTGCCCAGCGTGGACGAGTTCCCCTACGCCATCCGCGTGGTGAGCGAGGTCCTGTCCTCCAACGGCTCCACCTCCCAGGGCTCCATCTGCGGCTCCACCCTGGCTCTGATGGACGCCGGCGTGCCCATCAAGGCCCCCGTGGCCGGCATCTCCTGCGGCCTCATCCAGGACGACGACGGCTCCTTCCAGACCTTCATCGACATCCAGGGCGTGGAGGACTTCCACGGCGAGATGGACTTCAAGGTGGCCGGCACCAAGGCCGGTATCACCGCCATCCAGATGGACCTGAAGAACGACGGTCTGACCCACGAGATCATCAAGCAGGCCCTGGAGATCACCAAGGACGCCCGCTATGCCATCCTGGACGAGATCATGCTGCCCTGCATCGCTGAGCCCCGTCCCGAGGTGAGCAAGTACGCCCCCAAGATGATCACCATGAAGATCGACGTGGACAAGATCCGCGAGGTCATCGGCAAGGGCGGCAGCGTGATCCAGAAGATCTGCGCTGAGTCCGGCGCCACTGTGGACATCGACGACGACGGCACCATCCACATCGCCTCCCCCAACGCCGAGGCCTGTGACGCCGCCAAGAAGATGATCGACACCATCGTGTTCGTCCCCGAGGTGGGTCAGCTGTACTACGGCAAGGTGGTGCGCATCCTGACCTTCGGCGCCTTCGTGGAGCTGGCTCCCGGCAAGGACGGCATGGTCCACATCTCCAAGCTGGCCGACCGCCGTGTGGAGAAGGTGGAGGAC
>CABIYL020000001.1:125414-207644 GCA_902362925.2 Clostridiales bacterium | reverse complement strand
CGGGTGATGGGAGCAGCCATGTAGTTGCCGCCCAGGATGCACACGGTGACCACATAACGGCCGGGCTCAGTGGGCGGGGTGGTGGTGGAGGAGTAGATCCGCCAGCTGCTGGTAAAGCCGGAGTAGAGGTAGTGGACGCTGCTCTGGTCGATGCTCACATCGCCGTTGTAGCTGAGGGTGGCGCCGAAATCGAAGTTCTTGGCCTGCTCAGCGGTGAGCTTGCCGCCGTTGGGGATGTCCGCGTTCCAGGTCAGGTTGGAGCCGCTCAGGCGCATCCGCACCAGCAGGAAGCCCATGCCCACGCCGGTGTTGTAGTTCTTGCTGTCGGTGACCACGGCCACGGTGTACAGACCGGCACGGTTGGGGGTGCCGAAGGAGATGCGCACGCTGTCCAGGATGCCGGGCAGCTTGTTGATGACGGTCATGATCTGGCCGAAGGTGCCGGTGTCGATGTTCAGCTTGTCCAGCAGGTCCAGCAGGCCCTGGGTGTTGAACAGATTACGCAGCTCGCCCACGGTGACGCCCTCGTTGAGCATCTCCGTCAGAGTCTTCTGGCCGATGGCCGCCAGAGCCGCGTCGATGGTCTTGAGGACCAGGGAGCCCTCGGAGGTGTAGCGGTCGGGCAGGTCCAGGTAGATGCCGGTGGTCACGTTGCTGGTGATGCCGGCGTAGATGGTGTACAGGTCAAACTTGTCGGCGGGGTCGGTGGTGATGAAGCCATCGGGGATGGCGTCGCCGGCGAAGATGTTGGTGGAGTTGACCTTCACGGACACGTTGGCCTTGTTGACGGTGACGGTGCCCTGGGCGGAGCTGGGCTTGTACTCGGCGCCGCCGTTGTAGGTGATCAGAACAGCCTGGTTCTCACCCGCGCCCATCTGGGGGAAGCGGCCCAGCTCAACATCCTCGGTGAGGCCGGGAATGCCGGGGATGGTGTAAATCTTGCCCTCAATGGGCACCCACTGGGTCAGGGCGTCGCTGCTGATGATGTCGTCCAGGCCGGGGATCTTGTTCAGGATGTCGTCCATGTCCAGATCCACGCCGGTCTCGGCGTCGGTCAGCTTGGCCTTGTACTCGATGGTGAAGTTGTCGATGGTCAGGGTCTCACGGGCGGGGAGAGTGGAGTTGTCCCAGTCAATGAGGGTGTCAAAGATGGCCTGCTCCATGACGGCGGGGTCCATGTTGTAGGTGAAGGACACGCCGCTCTTGAGGGCCACCACGCTGGTCAGACGGCTGTCGGTGGTGGTCACTTTCACAGTGACGGAGTTGCCGCGGTAGGTCTGGGTCTCAGGCACGGAGATGCGGATCTCCCACTCACCCTCGCCGAACTTCACCAGGCCGGTGATGTCGGTCTCGTTCAGGGGCTTGAAGGTGTCGGTGATGCCGGTCTTGTTCACGTTGTACTCCACGATCACCTGGTCGGCGGAGACAGCGGGGGTAGTGGAGTTCACCACGGCCTCATAGATGGCCTGGGCGGTGGCGGTGTAGTCATAGCCCTGGTCATCGGTGAACTTCATGCCCACCTCGTAGGGGCCCTCGTTCAGAGTGAACTGGACCTGCTCACGGTCCTTGACGGTGACAGTGGCCTCAATGGTGGTGGGGGCGTAGGTCTGGTCGCCGGCGTAGAAGATGCGGACCTTCTGCTCACCGGCGGAGATGGCGGGATAGCCCAGGCCGCCCACAACGGCCTGACCCTCCAGGGGCAGCCACTTGGAGTCCAGCTCAGTGATGCCCTTGTAGTAGTACTCGATGGTCACGTTGCCGACGTTGAGGATGGAGGAGCTCTCCACCACGGCGTTGAAGATGGCGGCGCGCAGGGCATTGTAGTCCACCTTCAGGTCGGTACCCACGGCCAGGGTCACGGCGTAGGGAGTGGCATTCAGGGTGTAATCGGGAGTCTCACGGCCTTCCACGATGTTGACGGTGGTCTCAGCGGAGGCGGCGGTGTAGCTGCCGTTGCCGTCCCAGGAGATGCGGACCTTCTGGCCGTTGCCCAGCTGCATGGCGGGGAACTCACGGATGTCCGACTTGCCGCCCTCCAGAGGCATCCAGGCGTAGGTGCCGCCGGGCTTACCAAGCACCACGTTCTCGGCGTAATACTCGATACGCACATCATTGGCCTTCAGGTCCGGAGTGGTGGACTCCACCACGGCGTTAAAGATGCTCTGACGCAGAGCGTCGTAGTTGATGGAGCCGTCCTCGTTATAGGTCACTCCAGCGGACTGGTCAGCCTTCAGCACGATGGAACCGGCAGTGCGCTCGGTAAAGGTGACGGTGACCTGGACGGAGGTGGGCAGGTAGCCGTTTCCGCCGGCGTAGGAGATGAGAAGGGTATAGGTGCCCTCGCCCACGGGATCATAGCCGCCGATGATGGCGTCGTCACCCTCCAGCTCACCCCACTTCTCCTGACCAATGGTGTTCTTGTACTGGCGCTGGATGGTTACATCGTTGACAGTAAGCTCCGGGGTGGTGGAGGTCACCACGGCATTAAAGATGGCGGAGCGCAGGCTGTCATAGTTGACAGTGCCGTTGTCGTCATAGGTCAGGGCCACGGTCTTGTTATCCGCCACCGCAATGGAGGAAGTAAGACCGCTGGCCTTGGTCAGGGTGACTTCGGCAGTGGTACCCTTAATGCGGACTCTGTAAGTTCCATCATTGTCTGTAAGGGCAGGATAGGAATAATCGCCGCTCCAGCCGCCGTCGAAAGAGCCACCGAAGATACTTCCCCAGCCTTCCTTGGTCTCGCCTGTCCATTTCTTGCCGGTGCAGTAGTACTCCCAATCATAGTCCTGGGGGTTCAGACCCTCTTTGTTGACGACCAGCGTGTCAAACAGGGCCTGCTTCACAGCGACATTGTCAGCACCAGCGGGAATAATGGCGGTGCCATTCTGGAGCTGGACATCTGCGGAAAGGGGGGCGACAGTCTCCTCCACGGCGGCGGTCTCGTTGGACCAGGGCCACCAGGCGGCGGAGGCGGTCAGGGGAGCGCATTGGATCAGGGTCAGGGAGGCCAGCACAGCAGCCAGTCCCCTGCGCAGGGAATGGGAACGTTTCACAACAATCCTTCCTCTCATATTTCTTCTTACACAACACCCAAATCTGGAAAATTTGGGCACCGTTTAGAATTATATCGAGTTGTTATCTGCTTTGCAACAGCAGAAATGTAAAATAACGGATATATATCGGGATATTATGTATATTTGAGCTGACAATTTGTAACCGAGCCGTTTTTGCCCTGACAACTGTAAGAAAATGTGGTAAGATGGGGCTGTTGCAAATGTAAGGCCGGACGGCTAGTGGCGTACACTTCCGGCCATACTAGGGAAAGAAATGTAAAGATATAGGAGGCTTTCCGCTTTGTCATATGAAAAGATAACCCTGCCCAACGGCGTACGCATCCTCACCGAGCACGTCCCCGCCGTGCGCTCGGCGGCTCTGGGCATCTACGTGGGTACCGGCAGCCGCCAGGAGAAGGCGGCGGAGAACGGCGCCGCCCACTTTATCGAGCACATGCTCTTCAAGGGCACCGCACACCGTACCGCCGCCGACCTGGCCGGAGAGATGGACGCGGTGGGCGGCCAGATCAACGCCTACACCACCAAGGAGTCCACCTGCTTCTACGCCCGGGTGCTGGACACCCACCTGCCCCAGGCCACGGATATCCTGTGCGATATGTTCTTCTCCTCCAAGTTTGACGAGAGCGACGTGGAGACTGAGCGGGGCGTGGTGCTGGAGGAGATCGGCATGTACGAGGACAACCCGGAGGACCTGTGCGCCGAGCGGCTGGCCGCCGGTGTGTACCACGGTTCCGCCCTGGCACGGCCCATCCTGGGCCGGAAGGCCACCCTGGAGAAGATGACCGGCGCCTGGCTCAAGGAGTACATGACTTCCCACTACCTGGCCAGCGATATTGTGGTGTCTCTGGCGGGCAGCTTTGGCCAGAAGGATGTGGACGACCTGAAGGCCCGGTTTTCCGCCATGCCCGCAGGTGGTCTGGGCAAGCCCAAGGCGGCGGTGTACACCCCCTGCATCACGGTGAAGAAAAAGGCCATCGAGCAGAACCACCTGACCCTGGCCTTCCCCGGCCTGCCCTATCACGACAGCCGCCGGTTTGCCCTCCAGCTACTGTCCTCCATCCTGGGCAGCGGCATGTCCTCCCGGCTGTGGCAGCAGGTGCGGGAGCAGCGGGGCCTGTGCTACTCCATCTACTCCTACGGCTCAGGACACGCCGACACCGGCCTCTACGCCGTCTACACCGCCCTGGGCCGTGAGACCGAGGAGGCGGCCATCCGCACGATTGTGGACGCGGTGAAGGCGTTCCGGGACGGCGGCGTCACCCAGGAGGAGCTGGACCGGGCCAGAGAGCAGTCCAAGGCCAACGTGCTCATGGGGCTGGAGTCCACCCAGGCCCGTATGTCCCACCTGGGCCGCAGCGAGCTGATGATGGGCGAGGTGCTGGTCCCCGACCAGATTATCGCCGCCTATGACGCCGTCACCGCTGAGGATGTGCGGGCGCTGGCGGAGGAGATTTTTGACTTCTCCCGGGCGTCCCTGTCCGCTGTGGGCCGTGTGCGCACCGCCGACGAGTATCGGGAGCTGCTGAACTGAACAAAAAGCGGACGGCTGTGCTCAGCCGTCCGCTTTTTCTGCTTTTTTTCCTTCGGGTCGGCTGGAAAACCGCCCGCAGGCCGGGGTGTCCGCATCCTTGTCCCGTATTCTGGGCGCACCGCAGTGGCCCCGGTTCAGAGGCACAAAACGCCGTCCACCCTCACATACATAATGACGCCGGAAATGACGGCATTGGGCGCAGGTCTTTTCCTCTTCCGGATTTGGCATACATTCACCTCCTTGACGCTATTATACATATAATAGTCACTATTTTCAACCAGTTGAAACCACATTGCATCCTTGGTATGCTGGATTCAACTAGGAGGGAATGCGCATGGCCGATCCGATTCTGGTGAACCGTACCCGGTTTACCTCTTCTCTGAAAAATGAACTTGTGCCCAAGTGGAACAAGCTGGCGGAGGATACCCGCATCCCCAAATCCCGGCTTCTGGACGAAGCCATTGAGGATTTGCTGAAAAAGTATGAGAAAAAGAACGGCTGACCGAGGTCAGCCGTTCTTTTCGGTTTTTTTGAAGGCTTTTATGCGGCAAACCCGTTCGGGCGGAGACTAAAACACGGCGCAGAGACTCCGTGCGGCATTGAGATCGCCGATGAATTGCAGGGACTGGCAAGTCTGGGCGGGTAACGCTGCTCGGGCAGAAGGGGAACAGTACGCAGGGTACCGAACCGGCAAGCAACTGCTTTCAAGTTTGGAGGGTAATTGAACCCCACCGCCGCCGGACGTACTCCGAAAGGGGTCCGGGGAAACGGGGGCGTTTGGCCCTGAAAGGGCCCTTCCGCCCCTGTGTCCCCGGCGGCTTTTGGGTACTTTTCGCCGGAGAAAAGTACCTCCCCGAAGGGCGTTCGCCAAAGGTCAGGAGCAGTTCGAGCGATTTCCCCTCATCCGCCCCAGTGTGCGCACTGGGGCACCTTCCCCTGGGGAAGGCTAAAGAACAAGGCCGGCGGAAAACTCCGCCGGCCTTGCCGTCTATAAAACAGATTTACTTCTTTTTCTTGCTGTACGGCGTGTCAGCCAGGGGCAGGCTGGTGCGGAACTTGCCGTCGTAGTTGTAATAAGCCAGCTGCACGGCGGGCGCGGTGGGGATGGAGCAGATTTCGCCGATGCCCTTGGCGCCGCAGGCCAGCTCGGACTTGTTCTTCTCCACAATGATGGCCTTCACCTCGGGGGTCTGGGTGGACCGGAACAGGCCCAGGGAGGCGTACACCGCCGTGGGACGGCCGTCCTTGAGGGGGAAGTCCTCGGTGAGGGCATAGCCCAGGCTCATGACCACGCCGCCCTCAATCTGGCCCTCCACGCTCACCGGGTTCACCGCACGGCCCACGTCGTGGGCGGCAATGACCCGCTTAATCTTGCCCTCGTCGTCCAGTTCCACCAGGTGGGTGGCGTAGCCATAGGCGATGTGGCTGATGGGGTTGGGCCGGTCGGAGCCCAGCTTGTCGGTGATGCCGGTGTACTCCTGGTGGAAGTCCACACCCTCCACAGCGGACAGGTCACGGCCTTCCAGCGCCCACTTCAGCTCAGTGGCCGCACGGCGGGTGGCCTCGCCGGTGAACAGGGTCTGGCGGGAGGCGGTGGTGTTGCCCGAGTTGGGGGCAATGGAGGTATCGGGGGCGTCCCAGGTGACCTGGTCGGGCCGCAGGCCGGTGACCTCGCAGACAATCTGGCAGGTGATGGTGCCGATGCCCTGGCCGATGCAGGCGGCGGAGGTGCGGACGTGAACCACGCCCTTCTCCACATGGAGGGTCACACGGCCCGTGTCCGGGATGCCCACGCCCAGACCGGCGTTCTTCATGGCGCAGGCGATACCGGCCTTGGGGTTGGCCTCGTAGTAGGGACGGATGGCGTTGAGGGTCTCAACAAGAGCGGTACCCTCGTCGGCAATCTGGCCGTTGGGCAGCACCTGGCCGGGACGGATGGCGTTGCGGTAGCGGATTTCAAAGGGCGTGATACCCACCAGCTCGGCCAGCTTGTTCAGGTTGCACTCGGCGGCGAAACAGCTCTGGGTCACGCCGAAGCCACGGAAAGCGCCGCAGGGCGGGTTGTTGGTATAGTAGGCCTTGCCGTCGATGATGATGTCCTGATAGTTGTAGGGACCGGCGGCGTGGGTGCAGGCACGCTGGAGCACCGGGCCGCCCAGAGAGGCAAAGGCGCCCGAATCGGTGCGCAGGATGGCGATCATGGCGGTCAGGCGGCCGTTCTCGTCGCAGCCGGTGGTGACCTCCATCTCAAAGCCGTGGCGCTTGGGGTGGCAGAGCATGGACTCCTTGCGGGTCATGGCCACCTTCACGGGCCGCTGGGTCAGGTAGGCCAGCACAGCGGCGTGGTGCTGGACGGACATGTCCTCCTTGCCGCCGAAGCCGCCGCCCACCGCCTTGGCAACCACCCGCACCAGCTCCTGGGGCAGGCCGGTGGCGTCGGCGCACTCACGGCGGGTCTGGTAGATGCCCTGGTCGCCGGAGTAGACCACCACACCATGGCCGTCAGGGGCGGCCACGGCGGTCTCGGTCTCCAGGAAAGCATGCTCAGTGGGAGGCGTGTGGTACTTGGTGGTGACCACGTACTTGCTGTTCTTCAGCTTGGCCTGGGCGTCGCCCCGGACCAGGTGCTCATGGGCGAAGCAGTTGCCGCCCTCCTGAAGCTCGGGCGCATCGGGAGCCATGGCCTCCTCCAGGGTGAGCACGGGCTTGAGCACCTCGTAGTCAATCTTCACCAGGGCTCTGGCCTGATTCAGGGCCTCGGTGCTCTCAGCGGCGATGAGCACGATGGGGTCGCCGCAGAAGTGGACCTCACCGCCAATGGGCACCAGCACCCACTGGTCCCGCTTCAGGTGGCCCACCTTCAGCTGACCGGGCAGGTCGGCGGCGGTGACAATCTTCACCACGCCGGGCACCTCCAGGGCCTCACTGATGTCGATACCTTTAATAATGGCGCGGGGGTAGTCGGAGCGCACAGCGCCGCCGTAGATCATGCCCTCCATGCGGATGTCGTCGGTGTACTCGGCGGTGCCGATGGCCTTGGCAGGCGCGTCCACACGGGGCAGATTCTCTCCGATCTTGCCGGTGAAGGTCTCGTGGGGCGCCTCGGTGCCCTCACGGAACATCTTGGCGGCCAGCAGAACCGCATCCTCAATCTTCTTGTAGCCGGTGCAGCGGCAGATGTTGTTGCGCAGGGCAAACTTGACCTCGTCCCGGGTGGGATTGGGGTTGGCGTCGATGAGGCCCTTGGCGCTCATGACCATGCCGGGGGTGCAGAAGCCGCACTGCACCGCGCCGCAGTGGGTGAAGGCGTAGGCGTACACATCCTTCTCCCGGTCGGTGAGGCCCTCGCAGGTGATCACCCGCTTGCCCTCCATTTTGGAGGTCTTCTGGACGCAGGCCTTGGTGGCCTTGCCGTCAATCAGAATCATGCAGGTGCCGCACGCTCCTTCGGAGCATCCGTTCTTAACCGAGGTGAGCCCCAGCTCCTCCCGCAGGAAGGTGAGCAGGCGCTCGTCCCGCTCTGTGGAAACGGTCTCCCCGTTGACGATGAAGGTATACATGGCAAAAAGCCTCCTTACTGTAATCGGGTCTTTCCCCGGGTCCCTTTGCCTCTTTTTATATAGCTTAACACCAATTTAGAAAGGTATCAACTGAAATACATATGTTAAAATGCACAAATATCTAAAAATATTTTTGGCAATACAAAAATTTTTTAGCAAACCCCTTGACTTGTGCGTCCGGCATGATATGATAGGTCCATAAAGGTTTTAATCTGTCTGGAATCACCAGAATTTATTCGGAGGCGAGGCAGCATGAAAGACCCCATCCGCTGGACACTCAACCACATGCCCAAGAGCGAGGACCGCGAGCTCTCCATCATGGCCCTGGACAACGTGACCAAGGCCCGTTCCTTCCACGGCAGCTTCCCCCAGTACTCCATCACTCCCCTGGCCAAGCTGGACGGCATGGCCAAGTACCTGGGTCTTGGCGGCGTGTACGTCAAGGACGAGAGCTACCGCTTCGGCCTCAACGCCTTTAAGGTGCTGGGCGGCTCCTTCGCCATGGCGCGCTACATCGCCAAGGAGATGGGCCGGGACGTGTCCGACATGACCTACGATTATCTCACCAGCGAGGCCTTCCGCAAGGAATTCGGACAGGCCACCTTCTTCACCGCCACCGACGGCAACCACGGCCGCGGCGTGGCCTGGGCCGCCAACAAGCTGGGCCAGAAGGCTGTGGTACATATGCCCAAGGGCTCCAGCCAGTCCCGCTTTGACAACATCGCCAAGGAGGGCGCTCAGGTCACCATCGAGGAGGTCAACTACGACGACTGCGTCCGTATGGCCGCCGCCGAGGCCGAGCAGACCGAGCACGGCGTCATCGTCCAGGATACCGCCTGGGACGGCTACGAGGAGATCCCCTCCTGGATCATGCAGGGCTACGGCACCATGGCCAGCGAGGCCGCCGAGCAGCTGCGCCAGTGCGAGGTGAACCGCCCCACTCACGTGTTCGTCCAGGCCGGTGTGGGCTCTCTGGCCGGCGCTGTGGTGGGCTACTTCACCAACCTCTACCCCAACAACCCGCCCAAGTTTGTGGTCATGGAGGCCGCTGCCGCCGACTGCCTGTACAAGGGCGCGGTGGCCGGCGACGGCTCTCCCCGCATCGTCACCGGTGACCTCCAGACCATTATGGCCGGTCTGGCCTGCGGCGAGCCCAACACCCTGTCCTGGGACATCCTGCGCAACCATGTCTCCGCCTTTGTCTCCTGCCCCGACTGGGTCAGCGCCAAGGGCATGCGGATGCTGGGCGTGCCCGTGAAGGGCGACCCGGTGGTCATCTCCGGTGAGTCCGGTGCCGTGGGCATGGGCGTGCTGGACGCCATCATGTCCGACGACACCTACAAGGAGCTCCGGGAGGCCCTGGAGCTGGACCGCTTCAGCCAGGTGCTCATGTTCTCCACCGAGGGCAACACCGACCCGCTGAAGTTCCGCCGCGTGATTTGGGACGGCGAGTACCCCACCACCGACTCTCCCCAGCGCGCATACTGAGCAGAGAAACCGTTTGTGATGGAACATACTGAAATGGAGGACGAATACCATGGATTTTGAGCAGATCAAGAAGGTTTCCGAGGGCTACCGCGCCGACATGACCCGCTTCCTGCGGGAGATGATCTCCTACCCCAGCGAGAGCTGCGAGGAGAAGGAGGTTGTGGCCTGCATCAAGCGCGAGATGGAGAAGCTGGGCTACGACGAGGTGGAAGTGGACGGCCTGGGTAACGTCATCGGCTGGATGGGCCAGGGCGACAAGATCATCGCCATCGACTCCCACATCGACACCGTGGGCATCGGCAACATCAACAACTGGACCCACGACCCCTACAAGGGCTATGAGGACGACGAGGTCATCTACGGCCGCGGCGGTTCCGACCAGGAGGGCGGCATGGCCTCCGCTACCTACGGCGCCAAGATCATGAAGGACCTGGGCCTCATCCCCGAGGGCTACAAGATCATGGTCGTGGGCTCCGTCCAGGAAGAGGACTGCGACGGCATGTGCTGGCAGTACATCGTCAACAAGTTCTTCCCCGCCAAGGGCATCAAGAAGGAGCAGGTGGAGTTCGTCATCTCCACTGAGCCCACCGACGGCGGCATCTACCGTGGTCACCGCGGCCGCATGGAGATCCGTGTGGACGTGAAGGGCGTCTCCTGCCACGGCTCCGCCCCCGAGCGCGGCGACAACGCCATCTACAAGATGGCCGACATCCTCCAGGACGTCCGCGCCCTCAACGAGAACGACGACGCCGACGACAAGGAAGTCAAGGGCCTCGTGAAGATGCTCAACCCCAAGTACAACCCCGAGCACTACGAGGACGCCCGTTTCCTGGGCCGCGGCACCTGCACCACCAGCCAGATTTTCTACACCTCCCCCAGCCGCTGCGCTGTGGCTGACTCCTGCTCCATCTCCATCGACCGCCGCATGACCGCCGGCGAGACCTGGGATTCCTGCCTGCAGGAGATCCGCGACCTGCCCAGCGTGAAGAAGTACGGCGACGACGTGAAGGTGTCCATGTACATGTACGACCGTCCCTCCTGGACCGGCGAGGTGTACGAGACCGAGGCCTACTTCCCCACCTGGATCAACAAGGAGAACGCCGCCCACGTCCAGGCTCTGGTGGACGCCCACCACGCCCTGTTCGGCGAGGAGCGCATCGGGCCCGAGGGCGCCATGCACCTGCGTCACCGTCCTCTGATCGACAAGTGGACCTTCTCCACCAACGGCGTTGCCATCCAGGGCCGTTACGGCATCCCCTGCGTCGGCTTCGGCCCCGGTGCTGAGAGCCAGGCTCACGCCCCCAACGAGATTACCTGGAAGCAGGACCTGGTCACCTGCGCCGCCCTGTACGCCGCCGTGCCCGGCCTGTACAAGGAGGAGAACAAGACCGCCGATGTGTCCCAGTTCCGCGCCGGCAAGACCAACAATGACATCAAGTAAGAAGCGCTGAGCGCCCGGGAGCAGGCGCACAGCGAACCGCGCAGACCGAAAAACAGGCCGGCGAAGCCGGCGGCATTTTCGGCGGAGCGGTGAGCAGTGTGCCGTTGCGGAGGGTGCGAAGCGTGACATACAGAAGCGCTGAACCCACCAAAAACAATTTAAATATTTGAAAAGGAGACGATCCACATGGACGCCAAGCTGCAGGCCTATATTGACAAGCTGAACGCGCTGAACTTCAAGGAGATGTACGAGGGTGACTTCTTCCTGACCTGGGAGAAGACCGACGACGAGCTGGAGGCCGTGTTCACCGTGGCCGACGCCCTGCGCTACATGCGTGAGAACAACATCTCCACCAAGATCTTCGAGTCCGGCCTGGGCATCTCCCTGTTCCGCGACAACTCCACCCGTACCCGCTTCTCCTTCGCCTCCGCCTGCAACCTGCTGGGCCTGGAGGTCCAGGACCTAGACGAGGGCAAGAGCCAGATCGCCCACGGCGAGACCGTCCGTGAGACTGCCAACATGATCTCCTTCATGGCCGACGTCATCGGCATCCGTGACGATATGTACATCGGCAAGGGCAACGCCTACATGCACGAGGTTGTGGACTCCGTCACCCAGGGCCACAAGGACGGCGTGCTGGAGCAGAAGCCCACTCTGGTCAACCTGCAGTGCGACATCGACCACCCCACCCAGTGCATGGCCGACATGCTGCACATCATCCACGAGTTCGGCGGCGTGGAGAACCTGAAGGGCAAGAAGGTCGCCATGACCTGGGCCTACTCCCCCAGCTACGGCAAGCCCCTCTCCGTGCCCCAGGGCGTCATCGGCCTGATGACCCGCTTCGGCATGGACGTTGTCCTGGCCCATCCCGAGGGCTATGAGGTCATGCCCGAGGTCGAGGCCGTCGCCAAGGCCAACGCCGAGAAGTCCGGCGGCACCTTCACCAAGACCAACTCCATGGCCGAGGCCTTCAAGGACGCCGACATCGTGTATCCCAAGAGCTGGGCTCCCTTCGCCGCTATGGAGGAGCGCACCGACCTGTACGCCAAGGGCGACAGCGACGGCATCAAGGCTCTGGAGAAGCGCCTGCTGGCCCAGAACGCCGAGCACAAGGATTGGTGCTGCACCGAGGAGCTGATGAAGACCACCAAGGACGGCAAGGCTCTGTACCTGCACTGCCTGCCCGCCGACATCAACGGCGTCTCCTGCGTGGACGGCGAGGTCGAGGCCACCGTGTTCGACCGTTACCGTGACCCCCTGTACAAGGAGGCCTCCTACAAGCCCTACATCATCGCCGCCATGATCTTCCTGGCCAAGTGCAAGGATCCCCAGGCCGTCCTGAAGGCCCTGGAGGAGCGCGGCACCAAGCGTCAGTTCAGCCTGTAAGCAATCCCACCATGTAACCCGGGGCGGGGAGGCACCCTCTCCCCCGCCCCGGTCCCACCCGGCCCGTCCGCAGATACGGCACTCCCGGTATGTGCGGCCGGGCCGGGGTTTTCTTTCACAGGAGGTAATATTTTATGGATAAAAAACGCATTGTTATCGCACTGGGCGGCAACGCCCTGGGCAACAACCTGCCTGAGCAGATGATCGCCGTCAAGCAGACCTCCAAGGCCATCGCCGACCTCATCGAGGAAGGCCACGAGGTGGTCATCGCCCACGGCAACGGCCCCCAGGTGGGTATGATCCAGGCCGCTATGACCGAGCTGACCCGCTCCAACCCGGAGAAGTACATCCCCTGCCCCCTGTCTGTATGCGTGGCCATGAGCCAGGGCTATATCGGCTATGACCTCCAGAACGCCCTCCGTGAGGAGCTGCTGGACCGGGGCATCAACAAGGGTGTGGCCACCGTGCTGACCCAGGTAGAGGTGGACCCCGCCGACCCCGCCTTCAAGAATCCCACCAAGCCCATCGGCTCCTTCATGACCAAGGAGGAGGCCGACAAGATGGTGGCCGAGCGCGGCTACGACATCATCGAGGACGCCGGCCGCGGCTACCGCCGTGTGGTGGCCTCCCCCAAGCCCCAGGGCATCGTGGAGATTGACACCATCCAGGCCCTGGTGGAGTCCGACCACGTGGTCGTGGCCTGCGGCGGCGGCGGCATCCCCGTGTTCACCACCGAGGGCCACCACCTGAAGGGCGCTGCCGCGGTCATCGACAAGGACTTCGCCTCCTGCGTCCTGGCCCAGCAGCTGGACGCTGACTGCCTCATCATCCTCACCGCTGTGGAGAAGGTGGCCATCAACTTCGGCAAGCCCGACCAGAAGTGGCTGGACTCCCTCACCCCCGACGAGGCCCGCAAGTACATGGACGAGGGCCACTTCGCTCCCGGCTCCATGCTGCCCAAGGTCCAGGCGGCGGTCCAGTTCGCCGAGTCCAAGGAGGGCCGCACCGCCCTCATCACCCTGCTGGAGAAGGCCAAGGACGGCATCGCCGGCCGCACCGGTACCCGTATCCAGGCCTGAGCAAGGTTCTCCCGATAAATCAAGAACGCCCCCGCTGCTAATGCAGCGGGGGCGTTCTTGCATACAGACGAAAAAGGAGGCGTGTCCATGCGGACACGCCTCCTTTTGATTGACAGCGGAGTGTTGGCGCTTACAGCTTCTCGGTGAAGCTCATGCAGCCGGTGGGGCAGCTCTCTACGCAGGTGCCGCAGCCGGTGCACTTCATGGGATTGACCTGAGCCAGGCAATTGTCCATGGTAATGGCACCCTCGGGGCACACCTTGCTGCACTTGGTGCAGCCGATGCAGCCGGCCTTGCACACGTCCATAACGGCCTTGCCCCGGTTGTAGTTGGAGCAGCGGTCGAAGACCTTCTGCTTCTTGGGGAAGATGCCGATAACGTGGTTGGGGCAGACCTTCTCGCACAGGCCGCAGCCGATGCAGGCGTCACGGTCCACCACAGCGATGCCCTTGTCAATGCGGATGGCCTGCTGGGGGCAGACGGAGACGCAGTCGCCGTTGCCCAGGCAGCCGAAGGCGCAGGCGCCGGCGCCGCCGAAGAGCAGCTTGGCGGCGGAGCAGCTGTGGACGCCCTCATAGTTCATGCGGGGCTGGGTCTTCTCGCAGTTGCCGCCGCAGCAGACAACAGCCACACGCTCCTCCACGGCGCCGGCCTCCACGCCCAGCACGCCGGCGATCTGAGCGGCGCAGCCGGCGCCGCCGGGGACGCACAGGTTGGTGCGGTCCTCGTCGCCGGAGGCCAGAGCCTTGGCGTAGCCGTCGCAGCCGGCGTAGCCGCAGGCGCCGCAGTTGGCGCCGGGCAGGCACTCACGGATGGCGGGGAACTTGGGGTCCTCCGGCACAGCCATGACGGTGGACGCGATGACCAGCATGACGGAGCAGATAATCGCGATAACAACAACCAGAATTACAGCCATCAGAATCGGATTCATGCCGTCACCCCCTTAATTTCCAAACAGCGTCTCCACCACACCGGCGAAGCCGTTGAAGGAGGCGGCCACGATGGCGGCGGAAACCAGGGTGATGGGCAGGCCCTTGAAGGAGTCGGGGGCGTTGCAGTTCTCGGTGCGCATACGCACGCCGGCGAACAGGACCATGGCCAGGAAGAAGCCCAGGCCGGAACCGAAGGAGTTGGCCATGGACTGGGCGAAGTTGTAGCCCTCGGTGATGTTCAGCACGGTGACGCCCAGCACGGCGCAGTTGGTGGTGATGAGGGGCAGGTAGATGCCCAGGGACTTGTACAGGGCGGGGATGTAGCGCTTGAGGACGATCTCAACCAGCTGCACCAGGGCGGCGATGACCAGGATGAACACGATGGTCTGCAGATAGCCCATGTCGTTGGGGGTGAGCAGGTAGGTCTGGATGGGCCAGGTCACAGCGGTGGCCAGCAGCATGACGAAGATAACGGCGATGGACATGCCGGCGGCCTGGTCCAGCTTTTTGGACACGCCCAGGAAGGGGCAGATGCCCAGGAAGCGCTGCAGCACGTAGTTATTGACGAAGACAGCGCTCAGGATGATAAAGAGGAGGTTTCCCCAATCCAGTTCCATTCCTTAGGCCTCCTTTCCGATCTTACCGCAAACAGCGGCGTTGGGGCAGTTACCGCAGCCGGTGGCGGCGTGCTTCACTTTCCCGTGGGTGATTCTGGCAACCAGGGCGATGAGGCAGCCGAAGATGAAGAAGCCGCCGGGCGTCTGGGTCAGGATGGGGATGTTGTAGGTGGAGAAGAAGGGCACGGGGATACCAGCGAAGGTACCGGCGCCAATGACCTCACGCAGGGTGGCCATGACCACCAGGGTCAGGGTGAAGCCGATGCCCATGCCGATGCCGTCCAGGGCGGACTCGCCCACGGAGTGCTTGCTGGCGAACATCTCGGCGCGGCCGAGGATGATGCAGTTAACCACGATCAGGGGCAGGTACACGCCCAGAGCGTCGTAGAGGTCCTGGAAGTAGGCCTGCACCAGCATCTGGACCACCGACACAAAGCCGGCGATAACCACGATGTAGCAGGGGATACGGACGGAATCGGGGATGATCTTCCGCAGCAGGGAGATCAGGATGTTGGAGCAGATAAGCACGATGGCGGCCGCGATGCCCATGCCGATGGCGGTGGACACCGAGGTGGTGGTGGCCAGGGTGGGGCAGGTGCCCAGCACCAGGACCAGAACGGGGTTTTCCTTGATGATGCCGTTGGTCAGAATGGAGAGCTTGGAAGGTGCTTTAGTCTTCATCTCAGCCCGCCTCCTTTACAGTCTGGAGATTGGAGATGGCCTGGTTGACGGCGTCCTTCACAGCGGTGGAGGAGATGGTGGCGCCGGTGATGGTGTCCACCCCGTCAGCGCTCTCAACGCCGGCGAACTGGCTGGTGAAGTCTTCCTCACCGGCCAGGGTGCCCAGGCCGGGGGTCTCCTGAGAGCAGTCGGCCACAATGCCGAGAATGGCGTCATTGGCGTCAAAGAACACGGCCACACGGATCTCGGACAGCATGCCCTGAGCGGCACCGTACACCACGGTACCCGCGTCGGACACCTTGCCGCCGGCCACGTCGGTGAAGGAAGCGCCGGAATAGTACTCGGCCAGCACGTCGTCGGTCAGGTTGGCGGGAGCCTCAGCGGCCTCGGCGGTCTCGCCGCCGTTGTCCGCGTCAGAGCCGCCGGTGGAGCCGCCGGTGACGGCCTCAGCGGTCTTCACGGTCTCCAGATTGGCAATGGCAATGTCCACAGCGCCCTTGATGGCATCGGAGGTGATGGTAGCGCCGGAGACGCCGTCCACCTCGCTGCCGCTGGTAACGCCAATGAAGCTGTCCATGAACTCGCCCTCACCCAGAGGCTGGCCGTAGCCGGGAGTCTCGGAGGAGGTGTCGGCGATGGCGCCGATGATCTTGCCGTCAGCGTCAAAGAACACGGCCACGTCTACAGGACCGGCCATGCCGGCCTCGGAGGCGTACACCACAGTGCCCGCGTCGGAGGTCTTGCCGCCCACCACGTCGGTGAAGGTGGCGCCGGGATAGTACTCGGCCAGCACGTCGTCGGTCAGGTTGGCGGGAGCCTCGTACACCTCGGCCTCCACAGTGCCGCCGGTGGAGAGCACATAGGCGTCAAAGGCGGTCTGGATGGCGGAGGTCATAGCGTTGGAGGACACGGTGGCGCCGCTGGTGGCCTGAATGCCGGAGGTGTCGGTCATGCCGGGCAGCTGCTGCTGGTAGGCGGAGCCGTCCTCCACGACCTTGGAGCCGATGCCCTGGGTCTCAGCGTTGGTGAGGACCTTGGTGCCGGTGATGGCGCCGTTGGCGTCCAGACCGACCATGAGGGAGATGTCGCCGCCGAAGCCCTTGCCGGTGGTGGTGAACACATAACCGGCGCCGTTGCCGGCCACCTTGGCAGCGGTGACGCCCTCGGGCAGCTCCACGCCGGTGATGTCGGTAAAGTCGCTGCCCTCGGGCAGGACCACCTTGAGGGCGGCCTCAGCCGCAGCAGCCTGCTGGGCTGCAATGACGGGGGCGGTGAGCTGGTTGGTGACGGCCAGCGCCGCGGTGATGACGAGGCCGATGCAGGTCAGCACCACAACGGGGCCGACCATCTTCCAGGTCTTGTTTTCCGCCTTGTTTGCCTTCTGAATCATGCCTTTTCACCTCCGAACGCCTTGTGCTTGGTGAGCTTGTCAATGTGGGGCGTGAGAATGTTCATCAGCAGGATGGCGTAGCTGACGCCCTCGGGGGTAGCGCCCCAGAGACGGACCATCATGGTCAGCAGGCCGCAGCCCACGCCGTAGATCAGCTTGCCCACATTGGTCATGGGGGAGGTGGTGTAGTCGGTGGCCATGAAGAAGGCGCCCAGGAGCAGGCCGCCGCCCATCAGCTGGATGGACAGATCCTGCTGGGCAATGAGGGAGATGACGGCCACGGTGCCGATGTAAGCCACGGGGATGTGCCAGGTGATGACCTTCCGCACCAGCAGGTACACGCCGCCGATGATGAGGGCCAGGGCGCAGGTCTCGCCCAGGGAGCCGGCGTGGTTGCCCAGGAACATGGTCATCAGGCCGGGGTTGGTGGCGCCATCAGCCAGGGGGGTGGCGCCGGACACGCCGTCCAGATTGAAGGTAGTCATAGCGCCGTTGAAGCCGCAGATGAGCAGCACCACACGGGCGGTGATGGCGGGGTTGGCGAAGTTCTGGCCGATGCCGCCGAAGAGCTGCTTGACCACCACGATGGCGATAACGCTGCCCAGAGCGGCGATCCACAGGGGGATGTCGTAGGGCAGGCAGAAGGAGAGCAGCACGCCGGTGACGGCGGCGGACAGGTCGGTGATGGTGACGGGCCGCTTGACAGCCTTCTCAAAGATGAACTCGGACAGCACGGCGGCCACAACGCACACGACGGTGACCAGCAGGGCCTTGATGCCGAAAATCACAATGGACGCAATGAACGCAGGAGCAAGGGCGATGAGCACGTCCCGCATGATGGACTGGGTGTCGTCCTTGGCCCAGATGTGGGGTGCGGGGGTCACGGAGAGCAGCTTCACGACTTGCTCACCTCCTTCTTGGGCTGGCTGGCCAGGAACCGCTTGGCCAGCTTGTTGTTGGTGACCAGGTCACGACGGGCGGGGCAGACATAGGAGCAGCAGCCGCACTCAATGCACAGGTCGGCGCGGATGCTCCGCAGCCACTCCACGTCCCGCTGCTCGTAGGCCTTGGAGATCTCGAAGGCCATCAGATTCATGGGGCAGTGGTCCACGCACCGGCCGCAGCGGATGCAGGCGGTGGTAGCGGGCTTGGTGGCCTCCTTCTGGTTGAGCGCCACGAAACCGTTGTTGTTCCACAGCAGGGGGAAGTCCAGGTCGGGCAGGGCGATACCCATCATGGGGCCGCCGGCAAAGATCTTGGCGGGCTCACCCTTGAAGCCGCCGGCAGCGGCGAACAGGTCGCCCACGGGGGTGCCGATGGGGGCGGTGATGACGCTGGGGGTGTTGACAGCGGAGCCGTCAACGGACACGGTCTTGCTCACCAGAGGCATACCGGTGCGCAGGTACCGGGCGATGAAGGCGGCGGTGTTCACGTTGAGCACGATGCAGCCGGCGTCCTTGGGCAGCTTGCCGCCGGGCACCACGCGGCCGGTGGTCTCGTGAATCAGCATCTTCTCAGCGCCCACGGGGTAGTACTCCCGCAGCTGCTTGATCTCCACGCCGTCCATACCCTTGAAGGCGTCCTCCAGGCCCTTGGGGGGGTGCTTGACGCCCACAATGGCCTTCTCGATGCCCAGCAGGGTCTTGACGATGCGCACGCCCTCGGCCATGTCGGCGGCATAGTCCCGCATGGCGATGTAGTCCACGGTGCAGTAGGGCTCGCACTCGCTGCCGTTGATGACCAGACGGTCCACAGTGGCGTTGAGCTTCACCCAGGTGGGGAAGCCGGCGCCGCCCAGACCCACCAGTCCGCTCTTGCGGACGGCGTCCAGCAGCTCCTGCATGTTGGTGACCTTGGGGACCTCAATGCCGTCCCAGACGGTCTGCTGTCCGTCGGAGGCGATGACAATGCAGTCCACCACGCTGCCGTTGGGCATGCGCAGGGACTCAATGCCCTCCACCGTACCGGACACGCTGGCGTACATCGGCACGCCGATGCCCTGGCCCTGGGTGGCGATCGGCTGGCCCACGGCCACCGTGTCGCCCTTCTTCACCAGAATGGTACTGGTGTTGGCGCCCAGAAGCGACAGGGGTATCCGGACCCGCGCGGGCACCGTCATCTGCACGGGCGTGCAGGAGGCGGTGTTTTTATGACCCGCCAGGCGGATTCCTTTTCCCATTCCCATAGTTCTTGACCACTCCTTTTCTGCAAAGCGCGGGGCCTCCCCCGCGATTTGGGACAAATTCTGACACCTTCGCATATTTCCGCGTTCCGCGGGTACACTGCTTCACCCGTTGCCGGGAGCCGCTCCCTCTCTCGAAGGGCTCTCAGCCGTTGTTCAGCAGGGTCAGACGATCGTTGAGCCCGGACGTCCAGGAGACCTGTTCGTCCCGGGTGATAAAGACGGCCTCTACGCCGTCAAGGCCCTCCACAAAGGCGGTCCCCTCCTCCAGACCCATGGCGAACACGGTGGTGGAGAGGGCGTCAGCGTCAAAGGCGTCGCTGGCCAGTATGGTGATGCCAGCCAGCTCGTTCTGCACGGGCCAGCCGGTGGAGGTGTCCAGAATGTGGTGGTAGCGCACGCCGTCTACGTCGAAGCCGCGCTCGTAAATGCCGCTGGTAACCACGGCGCTGTCGCTCACCGGCACCACGGCGATGCTCTCGCCGGTGGTGGAGGCGGGGTCCTGAATGCCGATGTTCCAGTTGGAACCGTCGGGCTTGGAGCCGATGGCCAGCACGTTGCCGCCAAAGTTGAGCATGCCGCAGGTGATGCCCCGCTCCACCAGGAAATCCTTGATGCGGTCGGTGATGTACCCCTTGGCGATGGCGCCAAGGTCAATGGTCTCCCCTGCCGGAAGCTGGACGCCCTCGTCGGTCACGTCCACCTTGGTGTAGTCCACGTGGGACGCGGCCTCGGCCAGCTCGGCCTCGTCGGGCAGGACGCCCATGTTCTCGCCGGTGAAGTCCCACAGGGCCACGCAGGGCTCGATGGTGATATCAAACTTGCCGTCGGACAGCTCGGAGTACTCCAGCGCCTTCCGGATGATGTCCAGGGTCTCCTGGCTGACGGCCACCCGCTCCCCGTTGGCGTGGTTGATTTTCCACACGTCGGAGCCTTCCTTGGTCTTGCTCAGCAGGTCGTCGTACCGCTGGCACTCGGCGATGGCGTCGTCCAGGATGGACTCGTCGTTGGTGTAGGCCTCAATGGTGATGACGGTATCGAAGAAAAAGCCCACCCGGCTCTGCTTGGACAGGCCGGACTCCACAACAGGGGAGGCGGTGGGCGCCGCCGAGCCCTGGGTGCCCTGGGGCTGGCAGGCGGTGAGCAGGCTCAGGGCCAGCATGCCGGCCAGTGCGGCGGCAATGGTACGGTGTCTCATTTGGGTTCCTCCTGGGAGTGCTGAGGTTTGGATTCCTTGCCCGGCATCTTCACGTTTTCCATGCCCGAGGCCTTCAGCCCCTGGATGGCGTACTTGGCGGCGATGCCGGTGAGCACGCCGGTGACCACGGCGGCCACCAGCAGGAAGGGCACATAGCCCATCAGGGCTGCGGTGTTGACCATGAACGCGGCCACAGCGGTCTGTCCCACATTGTGGAACACGGCGCCCACCACGGACACGCCGATGATGGACACGCCGCCGCCCAGCTTCTTGACCAGCAGCATCATCACAAGGCTGCACACTCCGCCGCCGAAGCTGAACATCATGGCGGACACACCGCCGTACATCAGGCCGGACAGCCCTACCTTCAGCACCATGAGCAGGAAGGCGCTTTTGACGTCCAGCAGGTAAATGGCGTAGAGCAGCACGGTGTTGGCCAGGCCCAGCTTGATGCCGGGAATGCCGCCGGGCATGGGGATGAGGTGCTCAATGTAGCCCAGCACAACGGCCACCGCCGTCAGCAGGGCCATGCGGGTCAGCCAGCGGACCGACTGAGAGCTTCCCCGCCGGTTCACGTGGTCTCCTCGCTGGCCAGACGCAGCTCAATGGAAATGCCGTTGGGCAGGCACACAATCCAGTTGCGCATGGGCCGGGTATCCACGTTCTCCTCGGTCATGGTGCCCTGGTCCACGCAGTCCTGATTGTCGCAGGTGGAGTCGGCCATATAGACCTTGCCGTCCTTGATCTGGACGTGGTTGACCATGCCGTTGCCCTGGTCGATCTCAATCAGCTTATCCTCGCTGAGGGGGTCGGCCTCATAGAGGGTGTCGTTGACGTAGATGTAGACGAAATCCTCCACGGCACTCTCACGGGACTGGAACAGATTGACTGCCATAAACGCGGCAAATGCCACAGCCAGTACCGCCACAATAATGATGATGTCGCGCTTTTTCATGGAAGTGCTGTCCTCCAAGCATATGTTTGTTTGGGCATGATAAAGTACCCGCAAAAGCGAGCTGTATTAGTATACCGCGACTCGCCGTGATTCGCAAGCAGTTTAGACAAGATTTGTTCACTTTTCTCGCGGTCTTTTCCCATTTTCACCACAATGCCTTTGTTTCTGGCAAAAAACATGCCTGGTTTGTGAAATTTATAGCAGAATCCACAGAAAGGCCGCGAGCACTTGCCTTTTTTTGGACATTTGTGTTTCTATGCTTGACAAACATCTGTTCTAATGCCATAATATTCGTACAAACGTTCCTGTAATTTGGAGGGCTGCCAAATGGAGCTGATGGACAAGCTGACCATACTCACCGACGCGGCCAAATATGACGCCGCCTGTACCTCCAGCGGCCTGGATCGGGCCGGCCGTCCGGGGACCATGGGCTCCACCATGGCCGTGGGCTGCTGCCACTCCTTCTCCGCTGACGGACGGTGCATCTCCCTGCTGAAGGTGCTGCTCACCAACCGCTGCATCTATGACTGCCAGTACTGCGTCAACCGCCGGT
The DNA here is from genome assembly GCA_902362925.2 of Clostridiales bacterium. Classification (GTDB taxonomy): domain Bacteria; phylum Bacillota; class Clostridia; order Oscillospirales; family Oscillospiraceae; genus Pseudoflavonifractor. The sequence goes on along the minus strand of CABIYL020000001.1, from coordinate 185,577 downwards.
CCAACGACGTGCGCCGCACCGCATTTACCCCCCGGGAGCTGTGCGAGCTCACCATCGGCTTCTACCGGCGCAACTATATTGAGGGATTGTTCCTGTCCTCCGCCGTGTGGGGCAGTCCCGACAAAACCACCGAGCTGATGATTGAGACCTTGCGGCTGCTGCGGGAGGAGTACGCCTTCGGCGGATACATCCACGCCAAGGCCATCCCGGGCGCCGATCCCCTGCTCACCCACCGGCTGGGCCTGCTGGCCGACCGGCTGTCGGTGAACATCGAGCTGCCCTCGGAGCAGTCCCTGGGCCTGCTGGCCCCAGACAAGGCCAAGACCTCCATCCTCACCCCCATGGCCCAGATCCGGGACGGCATTGCCGCCTCCAAAGGGGAGCTGGCCCTGTCCCGGAAGGCCCCAAGATTCGCCCCTGCGGGACAGTCCACCCAGATGATTGTGGGGGCCACGCCGGAGACCGATTTCCAGATTCTCCGCCTCACCGAGGGGCTGTACAAAAAATACCGGCTCAAGCGGGTGTTCTTCTCCGCCTATATGCCCGTGTCCGACAGCAAACTCCTCCCCGCTCCCCAGAGCTTCAAGCCGCCCCTGCTGCGGGAACACCGGCTCTATCAGGCCGACTGGCTGCTGCGGTTCTACCACTTTGAGGCCCACGAGCTGCTGGATGAGGCCAACCCCAACTTCAACCCCCTGGTGGACCCCAAGTGCTCCTGGGCGCTGGCCCACCCGGAGTTTTTCCCCGTGGAGGTGAACACCGCCGACTACGAAGCGCTCCTGCGGGTGCCCGGCATCGGCGTCACCTCTGCCAGGCGGATTCTCTCCGCCCGGCGGTGGGGCTCCCTCACCTTCCAGGGCCTCAAGAAGCTGGGGGTGGTGCTCAAGCGTGCCCAGTACTTCCTTACCTGCTCAGGGAAGACGGCGGAGGGCCTGCGGGTGAAGGAGGACGGCATCCTCCGCCATCTGGTGGCACTGGAGCGGCCCATGCTCTCCCGGGAGGTCCCCGAGCAGCTGAGCCTGTTTGAGGAGACGGGATAATGGGAAACTACGATATGAACGGCTGGCCCCAGGTGGCCTACACCTACGACGGCACCTTTGACGGCTTTCTCACCTGCGTCTACGAGAGCTATGTCCACCACGAGCGGGCGGCGGCCTTCTCCGCCCCCGGTCAGGCCCAGCTCTCCCTCTACCCAGAGCGGCCGGTGGACACCCACCCGGACCACGCCAGGCGGGTGCGGCAGTCCCTGCCCCGCCGCCTGTCCCCTCAGGGCGCCCGGCTGGTGGTCTACGGCTTTCTCACCGCCCTGCCCGACCGGGAACAGAGCCTGTACGACTTTCTGGCCCTGGGGTTTCAGCGTGGGCCGCCGGTGCTCCACGACCTGACCGACCAGCGGGTCTTTACGCTGGACAGAGCGGTAAAATACCTGACCGGTGAGGCCCATCTTCTCAAGGGCTTCATCCGCTTCTCCGACCGGGACGGCGTCCTGACGGCGGAGATTGAGCCGAGAAACCGGGTGCTCCCCCTGCTGCGGCCCCATTTCTGCGCCCGGTACCCGTCGGAAGCCTTTGTCATCTACGACCGCACCCACCGGGAGGCCCTCTTCTACCGGCCGGGACAGTGGGCCATCGTCCCGCTGGACGACTTCCGGGTGGCGGGGCCGGACAGGAACGAGCGGGACTGGCGTGCCCTGTGGCGGCAGTTCTACCGCACCGTGTCCATTGAGGGGCGGTACAACCCCCGCTGCCGCATGGGCCACATGCCCAAGCGGTACTGGGGCTGCATGACGGAGTTCCAGACCGACCCGCCGGAGGACGCAACTGCCCTGCCCGGCGGAGCGGGCGGCCTATAACACAAAACCGGGGACCGGAGCAGCGTGCTCCGGTCCCCGGTTTTTCAGTTCTTACTCTTCGTCCCAGTCGGCGTAATCGTCATACTCGGAGCGGCAGCAGCACGCCCGCTTCTCGGCGATCTTGTCCCGGGCGCAGCCCAGCACCGCAGAAATCTTGTCCCAGTAAGCGATGACGCAGCAGGCCGCGGCGGCCACGACCATGCACACAGCCACCAGTTTCAGCACAAATTGGACGACCTTTCTCATGTCTGTCGCCTCCTCTTATGAAATGATGGTAATAGTGTACACGTTTTTTGCCTAAATTACAATGACCTGTACAAACTTTTTCCCTTGTATTTTGGACGGAAATAGAATAAAATATAGGAACGAATGAGAAGAAACCAGCTGCCTCACGGCAGTCATCCCCCATAGAAAGGAAGGATCCCCATGAAGCTGCAGACCGAGAAGGGCGAGATACGCATCAGCAGCGATGTGTTCAGCAACATCACCGGCGCCGCCGCCACCAACTGCTACGGCGTGAAGGGCATGGCCGTGCGCTCCACCACCGACGGGCTGGTCCACCTGCTGCGCAGAGAGTCTATGGCCAAGGGCGTCAAGGTCCGTTATCACGACGACTCCACCGTCTCCATCGAGCTCCATATCATTGTGGACAACGGCGTCAACCTGGCGGCTGTGTCCCGCTCCATCATGAGCGAGGTCAAGTACGTGGTCAGCCGCACCACCGGCGTGGAGGTCCGCAATGTGGACGTCTACATTGATTCCATGGTGATCGGCTGAGCATCCGCTCCGCCGGACCTGTATGACAGAAAGGAACATCGACATGAGAGATACCATTGACGGGGCGTCGTTTCAGCGGATGGTAGTCCACGCCGCGGCCTCCATCAATTCACGCAAGCAGGAGATCAACGAGCTCAACGTTTTCCCTGTGCCTGATGGCGACACCGGCACCAATATGTCCCTGACCATCTCCACCGCCGCGGCGGAGATGAAGAAGAAGGCCGCATCCACCGTGGGCGAGGCCGCCGCCATGAACGCCTCCGCCCTGCTGCGGGGCGCCCGCGGCAACTCCGGCGTCATTCTGTCCCTGCTGTTCCGGGGCTTCTCCAAGGCCGTGAAGGACAAGGAGACCATCGACGGCCGGGATCTGGCCGTGGCTCTGGACTGGGGCGTGGCCGCCGCCTACAAGGCGGTTATGAAGCCCGCCGAGGGCACCATCCTCACCGTCTCCCGTCTGGCCGCTGCTCAGGCCGCCGCCACCGCCCGGGAGAACAACAGCGCTGAGGCCGTGCTCCAGGCCGCCATCGACGAGGGTCACGTGGCCCTGGACAACACCATCAACCAGAACCCCGTCCTGAAGAAGGCCGGCGTTGTGGATGCCGGCGGCAAGGGCTTCCTGGTTATCCTCCAGGGCATGCTGGACGAGCTGCGTGGCGAGCCCATGCCCGAGGGTTCCGACGAGAGCGCTCCCGCCGCCCCCAAGGACCGGGCCGACTTTGAGAGCTTCTCCACCGAGGAGATCAAGTTCGGCTACTGCACCGAGTTCATCTGCTCCCGGGACAACAAGAAGAAGGACCCGGAGGCACTCCGGGGCTTCCTCAACGCCCTGGGCGACTCCCTGGTGCTGGTGGAGGACGACGACATCATCAAGGTGCATGTCCACACCAACCACCCCGGAAAGGTGCTGGAGGAGGCCCTGACCTACGGCGCCCTCCAGACCGTGAAGATTGAGAACATGCGCAACCAGCACAGCGAGATCCTGGAGGAGGCCGCTCAGACTGCCCCCGCTCAGGAGGAGCACAAGGTTGCCGCTCCCGAGAAGCCCTACGGCTTTGTGGCGGTGTGCGCCGGCGAGGGCGTGGCCGCCGTGTTCCGTGACCTGGGCGCCGACGGCATCATCAGCGGCGGTCAGACCATGAACCCCTCCACCGAGGATATCATGCGCGAGATCGACAAGACCCCCGCCGAGGTGGTCTTTGTCCTGCCCAACAACAAGAACATCATCATGGCGGCTGAGCAGTGCATCCGCCTGGTGGAGGGCAAGAAGGTCGTGGTCCTGCCCAGCAAGACCGTGCCCCAGGGCATCTCCGCCCTGCTGGCCTTTGACCCGGACAGCTCCGTGGAGGAGAACACCGAGGCCATGGCCGACGCCCTCAAGCGGGTGAGCACCTCCGAGATCACCTATGCCGCCCGTGACTCCGACTTTGACGGCTTCGCCATCAAGCAGGGCGACTACCTGGCTCTGGCCGAGCACCAGCTCTTCGGCACCGACCAGGATATCTACACCCTCCTCCGACGCCTGGCTGAGGCCCAGCCCCAGCAGGACGCCGAGTTCATCACCGTGTTCTACGGCGAGGACGTCCAGGAGGACGACGCCCAGAAGGCCCTGGCCATCTTCCAGGAGGCCTGCCCCAAGGCGGAAATCACCCTTCTGGCCGGCGGCCAGCCCGTGTATTACTACATGATCTCCGCCGAATAATCATTCACGCACACAGGGGCGGCCCATGGGCCGCCCCTGTTTTGCTATGCAAAAGCATAGCAAAACTTGCCGTGTGCCGCAGGAGGCGGCACACGGCATGAAATCTCAGCGCGTGGGCCGGAGACGGCCCACATGCGCAAAAACTTCATGCGCTGCGAATTTTGACCTGTTTTCGTAGCACGCCCAAGGCGCATGAAGTTTTGTATTAGCAAAGGAGGATTCAGCATGTACGACTTTACCACCCTCCGCCCCCGGCGGAATATGGGCGCGGAGAAATGGTCCACATTTGAGAGCATGAATGTGGATAACCCGGCCCTGGTTCCCTACTCGGTGGCGGACATGGAGTTTGCCGTAGCACCTCAGATCACCGCCGCCATCCAGAAGGCCGCTTCCTTCGGCGTCTACGGCTACACCGCCGCCGACGGCCCCTACAAGCAGGCGGTGTGCCGCTGGATGGCCCGGCGCCACGGCTGGACCGTGGAGCCGGAGTGGATGTTCCAGACCTTCGGTGTGGTGCCCGCCATGAATCTGGCCGTCCACGCCCTGACCCAGCCCGGCGAGGGGGTTATCATCCAGCCGCCGGTGTACCCGCCCTTCCGTAAGGTGGTGGAAAACACCGGCCGCAAGGTGTGGGAGAATCCCCTGAAGCTGGAGAACGGCCGGTACGTCATGGACCTGGAGGGCCTGGAGACACTGGCTTCCCGGCCCGACGTGAAGCTGTTCTTCCTCTGCTCCCCCCACAACCCGGTGGGCCGGGTGTGGACCAAGGTGGAGCTCCAGGCGGCGGCGGACATCTGCGCCCGCCACGGCGTTACCGTGTTCTCCGACGAAATTCACGCCGACTTTGTGCACCCCGGCCACGTCCACACCCCCTTTGCCACCCTGGACGGCCCCGCCGCCAAGCGGTGCATCGTGGGCACCTCCGCCAGCAAGAGCTTTAACCTGGCCGGACTGGCCACTGCCAACATCATCGTCCCCGACGACGACCTGCGCGCCGCCCTGCTGGCCAAGCAGGCGGGGTACACCGGGGAGTTCACCAGCTACTTCGGTCTGACCGCCACCCGTGCCGCCTATGAGGAGGCGGAGGACTGGCTGGAGGAGCTGCTGGACGTGATTCGGGGCAATTATGAGTACTGCAAGGCGTTTCTTGAGGAGAAAGTCCCCTCCGTTATCACCTATCCCATGGAGGGCACCTATCTGATGTGGTGCGACTTCCGCAGCCTGGGTCTGACGCCCGAGGAGCAGGAGAAGTTCTTCCTCTCCTGCCAGCTCTGCCTGGACGAGGGCTATATCTTCGGCCGCCAGGGCGAGGGCTTTGAGCGCATCAATCTGGCCTGTCCCCGCCAGTGCCTGGAGGCGGCCATGGAGCGGCTGGACCGGGCAGCAGAGGGCCTGCCCCGCTGAATTTTTCGTTTGTGAAATATCTATCGTGTATGTTACATTTTTGACCTATATTGTTTTAATTTTCGCAATATCGGGTTAAAAAATAAACTTATTGCTCGACTATTGACTTCTCCTGAAAGACAGTTATACTTAGAGTGAGGACAGATGAGAGAAAAGAAGTATAAAAGCTCTGTTTCCCCGCAAGACGGGGCTCTGGCCCATCAAACTGATGAAGGAGAGGCGTTGAACATGGGAAGCTACGCGATGGTGGAATCCGCCGAGGTCCGCACCCCGCCCCAGCCGGAGGTCCTGGAGAGGGCTGACGCCGGTGTGAAGCGGAGAAGCGGCGTCCTCACCGGGGCCACGGTACGGCGGATGGGCATCTACCTGCTGGGCGTGCTGATTCTGGCCGTGGGCAATACCCTGAGCACCCGGGCCCAGCTGGGCGTGTCCCCCATCATCTCCCCTGCCTACGCCATCTCGGAGATCTGGCATATCGACTTCGGCGCGGCCACTATGGGGGTGTACATGGTCTTTATGGCCGTGCAGTTCATCCTTCAGGGAAAGCGTACCCGGAAGCTGGACCTGCTGGAGATCCCCTTTTCCCTGGTGTTCAGTTTCCTGCTCAACTTCTTTACCGCCGGTTTTGACCGTTTGGCGGTGCCTCTGGGGCTGGATACTCCCGCCCTGTGGCAGAAAATCCTGCTGCTGGCCGGTTCGGTGGTGTGTACCGGCGTGGGCGCGGCCATGATTGTGGCCATGGACCTGGTGGCTAGCCCCCCCGACGGCATGGCCCGTGCGGCCGGTATGGCCATGGGCAAGGGCCTGGGCCTGGGCAAGAACACGGTGGATGTGGCCTGTGTCATCGTGTCGGTATCCCTGTGCATGCTCTCTGCCGGCCATGTGGTGGGCATCGGCGTGGGCACCCTGGTGGCCATGGTGGCCATCGGCCGGTGCGTGGCCGTGTTCAACCGGCTGGCGCTGGAGCCCATGCGGAAGGCGGCGGGACTGTGGCCCGCCTGCCCTGCCGGAGCCGAGTGCAACCTGAATTATAAATAACAAAAACGTCCCGCGAGAGCACTTCTCTCGCGGGACGTTTGCATTTACAGAACCTTGGACAGGAACTCGATGGTGCGGGGCTCCTTGGGGTTGGCGAAGAAGGCGTGGGGCTCATTCTGCTCCAGAATGTGGCCGCCGTCCATGAACAGCACCCGGCTGCCCACCTCACGGGCAAAGCCCATCTCGTGGGTGACCACCACCATGGTCATGCCCTCATCGGCCAGCTCCTTCATAACGTCCAGCACCTCGCCCACCATCTCGGGGTCCAGGGCGGAGGTAGGCTCGTCAAAGAGCATCACCTTGGGCTTCATGGCCAGGGCGCGGACAATGGCGATACGCTGCTTCTGGCCGCCGGAGAGCTGGGCGGGGTAGGAATCCGCCTTGGCCTCCAGACCAACCCGGCGCAGCAGGGCAATGGCCATCTCGTCGGCCTCGGCCTGGCTCATCAGCTTGGTGCGCACCGGAGCCAGGGTGATATTCTTCCGGATGGTCATGTTGGGGAACAGGTTGAAGTGCTGGAACACCATGCCCATCTGACGGCGCATCAGGTCGATGTTGGTCTTGGGGGAGGTGATCTCGGTGCCCTCAAAGGTGATGGTACCGGCGGTGGGAGTCTCCAGCAGGTTGAGGCAGCGGAGGAAGGTGGACTTGCCCGAGCCGGAAGGCCCGATGATAACCACTTTTTCTCCCTGCTCAATGTGCTCGGAGATATTGTCCAGGACCAGATGGTCGCCGAAGGATTTGGACAGGTTTTTAACGTCGATCACTTTGACGCAGCCTCCTTTCCAGCTTGCCCTGGAGCCAGGTGAGGATGATGACCACCACCAGGTACATGATGGCGATACCGATATAGGGGGGCATGTAGTCCAGGGTCCGCCCGGCAATACGGGAGGCCCGGTAGGTCAGCTCGGCCAGGCCGATGGTGTTGACCAGAGAGGTGTCCTTGAACAGGGTGATGAACTCGTTGCCCAGGGAGGGCAGGATGTTCTTGAACGCCTGGGGAATGACGATAAAGCGCATGGTGTCCAGGTAGCCCAGGCCCAGGGAACGGCCCGCCTCGCTCTGGCCCACGTCCACGCCCATCAGGCCGCCACGGACAATTTCGGCCACATAGGCGCCCGAGTTGATGCCCAGGGCCACCACGCCCACCATAAACTTGTTGCGGCTGGAGGCGAAGACAACGAAGCCCCAGATGAGGATCTGCACCAGCATGGGGGTACCACGGATAATGGTGGTGTAGAGCTTGCAGATAACGTTGAGAATGCCCAGGAACACATTTTTCGGGCGGCCGGGGCGCTGCTGGTCATGGGCGGTGCGGACCACGGCCACCACCACGCCCAGTACTACGCCCACAATCAGAGCCACTACGGTCAGCTCCAGGGTGGTGAGCAGACCCTGGAGGTAGAGCTGCCAGCGGTCGCCCTCCACAAAGGCGGCGTGGAGTCGGGGACCCAGGTCAATAAACCAATTGGTCAGATCTTGAAACACAAAATCCCTCCTTATCTCTTACTACGGGAAAAAAGGACGGCCTGAGGAGGCCGCCCTTTTCTGGTGTCGCATTACTCGGCGGTGATGTACTTGTCCACGATGGCCTGGAAGGTACCTTCGGCCTTCAGCTCGGCCATGGCGGCGTTGACCGCATCCAGCAGAGCGGTGTTGCCCTTGGCAAAGCCGATGGCGTACTCCTCCTCAACCCAGGGAGTCTCCAGAATCTTCAGACCCTCGTACTGCTCCACAAAGGCCTTGGCAGGCTCGTTGTCGATGATGACCGCGTCGATCTGGTCGTTGACCAGGGCCATGACGGCCAGGGCGCCGCTGTCATAGGCGGTGACGTGGTCCTCGCCATAGCCGCCGTTCTCGGGGGTGTCGGAGGCGTAGATGTAACCGGTGGTGGCGGCCTGGCAGCCGATCATATCAGCGTTGGCCAGATCGTCCAGGGACTGGATGGGGGAGTCCTCCTTGACGATAACCACCTGCACGCCGGTGGCGTAGCTGTCGGAGAAGTCCATGACCTCCAGACGCTCGTCGGTGACGGTGATGCCAGCCATGGCGATGTCGCTCTGGCCGGTCTGCACGGCGGTAAGGGCGGCGTCAAAGCCCATGTCGTCCACAACCAGCTCCAGGCCCAGCTTGTCGGCAATGGCCTGGGCGACCTCCACGTCAATGCCCTCGAAGCCGCCGTCGTCAGTGGTCATCTCGTAGGGAGGGAAGGTGGCGTTGGTGGACATGTGGAGCTTGCCCTCCTCCACGGTGGTGAAGGAAGCGGTCTGCTCGCCGGAGGGGGTCACGCTCTCGCTGGGAGCGGTGCTGCCGGAGGGAGCGGGGGTGCCGGTGTCGCCGCCGGTGGAGGTGGTGCCGCAGCCGGCCAGCAGGGAAAGGCTCATGCCAGCGGCAAGAGCAAATGCAAGAACTTTCTTCCAGGTCTTCATATTCATTCTCTCCTTAAATCCATAGGGATTTTCAATTGACTGGATTATACACCTCATGCAGGGATAACGCAAGGGTTTTTTGAATTTTTGTGGTGTACATTCAAATAGAGATGAATGAATATTCAATTTAAGTCAAATTGTCCATAAAGATGGGAAAAAAGAAACCGCGCTGGGCGGCCGGAACCCGGAAAGAGTGGCTGCTAACCGGGGAACCGGCCGGAAACCGCACCGGACCAAACCGGATATCCGGGCAAAAATTCACAAAAAGACCGGCGCCGCAGCTGCGGCGCCGGTCTCAGTTCCATTTAATCGAAGCCCAGGCCGAAATAGCCGGACCGCTCCTCGCCCCAGGCCAGACGCAGGTCCTCCCGCAGCCATTTGACCATGGCGAAGGGCTGAATGTAGCTGCCCTGCAGGCCGTCCCACAGAGCGGGCGTGCGGACAAAATACCGGTCGGCCTGGAGATGCTCCTTTATCAAGGATACCGCTCCGTCCAGCAGAGCGGGGGAAATCAGCAGCTCCTTGATGGCCAGGCTGCTGTCGCTGGTGTACTCCACAGCGGCGCAGCCCTCCCGGTCCTCGATCACAATCCGGTAGAGCCCGGCGCCGCTCAGACGGGAGGCGCCCTCCTGGAAGGCCATCAGCTTTTCGCTGTACTTGGCGTGGAAGGTGCCCGAGAGAAGCCGCTCCCGCAGCTCGCCGTAGGCGGCGGCGTCCACCGGCTCCAGGCTGCTCTTGGCCGGAAGCGGCGGCGCCATGCTCTCCAGCAGCTCCATCTTCCGGTTGGAGAAACACTCGGTAAAGCCCACCGTCTCAAAGAACTTGAACAGTCCGGCCTCAGCGGGCACCACGGTGATGCAGTCCACACCCTGCTCCCGCAGGTACAGCTCCGCATACTGGAGCAGCGCACGGCCGTAGCCCTGCTTGCGGGCGTGGGGGTCGGTGGCCAGGGCGTATACATAGGAGGAGGTCAGCTTTCCGCCGCCGGGCAGCGCGATTTCAAGGGGCAGCAGGGCCGCCATGCTGCACAGCTGGCCATCCTCGGACAGAATCAGCACATCCTCCGGTCTGGCGCAGGTGTTGTAAAAGAGGTCAATATACGCCTCGTCGTCACCAAACGCTGCCTTCCAAAGGCGCTTCTGCTGCTCTAACTCCTCCACCCTGGAGGGACGGATTTCTACCATAGTATCACCCATCCTTCAATTGAATGCACGCCGGTTTCCGGCGGCCCATGTGTCGTTATGCCTGCCAGACTGCGCTGTATTTCTCCACCATCAGGTCGGGATAATAGGACTCCTTGGCCTTGCGCAGGCCCTCCACGCCCATGTCGTCCTCCCGGTTCAGGTAGCGGACGTTGGGGTGGTGCTCACGCACCCAGCGGGCAAACTCCCGGTTGATCATGGCGTATGCCCCCTGAAGCTCCCCGTAGGCCTTCTCAAAGTGGACGTCGTAGGTGTCAGAGGAGAGCATGTCGCCCATGGTGAAGGCCACCACCTCGCCGTACACCCGGATGAGTCCGCCCTCCAGGCCCAGGTCGTGGTAGTGCTCAATGGCCAGACGGAGGGCACGGCCCTCGTCTCCCAGGTCCCGCTCCTCCACGGCCCCCTCCCGGATCATGCTCCGCCGGTACCACTCCTTGTCCATCTCCAGACACTCGGGCAGGCTGTCCGGCGTGATGGGCTCGTAGACCCAGGTGGGGTTGTTGTCCAGAAAGCGGTTGATGTGGTTGCGCTTGCCGTGGAGCTTCTTGCCGCCCAGATCGGCCAGCCGGTCAATCTCATAGAGGTAGTCCCAGCCGTCCCGGTCGGACTCAAACCGGAACCGGCCCGGAAACAGCTCCTCCAGCTCCTGGGTCTGCTCCCGGGTGAGGCACACCAGCCGCAGAGGCTGGCCGTGCTCCTCGGCATCGGCCCGGAGGGCTTCGATGACCGCCCTGCGGTCCCCGCTGCCGGCGGGATAGAGAAAGCTGCACCCCAGGCCGCCGCACAGGTGCACCACCAGAAAATCGTCCAGCCTTGCCACCTTGTGATGGTAGGCGTCCTTCCACGCAAAGAGATTGGTAAAATTATATTCGCAGCCCCGGTAGTCGGAACGGCTGAGCAGCTGGTCCATCCAGACCTTGTCAGCCAGCTGGGGCGTCCGGAATTCTATCATAAAATGTATGCGCTCCAATGTCAAAGATTATGCGCCGGCGCTGACAGCAGACGCTTTAATTTATTTTACCACATTTCCTAGTGCAAAACAATGAATTTATTGCCGCAAGCGGAACTTTTTGACGCCGGAGCGAGAGCGGCAGGAAAATAAATTTGTGAACTTTTTGACGCGTTAGGCTGGGAAAACAGAAAAGAATGTGAAGAAAATAACTCTGCTTCACAGAAGAAGAAAAGTATGCTATGATGAGGCAAAGGAGGGAGCACATATGACAGTTGTCCGAAAGTTCCGCAGTGCGGAGGAGCTCCGGTGCCTGCGCCGGATGGCCTGTTCCGTCCCCGAGGAGGTTATGCTCCGGGAGACAGAGGGGGATGTGCTGGCTGACGCCAAGTCCCTGATTGGCCTCTTTGCCCTGGACTACTCCCGCCCCGTCTGCATTGTCACCGACTCCCAGGAGCTGCTCTCCCAGCTGGACTATCTGGATGAGGAGGCGCGGTGCGCGTCCTTCTGATTTAAGAGCAAGCTAAAACGGATTATTTTCTGGAAATAGCAGAAACATATTGGAAAAGGGCTTTTCAATATGCTACAAGAAATTTCTTAAGTGAAAAATAACCGGATAATAAGCTATAAGACTGCGCTTAACCGGCTCTGAAGATTGTGGAAAGCGACTATTGATTCAAACAAGCCTCCGATGCTATACTGGGGTCGCCTAAAGGAGGTGACCTTAAATGGTGTTTGAAGCAAAGTTCGATTCCTTCAACGAGATTGCCGAGGTGCAGAAGCTGGCCCAGGCTGTGGAAGAGCCGGTGTTTTTTGAGTCCGAGGACGGCTCCGTGCGCATTGACGCCGGGTCCTTTATCGGCCTGTTTGTGCTGGACTTCTCCAAGCCGGTCAAGGTCGTCACCGATTCTGTGTACGTGATTCGCCGCCTGGAGCTGGCGAGCAGAACGAAGCTGGCGGCCCGGAAGGCATAAGCGCCTTCCCGCAAATAAAAATTGCAGTGCGGCGTACCGTGTAAGGCGGTGCGCCGCCTTTTATTGTATGAAAAAGCGCCCCCGGCTGTCGGCCAGGGGCGTTTTTGCTTTACTCCGCGCGGAAATAGACAATGCCGGTGGCGCCAGGGCCCACGTGTGTGCCCACGACGCTGCCGATATTGCTGGTATGGACAGTAGCGCCGCCGATGGTGTCGGCAAAGAAGGCCTGGCACTCAGCCATGGCCTCGGGGGCGTTGGTGTGACCAAAGCTCACAGGCAGGGACAGATCGGGGGCCTCCTTCTCCATCCGCTTGGCAATCCACTGGAAGGCGGCCTTCCGGCCACGGGCCTTGCCGATGCCCTCCACCAGGCCGTTTTCAATGGTGATGATGGGGTTGATGTTCAGCAGCGCGCCCACCACGGCGGAGGCGGTGGAGATACGTCCGCCCATCTTCAGGTATTTCAGGGTGTCCACCACGGCCAGCAGACGCAGACGGCCCGCCAGCTCCTCCAGCTTGGCGGCCAGCTCCTTGGCGGAGAGTCCCTGATCCCGCAGGGTGGCGGCCACCTCCACCAGCAGACCAAGGGCAAAGGTCACGGTACGGGAGTCCACAACGTGGATGCGGTCCTCGCCGTCCACCATGTCCCGGGCGATGAGGGCGCTCTGGCAGGTGCCGGACATGGCGCCGGAGATGAAAATGCCCACAATCTCATCCCCCTGATCCAGATACTTCCGGAATACATCGGCAAAGACCTCGGGGTTGATCTGGGAGGTGGTGGGCAGGGTGTCCACCTTGGAGAGCCGGTCGTAGAACTCCGCGTTGGTGATGTCCACGCCGTCCCGGAAGACCTCCTCACCAAAGTGAACCGAGAGGGGGATGACATCCACACCCAGAGCCTCCTGACGGGCGGGAGAGAGGTCGCTGGTGCTGTCGGTGATAATACGGATCATTTCAAAATACCTCCTGCTGTTGATTCACAGCGTTTCATTGTGTTCTCTCGTCTGTTCCATGGCGGCGGACGGCGCGCTCTGCTCTGCCCCGCGGCTGGCGGAGGCCGTCTTTTCCTGAAAGAAACCGGATACCCGGCTCAGTGTCCGCACAAAGACCTGTGCTTCCTCCTGGGAGAGGGAATTGAGAATGTAATCCACCATTTCCTCGTGGAAGCGCTCGTGCTCCCGGTTGGCCTGACGGGCCTTCTCAGTGGGCAGGATGCGCACCACCCGCTTGTCGTGCTCATCCCGGCGGCGCTCCAGATAGCCCTTCCGCTCCAGCAGGGACACGGCTGTGGTCAGGGTACCTGCCGTCACCCGCTGGGCGGCGGCAATGGCGGTGGCCCGGTTGTCCAGCCCCAGGTCTGCCGCACGGCACACCTCTTCAATCAAATGGAGCTCCCGGAGAGACAGCTCTCCCTTGGCTCTGGACAGCGCCAGCTCCTCTGTCTTCAAAACCTGGTGAAACACCTCAACCAGGAACCGGTTGAGTTCCTCACGGTGCTGGTCCATGGCCTCCGCCCCCCTTTCAAAAGTATGTAGAACGGGCCCTATCGGCCTAATTCAGCAGCCATTATAGTAATGGCTGAATTTCATAAAAGCAGTTCTTTTAATGAGCCGTTTTTATGAAATTGCGCGGCTACTGCCGCGGGAATAAACCGTTTTGCAGTTTATTCAGCAGACATTATATAGGAGAAATTACAAAAGTCAAGTAAATTTTGAATGCCAAATTAAATAACCGGCATACCCGTCGGAGCTGTCGCATAAATTTCACCATGAAGGGATGGGATACAGATGAAAAGGGACAGGCACAGCGGGATTCAGTGGAACCGGGTACTCCGGCGCAGCGCAGCGCTGCTGATGGTGACGGCGGCGCTGTGGGCGCTGCTGACAGCGGCGGGTGCCGGGGCTGCGGCCGAGGCCTTCAAAGCCCTGGGTGAGGACGGCGGCTTTGTCTCTGCCATTCTCCGGGCGGAGCTGGGAGAAGTGGAGGGGGCAGGCGGCCCCTTTGACGCCCTGGACCGGTGGGGGCAACTGGTGGTGGGCCAGTCCTCCCTGCTGCGGAGCAATGAGGAGGCGGTGGCCCAGTGGCTGGCCGGAGAGACAGGCGGCGACGGGGTGGAGAATGACGGGCAGGAAAAACCGGCGGAGCCCTCCCCCACTCCCGAGGCTGAGGACCCGGAGGACCCGGCCAACCTCCCCGAAGTCACCACCGCGCCGGACGATATCATCGCCCGTACGCTGGTGCCCTCCGCAGGTGTGGGATACGCCCAGGCGGATGGGGTGTACATCTACAATACAACGGACGTGGCGGTGGATGCGGCGGCGCTGGCCTCCGCACAGGTGAATATCACCCTGGGTGACCCGGCGGAGCCACAGATTCTCATCATGCACACCCACGCCACCGAGGCCTACACGCCCGACGGCACGGACATCTACGTCCAGACCGACAACAGCCGCACCCTGGACAACACCCAGAACATGGTGCGCATCGGGGAGGAGATGAAGGAGGTCTTTGAGGAGATGGGGCTGTCGGTCATCCACGATGAGACGCCCTACGACTACCCCCAGTACAACGGAGCTTATAGCCGTTCGGGCGCAGGAGTGGAGGAGTATCTGAAGCAGTATCCCTCCATCAAAATCGTGCTGGACGTCCATCGAGACGCCCTCATCGGGGAGGATGGCACGGTCTACAAGCCCCTCACCACCGTGGACGGCCAGGACACCGCCCAGGTCATGCTGGTCATGGGCAGCCCGGAGGCGGGAGACTACCCCGCCTGGATGGAAAACCTGACTTTGGCTATGAAAATTCAAAAGAGCATGAATACCCTCTACCCCACCCTGGCCCGCCCCATCACCATCCGGGGCAGCTCGGTGTACAACCAGGAGCTGACCAACGGCTCCCTTCTGGTGGAGGTAGGCGCCCACGGCAACACCATTCAGGAGGCTATCCGGGGCGCGCGGCTCTTTGCCAGAGCGGCAGGTCAGGTACTATTGGAACTGGAAGGATAAAAAGGTACCGGTTACAAATAGAAAATAGAAAACATTGTAAGAAAAAATAGAAGCGTTTAGAATTTTATTTGTTTTTTTCTCGACGAAGTAAGTATACATATGTATAATTATTCTGCCCGTGCGCTGGCTAGCGTACAGGCAGTCAGCGAACAAGATGTCTCCTGCATATGCTGACACAAAAATAAAATAGGGAGGAAAACAGACATGAAAAAGAAACTGCTCGCTCTTGTTCTGTGCCTGGCCATGGTATTCAGCCTTGCGGCCTGTACCACCGGCACGACCGAGCCCTCCGGCACCCCCTCCGCTTCCCCCGAGGGAACTGAGGCCACCGGCGGTGTCTCCGGCACCTTCACCGGCTCCTCTGCCGGTATGCAGGGCACCATCACCGTGGAGATGACCGTGGAGAACGGCGTCATCACCAACGTGGAGCTGACCGAGTGCCATGAGACTGCCGGCGTGTCCGACGTGGCTCTGGAGCGCATTCCTCAGCAGATTGTGGAGCACCAGACCACCACGCTGGACACCGTCACCGGCGCTACCTTTGCCAGCCGCGGCATCATGATGGCCGCCGAGAAGGCCGCCGAGGCCGCCGGTCTGGACATGGATGCTCTGGATGCCAACGCCTACTCCGCCCAGCCCGGTGAGGCTGAGACCTGGGACGCCGACGTCCTGGTTGTGGGCGGCGGCGGCGCCGGCTTCAGCGCCGCCATCAGCGCTGCGCAGGACGGTGCCAAGGTTATCCTGATTGAGAAGAGCTCCTTCCTGGGCGGCAACACCATGATGGCCGGCGGCGCCTACAACGCCGTGGACCCCGAGGCCCAGGCCAACATGATCCTCACCGAGGCCCAGAAGAACACCCTGGACGGCTACCTGGCTCTGGACCCCTCCGACCCCGCCCTCAAGCTGGATGTGTTCCCCGAGTGGGCTGAGGTCCTGAAGCAGCTCCAGCAGGACATCACCGACTTCTATGCCGCCAACGAGGGCAAGACCCCCGGCGTGGATATGCCCGGCTTTGACTCCGTGTCCCTCCACATGTGGCACATCTACACCGGCGGCCTCCGCGAGATGAATGACGGCACCTGGATTGCCTCCGACATCGACCTGGCCCGTACTCTGGCCGAGAGCGCTCTGGATACCTTCTCCTGGCTGTCCTCCATCGGCGTGGACGCCACCGTGGGCGCTGACGCCGGCGCCAGCATGTTCACCGTGCTGGGTGCCATGTGGCCCCGTACCCACCCTGTGACCTCCGGTACCGCTCTGGTGGAGGCCCTGGAGGCCGCCGCTGAGGCGGAGGGTGTGGAGATCTACACCGAGACCGCTGCCACTGCCCTGCTGACCGACGACACCGGCCGCGTGGTGGGCGCCCAGGCTGAGCAGGCCGACGGCACCGAGATCACCATCAACACCACCAAGGGCGTTGTTCTGGCCTGCGGCGGCTACTGCGCCAACCCCGCCATGGTCAAGGAGTACGACAAGTACTGGGGCGACGACCTGAGCGACCACACCCTGACCACCAACGTGGGCACCAACGAGGGTGACGGCATTGCGATGGCCACCGCCATCGGCGCCGACACCACCGGCCTGGAGGTTGCTCAGATGATGCCCTCCTCCTCCCCCCTGAAGGGCACCATGACCGACGGCATCTGGGGCGACGCCTCCGAGCAGCTGTGGATCGACGGCGAGGGCAACCGCTTTGTGGACGAGTACGCCGAGCGCGACGTGCTGGCCAAGGCCTCCCTGGCCCTGGAGGACGGCATCTTCTACATCGTCTACGCCGGCCCCTCCGATGAGAACGGCGTGTGCAAGGGCGTGAGCTACGACCAGGTTTCCTCCATGGTCGAGGGCGGCCACATCTGGTACGGCGAGACCCTGGCTGAGCTGGCCGAGGCCTCCGCTACCTCCGCCGGCGGCGCTGCTCCCGCCTTCACCGAGGAGGCCCTGCGCAACGTCATCGAGACCTACAACAGCTATGTTGAGAACCAGGAGGACCCCGACTTCCACAAGGAGGTCCTGTCCGGCGCCATTGACCTGGACTACATCGAGAGCACCGAGGGCGTGGGCATCTGCATCAGCCCCCGTAAGGCCTCCCTGCACCACACCATGGGCGGCCTGGTGATTGACACCAACGCCTGCGTCCTGGACACCGAGGGCAACGCCATCCCCGGCCTGTGGGCCGCTGGCGAGGTCACCGGCGGCGTTCACGCCGGCAACCGTCTGGGCGGCAACGCTGAGGCTGATATCTTCACCTTCGGCCAGATCGCCGGTCACAGCGCCGCTGCCGCTGAGTAAGCAGCATCCCCGACACATACAAAAGCCCGGAGGGTCCCATGGACCCTCCGGGCTTTTTATATCGTTCCTACCACACCGGCAGCGCTATGCCGTACTTTACCGCCAGCTCCCGGAGATAGGCCACCAGGGGCTCCCAGCCGTAGACCCGGCCGTAGGGCTCCTCCACGCAGTAGGTGCCCTCGTAGTAGGCAAAGCCCTTCTCCCCCAGGGCGCAGGTGACGGACAGATAATCGCTGTCGGGCCGTGAGATTCTCAGGTGGATAGACTCATTTTCCGGGGCGCGATAGTGCCCTGGGCTCACCGGCTGCAGGGTGCTCCGGCCAGGAATATGCAGCACACTGCGGCGGAATACCAGGTTGTTGCTCAGCGTCACGATCTGCCTGGCCTCCTCCTCGGTGATCTCCAGCCAGTTTGGGCCGTCCTGGGGCTCCAGCATGACGCAGACGTGCGCCGGGTCGTAGCTGATACCGTGTTCGCTGGTGACCTCAAACTGCTGGACATCCTCCGGGTCGGAGGGGTAGCGGTAGGGAAAATAGAACCACACCAGATAGACCGCGCACAACACCATGCACCCGGCGGAGATAATCCGCTTTTTCCTCTGCCCCTTGTGGAGGAGAAAATAGAGCAGGGCGATGGGGGCGGCCACCATGACCGCCTTTGTCACATTAACCAGGAGTGGGGTTCCGGTGGAAAATGTCATACGCATACGCCGCCTTTCCGCTTGGACGCAGTGGCTTCCTCTCTGCTTATTATATCAGTTATCAGGGGCGATTTGTTGCATCAGAGCAGGAAATTCTGCAATTTGACGCAAAAAACAGGGTCCGGGACAGCTGTCCCGGACCCTGTCATATTCTGTGTGTCAGCGCTCGTAGGGGGTGATGGCCACCTTGACGCAGCCGTCCAGATGGTGCTCAAAGATATCATACCCGTGCATGATGTCGTTGAGGGGCATGGTGTGGGTGATGAGGGGGCGGCAGTTGAGCTTTCCGCCCTCGATGAGCTTCATCAGCACGTCGTTGTGGCAGGCGTCCACACCGCCCGTCTTGAAGGTCAGATTCTTGCCGTACATCAGGTGCAGCGGCAGGCTCTGGGCCTCCTCGTACATGGCGATGAGGGAGACAATACCGTTGGGGCGGGCCACCTTCCAGGCGGTTTCAAAGGTGTTCTTTCCCCCTGCCACCTCGATAACCGAGTCGGCGCCCCGTCCGTCGGTGAGTCCCTTTACCACGGCCTCCAAATCCTCCTCGTTGGGGTTGACGGCCACGTCGCACCAGCCGTTCCGCTTGGCGAAGTCCAGCCGCTCCCCGATGGGGTCCACCGCCACGATGCAGGCGGGCCCGAAGAGCCGTGCGCTCATCATGGTGGTGCAGCCCACCGGTCCGGCGCCCAGCACCACCACCGTGTCGCCGGGTTTGATCTCCGCCAGCTCAGCGCCGAAATAGCCGCTGGGCAGGATGCAGGAGAGCATGATCACGTCCTCATAGCCCAGGCTGTCGGGGATGACGGTCAGGCCGTTGTCGGCAAAGGGCACCCGGACATACTCGGTCTGGCAGCCGTCGATGCGGCAGCCCAGCTCCCAGCCGCCCTGTACGCAGTTGTTCACAAAACCCTGCTTACAGAACCAGCACTCGCCGCAGAAGGTCTCCACATTGGCGGCTACCCGCTGCCCCGGTTTGATTTTTTTGACGGCATCGCCCACGGCCACTACTTCCCCGGCAAACTCGTGGCCCAGGATGACGTTCTCTCTGGCCCTGGGGACGGCGCCATTGCGGATGTGGAAGTCGCTGGTGCAGATGCTGGACATGCCCACCTTCACGATGGCGTCCCTGGGGTCCAGAATGGTGGGGATGGGCCGCTCTTCAAAGCGGAGGTCTCCCTTGCCGTGATACACCACGGCCATCATGGTTCCGCTCATACGCTGTGCTCCTTTTCCTGAGGAAGGTCCTCTCCGCCCTCACGGGCGATGAGGTCCAGAATGTCCTGACCGGGCAGCACCTCGGCGCAGTAGTTGACCTGGAGCAGGTTCAGGCCGAAATCGTGCTCCACCTGGGTGGTGGAGTCCACGCAGTCCTCCGCCACCATGATGCGGTAGCCGCGCTGAAAGGCCTCAATGGCGGTCTGGGCCACGCAGACGTGGGTGCGCCAGCCGGTAAAGATAATGGTCTCGGTGCCCAGCTTTTTCAGCGTGTTCTGGAGCTTGGTGCCGATAAAACCGTTAAAGTAGTTTTTTTTCAGCACGTAGTCCCCCTGAGCAGGGGTGAGCTGCTCAATGATCTGGGCGCCCCAGGTGCCCTCAAGACAGTGGTCGGGCCAGATCTCCAGCTCCGGGTCGTTCCGGTGGTGGGAGTCCCGGACATAGATGACCGGAATCCCCATGGCTCTGGCCCGCTCCAGCATGGCCCGCAAAGGCTCGATGATGTTGTAGATGCGGCGGCAGGACATGGACCCGCCGTCCAGAAACTCATTTTGCAGGTCGGTGCTCACAATGGCGTACCGGCTGCGGTTGCCCGCATCCTTTACCCTGTTGCTCATGGCGCCACGGCAGTCGTCCTCCCGCAGCACCCGGTCCAGGGTGTCCCGCACCCGCTCCAGCTCCCGGATCTGGTCCTCAATGTCAAAGAGCTGCCGCTTCAGATAGCTGCGCAGGTCGGTGTCCGGGTCGTTGAGGATGGCGTCGATGTCCTCCAGAGAGAACTTCTGCTCCCGGTAGAAGTGGATCTGGTGGAGCCGGGCCACGTCTTCCTCCGAATAAAGCCGGTATCCGGCCGGCGAACGCTCCGCCGGCCGGATCAACCCGATTTTCTCATAGAAGCGAATTCCCTTGACGGTGAGGCCGGTCTCGTCGGCCGCTGCCTTGACGGTCAGCATTCTCGCTCCCTCCTCTGCCGTCTGGAATGGCCGCCCGGAGGGCGGCGGGATGGATTACAGCTTGGACAGCACGGTCTCGCTGTCGGTGACGGCGCCGAAGTGGGTCTCGATATCCCACAGGGTGGACTCCTGCTCACGGGGACCGGTGGCCCGGACGCAGTCCTTGGGCACCACCACCTGGTAGCCCAGGAAGAAGGCGTCGTGGCAGGTGGAGCGGACGCAGATGTTGGTGACCACGCCGGTGACCACTACGGTCTTGCGGCCCAGCTCACGGAGCACCAGGTCCAGGTCGGTCTGGTAGAAGCCGCTGAACCGGCGCTTGGGAATCTGGTAGTCCTCGGGCTGGGGGGCCAGCTCGTCGATGACCTGGGCGCCCCAGGTGCCCTCAATGCAGTGGGGAGCCCGCTTGTCGAACTCCTTGTCGTACTTGCCGGCCCGGTGGCAGTCGTTGATGTAGATGATGGGCAGCTTCTTCTCACGGAAGGCGGCAATCAGCTTCTGGGTGGGCTCGATGGTCTCCAGGCCCTCGGGCAGCACCATGGCGCCGCCCTCCTTGCAGAAGTCGTTGAGCATGTCCACGATGACCAGCGCAGGATCGGTTACCTCAAAGTTGGAGCCGTCGTCCACAAAATGTTCCGCAAAGCCTTTCATGTAAAAAATCTCCTTTCAGTTGGCGTATGGCGCCTGTTAGGGGGTTATTTGTTGTCAGGCCACGCAGGAGCGGGCCGGATAGTGAGGGGACCGCGGCTCAGCCGCGGTCCCGGAAGCTCGGATAATCAGGCCTTGGTATTCAGGCCGCTGCCCATGACCTTGCCCAGGATGGCCTTTACCACAAAGGCCACGATGATGCAGTTGATGACGGGCATGCCGATGCCGATGTCGATGCGGTTGACCACGAAGCCAACGATCCAGGCGATAAAGCCGGCCACGTTGACGGTGGGCAGCTCCACGGAGTCCATCTCGGGGTAGTCCTGGCGGTAGGTCACCAGGAAGTCAGCCAGGAAGATACCGCCCAGAGGGGGCACAGCGGCGGACAGGAAGTCGATGTAGGAGCCGAAGTAGTTGTAGAAGCCGATGAGGGCGAAGATGATGCCGATGATACCGAAGCCGGCCACCAGCCAGGTACGCTTGGCCTTGGGCACCACGCTGTTGAGGGACATGGAGCCGGAGTAGACGCAGCCCTGAGCGGTGGACCAGATGTTGAGCACCAGCACCAGGAAGGCGGGAGCCAGCAGGCCCTGCATGGACAGCATGATGGCCACGTCGGGGGTGCCGGTGACCACGGAGCCGATGGCGCCGGAGAGGAGCATGAAGGTATTGCCCACCATCATGGTGATGATCATGACGATGATGGCGGTGCGGGCGTTCTTGGAGAAGCGCATGATGTCAGGGGTGAACATGACGGCGCCCACGGCGTAGGAGCCGACGCCCCAGGCCACGGCCTGGCCGAAGTCCACGGGATTCTCCTGGGGAATGGCCATCATGCCGGCGATGCCGCCAGCGCTGTTGACCGCCAGGACCATGGAGATAATGCCGAACACGATGATGAGGGGCACGGCCACGTTGCTCAGATAGGTCATCCACTTCATGCCGCGCATGGCGGTGAAGGTCATGCCCAGGCCGCCCAGGATGGCAACAGGGACAATGGGGATAACGGGGAACAGGGTATTGGTGGTCTGGCCGATGAGGTAGGCGTCGATGGAGAACCAGCCGATGGTGGTGATGACCACGATGGCCACGGGCACATAGGTACCAGCCTTACCGAAGGAGTACTTGCTCAGCAGGCCAAGGCTCAGGCCGCTCTTGGCGGAGATGACACCCATGGCGCAGGAGAGCACCGCCAGGATTACGCTGCTGACCAGCACCGCCAGCACGGTGTCCTGGAAGTTCAGGCCCGCGCCGATGTTGCCGCCGGCCTGCATGCTGGTGACCACGAACACGTAGCCCAGGGATACGGTAAGAAGGCTCAGGAAGCCCTTCCGGGCGGACATTGGGACTCGCTGATTGCTGAATTCGTCGCTGTTGGCCGCTTCGGTCTGAACCGCTGCTTTGGTCTCTTTCACAATACACATCCCTTTCTCAAATAGACTCCGGACTGTGGGACCCTTCACGCCGGACGCTGCGTTTCCGCCCCTGCCACACACTCGGGACGGAGTTCGGAGCCGGATAAACACCCGTCTCTGACCCGCCGCACAGGGCCTCCGTTCAACTCAAACTATAAACTATCCCCTTAGGGGAATGTCAAGGGAATTTTGTGAAAAATGAATCAAAACAGAGAGAAAACTTTTTGATTTACAGCAGTTTGAACATAAAATGAGATATAAAGCCTGAGAATCACAAAAAATGACGCGGAATTGACGATTTTTTAACAAATGTGACGCTTGAGAAACAAAAGCGCCCTGACCCTTCCGGAGCGGGAAAGGCCAGGGCGAAGAGGCGAAAGGTTGTTCACGCGCCGTAGACAATGTTTATCGCATGGCGGCAGGCCGCGATTTCCGCCACCTTGGGCGCGCCGCCGTACTCGCCGTCCAGAGTCCAGGGGGTCTCGTCGGCGCAGGTGATTTTCAGCCGGGAGGTGTGGAAGCCCAGCACACCGGCGGCCTCGTCGGTGGTCTGCTTCATCAGGGCGGTGATGACCCCCTGGAGCTCCATGGGGTTGCGGGGAGTGCGCACCAGCACCGCCTCCAGCAGCCCGTCGTCCAGGGCCACGCTGTCGGCGGGCAGGCCCAGCATGCCGCCCACCGAGACCGTGTTGCTCACCATGCCGAAGATAAATTCGTCCTCCAGCACGCCGCCGTCATACTCCACCCTGGCCTGGTAGCCCTTCAGGTTGCCCAGCCGGGAGATGCCCTCCAGCACATAGGCCAGGTGGCCGAACATGTTCTTGACCTGCTGGGGGGTGTCGTAGGCCACGTCGGTGAAGGCGCCGAAGGCAGCCACATAGACAAAGTACCGGTCGTTGAACCGGCCGATGTCCACCGGACGGGGGATACCCTCCGCAGCCGTGGCGGCCAGGGCGTCGTACCCCTTGGGCAGCTTCAGATTACGGGAAAAGTCGTTGGTGGTACCGGCGGGGATGTAGCCCACCTCGGGGCGGCGTTCAATCTCCATCAGACCGGTGACCACCTCGTGGAGGGTGCCGTCTCCGCCGCAGCAGACCAGCCGGTCGTATTCCCCGCCCAGCCAGGCGGCGGTATAGGTGGCGTCCGACTTGCCCTGGGTGGGCCGGACGGTCACCAGCCAGCCCGCCTTGGTGAAGGTGTCCAGCACATCGGCCAGCTTGGCACGGATCTGGCCCTTTCCGGCGTGGGGATTGTAGATAAAGAGCAGTTTCTTCATAATTCCTCCGAGCAGATGAAACTTGGCGGGTTCTCCGCCGTGTGGGGCGGAGAAGGAAAAAAGGTAGTAAAAGCTGCGGCGGTCTCTGGGGCCGCCGCATATTGGAGCGCTTCCAAAGCTGACAGAGAGCACGGACGGGTGGAGCGGCGTTCCGGCACAGCGGCCGGAGCCCCCGTCCGGAGGCTTAATAGCCCCATTATACCGTATCCTTTGGGAAATGCAATCGGGCTTTGCCCATGGAGGAGAAATTGTAAACATCTTCTTGCCTTTTTTCCCAAAAGGCACTAAACTATTGCTTTAGCAAGCTGTTGTGTGCAAGTATGCAGAGGAGGCGTTTCCATGAACCGCAAGGCACTCGCCGCCGCGTTTCCCGTCACCCTGCCGGTGCTGATGGGCTATCTGTCCATCGGCATCGCCTTTGGGCTGATGCTGGAGCGGGTGGGCTTCAACTTTATCTGGGCATTTTTTATGAGCCTGACCATCTACGCCGGGTCGGGCCAGTACCTGGGTGTGGAGCTGCTGGCCACCGCCGCCGGACTGGGCACCGTGGCGGTGATGACCCTGCTCATCAATTTCCGACACCTGGTGTACGGTCTGTCCATGCTGGAGAAGTTCCGGGGCATGGGCTGGCGGAAGTTCTATATGATTTTTTCCCTCACCGACGAGACCTATGCCCTGCTGGCGGGCGCCTCCGTGCCTGTGGGCGTGCGCCCCAAGGACTTTTACTTTGCCGTGGCCATTCTGGACCACCTGTACTGGATTGCCGGGTCGGTCATCGGCGCTGTGGCAGGCGGCCTGCTGTCCATTGACATCACCGGCATTGACTTCGCCATGACCGCCCTCTTTGTGGTCATCGCCGTGGACCAGTGGAAGGCGGCCAAGGACCACCTGCCCGCCTTCCTGGGTGCGGGCTGTACCCTGCTGTTTCTCATCCTGGTGGGGGAGGAGCAGATGCTCCTTCCCGCTCTGGGCGCCATTGTGGTGGCCCTGCTCCTGCTCCGGCCCCGGCTGGACAAGCAGGACGCCGCCGGAAAGGAGGCGGATGCATGAGCCCCGCCATTCACGCTGTGCTGGCCATCGCGGTGATGGCCGTGGTCACCTTCCTCACCCGTGCCCTGCCCTTCCTGCTCTTTGACCGGGGCGGCAATCCCCCCAAGCTGGTGCTCTATCTGGGCCGGGTGCTGCCCCCCGCCATCATCGCCATGCTCATCGTCTACTGCCTGCGCTCCCTGCGGGCGGCCAGCCTGTTTGCCCCCGCCGGGTGGCTGCCCCAGGTCATCGCCGTGGCGGCGGTGGTGGTGCTCCACCTGTGGAAGCACAACAACCTGCTGTCCATCTTCGGCGGCACTATCCTCTATATGGTGCTGGTGCAGGCCGTATTCGTGTAAAACAAGTGTAAAAGAAAAAATGCCGCCGGATTTCCGGCGGCATTTCTGTTGTTCAGGACAGCAGATTGGCTGCCACCGCCACCACCGGCAGGGTAATGACGGAGAGCAGGGTGGACAGGGAGACCATCTGGGCGGCGGAGCCTGCGTCCCGGCCGAACTGCTGGGCCAGGATGCTGCTGGTGCCGGCGGTGGGGGTGCCGGCCAGGATGACCATGGAGCAGTACACCAGGGGCGGCAGGTGGAAGGGCAGGAGCACCAGAGCGGTGACGGCGGGGATGGCCACCAGCTTCAGGATGGAGACGGCGTACAGGTCGGGACGGCGGAAGGTACTGCCCAGATTGGTGCGGGCCATCTGGCCGCCGATGACCACCATGGCCAGGGGGGTGTTCAGGTCGGCGATAAAGCCCACCGCGTTGCCCACCATGGAGGGCAGCCGCAGTCCGCTGAGGAAGAGGACCAGACCCACCGCCAGGCCCACGGTGCCCGGGTTGAGCAGGGCCTGCCGGATGGAGAGCCGCTTCCGTCCGCTCATGAGGATGACGCCGTGGGTCCACTGGGAGATATTAAAGGTGACGGTGGCCACCACGGCGAAGATGGCGGTGCTGGGGCCCAGCACTGCCTGGAGCAGTGGGATGCCCATAAAGCCGTTGTTGGCGTATACGGTGCCGAACCGGAGCACGGCCCGGGTGTCCTCCGGGCTGGAGCGGAACAGCAGGGGCAGCAGGGAGCAGAACACCACATAGTATCCCGCGGTGAGAAGGAACATGAGCAGCATGTTCCGCAGCAGGGCCTCGTCGGGCTCCACCTGCAGGGAGTCGATGATGACGCAGGGGATGACGATGTACAGCAGCAGGAAGGACAGCTGCCCCAGCGTCTCAGGGGAGAGACGGTTCTGCTTGAACATGACAAAGCCCACGCCCATCAGCAGGAAGAGGGTGACCACCTGTCCCGCCACCACCAGCAGATTATTGAAGATATCCAACATGCCCGGAACCTCACATCCATACAGAATTTCCTTTTCCAAGGAAAAGCACTAAATGTTATTATAATCCGCCTGGGTTATGGATGCAAGGGCCTTGGACTGCCCTTTTGGGAGGGTTCAGGGCAAAAAGAGCGGGCGGGGATTGCTCCCCGCCCGCTCAGAGGAAGACGGACAGATGCGGTTAACCGGCGTTGCCGTTGCCGGCGTCGGCCTTGTCGGCGGTGAGGCTGATCACGCCGTCAGCCTGGGTGGCCTGGATGCCCAGCAGGCTGTTGACGGTGTCCAGGGAGACGTAGTAGTTGCCCTGGTACAGCGCGGCGGTTACCTCCACCGGCTTGCCGTCCACCAGGACGGTGATGGTGCCGGTGGACTCAAAGGCGGAGACGGTGGCGGCGGGCAGAGCCTGGGCAGTGTAGGCAGCGCCCTTGGTGATGACCACCTGGCCGTTGACCCACTCCACGTTGAAGCCGGCGGTGGTGCCGGCGAAGGAGGAAGCCAGGTCACGCAGGCGGTAGAAGCCGTCCAGCTCAGCGGCGGAGTACAGCTTGCCGTTGACCACCACGTTGTTGGCCTCGTTCAGGTTGATGCTCTTGTTGTAGGGGGTGGCCAGCTCGCCGGCGTTGATCTTCTCGATATAGGCGGCCCGCTCCGGGTTGTCCTTCTGCAGGTCCACGCCGGTGATCTTCCAGTTGTTGTCCACCACGGGCTCCAGGGGGTCATGCTCGGCCAGATAGGCCACCAGCATGTCGCGCACGGAGGCGGAGGACTCCCACTCCTTCTCGCCGGAGATAATGCCCTCGTTCTTCAGGCCAGTGTAGCGGTAGTCGTTGACGCACAGAGTGAGGACCTGGTCATCGGTGAGGGGCTGGCCCTTGAAGGTCACGTTTTCAATCCGCTGACCGGCGGGCTTGGACAGATTGACCTCGTAGTTCAGGCCGATGAAGTGGTCGTGGAGGTAGCCGGCCTTGTCGGGGTTGAAGGAGATGTTGATATCGCCGGGCTGCCACTGGTTCCAGCACTCAGCGGCCCACTCCATGTAGGCCTTCATCTCCGCGCCGGTGACCTTCACGGTGTAGAGCACGTTGGGGTACTTGTAGATGTCGAACATGTTGCCGTAGTTCAGGTCGCCCTTCTTCAGGTCGCTGGTGTCCTTGAACAGAGCCACAGCGGTCACGTCGGCGCCGGAGTTCTCCAGCTGGACGGTGCCGATGAGGTCGATGACGGCGGTGTCCTGCAGGCGGCCCTCGGGCAGGCCCTTGATCTCGTTGACGGGCTGGAAGTCAGCGGCGGCATGACCCAGCACGTTGTCCTGGATGAAGGATACGGTCTTCTCCTGGGCCTCCTTGATGGCGGGCACGTTGCGCAGGTTCTGGTCGGGCTCCACGTCCTTCATGGAGACGGTCTCCACGGTGGCGGAGGTGATCTCCTTGTCGGCGTTGAGGGTCAGGTCATAGCGCACCACCTCGCCGGCGTTGTTCTTGGCCTCGCCCACGGGGATGGTGTCGTTGTTGATGTAGGTGGTGTGGGTGTGGCCCATCTGGAGCACGTCCACCTCAGGGCACTTGGCCAGAATGGTCTTGGCGGCGTCGGAGCCGTCGGTGGAGTACTCAGCCTCCAGACCGGCGTGGGCGGAGACCATGATCACGTCGGCCTTGTCGCCGATCTCCTTGATGCACTCGGCCACAGCGTCGGCCATGGGCTCAAAGGTCAGCTTGTCAACGCCCTGCTTGGTGCCGTCCCAGCGGGGGATGTTGGGGGTGTCCACGCCGATGATGGCCACGTTCACGCCGCCCCGCTCCACGATGGTGTAGCCGGCGCCGGTGAAGTAGCTGCCGTCGGCGTTCTTGATGTTGGCGGCCAGGACGGGCATGTCGGCCTGGTCGATGATGGACTGGAGCTTGTCCACGCCGAAGTTGAACTCATGGTTGCCCAGGGTCCAGGCGTCGTACTTCATGTAGTTTAGGGCTGCCGGGACGGGGTGGTTGGCGGTGTCCTTGGAGTAGAGGTCGTCGGTCATGATGGTGCCCTGGATGGTGTCGCCCGCGTCCACCAGGATGGTGTTGGGGTTCTCGGCCCGCACCTGGTTGACGTAGGTGGACACACGGGCCAGGCCGTCCCCGGTGCTCTCCTTCATATCCTCATAGGAGTAGCCCCAGATGTTGCCGTGGGTGTCCGAGGTGCCGATGATGGTGATGTGGGTCTCGCCGGTGCCGGCGGCCAGGGCCGCGGGAACCAGGGAGATCAGCATGGCCGCAGCCAGCAGGCTTGCCAGCAGGGTGCGGACGCTGCTTCTTCTCTGTTTCATTTCCATCGCTCCTTCTGTTCATTCTGTGTTTCAGGCCTTGTGGCCTGCCCCATCCACATTGTAGACGTTTTGCACAATTTATGCAATGGACATATGGGGAATAGTGTGCAAAATTTACGGCATGTCCCATGGGCGGAGCACAGGGACATGCCGCGTAAAAATGCTTCGGGATGCAGGCCAACGGTATGGACTCAGCGCTTTAAAACGAGCAGGACAAGGGCGATCAGGATGAGGCAGGTGGAGGCCGCTATCATAAAAGACCAGAAAGCAGAATTGAAATTCAGGTTGCGCAGGCCGGCAATGATAACAAATGTGGGGCCTATAATACCGCCCAGAATTCGGGTAATTGTCACCTTCCTGTCCCGCTTGCGGGCCTTCAGCTCTTGCCAGAACTCAGACGTAATTTTCATAGGCATGGAGTTCACCCTTCCATATGCTCAGAAACAGTTAATCCGGCGTAACCCAGTATTCACCAGTAAAAGTGCCGGCTGCGCTGCCGTCATTTTTCAAAGCAAAATTAACTGAGTGCGAAGTGTCTGCTGTAAAATATACATTTGAGAAAATATCCGTAGAAGGTGGAGTGAGCCAATAATATTGGTCATCAGCTGCTGCATAAAACCCGGGAATACCAGAATAGTCACCAAAAATGCCGCTGACATAGAAGCGATAATTTCCGCTGCCAATATCCAAGCCGACGGTTCCTTTTGTATATGCTCCTGCTGCTAGGCTCCAATTAAATCCGTATCTTGTCGCATTCAGAGGAACAGGGCTGGACAAGTCATCGGTTAGGTGCATCGTTATAGTAAGGTATCCCTCTTCGTCGGTGTATTCATAGGTGCTTTCATCAATTTTTTGTGGGACAAGATATACTTCATCAGCCTCTTCTGCAAGTGTAGCATCCTGACCTGTACCAGGATCCCATACTTTTTGTACCTCTGTATACCCGCCGTTTCCTGTGGGATAGAGATAGCATTCCTTCATGTCCGGCGATGGAATCTGGGGGCCTATGCCGGGATCCATGACTAAAATATAATCCTCGTCCTCTTCTGTCTCCTGATCGGTATTGAGAGCAAGTACTTGAAGTGTTGCAGCAAGTATCAAAATGACACCCAACGCCAACAAGGATATTCGTTTCAGTTTGGACATTTTCATATCTGCACACCTCGTTATATTATAACGGGAATGTCACTTTATCCTTTTGCCTGGCTACGACGCAGGACAGCCCATTGGAATCACCTCTAAAACATGTTTCTTAATGACACATTACGAACAAAAACCGAAAACATTCTCTTCATTATTATTGTAAAATAAATATTTCTGCCCGTCAAACATTTTATATATTTTCAATAAAATTAATTCATATAATATTAGAAAATTTGTGAATAAATGTTTGTCGGCTTTGCGTCCTGATTGCCATTGACAGTGCAGCAAGAAAGCGGCTATACTAAAAATCCAGATGAAAGATAAGAAAGGAAGAATCGTTTTGTCCGCCAAACGTCAAGGCAAGCGGGGCTATCTCCGCATTTTTGCCTCTTACTACCGCCCCCACTGGAAGCTCTTCGCCCTGGACATGGTGTGCGCCCTGTTCATCTGCATCGTGGACCTGGCCTTCCCCTACTTCTCCCGGCTGGCCATGAAGGAGCTGCTGCCCCAGAAGCTGTTTGTCACCTTCTTCACCGTCATGGCCGTGCTGGCCGCCGCCTATGTGCTCAAGGGCGTGTTCTACTACATCGTCACCTACTGGGGTCACCTGCTGGGTGTGCGGATGGAGGCGGATATCCGCCGGGACCTGTTCGGCCACATACAGGACCTGTCCTTCTCCTTCTACGACAAGAACCGCACCGGCCAGCTTATGAGCCGGGTCACCGGCGACCTCTTTGAGATCACCGAGCTGGCTCACCACGGCCCCGAGGACCTGTTCATCTCCTCCGTCACCCTGGTAGGCGCCTTCATCATCATGCTCACCATCCGGTGGGAGCTGGCCCTTATCGTGTTTGCGGTGGTGCCCCTGTTCGCCCTGTTCACCATCCTCCAGCGCAAGCGGATGATGCGCTGCTCCACCGAGGTCAAGGCCAAGCTGGCCGGCATCAACGGCGAGGTGGAGTCCTCCATCTCCGGCATGCGCACCGCCAAGGCCTTTGCCAACGAGGACGCCGAGAGCGCCAAGTTCGCCGCCGCCAACGACCAGTTCCGCACCGCCAAGCGGGGCTATTACAAGGCCATGGCCACCTATCAGTCCGGCCTGGAGCTGGCCATGGGCATGATGAGCGTGCTTGTGATTGCCTTCGGCGGCATGCTCATCATGCAGGGCAAGATGGACCTGGCCGACCTGACCGCCTTCTCCCTCTATGTCACCACCTTTATTACCCCCATCCGCAAGCTGTCCGCCTTTGTGGAGCAGTTCATGCAGGGCATGGCGGGCTTCAAGCGGTTTGTGGAGCTGATGGAGGTGGAGCCTGAGATTCAGGACGCCCCCGACGCCGCCGACCTGACCGGCGTGAAGGGCGACATCCTGGTGGACGACGTGACCTTCCGGTACGAGTCCTCCGCTGAGGACGTGCTCTCCCATGTGAACCTCCACGTCCGTCCCGGCGAGACGGTGGCGGTGGTGGGTCCCTCCGGCGGCGGCAAGTCCACCCTGTGCCAGCTCATCCCCCGGTTCTACGACGTGACCGAGGGCCGCATCCTGGTGGACGGCCACGACGTACGCACCCTGAAGCAGCACTCCCTGCGGGAGAACATCGGCATTGTCCAGCAGGACGTGTTCCTCTTCGCGGGCACCATCTACGACAACATCCGCTATGGCCGCCCCGACGCCACCGAGGCCGAGATTGTGGCGGCGGCAAAGCTGGCGGAGATCTACGACGACATCATGGACATGCCCGACGGCTTCCAGACCCAGGTGGGCGAGCGGGGCGTCATGCTGTCCGGCGGCCAGAAGCAGCGGGTGTCCATCGCCCGTATTTTCCTGAAAAATCCGCCCATCCTCATCCTGGACGAGGCCACCTCCGCCCTGGATTCCGTCACCGAGGACCACATCCAGTCCGCCTTTGACGCCCTGGCCGAGGGCCGCACCACCCTCATCATCGCCCACCGCCTGTCTACCATCCGCTCCGCCTCCCGCATCATCGTCATTGACGGCGCGGGCATCAAAGAAGAGGGCACCCACGAGGAGCTGCTCTCCGCCGGCGGCGAGTACGCCCGGCTGTGGAACGCCCAGAAGGCCGGCCGGGAGAGCTGAGTTTTCCACCACGGAGGTGTATGCTGTGCAGAAATTAAGACCGATTGTTCTCTTGTTGGCGGCCCTGCTGCTCCTGTCCGGCTGCGGAGAGGAAACCGGCGGTTTTGTCGGTGTGGGCGGACGTCCACGGGAGCTTACAGAAGAGGAAAGCGCCGCCGCCAGCGCCAGGGTGGACGCCCAGCTGGGTCTGCTGTCCGACCGGGTGACGGAGGAGGAGTACGCCGCCTGCCTGGACCTGATGGAGCAGCTCTGGCCTCTCCGCCAGGAGCGGCTGGAGAAAGACAAGGGGGAGAAATCCACCCAGGAGCAGCGGCTTGTGGACAAACTCAACGACCTCTACGAGGGATACACCATCCGCTACATCGGCGACGGCGGCACCTGGGGGTACGGTAATCCGCAGGAACGGACCCTGGCCGTCTTTGACATCACCTCCAGCGGGGAGATTGAGCGCAGCCAGGCGCTGCCCGGCAAGGACACCGGAGAC
Source organism: Clostridiales bacterium (assembly GCA_902362925.2). Taxonomy (GTDB): domain Bacteria; phylum Bacillota; class Clostridia; order Oscillospirales; family Oscillospiraceae; genus Pseudoflavonifractor. Next base: position 153,353 of record CABIYL020000001.1, on the reverse strand, counting down.
TATACCGAGGCGGATTACCAGGCCCTGTGGGACCAGATGACCGCCATGCTCCCGGCGGACGCCTGGGAGGACTTCACCCGCTTCACCGTGTTCACCGACGGGGAGTATGAGACCCTGGCCTACGTCCAGCAGGCGGACGATACGGGAAAGAAGTGGGAGATCGCCGTGGACCCGGCGGACGCCGGAGACGGGGAGATGTTTGTGGAGACCGTGCTCCACGAGTACAGCCATTACCTGACCCTCAATAACGAACAGGTGAAGTACACCGCCCGGCAGACCGCCTCCACCTACAACGAGGAGGGACTGGTGGCCTATGAGGGGTCCTATCTGGACGACTTCTACCAGCGGTTCTGGGCCGATTACCTGGACGACCGCCTGTCCGACATGGACACCTACAACTTCTTCCTCCGCCATGAGGACGACTTTGTCACCGGCTACGCCTCCAGCAGCCCGTCGGAGGACATTGCCGAGAGCTTCACCTATTTTGTCCTCCAGAACGAGCCCCAGCCGGGAGACGCGGTGTGGGAGCAGAAGCTGAACTTCTTCTTCGACTACCCCCAGATGGTGTCACTCCGGCAGGAGATCCGCGCCTGCCTGGGCCTTACATGACAACAAAAGTCCCCTGCAAACCGTGTCGAGCGGCTTGCAGGGGACTTTCTTGCGTATTAATACCGGTTGACCCAGCCCGAGATGAGCAGGGTGGGCACCAGCCACATGACCATGAAGATCAGCAGGTTGGCGGGGGAGAGGGAGCTGTAGGACGCCACAAAGGTGAGGTAGAAGGCCAGCAGCACCCCGATGGCCGAGCCCACGGAGGCCAGGGCCGCGCTGCCCCGCACCGCCTGCCGCAGCCTGCGGCCGCCCACCACCGCCTCGGAGAAGGGTCCCAGACCCTCCCGGCAGAGGACAGCGGACAGGGTGTCGCTGTGCTCCTGATCCGGGTCGGACAGCTCGGTTCGCCGCACCATCTCGGGGAACTCCATCTTCTCCACCGGCAGCTTGAACCGCTGGCGGAGCATGGCGGGAATCAGGTTAAAGTCCCGGGTGCACAGCACCGGGCCGATTTTGTTGCGGATGAGGGCGGTGAGAGCGGGCCGCACCGCGCCGTGGAGGTTGTAGTTCAGGGCAAACAGCCCGGCCAGCTCCCCGTCAATGGCGCAGAACACCGCGTTCTTCACGTTGAGACCCTGGGGCAGGGCCACTTCCATCAGGTGCATGAAGGACGCCGAGCCCACCAGAATCTGCTCACCCCGGATGTCGGCGGCCAGGCCGCCCTCGCACCGCTCAAAGGCGGAGCAGCGGCGGTAGATGGCCCCCTGGGAGCGGAGCAGGTCGTGGAAAATCTTGTCCAGGCCGCTGCCCGAGTCCCGGATGAGGGTGGCGGTGACGGCCACTACTTTCTCCACCGAGAAATTGCCGAAGATTTTGATGCCGTTGAGGGCCACCGAGCCGGGGGGGAACAGGTCGGTGTCGGTGAGAAGAATCCCCGCACCGGTGCCGCCGGCCACACCGTCCCAGCCGGCGATGGCGGCGCCCACGCCGGACAGACGGCGGCACAGGCTGTTCCAGGGCATCCCGAAGCACAGCGCCGCCGAGAAGGAGGCGCCTGCGGTGAGGGTGGCGGACAGGCACCAGAGAATCAGCTCGGGCCGCTGCCGGCCCAGAGAGGAGAGAATGGAAAAGAGGAAAGAGGCAATGAAAATTAGGGGAGCGGTGACCCGGAAAATCCGCTGGGCGCCGTCCGCGCCCTGAATCTGGCTGCCGAAGCCCGCCGGGTCCCCCGACCACTTGGTGTAGGCCTCCCGGCCGTTCCACTTGCCCGAATCCAGGGTGACCAGATAGGGCTCATGGGCCGAGGCCGCGGTGCGGCAGGCAGCCCGCTGGCCCTGCAGCTTGAGCACAGTGCCCCACATGGTAAGGCCCAGGGCCAGGGCGGACACAGCGCAGTAGGGCAGCTCGCCTTCCCGGCCCCCCAGGGAGATCATGGTGAGGGCATCGGCCAGGGTGGCAATGCAGGAGAAGGACACCAGGGTGTCCATGCCCATCTGGAGCCGCAGCAGCTGGAACAGGCCCCGCAGCAGCACGTCAATGCCCAGCAGCATGACGCCGCCCAGCAGACCCGCCAGGGTGTACACCTGGAGCTCATAGGAATTGGCCAGCATGCCGGGCAGAGGCATGCGGAAGAAGGGGGCCAGGGTGAGGTAAATCAGCGGCAGGGACAGCAGCAGCACCATGGTGGTGCGCATCCGCAGGAACTTGAGCCCACGGCCGTACCGCTTGAACAGCTCGGCAGGGGGAATGTCGGGCGCGGGCGGGATGACCCGACGGGGCGGCCGGATGCGGAAGGGAGGACGCTCCTCCTCCCGGTCCACGCCGGGAAGGTACTTCTCCGCACGGCGGACCTCCTCGTCGTCCTCGATGCCCTCTTCCTCAAACATGTGGTCGGCGTAGTCATCCGCCTTCCGGCGCAGGGCGTCCAGCCGGGCGGAGAAAAAGGCCTTGGGGGATTCGGCTTCCGGCGGAGTCTCGTCTCCGTCGTCCGGCTCCCCGCTGTCCTCCGGGGCGTCGTCCTCGCCGTCCTCATCCTCGGAAACCGGCGGGTCCTCTTCGGGCTCCTCCGACCGGTCGGATACGGAGGACGCACCGGGGAAACGGGCTGTCGTCTCCTCCTCGTCGTCCTCCTCCGGCTCCTCCTCGGGAGGCGGCACGGGACGGCTCCGCTTGCCGGGAAAGCGCACCACATTGTTGCCCGTCCCCTTCCGCCTGCCGGCCCGGTGCTCGGGGGGCAGGTCCTTCTGGGGGATGACGGGCAGGGGAATGGTGTCGTCGTCCAGACCACTCTCACGGCGGTCCCGGTACTCGGCCAGAATCTCCTCCAGGGTGAACTCCGGCGTGGGACCGCCATGTCTATTCAGTTCGTCGTCCCGATCCTTCGGCATAGGGCCTTCGTCCTTTTTCTGGGGTGTGGTTGGGGGTTACAGCCCCCGCTGGCGCACCGCCTCGTACAGCAGAATGGCTGCGGCGGCGCTGGCGTTGAGGGAATTGAGCTTGCCCTTCATGGGAATGCTGACCTTGAAGTCGCACTGCTCGGACACCAGACGGCCCATGCCGTCCCCCTCGCTGCCGATGACAATGGCGGCGGGACCCTTCAGGTCGGCGTCGTAGAGGGTGGTGTTTCCGTCGGCGGCGGTGCCGAAGATCCACAGACCCTCGTCCTTCAGCTCCTTGAGCAGGGCGGTCAGGTTGGGCACCCGGGCCACCGGCACATAGGACACCGCGCCCGCGGAGGTCTTGGCCACCACGGCAGTGAGGCCGGCAGAGCGGCGCTTGGGGATGATGACGCCGTGGGCGCCGGCGCACTCGGCGGTACGGATGACCGCGCCCAGGTTGTGGGGGTCGCTCAGCTCGTCGCACACCACGATGAGAGGGGGCTCACCCTTCTCCCGGGCGGCGTTGAGGATGTCGTCCACGGTGGCGTACTCCCGCACGGCGGCCATGGCAATGACGCCCTGGTGGGCGTGGGTGCGGCTCATGCCGTCCAGCTTCCGCCGGTCGGCCTCCACCACCACAATGCCCTTCTCCCGCGCGGAGGAGGCGATATGGCCCAGGGTGGCGTCGGTCTCGCCTCTGGCCAGGAAAATCTTGTCGATGGGCGTACCCGCCCGGAGGGCCTCGATGACCGCGTTGCGGCCCTCAATCATACCGTCGGCCTCGGCCTCCGGCTCTCTTCTGCGGTCCTTCTGCTCTCGCATGGCATGTCCAGCCTTTCTTTGTATCAGTCCATAGATAAAAACAGTATAGCACATTCCCCGGTGGAGAAAAAGACAAAAATCCCCGCAGGACAAAAAATCCCCAGGGCAGGCAGGCGTGCTTGGCCTGTAAAATTCCGCCACTTCATAGAAAGTTTACAGCTTTCGGCCGGCGGCTTCCTTGTAATTCATAGTTGTGTGTGGTACAATGACACACAGTTTCAATATAAGAAATATCTCGTTTTTTGCCCATATGGGCGCGGGAGTCAGAAAACAAGGAGGGCAATGTGTTGAAGCCCGATAATCAGAAACGCAACAACCAGAACGGAGGGGGACCCAACAACAAGAAAAATCTTGTGGGCCTCATCTCCATCATCCTCTGGGCGCTGATCCTCACGCTGCTGCTTCAGTCCGCCTTCTCTCTCTTCGAGGGGTCGGACCATGTGGAGATTCCCTACTCCACCTTCCGTGAGTGGGTGCGGCAGGACTACGTGGAGAGCGTGGACGTCCAGAGCAACCAACTGGTCATCGAACTGAAGGATGGCCTGGGCGCCGTGAAGAAGACCAAGGACGCAGAGGCGACCATCATCGACCTGTCCACCGGAGAGGCTCCGGCAGAGGACTGGACGCCTCCCGAGACCAGCCAGAGCGAGAGCGGAAGCCAGACTGCCCAGCAGACCGGCGGCCTGGCCCTGCTGACCAAGCAGCCTGACGCCTACACCACCGCCGTCACCGCTCCTCCCTTCAGCGACTACTCCATCATTGACCTGCTGGATGAGCACAACGTGGAGTACGGCACCGCCGTGGTCAGCAGCAGCACCGTCATCCTCAGCGCCTTGGTGCAGATGGTCCTGCCCTTCATCATCATGGTGGTGGCCATGGTGTTCCTGTTCCGCTTCATGTCCAGCAAGATGGGCGGCGGCGGTCTGGGCGGCGTGGGCAAGGCCAACGCCAAGGTGTACGTGGAGAAAAAGACCGGCGTCACCTTCAAGGACGTGGCCGGTCAGGACGAGGCCAAAGAGAGCCTGGTGGAGATCATCGACTTCCTCCATAACCCCCAGAAGTACACCGAAATCGGCGCCAAGCTGCCCAAGGGCGCCCTGCTGGTGGGCCCTCCGGGCACCGGTAAGACCCTGCTGGCCAAGGCCGTGGCAGGCGAGGCCAACGTGCCCTTCTTCTCCATCTCCGGCTCCGACTTCGTGGAGATGTATGTGGGCGTGGGCGCCAGCCGTGTCCGTGACCTGTTCAAGGAGGCCAGCAAGATGGCCCCCTGCATCGTGTTCATCGACGAGATCGACACCATCGGCAAGAGCCGCAACGACCGCTTCTCCGGCGGCAACGACGAGCGGGAGCAGACCCTCAACCAGCTGCTGGCCGAGATGGACGGCTTTGACCCCACCAAGGGCGTCATCCTCCTTGCCGCCACCAACCGGCCTGAGGTGCTGGACCAGGCCCTGCTCCGTCCCGGCCGGTTCGACCGCCGGATCATCGTGGACCGGCCCAATCTGGCCGGCCGTCTGGCCACCCTCCAGGTCCACACCCGCAACATCCGTCTGGCCGAGGACGTGGACCTGAAGAAAATCGCCATCGCCACCGCCGGCACCGTGGGCGCGGACCTTGCCAACCTGGTCAACGAGGCCGCCCTCCGGGCCGTGCGCATGGGCCGCAAGGCCGTCAACCAGCAGGACCTGCTCACCGCCTTTGAGCTGGTCATCGCCGGTACCGAGAAAAAGGGCAGCGTGCTCACCGAGTTCGAGAAGAAGCTGGTGGCATACCACGAGGTGGGCCACGCCATGGTGGCCTACAAGCAGAAGAACTCCGAGCCGGTGCAGAAGATCACCATCGTGCCCCACACCCAGGGCGCTCTGGGCTACACCCTCCTCATGCCCGAGGAGGACAAGACCGAGCTGCGCACCAAGGACGAGCTGCTGGCCAAGATCACCGTGTCCATGGGCGGCCGTGCCGCCGAGCAGGTGGTGCTGAACACCATGACCAACGGCGCGTCCCAGGATATCCAGGACGCCACCAGCGTGGCCCGCAGCATGGTCACCCTCTACGGCATGAGCGACCGCTTCGGCATGATGGGCCTGGCCTCCCGCCGCAGCCAGTATCTGGACGGCGGCTACGGCATGGACTGCGCTCAGAACACCGCCGCCGACGTGGACGCCGCTGTCCACGACATCCTGGAGGAGTGCTACAACAAGGCCGTCCAGGTCATCCGGGACAACCGGGAGGACATGGACAAGGTGGTGGCCTACCTGCTGGAGAAGGAGACCATTACCGGCGCGGAGATGATCGCCATCCTGGAGGGCCGGGACCCCGCCCAGGCGGACAACTATGCCGCCATGCTGGAGCGGGAGGAGGCCCGCCGGGCTGCCAAGGAGGTCAAGACCCCCGACGTGATCCCCATGCCGGGCGCCACCGAGGACAGCTCCGCCGGGAACAGCGAGATTCCCCCTGAGGGCAAGCCCCGCTCCGACGGCGAGCTGCCCCACTGATACCGTATGATCCAGAGGCCGGGCCAACAGGTCCGGCCTCTGTCTGTTTTCAAGCGTCCGTACACATTCCCTGTTTACCTTCCCGCCGGTTTCATGTACAATATAGGGTACCGATTTGGACAAGCTTTTCTGGAGGTGATTGCATGGCGGCGAATCTCTTTCTTCCCGGCGGCGTGGTGGCCATGCCCGCCGAGGCAGCGGACCGGCTCATTGCGTCGGGCAGCGGAGACGCGGCCCTGCTCTACCTCTATCTGCTGCGAAAGAACGGCGCCGCCTCTCTGGAGGAGGCCGGAAACGCCCTCCGCTGGGACGGCGCACGGCTCACCACTGCCTGGGATGTGCTCTCGGGCAAGGGTCTGGCACCCGCCATGCCCCAGGCCGCCCCGACCCAGCCGGAGCAGGAGGAGCCGCCCGAGTACACCGCCGAGGACATCGCCCGGGAGCTGGACGACCAGAATTCCCCCTTTCCCGCCCTGGTGGGGGAGGTTCAGCGGCGGCTGGGCAAGATTCTCTCCACCACCGATTTGAAGACCCTCTACACCCTCTACGACTTCCTGGCCCTGCCGGCGGAGGTCATCTGCCTGCTGGTGAGCTGGTGCGTGGAAGAGATGGAGCGGAAATACGGCCCCGGCCGCAAGCCCCGCATGAGCCAGATCCGCAAGGAGGCCTTTGTGTGGCGCCGCCTGGGGGTGGACACCGCAGAGGCCGCCGACTCCTACATCAAGCGCCAGGCGGAGCTGCGCACCCGGGAGGGCCAGGTGCTCGCTCTGCTGGGCATCACCGGCCGTCCCGCGGTGGACGGAGAGCGGAAGTATATCGCCGCCTGGACCGATATGGGCTTCGGGGACGAGGTCATCCGCATGGCCTACGAGCGGACGGTGCTGAAAAAGCAGGCCATGAGCTGGCCCTATATGAACTCCATTCTCCGCTCCTGGCACCAGAAGGGGCTTCACACCCCGGCGGAGATTGAGACCGGGGACGCGGCGCCCATGCGGCCCCAGGGACCCGCGCCCAACGCACCCGCACCCGCCGGACCGGGCGCCGACCGGGATGCGGGCCACATGACCGGCGACATCCAGTGGATGAAGGACTTTCTGGCCCGCCAGAAGTCGGAACAGGGAGGGAACTGAGCCATGGCCTATGAACAGAACGTACTCCGCAGAGCCACCGAGCGGCTGGAGGACCAGCGCCGCCGCCGTGAGGACCAGCAGAACGCCCGCAGGCGGGAGATTTACGCCGCCATCCCCCGGGTGGCGGAGATTGACCGGCAGCTGCGCCGCACCATTGTGGACATCATCGCCGCCTCCCTCCGGCAGGGCAACGACCCGGTGCCCGCCATTGGGGTAATCCGGGACAAGAACCTGGACCTCCAGGCCGAGCGGGCCGAGCTGCTGGTGGCCCACGGCTACCCTGCCGACGCCCTGGACGACAAGCCCGCCTGCCCCAAGTGCAACGACACCGGCTGGCGTGGTGCGATGATGTGCGACTGCCTGAAGAACCTGTGCGCCCAGGAGCAGATCAAGGAGCTGTCCAAGCTGCTGGACCTGGGGGAGCAGTCCTTCGACACCTTCTCCCTGGACGTGTACTCCCCCTCCCCCTGGCGGGGCAGCGGCATTTCCCCCCGGGAGAACATGGAGATGGTCTACGAAATCTGCCTCAACTACGCCCAGAAGTTCGGCCGCTTCTACTTCAACAACCTGTTCCTGTCCGGCGCGCCCGGGCTGGGCAAGACCTTCCTGTCCGCCTGCATCGCCCGCACCGTGTCGGAGAACGGGTTCTCCGTGGTGTACGACACGGCGGTGAACATCTTTTCCCGGTTTGAGGACAAGAAGTTCTCCCGGGACGCGGAGGACACCCGGGAGGCCCGGGACGAGACCCGGCGCTACCTGTCCTGCGACCTGCTGATTCTGGACGACCTTGGCAGCGAGATGACCACCCCCTTTGTCCAGTCCGCCCTGTACACCCTCATCAACAGCCGCCTCACCGCCGACCGGCGGACCGTCATCTCCTCCAACCTGTCCATGGAGGACGTGCGGCGGCGCTACGCCCCACAGATCGCCTCACGGCTGGAGGGAGAATACCGGGTGCTCCCCTTCTTCGGGGAGGACATCCGCCTGCTGCGCAAGCAGAGAAGCTGATAATCGACCGCGCTCTTGCAGAACTTCTGCCGGAGCGCGGTTTTTATTTTGCGGATGGTTGACATGTGTAGACCAATATGATACATTAGGTTTACAAGAGTAGACCAAAAAGGAGGAAGGCATATGGAGCGGGTGAATCTGTCCGCCGGAGAGTGGCGGGTGATGGAGGAGCTTTGGAAGGCGCCGGCCACCCTGATGGAACTGGTGCGGGCCCTGGGTGAGAGCGCCGGATGGGCCAAGAGCACCGTGTCCACAGTGGTGCGCCGGATGGAGGACAAGGGCCTTATCCGGGCCGAGCAGGAGGGACGGGCCAAGGTGTTCTACCCGGCCATCGCCCGGGAGGAGGCCGCCGTGGCGGAGACCGAGTCCCTGCTCTCCCGGGTGTACCACGGCAGCGTGGGTCTCATGGTGAGCACCCTGCTGCAAAACCGCCGTATCTCCAAGGAGGAGCTGAAGGAGCTTCAGGCCCTGTTGGACCAGGGAGAGGAGGAGCAGACATGACGGAAATTCTGGTGACCTCGTCTGTGCTAATCGTGGTCATCGCCATGCTGCGGCTGGTGCTGCGGGGGAAAATCAGCCAGCGGGTACAGTACGCCCTGTGGCTGCTGGTGGCAATCCGGCTGCTGGTGCCGGTGAGCTTTGTGACCAGCCCGGTGAGCGTGATGAACGCGGTGGAGCCGGTGACGGAGACCATCTATATCAGCCGCACAGAGCAGCAGTTCCCCGCCGGTACAGGGCAGATTCAGAACGTCACCGGAGGGAACGCCACGCCCCAGACCGGCACGGTAAATGCGCCGTCCCAGCCTCAGACCGGGGATACAACCCAAATTCAGCCCACGGAGCCGGGTGTTGACTTGGGCACCGTCCTCCGCTGGGTGTGGCTGGCGGGGGCGGTCGTGGTGGGCTGCTGGTTCCTGTTGAGCAATCTGGTGTTCCGGCGCAGGCTGGTGCGCTCTGCCCGGCCTCTGGCCGGTGTGGACTGTCCTCTGCCGGTGTATGTGTCCGCCGGTGCGCCGTCCCCCTGCCTGTCCGGGCTGGTGCGGCCCGGTATCTACCTGACCCCGGACTGCCCCACCGAGGGGCCCGGACTAAAGCACATTCTGGCCCACGAGCTGACCCACCGCCGCCAGGGCGACCAGTTTTGGGCCTTGATTCGGTGCCTCTGCCTGGCTATTTACTGGTTCAATCCCCTGGTGTGGCTGGCGGCGGCCCTGTCCCGGCGGGACTGCGAGCTGTCCTGCGACGAGGGGGCCATCCGGCTGCTGGGTGAGGGGGAGCGGACGGCCTACGGCCGCACCCTGCTGTCCCTGGTGACCACCGGCTCCAACCCCACTGAGCTGCTGAGGACGGCCACCACCATGTCCTCGGGAGCAAGAGGGCTGCGGGAGCGGATTGCCCTCATTGCAAGGAAACCCAAGCGGGCGGCGGGGGTGCTGGCGGCGGCACTGGTCATTGTGGCGGTGGCGGTGGGGTGCACCTTCACCGGGGCCCAGCCGGAAGAGACCCCGGAGCCCTCTCCCACCGGAGAGACTCCGAGCCCCAGCCCGTCCCCCACGGAGGGAACAGAGCCGGACAACTCCGCCGTGCTGGTGGATGATTTCAGCTATACCGGCATCCACCGGGATGTGACCTACTACCCTGACGCCCCCACCGACGGCTCGGAATTTGACGAGAGCACCGCAAGAACCTATACCATCGTCCTGGCCCAGCCCGTAACCCAGGGCGAAGGGGGCATCTGGTGCGTGGAGCGGTGGTACGACGACAAGGGAGAGCGGCACTTTGTCCTGCCCGATACCGACCTGCCCGCTGAGGAGTTCTACGCCCAGTGTCAGGCCCAGGCTGACGAGACGGGCAGCACCGGCAGCCCCTGGGCGGACCTGGAGGACTACTGGGCCCTGAGCAGCTTTGTGGAGCAGACCTTTTTGAAAGAGGATATGGAGGAATTTTTTGATGAGGACGCTCCCACCGGCCAGCCGGAAACCGGTGTCGCCTATACCTACCGGATGGGCGATGAATACCTGGCCGACCGGGGCGGAAGTCGGGAGACCGGCACCCGTCCTGCCGCCTCCACGGCCATTGTACAGGCATTGGATGAGATTCTGGCGGAGGACAACACCGTTGTTCTGACACTGGAGCGGCACACCGGCGGGGAGACTACACGCAAGACTGTTGTGGCCCGCCCGGAGTATGGCATCACCTCCGGCTGGCTGGACTGGCTGGATTGGAGCTATGTGGACGCACCTGCGGAGGAGCCGGAATGTGACGCGGCCATCTACCTCAGCACGGCCAGCGAACCGACCGACGCCGTCAGCCAGCCCGCTATCGGCGATGACGGGGACTACATGAAGTTCTACCAGGACAGCGGCCTGGTCCGCTGGCACACCGGCGGCAGGGATATCTGGTACTACGCCCAGTCCGGCGGACAGGAGTACCATGATACGGGCAACACAATCCGGAACTGGTACGACAGCTCCGAATTTGAGGCGGCCCTCTCCTTTGCCGTCACGCCCGAGATGCTGGAGGAGGCAAGAGACAAGTACGACATTCCGCCGGTGGATGATGACCCGGCCCATCAGGACTTCGCCCTGGTGGCCTGGGTGTGGAGTGAGCAGCTGGCGGAGAACCTGCGGAATCTGGAGCCGGACAGCCAGTACGCGGTGCTGGACGCCCGGGTGTACAGCGCGGACCTGCCCAGTTCCGATGACTACTACGCTCCCGAGCCGGGGGTGGGGGACAGCTTTACCTTTGTCCAGGAGCTGGCCCTTCAGGTGCCGGACCTGGAGCGCACCCCCTATCAGGCGGGCAGCGGCCTCTGGGAGATTGAGGACGGTCCCTATGCCGGCTGGTATGGCTGGGGGCTGTTCCGGGGCATGGAGAAGCAGGGGGACAACTGGGTGAGCAACGGAGGTTTCACCGGCTGAATCCAATAAAGCACCGGGACCGCTGCATTTGCAGCGGCCCCGGTGCTTTTTGCATCGTTATGCGCTCTGTTTTTCCCCAAACAGCTTCTTCAGGAAGGACAGCTTTTTGGTGAAGAGCTTCACCAGCTGGCCCACCAGCAGGGCGGAGATGACGGTGCCTTCCCGGACGCCGTTGAGCTTGTGGAAGGCGAAGAGGGCGATGATGGCGGCAATGACCGTGAGGGAGCTGTCGAAGATGACCTTCACGTTGCCGAACTGGCCCTTGCTCTTCCTGCTCAGGGCCCGGACAAAGGCCTCGCCGGGGAGCATGATCACGTCGGCAAGCACCTCCAGGGTGATGCCCAGAGACATGACCACACAGCCGATGGCCAGGTAGAGCACGCTCATGGGATAGGGGCCGCCGTACTGGGATGGAATGAGGGAGAGAGCCTCATCCATGCACAGGCTGAAGAAGATAGTGGCGGGAATCTGGAGGGCCTGTTTCCAGGTGAAGCGCCGCACCAGCAGCGCCTCGCCCACCAGAAAGAGCATGTTGAATGCGAAGGTGTACACCCCCATGGTGATGGTCACCGTGTGTCCCGCCACGGTGACAGGGGGCGTAATCAGGCTGAGCACGAAGGGAGTGGAGGAAATAGGAGAGGTGCCCAGTCCCGCCCGGGTGATGAAGGAGATGCCGGTAGCACACACCAGCACACCCACCAGGAACATGAGGTAACGCTTGCAGGTCTCTGTTTTTGACATGATGTCTCGCCTCATTTTCTCATTTTTGCCCGGGATTGGAAACGGCACCTGTGACAGGGGCTCTGGGCACGGACGCCCAGAGCCCCTGGTTTGGGTTGCGCGCTTGTTGTTCCGGTCTTACTTTACCAGATAGCCGTAATCCTTGCGGACGGCCAGAATCAGCTGCCGCAGGTCCTCATACAGACCGCAGGCGGGGTCGGTGACGTCGTAGTCCTTGACCATGCCGCCCAGACGGACGGTGCACACGCCGGAGTTGCCGCCGTGGGGCAGCCAGCCGTCGTTGGTGCTGTTATCAAAGTCCTCGCGGCTCCAGAACAGAGTGAACTTGTCCTTGTAGGGACGGCTCTCGTAGGGGCAGAAGATGGCGCAGTTGCCGCACTCGTTGCACATGCCGTCCACGTGGACAATCTGGCGCATCCGCTTGCCGGGCACGGTGACGTGGATATTGGCCCGGTTGGGGCAGACCTCGGTGCAGGTCTCGCACACGGTGGAGCAGCCCAGGCAGCGGGTGTCGGGGCAGGAGGTCTCGGTGCGGATGTCGCCGTGCTTGGAGAGAGGCTTGTTGTAGTCGGGGTGGACGTTCTTGTCCACATAGAGGTCGGGATTCATGTCCGCGATGGCCTGAGCGGCGGCGGTGGCGTCGGCAATGGCCTCCACCACGGTGGCGGGACCACGGCGGGCGTCGCCCACGGCGTACACATTGGCCACGCCGGTGGCCATGGTCTCGTTGACCACGGGACGGCCCTTCTTGTCCAGAGCCACGCCGTTGGCGGCGAACAGGGCGTCGTCCACGTGCTCACCCACGGCGGTGATGACGGTGTCGGCGGGCACCTCAACGGTGCGGCCGGTGTCCACCGGGCTGCGGCGGCCGGAGGCGTCACGCTCGCCCAGCTCCATGACGGAGCAGGTGAGCACGCCGCCCTTCACGCCCACGGGGGCCAGCAGCTCCATGAACTCCACGCCGTCGTCGATGGCCATGTGGAGCTCTTCCTCATCGGCGGGCATGTTCCGCTGGTCGCGGCGGTACACCAGCCGGACGTTCTCCACGCCGGGGATGCGCTTGGCGGCACGGGCGGCGTCCATGGCGGTGTTGCCGCCGCCGACCACCACCACGTTGGCGCCCAGCTTCAGGGTTTCGGGGGCCTTCTTGGCCTGCTCCAGGAAGGCGATGACGTTCATGGCCTCGCCGTACTGGAGGTGGGCGTTGCCCGGCTTCCAGGCGCCGGTGGCGAAGATGACGTGGGTGAAGCCCTGGTCGAACAGGCTCTGGGCGGAGGTAACCTCCACGCCGGTCTGGAACTGGGCGCCCATGGCCTTGGCCAGCGCGATATCGCCGTCGATGGCGTCGTCTCCGATGCGGAAGGCGGGAATCACGTGACGGACGATGCCGCCCAGGGACTCCTTGCGCTCAAAGACGGTGACAGCCACGCCCTCACGGGCCAGGAAGAAGGCGGCAGCGATGCCGGCGGGGCCGCCGCCCACAACGGCAACCTTCTTGCCGCTCTGGGGAGCGGCAGGCTTCAGGGTGGGCAGAACCTCAGCCATGGCCTCGGTGGCGCACTTGAGCTTCACGCCACGGATATCCACGGCGCCCTCGTAGTAGTTGCGCATGCACTTGTCCCCGCAGTGGTGGGGGCAGATGGTGCCGGTGATGAAGGGCAGGGCGTTGCGGCGGAGGATGATCTCCAGCGCCTCGGCGTACTTGCCCTCACCGGCCCGCATCAGGTAGGCGGGGATGTCCTGGTGAATGGGGCAGCCGGTGCGGCAGCCAGCGTCGAAGCAGTCCACCAGGGGCACCTGCTTGCCGTTCTTCCGGTTGGGCAGGGGCTTGATGGGCTTGCGGTAGTGGGGATTGACGGGCACGTTGTCGCTCAGGGCGTTGACCTTGGCCACGTCCACGCCGGTGAAGGGGGCGCTGCCGCAGTCCATCAGCAGCTCGCCAATCTGGCTCAGGCGCTGATAGCCGCCGGGCTTGAGGATGGTGGTGGCCATGGTGATGGGCCAGATACCGGCGTCGAACAGGTCCTTGATGTTGGTGTAGTCGGCGCCGCCGGAGTAGGAGATGCGCAGCTTGCCGTCAAACTCGTTGGAGATGCGGGCGGCCAGGGCGATGGTCAGGGGGAACAGGGAGCGGCCGGACATGTACATCTCCTGGCTGGGCAGCTCACCGGCGGCCACGTCCACGGGGAAGGTGTTGGTCAGCTTGACGCCGAACTCCAGGCCACGCTCCTGGCACAGGGCGATGAGGCGGCGCAGCATGGGCACCGCGTCGGCCCACTGGAGGTCCTCCACAAAGTGGTGGTCGTCAAAGACGATGTAGTCAAAGCCCAGGCTGTCCAGACGGTTGCGGGCGTACTCGTACCCCAGCAGCGTGGGGTTGCACTTGATGTAGGTGTTGAGCCCCTTCTCGGTGATGAGGTAGGTGGCGATACGCTCAATCTCGTCGGGGGGGCAGCCGTGGAGGGTGGACTCGGTGATGGAGCGGGACACCACGGGGGAGATGGCCTTCACATAGGCCTCGTCCACCTTCTGGAACTTGTCCAGGTTGGCCAGAGCCCAGTCCATGCACTCAGCCCACACGGCGGAGCCGGAGGCGTCCTTCATGCCCTCGATGTAGGCGTCCACCTTCTCGCTCTTGATGCCCTCCAGGTCGTAGCCCACGGACATGTTGAACACGAAGGCGTCGGGGTCGCCCAGACCCAGCTCCTTGGCCATCAGCTTGCAGGCGAACCAGGCCTTGACGTACTCGGCATAGGCCTGGGGCACGGTCAGCTCGGTGGACCACTCGCAGTTGTAGCACTCATCCTCAGCGGTGATGCAGGGCTTGGGCACGCACTTGCTCAGCTCCTCGCCGTCCATGACCTGGACGGTCTTCAGCTCGAAGAAGCGGCAGCCGGCGGCGTAAGCGGCGATAATGTTCTGGGCCAGCTGGGTGTGGGGACCGGCGGCGGGACCGTAGGGGGACTCAATCTTCTCCTCAAAGATGGGCAGGGCCTGGCCGTTCTCATGGCGCACCAGCTTGGACACGCCGAACACGCTGCCCTGCTTCTGGTACTCCTCCAGCACCCAGGTCATCAGCTGGGCAAAGGGAATGGGGCGCATAATATCGCTCATAGTGAAAACCTCCAGTTATTTATAACTGTTCAGATTACGGTTTGTTGTCGGATTTGGCCGGAAATTAGTAGGTGCGGTGGTTCAGCTCGCCCCACAGCTTCTTGGACTGCTCCATAGTCCAGGCATTAATCTTGTCCTCGTCAATACCCACGAACTCACGGTCCTTGTAGAGCACCTTGCCGTTGATGATGGTGGTGCGGCAGTTCTTGCCCATCATGCCGAAGAGCATGTGGCCGTCGATGTTCTCGTCAGAGAAGGGAGTGAAGGGCTTGTAGTCCATGACGATGACGTCGGCGGCGGCGCCGGGCTTGAGGACGCCCAGAGGCTTCTTGAAGTACTTGGCGCCGATGGCGGCGTTGTTCCTGAAGAGCATGTCCATGGCCTCACACCAGGCCACGTTGGGCAGGCAGGCGTTGTGCCGCTGGATGATGAGGAACACCTTCAGGCTCTCCAGCATGTCGTGGGTGTAGGCGTCGGTGCCCATGCCCACGGTGATGCCCTTGGCCATCATCTGGAGCACCGGGGAGCAGCCAACCGCGTTGCCCATGTTGGACTCGGGGTTGTTGACCACCATGGTGTTGGTCTCCTTGATGATGTCCATCTCGGCGGGGTTGATATGGATGCAGTGGCCCAGGATGGTGCGGTCGCCCAGGATGCCGTGGTTGAGCAGGCGGTTCACCGGGCGGCAGCCGTAGTTGCGCAGGGAGTCGTACACGTCGTTCATGCCCTCGGCAACATGGATGTGGAAGCCGGTCATGCCGTCATTGGCCTTGACCATCTTCTCAAAGGTCTTGTCCGACATGGTGAACAGGGCGTGGCCGCCGAACATGGCCTTGATCATGTCGTCGTCGGCCTCCTTGGCCCACTTGGCGAAGTCGGCGTTCTCCTGGATGGCCTGGTCGCACTTCTCCTTGCCGTCCCGGTCGGAGACCTCATAGCACAGGCAGGCGCGCATGCCCAGCTCCTGGCACACGTCCTTAATGGCGAACAGGGAGCCGGGAATCTCGCAGAAGGAGGCGTGGTGGTCAAAGATGGTGGTCACGCCGTCCCGGATGCAGTCCAGAACAGTGGCGTAGGCGGAGGCCTTGGTGCCGTCCAGGGTCAGGTGACGGTCGATGTTCCACCACATGCCCTCCAGAACCTCCAGGAAGTTGGTGGGGTTGTTGCCGTCGATGGCCAGACCACGGGCCAGGCCGGAGTAGATATGGGTGTGGGCGTTGATAAGGCCGGGCATGATGACCCCGCCCTTGGCGTCCACAAATTCAGCATCCGGGTATTTGGCCTTCAGGTCGGCGAAGGCGCCGACCTCCTTGACCACGTCGCCGTCCAGCACCACGGCGCCGTCAGCCAGATAGGGCAGGGCGCTGTCCCGGGTAATCAGTTTGCCGTTTCCCACCAGAAGCATGGTAATTCCTCCTTTTGAGTATAAAAACGTAAGACTTCGAAGGGGCGTATGGTCTGCTTTTGCGTAACAAAAAGCGTCCATTCCGGCGGAATGGACGCAGTCCTTCTCTGCCCCGGCGCGGCGGGGCGGGAATTTCATGTCCATTCAGCCCGTGCGCGCAGCACTCCGTTGCAGCCTTGCTTCATAAAATTTTGTATACTATATACAGAAAAGGTCCTTCGATGGCTCTATTCTACCATAACATTGCTTGTATTTCAAGGTGATTTTTCAGAGTGACTAAAAAATTTTTAGGTCAAACAATTTTTCTTGAAATTACAGCGGTTTATGTTAAAATGATGTTTATTAAACGCTGATCCCGGGCATAGATTGTGGAAAATGGCGGAAGAGCTTCTGGGATGGCACTAGGGAAAGAAGGTAGATCAAATGGATGCATCTGTGCTCCAGTTTATGCTTCAGCTGGCCAAGGGTCTGGCCAGGCAATTCGGGCCCAACTGCGAGGTGGTGGTCCACGACCTGGACTCCAACGACCCGGACAGCTCCATCGTGGCCATTGAGAACGGCCAGGTGACCGGGCGGCAGGTGGGGGACGGACCCTCTCACGTAGTGCTGGAGGCGCTCCACAGCGGCCGGGAGGATCTGGAGGACCACCTGAGCTATCTGACCCGCACCAAGGACGGGAAGATTCTCAAGTCCAGCACCATCTACCTCCGGGACGACGACGGCAAGGCCATCGGCATCTTTGGCGTCAACTACGACATCACCCTCATGCTGGCCATGGAGGACCAGCTCCACAAGTTCACCAACACCGATGCCCCCCAGCAGGAGCCGGAGCGGATCTCCCGCAACGTGGCCGACCTGCTGGATGAGCTCATCGACCAGAGCGTGGCCCTGGTGGGCAAGCCGGTGGCCATGATGACCAAGGAGGACAAGGTGAAGGCGGTCCAGTTCCTCAACGACACCGGCGCCTTCCTCATTACCAAGTCGGGAGACAAGGTGTGCAAGTTCTTCGGCATCTCCAAGTACACCCTGTACAGCTACATCGACGAGGCCAAATCCTGACCTCCCAAGGCGGGGACAGCCCCCAAATCCGGCCATGTAAACCGCTGGTTGACAAAAATCCACCCCTCAGTTGGTGGTTTTTGGGCCTGTCCCTGTGCTAAGGTGGAGGCGGAAAGGAGGCGCTCGCCATGACAGTGGGACAGCGCATCGCACAGAAACGAAAGGAGCTGGGCCTCTCTCAGGAGGGGCTGGGAGATAAGCTGGGGGTGTCCCGGCAGGCCATCTATAAGTGGGAGTCGGACGCCAGCCTGCCCGAGGTGGAGAAGCTGGTGGCGCTGAGCCGGATTTTCTCCGTGCCGGTGGGCTGGCTGCTGGGAGAGGAGGAGCACCCCTCCGGCCAGACGGATAGCCAGAGCGCGGAGTTGACCGAGGCCCAGATTAAAATGGTCCAGGAGATTGCGGACCGGTACCTGGCCGCCCAGACGGCCCGGATGCCTCAGACCCCCGTCAAACGGCGGCGCTGGCCGGTGCTGGTGGGCTGCGGAGCGGCAGTGGTGGCGGCAGCCCTCTTTTTCAACCTGTTCAGCCAGCTGAACCGGGTGAGCCAGGACTACGGCAACCTGCAAAACGCCATCTCCAACGTGTCCTACAATGTGGACAGCCAGATTGGCTCCATCACCAGCCGGGTGGAGGAGATTCTCAAGGCCCAGAACCAGCTGACCGCCAGCTACAGTGCGGAATATCTCTCCTCCAATCTGGAGGAAGGGACCGCCACCTTTGCCCTGGAGGCGGTGCCCAAGACCTATGTGGAGGGCATGGAGGCCGTCTTTCTGGCTGACTGCGGGGACGGCCCCCTGGAGTTCCCCGGGGTTCTGGGGGAGGGGCAGTCCTTCTCGGCAGAGATTACCGTGCCCCTCACCGACTCCATCACCCTCTCGGTGGTCTTTGTAAACGGGGAGCGGCGGGAGACCCAGATGCTGGACGTATTCACCTACCTCCTGTCCGACACCTATCCCTATGTGAGCTGTGACGGCTCCGAGCTGTGGGGCAGCACTGAGAGCGGCGGCGTGCTCCGCCGTGGCCGGTACACCTTCCTCACGGTGGACGAGGCGTTTACAAGCGGCCCGTGTGCCAAGGTAGCGGACATTCAGGTGGGATTGTTCCGGGACCAGAAGCTGGTGGCCCGGTATACCCGCTGTGAGCAGCCGGAGAGCTACCAGGGGAACTGGGAGAACGCCTGGTTTTTTGAAGGCCCGGAGACCATCGCCCTGGAGCCCGGGTATACCTACTGTATGGCCGCTCTGGTCACCGACGAGTACGGTCGGCAGTGGGTGGTGTGCGGCACCCCGGTGGTCTACGACCCGGAGGAGGAGTTTGCCAACTTTGCCGACGGCTTGGCCTACTCCAGCGACCCGGCGGACTGGGACTTTACAACGGAATAAAAATAAAAAAAGAACCGCCCCGGAGCAGTTGCTCCGGGGCGGTTTGTGTCGTATGGAATTACTTCGCGGCGGTCTCGGCGGGAGCCTTCTCCTTGGGGAGGATCAGGTTGAGCAGGATGGCCATCAGCGTGGCCACAACCACGGAGGAGGAGCCGAACACAGTGTGGACCCAGTCGGGGAAGCCGTTGCCGGACAGGCAGCCGGACACCTGGGTGATACCAACGCCCAGGGCCACGGACAGACCCACCACAGTGCTCTTGCGGGGGGTAAAGCCGCCGTCGGTAATCATGCGGATACCGGTCATGGTGATGGTGGCGAACACGGAGATGGTGGCGCCGCCCACCACGCACTGGGGAATGGTGGAGAGGATGGAGGCGAACTTGGGGATGAAGCCGGCCACCAGCATGATGAGGGCGGCCAGGGCGAACACCGCCCGGTTGATGACCTTGTTGACGGTGACAATACCCACGTTCTGGCTGTAGGAGGCCACGGGCAGGCCGCCGAAGAAGGCGCCCAGCACGCTCATGATGCCCTGGCCGATGATGCCGCCGGAGAGCTCCTTGTCGGTGGGCATCCGGTCCATACCGCCCATGGTGGTGGAGGACAGGTCGCCGATGGTCTGCACCGAGTTGACCACGTACACGATGGCCAGGGAGGCGATGGCGGCGGGCTCGAACTTGATCTCAAAGGGCATGAACTTGGGCAGGGCGAACCAGGAGGCGGAGGCCACGGAGGACAGGTCCACGATGTCGAAGAGGAAGGCCACGATGTAGCCCACAATCATGCCGAAGAGGAGGGCGCCCAGCTTCCAGATGCCCTTGGTGTAGTTCTGCAGGAAGATGACGATGGCGAAGGTGATGAGGGCCACCACCCAGCTGCGCACGCCGCCGAACCACTCGCTGTCGGGGCTGCCGCCGGCCATGTACTTCACGGCGGTGGGGTACAGGGACAGGCCGATGGTGAAGATAACGGTACCGGTGACCAGGGGCGGGAAGAGCTTACGGATGGGGCGGACAAAGATGCCGAAGAGAATGGCCACAAAACCGCCCACCAACTCTGCGCCCAAGATGGCCGGCAGACCGAAGTCGGCGCCGATGGCCTGGAGGGTGGGGACGTAGGCGAAGCTGATGCCCATGATGACGGGCAGTCGGGCGCCGATACGGCCGAAGATGGGGAAGAGCTGCAGCAGGGTAGCCAGTGCGGTGACCACCAGGGACACCTGAATCAGCAGGGTCTTCTCCTCAGCGGAGAGCCCGCAGGTGCCCGACACAATCATGGCGGGGGTGATAACGCCCACCACAGCGGCCACAACGTGCTGGAGACCCAGGGGGATCAGCTGTCCCGCAGGGGGCATGCCCTGGTAGGAGAACACCAGGTCGGCGCGGTTTTCCGTGTTCTGTGCCATTACACATCGCCTCACAAAACAAAAATTTTTTAGGGAAAACTATTTTTTAGCATAAGAGAATCATAATCGATTTACGGGCTGGACACAAGTGGAAAGTGAAAAACGGGCAGAGAAAATAGATTGTTAATTTTTGTACAAAATGCCCAAATGTCCAAAAACCCTGTTCTCCGAGGGGTTTCAGGGCGGTGGGGGATATGCTATAATGGGACCTGAATTACAACGCAGGAGGCCGCCGGAGCCGCAGGGACCGGGGCCGGAGAGGAGCCGCCATGAAGGAAAAAGAAGTGCCGGAATTGAAGGTAATTGCCCGGATTCACAGCGATTTTTCCGGCAAATTCGGGATTCCGCGCCAGAGCGGACTGGTGGAGGAGCTGGAGTCGGCGGTGGTGTTTGAGCCGGAGTACCGCCGGGAGGACGCCCTGCGGGGCATTGAGGACTTCAGCCACCTGTGGCTCATCTGGGGATTCCACAAGGCGGTGCGGGAGAGCTGGTCGCCCACGGTGCGGCCGCCCCGACTGGGGGGAAACACCCGCATGGGGGTGTTCGCCACCCGCTCCCCCTTCCGGCCCAACCCCATCGGGCTCTCGTCGGTGAAGCTGCTGGGGGTGGAGCATCACCCGGAGTACGGCCACATCCTGCGGGTGGCGGGAGCCGACCTGATGGACGGCACCCCCATCTTTGACATCAAGCCCTACCTGCCCTACGCCGACAGCCATCCGGAGGCCTCCGGCGGCTTTGCCGGCCATGACGGCGGCAAGGTACTCACAGTGGACTTTCCGCCGGAGCTTCAGGCGCTGGTGCCGCCGGACAAGCTGGCCGCCCTCACCGGGGTGCTGGCCCACGACCCCCGTCCTGCCTACCAGCAGGACCCCGAGCGGGTGTACGGCATGGAGTTTGCCGGGCTGAATGTCCGTTTCTCCGTCCGGGACGAGGTGCTCACCGTCCGGCAGGTGGAGAAGCTGGGAGAATAAACAGGAATGAGCGGGGAGGACCGGTCCGGTCCTCCCCGCTTTCGATTGATAGAAAAACCTGATAACAGACTGTGGATCATATCAAATTGCAATTTCACACCAGAGGACAAATTCGGTATACTGAACAAAAACCGAAGCGGCGGGCGCATTGGGGCCCGAAACAAACAATGGAGGGAATTGCAAATGTCCGACTATGTTCAGATGTGGAAAGACCTGGGGATGGACCTGGAAAATCACGACCTGCTGTGCCAGGTGCTGCCCACGGCGGTGGGAGATGTGTTCCTGTCCCAGGAGAACCGGCCCAAGGCCATGGATTTCTGGGATCTGGTCATCTCCGAGGTCCACGGCATCCGCCCTGCCGAGCTCATTGAGGCCCAGAAGCAGGGACGCAAGGTGTTCGGCACCTTCTGCGTCTATGTGCCCGACGAGGTGATCATCGCTGCCGACGGCATCTTTACCGGTCTGTGCGGCGGCTCCCAGTTCTGGGTGCCCGACGGCGAGGCAGTGCTCCCCAAGAGCACCTGCCCCCTGGTGAAGGCCTCTGTGGGCGCCCGTCTGGGCAAGACCTGCCCCTTCTTCCGCATCGCCGACATGTACGTGGGCGAGACCACCTGCGACGGCAAGAAGAAGGCCTATGAGATTCTGGGTGAAGACGTGCCCATGTACATCATGGACGTGCCCCAGATGAAGCGGGAAAAGGATATCCTTAAGTGGAAGGAGGAGATTGTGGACTTCGCCGCCATGGTGGAGGAGTTCACCGGCAACACCATCACCCCCGAGAAGCTGGGCGAGGCCATCCACATCATCAACGAGAAGCGGAAGGCCCTGGCCCGGGTGTACGAGTGCCGCAAGTCGGAGTGCCTGCCCATCTCCGGCCGTGACGCCCTGCTGATGACCCAGATCTCCTTCTTTGACGACCCGGTCCGCTGCGCCCAGATGTGCAACCGGCTGGCCGATGAGCTGGAGCAGCGTATTAAGGACGGGGTGAGCGTGGTGCCCGCGGGGACCAAGCGCATCCTCATCACCGGCACGCCTCTGGCGGTGCCCAACTGGAAACTGCACAACATCATCGAGACCAGCGGCGGCGCCGTGGTCTGCGAGGAGATGTGCACCGGCACCCGGTACTTCGAGAACCTGGTGGACGAGACCAAGACCACCCTGGACGAGCAGTTCATGGCCCTGTCCCAGCGGTACATGAAGACCAACTGCGCCTGCTTCACCCCCAACACCGGCCGTATCGACGACATCCTGCGCCTGGTGAAGGAGTACAAGGTGGACGGCGTCATTGACTGCAACCTGAAGTTCTGCTGCCTGTACGACACCGAGAAGTACTCCGTGACCCGTGCCCTGAAGGAGGCCGGGGTGCCGGTGCTCAGCCTGGAGACCGACTACGCCGACACCGATGCCGAGCAGCTGCGCACCCGCATCGGCGCCTTCATCGAGCTGCTCAATGGCTGAGGAACACGTCCGGTACTACATTCTCTTTGCCAACTATGAGCAGGGCCTGCGCCTCCACGACCTGCTGGACGGGGAGAACATCCCCAACCGCATCGCCCCTGCGCCCCGGTCCATTCAGGGGGAGCTGTCCTGCGGCATGTCCCTGCTGCTGGAGCCAGAGGCGGTGGAAGCCGCCCGGGCGTGCATTGAGAAGCATCAGGCGGAGTACCACGCCATCGTCCCTCTGGCCGGCCAGATCAGGGCCAAGCGGGATAAATACTGCTGATAAAAAGCGCCGCGGAACCGGCTTTCCGGTTCCGCGGCGTGTTTTCTTTTTACGGAGGCGGGATGCGGTGTCCCACAAACTCCCGGCGGGGCTGGGGCAGGACGGGCTCCTGGGGCTCAGCCTCCGGATTGCTGGGCAGCTGCCCCTGGAACCGGCGGCGGAACTCGGTGGGAGAGATGCCGATGATGTTGGTAAATACCCGGGAGAAGTAGTTGGGGTCGTTGAAGCCCACACCGGCGGCAATCTCCGCGATGTTCTCGCTGGAGAGGAGCAGATGGTTTTTGGCCAGCTCAATGCGCACCTTGTTGACGTACACGTTGATGTTGATGCCGGTGCGGCGCTTGAAAATCCGGCTCAGATAGGACTCGCTGCAGTGGCAGAAACGGGACAAATCCGCCATGGTGATGTGGCCGCTGGCGTTGAGGCGGATGTACTCAATGGCGTGGGTGAGGATGGTGTCCTCGCTGGAATTGTGATAGCGGCGGGACTGGCTGGGGGTGTTGTGGGTGGGGCGGAGCATCCGGTAGGTCTGGCCCAGGAAGTCGGCCAGCAGCTCCAGTCCGGGCAGAATGTCCGCTCCGGCCACGCCCTCGGGCGTGCGGATACAGGAGCGGTACAGCCGCAGGGCCTCCTCGCCGTCCAGCGGAGTGTGCCGGGCACAGGTACGGCGGATACGGACCATGCTTCTCCCCTCATCAAACTGGAAAAATCCCGCATTGATGGAGCCAAGCAAAGTGCCGTCGCTGCGGATGGGCACCACATACTCCCCCAGACCGGCGTGACACATGCCGAAGTAGGTCCCCGGGGTCCTGCCGCACTTGTTGTACATCAGCCGGATCATGGACAGACAGTCCCGGTAGTGGTCCTGATCCGACTTGATATACATGCAGAAAGGGTTGGTGTGGGCGAGGAATGGCCGCAGCGCCTCGTCCAGCTCCTTGTTGATGGGGATAAAGCCGCAGAAGTCCTTGATACAGATATGCAGCCCCATCCTGTCCCGCAGGAAGCGGAGATAGGCGTTGACTGATTTGTATGAAGTGCTCATAAATGCCACCTCACAGACTGCCGATTTGTCCAGTTTCATCATAGGACAATCCCGTCATGAAGTCAATATATAGAGCAGAATAGTCCAGAAGTTGTATAGAATAATCATTGCACACCGGCGTGTTGCCTGCTATGATTAAGGCGAAACAGGAAAAAAGTCCGAAACAGAGCGGACAAAATTGTTAAAAATGTGGACAAAGTCGACAACTGAACTGTGTGCAAAGGAATGACTGAAAAAACCTGCACTGTTTTTGTGCAGAATTTTCAGGATAAATTCTGCTGAATAAAAGTAAGGTGGGAGCGTATGCAGGAGATCAGAAAGCGTCTGGTGGTGGCCGGCGGCGGCCCGGCCGGAATCTGCGCCGCGCTGGCGGCAGCCCGCCTGGGGATTGATACCGTGCTGGTGGGGAATCGCCCGGTGCTGGGCGGTAATTCCAGCAGCGAAATCCGGGTGTGGACCCGGGGCGCCACCGGTGCGGGAAACCTGTTTGCCGAGGAGATGGGCATCTGGGGCGGACTGAAGCTGAAGAACTTCTACCGCAATCCGGACGGCAACCCCATCTTCTGGAGCGAGACCCTGCTGGATGCGGTTATGGGCCAGCAGAATCTGGAATTCTTCCTGAACACCGAGCTTTTTGACCTGAGGATGGAGGGCAACCGGATTGTGTGGGTGGAGGGTGTCCAGCAGGGCACCGAGCGGCGGCTCCGGTTCCTGGCCGACTATTTCATCGATGCCACCGGAGACGGCACCCTGGCCGCCAGAGCGGGACTTCCCTACTACATCGGCAACCACCTGGTGGAGCCGGGGCAGGGCCCCCAGCGGCCGGGCGCACATATTCAGGGCAGCTCCATTCTCTACTACACACGCAAGGAGGACCACCCGGTCACCTTCATCCCGCCCGACTACGCCTACAGCATGGAGAAGATTGAGGAGCTTCTGGGCCGGGGCGGACGGGTCATCACCGAGCAGTCCAGCGGCAGCGACTGCTGGTGGTTTGAGTACGGCGGCATCCGGGACACCATCGGCGACGCCCAGGACATCACCCTGGAGCTCAAGCGCCTGGTGATGGGTGTGTGGAACTACATTAAGAACAGCGGAAAGTTCGACGCCGACTGCTACACCCTGGAGTGGCTGGGCAGCCTGCCCGGCAAGCGGGAGAGCCGCCGTATGGACACGGAGTATCTCCTCCGGGGGGAGGACCTGCGCAGCGGCAGAACCTTCCCCGACGGAGCCTTCTACGGCGGCTGGTATATGGACTTCCACCCGGCGGGAGGCATACACGACGCGGGAGAGGACAACTGCATCCAGATTCCCCTGAACGTGTACCAGGTGCCCCTCCGCTGTCTCTACAACCGGCAGGTGCCCAACCTGATTCTGGCCGGCCGGGACATCGGCACCGAGCGGGACGCCTTCGTGTCCAGCCGGATCATGAACACCTGCGCACTCTCCGGCCAGGCGGCCGGAACCATGGCAGCCGCCTGCATCGGCAGCGGCCGGGCTCCGGAGGAGCTGAAGCCGGAGGAGATATCAGCCATCCGTGAGACCCTGATGCGGGAGGATATGTTCATCCCCGGCGCGGTCTCCGCCGACCCGGCCAACATGGCCGCCAGGGCCAGTACCTCCGCCAGCAGCGTCCACACCGGCGGCTGCGGGGCGGAGGACGGCACCCAGCCCCTGGATCAGGGCGGATTTGTCACCTTCCCCGCTCTGGAGGGGGAGACCATCGCACTGAGCGTCCGCTGTCAGAAAGCGGTCACCCTGCGGGCGGCGGCCCATCTGTCCCGGCTGCCCAGCCGGTTCTGTCCCGGACGTGAGGCGGGCGAGACCGAGTGGAAGCTGGAGCCGGGAGAGCACCTTCTGGAGTACACCCTGCCCGCCGGCAGCGCCGGATACTTCTGCACCCTGGTCTTTGAGCCGGCGGCGGCGGAGCTGCTGCTGTGCAGACCGGGCCGCACCGGTTTCCTGTGCGGACGGCGGGACAGCCCCACCTACCATGAGCCCATGGCGGAGTACAAAAACGGAGCCGGAGCAAAGCTCTACGGGCCGGAACAGGCGGTCAGCGGCTACGACCGGCCCTGGGGCGGCCCCAACCAGTGGAGGGCGGCGCCGGAGGACGAAGCGCCCTGGCTGGACCTGACTTGGAAGGAGCCGGAGGCGCTGGGAGAGGTCCGAATCTATCTGGACCCGGAGCTGTCCATGGAGCTGCCCAGCAGCCGGACCCGCCACTGGGACGAGAGCCACCTGTTTACCCCACGCACCGCCATGCCTGGTCAGCTTCTGCGGGACCTGCGGCTGGCAATCCGGCTGCCCGACGGCAGCTGGGAGACCGTGCAGACCTGGACGGACAACTGCCAGCGGCTGCTGACAGCCAGACTTCCCCAGGGCACCAGAACCGACGGCCTGCGGCTGTGGGCCGACCGGACCTGGGGCGGACAGAGCGCCGCGGTCTTTGAAATCCGGGCCTATTCCTGAGAGAAACAACAGCCATGCTGCTGTTTTTGAAATGAAGAACCACCAACTGTCAGAAAGGAAGAATGAACATGAAGAAAAGCAGACTTCTTGCAGCTGCCCTCGCAGGCGTCCTGTCCCTTTCTCTCCTGGCCGGCTGCGGCCCCACCGCTTCTGACCCTGGTACCTCTCCCAGCGCAAGCCAGCCCTCCGCCTCCCAGAGCGGCGCTCCCGCCACCGAGCCCTCCGCTGAGGGCGTGAACATCGTGTGGGCCGGCTGGTCCGGTGAGGAAGAGGCCAGCAAGGACATCTTCCAGCGCATGATTGATACTTATGAGCAGCAGTCCGGCAACACCGTCACCTGGGTGGGCTGGACCTGGGCCGACACCGCCCAGCAGCTCCTCATCCGGACCCAGGGCGGCGAGCAGCTGGACCTGGCCCAGGTGGATATCGGCATCTTCAACACCGTGGCTCAGGCCGGTGTTCTGGCCGACTGGAACGAGATTCTGGGCGAGGACTACATGAAGGAGACCTTTGAGCAGTCCGCTCTGGACGTGGGCAACATCGACGGCCAGCAGCTGGGCATGCCCTGGAGCATGGCCTCCATCTCCATGGTCTACAACCCCGAAATTCTCTCCGCTGCCGGCTGGGACGAGGTGCCTGTGACCATCGCCGAGTTTGAGCAGTGCCTGGCCGACATCAAGGCCTCCAACCCCGACGTGGTGCCCTACGCCGTGTCCACCAAGGACGCCACCTGCGCCGGTGACTTCATGCCCTGGCTGTGGACCTTCGGCGGCGCCATCTTCAATGAGGACGGCTCCGTGGCCATCAACAGCGACGCCGCTGTGGCCTGCGTGGAGTGGTATCAGAGCCTGATGGAGAAGGGCTACATCGCCATGGACACCGGCCGCGGCGAGGCCCGTCAGCTCTTTGCCCAGGGCAAGGTTGCCTTCTATGATGACGCCGTCCTGGCCAAGGGTCAGGCCGTCAGCAACGGCGTGGACCCCGACGAGGTGGTCAACGTGTGCTCCGCCATGAACCGCCCCGTCCTCAATGAGGGCGACCAGCCCCAGTCCACCATGTGGGGCCACATGCTGGTGGTGTTCAAGGACTCCGAGTACAAGGAGCAGGCCGCTGAGCTGGCCCAGACCCTGGTCAGCGACGAGGTCGCCATGGACTACTTCACCAACAACGGTATGCCTCCCGTCACCAAGAGCGCCGCTGCTCTGGACGAGGTGAAGAACGACGCCTACCTCAACGGCTTCCTGGAGTCCACCTCCACCGCCCGTCTGGAGGAGACCGCCCGCATGGCCAACGCCAACGAGGTCAAGACCATCATC
>CABIYL020000001.1:116562-125121 GCA_902362925.2 Clostridiales bacterium | reverse complement strand
AGCGGGACGGGCTTTCTTCCAAGAGGGGCCATTCTGGTTGCGCGCCGTCAGGCGCAGGGAGGTTGTCATGAATAAGCTGAAAAACGGAGGCAGACTCACCAACGGTCAGGTGGGCGTGCTGCTGATTATCCCCGGCCTGGCCGTGTTCGCCGCCATCATCCTCTACCCCTTTGTGGACGCCATCCTCATGAGCTTTACCAACCGCTCCATGCTCACCCCCAACTACGAGTGGGTGCAGCTGGACAACTACATCAAGGTATTCAAGGACCCGTATTTCGTCAAAACCCTGATCACCACCCTGCTCTTTGTGCTGGGCAGCACCATCCTGCCCTTCACCCTGGGCCTCATCTGGGCCATCATCCTCAACCAGGGCTTCCGGGGCGCTGAGTTCCTCCGGGGCGTCACCTTGGTCAACTGGATCATCCCCGGCACCGCCATCGGCTTCCTGTGGACCTGGATTTTCAACGGCCAGTACGGCATCCTCAACAGCATTCTGAAGGCTTTAGGCATCCTGGAGACCGGCATCCCCTGGCTGGGCCAGACCAACACCGCACTGCTGTGCGTGGTCATCGCCCGCACCTGGCAGATGCTGCCCTGGTACATGGCCTTCCTGCTGGGCGGACTGCAGAGCGTGTCCCTGGACCAGGTGGAGGCCGCCCACATCGACGGCGCCAACAACTGGCAGACCTTCTGGAAGGTCATCCTGCCCGGCATGAAGCAGACCGCCATTCTGGTGTTCATCCTGGGTCTCATCGGCAACCTGCAGCACTTCGACCTGCCCTGGACCATGACCCAGGGCGGCCCTGCCCGCGCCACCACTACCCTGTCCATCGAGGTGTACACCACCGCCTTCAAGAACTGGAACATGGGCAAGGCGGCCACCGTGGGCACCATCTGGGCAGTGCTGCTGGCCTGCTTCAGCTTTGTGTACCTGCGCAAGGTCAACGAGTCCGATTAAAGGAGGGGAGAGAAAATGTTTCAAAAGACAAAGGCATTCCGGACGTTCTTCTGGATCTCCGCCATTATCATCGGCTTTTTCGTGTTCTTTCCCCTGCTGTGGCTGATTAACACGGCTCTGAAGCCCTCCAGCGAGACCTTCAGCACCTATTTCTTCCTCGGCCCCCTGACCCTGGACAACATCATCCACATCGTCACCGACCCCAAGATCATGGGCTACCTGCGCAACAGCCTGATTGTCTCCTTCGGCTCCAGCTTCATGGCCACCGTGGTGTGCGCCTTCGCCGGATACAGCTTCTCCAAATTTCGCTACCGGGGCCGCAAGTTCTTCATGGGTATGTTTATGATGAGCCAGGCCTTCCCCCAGGCCATCCTGCTGCTGTCCATCTACAACCTGATGAACAGAATGGGCCTGCTGGGCAGCTACTGGGCTCTGCTCATCAGCTACGTGGTGTTCACCCTCCCCGTGGGCACCTGGACCCTGAAGAGCTACTTTGACAACATCCCCGACTCCCTCATCGAGAGCGCCAAGATTGACGGCGCCGGCCACTGGCGCATCATGACCCGCATCGTGTTCCCCATGGCGGTGCCCGGCATGATCTCCATCGCCATCTATGGCTTTGTGTGGAGCTGGAACGACCTGCTGTACTCCATGACCCTGGTCACCGACACCGCCAAGCGCACCCTGGCCTCCGGCCTGGTCATGACCTTCCTGGGCGAGGCCTCCACCAACTGGGGCTACATGATGGCCGCCTCCGTGGTGTCCGCCATCCCGGTCACCATCATCTTCGTGTTCCTCCAGCGCTACTTCATCCAGGGCCTGACGGCGGGCGCCGTCAAGGGCTGAATACCGGACCTGTGTCCCCCGGCAGGGGCTGAAAACGTGTGTCAATACGCGGATTCTCCTTTGCCGGGGGATTTTTGCACCCAAAATCCTGAAAATTCTGAAAAAATTCCAGAAACAGGAGAATGAAAGGAGCTGCACACGGATGTCAACAAGGAAGAAACGCATGCTCAGCGCTCTGCTGGCCATGGCCATGGCGGCCAGCTGGCTGGGCGGAGTGCCGGCAGCTGCTGCCGGACCGGAGACAGGGGAGACCCTGTATCAGAACGGGTTTGAGGACCCGGCATCCATTGCCGCCTGGACCAACCCGGGGAGCTACGCCGTGGAAAACGGCGTGCTGCGGGCGGAAAACGGCGGGGGCGCCCTGTGCCTGAGCGCCCCCGAGGGCGTGGCAGGGGGCGACTACATCGTCTCCGCCAAGGTGACGGTGGACGCCATCAACATGAAAGACGGCTCCAGCGCCGGACTGCTCTTCCGCGCCGCAGGAGAGAAGGACTTTTTCCACTTCCGCCTCAACGCCAGCAACATGGACGGCGAGGATGCCCAGCTCTATCAAAATTCCGGCGGTTCCATGGCCAAGCTGACCGAGACCCCCTTTGACTGGGAGGCCGGAACCACCTATACCCTCACCGCCTCCGCCCAGGGAGGACATATTCTCTGCTATGTGGACGGCACCCAGGTCATCGACTACACTGACCCCGATTACAGCGCCGAGACAGCCGCCTCCGGCGTGGGCTTCCGCATCTGGGGCTGCGGGGTCAGCTTTGACGACCTGACCGTCAGCGCCCTGCCCGCTCCGGTGGAGAACGCGCCGGCAGTGGAGCTGACTGCCCCTGACGAAGGGGCGCTGCTGCCTGTGGGCACCACCGAGACAGTGGTCTCCGGCACCACGGAGAACGCCCTGTCGGCGGTGATCCAGGTCAACGGCGGGGAGGAGATCCCCCTGACCCTGGAGGAGGACGGCAGCTTTTCCTATACCGTATCCGGCCTGACCGCCGGCAGCTGCACCGTCACCGTCACCGTGACAGGGGAGGAGGGCGCCGCCGCCTCCGCCCAGCGGACCTTCCGGGTGTCCCAGGAGGCCCCTGACGGAGCCTACACCTTTGAGGACGGTTCCCTGGACGGCTGGACCGGCGACACAGACAGCTACTCCGTGGTGGAGACGGAGGGGGACCATGTGCTCCAGGGCGAGAGCCAGAGCAGCTCGGGCGCCCTGCTGCTTTCCCCTGCTCTGCCGGAGGAGGACAGCTACCGCATCTCCACTGAGGTCAACATCACCAGTGCGTCCCACACCTGCGCCGGTATCGTGTTCCGGTATATGAGGGAGGACTCCTACTGGTACTTCCGCCTGGAGGGCAACGGCAATGCCGCTCTGTGGGAGAATGACAGCGGCAGCTGGGCCTCCCGTGCCAGCGCGGAGATCGGCTGGACCGCAGGCGAGGCTGTGGAGCTGGCGGTAGAGGCTGACGGCCCCTACATCACCTGCCTGGCCGACGGAGAGAAGCTCTTTACCTATGTGGACGGGGGTTATGAAGTCCCGGAGGTCCCCGGCCAGACAGGCGTCCGGCTGGTGAAGTGCACCGTCCAGTACGACGACCTGGCGGTGAGCACGGTGAGCGGCCCTGTTGTCACCGTGGCAGTCCCCCAGGAGACCGTCACCGCCATGCCCATGGCCATCACCGGCACCGCTGAGGGCGCCTCTTCTGTCACCGTGACCGTCAGGTCCGGTGAGGAGACCGTGCGCACCATTACCGCTCCGGTGGCGGATGGGGCCTGGTCCTGCGCCACCTATCTGCCCAGCGGCACCTATACCGTCCAGGTGACCGGCGTGAGCGCCGGCGGACACGGCCTGTCCCAGCCTGTGGTCAGCCAGGCCTTTACGGTGGAGCTGGCCCCCACTCCCCTGACGGCGGTCCTGGAACAGGACGTGCGGGTGCCGGTGGAGGGACCTGTGCGGGTGGTGTTCGGCGCGCCTGTGGATGAATCCACCATCACCGGCGTCACCCTGGAGCAGGACGGCCAGGCTGTGGCCGCCTCCGCAGCCCTGGACCCGGACGACCCCGATGGCCGCACCGTACTCCTCACCCCTGAGGTCCCCATGACGGCCGACAGCGTCTATACGGCGGT
Source organism: Clostridiales bacterium (assembly GCA_902362925.2). Taxonomy (GTDB): domain Bacteria; phylum Bacillota; class Clostridia; order Oscillospirales; family Oscillospiraceae; genus Pseudoflavonifractor. The sequence continues at coordinate 121,193 of CABIYL020000001.1, read as the reverse complement.
GGTGGCCGCTGCTGTGGCCGACGTGATGGGCAACACCGTGGGCGAAAAGCTCACCCTTACCTTCCGCACCGAGAAGGACCTGAACACCCTGCCTGCCCTGGAGAGCAGCGAGGGCCAGGTGGAGCTGTCCCTCAACGGCCTGTGGGCCTTTGCCGCCGACCCCGACGACGTGGGCCAGGCCCAGGGGTGGTACACCCTGGAGAACACGGAGGACTGGGACAGCCTGCCTGTGCCCGGTAACTGGGACCTGGAGAACGACTACGCCAACTACAAGGGCACCGGCTGGTATGGCCGCACCTTTGACATGCCCGCTGAGTATGAGGGCTATCCCGCCTACCTGAACCTGACCGCCGTATACCACGACAGCCGCATCTGGATCAACGGCCGTGAGGTGGGCAGCCATGACGGCGGCTACACCACCTTTGAGTTCCGGGTGGACGATTACCTGAACTACGGCGGCGAGAACACCATCGCCATCCAGGTGAACAACGAGTTCTCCTACGGCGCATGGTGGAAGTGGGGCGGTATCTCGGGCGACGCCCTGCTGCGGGTGAACAACGCCTCCAAGCTGGAGTGGCAGCACATTGTCTCTGAGCCGAATCTGGACAATGGCACCGCCGACATCACCTTCCAGTATAAGATCAACAACCAGGCCGACACGGATAAGACCTATACCGTGGTCAGCGACGTGTACGACAGAGCCACCGGCGAGCTGGTGGGCACCCAGACCACCGAAGTGACCGTCAAGCCCACCGCCCAGGCGGCCGACCAGCGGTTTGACAGCGCCGTCCTCACCCTGGAGAACGTGAAGCTATGGCACTTTGAGACCCCCAACCTGTACACTGTCAGGACCCGGCTCATGGACGGCGACACCGTCTTTCACTATGCCGAAGATGACATCGGCATCCGCAAGATTGAGATCAAGGACACCAAGTTCTATCTCAACGGCGAGGCCGTCCGCCTGACCGGCGCCAACCGGGTGTGGGACGACCGGGCCAACGGCCAGACTGAGCCCGACTACGTCATCATGCGGGACATCGACTACATGAAGAGCATGGGCATGAACGCTGCCCGGCTCAGCCACGTGCCCATGAGCGAGAACCTGCTGGACTACTGCGACCAGGTGGGCTTCCTCCTCATCTGCGAGGGCAACCTGTGGGGCGGCGGCGGTGTGGCCCAGGTCAAGAACCCGGCGGGCAGCGAGTACCCCTACCGCACCTCCCTGTGGTACAAGGAGATGATCGAGCGGGACTTCAACCACCCCTCCATCTTCGCCTGGTCCATCGGCAACGAGCTCTCCGGCAACCAGCAGATTGTCAAGGACTACGCCCAGTACATGACCAACTACATCAAGACCGAGCTGGACCCCACCCGGTACGTCACCGAGGTGAGCCTGTCCGCCCACCGGCCCAGCACCCCTGAGGGCGACTCGGTCTACTACTCCGACTTTATCTGCTGCAACTACTACGGCGGCTTCCGGGGCAACGTGCAGAAAATCCACAGCATCTACCCCGACAAGGCCATCTTTGTCTCGGAGTACGGCAACGGTCAGACCTCCGAGATTCCCGACAAGGCGGTCATCAACCCGGCCAACATCCTGAACCAGTGGGGCGACCTGGACTATGTGTTCGGCGCATCCATCTGGACCCTCAACGACTACCGCTCCAACTATGGCGGCACCCCCCTGGGCCAGAACCGGGTGTGGGGCGTCACCACCGTTTGGGGCGACAAGAAAATCGGCTTTGATATCCTTCAGAAGGCGTCCTCCCCTGTAAAGAGCCTGACCATCACCGCCAACGGCGACACTGTCTCTGAGGGCGGCAGCGCCCTGCTCATCCTGGCTGTGGAGAGCCGGGACGGCACCGTGGAACTGCCCTCCTACCCCATCCGGTGCGCCGCTCTCAAGTGGGAGGCCCTGGACGCCTCCGGCTCCGTGGTGGACTCCGCCCTGGTGTCCATCCCCGATATGGAGCCCGACGGCAGCACCTGGCAGACCGCCGCCGTGGTGGACAGCATCCCCGCAGGCGGCCTGGGAGCCATCCGGGCCACCGTCATCGACGCCCAGGGGTATGAGATTGCCCAGACCTTCCACTACCTCCAGGCTCCCGCCCAGACCCCGGAGCTCACCGCTGTCATCGCCGGCGGCGACAGCGTCCGGGTGGTGTTCGAGGGCGTGGACAACGCTGAGACCTACACCGTCACCCTCACAGGCGGCGGCGTGACCAAGACCGCCGAGGCGGAACTGAACCGGTACGCCGACTTCACCGGGCTCACCCCCGGCGAGATCTACTCCGTCACCATCTCCGCAGCCAACAGCGCCGGCAGCGGCCCCGTGTCCGCCGCCGTGGAGACCGTGACCACCACCGACGGCGCCGTGCTGCCCCCCGTCATCTGGCACACCGAGCCCATTGACGGCGCCTTCTTCGTGGGCTACTCGGTCAAGAACGCCGACGACACCTACGAGCTGGAGTACGGCACCCAGAGCGGGAACTACACCCAGTCCATGACCTTTGACACCGAGGGTTCCGTCAAGGTGTCCGGTCTGACCGGCGGCCAGACCTACTATTACCGCCTGCGCAGCGTCACCGGCGGCGTGCCCAGCGCCTGGAGCCAGGAGGTGGCCGTCACCGTGGAGACCGTCGACCAGGCCAGGGAAGTGCCCGTGGTCAAGGGGGCTGCCGGTGGCGAGACCTTGGTGAGCCTGACCATCCAGCCCTCCTGGAAGGCAACCGGCTATGTTGTGAAGTACGGCGAGAGCGCCGACAATCTGGACCGCACCGTCACCATCCGCCGTGCCGCCGTGGAGCAGCTCACCGTTAACGGCCTGGACACCGGCAAGACCTACTGGTTCTCCGTGGCCGCCCTCAACGGGGATGTCATCTCGGAGTACTCCGCCCCCGTGTCCGCTTTGACGGCGGAACCGGGCAGCCAGAATGTGGCCGTGGCCGCCGTGGAGACCGGCAGCCTCACCCTGAGCCCCTTCCAGACCCAGGGCACCGTCAGCATCACCGCATCCAGCACCTTTGACACCGAAAAGACCCTCACCGTTGTGGCAGAGAACCTGCCTGAGGGCATCACTGTCCCCGACAGCCAGAGCTTTGCCGTCCCCGCTGACGGTTCTGCCTCCTTTGCCCTGCCCGTCACCCTCACCGGCGACGTGGAAAAGGGCTGGTATGCCTTCACTGTCTCCGTTCTGGACGGCGAGACCGTGCTGGCCAGCCGTGAGGTGGAGCTTACGGCCTGCGAGGGCCGCCTGCTTCTGGAGGACGACTTCTCCCAGGCGGTGGAGGGCCGCTACACCCAGAGCGGCAGCGGCGGCACCGTGGAGGTGACCGGCGGCGTGCTCAGGGTGACCAACACCAAGGGCAATGAGGCCCCCATCATCACCACCGGCGAGGAGAGCTGGACCGGATATACCCTGTCCAGCACCGTGCAGATGGTCAACAAGGACGCCCTGGACTCGGGCGTCAGCGCCGGCGTTGTCTTCCGCTATCAGGACGACAAGAACTTCTGCCATGCCCGTCTGGATCTGGGCAAGGGGGCATCCAACCCCTCCTTCCAGGTCTACCGCTGGGAGGACGGCAGAGCCTCCAATCTGTTCAGCCAGCAGGTCTCCGGCAAGTGGAACGACGTCTATGAGATCCGCGTGGAGGACATGGGCGGCATGGTGTACTTCTACCTGGACGGCGTGCTCATGACTGCCCTGGACATGGGCCAGGGCAGCGGCAAGGCGGGCTACCGGGTGTACGCCGCCACCGCCCAGATGGACGACCTGAAGGTCTATGAGCTGGAGCGGCCCCAGGCGGACAAGGAGGCGCTTCAGGTGTTGGTGGAGCGCTGCACGGCCTACGCCGCTCAGGACTACACCGAGGAGAGCTTCACAGCCCTCCAGACCAGCCTGAACCAGGCCAAAGCCGTCCTGGAGGACGCCTTTGCCAGCCAGCCCGCAGTGGACCTGGCTGCGGAGAACCTGGCAGCGGCCGAGGCCGCCCTGGTGCTCCGGGACAGCGGTGCAGCACCTGTCTATCCTGTCCGTACCGAGCAGGCTGAGCACGGCACCCTTACGATTTCGACCCGCTACCCCATGCTGGGCCAGACCGTGACCATTACCCCCGAGCCTGAGGAGGGCTATGTGCTGTCCCAGCTGACGGTGACCGACCAGAACGGCAAGACCGTTGCGGTGACCGAGCGGGCGGACGGCAGCTGGAGTTTTGTGCAGCCCGTGGGCAGCGTGACCATCCGGGCCGTCTTTGCCCCCGACGGCAGCAACGTCACCGGCTTTGACGACGTGGAGGCGGGCAGCTGGTATGAGGAAGCTGTCAGCGCCATGGTGGAGGCCGGACTGATGCAGGGCACCGGCGGAAACCTGTTCCAGCCCTTCGGCACCGTGACCCGTGCCACCATGTGGACCATTCTGGCCCGGATGGACGGCGTAGACACCGAGGGCGGCGAGAGCTGGTACGAGAAGGCCCAGACCTGGGCCGTGGCCGAGGGCGTGTCCGATGGCACCAACCCCGACGCTGTGGTGACCCGGGAGCAGATTGCGGCCATGCTGTACCGGTACGCGGGCAGCCCGGCGGCAGAGGGCCAGCTGGACTTTGCCGACAGCGCCGCTGTGTCCGACTGGGCGG
>CABIYL020000001.1:115322-116358 GCA_902362925.2 Clostridiales bacterium | reverse complement strand
GGCTCGAAACGGAAGCAGAGAAAGGACCTGAGAGAACATGGAGCTGACCTCACGGCAGCGGCTGCTCCGACTGTGGAACGGGCAGGAGATCGACCGCGTCCCCATCTGGCTGCTGGCCCCCTATCACCCGCTGGAGTACTACGCCGACATCTACAACATCCCCGCCTACCGGCCTGTGACGGCGGCCATTGAGCACTTCTGCGACACCATGGACCGGCGGCGGCCTGATTTGGGCTTCTGCTACAACGCCAACCCGGAGATCCTCCGCATGCCCATTGACGGACCGGGCAGGACGGGCACCCGGGTAACCTACCGGGACCTGACCTTTGAGAAATCCGTGACCGAGGAGAACGGATACACCACAATCAAATTCTATGTGGATGATCCGGATATGCTGGAAAAAATCGCGGAAATTCCCTATATACCGCCCTGTCCCGACAGAGAGACCCTTCTGCGTGAAAAGGAGGAGCTGGGGGAACGGGGGCTGCTGATGATGGACCTGGGGGACCCGCTGGAGCCGCTGTACCACCTGTGCAGTGCGGAGAACTTTTGCATCTGGACCCTCACAGACCTGGACAGTCTGCTGCGCTTCACGGATGTGATGGCGGAGCGGGTGCTGGAGGTGTACCGGCGGTATCTGGAGCTGGACATCGCCGACGCCTATTTCATCGTGGGCGCGGAATTTGCCGGTCCGCCCATGGTGGACCCCAAGCTGTTCAACACCCTGAGCAGCCGCTATCTGAAACGGGTGGTGGATCTGATCCACCAATACGGGAAAATCGCCATCATCCACTATCACGGCAACCTGTCCCGGGTGCTGGAGGGCTTCAAGGAGGTGGAGCCGGACGGCCTGCACACCATTGAGGCGCCGCCTGTGGGAGACTGTACCATCACCCAGGCACGGTCGGCTCTGGGACCTCACACCGTGCTCATCGGCAACATCCAGTACGATGACCTGGAGCGGCGGAGCCAGGATGAGATCAGGCAGATGGTGCGTGATGTGATGGAGGAGGGCAAGGCGGCGGGACGGTTCATC
>CABIYL020000001.1:0-115034 GCA_902362925.2 Clostridiales bacterium | reverse complement strand
GGGCCAGCAGGCTGCCGGGCTTACCGGTGATGATGCCCTCCTTCACGGCCCAGGCCATGCCGTCGGCAGCCCAGGAGCTGACGGAGGCATTGTCGCCGTAGACGGCCAGGACGGAGGCGTCGGCCTTGGCGGTCTCGCCGGTGGAGAGGACGTACTGATAGAGGATGGTGGCAATCTGCTCACGGGAGACGTTGTCGTCGGGGGCGAAGCGGTTGCCGCCAACGCCCTTGACAATGCCCTTGGAGGCGGCCCAGTTCACAGCGTCGCTGTACCACTTGCCGGCGGGCACATCGGTGAAGCCGGCGGAGGTGGTGACGGCGGGGGAACCGGCGGCACGGTAGAGCACGGTGGCCAGCATGGCACGGCTCATGGTCATCTCGGGGGCGAAGCCGCCGCCACTGACGCCCTGGAACAGGTTCTCCTCGGTGACAAAGCGGATGGCGTCATAGGCCCAGTAGCTGTCGGACACGTCGGAGTAGGGGTTCTTCCACTCGGGCTCGGTGGGCTTGGTGCCCTCGCCGGGATCGGGGTCGATGGAGGGGGCGGTGCCGTGGATCAGCAGGTCGGCCACAACGGGACGGTGGTCGGAAGCCTGGGTATTGAGCTCAAAGGCGTTCACAGGCTCGATGGTGTTGGGGGTGGTCAGGATGTAGTCGATTCTCCGGTCGGGGTTGTCGGAGGGGAAGGAATTGCCGTTGCCCTTGCCGGCCAGAGCCCAGGAGTCGTTGAACTTCTCCATCAGAGGATTGAAGACCTCAGCGGCGGTGGGATCGGAGATATCGGCGTTCATGTCGCCCACCAGGATGGTGGGGTAGGTGGAGGTATTCATGATCCGGAGCATGTCGTTGACCTGATCCAGACGGATGGTGTGAGGATAGCCCTCGGGAGCATCGGCACGGTAGTCCAGGTGGGTGTTGTAGACCCGCATGTACACGCCGTTCACGTTCACCACAATCTCACCAAAGCCGGGCTTGGTGCCGGGGAAGTTGGGATCGCCGGGCTGGGGATCGCCGTCCTGGGTGCTCCAGCGGGTGATCTCGTGGTTGGCAGAGGAGACGATGGGGTACTTGCTCAGGAAGGCAACGCCGAAGCGCTCGTTGGGGTACTCCTCGCCTCTGGAGGAGGGCTTGTCGTAGATGTAGGCATAGAAGGACTCCATGCCGGTCATCTCGGCCAGGATAGCCAGGGTGTCGTCGTAGTTGCTGCGATCGCCCCAGTTCACGTCCACCTCCTGGAGGCAGACGATGTCGGCGCCGGAGGAGGTGATCACGTCGGCGATGGACTGGAGGTCATAGACGTTCTCCAGGCTCTGGCCGAAGTGGACGTTGTAGGACATGACACGGACCATCCGGTCATAGGTGCCCACATCGCTGAGCTGAGTCATGGCGTCAGCCAGCTGAAGGGCCATGGCCTTGTTGGCCTCGGTGGGACGGGCGTAATAGGCCTCATAGGCCAGCTCCACGATGGAATTGGTGGCGCGCATCAGGGGGTGATCGGCGTCCTCCAGGTTCTCGGCGTCGGCCAGACGGATCTTGTCCATGGCCATGTCGCCCAGGAGGGCGTCCAGAGCGGGCTGGATGTCGTCAGCGGAGCTGTTCTCATTCAGACCCTGATAGAGAATGTTGGCCACAAAGCCCAGGGTGGAGGAGGTGTACCAGTTGCCGTCGAACTGGTTGGCGTTTACAGTGTTGTCGGTGACGGGGGAGTTGATCTTGTTGGTCAGGTAGACCACAACCAGATCCTGCTCGGGGTCAATGGCGGTGAGGGTGCCGGTCCAGCCCTGGTGGCCGATGGTGTCGCGGGAAGCCTGGACACCGAAGTACCAGGGACGGCCGCAGTCGCCCTGACGCCACCAGCCCTGTCCCCAGGTGGCGGAGGAATTCTTGCGGGAGGTGAAGTACTCGTTCACGTTGGCGCTGAAGAGGCGGTTGGCGCCGTAGCCGTTGGGGTTGAGCATGGTCTGGGCCAGAATGGCCAGATCCTCGGCATTGGCGAACAGACCGGCGTGGCCGGAGACGCCGCCCATGGCGTACCAGGCCTTCTCGTCGTGGACCTGGCCCTGGATGGTGCCGGTGCGGATGCCGGTGAAGTCGATGGCGCCGTCGCGGCTGTTGCCGTTGAGCTCGGTGGCAGCGCAGTCATCGGCGGTGAAGCCGTTGTCCAGGGGGTTGTAGGTGATGTGGTCCAGGCCCATGGGCTGCCAGAAGGTCTCCTTCAGGAAGGTGTTGAGGTCCTTGCCGGTGACCTGCTCCACGATGAGGCCCAGGAGCATGTAGTCCACGTCGGAGTACACGGTCTTGGTGCCGGGCTCGTAGACCAGGGGAGCCTTGCAGATGGCCTCAGCCACCTTGTCCTTGCCGATGGCGTAGAGCACGTTGTCGGTGTTGGGGTCGGGCAGCTGGGTGACCTGGTTGAACTTGTCGTTGTGGAACTGGGGATCGGGGGCGAAGCCGGCCTGGTGCTGGAGGATGTCGGCCACGGTCAGCTCAGCCTTCCAGGCCTTGGCGGTCTCCAGGTCGGGAGCGCCGGTGCCGTTGGAGGTCTCGTACTTGATCTCGATGGTATTGTTGACAAAGTCGGGGAAGTACTTGGTGATGGGGTCGTTGATGTCCAGCTCACCCTGGGCCACCAGGTACTGGATGGCGTAGTTGGTGGCGTACATCTTGGTGTTGGACGCCAGGTCGTACAGGGTGTCGGTGGTGACAGCGGGGCTGTCGGTCTTGGGAGTGCCGTCGGGGTTGTAGGCGTTGACGGTGCCCCAGGCGTTGGAGTAGACCATCTGACCGTCCTTGATGATGGCCAGCTGGGCGGAGGTGAAGCCGTTGGCAACGTCGTTGCTGATGATGGAGTCGATCATGTCCAGGGTCTTGGAGTCGATGCCCGCATTGGCCAGGGCGTCGGGATCATCGGTCTTGTCCACCACGGTGGGGTTGTAGACGGCAACGGCAAAGGTGCGGTTGGCGTTGATGTTGGGGATGCAGAACTCCACGCTGTTGCGGCCGTTGCGGGCCACGCTGGACACGTCCACGGTGTAGATGCCGTCCTGGCCGGTCAGGTTGGAGTTGTCCACCTCCACGCCGTTGACGAAGATGCGGATGCCCTGGTCGCCGCGGACGCTGTCGGCGCTGTTGCTCATCTGGATGTACAGGGTGCCCTGACCCTCGTAGCCGTCAAACCAGGTGCCGGTGTTGTAGAACACGGTGGAGGTAGAGCCGGTGGAGGAGTAGGGACGGGGCAGGTACACGTAGTTCTGGTCGCCGCCGGCGAAGGGGGTGCCGGCCTTGTCGTTGGGGTCGGAGGAGACCTGCACGGCGGTCAGAGCGGGAGCGGCGGGAGCGGAGCCGTCGGTGACGATGGCGTCAATGCGCTCCTGGAGCTGGGCGGACCAGGCGGCAGCGTTGGCCTTGTTCTCCTCCTTGGCCACATAGAGGGCCACGAAGTCGTTCAGGTTCTTCAGCGCCAGCTGGGCGTTGGCCTTGGTGACCTCGCTCTTGCGCTGCTCGGCGATGGTCACCACCAGGTCCACCAGGGCGTAGGCGTCGTTCATGTGGGGGGCCTCGTCGTAGGCGTTCTTGTGGCTCATCATCAGGCGGATGCGGTCGTTGGCCATCTGGAGGGCCACGGCGTCCACAGCGTCCACGCTGGAGCGCATGGAGTCATAGACCAGGCCCACCACGGAGCCCAGACCGCCCAGGACCATGTTGTCGGAGTAGAAGTCGTTGGCGGCCACTTTGGGGTCGATAACGGGGGAGTTCTTCTTGTTGGTCAGCAGCACCACAACCAGGTCGTTCTCGGGGTCGATGACGGTGAGGGTGCCGGTCCAGCCCTGGTGGCCGATGGTGGAGTTGGAGGACTGGATGCTGAAGTAGCTGCTGCGGCCCAGCTCGGCCTGCCGCCACCAGCCCAGACCCCAGGTGGGAGCGTCCAGGCTCTTGGGCTTGGTGAAGTCGTCCATCACGTTCTTGGAGAAGAACTGGTTGTCGCCGTAGCCGCCGGTCAGCATGACGGAGGCCAGCTTGGCCAGGTCCTCGGCGTTGGAGAACAGACCGGCGTGGCCGGAGACGCCGCCCATGGCGTAGTAGGCCTTCTCGTCGTGGACCTCGCCCTGGACGGTGTCCTTTCGGACATTCAGGAAGTCGATGACGCCGTCGCGGGTGTTGCCGTTGAGCTCGGTGGCGGCGCAGTCGTTCTTGTCAAAGCCGTGCTGGAGGGGATTGTAGGTGATGTGGGTCAGGCCCATGGGGTCCCAGAAGGTCTCCTTCAGGAACACGTCCAGGCCCTTGCCGGTGACCTTCTCGATGATGAAGCACAGCAGCATGTAGTCCACGTCGGAGTAGACGGTCTTGGTGCCGGGCTCATAGGTCAGGGGAGAGGCCAGCACCTTGGTGAGGGTGGTCTCACGGTCCTGGGAGAACAGGGGGTTGTCCACGCCCTGCTCGGGCTTCTGGGTGACCTGGTTGAACTGGTCGTTGTGATACTGGGGGTCGGGGTCAAAGCCGGCCTGGTGCATCAGGATGTCACGGACGGTCAGCTCGGACTTCCACTGGAGGATCTGGGCCTGGTCCTCAGCGGAGGTGCCCTCCTTGAAGATGGTCTTGCCCTCGTCGTCAAACTCGGGGAAGAACTTGGTGATGGGGTCGTCCAGGGAGATGTCGTACACGTCGGTGCCCTGGGTGAGCATGTACTGCAGGGCGTAGTTGACGGAGTACATCTTGGTGTTGGACGCCAGGTCGTACAGGGTGTCGGTGGTGACGGGAACGTAGTTCTCGTCGTCCTCCTCGATCCGGCTGCCGTCCTTGTTGTAGCCGTTGACGGCGCCCCAGGCGTTGGAGTACACCATCTTGCCGTCCTTCACCACGGCCAGCTGGGCGCCGGAGAAGCCGTACTTCACCTCGGAGGCGATGAAGTCGTCGATGACGCCCAGAACCTCCTCGCTCATGCCCACGTCGGAGGGCACACCCTCGATGACGGTGGGGTAGGGGATGCTGACGGTGACGGCGCCCTCCAGGGTGGAGGGGGTGATGGCGGAGACCTGAACGGTGTTGGTGCCGTTGACGGTCAGGTCGGAGATGTCCACCTTGTAGGTGCTGCCGCCCTTCATGGCGGAGGTGTCCACCTCGGCGTTGTTGACGAACAGACGCAGGCTGGTGACGTCCTTCGCCAGGGTGACGTACAGCTCGCCCTGATCGGCGTAGCCGTCAAAGCTGTACAGGCTGTTCATGGCCAGGGTATCGTCCACATACCCGGCCCAGTCGGGGAAGGTGACCTGAGCCTGCCAGCCCTGCTGAGGGAGGGTGACCTCTGTTACAGCAGTTGCGGTGGCTGAACTTCCCGGGGTGCGGGAGCTTCCGGCGGCTGCGGCGGGTGCAGCCAGCGAGAAGGTCAGCGCGGCGGCGAGAATTAGCCCGGTTGCTTTTTTGAGCATGCTTCTCATAAAAAAATTCCTCCTCTTCCATGCATACTCGTTCAGTATGCTTACTTGACAAGAGCATAGCATACTGAACAAAAGTGAACAAGGAATCGGAGGAATGCTGGTACAAAATTTCTAAAGTTGACAGTTTTACGTCATTTTAACCGAAAAAATGAAAAATAACCAGATGGGTTTCGTTAATTTCGGTTAATATCCGGGTCACCCTGAGAATCCAGCAGAGGCTTGCGCATGGAGCTGGGCTTGCGGATATGGGTTTTGGAGAGCTGCTCCAGGCAGTACTCGTACTCACTGTTGGCGAACGCCGTATAGAGGATGTCGATGATGTTGAGCTGGGAGATGCGGGAGGACATGGCGCCGCTGCGGAAGGTGGACTCGTTGGCGGTGGTGTAGAGCTTGTAGTCGGCCAGCTCAGACACAGGGGAACTGACACAGCGGGTGATGGCGATGATGGGGGTGTGGTTTTCCCGCATGGCCTTCATGCACTCCACCATCTCCACCGTCTCTCCCGAGTAGGAGACCACGATGCCCAGGTCGTCCTTGGTGGCGTTGCGGGCCTGGAGGAACTGGGAGTGCCAGTCGTCGTTGACAATGCAGGGCTTGTTGAGCCGCAGGAATTTCAGGTATGCGTCCCGGGCCGCGCAGAGGGACGCGCCGATGCCGAACAGCAGCACGGTCCGGCAGCCGCGGATCAGCTCCACACACTGGCGCAGGGTGTCCGCGTCCAGCAGGTTCTTGGTCTCCTCCAGAGATATGATGTTCTTATAGGTGACCTTTTCGATGATATCCTCAACACTGTCGGAGCGGGCAATCTCCTTCCGCTCCTCCTCCTCACTCTGCTTGCGCACGGCCATCTCGTAGGTCACCGCACGGCGAAACTCCTTGTAGCCTTCAAAGCCAATGCGGTGGCACATGCGGATCATGGTGGACGGAGAGGAAAAAGTCCGCTCCGCCATCTCGTGAATGCTCAGCTCAATGGCCTCTTCAGGGTGCGAGAGCAGGTAATCGGCGATGGAACGTTCGGTGGCGCTGAGGGAATCTCTGGCCTCCCGGAGTCTGAGCAGCGCGCTTTTCATAAGGTTTGCCTCCCTGTGATGGTTCTTGCAGGTGACTGTTATCTGTCCAGAATTTTGGCCTTGGTCTCCAGAATGGCGCCGGGCGTCATGGACAGCTCGTCCACGCCCACCTCCATAAAGAAGTCGGTCAGGGTGGTGTCGGCGGCCAGCTCGCCGCAGATACCGGCCCAGATGCCCGCCTTGTGGGCGTTCTCCACGGTGGCGCGGATGAGACGCAGCAGAGCCTCGTGGTGGCGGTCGCAGAAGGACTCCACCTGGGCGTTCTGACGGTCCACGGCCAGGGTGTACTGGGTCAGGTCGTTGGTGCCGATGCTGAAGAAGTCCACCTCCTGGGCCAGCAGGTCGCTGATGACCGCGGCGGCAGGGGTCTCGATCATGATGCCCAGCTCCACATGCTCGTCAAAGGGAATACCCTCGGCCTTCAGCTCCTCACGCACCTGGGCGCAGATCTCCTTGATCCGCAATACTTCGCTCACCGAGGTGATCATGGGGAACATAATGCCCAGCTTGCCGTGGGCGGAGGCACGGTAGAGCGCCCGCAGCTGAGTGCGGAACACCTCAGGACGGGTCAGGCAGATGCGGATGGCCCGCAGACCCATGGCGGGGTTCTCCTCCTTGGGCAGCTCAAAGTAATCGGCCTGCTTGTCGGCGCCGATGTCCAGGGTGCGGATGACCACCATGCGGCCGTCCATGGCCTCCAGCACCTGGCGGTAAGCTTGGTACTGGTCCTCCTCGGGGGGATAGTTGTCCCGGCCCAGGTAGAGGAACTCACTGCGGAACAGACCGATGCCGTCGGCGTCGGCGCCCAGAACGGCCTCCAGATCCTTGGGCGCGCCGATGTTGGCGCACACCAGAACCCTGTGTCCGTCGGGGGTGACGGCCTCACGGCCCCGGAAGGTGTCCAGATAGCGGCGGTGGGCCGCCTCCTGGTCACGGCGGTTCTCCAGCTCCGCAGTGGTCTGGGCATCCGGGTCCACAAAGACCTCGCCGGAGGCGCCGTCCACAAACACGTTCTTGCCGTCAAACTCCTCCAGTAGGCTGTCTCCCAGACCCACCACCGCAGGGATGCTCATGGTGCGGGCAAAGATGGCGGTGTGGGAGTTGGAGGAGCCGCGGGCAGTGATGAAGCCCAGCACCTTGCTCCGGTCCAGCCGGGCGGTCTCACTGGGCACCAGGTCGTCAGCGGCGATGATGCAGGGGGTGTCCCCGCCCAGGGCCTCGTCTTCCTGGCCGGTGAGCAGGCGGATTACCCGCCGGGACACGTCCAGCACATCGGCGGAACGCTCCTTCATATACGCATCGTCCATCTGGGCGAACATCTGGGAGAACTGCTCGCCGGTCTGCTCCACCGCGTACTCCGCGTTGACGTGCTCGTCCCGGATCATGCCGGTGATGGATTCGCAATAGTCCAGGTCCTCCAGCATCATCTGGTGGATCTGGAACAAAAGGGCCTTCTCCTCGCCCAGCTTGGCGCAGGTCTCCTCATAGAGGGTGCCCAGCTGCTCCATGGCCCCTTCCCGGGCCTGGTCGAAGCGGAGCACCTCCGCCTCAGCGTCGGCCACCTCCCGGCGGGGCTGTGCCTGGGCGTCCCGACGGAGGAAGCGCAGATTGCCCGAGGCCACGCCCCGGGACACACCTTCACCGTGCAGTACCGTCATGACAAGCGCCTCCTTTGCTTAAAAGTTCTCCTGGAAGAACTTCTCCAGGGTCTGGGCGGCCTCAGCCTCGTCGGCGCCGTCCACGGCCACCTCCACGGTCTCGCCGCACTTGACGCCCATGCCCATGATGGCGAAGAGCCGCTTCAGGTCGGCGCTCTTCTCGCCGCGGGTCAGCTTCACGGTGCTGGAGAACTTCTGGGCCTCCTTCACCAGCAGGCCGGCGGGACGGGCGTGGAGACCGTTGGGATCGGTAATGGTGTACTGGAACTGAATCATATCAGAATACCTCTTTTTATATTATATAGATGTGGGTCAGGCCCGCTTGGTCAGGGTGATGATGGTGTCGCCGGGACGGACCTCGCCGCCCTCCGCCTTCTCCATGACGAACTCGTCGCCATTGCTCACCACCACGGGAGTGGCCAGGTCGAAGCCCTGGGCCAGCAGGGCGTCCCGCTCAAAGGACAGCAGCAGCTGACCCCGCTTGACCTTGTCGCCCTCCTTCACGTGGGCGGCAAAATGCTTGCCACCCAGGGCCACGGTGTCCTTGCCCACGTGGATCAGCAACTCGGCGCCGCCGGGGGTGAGGAGGCACACGGCGTGATGGCTCTCCAGCAGGTTCTCCACCGTGCCGTCGGCAGGGGCGTACACCTTGCCGTCGGCGGGGATCACGGCCACGCCGTCGCCCAGAATCTTATCGGCAAAGACCTGGTCGGACACCTGCTCAATCCCGATGAGATTTCCGGCCAGGGGGCTGCCCAGGCGCTCCACACCGGGCTCATCGGCAGGGGCCTCTTCGGCGCCCTTCTTCTTTCCAAAGAGCCAGGAGGCAAATCCTTTTTTCTCAGACATGGTAAAATGCTCGCTCCTTTCAAGCTTCTGCAATGACTGTGCTGCGTAAAAAAAAGACGTCCTTCCAGAGAGCACTCGTTCCAGGGACAATGCCCCGGCACAGAGGACTTTCCAGATCGGACGTCAGAACGCACAAAACTCAGGCGGCTGTGTATTCAACTTTTGCTTGCGAGCACAGTATAGCAACTAAAGTTTCGAGTGTCAAGGGAAAAAGTAAAACTTTTTTTGAAACATATGTGCATATCAGACAATTCAAATCTTTCCAGCTCGGAAAGTTTCATCAAAATGCTGGAATGGGAGAAAAAGGAGCCACTTGACGAAACAATGTGCCATAAACTGCTCAAATAATTGACATGAAATGCGGGATTTATTAGGATGAATGCACAGCGAAGGCTGTTGCTTGCAGCGATTATGAAATGTTCCTCCCGGCTTTCGGACGGGCTGGGGAGGATGGAGCGGAACGCACCATCGGCTCCACTCAGGCGCGGAAGGAGAATGGGCATTGAATTTGAATCTGGACGCAATGACCACGGAGACCCGTAATCAGGCCACCATGAATCTGGACACCATGACCCCTCTGGAGGTTGTGACGGCCATGAACCGGGAGGACGCCAGAGTTCCCCAGGCCATTGAGGCGCAGCTGCCCAACATTGCCAAGGCAGTGGAGTGGGCCATTGACTCCCTGGAGAAGGGCGGACGGCTGTTTTATATGGGCGCCGGCACCAGCGGCCGCCTGGGCGTGCTGGATGCCGCCGAGTGCCCCCCCACCTTCGGCGTGTCTCCTGACCTGGTGGTGGGTCTCATCGCCGGCGGCGAGAAGGCCTTCATCAAGGCGGTTGAGGGGGCCGAGGACAGCCGGGACCTGGGCCGCGACGACCTGAAGGACAACAATCTGACCAAGGACGACCTGGTCATCGGCATCGCCGCCAGCGGCCGCACCCCCTACGTGCTGGGCGGTCTGGACTATGCCCGTGAGCTGGGCTGCCGCACTGTGGCCATCTCCTGCAACGCCGGCTCCGCCGTGGGCCAGGCGGCCGACCTGGCCATCGAGGTGGTGGTTGGCCCTGAGGTGCTCACCGGCTCCACCCGCCTCAAGGCCGGAACCGCTCAGAAGCTGATCCTGAACATGATCTCCACCGCCACCATGGTGGGTGTGGGCAAGGCCTATCAGAACCTGATGGTGGACGTGATGCAGACCAACGAGAAGCTCCACGTCCGGGCCGAGAAGATTGTCATGGAGGCCACCGGTGTGGACCGTGACACCGCCAAGGCCACCATCGCGGCGGCAGGCGGCAGCGTAAAGACCGCCATCACCATGATTCTGGCCAACTGCGACGCAGAAGAGGCCAAGGCCCGTCTGGACAAGGCCAGAGGTCATGTCCGCGAGGCCATCCAGTAAGGCCGCAAGCCGGTCGGATACTTATGGCGAGAACAGCCTGGGGGCTGTTTTTGCGTTCCGCCCTGCGGAACGATTGTGTGTAACCCCAATAGAAAAAGGAGAGGTGTAACATGACAAATCAGGAACTTTCCAGCAAGATCCTGGAGCTGGTCGGCGGTCGCGGCAACGTGAACAGCGCCACCAACTGCATGACCCGCGTCCGCATCCATGTCAAGGATGACGGCGCCATTCAGGACGCCGCGCTGAAGAACGTGGAGGGCGTTCTGGGTCTGGTCCACGACAACCCCGGCTATGTGGAGGTCGTTGTCGGCCCCGGCAAGTGCCGCAAGGTGGCCGACATCTACAAGGACATGGGCATCCCCGTCTCCGCTGAGAGCGGCGACACCGGCGTGTCCGCCAGCAGCGACTGGAAGGCCAACAAGGCCGCCATCAAGGGCGCTCAGAAGGAGAGCAAGATCAAGTCCATGCTCAAGACCCTGGGCGAGATCTTCGTGCCCCTGATTCCCGGCGTTATCGCCGCCGGTATCTGCTCCGGTCTGGCCACCCTGCTGGCCCAGGCGGTTCCCACCTACGCTGAGAACTCCGTCCTGGCCATCATCCATAACCTGCTCAGCCTCATCAACACCGCCTTCATGACCTACATCACTGCCTGGGCCGGCTACCGCGCTGCCGAGAAGTTCGGCGGCACCCCCATCCTGGGCGGCATGGTCGGTATGATCACCACCCTGGGCAACATCGACGCCATTTCCAAGATTGTGGGCCTGTACAACGAGGCCCAGCCCCTTGACGCTATCCTCCGCGCCGGCCGCGGCGGCGTTCTGGCCGTCATCATCGGCGTGTGGGTCATGTGCAAGATCGAGAAGGCCATCCGCAGCAAGATGCCCGACGCCGTGGACATCTGCTTCACCCCCATCCTGACCCTCATCATCACCCTGATCCCCTACATCCTCATTGTCATGCCCATCACCGGCCTCATCTCCACCGGCCTGTGCAAGGTGGTGGAGCTGGTGGCCATGAGCACCAACCCCGTTGTCCGTATGGTCGCCGGTTATCTGGGCGCCGCCCTGTTCCTGCCCATGGTGGCCATGGGTATGCACCACGGCCTGGTGGCTCTGTACACTGTCCAGCTTGAGGCCTTCGGCTACGTCACCCTGTACCCCGCTCTGGCCATGGCCGGTGCCGGCCAGGTCGGCGCTGCCATCGCTCTGTTCATCAAGGCCCGCAAGGTCCGCAATCAGCGCCTGGAGTCCGTCATCGGCGGCGCTCTGCCCGCTGGTATCCTGGGCGTCGGTGAGCCCCTCATCTACGGCGTCACCCTCCCCATGGGCAAGCCCTTCTTCACCGCCGGCCTGGGCGCCGGCTTCGGCGGCGCCTTCGTCATGCTGATGCAGGTCGCTGCTACCACCTGGGGCCCCTCCGGCCTGCTGGGCATCTTCGTCATGACCGCCGGCCCCAACGGCGCCGCCATGTCCATCGTCTACTTCCTCATCGGCCTGGTGATCAGCTACATCATGGGCTTCATCCTCACCTGGTTCGGTATCAAGGATCAGGATGTCGCCGCGGCCTGAGTCTCTGGGCTATTCGGTCTACCTGACCTCCTTTGAGCGCCAGCGGGAGGAACTGGAGACGCTCGCCGGAAGCGGCGCAGCCGTGTTCCTCTCCCTCCACATCAGCGAGGAGTTCTCGCAGGACTACTGCCGCCGGGCGGAGGAGACCTGCCGGTGGCTCAAGGAGCGGGAGTACCGGATTTTCGCGGACGTATCCACAAAAACAGTTGCGCAGTTTGGCCAGCCGGATCTGATCCGGCTGGCCGAACGGCTTGGTATCTGGGCACTCCGGGTGGACTACGGGTTCACCACAGAGGAGATCGCCGCTCTGGCTGCCCGGATTCCCGTTGTGGTCAACGCCTCCACCACCAGTCCGGAGGACGCGGCGCGTATTGCCGCAGCCGGGCCGCTGGTAATGGCCATGCACAATTTCTACCCCCGGCCGGAGACCGGTCTGGATGACGAGTTTTTCCTGGAGAGCACAAGAGCCCTCCAGGCGGCGGGTCTGAAGGTGCTGGCCTTTATCCCCGGCGACGGGGAGCTGCGTGGCCCCATCCATAAGGGTCTGCCCACTCTGGAGCGCCACAGAGGTCTGCCGCCGTCAGCCTGCTTTGCCGATCTGGCGGTCCGGCTGGGCGTGGACGGTATCTTTGTGGGCGATCCGGGCATCTCTGCCCGGGAACGGACCCGCATCCTCCGGTTCTGCCGGGAGGGTGTGCTGGAGATTCCCGCCCGTCTGGCGCCCGAGGCGGAGTGGCTGTACGGCCAGGTCTTTACCAACCGGCCCGACTCCCCCGCCTGGCTCATCCGCTTTGCTGAGTCCAGGGAGTACTCCTGCTTCGGCAGGCAGGTGACGCCCAAGGACTGCCTGCCCCGGACCAGAGGCAGTATTACCGTGGACAACGACGGCTACGGCCGCTACTCCGGCGAGGTGCAGCTGATCCGCTCCGACCTTCCGGCGGACGGCCGGGTCAACGTGGTGGGACAGGTGGAAGCACCCTGGCTTCTTTTGACGGACTGCGTCTCCAGAGGAGCAAAATTCGTCCTGACCCGGGACTGAACACTCCCCCACCGATAGCAGCAGGCCGCGGACCCGGAAGGGCCCGCGGCCTGATTTATGCCCCGTGCGGTTGCGGCAGACTGGAAAAAATGGTATGCTGTGCCGGGACGATGTCCTGCATTTTTCGAAAAAGAGGTGCCCATATGGAGATTTCCCTGCTTGCCATGGACCTGGACGGGACTGCCCTTCTGGATGACCATAAGACCTTTACCCCGCGGCTGTATGCCGCGCTGTCGGCGGCTGCCCAAAAGGGCGTGGCCATTGTACCCACCACCGGGCGGCAGTACGCCATGCTGCCTCCGGCCGTCCACACCGGCGCAGACTGGGAGGACCTGTGCGTCCTGTGCAACGGCAGTGAGGTCCGCCGCCTGCGCACCGGCGAGCTGCTGGAGGCCCACTATATCGAGGCGGATGCCGCTGTGCAGATGATTGAAATTGCCGCCCGCATGGGGCTGAGCGTGGAGCTCTCCGCCGGCGGTCTGCTCTACCTCACCCAGGAGAGCTGGGACATGCAGCGGGAGCATGAGGACGCCCTGTATTTCCACCTGAACAACATCCTAACCACCCGGGGACGGACGGTGTCCGCCCTGGAAGAGGTGCTGAACCAGCCCGACCTGGCCCTGGACAAGGTGAACCTGCCCTATGTGCCCCAGGAGCTGCGGGCGGAGGTGGAGGAGCTGCTCAAGGCCGCCCCCGTCTCCTACGCCTGGTCCAGCCCCCACAGCGTGGAGGTCACCCACAGCCAGGCCACCAAGGCCAACGGTATGCTGGCGGCCTGCCGGATTCTGGGCGTTGACCCGGCCCGTACCATGGCCATCGGCGACAGCGGCAACGACATCCCCATGCTCAAAGCCGCCGCTCTGGGTGTGGCCATGGGGACCGCGCCACAGGAGGTCAAGGACGCGGCGGACACTGTGACCGCCTCCAACCTGGAGGACGGCGCCGCCATGGCCATTGAGCGCTACATTCTGGGCGCGGAGTGAGCCGCGTCAGACAACATAACATTATATATAAGGAGAAATATGCCATGATTCGCATTTATGCAGCGGAGAACTATGATGAGATGAGTGAGAAGGCGGCCCGTATCATCGCCGCTCAGGTGATTGTGAAGCCCGAGTGCGTGCTGGGCCTGGCCACCGGTTCCTCTCCCGTGGGCACCTACCAGCGTCTGGTGGAGCGGTACAAGGCCGGCAAGCTGTCCTTCGCCGGTGTGACCACCGTGAACCTGGACGAGTACAAGGGCCTGTCCGGCACCCATGACCAGAGCTACCGCTACTTTATGCAGCACAACCTGTTCGACCATGTGGACGTGCGCCCCGAGTGCACCCACGTGCCCAACGGCCTGGCCGAGGACGCCAAAGCCGAGTGCGAGCGGTACGACGCCTTTGTCCGCAGCCTGGGCTGCGCCGACCTGCAGCTGCTGGGTGTGGGCCGCAACGGCCACATCGGCTTCAACGAGCCCTGCGACGAGTTCGTGGTGCCCACCCATGTGGTGGACCTGACCGAGAGCACCATCGAGGCCAACGCCCGGTTCTTCGCCTCCCGTGACGAGGTGCCCCGTCAGGCTCTGACCATGGGCATCGGCGTGATCATGGGCGCCAAGAAGATCGTGATGGTGGCCAGCGGCGCCGACAAGGCGGACGCCGTGTACGGCATGGTGAAGGGCCCCGTGAATCCCCAGCTGCCCGCCTCCATCCTGCAGCTCCACCCCGATGTGACCCTGGTGGCGGACAAGGCGGCCCTGTCCAAGCTGTAAAACAAGTCGGAATCGGAACAAAAAAGCTGGTGCGCTCCTCTGGGAGTGCACCAGCTTTTATACTCAGAGCAGGGGAGCCGGGTTGGCTCTGGGGAGGGAACAGGAGCTGCGCTGAATGAGCGCGGGCGGGTAGAAGTAGTCCACGTGCTCCTTGGCGGGATTCTGGATGCGTGCCAGCAGGATCTCGCAGGCCTGACGGCCCAGCAGCTCGATGGGCTGGCGGATGGTGGTGAGGGGGACGGAGCAGAGAGGGGCGATGGAGCTGTCGTCGTAGCCCACCAGAGAGAGGTCGTGGGGGATGGAGATGCCGAATTCTGTCGCTGCCCGCTGTACACCCACCGCAATCAGGTCGCTGAAGGCGAAGATGGCGGTGATATCCTTTTTCAGCAGCTCGCAGGTGCCCCGATAGCCCGATTCAATCTGGTAGAGGCCCTCGTAGACAAGGGAGGGGTCGTAGGGGATGCCATGGGCCTCCAGCACCTCCCGGTACCCGGCCAGACGGCGCTTTGAGCCGTAGTCCGACAGGGAGCCGGTGATACAGCCGATTCTGGTGTGGCCCAGACGGACCAGGTGCTCAGCGGCCAGCCGTCCGCCCAGCTGGTGGTCGGCTGCCACATAGTCGTGGTACACGTCGTGGATGGCCCGGTCCAGAATCACATAGGGGGTGGTGCATGCCTTCAGCTTTTCCTGCAGGGCGTGCAGCCTGGAGGGGCTGGCGTTGATGGTCTCCGGCGGCTGGAGCACGAAGCCGTCGATGCACCGGCTCTCCAGCAGGGAGATATTGTCAATGCAGCGCTCCGCCTGCTCATCGCAGTTGCAGATGAGCAGGCCGTAGTCGTGGAGATGGGCGCTGCGCTCCAGCCCGGCGGCCATCTCGGCGTAAAACGGGTTGAGTATGTCGGAATAGACGAGGCCGATGGTATTGGTCTTTTTGGTGACCAGGGAGACGGCCACCTGATTGGGAACATAGTGCATTTCCCGGGCTGTCTGCTGGACCTTGGCCCTGGTCTCCTCGGAAATGCGGCATTCCTTTCCACGCAGCACCAGAGAGACGGTGGTGACGGAAACGCCGGCCGCCCTGGCGATATCACGAATTGTACAAGCCAAAAGAACGCCTCCATCCTGTGGGTTGGACACACCGCTGGTGAGAAGGGGACGATCCCCGCCGTCCGATATGGGCGGTGTGAAAAAAGAAGGGATAGACATATTATAGCGAATACAGGTGAATTTCGCAATCTCTTTTGGACAAAAAAACGGAAAAATAGTTGAGTTAACGTTTTATCACAAATTTAGCGAGAGGGTCAAACAAAAAGTGGTGTCGAAACGACCAAAAACAGCAGAAAATATATGTATATTTTTAACGTAAATGATTTTAATGTTGACATATGACCATTCTAATGCTAGGGTTGTAGCTGTAAGGTGCGGATAAGGAAACCGCACGAAAAAGAAAAAACGTTTTAACAAAGGGGAGTAGCAGCTATGAAGAGAGTATCCTGTTTCTTGTTGGTACTGGTCATGTGTCTTGGCATTCTGGCTGGCTGCAGCAACGGCGAGAATCCGCAGCCCAGCGGCAGCGGCTCCGGCGCGGACGGCGAGACCGTTGAGCTGTCCATGTGGTTCTGGGGTTCCACCTCTGAGCAGCAGGCCGCCATGGCAGAGAACCTGGTGGACAAATTCAACGCAGAGCATCCCGGCTACCACATGACCGTTGAGTACCGTTCCTCGGTCAACAAGGACATGGCCGTGGCCCTGTCCGCCGACGAAGGCCCCGATATCATCTACGAATCCTCTCCCTCCCTGGCGCTGACCTACATCCAGGCCGGCAAGTACGCCAACCTGGACGAGTACGCCGAGAAGTACGGTTGGGAAGACAAGATTCTGGGCTGCATGTATGACTCCGGCGTGTACAACGGCTCCCTGTACTCCCTGCCCATGGGCATGAACATCATCGGCATGGTGTACAACAAGCAGGTGCTGGAGGACAACGGCTGGTCCGTTCCCACCACCGTGGACGAGCTGACCGCAATCATGGACGAGGCCATTGCCAAGGGTATGTACGGCTCCGTCACCGGCAACAAGGGCTGGCAGCCCACCAATGAGGACTACACCTCCCTGTTCCTCAACTCCTTCGGCGGCGCCGACAACGTGTACAAGGCCCTGACCGATGAGATTCCCTGGACCGACGAGTCCCTGGTGGGCGCCATTGAGACCTCCGCCGAGTGGTACCAGAAGGGCTACCTGGGCACCGATTACTTCTCCCTGGACTGGTCCGACTCCGCCATGCTCCTGGCTGAGGGCAAGGCTCCCTTCTACTTCGGTCCCCTCAAGTTCATCCAGAACCTGATGCCCTACGCTGTGGATGAGAACGCTGACAACTTCGGCTTTACTGTCTTCCCCGCTGCCGGCGATGTCCCCGCCACCTATACCGTGGGCGCCACCGGCCTGCTGGCCATCAACGAGAAGACTGAGCACAAGGATGTCTGTGCCGAGTTCCTTGACATGATGATGACCAATGACTTTGTCACCGAGATGGCCAAAGACTGGCCCGGCTACTGGGCGGTGCCTCTGACCACCCTGGGCGAGATTGACATGAGCCAGTTTGAGGGCCTGTCCAAGATGTTTATGGAGGGCGTGGCTGAGGCCTGCGCCGCCATCGATGCCGGCAACTTCGGCTATTACAACTCCTCCTACATGCCCGCCGAGGCCTTCGACCTGATGTGCGTGGTGGATTCCGTGTGGCTGGGGGAGAAGGATGCCACCGAGTTTATGCAGGAAATTGACGATTCGTTCCAGAGTGACTTCGATGCCGGTTCCTGTCCCATTTGCCCCGCTCCCGGCGGAAGCAAATAACCATAAGGAAACTCTCCTTCGGAGAGGAAACGGTGACCGTGTCGTTGAGGCGCGGTCACCGTATTTTATAGAAAGAGGTGAGGCTCTGTGTCAGGCAGACGGATCCAACAGAAAATTCCCTACTATCTGCTGATGGCACCGGCGGTAATTCTCAGTGTCTGTGTGATTCTGATTCCCTCCATTACCACGATTGTGTCCTCCTTTACAGACTGGAACGGCATTTCCTCCGACATGAACTTTGTCGGCGCCTCCAACTACGCCGAGCTGATTGGCGACAGCGTCTTCGGCAAGGCCCTGACCAACAACATCAAGTGGATGATCATGTATCTGACGGTCCCCGTCCTGCTGGCGCTGGCGGCCTCCATGTGCCTGCTCAAGCAGAAGAAGGGACGTTCGGTGTTCCAGGTCATCTTCCTGCTCCCCTACGTCATTGCCCCCATCGCCAACGCCCTCATCTGGCTGAACATGATTTACAGCCCGGTCACCGGCCTGTTCGGCTTTTTGAAGAATGTGCTGGGTTGGTCCTGGATTTCCTCCCCCCTGACCTCCACAGACTCCGCTCTGGTGGGCGTGGCCGTGGTCGACATCTGGCACTACTGGGGCTATCTGGCCGTGGTGTTCCTGTCCGCCCTGCGCCAGACCCCCAGCGACTACATCGAGGCGGCCACAGTGGACGGCTGCAACGGCTGGCAGCTGTTCCGGTATGTCTACTTCCCCAGCATGCTGCCCACCTTCAAGCTGATGATGGTGCTCATCGTCATCCAGTCCTTCCTCCAGTTCGACTATGTCTACCTGCTGACCTCCGGCGGCCCGGCCCACGCCACCGAGATGCTGGGCACCCTGACCTACAACTACGCCTTCACCCTCTTCCAGTTCGGCAAGGCGGCAGCCATTGCGGTCATGATGTCTGTCCTGGGCCTGATCGCGTCGGTCATCTATGCCCGGATGAACCGCAGTGAGTCTCAGTAAGGGGTGAGAGCATGAAAGAGAGCAAAACAACCCGGGTGCTGATCAAGATTGTGCTGTGCCTGCTGGCGGTGATCTGCGCCCTGCCCATGCTGCTGGTGCTCATCAACAGCTTTAAGACCCACCAGGATATCGTCCACAACCCCCTGGCCATCCAGTTCACCGCCGGGCTGAGCAACTACGTCAAGGCCTGGACCGACGGCCGTTTTGCCCAGGGCCTGCTTAACAGCGTGGTGTACACCGGCAGCACCGTGATCATCGTGCTGGTGTTCGCCACCCTGGCCGCCTACGTCATCGCCGGCCGGAAGGTGCGCGGTACCTCTGTGGTGCTCAGCTACTTCCTGGTCACCATGACCATGCCGGTGTACCTGTTCCTCATCCCCCTGTACCGGGTGTACGCCAAGATGGGCTGGCTGGGCAACCACGTGGCCGTGTCCTTCATCCTGGCGGCCACCGGCCTGCCTCTGGCCATCTCCCTGCTGCGGGCATTCTTCATGTCCATCCCCAAGGAGCTGGAGGAGGCCGCCCGCATCGACGGCGCCGGCACCATGCAGGTTATCCGCCACATCATCCTGCCCCTCCTCTCACCCGGTCTGGTGACGGTGGGCATCATCACCGGACTCAACTCCTGGAACGAGTTCCTGGTGTCCTCCACCTTCCTCACCGGACAGAAGAACTTCACCGCCATGCTGTCCCTCATGTCCCTCAACGGCACCAATACGGCCAACCACGGCACCAATATGGCGGCAACGGTTATCATTGTGGCGCCCATTATCATCTTCTTCATCCTCATGCAGAGGCGATTCATTGAAGGCATGGTAAGCGGCGCAGTGAAAGGATAAGAATATGCAGCTATCCCAAGCCTATCGCAACAAGATCTACGCCGGTGTTCTGGGTAAGATGATCGGCGTGTATCTGGGCCGCCCGGTGGAGGGCTGGCCCTACCAGACCATCATCGACCGGTTCGGCGAGATTCCCTACTATGTCAACAATGAGCTGGACCTGCCCCTCATCGTGGCCGACGACGACCTGTCGGGCACCTTCGCCTTCTTCCGTGCCGTGGAGGACAACGGCTTCCCCACGGAGGTGACGGCGGAGCAGATCGGCAAGACCTGGCTCAACTACATCATCGAGGACCGGTCCATCCTCTGGTGGGGCGGCATGGGCAACTCCACCGAGCATACCGCCTACCTGAACCTGAAGCGGGGCATTCCCGCCCCTGAGAGCGGGTCCATCCGGCGCAACGGCCCGGTGCTTGCCCAGCAGATTGGCGCCCAGATCTTCATGGATGCCTACGCCATGATGTGCCCCGGCGACCCCGAGAAGGCCAACCGGCTGGTGCGCGCCTGCGCCGGCGTGTCCCACGACGGCGTGGCCCTGGACGCGGCCGGATTCCTGGGCGCCCTGGAGGCGGCGGCCTTTGACGAGAGGGATCTGAACAAGCCCTTCGACAGCTGCATGGCCTATGTGGAGACCGACCAGCTCCGCAGCCTGGTGGACGACGTGCGCAACATCTGCGCCGCCCACTCCGACTGGCGGAAGGTGCGGGAGGTGCTGGACAGCCGTTACGGCTACCACCTCTATCCCGGTCCCTGCCATATGATTCCCAACCACGCCATGGTGCTCTCTGCTATCCTCTGCGCCGGGGACGACTTCGCCCAGTCGGTGAAGATCGGCGCCTCCGCCGCCTGGGATACCGACTGCAACGCGGGCAATGTGGGCTGCTTCAACGGCATCCGCCTGGGCCTGGAGGGCATGGAGACCGGCCCCGACTTCCGGGGTCCTGTGGCCGACCGGCTGCTGGTCATCACCTCCGACGGCGGCGAGGGCATCACCGACGCGGTGAAGGAGACCCGCCGCATCGTCCGGGCGGCCGAGCGCACCAGGGGTCTGGAGGAGACACCCCAGCCCCCACGGTTTGCCTTTGAGTACCCCGGCAGCGTCCAGGGCTTCATGCCCTGCCCCTATGAGTCCTTCCCCAAGGCGGAATTCACCCTGGGCAACGGCAACATGGAGGGGGCGGGGGACGGCCTGCGGGTCCACTTCGCGGCTCTGGCCGAGGGCGCCAACGCCAGCGTCAGCGTGGCCACCTTCCTGGACCTCCACGAGGAGTACCGCAACTACGAGACCTACGTCTCGCCCACCCTGTACGGCGGCCAGACCGTGGTGCTGAAGGCGGACTGTCCCTGTGAGCGGGGACCTGCCATGCGGCCCTATGTGTGGTACACCGACCGGGACAACAACCTGAAAAAGGAGGCGGGCCCCTGGGAGCAGCTGGGCCCCGTCACCCGTGAGATTCGCTGGACTGTGCCCGACCTGGGCGGCCTGCCTGTGCTCCGCTTCGGCGTGGAGTTCTCCTCGGTGAAGCGGTATACAGGGGATGTGTTCCTCCGCAGCGCGGACTGGAGCAACACCCCGGTCAGGCTGGAGCAGAAGGGCATCATGATGAAGGACATGTGGGACCTGAACCCCTTCTGGGCCAAGATGTTCGTGTCCAGCGCCAAGAATTTTGCCCCCAACCTGAACTGCACCTACTGCATCAGCCACAACGAGGAAAACGGCGTGGCCACCGTGGGTACCCGGGACTTCACCGACTACACCGTGTCCTCCCGGCTGAAGTTCAGCCTCCACCGCCAGGGCGGCCTGGTGGTCCGCAGCCAGGGCCACCGGCGGTACTACGCCGCCGTGCTCACCGGCGGGGACACCCTGCGCATCATCAAGCGGATGGATGAGCGGGAAATTGTCCTGGCCGAGGCCCCCTTTGCCTACGAGCAGTTTGTGCCCTGCGCGCTGTCCCTGCGGGCGGAGGGCAGCCGGCTGACCGCACGTGCCGGGGACGTGGAGCTGACGGCTGTGGATGAGGATCAGCCCTATCTCCGCGGCGCCGCCGGCTATCTGGTGGACGGCGGGGCCATGTTTATCGACGGATTTTTGCTGGAGGGAGTGTAAGCGCATGGAATATGTCATTGCCACCACCGTCTCCACCGACGAGGTTCACCTGGCCGACGGGACGGTCATGGAGAACCAGCCGGGCAGCGCCGGTTTTTACGCTCTGGCTGGCGTGCGGGTGTTCACCGACAAGGTGGGCATCTGCGGCGGCATCGGCCCGGAGTATCTGCCCCGGCACGAGAAGTGGTACCGGGACAACAACGTGTCCACCGACGGCCTGATTGTGCGGGGCGCCGTGGCCCCCACCATTGTCATCCACTACTACCCCGACGGCTCCCGCACCGACGAGCCCAATGTGGGCCTGGCCGAGTTCCGTGCCCTGGACCCCTCCCTGGACGAGGTGTTCCGCTGCTGCGGACCGGAGACCAAGGGCGTGTACGTGTTCAAGGCCCTGGACCGGGACTACCTGGACGGCCTCATCGGCGGCAGACTCCGCTATGGCTACAAGCTGATGTGGGAGATCTCCGAGGACGCCTGCAAGCCGGAGAACGCGGATGTGATTGAGTCCTATCTGAAGTATATCGATGTCTTTTCCATCAACCGGGGCGAGGCCAAGATGCTCTATGGCGTTGACGACGAGGCCGAGGCGGAGCGGCGGCTGGCCGCCGCCTCTCCCAACTGGGTGTTCTTCCGCCGTGGCTCCCAGGGAGCCCACATGCTGGCCCAGGGCGTCAGCTACGACTGCCCCAGCGCCCACGATATCCAGGTGGTGGACACCACCGGCGGCGGCAACAGCTCCTCCGGCGCGGTGCTCTACGCCTGCTGCGAGGGGTACAGCCCCCGTATGGCGGGCTGCATGGGCTCCGCCGCTGCTGCGGAGATCATCAAGCAGTTCGGCGTCCCCGACCTGTTCACCCCCGAGCTGACCCGAGGCGCCATGGAGCGTGCCCAGCGGCTGTGCGGGGAAAAGAATGACTGAGAAGAGGAGAACGACAAATGAGCGGTAAGTATGAAAATGCCATGCTGCGCCAGGTGCTGAGCGTGCCCGAGCTCCTGGAGCAGGTCTATCCCGATGTGGAGCCCCAGGTGCGCTATGTGCTCACCACCCCCCCAGATTTTCTCCGTAAAAAAGGTGGTGCTCACCAGCTGCGGCGACGGATACGCCGCCTGTCTGGCTGCCAAGCGGGCCTTTGAGCGGTTTTTGCAGATTCCCATTGAGGTGGTGGAGCCTCTGGCTCTGTCCCGCTACTACCAGATGAAGTGGGTGGGCGAGTCCCCCTGCGACCCCCTGGGCATTGCTGTGAGCGACTCCGGCCAGGTGACCCGGGTGGTGGAGGCGGTCAAGCGGATGCGGGCCCACAACGCCCTCACCGTGGCCATCACCTCCAACCCCGAGTCCCCCCTGGGCAAGGCGGCCGAGAAGGTCATTGTGCCCACCATCCCCGCCTTTGAGAGCTCTCCCGGCATCCGCTCCTACGCGGTGTTGCAGATGATCGTCTATCTGCTGGCCATCCGCATGGGCGAGGTGCGCCTGAAGTACCCCATGGACCAGGCCAACGTGTACCGGAAGGAGCTCAAGGAGCTGCCCAAGGCCTTCCTGGCCGACGCCGAGCAGGTCTGCGCCCTGGCTCTGGAGGCGGCGGAGCAGTTCCGGGACGCCGCCAGCGCCGAGATGATCGGCTGCGGCTCCGACTACGGCACCGCCTGGTACGGCCACGCCAAGATGTACGAGGCGGTGGGCCTGCCCGCCGTCCACCTGGACAGCGAGAACTGGTTCCACGTCAACTACTTTGTCAAGGACGTGGCCCACACCCTGACCATGGTCTTTGACAGCGCCGCCAACGAGGCCCACAGCCGCACCAAGGAGCTGGTGGCCCGCCTGAACCAGATGGGCCGTGACTTTGTGCTGGTGACCGACGACAGCGAGCTCCAGGCCAAGTACCGCTTCCTGGTGCCCAAGTCGTCCAACGGCCTGTTCCTGTCCATGGCCGCCCACATGGTGCCCGCCCTCATCGCCGGCTACCTGGCCGCCATGCGGGAGGAGCCCTACAGCCGGGCCTTCCAGGGCATCTGGGCCGAGCCCGACGGCGCCTATTCCACCACCGTCTCCGAGACGGTCTGCCTGGACTAAGGAGGAGAAGAAAAATGCTTGAGAAAATTCAGTTTCGCACCAAAAAGGACGGCGTGACCTCCCTCACCGAGCAGATCAACGCCTTTGTGGAGAAGTCCGGGGTTCAGAGCGGCCTGCTGTGCGCCTTCATCACCCACACCACCGCCGGTCTGACCGTCAACTCCTTCTGGGACCCCCTGGGCCATGAGGACATTCAGGACGAGATCCGCCGTCTCATCCCCACCCGTGTGGACTTCAAGCACCAGCACGACACCCCTGAGGATGCCGCCGGCCACGTGAAGAGCACCCTCATCGGCCCCTCCCTTACCTTTATTATTGAAAACGGAAAGCTGCTGCTGGGCCACTCCCAGGGCATCTACTTCCTGGAGTTCGACGGCCCCCGCAACCGGGAGTGCTACCTGAAGATTCTGGCCGAGAAGTAAACGATTTCGGGAAAGGAGCCCCCAGACCGTGAAAAAGAGCGAGATCATCCGCAGCAAGCCCTCCATCCAGCTGATGCAGGAGCGGTACGAGTACTGGAGCCGGGTGCCCTATCCCGGACTGGTCATTGACAACAAGCCCGCCATCACCCAGGTGGACATCGACAAGGTGGGGGACTACCTCATCTACCTGGTCCGCGACCCCCTGGGCGCCTACGGCAAGGACCCCGCCGAGCGCATGGCCGAGCGGCTGGAGAACGCCGAGTGCATCGGTAATTCCGGCATGTTCCTCAGCTACACCGGCTACTACAAGGGCGCCAAGGTCACCTGCGTCAGCGGCGGCAGCGGCTGTCCTGAGGTGGAGCTGGCCATCAACGACTTCATGGAGTACACCAACTGCTCCACCTTCCTGCGTGTGGGCACCTCCGGCGGCGTGGCCGAGAAGGTGAAGGTGGGCGACTGCGTCATCACCTCCGGCGTGTTCCGTGAGGACGGCACCTCCCGGGCCTACATCGGCGACGGCTTCCCCGCCTACTGCCACTATGAGGTGGTAACCGCCCTGGTCCAGGCCGCCGAGCAGCTGGGCATGTCCTACCATGTGGGCGTCACCGCCTGTATGGACAGCGACTTTGTGGGCAACGGCCGTCCCTCCGTGGGCGGCTACCTCCAGCCCGACAACATCAACAAGCTGGGCACCTACAACCGGGCGGGCGTGCTGAACACCGACCGGGAGTCCTCCATTATTATGACCATGTGCAACCTCTTCGAGCGGAGAGGCGGCGCTGTGTTCAACGTGACCGACAACCTGATCTCCGGCGAGAAGTTCCGGGAGGGCGCGGGCACGGAGAGCTCCATTGATCTGGCCCTGGAGGGCATCGCCGTCCTCCACCAGATGGACATGAAGAAGGCCCAGGCCGGCAAGGAAAACTGGTTCCCCGGTCTGGAGCAGATGAATTGAAGCGAGAGGAAAGGAAGGAATACACATGAGCGACAAGAGAAAGATTATCATGGACTGCGACCCCGGAACCGATGATTCCGTCTGCATCGTTATGGCCCTCACCCACCCCGACGTGGAGCTGCTGGGCATCACCACCGAGAGCGGCAACCTGCCCGCCGACAAGACCACTGCCAATGCCCTGCGTATTCTGGAGTACATGGACCGGGGCGACATCCCCGTGGCCCAGGGCATGATGCACCCCATGCTGCGTGAGTACCCCAAGGACCCCTACTCCCACGGCGTGGACGGCCTGGGCAACCACTTCTTCCCCGAGCCCAAGCTCAAGCCCATTGACAAGTCTCCCGCCCAGTTCATCGTGGACACGGTGCTGGCCAACCCCGGTGAGGTCACCCTGGTGTGCACCTCCTGCCTGACCAACATCGCCATCGCCTTCATGAGCCGCCCCGAGATCATCCCCCTCATCAAGGAGATCTACCACATCGGCGGCGCCTACGGCATCACCGAGTACGCCTTCCGCAACGCCACCGGCGACAACCCCATGAGCGAGTGGAACATCTTCGTGGACCCCGAGGCCGCCAAGATCGTCTATGAGTCCGACGTGAAGCTGACCTCCATCGGCCTGGACATCGCCTTCAACCCCGAGGCTGTGAACATCTCCGAGGAGACCATTGAGAAGCTCAAGGGCCTGAACAACCGCCAGGCCAAGTACGCCCTGGAGATCATCGACTACATCGACGGCAACAACTCCATCGAGGACCAGGGCATCTTCATCAACGGCCCCATCGACACCACCGCCATGTGCTGCTTCATCAACCCCGAGATTATGACCGACGTGCGTGAGATCAACGTGGCCATCGACTGCGGCGGCCCCCTGACCCGTGGCATGACCATCTGGGATCGCCGCGACCACTTCCGCTGGGAGCACCTGCCCAAGATCCGCACCGTCTTTGCCATTGACGGCGAGAAGTACCAGCAGACCTTCTACGAGGCCCTGGGCGGCAAGCAGTGAGCGGGGGGACAGCCATGAAGGAACAGACCCCCACCATTCACAACGCGGCCAAATACGGGGAGATCGCCAAGACCGTGCTGATGCCCGGCGATCCCCTCCGTGCCAAGTACATCGCGGAGAAGTTCCTGGAGAATCCCCGGCTGGTCAGCGATATCCGCAACATCTACTGCTACACCGGCACCTACCAGGGCAAGGAGGTCTCGGTCATGGCCAGCGGCATGGGCGCCGGTTCCATGAGCATCTACTCCTATGAGCTCTTCCACTTCTACGACGTGGACGCCATCATCCGGGTGGGCTCCGCCGGCGGCATGCACCCCAGCCTGAAGCTGCGGGACGTGGTGGTGGCGCTGGCCTCCTCCACCGACAACGGCTACGCCCGTCACTTCAACCTGCCCGGCGACATCGCCCCCTGCGCGGATTACGGCCTGGTCTCCGGCGCGGTGGACTACGCCAAGGCCCACGGCATGTCGGTCCGGGTGGGTCCGGTGGTGTCCGGCGAGGGCTTCTACTACTCCGACGAGTGGATGAAGAAGTGGACGGACATGGGCATGCTGGCGGTGGAAATGGAGTCTGCGGCCCTGTATATGAACGCCATGGAGGCGGGCAAGCGGGCGGTGGCCCTGTGCACCATCTCCGACCTGATGTTCAACGGCGCTGCCTGCACGCCTCAGGAGCGGCAGGAGAGCTTTGACGACATGATTCTCATGGCGCTGTCTCTGGCCTGAGAACAACAGGGGCCCCAGCCCGTTTGGGTGGGGCCCCTGCGCTATTGCATGATTGAATGGAGCCGGACGGCGACAGGAGGTTTCACAGTATGGAAGGCAAGGGCGGACTGAAGGAGCTGTTCTTCGGCTTCATGGATATGCTGGCCAAGTGGATGGCCCTGAGCGGACTGCTGCTGCTGGGCTGTCTGCCGGTGGTCACAGCGGGGGCCTCCTGGGCCGCCGCCTACTACACGGCGGTCAAGGCGGTGCGGCGGCACAGAAGCGGCATCTGGGGCTGCTACTGGCACAGCTTCTGCCAGAATCTGAAGCAGGGGATTGTGTTCTCCCTGCTCATGCTGGCGGTGGGCGGACTGCTGGTCTTTTACCGCTTCGCCATAAGCGGGGTGGAGGTCTTTTCCGCCCTCTACTTCGGCCTGGTGGTGCTGCTGGCGGTGGTATTTCTGGCGGTACTGGCCTGGCTGTTCCCGCTGCTGTCCCGGTACGACATGACCGCCGGGCGGCTGCTGGCGTCCAGCGTTCTGCTGGCGGCGGGGCATCCGCTGCGCACCATTGGGGTGGCGGCCATGCTGCTGGCGTGCGTCTTTCTGACGGCCATGCTGCCGCCCCTGATTCTGCTGCTCCCCGGGCTGCACTGCTGGGGGGCTTCCTTCCTCCAGGAGCCGGTGCTCCGGAAGTTGGCAAAGGACAATCAGGCACTGGGGCCGGAGGACGACCCCTGGTATGCGGAATGAGAGGAGAAGCGCTATGACACACAGAGAACGGGTGCTGGCCGCTCTGGCCCACCGGCAGCCGGACCGCTGTCCGGTGGACTTCTGGGCGGTGCCCGAGGTGGTGGAGCGGCTGCTGAAGCACTTCGGCGCCCGGGAAGAGGCGGAGCTGTACGACCTGCTGGATGTGGACATGCAGTTCGTCTTTCCCTGTTCCACCCTGCCGGACCCTGAGATCCTGCCCGACGGCAGCTATTTTGACCGTATGGGAGTCCACCGCCGTCCGGTGCGCAACGAGTACTGCACCTATGACGAGTACGCGTCCTATCCCCTGGCCTATGCCGAGTCGGTGGCCGACCTGGAGCGCTACGACAAGTGGCCCGACCCGGACGCCTTTGACTGGGCCCATTTTGCCGCCCAGATTGCGCCCCTGCACGAGAAGCGGTTTCTCAAGCTCCATGCGGGCGGCATCTTTGAGTACGCCTGGGCGCTGCGGGGCTACGAGCAGTTCATGATGGACTTGTGCATGAACCCGGACATGGTCCACTATATTATGGACAAGTTCTGCACCTACTGGTGCAAGTTTATCCGCAATGCCATGGAGGCGGCGGGGGAGTATCTGGACATGGTGTACACCTACGATGACATCGCCGCCCAAAACGCCCTGCTGCTGGCCCCGGAGATGCTGGAGGAGTTTGTCTACCCCTACCACCGCAGGATGAACAGCGTAATAAAATCCTACGGCAAGCCCATCATGTACCACTCCTGCGGCGCGGTGCTCTCCCAGCTGCCCAAGCTGGCGGAGCTGCCCATTGACGTGCTCAATCCCCTCCAGCCCATGGCCAAGGGGATGGACTTCCAGTGGCTCAAGGACAACTGGGGGGAGCGGCTCAGCTTCCACGGCGGCCTCTGCCTCCAGTCCACG
Organism: Clostridiales bacterium; assembly: GCA_902362925.2. Taxonomy (GTDB): domain Bacteria; phylum Bacillota; class Clostridia; order Oscillospirales; family Oscillospiraceae; genus Pseudoflavonifractor. The sequence goes on along the minus strand of CABIYL020000001.1, from coordinate 86,682 downwards.
CTGCCCAAGGGCACCCCTGATGAGGTGCGTGAGGCAGTGCGCCGGGCGGTGTCCATTCTGGGGAAGAACGGAGGTTACATAATGACCTCCGCCCACTATTTGCAAAATGACATTCCAACGGAGAATATTCTGGCCATGTACGAGCCGGAACTGAGAAAATCAGGCGAATAAATACAAAAAGACAGTCTGTCTGGAGGAAAACGGACAGACTGTCCTTTTTTTATCCCAAAATCAGGAGATATGGGGTTTCAGGCATTGGGAGACAAGGGATTGTGCATAACAGCCGAAAAAGGAAAGTTATAAATATTTTTTGGATGGACAGCATAAAAAAATAAAAGTGACCAAATGTCCATTGAAAAAGTAGGACTTATCAGGTATAATCTCCGCGATATCCCAGTTGTGCCGGAGAACGGCAGACAAGGGCAGCGCCCACCGTTCCGTTCCGGTCCAAAACAACTGCGTATGAATGATACAGAGAGGAAGGTTGACTGCATTGAAGTATACGAATCGGGTCATTTCCGGCCTGCTGAGCCTGGCCATGGTGGGTTCCCTCTGCACCACCTGGCTGCCGTCCGCAGCCGCCGTTTCCACCCAGGAGGACAGCGCCGAGAGCGTGAGCCAGACCACCGGCTCCATCGCGCTGACCATCCGCTTTGGCCTGCCCCAGACGGCGGCCGGGGTAGCCCAGCGGGGCATTAAGCTCCAGCTGACCGACGGCAGCCAGAATACTGCCACCATTGACCTGGAGACCGGGGAGGTCTCCGGCACCGGCATCACCGCCGGCCAGGTCTCCGTGGAGAAGCAGAACGTCCAGGGCGTGGCCCTGACCACCGAGGAGCAGATCGGCTACTACCAGGTGGTGCTCACCGGCCTGCCCGCCGACAAGACCGTGGGCAAGGCGTACACCCTCACCCTGACCGGCACCGGCTACGCCGACTGCACCACCACCGTTACCCTCAAGGACTACTCCCAGCACGTGATTGTGTCCACCGACGACGGCACCTTCTCCCTGGGCAACGTGGACGGTACCGGCGCTGTGGACAGCGCCGACCTGGCTGCCATGGACGCCCATCTGGGCCAGACCGGCGCCCTGAACGTCTATGACCTGAACGGCGACGGTGTGGTGGACATCACCGACCTGTCCTACGTGAACAAGATGGTGGATGTCACCGGCGACCCCAAGGTGCTGGACACCACCGCCATTGTCTCCCCCACCGTGGAGAGCGCGGGTCTGATTGTGGAGGGCGACGTCTCCAACCTGTTTACCGGTGAGGAGGCCGTGACCCTCAAGCCCGCCGAGGACGCGGAGGAGCTGTCCATTCCCATCGACTTCGGCGAGACCGCCGTCACCATGAGCGAGATCTCCATCACCTCCCCCAGCGGCAACGGCGGCATCCAGGCCGGTACCGCCCTGGTGGAGCTGGAGAACGGCGAGACCATGGAGGTGCCCTTCGACGTCACCGCCCCCGCCGGTACCCACGCCATCAGCCGCACCGCCGGCGCCAACGTGGTGACCATTGACCTGGGCAAGAAGGTGCCCGTGAAGAAGGTGACCATCACCGTCTCCAAGGTGGAGGGCCAGACCGGCGACAAGCCCGAGTTTGCCACTGTCACCCAGATTGAGTTCCTCAAGGACATCGTGTCCGACGCCGTGGTGGAGGACAACCAGGTGAAGAACCTGGCCGCCACCGCCGGCGACAAGGAGATCACCCTGATCTGGGACAGCGTGAATAACGTCACCGGCTACACCGTCAGCTACGGCACCAGCAAGGACAACCTGAACCAGAGCACCGCCGTCAGCACCAACAAGGCTGTCATCTCCGGCCTGGAGAACAACACCACCTATTACTTCCAGGTTGCCGCCACCAACGGCGACTGGACCGGCACCCCCTCTGCGGTGCTGTCCGCCATGCCCCTGCCCGCCTCCGTGCCCGGCGCCCCCTCCAACCTGGTGGTTGAGGCTGCAGACACCGCGCTGCGTCTGTCCTGGAGCAAGACCAAGGACGCCACCTACTATCAGGTCTACTACCGTGTGAAGGGCGAGGACCAGTTCCAGGCCTGGGGCAGCAGCACCGCCTCCACCGGCGCGGTAATCACCGGCCTGACCAACGACACCGAGTACGAGGTGGCCGTGAAGGCCGGCAACGTCCACGGTCTGGGCGGCTACTCCGCCATTGCCCTGGGCACCCCCAAGCGCGAGAGCTTCAAGATGCCCGAGCTGCCCACCACCGGCCGCATTGAAAACAGCGAGATTACCTCCATTGTCATGGCCGACCGCAACAATGTGGACAAGAACCTGTGCCCCAACTTTAACGTCAGCACCGACCTGACCGACAACGACCCCAACACCTACTGGGTGGCCGCCACCTGGTGGAACAACAGCAGCATCACCTACACCTTTGCCTCCACCCACAAGATGAACTACCTGCTGCTGGTGCCCTACCTGGATGCCGCCTACAAGAACCGCATCGACAACTACACCATCACCCTCAAGGGTGAGAGCGGCGAGACCCTGGCCACCTATTACCGCAGCGGTGTGAACATCACCGGCAGCGACTACTACATCGTCACCTTCCCTGAGACCGAGGGCGTCAAGAGCGTCACCCTGTCTCTGGGTGAGAAGACCGGCGGTCCCCGCGTGAGCATCTCCGAGATCGCCTTCTACGAGAGCGACACCCTGGCGGAGGACATCGCCAACCTCTTCTCCGATGGCACCTTCACCGCGCTGAAGGGCACTGTGGAGGAGGCTGACATCACCGCCCTGAGCGATCGCCTCACCGCCCTGAGCAGCTTCTACATGGACCTGAACCGGCTCCGCGACGAGCTGAATCTGGCCACCAAGCTGCTGGCTGAGGACACCAGCGCCCTGGGCCTGGTGAAGAACGACTTCCAGAGCCGCAGCACCAATGCTGCCGCCGACAAGGCCGCCGGCCAGACCGCCAGCGATCTCCAGCCCCTGGGCATCACCGCCGCTGCGGGCGCCACCGTGGCCATCTATGCCGAGCTGCCCGACGACGCCACCGTCTATGTGGTGCCCACCCAGTTCTACAGCGAGTCCGGCGTGTGGAAGGGCACCCCTGTGGCCCTGGAGAATGGCCGCAACTACATCACCGTGCAGAAGATCGGTTCCCTGTCCGATACCCGCGGCGGCATGCTCTACCTGACCTACGCCGGCAGCCACCCCGAGGAGATCAAGATTCAGGTCCGTGTGCTCCAGAACGCCTGGGAGATGCCTGTGCTGGAGCTGTCCAACTGGTACACCCTGGATGAGGGCGCCCGGAAGGATGCCATCCGCACCTACGTGCAGGAGCTGACCGCCTATGTCAGCGGCCTGTCCTCCACCGGCCTGACCACCAACATCCGCAACGCCACCGAGATCTCCACCCCCAGCGTGCTCCTGTCCCTGCCCGCCGACCAGGTGCTCTCCGGCCTGAAGGGCGTGAGCAATGACGAGGACGCCATGGTCAACGCCATGTACAACAACATCCTGGCCTGGGAGGAAGAGCTCTTCATCGCCAACAAGGTCCAGGGTATCATCGACGCTGACGCCACCCTGTCCGGCTACACCTATCCCATGACCACCCGCCAGAACATCCGCTACATGCGCATGTTCGCCGGCGCCTTCATGTACGCCGCCGGCAACCACGTGGGCGTGGAGTACGGCTCCACCGCCGCCCTGGTCCAGGGCAAGCCCACCTCCGTTACCGGCGCCGGCCAGGCCAACGGCCTGTTCGGCTGGGGCATCGCCCACGAGATCGGCCACAACATGGATAAGCTGGGCAAGGCCGAGTGCACCAACAACATCTACTCCCTGTTCCTCCAGGCCTGGGACGGAGCCTCCATGACCCTGAACACCCGCCTCACTGAGGACGGCCGCTGGGCGGATATCTTCAACAAGGTGGCCCAGGGCCGCCCCGGCGCCGCCAACAACGTGTTCGTCCAGCTGGGCATGTACTGGCAGCTCCACCTGGCCTATGACGAGGCCGATCAGCCTCTGGCCTTCTTCAACCAGTTCTTCAAGCTGTGGAAGAGCGGCGAGTACGGCAGCTACTCCTATGACGACCGGGTGGCCCTCATCTCCTCCAAGGTGGCCGACCGGAACCTGACCGAGTTCTTCACCCGCTGGGGCATGACCCTCAGCGACGGCGCCAAGTCCATCCTGAGCGGCTACACCGCTGAGGACCGGGCCATCTGGTACCTGAACGACGCCTCCCGCAACTACCGTCTGGAGAGCGGCAGCGCTGCCGACGGCACCGCCACTGTGTCCGCCTCCGTCAATGAGTCCAAGGTGACCCTGACCATCAGCCACACCGACAGCGCCAACATCCTGGGCTATGAGATCCGCCGCAACGGCAAGGCTATCGCCTTCACCACCGAGACCACCTATGTGGACGACCTGGGCGCGGCCAACAACCTGACCTACACCTATTCCGTGGTGCCCGTGGACAAGCTGGGCAACCTGGGTGCTGAGGCTGAGGCCGACGAGGTCCGTGTGGCCTACGACAAGACCATCAGCGCCAGCCTGTACACCGAGGAGAAGGGCGAGGGCAGCCTCACCCTCACCATGAAGAACGACGCCGCTGTGGACGTGACCGGCATCAAGGTCACCGACGAGAGCGAGATGAGCGGTGAGTACACCGTCACCGCCCAGATCCGCGTGACCAACGCCGACGAGCAGACCGAGGAGAAGACCGTCACCGTCAAGACCGGCACCCTGTCCGGCACCGAGCTGGTGGCCTACTTCACCAAGCCCGGCGCTGACGCCGACGACACCCGCATCTGGACCTACTCCGTGGTGTCCCTGACCATCACCGGCCTGTCCGAGACCGCCTCCGTGGAGCTGCTGGACTACCCCGGCGACCGGGTGGACTTCTACGAGGGCGCCACCGTGGGCATCCTGAAGAACGATTACGCCGGCATCCCCGCCGGTACCCTGGTGATTCTGGGCACCTACCGCGGCAACCCCGTGTACAACTACGTGGAGATTCAGGCCCGCTACAATACCACCCCCGAGGCTGGCACTGTGAGCAGCATCGAGCGCGCCATGAACGGCGAGCTGTACCTGCTGGCCGAGATCCCCGGCGACGGCGCGGTCAGCGACACCAGCGACGGTTTCTTCATCTTCGTGCCCAACATGGAGCAGGAGAAGGAGCTCAACAGCGCCTCCGGTGTCACCGACGACTACCCCATTGAGATCCGTGCCGTGTTCTACCGCACCGATGACCCCAACAGCGCTGACAGCAAGCGCGTCACCAGCCAGACCCTGTGGATCAGCTTCCCCGACGGCGGTGACGAGGAGAACCCTGTTAAGCTGCCCGAGATTGTACTGACCGGCAATGCCGGATAATGAGGAAGGATGAAAATCGTGCGTAAAACCTCTGTTTTCTCCCTGCTTCTGGCCCTGGCCATGGTGGTTTCCATGCTGGCCGTCCCTGCCGCCGCCGCCTCTTCCGGCCCCCGGCTGGTGACCTCCTCCGAGGAGGCCACCAGCCAGGAGGTGGGCTTTACCGGCCTGCCCGACGGCTGCCAGAGCCTGCAGGTGACCTTTGACCTGTCCGCCGACAGCGCTGTGTACGCCTTTGCCGCCGACAACAGCGTGAGCAGCATCCCCGGCGTGTACACCACCTTCAAGCAGGACGGCGCCCAGGTGACCGTCTACGTCACCGCCAAGTCCGGCGCGCTGACCGACAACGGCGCCCTCACCCTGGGCGTCATCTCCACCGTCGACACCCCCTTTACCGTGACCAAGGCCCTGGACATGAAGACCCTGGACAGCGGCCTGGGTGAGACCACCTATCCCACTGTGGATGAGGACGGCGTCACCGGCGAGGTGGTCACCACCTGGCCCATCACCGTGAAGTCCGCCACCGGCGGCAAGGTGACCGTCAGCCCCACCCGTGCCCCTGCCGGCATGAGCGTCACCCTCACCGTCCAGCCCGAGGAGGGGCGCCAGCTGGAGCAGCTGACCGCCGTCGACGCCTCCGGCAAGACCCTGGAGCTGCGGGACAGAGGGGAAGGCCGCTACACCTTCACCATGCCCTCCTCCGCGGTGACCGTCACCGCCACCTTCCAGGGCGGTGAGACCGCCGTCACCCTGCCCTTCACCGACGTGGCTGCCGACAGCTGGTACTATGACAGCGTGGCCTATGTCTACGAGAAGGGCCTCATGGGCGGCACCGGCGACGGGCTCTTTGCCCCCGACCTGACCACCAGCCGTGCCATGATCGTCACCATTCTCTACCGCCTGGAGAACAGCCCCGCCGTGACCACCTCCGCCGGCTTTACCGACGTGGCCGCTGACACCTGGTACACCGACGCAGTGAACTGGGCCAACGCCAACGGCATTGTCACCGGCTACGGCGACGGCCGCTTCGGTCCCGAGGACACCATCACCCGGGAGCAGATGGCGGTCATCCTCTACCGCGCCGCCAAGCTGCTGGGCCGCGACGTGAGCGCCCGGGCAGACCTCTCCGGCTACACCGACGCCGCTAATGTGGGCGAGTACGCGGTGGAGGCCATGCAGTGGGCGGTTGCCCAGGGCCTGCTGACCGGCACCGACGCAGGTGCCCTGCTGCCCTCCGGCTCCGCCACCCGCTCCCAGGCCGCCGCGCTGCTGATGCGGTTCTGCGAGAACGTGCTCAAGTAAACACAAAAAAGCCCTTCCCCATCTGAAATGGGGAAGGGCTTTTTGTCGTCTGTACAGAGAATTACAGCTTCTGGGCGATCTCCCAGGCCTGCCAGACCACGGTGCGCAGGTTGCCCACCTTGCAGGCGTCGCCGATGACATGGACGTGCTTGCCGGCGGGAATGGCGGGGGCGGGGGTGTAGCCCACCGAGAGGATGACGCTGTCGGCGGGGATAACCTGGAGCTTGCCAGCCTTGTCCCGGACGGCCACGGTGTCGGTCCGAATCTCGGCCACGGTGCTCTCCAGGTGGACGGGCACCTTCTTGTAGGCGAAGAAGTCCCGCAGGAAGGAGGAGTTGGCCAGGCACAGGCCGCGGGCGGCCATCAAGTCGTTCTTGGCCTCCACAATCACCGGCTTTTTGCCCTGGCGGAACAGGTCGAAGGCGATCTCGCAGCCGCTGAGGCCGCCGCCGATGACGGCCACGGTCTTTTTCCGCTTGGCGGGCAGAATGTCGAACTTGTGGCCCTGCATGGTGGCCGGGTTGAGGGCGCAGCGGGCCATGTGGCTGGCGTCCTCAAAGGTCTCGTCGTTGGCCACGCCCTTGTAGTGGGCCAGGGGGAAGCAGGCGTTGTGGCAGCAGATGCAGGGCTGGATGTCCTCCATGCGGCCCTCCCGCAGCTTGCGCACCCACTGGCCGTCCACCAGAAACTGGCGGGCCACGCCCATGGCGTCAATCTGATCGCCGCCGATGGCCTGGGCGGCCGCCTCGGGGGTCATGCGCCCGGCGCACACCACCGGGATGTCCACAAACTTGCGGATGTGGGCCACGTCCTCCAGGTTGCAGTTCTGGGGCATGTACTGGGGCGGATGGGCCCAGTACCAGGCGTCGTAGGTGCCGTTGTCGGCGTTGAGCATGTCGTAGCCCGCGTCCTGAAGGTAGCGGGCGGCCTTCTCGCTCTCGGCCATATCCCGGCCCACCTCCACGTACTCCTCACCGGGCACTGCGCCCTGGCACAGACCCTTGGTCTTGCTGAGGACGGAGTAGCGCAGGGACACGGGGAAGTCGTCCCCGCAGGCGGCCTTGATGGCCTTGACCGTGTCCACGGCGAAGCGGTAGCGGTTTTCAAAGCTGCCGCCGTACTCGTCGGTGCGGAAATTGGTGTAGGGCAGGGTGAACTGGTCCATCAGGTAGCCCTCATGGACGGCGTGGACCTCCACACCGTCCACACCCGCCTCACGGCACAGCTTGGCGGTGCGGGCAAAGGCGTCCACCAGCTTCTGAATCTCCTCCCGGGTGATGGCCCGGCACATGACGTCCTCCGCCCAGCGGGAGGGCAGGGGGCTGGGGGAGGCGCAGATGAAGGAGGCGTCCACAATGGGCTTGGCGATGGTACCCAGGGCCTTGTTCCGCAGCAGGATGGACAGGTGGTCGGTGATGGCGAAGCTGCGGCCGAAGCCGGCGGTGAGCTGGACAAAGAGCTTGGCGCCGGTCTTGTGGAACTCCGCCATGTAGTCCTTGAGCTGGCGGAACATGCGGGTGTTCTGGTAGAGCCAGCGGCCGCCGATGGTGTCCCGCAGGGGGGCGATGCCGGGGATAATGAGGCCCACGTCGTTTTTGGCCCGCTCCATAAAGAACTCGGCCGCCACCTTGTCGAAGTGGTTGGGCTCCATCCAGCCGAAGAGGGAGGTGCCCCCCATGGGGCACATGACAATGCGGTTTTTGATCTCCACATTGCCGATTTTCCAGGGGGTAAACAGGGCTTCGTACTTTTTATCCATGCTGTATCCTCCCTTATTCTGCCGGAGGCACGTCAATCTCCATGTCGCTCAGGGGGTAGGTGACGCAGGGGTGGACGAAGCCGAACTTCCGGTCAGCCTCCCGGCGGCCGTCCCGGCCGTCAGCCACCACAAACTCGCCGCTCAGCCACTTGCTGTGGCAGTAGCCGCAGCCGCCGGCACGGCACTTGTTGGGCGCGGGAATCCCGGCGCGCTCCATGGCGGTGAGCAGAGTCTCATTCTCCGCCGCGTCCACGGTGTACACCTGGTCCCGGATGCGGACGGTGAGGCGGAAGGAGCGGGGCTTGGCCACCTCACGGTCACCGCAGAAAGTGGCGTCCTTGCGGACGGCCTTCACCGGCAGATTGTAGGGGGCCAGCTCCTTGAGCACAAAGCTGTACATGGCCTGGGGGCCGCAGAGGAAGAAGGTCACGTCCCGGATGTCCACGTACTTCTCCAGCAGCTGGGCGGACACAAAGCCGTGCTCATAGCCGGGGCGCTCCTCATCGCTGAGCACGTACACCACCCGCAGGCCCTTGGCGGCCAGGGCATCCAGCTCCTGCTTGTAGGCGATGCGCTGCTCGTCCCGGGCGCCGTAGAACAGGGTCATCTCATAGTCCTCATCCCCCTCGGCCATGCTCTTGGCCATGGAGAGGAAGGGGGTGATACCGGCGCCGCCGGCAATGCAGACGATGCGCTTTTTGTCCCGCAGGGTCTCATAGTGGAACTCGCCGGAGGGCTCGGTCATGGCGAACCGGTCGCCCACGGACACCTGCTTGTTCAGGTAGCCGGAGAAGAACCCGGCATTCTCCACGCCCAGCACCAGCTTGTTCTCCAGGGCCTCTCTGGGGCTGGAGGCGATGGAGTAGGGGCGGCTGACCAGACTGCCGCCCACCTGACCCCGGATGGACACATACTGTCCGGCCCGGAAGAAGGGGAAGGCGGAGGCGTCCACCCGCTTGAAGGTGAGCTCGGTCATGCTGCTGGTGAGGGGGCGGACGGCGGTCACCTCCACCTCCATCTCACCGGGGTGGAGGGCCTTGGCCAGCTCATTGGTGCGGTAGGAGGTGGGCAGGGGGGCGTTGGAGCCGGCGGCCAGGGCCGCCCGGCGGTTGGGCACCAGCTTTTTGAACCGGAGCATGTCCATAAAACCAAAAATCTGTCTCTTGAAGTTCATCTCACTTCACCTCCCGCTTGAGATCGCCCACGGTCTGGCGGCCGGACAGGTCGCCGGAGACGTAGGAGCTGGAATAGCCGCTGGAGCGCATGGCGTAGCCGCCGGCGAACCGGAGGCCGGGAGAGAGGGCGGCGTCCTCCTTCATCATCATCATGCGGGGCATGAGGCTGTCCCACTCGGCGGTCTCATAGCCGTAGATGACGCCCTGGGGATGGCCGCAGTACCGGGCGTAGGTGGTGGGGGAGGCCACGGCGATCTCCTCGATGGCGTCCCGTATCTTGCAGCCGGTCTCCCGCTCAAAGACTCGGATCATGTCGTCGGCCACCTTGTCCTTGGCCTTGAAGTACTCGGTTTCGCTCACATTGCCCCAGTCGTCGGACATGAACATGGTGGTGAAGTACATCATGCAGGTGCCCGGCGGGGAGCACTCGGGGAAGGCGTTGTTGAGGCAGACGGTGGCTTGGACGTGGTTGGTGTCCACCTTGCGCATCAGGTCGTACTGCTTCACCGAGTCGGCGGTGTCGTAGATGAAGTAGTTGTGGCTCTTGATGCCCAGCTCCTCGGCGGACTTGTTCAGGCCCAGGAACAGGGTGAAGCCACGGCCGGCAAAGGTGCGGGAGTTGGTGGCCCGGATCATCTGCTCGGTGACCGACTTCTTCTCCAGCATCTTGCCGAACACCAGGTGGGGAGAGCAGTTGGCAATGACGTGGCGGGTGGCGATCTCGGTGCCGTCAGTGAGGCGGACGCCCCGGATGGCGTTGTTGTCGTCGGTGAGGATGGTCTCGGCCTCGGAGTGGTACCAGATGTGGCCGCCCAGCTCCCGGATCCGCTGGTCCATGGCCAGGCTGATCTCGTGGGAGCGCATTCTGGGCATCCAGGCGTCCCGGGTGATGTACCGGATGACCATGGAGCCATAGTGCAGGAAGCTCATGCGGTCGCAGTCCACGCCCAGGTAGCACCAGTAGGCGTTGAGAATGTCACGGGCCTTCTGGGGCATCTTCAGGGACTCCAGCACCTCGTTGACCGAGTAGCTGCCCGCCTTGATGAAGTTGGGGAAGTGGGACTTCATATAATTGGAGTCGGTGTTGCCGTTGACCGAGTTGGAGTAGGTCTGGGCGTCCCGCACCTCGTTGCACAGGTCGAAGAAGTCGGTCATGGACTTGCGGGAGCCAGGGACATACTCCTCCATTTTATTGATGAAGGCGTCAATGCCGAATGGCATCTCGCAGTCATACTTCTTGTCGGTGGTGATGAGGTGGTAGGCCTCGGGGATGCGGATCCAGTCGATCTTGTCCTCCACGCCCAGGCTGCGGAACAGGGTGCGGATGTCGCCGGGCTCCTCAGGGGAGCCGAAGTCGTTGAGCTCGTGGAGGCTGGCCTCGAACTCGAAGCGGCCCCGCTTGAAGCTGGTGGCAAAGCCGCCGGGCAGGTTGTGCTTCTCCAGCAGCAGGCAGGAATACCCGCCCTGGAGCACCCGGATGGCGGCGGTCAGGCCGCCGTTGCCGGCGCCGATGACCACCACGTCATAGTGCCTGATATCTTGTTTATCCATGGAAACCTCCTGTATCGGTGTCGGGTCCTCAGCGGACCACGACCTCCTTGATGTTGAATTCCCGTCCGCTGAGCAGATCCTTGTCAAAGCTGCCGCAGTCGGGGCAGTAGCCCTCGTGCTCCACCACGGGGAACACGGTTCCGCAGTTCTTGCAGCGGGCCACGGCGGGGATTTTTTCGATGACCAGCCTGGCCCCCTCAAACAGGGGGCACCGGGAGGCGGCCGCCGGGAAGCAGGACTCAAAGTAGTGGGGCACCACCGAGGAGATCTCGCCGATCTCCACCACCACCGTGTCGATGGCGGTGATATCCTCCTCCCCAGCCAGGGACTCCTCCACCACCTTTGCCATCTGGAACACCAGACCCAGCTCATGCATGGGGCGCACTCTCCTTCCCGGGCGGTTTATTTCCCCTTGCCGGTGATGGCGTCCTTGACGGAGCGCACGGCGATCTTGCCCACCCGCTTGACCATGTTGGGGGTCATTTTCAGGGGGATCTGCTCATAGGTATTGTAGGTTACATTGTACTTTTTGACAAGGTGGATGGCGTCGAACTTGCACTTGGTGGTGCACTGGCCGCAGCCGATGCACATCTCCTGGTTGAGCACCACCGCGCCGCAGCCCAGGCACCGCTCGGTCTCACGCCGCAGCTGCTCCTCGGTAAAGGTGCACCGGCCGTCCTGGAAGCTGTCCTTGGGCAGGGCCTTGTGCTGGGGACGCTGGCGGGGCATCCGGTCAAAACTCTCCAGGCTGGCGGAAGCCTTGTCCAGGGGCTTGTACACCCGCCGGTCCCGTCCGGCGGTCATGCTCACGCCCTCCCACACGAAGCGGTGGATGGAGATGGCGCCCTGCTTGCCCGAGGCGATGGCGTCAATGGCGAACTTGGGGCCGGTGCAGCAGTCGCCGCCCACAAACACGTCGGGCTGGCCGGTCTGCCAGGTGAGGGGGTCGGCCTGGGCGGTCCTGCCACGGCCCAGCTCCACGCCGCTGCCCTCCAGCAGTCCGCCCCAGCGGATCTCCTGGCCGATACTCAGCAGCACCCAGTCGGCCGCCACGGTGACGGTGTCATTCTCATCGTATTTGGGGGAGAAGCGGTGGTTCTCGTCAAAGACGGACAGGCAGCGCATGAACTCCACGGCCTGGATTTTGCCGTCCTTAACCGCCAGACGCTTGGGACCCCAGCCGTTGTGGATGGTGATGGCTTCGCTCTCGGCCTCCTCAATCTCCTCGTCCAGCGCGGGCATCTCCTCCCGGCTCTCCAGGCAGTACATGTCCACCGACTGGGCCTGCTCCCGGACTGCGGCACGGGCCACGTCGATGGCCACGTTGCCGCCGCCCACCACCAGCACCTTGCCGTGGAGGGGCTGGCCCTTGCCCAGGTTGATGGAGCGGAGGAAGTCCACGCCGGTCATGACGCCCTGGGCGTCCTCACCGGCCAGACCCAGGGTCTTGCCGCCCTGGGCGCCGATGGCCACATAGAAGGCCTCAAAGCCCTGGGCACGCAGGTCGTCCAGGGTCAGGTCCCGGCCCACCTCCACGCCGGTGCGGAAGGTGACGCCCAGGTCCCGCAGGATGTCGATTTCCGCCTCGATGATCTGCCGCTCCAGGCGGAAGGAGGGGATGCCTAGGGTGAGCATGCCGCCCAGCACCTGCTCCTTTTCAAACACGGTGACCCGGTAGCCGTCCACCGCCAGGAAGTAGGCGCAGCTCAGACCGGCGGGACCGGCGCCGATGACGGCGATGGACTTGCCGTAGTCGTGGGCCTTGGGGGGGATGAAGCGGTCCGAGCGGGACAGCTCCCGGTCGGCGATGAACTTCTTGATCTCGTCCACGGCCACCGGCTCATCCACATCGCCCCGGGTGCAGGCGCTCTCGCAGCTGCGGGGGCAGATGCGGCCGCACACGGCGGGGAATGGATTCTCCTTCTTGATAAGCTCCAGGGCCTCCATGTACCGCCCTTGGGCGGCCAGCTTGATGTAGCCCTGGACGGCGATGTGGGCGGGGCAGGCCGCCTTGCAGGGGGAGGTGCCCGACTCCATCACGTTCTCCCGGTTCTCCCGGTAATCCACGTTCCAGTGGTCTTTGGACCAGACGTGGTCACGGGGGGAGATGGTCTCGGGCTGCTTCTCCTCCGCCGTGCCGCACAGCTTTTCACCCAGCTTGAGGGCGTTGACCGGGCAGTTTTCCACGCACTGGCCGCAGGCCACGCACTTCTCGCTGTCGGTCTGGGCCACGTAGTTGGAGCGGACCATGTCGGGGGCGTTGTAGTAGGCGGCGTTGCGGATGGCGTAGCACCCACAGCCGCAGCAGTTGCAGATGGCGTAGGTCTCCTCGCCGTCGATGTTGGGCACCGAGTGCATCAGGCCGTTTTCCTCCGCCTTGCGGATGATCTCAAAGGCCTCCTCCCGGGTGATCTCCCGGGCGCGGCCGGTACGGATGCAGTACTCGGCGCCGGCGTTGAGCTGGAGGCACATATCCTTCTCCAGATGGCCGCAGCCCTCGCCCAGCAGACGGCGGGAGGTGCGGCAGGAGCAGTCGGCCACGGCGAAGCGGGTGCTCTTGTTGAGGATGGTGGCTACCTCCTCATAGGGCACGCTGTGGCTGTCGCCGTCGATGGCGCTCTGGATGGGGATGACCCGCATGGGGGACGCGCCCACAGGCAGCTTGGGGGAGAGCAGTCCGCCACGCAGACGGGCGTACTCCTCGAATCCGGCTGGAATCTCCGGGTGCTTCTCGCACTGGGCACGGTTGTTCATCATCTTTTCCATGACGCCGGGGACAAACACGGGCAGCTCGTACACGTCCACCCCGTTTTCCGAGTGGAAGATGCACACGCCGGCCTCGGCCAGCTGGTTCACCAGCCGCTGGGTCTCGTCCACCGGCTTCCCGCACCGCTTTGCGATGGTCTCGATGGGGAAGGGCTTGCGCAGCTCCATGGCCAGGGCCACCTCGGCCATCTCGTCGGTGACGACGCAGTTGAGGACCTTGTATTCCGGGGCGTTCTCATCCAGGGTGATGAGCATGGCCACCGGGCCGCTGATTTTCTTTGCCAGCTTGATGATATTCTTTCTGGCTGCCATTCTCGCGTTCCCTCCTGTCGTGATGTTCCGCCTGTGTCAGGCGGTCATTTCTTCCACTGTGCCACCTGCTCCTCCAGCCAGGCGCACCACCGGTCCATGCCCTCCCCGGTCTTGGCCGAGATGGGGATGATCTCCACATTGGGGTTGATGGCGTGGACCCGCTGGGTCAGGGCCTCCAGGTCAAAGTCGAAGAAGGCGGCGGCGTCCATCTTGTTGACCAGCAGCACGTCGGCCACGGTGAACATCAGGGGGTATTTCAGGGGCTTGTCGTCCCCCTCGGGCACGCTGAGAATCACTGCGTTCTTCACCGCGCCGGTGTCGAACTCCGCCGGGCACACCAGATTGCCCACATTCTCCAGGATGATGAGGTCCAGCTCCTCGGTGCCCAGCTCCTCCAGGCCCTGGCGGGTCATCTCAGCGTCCAGGTGGCACATGCCGCCGGTGTGGAGCTGGATGACCCTGGCTCCGGTGGCCGACACCGTCCGGGCGTCCACGTCGGAGTCAATGTCCGCCTCCATGACCCCCACCCGCAGCCTCTCCTGCAGCCTGGGGATGGTGCCCATCAGGGTGGTGGTCTTTCCGCTGCCCGGGCTGGACATCAGGTTGAGCAGAAACACGCCCTTTTCCTTCAGCCGCCCCCGGAGCTGCTCTGCGTCCCGGTCATTGTGCTCCAGAATTCCCTGCTTGATTTCAATCACCTTAAAGGCCATTGCGGCAACGCCTCCTCCATTCCGGCAGAGATTGTGAAATTATCTACATAGATTGTATCAGTTGCTTCGGAGACCGTAAAGAAACAACTTGTCGTTGCGGTCCACAACAGAATGTTGTATATTGAAAGGGAAGATTTCATGCTTCGAAAACGGGGGTGCGGTCGGTGCAGATGAAGGTAATCGAGGCGTTTCTCACCCTGTATGAGGCCAGGAGCTTTTCCCGGGCCAGCCGTACCCTGTTCATCACCCAGCAGGGGCTGAGCCGTCAGATCCGGGCTCTGGAGACGGAGGTGGGTCAGACCCTCTTTGACCGCAGCCGCATGGGCGCCCAGCCCACCGAGGCCGCCCACCGGCTCTACCCCTATTACCGGAAGATTTTTGACACCTACCGGGAGTCCCAACTGGCCCTGAGCGCAGGAGGCAGCGGACGGCAGCAGCTGCGCATCGGCTTTGCCTACGGCATCTCCAGCGGCGGCGGAGCGGACTATCTGCTGGAGTACCAGCGGCGCCACCCGGAGGTACAGGTGGAGATTCAGGAGTGGTCCAAGGAGCAGTGCATCCAGAAGCTGCTCCACAACCGGCTGGACGTGGCCTTTCTCATCAACCCCTTTCCGGAGAATCTGTTTCGCACCAGCCGCATCACCACCGACCACATGTACGCCGCCATGCACAAATCCCACCCGCTGGCGGCGGAGGAGGGTCCGCTGGAGTTCCGGGCCCTGGCGGGAGAGGCCCTCATCACCGGCTCGCCGGAGAACGCCATGCGGCAGTTTTTTGACTACTGCTGCGTCCTGACCCAGATTCATCCCCGTATCTCCCTGGCTTCCGGCCACAACCTGGACATCATCAACACCATGACGGAGAACATCGGCGTGGCCACCCTGAACTCGGGTATGGCCCTGCGGGTGACCAACCCGGACGTGCGCATCCGGCGGCTGATTCTGCCCTGTGAGGGCTACCTCTACGGCTGCGTGCCCCTCTACTGCGGCGAGGACGACCTGCCAGCTAAGCTGCTCCGGTACGCCCAGGGGTACTATGCCCGCAACCCCATCCCCCTCTACCCAACCCCACAGCCATAAAAGCAAAAAGCTCCCCACAGTCCGGAACAGGACTGTGGGGAGCTTTTTTATTTAGAGTCGGAGCCGCCCCGCCGAAGGAAGGGACGGCAGGACGGCTCCATATGAGAGAGAGGATAGCAAAGGGAAAGGGGTCAGGCGCGGTCCACCCAGATGGGGCTGGACCAGGCCATGTGCTCGTCCTTCTGGGTGACCCGCAGGTAGTAGCAGGCGCCGCTCTCGGCGGAGTCCTCCAGGGAGAAGTCGCAGGTGTTGCCGTCGCAGGCCCAGGACTTGATGACGTGGTTGTCCCGCAGCAGCTCCACGGTGACGGTGTCGGTGCCCAGCACGCTGCCCTCGATGGTGACGGGGGTGTCGCCCAGGGTCTTGACCTCGCTGCCCATGGGGGCGCCGTTGATCTTCAGGGAAACCAGGATACGGGCGCCGGTGGTGCCGTAGGTGAGGCGGTTGTAGAGGGCGTCCCACACGTACTCACGCTTGAGGGCGGGGACGAAAGCGGCCACAATGCCGCCCTCCACGCCGTGCTCGGTCTGGTGGGAGTCGCTGCCGGCGGTGAAGCCCAGCCGGTAGCCACGGGCCAGAGCGTCCTGCACGCTGCAGTACTCCATCTTCTTGATGTTCTTGGTGAACTTGGAGCGGGAGGGGAAGTCCTCGAAGGGGGCGTGGCGGGAGTAGATCTCCACGGCGCGCTGCACCTCGGGATCGTGGAAGTTCCAGTCGGTGGCGGCGCTCACCATGCCCCAGTCGGCGGCGGGGTGGTGGGGGATGCACAGGGCCTTGTAGGCGCGGATGCTGTTGTACAGGTCGGTGGGGGTCATGCCGCCCTTGTCGCCGGAGCGGAAGATCTCGCCCTCGTCGCCACGGTAATACACGTTCTTGTGGCCGTAGTCATACTTGTACTCGTTGGGGGTCCACTCGTAGGCCAGCAGGCAGGCCAGCTCGCCGTCCTTGTTCATCAGGCGGCAGTTGGTGCGCAGCATATGCTTTTCTCCTTCGCGGATTAGTTGTCATTGCTGTCCGGGTAGCCGAACCAGAAGCCGGGGAAGGTGGAGGTCTGTCCCGACTGGGAGCTGTCGCTCTCCTGCTGCTCCGAGTCTCCGTTGTCCGGAGCGGACTCCTCATACCACGGAGGGTATGCGCCGGGATAATCCGGGTACATTTCGTTGTAATACTCCTGAAACTGCTCTATCTGGCTCTGGAGCTGTTCCTGTTGGGAGATGCGCATGGAGCGGCTGAGAAGCGCGGACACCAGATTCAGCACAAGAAAGCCCACAATGATATAGATCAGGAACGTCCTGCGGTGGACGGTGCCTCCGGTGCTGCGGCCAGCCCATGAGAAGGGGCCGAAGGGGTCGAAATCCTCCTCATAGGACTGTCCAGGGTCTCCATACCCGCCGCCGTATCCGCCATAGGGGTCGCTGCCGGTGCTGTTCGGATTGCCGTATCCGTAGGCGGCGTTTGTCTGGCCGGGATTTTTGATCTGCTCATAGGCGGCGTTGATCTCGTTCATCTTGCGGGCGGCTTCCGGATCGCCGGGATTGAGATCGGGGTGATATTTTTTGGCCAGACGCCTGTAGCGCGCTTGATTTCCTCCTCGGAGGCATCTCTGGAAACCCCAAGCACGCTGTAAGGATCGTTCATCCCAGTTCACTCCTCATCATGTTTTCCGCTCAAAGTGGGCGCCGCAGCTCCGGCATGTGATGCAGATTCTGCCTTTTCCCTTGGGGACCCGCAGCTGCTGTCTGCACTGGGGACAGCGGTAAAATTTGTGAGTTTTGCGCTGCCGGAAGCGCAGCTTGCGGAGATTGCGCCACGAGAGATAGGCTTCGTTCTGGGCACGGCACTTCTCCACGTTGCGGGAAAAGGCACGGATGTACACATAGCAGAGCAGCGCCAGCGCCGCGCCGTACAGGAACGTGATCCCGAACAGTGTGCTGAGCAGCATGACGATCAGGGAGACCCACAGGAGGACCTTGCCCAGGTCGTCGATGCCGTTGCGGCCGGAGAAGAATGCGCGAAGTTTGTATTTCATGATGAATTGCACTCCTGTTACAAGCAGAGGATTTGCCCGTGGAGGATTTGCCCGTGATTATAGAGAGGGAAGATTAAGTTTTCGTCACCTAACATCAACTTTAGGTCAAGTTTTGCGGGAGATGAGACGAATTTACAAATTGTTTATTTCTGCTCCGCAAATAAATGCTACCCTTTACCTGTCATTCCATAGAAGATAGGTGGGAAGCGGCGTGTTTCGGATTTTGGTGGTGGAAGACGACAACGGCATACGGATGCTTATGGAGGATGCGCTGGCGGATGCGGGCTATGAACCGGTCCTGGCATGCAACGGGCTGGAGGCCCTGGAGGTTCTGGAGGCCAAACATATCGACTTGATCATACTGGACATCATGATGCCCAAGATGGACGGCTACGAGCTGCTCAGGCAGATCCGGGAGAGCGGCATGGACATGCCGGTTTTGATGGTGACGGCCAAGCAGACCCTCTCAGACAAGAAGAAGGGGTTTCTGCTGGGTGCGGACGACTATATGGTGAAGCCCTTTGAGGAGGAGGAAATGCTCCTGCGGGTGGCGGCGCTGCTGCGCCGTGCCAAGATTTTGACCGAGCGAAAGCTGACGGTGGGCAGCACGGAGCTGATTTACGACTCCCTGACGGTCATCTCAAACGGCACGGCACAGACGCTGCCCAAGAAGGAGTTCCTGCTGCTCTACAAGCTCCTCTCCTTCAACAACAAGACCTTCACCCGGCGGCAGTTGATGGATGAAATATGGGATCTGGACACGGAGAGCGACGAGCACACCGTGAATGTCCACATCAACAAGCTGCGGGACAGGTTCCGGGACAACCACGATTTTGAGATCGTAACCGTTCGCGGGCTGGGATATAAGGCGGTGAAGCGATGATAAAGCGCATGCTCCACTCCTCATGGGGCATTTTTGTCACCTGTGTGGTCATCACAAATGTCCTGTCCGGGTTTATCACCACATTTATCTGGCTCAATCTGACCTCCTATCTCCCCGCCAATCAGCAGCCGGACTCACCGCTGCTGCCCATGCTGATCTCCGCCCTGGTGGCGGTGCCCATTTCCTCCGTGGTCAGCAAGCGCGCGGCAAAGCCACTGCAGGAGATGATGAAAGCCACCAAGTCCATCTCCAAGGGGGGATTATTCCGTGCGGGTGGAGGAGTCCGGTGAAGGGGATATCTCCGAGCTTCTGCACAGCTTCAACCAGATGACCGCCGAGCTGGGCAGCACGGAGATGATGCGCAACGACTTTATCAATACCTTTTCCCATGAGTTCAAAACGCCGATTGTGTCCATCCGGGGCTTTGCCAAGCGGCTGAGGAACGAGAACCTGCCCCTGGAAAAGCGGGAAAAATACCTGGAATACATCGCAGCGGAATCGGAACGGCTGTCCGACCTGGCCAGCAGCGTCCTGTTAATCGCCCGGTATGAAAACCAGAAGCTGGTGACGGAGCAGTCGGAGTACGATTTGGACGAGCAGATCCGCGGCTGCGTGCTGCGGATGGAGACCCTGTGGAGCGCAAAGGATCTCACCTTTGAAATGGACCTGCCCAAGCTGTCCTATGTCAACAACGTGGAGATGATGGAGCATGTCTGGATGAACCTCATCAGCAACGCCATCAAGTTCAGCCATGACGGCGGACAGATTTTTATTTCAGCCGTCCGGACAGCGGACAGCATTGCGGTGACCATTCGGGATGAGGGCATCGGCATCAGTCAGGCGGATATCGGCCATATCTTTGATAAATTTTATCAGACGGATACAGCCCACTCGTCCGTGGGCAACGGCCTTGGCCTGCCGCTGGTGCACCGTATCGTTCAGCTCAGCGGCGGCACGATTGCCGTAAAGAGCGAAGTGGGAAAGGGGACGGAATTTACGGTTACCTTGCCTGCGGCGCACACATAGAAAAAACAAAACAGCCGCCGGGACGGTATAAGTCCCGGCGGCTGTTTTACGGTTTTATTTTATGGAGTGGGCGGAAATCACCCCTATTTTAATAGCGAATCGTATATTTAAGATGAAATATTACTTTTTGTTTTTAAAATTAAGGATTACGCTCCGAAACCGTGCAAGGAAAAGGTTACTCTGCGGAGAGCTGCTCCAGCATGGTTTCCGCCAGCTCACGGGTGGCCTCGGCCTGGGGGTGCAGAAGGCCGTCCTCATCAGCGGCGATCAGACCCTGCTGATGGGCCCAGGCAAAGGCGGGCTGGGCAAAGCGGGAGATCTCGCCCACATCGGCGAACTGGGACAGGCCGGGATAGTCCATCAGCATGGGGCTGCCTTCGTAGCGCCACAGGATGGTCACCAGCTGCTCCCGGGTCACGGTATCCTCAGGGCCGAAGGTGCCGTTGCCGTAGCCGCTCACCAGCTGCTCGCTGGTGGCCCAGCGGATGGCCTCAGCGTACTCCGAGTCACCGGCCACATCGGTGTAGTCCATGGCGAAATCCACGACAGGCTTTCCGGCGCGCTCATGGAGAATCGACACCAGCTCACCCCTGGTCAGCGCTTCATCGGCCTCACCGGGCAGGAGCATCAGGTGGTAGGCGCTGGCCTGACCGGAGGAAGCGCTCCCATACCAGGCCATCACCTGGCTGCCGGCCTGGATGTCCTCCAGCGCCACGGCCTCATCCGAGCCGTAGCGGGACAGGGCGGTGTCCTGGTCGGCCAGGATGGACAGACCGCCGTTGTTGGTGGTGATGGTCAGTTGGTCGTCCTCCAGGGAGACCGCCTCCACCTCGTGGAACTGGGCGGTGCCGGCGTCCGCAGGGATATCCCGCACCACGGCCAGGGCGACGGACTGGGGAGGCAGAGAGAGGGCCGCTGCAGCGCTGTGGAACACGTAGATGCCCTCACCCTCGGTAAGGGTGGCGGGGTCGGAGGCAATACATCTGCCGCTGTCAATCCACACGGTCTGCTCCGTGATATTCATAATGTATTCGCCGTAGCGCTCAGAGTCCATGCGGAGCCGGGTGATGTTCCCGTTCTCGTCCTTGACAATCTCCTGGACAGTGCCGTAGTAGAGCACGCTGCCGGGGAGCGTCTGGGTCTCCTCCGCAGCGGTGGTGGGGACGGCGGTGGGAGCCTGTTCCACAGCCAGAGCGGGCAGGGTCATGGTGCAGGCCAGCGCGCCGGTCAGAATCAGTACAGAAAGCTTCTTGTTCATAGTTGTTACTCCTTTTGCCAATCAATTTTAACCCATGGGAAGGGGGGATTGCTGTAAATCGGAAAACATCGTATTGAGGTCCTGGGCGGACGCATCCGGCAGCAGATAGCGGTTGTCACCGGCGGATACGAAGGAGAGGGTAGGAATCACATAGAGGTGATAGGCGGTGCCGTCCTTCAGCTGGAAGAGCAGCTGATAGGACGCTCCGCTGCTCTGGGCGTGGGCGATTGCCTGATACTGTTCATTTGTAAGCTCAGCCGGGGCGGCCTGGACCAGCAGGGAGAAGAGCGCCTGAATCTTATCGCCGGAAATGGTCCGGAGTACGTTCTGTCCGGCGTGATCGCAGATCTGGACAAACTCCACGGTATCTGCGAAATCCGCCGTTTCAAAATAGGCGCTCAGCTCCAGGTCCTGGCCGTCCAGGGTGTCCACACATTCGGCGATGTAGTACTGTCCGTTCCACTCCACAGCCAGCCGGAAGGCCGGGTCATAGGCGGCCATCTGGTAGACGGTCCCGCCCACGGCAAAGCTGGCGGCCAAATCCGCTCTGCTGTACTGCTCGGGGTCCTGCTGGATGTCATATTCCAGCGTCCCCAGGGAGGCGGACAGATCATCGGCAGTCAGGTCATAGGCGGCGCCGTTGTCCAAAAAGGTGTACCGGAGACCGTTGCAGTTCATGGTTTTGCGCATTCCGTTGGGGCTGTCCGCACCGGGGGCCACCTGGTGGAATGCGGTGGCCGGCGGCTGGCTGGTTTGGCTGTGAGGGAGGGTGAAAAAGACACCCACAAGCACAGCTGCCGCACAGGCCGCAGGCAGAACACGCCGGAAGAGAATCTGACCCTTGGGGCGAGGGGGAGCCTCAGCCTCTCTGGAGGCCAGAATCCGGGCGAGCATCTCCTCTCTGGCGGCTGGGTCCGGCTTGATCGAATCGTAGGCCTGGAGAAAGGTTTCATTGCGCATCAAAATCACCCCCTAATTGCTTTTTCAGCTCCTGGCGGGCTTTGCTGAGATAGCTGCGAATTGTAGAGGCCGGTTTATGGAGCATGTCCGCGATTTCCGCCCCGGAATAGCCCTCGTAGTAGTACAGATAGACGGGAGCCCTGTACTTGAGGGGAAGGGCCAGGACGGCGTCCAGGACCGTATTGCCGGCGGGGTCGGCACTGGCGGGTGCGGGGAGATCCGGCCGGAGTTCCAGCGGCTCATCCCTGCGGCTGGCCCGGCGCAGGGCGTCCTTGCAGGTGTTGGACGCGGTGACAATCAGCCAGGCCTTTTCATGCTCCGGGCTGTCAAAGGGTTTGGAATAGTGCATCAGCTTGATAAAGGTATTCTGAACCGCATCCTCTGTGTCAAAGCGGTTTTTTAAAATCGTGAAGCACAGCCGGTATACCATATCCACGTAGGTTTCATACAATTCGGCGATCTCTTTGTCCGTACGCAACAAAGGATAACCCATTCCGTTTCTACCTCCTTCCCCCTTTCACCTGTAATACGATTGGGAAGTGCAGAATGTCGAGCGTTCCGAAAAAATTTTTTCTCTGGTAAAAGATATCATAGCAGAAGCCCCGGAAACCGCAACCTGGAGCCGGAGCGCAAAAAAAGAGATGGCCGAGGTCTTCGGCCATCGCTTTCAAACCTTATTTAGAAGTAAGTGACATTGACGGGCTTCTTGTCCCAGCCGATGGCGCTCTGTACGTCGGCAGTATAGGCCGGGTTGGACAGCTCTGCCAGACCGTAATCAATGGCGTCCCGGAGGGAATAGGCGCCCATCACCACGGAGGAGAGGGCGGAAATTCCGATGGACAGGGTTGCGTCGGGCTGAGCATGCTCGACCAGGGAGATCTGGGAACCGGAGATGCTCAGCAGGAAAGTGCGGTTGTTGTCTTCGATGAAATCGTCTTCCACCTGGAGGGCCAGCACAAAGGGGCAGCGCACCGGGTACTGGCAGCGGTTCTGCATGCGGAAGTAGCCGGCCACGTCGAAGATGCGGACCATGTAGCCCATGGTCCGCCGGCCGATCTCGTGGATGCAGCCGTCGTGGGCACGGTTTTCGCCGGTGTCGGGGTTGGTGAACATCATGTGCAGGCGCTCATCCGTGGAGAAGATGCGCACCCGTTCGATCTGGTCCACCTGGGAGGCGAAGAAGGTCATGAACTGCCGCAGGGTGTCCATGTCCTCGTAGATCATCTCGTGCACCATCAGGTCGTGGTACATGTCGGTATAGTGGTCCACCTCCACGAAGGAGAAGGTGAGGTAGCCGGTGATCCGGCCCTCACGCCGGCAGACGACCACATAGGGGGCGTCAAAGATCCGGTGGGGGTCCATGTAGTGGTGGACGGTGGCGCCGTGGGTCTGTTCGGCCCAGCGGCGGTAGAACTCCAGAATGGCGGGCTGGTCCTCCTTGGTGGCATAGGACAGGCCGGACTTGTCGCCGAAGGAGCGGATATAGCAGGGCTTGGGCTGGTAGAGAATGTACTCGTTGCCGTAGCCGTAGCCCATGCTTCTGTAAAACGCGGGGTTAAAGGGGTGGAGGCAGCCGATAGGCGTGCCCAGCTTGGCATAGTACCGCATCAGCACCTTGAGCAGCGTGCAGGCGATCCGCTCTTTCTTGTGGAGAAAGTTGGCGGAGACATAGGCCGCAGCGCCCATGGGCATCATCACGCCTCTGACGTTGAGGGTGAAATCCATCATCAGGATGGAACCCAGCAGGGTTCCTCCGTCATCGAAACAGCCGAGGTAACGTCCCTCGTCCGGACGGTACAGTTCGCCTTCCATATTCTCCAGAAGTGCCGCCGGTGTTTTGGACGGGAAGGAAGTGACCACATTTCTGGCCAGCTGGTCCACCTCGGAGGGGAGAACGAATCTGACATCCATATTCTGTTAATTCCTTTCTGATAAGCGCTGCCTTTTGGGCAGCGAAACCAGCGGAGGGGGGAAGCCTCCGCATGTCAGCGCACCTGCTTTGACGAGGTCATTATGTCAGCCGGAGAAGAAAATGTCAATTCCTTTTTCGGGCATGATGTATAAAAAGCTTGACAGAAAAGAAACAAAGGGCTAATCTATAAGCGCATGGGTGCGCGGCGCAGCGCCCCTTTATGGACGGATGCGAGGCAGCATCCTGAACTTTTACGTTCAGGGTGCTGCCTTATATTTTTTGAAAGGAGCGGAACTATGGAAGTTTTCAGCGTCAAAACCAAGATCCTGACCGGCAGCGGGCTGGAAGATCTGGCCCCTCAGATCAAGCGCGGTTTTGTGGTCACGGACCGTTTTATGGCGGAGAGCGGCCGTATCAGCTACGTAACCGATACTCTGGATAAGGCGGGCGCCGAATGGAAGCTGTTCAGCGACGTTCAGGCCGACCCCGATGTTGCCACCGTGACCAAGGGGGTGGGCATCATCCAGGAGTTCAAGCCCGACAGCGTCATCGCCTTTGGCGGCGGCTCCGCCATCGACGCGGCCAAGGCCATCGTGTATTTCGCCAACAAGACCCAGAATGTGGGCCAGTGCAAGTTCATCGCCATCCCCACCACCAGCGGCACCGGCTCTGAGGTGACCCGTTTCGCCGTCATCACCAACCGTGAGAAGGGCGTCAAGTATCCCCTCATCGACGACAGCCTGCTGCCCGATGTGGCCATTCTGGACCCCCAGCTCACCGTCAGCGTGCCCCCCGCCATCACCGCCGACACCGGTCTGGACGTGTTCACCCACGCGGTGGAGGCCTTTGTGTGCACCGCTGCCAACGACTTTACCGACGCAGCTGCTGAGAAATCCATCAAGCTGGTGCGCCGACACCTGCTCAACGCCTATCAGCACCCCGATGACCTGGAGGCCCGTCAGGGCATGCACAACGCCTCCTGTCTGGCCGGTATCGCCTTCTCCAACGCCGGTCTGGGTCTGAACCACGGCATGGCCCACGCCCTGGGCGCCCGGTTCCACATCCCCCACGGACGTGCCAACGGCATCCTCCTGCCCTACGTGATGAGCTTCAACGCTGGCTGCGTGGACAAGCTGACGCCTACCGCCAAGCGGTATGCCCAGATCTCCCGTCTGCTGGGTCTGGAGAGCAGCAGCGTCCGCCAGAGCGCCCTCAACCTGATCCGGACCGCCCGCCAGTACATCGAGAAGCTGAGCGTGCCCTCCACCATTCAGGCCGCCGGCGTGAATGCCGCCGACTTCGAGGCCGCCCTTGAGGAGATGGCCCAGGCCGCTGTGGCCGACCGCTGCACCGCCACCAACCCCCGTTCCTGCACCGTGGAAGAGGTCATGCACCTCTATCACAAGGCGTTCATCGGCAAGCTGCCCTGACGGGGTGCTTTTGGGAGCGCTGACGAGTTTGCCTGTCTCTTGCCATTGACAGATGGAGCGTTTTCTGATAAAATTACCAAAAAGCAAGGGACAATAATTGAAAACTCTCAGCAAAGTATCGGATGCGCCGTTAGTGTTTGATACGAAATGAGTTCCCAGAGCGGTGCAGCTCCTAAAATTTCGAGAATGACGGATTACCGGTTCAAGAAATTCTGGGGGATTTTTTTGCGCTTTTATCTGGAACTTTTACGCTGAGGTGCTGTCGTTTATGTCCATATGCCGGGGGTGAAGGCAGACCGCCCGCTGCATGAAGATCAAGGCCTCAGGCAGTAAGGAGGGTGTTTTGTTGGTAGAGCTGGATGAAAAACAGCGCATCATACAGGAATTTGTACCTGGCAAACAGGTTACGCTGGCCCATGTAATCGCCAACCCGGTGGACGACCTCTATGCCAAGCTGGGTCTGATTGACGCCGGCGGAGCCATCGGAATTCTGACCATTACGCCCAGCGAGGCGGCCATGATTGCCGCCGACGTTGCCACCAAAGCCGCAGATGTGAAGATTGGATTTGTGGACCGCTTTAACGGTTCTCTGGTCATCACGGGAGATGTGGCGGCGGTTCAGGCGGCTCTGACGGATGTTATGAGTACGCTGTGCGGTATGATGGGCTTTGCTTCCGCGCCCATCACCAAAACATAAACTATGAACGAAAAACGGAGTCCCCGTATTATCCTCATCGGCCGGTCCACGGCGGGCAAAACCACGCTGTGCCAGCGGATCGCCAAGGAGGATCTTAACTATCATAAGACACAGACCGTACAGATACGGAACGAAACAATGATCGATACTCCGGGCGAATACCTGGAGCGGCGCTATTTTCGGGGGGCCTTGATGGTCACCGCCGCTGACGCGGATATTATCGTGCTGGTCCAGGACGCCACTGAGCCTGGCAGTATGTTTCCCCCCGCCTATAGCAGTACATTTGCAAAGCCCTGTGTCGGCGTTATCACGAAAGCGGATCTGGCCACGCAGGAGCAGCTTGTGCGGGCGGAAAAATATCTGAACAATGCCGGCGCTGAAGAGATCTATACAGTCAGCAGCGTGACCGGCGAGGGAGTGGATGATCTGGTTCGGCGGTTGGGCTTCCAATAAAACGGGAAGGGTGCTCGCATGGGAAAAGATGGAATTTCCGTTGTCATCGCGGACGACGAGCCGATCAGCAGAATGGACCTGAAGGAGCTGCTGACCGAGGGCGGCTATACGGTGCTCTCGGAGGTCTCGGACGGATTTGACGCGGTGGAACAATGCAAGCTGTATCACCCGGATTTGGTGATTCTGGATATCAAGATGCCGTTTTTGGACGGTATCTCGGCTGCAAAGATCATATATGAGGAAGACCTGGCCGACACCATCATCATGCTCACGGCGTACAGCGAGCGGGAGTTCATTGACCAGGCCAAGGGCTGTGGCGTCAGTGGATACCTGGTCAAACCCATCGACGAGAAATCTCTGGTTCCCAGCATCGAGCTGGCAGTAGCCCGCAGTCAGGAGCTCAAGCGGCTGCGCAAGGACATGGAAAAGGTGTCCGAGCGGTTGAAAAGCCGGAGCGTGATCGAGAAGGCCAAGGGCATCATCATGCAGGAGCAGGGCATGACGGAGCAGGAGGCGTATGACTACATACGAAAACTCAGCTTGGACAAGCATCTCTCCATGCGCCGGGTAGCGGAGATCATACTGGTGAAAAACGGCGGGTGAGCTGCGGTGGATACCATTTGGACACTGTGCAGGAAGTATACGGACCTCTCCGATGAGGAGATCCGGATCATAGAGAACACCTCCGCCATTTTGCAGCCGCTGGCCAATCTGGAGGACGCGGACATCTTCATCGACTGTCCCCAGCGGGACGGCGACGCCATTGTGGTGGCGGAGGCCAAGCCGGAGGATGTGCCCTCTTCCTACAAGAATTCGGTGGTGGGGCTGCTGGCGAAGGCGGAGAACGAGCCCGCTGTGGCCCGGACGTTCCGCCTGGGTGTGGGGACCAAACAGATGAAGGCCACCACCCAGGAAAACGGCAGCACAATCCAATCGGTGGAGCCCATCCGGCACGGTTCCCGAATCATCGGTGTACTTATCCGGGAAAAGCGTGTGGATGAGCAGCATCTGGTCAGCGAACGGATCCATTTTTCCCAGAAAAGCTATGAAAACATCGCCAATGTGCTGACCCGGATGGTTTCGGAGAACAATTGGCTGACGGAATGTATCGACGAGGCGCTGGTCATGGTGGACCGCAGCGGGGTCGTCACCTTCTGCAACTCCCTGGCCCGGGAACTCTATCAGAACCTGGGCTATGTGGAGGATCTGCTGGGCCAGACCTATGAGAACATCCGGCTGATTGACCAGGAGGAGCCGCCGGAAGAGATTTCGGGCTACTCCTTCGTAGAGACCACCGTAGGCCGGCATGTACTGAACATCAAGCGGGTCCAGCTCAACGCACCGGGCATTGCCTTCGCCCTTATCATACGGGACGAGACCTGGCGCCGGGAGCAGGAGAAGGCCCTGATTCTCAAGTCGGTGGCCATCAAGGAAATCCACCACCGGGTGAAGAACAACCTGCAGACCATCGCCAGTCTGCTGCGGCTGCAGATGCGCCGCACGGACAGCGAGGAGACCCGTCAGGTGCTGGGAGAGAGCATGAACCGCATCCTCTCCATTGCCAGTACCCACGAGCTGCTCGCCCAGAGCGGTGTGGATGAGGTGATGATCGGCGAGGTCATTACCAATATCAAAAACAATACCATGCGGTATTTCTCCAATCCGAACTGCCTGGTGACCATCACCCTGGAGGGCGATGATTTCAAGGTAAATTCGGATGTGGCCACCTCGGTG
The DNA here is from genome assembly GCA_902362925.2 of Clostridiales bacterium. GTDB lineage: Bacteria > Bacillota > Clostridia > Oscillospirales > Oscillospiraceae > Pseudoflavonifractor. The sequence goes on along the minus strand of CABIYL020000001.1, from coordinate 58,302 downwards.
GCCATTATCATCAACGAACTGCTCCAGAATTCGCTGAAATACGCGTTTACGGGGCGGAATACAGGCCTGATTACCATTGCAGTCAAGAAAGGTCAGCTCTACTCCAGCATTCAGGTCAGCGACAATGGCAGCGGATTTGATGTCCACAGTACGGAACGTAACCGTCTGGGCCTGTCCATTGTGCAGACGCTGGTCAAGGACAAGCTGCGGGGCACACTGACCATCGAGTCGGGGAACTGGGGCACCTGCGCCTCCTTCGATTTTAAAAATCAAACAATTGAGGCGGACGTGGTGACGTAATCACATCCCCGGATTCGGAGCGATGCAGCCCGGAAGCAGAGAGGGGTCTCTCTGTCTCCGGGCTGTTTTACATTTTGTGGTATTTGAGAGCGGGTGAAACTCTTGCATGAAGTTATTCTCAGCGTAGGCATCGACATCGGCACCTCCACCACGCAGTTGATCTTCAGCCGTCTGACCATTGAGAACCAGGCCAGCAGCTACACCGTGCCCCGGATCAACATCGTGGACAAGGAAGTGATCTACCGCAGTCGGATTTACTTTACGCCCCTGCGCTCACCGACCGAAATTGACGCCGAGGCGGTAAAGAAGATCGTGCGCAGCGAGTACCGGGCCGCGGGAATCACGCCGGAGGAGCTGAAGACCGGCGCGGTCATCATCACCGGTGAGACCGCCCGGAAGGAAAACGCCAACGAGGTGCTCTCCGCCCTGTCCGATCTGGCGGGAGACTTTGTGGTGGCCACTGCCGGCCCCGACCTGGAGTCGGTGCTGTCCGGCCGCGGCGCAGGAGCCGACGTACTGTCCAAGGAGAAGCACACCACGGTGGCCAACCTGGACATCGGCGGCGGCACGACAAACATCGCCCTTTACGAAAAGGGCACCCTGAGGGGCACCTGCTGCCTGGATGTGGGCGGACGCCTCATCAAGGTGGCAGACGGTCGCATCTCCTATATCTACCCCAAGATCCAGGCCCTTGCCAAGGACAACGGCATTGAGATCAAGGTGGGTGACCGGGCCTATCCCGAGCAGCTGTACGGCGTGTGCCGCCTGATGGCGGCGCAGCTGGCCCAGGCGCTGCATCTCGCGGCGCCGGACGGGCATCACGCCGGTATGTATACAAACGACGGCAGGGCGCTGCCTCCCCAGCCCCAGATTCAGGCAGTGACCTATTCAGGCGGCGTAGCCGACTGCATCTATCAGAAGATGGAGGATGACGTCTTCCGCTTCGGTGATGTGGGCGTGCTGCTGGGCAAGGCCGTCCGGGCCGATCCCGACCTGAACCGGGTGGAGCTGTGCCAGGCGGCAGAGACCATCCGGGCCACGGTGGTGGGCGCGGGAACCCACACCACCGAAGTCAGCGGCAGCACCATCCGCTATGAGCGGGACAAGCTGCCCATCAAAAATGTTCCCATTCTTAAGGTATCGCAGGAGGATGAGGAGTCGCTGGAGACGCTGAAATCCTCTATCATACAGCAGATGCCTCTGTTCGCACCTGAGGGGAAGGTGGAACAGATTGCCATTGCCTTTACCGGAGAAAAGCGCACCAGCTTTGCAGATGTTCAGGCATTGGCGGCAGCGGTAATAGAAAGCGCTAAGGAGGTGATCCAAGGTCCCTATCCCTTGATCGTGGTGGTGGAGAACGATATCGGCAAGGTGCTGGGCAACGCCCTCAACGTGCTCCTGGAGCACAAGAAGGACGTTATCTGCATCGACGGAATCAAGACCCTCAGCGGTGATTACATCGATATCGGCGAACCCATCGCGGGCGGACAGGTATTACCCGTCGTCATCAAGACTTTGATCTTCAATTCCTAAACAAGGATATGTGAGAGGTGAAGTAGCATGATCTTAAAGACAAAGCTGTTTGGCCACGTCTACGAGTTCAAGTCCATTCGAGAGGTCATGGCCAAGGCAAACGAGGAAAAGTCCGGCGATAAGCTGGCCGGCATTGCTGCGGAGACCGCCGAAGAGCGGGTCGCTGCCAAGGTAGTGCTCTCCCATCTGACCCTGAATGACCTGCGTAACTGCCCCGCCGTCCCCTATGAGGAGGACGAGGTCACCCGGATCATCCAGGACTCTGTCAATGAGACCATTTTCAACGAGTTCAAGAACATGACGGTTGCCGAGTTCCGTGAGTGGCTGCTGGACACCCAGACCACTCCCGACATGATCCGCCGGGCCTCCCGCGGCCTGACTTCCGAGATCGTGGCCGGCGTCTGTAAGCTGATGAGCAACCTGGACCTCATCTACGCTGCCAAGAAGATGCGCGTGACCGCCCACTGCAACACCACCATCGGTCTGCCCGGCACCTTCTCTTCCCGTCTGCAGCCCAACCATACCACCGATGATCCCAAGGGCATCATTGCTTCCGTTATGGAAGGTCTATCTCTGGGCTGCGGCGACGCCGTCATCGGCCTGAACCCCGTGGACGACTCCGTGGAGAGCGTTGCCCGCATCCTGAAGATGTTCGACGAGTTCAAGCATAAGTGGGAGATCCCCACCCAGATCTGCGTGCTGGCCCACGTGACCACCCAGACCGAGGCCGCCAACAAGTTCGGCGCTCCTCTGGACCTGATGTTCCAGTCCATCGCCGGCTCCCAGAAGGGCAACGAGGCCTTCGGCCTGAACGCTGCCATGCTGGACGAGGGCCGCGCCACCATGCTGTCCCGCGGCACCTGCACCGGCCCCAACGTCATGTACTTCGAGACCGGCCAGGGCTCCGAGCTGTCCTCTGAGGCCCACAACGGCTGGGACCAGGTCACCATGGAGGCCCGCTGCTATGGCTTCGCCAAGCGCTATCAGCCCTTCCTGGTCAACACCGTCGTCGGCTTCATCGGCCCCGAGTACCTGTACGATTCCAAGCAGGTTACCCGCGCCGGCCTGGAGGATCACTTCATGGGCAAGCTGACCGGCATCCCCATGGGCTGCGACGCCTGCTACACCAACCACATGAAGGCCGACCAGAACGACATCGAGAACCTGGCCACCCTGCTGGTTGCCGCTGGCTGCAACTACATCATGGGCGTGCCCGAAGGCGACGACTGCATGCTGATGTATCAGTGCACCGGCTATCATGAGGCCGCCGCCCTGCGCGAGGTCTTTGGCCTGCGTCCCATCCACGAGTTCGATATGTGGCTGGAGAAGATGGGCTTCTCCGAGAACGGCAAGCTGACCCCCAAGGCGGGCGACGCTTCTGTGTTCCTGCGTAAATGAGGGAGGTGCACGCTATGAATGAGAAGGATTTAAGAAGTATCATCGAGCAGGTACTGGCTGAGATGAACGGCGCCGGCGAGGCCAAGGAGGCTGCGCCCTCCTGCTGCACCGCCGCCCCTGTTGAGGAGAACTGCAAGGTGGAAGAGGGCTGCCTGCCCGACATCACCGAGATCGATATCCGTGAGCAGTATCTGGTGAAGGACCCCGAGAACGGCGAGGAGTACGCTGAGCTGAAGATGAACGCTCCCTGCCGCCTGGGCATCGGCAAGGCCGGCGCCCGCTATAAGACCCTGCCTCAGCTGGAGTTCCGTGCCGCCCACTCCGCCGCCCAGGACGCCGTGTTCAACGACGTGGACGCCGAGTTTGTGGAGAAGATGGGCCTGTGGACCGTGCAGACCCAGTGCGACAGCAAGGATACCTACCTGACCCGCCCCGACCTGGGCCGCAAGCTGAGCCCCGAGGCCGTTGAGACCATCAAGGCCAAGTGCAAGAAGAACCCCACCGTGCAGATCTACGTGGCGGACGGCCTGTCCTCCGCCGCCGTGGCCGCCAACATCGGCGACCTGCTGCCCGCCCTGATGCAGGGCCTGCAGAGCTACAAGATCGACGTGGGCACTCCCTTCTTCGTCAAGTACGGCCGCGTGGGCGTCATGGATGAGATCTCCGAGCTCACCGGCGCCGAGGTCACCTGCACCCTCATTGGCGAGCGTCCCGGCCTGATCACCGCCGAGTCCATGTCCGCCTACATCGCCTACAAGGCTACCGTGGGTATGCCTGAGGCCCGCCGTACCGTGGTGTCCAACATCCACCGCGCCGGTACCATCCCCGCCGAGGCCGGTGCCCATATCGCCGAGATCATCAAGATCATGCTTGAGAAGAAGGCCAGCGGCACCGATCTGAAACTTTAAGGAGTAGGGAGGAAATTTACTATGAAGAGAGATCCGTTGCCCGCACATGTCATGGCGACCCGACTGATCCCCAATGTGTCCCCCGACATGGCGAAGGAGCTGAACCTTGAGCCTCACGAGAAGTCCCTGGCCATCATCACCGCCGACTGCGATGATGTGACCTACACCGCCCTGGACGAGGCCACCAAGAAGGCTGACTGCCGCGTGGCCTATGCCAAGAGCTTCTACGCCGGCGCCGCCAACGCCAACACCGCTCTGGCCGGCGAGGTCATCGGCATCCTGGCCGCTCCCAATCCCGCTGAAGCCCGTGCCGGCCTGGAGGCCTGCGTGGACGTGATTGAGAACGTGGCCCACTTCATCTCCGCCAACGACGATGACAGCGTGTGCTACTACGCCCACTGCATCTCCCGCACCGGCTCCTACCTGTCCGAGGGCGCCGGCATTGCCGAGGGCGAGGCTCTGGCCTACCTGATCGCGCCTCCTCTGGAGGCCATGTACGGCGTGGATGCCGCTCTGAAGGCCGCTGACGTGCGCATGTGCGTGCTGTACGCGCCTCCTTCCGAGACCAACTTCGGCGGCGCTCTGCTCACCGGCAGCCAGTCCGCCTGCAAGTCCGCCTGCGACGCCTTCGCCGCCGCCGTGGAGTCCGTTGCCGATCAGCCCAAGATCTGACGGACGGAAAAAGGCCTGAAAAAGGTCTGTGAACGGAGGTACTTATGAAGGCATTGGGTATGATCGAGACCCGGGGACTGGTGGCCGCCATTGAAGCGGCGGACGCCATGGTCAAGGCCGCCAACGTGGACCTGCAGTGCAAGGAGCATGTGGGCGGCGGTCTGGTCACCGTTATGGTCCGGGGCGATGTCGGCGCGGTCAAGGCCGCCACCGATGCCGGTGCTGCCGCGGCGGAACGGGTGGGAGAACTCATCTCCGTCCATGTGATCCCCCGCCCCCATCAGGAGTTGGAGGGGATCCTGGGCCAGCCGGATCCCACACCCGTACCGCCTGTGGAGCCCCAGCCCGATCCGGAACCTGTTTCCCAGCCTGAACCTGAGCCCGAACCCGCCCCCGCGCCCGAGACGGAGCCTGCGCCCGCCGCGGAGGCGGAGCAGGAAGCCGAGGTTGAGCCTGTTCAGGAAGAGGGCGAGCCTGTCCGGTTCTCCGCTGAGGAGCTGGAGCATCTCTCCGTGGTCAAGCTGCGTGCCGCTGCCCGCCAGATGGGCCTGACCAGCATGACCAAGAAGGAGATCAGATTCGCCAAACGGGAAGAGCTGCTGACGGCGATCCGTGCCTTTATGGACGGCGGAGCGACCTGAAACATCCGCCGTTTGTCCCTGGTGTAATTCCTATGGAAAGGAATCGTGAGCTATGCAGCTGATTGATAAAGATCTTCTGTCCGTGCAGGAGGTCCGTGAGCTGGTGGAAGCGGCTAAGGTGGCCCAGCGTGAGCTGGCCGCCATGGACCAGGAGCAGGTCGACCGTATTGTCCGGGCCATTGCCGAGGCAGGCGTGCGCAACGCCCGCCGACTGGCCCAGATGGCCCACGAGGATACCGGCTTCGGTATCGTGGACGACAAGGTCGTCAAGAACGTATTCGCCAGCCAGGGTGTGTATGAGCACATCAAGAATATGAAGACCATCGGAGAGATCAGCCGGGACGACGCCAAGGGTATCCGCACCATCGCGGTGCCCGTGGGCGTAATCGCGGGCCTGATTCCCTCCACCAACCCCACCTCTACCGCACTTTACAAGTCGGAGATCGCCATCAAGGCGGGCAATGCCATCGTGTTCTCCCCCCACCCCACGGCTCTGCGCTGCATCCTGGAGACCGTCAAGGTCATCCGGCAGGCCATCGCCGAGGCGGGCGGCAATGAGAACCTGGTGTGCTGTATTACCATCCCCACCATGGAGGCCACCGACAACCTGATGCGCCACCGGAATGTGGCCATGATTCTGGCCACCGGCGGCTCCGCCATGGTGCGTGCGGCCTACTCCTCCGGCACTCCCGCCATCGGCGTGGGCCCGGGCAACGGCCCCGCGTATCTGGAGAAGAGCTGCGACCTGCCTCTGGCAGTCAAGCGCATTCTGGACTCCAAGACCTTCGACAACGGCACCATCTGCGCCAGCGAGCAGTCCATCATCTGTGATGAGGACATGGTGCCCGCCGTGCGGGCCGAGATGGAGAAGCAGGGCGCCTACTTCCTGGACGATGAGGAGCGGGAGAAGCTGGGGAAGTTCATCCTGCGTGCCAATGGCACCATGAACCCCCAGATCGTGGGCCGCAGTGTGTCCACCATCGCCAGCCTGGCCGGCCTGGACAAGGTGCCTCCCACGGCCCGTGTCCTGGTGGCCCGTGAGACCGGCGTGGGCCGGGGCCATCCCTACTCCAACGAGAAGCTGGGTCCCATCCTGGGTTTCTTCACCGGCAAGGACTACAAGGACGTGTGCAATAAGGTGTGCGAGATCCTCCACTATGAGGGCGCCGGCCACACCTTCATCCTGCACACCAAGGACGATGCCATTGTGGACTACTTTGCCAAGCGTGTGCCCGCCTCCCGCGTGCTGGTGAACACCCCCGGCGCTCTGGGCGGCATCGGCGGCACCACCGCCCTTCAGCCCGCCCTCACCCTGGGCTGCGGCGCCGTGGGCGGCTCCGCCACCTCGGAGAACGTGGGCCCCATGAACCTGCTGAACCTGCGGTATGTGGCCTGCGGCCAGCGTGAGCTGGACGAGATCCGTGCCGGCATCCCCGACTGCAGCGACGGCGTGTGCCGTACCGCTCCCAGCCTGGAGGACGTGGACATTGACGATATCGTCCGGAAGATTATCGCCCGCATCCAGACACTGTAAAGATTTTTTTGAATTGTTCCACGAAAGGAATGGTTGAATATGGCAACTATGACACAGGCACTGGGCATGATCGAGACCAAGGGTCTCGTGGCCTCTGTTGAAGCGGCGGACGCCATGGTGAAGGCCGCCAACGTCACCCTGGTTGGCAAGGAGCACGTGGGCGGCGGTCTGGTGACCGTGATGGTCCGCGGCGACGTGGGCGCCGTGAAGGCCGCCACCGATGCCGGCGCTGCTGCCGCCGAGCGCGTGGGCGAGCTGGTCAGCGTCCATGTGATCCCCCGTCCCCACGAGGAAGTGGAGTCCATCCTGCCCCATCTGAACGGCTGAGAGACGGAATACGAGAAGGGAGTAATTGATTATGGCAACTATGACACAGGCACTGGGTATGATTGAGACCAAGGGTCTCGTGGCCTCTGTTGAAGCGGCGGACGCCATGGTGAAGGCCGCCAATGTGACCCTGATCGGCAAGGAGCACGTGGGCGGCGGTCTGGTGACCGTGATGGTCCGCGGCGACGTGGGCGCCGTGAAGGCCGCTACCGATGCCGGCGCTGCTGCCGCCGAGCGCGTGGGCGAGCTGGTCAGCGTCCATGTGATCCCCCGTCCCCACAATGAGGTGGAGTCCATCCTGCCCTCTCTGAAGTAAGGTACAGGCACAGGCCTGAACCCAACAAGCAAAGGAAGGGGTGGAGCGCTTGAAAGCAATTACCGAGGATTTTCTCCGGCTGGAATTGAGAAACGCTCAGCCCGAGACCTTCTATGTGCCGGAGGGCAAGATCCTCACCCCCGCAGCGCGGGAATATCTGCAGCAGCGCAAGATCAAGATTGCCAAGGGTAAGCCCCCTGAGGCGGCGGCACAGTCCGCCGCCCCGGAGGCTCCGGCCCAGGCTCCGGCGGCGCCTGCCGCCGTACCCGCCGCCAAGTACCGGGACCATGAGACCGGCGCCTTCTATATGGAGAAGCCGGAGCACATGACCCAGCTGTGCGGCAACGAGCTGGTGGCCAAGAACCATCCCCGCATCCTGTTCCGGGGCAAGCTGGACAGCCTGCAGTCGCTGGTGGTGCTGGCCCAGGCCATGATCGCCGGCGAAGGCAGTCCCAAGCTGATTGACGATCTGGGCAGCGTCCTGGACAATCTGCGGGAGATGATGCGGTGCGAGGTGCTGGATGAGCCCTATGAGCGGCAGTCCATCATCGGCCTGACCCATCAGGAGCTGCGTGAGCGGTCCCACAATCCCCAGAAGTTCTTCGGCATCAAGCAGATGCTGCTGCCCGATTACAGCATGGGGCGTGACTATGCGCTGCTCAACCAGATCCGCGCCGCCATCCGGGAGACCGAGGTGGCTGCCGCCGGGGCGTTCCTGTCGGGCAGCAAGTGCACCCGGCCGGATATCATGGAAGAGCTGAATCGCCTGTCCAGCGCGCTGCACATCATGATGTGCATGTACCTGGCGGGTATGTATCGTAAGGAGGATGGCCGTACATGAAAGAGATTGTATCCGCTGTCATGGACGCCATTCACAGTGCCGGCATGGTAGAGGTGGAGGTGTCCGCCCGCCATGTGCACCTGAGCCAGGAGCATGTGGAGTTCCTCTTCGGACCGGGCGCAACCCTCACCAATAAGCGCCCCCTGTCCCAGCCGGGTCAGTTCCTGGCTGAGCAGCGGGTGACGCTCATCGGCCCCAAGGGAACCAAGGAACGGGTGGCTGTGCTGGGCCCTGTCCGCAGCGCCACCCAGGTGGAGCTCTCTCAGAGCGACGCCATGGCCCTGGGCGTGAAGGCGCCCCTCCGGGAGTCCGGCGATGTGAAGGGCTCCGGGGCCATTACCATCCAGGGCCCCTGCGGCACGCTGGAGCTGAAAGAGGGCGCCATTGTGGCCCACAATCACATCCATGTGACCGCGCCCGACTCCATCCGTTTCAATCTGAAGGATGGCCAGCGGGTCTCGGTTGCCCTCATGACGGAGCGGCCGGTGGTGTTCAAGGACGTGATCATCCGGGTCAGTTCCCACTTCAGCTGCAAGATGCACATTGATGTTGACGAGGCAAACGCGGCCATGGTTCATGGCTTCACCCTCGGCAAGATCATCCGGTAGCCCCATACTTTAATCAGAGAAGGAGCCCTGCGACATGATGGATCTGGACCGCGTAAATGCCTACCTCACCCGTGTGGAGGAATCCGAGAAGACCACCTTCCGTCCGGTGGGTCAGAAACTGAAGACCGGCGTGGACCTTGGCACGGCCTATATCGTGCTGGTGGTGCTGGATGAGGAGAACAACCCTGTGGCCTGCGAGAAGCAGGCGGCCCAGGTCCTGCGGGACGGCGTGGTGGTGGATTACACCGGCGCGCTGCGTATCGTCCGGGAGCTGAAGGAGAAGCTGGAGGCCCGTCTGGGCACCGAGCTGGTCAACTGCGCCATTGCAATGCCTGCGGGCACGGAATCCAGTGTCCGCACCCATCAGTATGTGGCGGAGGGCGCCGGCTTTGAGGTGACCGAGATTCTGGACGAGCCCTCTGCCGCCAATGCCATCTACCAGATCGAAAACGGTGTGGTGGTAGACATCGGCGGCGGCACCACCGGTCTGGCCATGCTGAAGGACGGCGTGGTGGTGCAGACGGAGGACGAGCCCACCGGCGGTACGCATCTGTCTCTGGTGCTGGCGGGGAATTACCATATTTCCTTTGCCGAGGCCGAGGCCATCAAGCAGGATTACGCCCGTCACCGGGAGATTCTGCCGGTGGTGCGGCCGGTGCTGGAGAAAATGGCCAGCATTGTCAAGCGGTATGTGAGCCAGAGCGACGTAGATACCATCTACCTGTGCGGCGGCACCTGCTGCCTGACCGGCATCGAGCAAGTATTTGAAAAGGTGACCGGCATTCACACCGTGAAGCCGGCCAATCCGTTCCTGGTGACGCCTACGGGCATCGCCATGAACTGCAAAATCTGAACGGAACGGAGGGAGCAAAATGGATCAGAGCAAGCTCATTGACGAGATCCTTGCCCGCGTAGCGGCAAAGCTGGCGGCGGAAGAAGCCCCGGATTGCGCGCCGGATCCCGCTGATGAGCCCTCCGCTGAAAAGCCCGGACTGCTGGTGCTCTGCCAGACGGACGACCCCTGCTGCAGCCAGCTGGCGGACAGCCTGAAGGAGCACTTTGCCGTCACCCGCGTCTGCGGGCAGGAGGGGGCGGATCTGTCCGCCCAGTCCTGCGTGGTCCTGTGCCAGCTGACCAACGATGTGCTGAGCAAGCTGGCGCTGGGCATCTGCGATACGCCCTACACCCGTCTGGCCTCTCAGGCCATCCTGATGGGGAAGCGGGTGTACATCCCCACCGAACAGGTGGAGCTGTACCGCTATGCCACCATGGCTCCTGCGCCCTATTACGCCATGCTCAAGGCGCATTTGGATCTGCTGACCGCCTCCGGCGCGGTGATCTGCAGCCAGAGCAATCTGGCCGGCGCACTTGCCGGCGGTGGGGACAGCTGTCCTCAGCCCGAACCCGAGCCGGAGCAGCAGGCCGAACCGGCCCCTGCACCCGCTCCCGAACCGGCGCCCGCCCCCAGCTGCGGCAAGGAGCTGAAGCTGGAGAAGCGGGTCCTGACGGAGAAGGACGTCTTGGACGCAGCAGCGGCCCGGGTGACCTGCATCCGTCTGCCGGCCAAATGCATCCTGACGGCCCTGGCCAAGGACTGCGCCAAGGATCACGGGATCCGGCTGGAGCGGGACTGAGCCTGAGCGCAACGTCCCCTGAAGCGCAAATTCCGGGAAAGGAATGGTCATTGGAATGAGAGTTGCAAAAGTCATCGGCACCATCTGGGCCACCCGCAAGGAAGACAGACTGGCGGGGCTGAAGCTGCTGCTGGTACAGCCGCTGGACGTGCTGACCGGCGGAAAGGACGGCCTTCCCATTGTGTCGGCCGATATCATTGGCGCCGGCGTGGGCGAGACAGTGCTGGTGGTAAGCGGCAGTTCCGCCCGGAGCGCGGTGGGAGATATGGGCATCCCTGTGGACGCCACTGTTGTGGGCATTGTGGACGATCAGGAGATTGACGAGAGCGTCATCCCTGAATAACCAGCCCATGAGATGCCCGGGAAAGGAATGGTCCTGGTATGAATCTGACAGAAGCGGTCAAGGCCGCGGGCGTGGTGGGAGCTGGCGGCGCCGGTTTCCCCACCCATGTAAAACTGTCGGCCAAGGCGGAGTGCTTCCTGGTGAACGCCGCGGAGTGCGAGCCGCTGATTGAGACCGACAAATATCTCTGCCGGACGTTTCCCGACCGGATCGTGGCCGCCGCCGCAGCGATAGCGGCCCATCTGGGGGCGAAGCGGACCGTCATTGCCCTGAAGGGCAAGTACAAGGCGGAGATCGCAGCGCTGGAGGACTCCATCAGCCGTCTCAACGCGCCGGTGGAGATCTTCAAGATGAAAACCTTCTATCCTGCCGGTGACGAGCAGACCATGGTCCAGCAGGTCACCGGCCGGTCGGTTCCCGAGCGGGGCCTCCCGTTGGACGTGGGGTGCGTGGTAGATAATGTGGGCACCCTGCTCAACATTATGGACGCCCTGGAGGACCGGCCTGTTACCGACAAATATCTGTCCGTGGTGGGCGAGGTGAAGGAGCCCATTATGCTCCATGTGCCCATCGGCACCCCGCTGACGGAGTGCGTGGCCGCGGCTGCGCCCACCATTACCAAGTATGCCATCATCGTGGGCGGTCCCATGATGGGCAAGGTGCTCACTGACCCGGCGGCCATCGAGGCGGCCGTGGTCACCAAGACCACCGGTAACATCATCGTGCTGCCCCCGGATCACTATCTGTTCCGCCGGGCAACCCTGTCCATGGACGCCATCCGGCACCAGGCCAAGAGCGCCTGCATCCAGTGCCGGATGTGCACCGACCTGTGCCCCCGTTACCTCATCGGCCACCAGATCCGCCCCCATCTGATGATGCGGAATCTGTGGCGTGAGAAGAGCGTGGAGGACAAGGAGGAGTATCTGGCCACCTTCGGAGACGCGGCCAACTGCTGCGACTGCGGCGTGTGCGAGATGTTCGCCTGTCCCATGGGCCTGTCCCCCCGCAAGGTGAACAGCTACCTGAAGGGTGAGCTGCGCAGCCGGGGGATCCAGGTGCCCCGCAATATGGAGCCTCAGGCCCGGGAGTTTGCGGACATCCGCAAGACGCCCACCGACCGGCTCATTGCCCGGCTGGGCCTTGCGGAGTACAACGGCCTGCACGCCCACACCTGCATCACGCTGGAGCCCCAGCGTGTGTGCGTCCCCATGCAGCAGCACATCGGCAAGCCTGCCACCCCTGTTAAGGCGGAGGGCGACCGGGTTTCCAAGGGCGAGCTGCTGGGCCAGGCGGCAGAGGGTCTGTCCGCCAATATCCATGCCAGTATAGACGGCGTGGTGGAAAAAATCACACCGGCAGGCGTTTGGCTGCGCCGGAAGGAGGTTGAATCGGTATGAGAAACGCCATCGGCATGGTGGAGCTGACCAGCATCGCCCGGGGCATTGAGACCTGCGACTATATGGTAAAGGCAGCGCAGGTAGACCTCATCCGCTCCTCCACCGTCTGTCCCGGCAAGTACATCATCCTGATCGCGGGTGACACTGGCGATGTGAAGGCCTCCATGGCGGAGGGCATCCGTCAGGGCGGCGAGTACGTGGTCAACACGCTGCTGCTGCCCAACGTGCACCCCCAGCTCATCCCCGCCATCAGCATGACCACCCAGGTGCCTCAGGGAGGCGCTCTGGGCGTTCTGGAGTTCTACTCCGTGGCTTCCGCCATTACCGCCGCCGATGTGGCGGCCAAGGCGGCCAATGTGACCCTCATCGAGGTGCGCATCGGCTACGCCATCGGCGGAAAGGGCTATGTGACCCTGACCGGCGATGTGGGCGCCGTCCGTGAGGCGGTAGCCGCTGCCGCGTCGGCCACTGACCTGCTGGTCAGCACCAGCGTCATCCCCAGGCCCGCACCTCAGCTCTTCCAGAGCCTGATGTGAGCCAACCCAAAAGATCTCACCCCTGTTGTGTGTTATGATTGAGAAGGAGTGACAAAGCGTATGGATTTCAGCGAACTGATTGCAGCTGCCGACCCCAGCGTTTTTACTGAGAGCATCAAGGCATGGGTATCCAACATTTCCATCAACTCCGTGATCATGCTGATCATGATGATCTTCATGGTCGTGGGTGCCATCGACAAGATCCGCGGTAACAAGCTGGGTTATGGCGAGAAGTTCGAAGAGGGCTTCAACGCCATCGGCGCTCTGGCCATCGCCATGGCCGGCGTTGTGGCGGCTGCGCCTGTGCTGTCCATGGTCCTCGGCCCCATCATCAAGCCCATCTACACCGCTATCGGTGCTGATGCCTCCATGTTCGCCACCACTCTGCTGGCCTGCGACATGGGCGGCTACCCCCTGGCCATGGAGCTGGCTGCCGATGAGTCCATCGGTAACTTCTCCGGCCTGATCCTGGGCACCATGATGGGCCCCACCATCGTGTTCACTATCCCCGTTGCTCTGTCCATCATCAAGAAGGAAGACCGTCCCTACCTGGGCTCCGGTATCCTGGCTGGTATGATCACCATCCCTCTGGGCTGCATCGTCGGCGGCATCGTGATGAACCTGCTCACTCCCTATGAGCTGAGCATCGGCCGCATCCTGATCAACCTGGTGCCCGTTATCGTGATTGCCGCCCTGATCTGCGTCGGCCTGTGGTTCGCTCCCGGCCCCATGATCAACGGCTTCAATAAGTTCGGCACTGGCGTCACCGTGGTCATCACCGCTCTCACCGCCATCGCCGTGTTCCAGCAGATCACCGGCATCATGTTCCCCGTGTTCAGCATCATGTCCGAGAAGGACGCCACCACCGGCCTGTCCGGTCTGGACAGCGGCCTGCTGACCTGCGGCCAGATCGGTATCGTTCTGATCGGCGCCTTCCCCATGGTTGAGTGGATCACCCGCACCTTCGGCGGCGCGCTGAAGAAGGTGGGCGGCCTGCTGGGCATGAACGAGGCTGGTTCCGCCGGTATGGTGGCCAACCTGGCCAACAACATCGCCATGTTCAACATCATGGGCGATATGAACCCCAAGGGCAAGCTGCTGAACGTGGCCTTTGCCGTGTCCGCCGCTTTCGTGTTCGGCGATCACCTGGGCTTCACCGCCGGCAACAACCCCGACATGATCTTCCCCGTTATCGTGGGCAAGCTGGTGGCCGGTGTTACCGCCATCATCGTGGCCAACATCCTCTCCCCCAAGCTGCTGGCTAAGATTAATTCCGCCAAGGCTGCTGCCTGATAGAAACAGGAGTATACTATGAATGTAAGTGAAGAACTGATCCGTGAAATCGTCAGCAAGGTTCTGGAGGCCGCTTCCGGCAAACAGGACGACGGTTTTGTCAAAGAGGTCGATCCCAGCGGTATCATCGGGATCAAGACCAGCACCGTCAAGTGCGAGCCTTTTGAGCAGGACGGCGTGAAGCTCAAGGACGTGGTCACTCTGGAGGAGGCCCCCCGTATGGGCTGCGGCATCATGGAGCTGGACCACACCAGCTTTGAGTGGACGCTGACCTATGACGAGTATGATATGGTGATCGACGGCACTCTGGAGATCGAGATTGACGGACGTGTGATTTCCGGCGGCCCTGGCGATATCATCTATATCCCCAAGGGAAGCCACATCCACTTCCAGACTCCGGACAAGACCCGGTACGCTTACTTCGTCTATCCCGCCAACTGGCAGGAGCTGCTGGACTGATGAAAAGTCATCCCCGGTCCGTTTTCAGCGGGCCGGGGACAGCAGGAAAAGTGAATCACATGGGTATGCAGGTTTATCAAAAGGGAAGCGGGTGAGAATCCCGCACAATGCCGTTGCTGTATTGGCGGAGCGGTCCTCAGATGCCACTGGCGGAGACGTCGGGAAGGCGGGGGCTGCGCTGAATGCCTGAGTCAGAATACCTGCCTGCATATGACGCACAAGAAAACTCTCCGATCCAGAGAGGGTGCACACAGCTGCCAGTTTTGGCGGCTGAAAGGCTGCACCCATTTGGGTGCAGCCTTTTTTTGACAAAAGCGGGGTCATCCACACAGACGCATGTGTTTGGAAAGCCCGTTTATCTGTAAAACCTCGCGAAAGCGGGCACAAATGCCGGTGCAGGCAGACGTTCCCGCTTTCAATTGCGTTCCGGGACTGGTTTTCCCGCCGATTTTGCTTGAGACTGTCGATAAACCCTGAGGCTTAAGGGTTCGGAGGGAAAGATAGTGTGAATGAAAACCGTCAGGGTTGTCTTTTGCGTGCAATCAAACCACTTTTTCAAAGGTTGAAAAAGTACGGCATCCTGTCGAAAAGACTTTTTCGACAGGC
The DNA here is from genome assembly GCA_902362925.2 of Clostridiales bacterium. Lineage (GTDB taxonomy): Bacteria > Bacillota > Clostridia > Oscillospirales > Oscillospiraceae > Pseudoflavonifractor. Next base: position 42,956 of record CABIYL020000001.1, on the reverse strand, counting down.
TGAGCAAAAGCCCGGGGAGCACATGGCTCCCCGGGCTTTTGCTTGCCGGGAAAAGAATGACGCGGTGCGGACCTGTTGTCCGCAATTACTGCTTCTCCGCAGCGGGCAGGATAGACTCCACTTCCTCGTGGGGTCTGGGAATGACGTGTACGGAGCACAGCTCGCCGACCCGCTCAGCAGCGGCGGCGCCGGCGTCGGTGGCGGCCTTCACGGCGCCCACATCGCCCCGGACCATGACGGTCACCAGGCCGCCGCCCACATGGACCTTGCCGATGAGGGTCACGTTGGCGGCCTTGACCATGGCGTCGGCGGCCTCCACGGAGGCCACCAGGCCCTTTGTTTCAATCATACCAAGCGCTTGGGAATATGCCATCTCAAATACACTCCTGTTCTGTCAGGGACGGCGTCTGCGCCGCCCGAAGTCAATCATACTCAGATACGGGGCTGGTCCGCCACCTGCTCCACAGCGGCGGCAAAGGCGTCGCAGGCGGATTTGCAGGCGGACTGGCTGCCGGTCAGCAGAGCGCCGCCGAAGTTGGTCTCGGAGGGGGGCGCGTAGAGCACGCACATGCGTACGTCAGCGGCTTTCAGGGCGGCATCCACGCCGTACATGGCCTCCAGAGGGGGCGCAATCAGGTAGGCCAGAGCCTCGCCCTCGTTGATGCCGGCGCCCTCGGACAGATAGGAGCCGGTGCGGGGGATGCAGTGGGCGTAGTAGACCACGGAGTCGTCCGCATTGGCGGAGACAAAGTAGGCCTGGTTTTCGATGACGTCCACACAGGCCTCCAGCGCTGCTCTGGCCTCGGCGGGATTGGGAGCGGCCAGAATGCCGATGACCTCGCCGGCCAGAGCGGTGTTGGCGTTGGCGGCGCCGGCGTAGAAGCTCTTGGCGTAGGCCACCCGGCAGACAGCCTTCTTGGTGGCCTCGTCCAGGGCGGTGTAGGTCACATCATCGCAGTCGGCGGTGATGATGGCCAGAGACTTTTCGCCGGGCAGGAGTCCCAGCTCCTGGGCCATGTCGGCGGCCACGTTGGGGATAATCCGTGTGGCCATCACGGATGCTTTTACAGGATCACGTTTCATGGTTTTGTTTCCTCCCTGCGTCATAGACAGGATATGGAGCGGGTGCGCCCCGCGGGGGAGAAGCTCAGACCTTCAGGTCCAGGCCGGAGGCCTTTTCCTTCAGCATACGGCAGCACAGCTCGGCGATAAAGGCGCCGGCTTCGGCGGGGTTGGTGCCGCCCCGGTGGATGTTGGAGACCACGGTACGGTTGGCCTCGGGGATGCCCACATAGCCGCCGTAGGTCATGTAGGCGCTCATGGACTCGCCGGTGGCCAGACCGGGCCGCTCGCCCAGCAGGATCACGGTGACCTTGGAGCCCAGCGCCTCGGTGATGGCGTCCATGGCGCCCACGCGGCCGTACTTGACGAAGAAGGGAGTGCCCACGCTCACACCGGCGGCCTTCAGGCCCTGGAGGATGGAGGGCAGGATATCCTTGATGTTGGCGGTGACGGAGGTGCTGGACAGGCCGTCGGACACCACAATCTGGACGTCGGGGTTCAGCTTGCAGCGCTTCTTCAGCTCGGCGACGGTCTCATCGGAGAAACGGCGGCCCAGATCGGGGCGGGTCAGATACATGTCCTTGCTCTCGCAGAGGGTGCTCACGGAGAACAGACCGACCTCCTCCAGGACCTCGTTGGGCACGTCGGTAAAGACGGCGTCCATGGCCACGGCGTGGTCGGCGCGGAAGCGCAGGAAGGTGTTGGTGCGGTAGCGGGGACCGGCACGCCACACGCCCAGACGGGCCACGGTCTTGGAGCGCATGTGGAGATACTCCTCGCCGTTGGCGGGGTTGGGCACGTCGATCACCTTGCGGTAGTCCACCGCGGACAGATCGGGCACCTCACCATCTTCCACCTTGAGGGCGGGGGTGGGCGCACAGGAGGCGCACTTGTCCTCGGATTCACCCGCCATCAGTTCGGAAATAGTCTTCATGATAATCTCTTTCAGCTGAGATTCGTTCATCTTTATTTCCTCCTTCTCACTTCAGGAAAATGGAAGCGTCGCCGGCCTTGGGGGTGAGGCGGCCGTGCTCGTCCATCAGCTCCATCTTCATCATCCACTTGTGGAACTCGGGAGCGGGCAGGCGGTGGCTCAGCTCGCGGAGGGTGGCGTCGTCGTGGAAGCTGGTGTCCTGATAGGACAGCATCACGTCGTCACCCACAGGCACGCCCATGTAGTAGTTGGCGCCGGCCATGGCCAGCAGGGCGGTGGCCATCTCCTGATCGTCCTGGGTGATGGAGGTGTGGTTGGTGTAGCAGGGGGCCATACCCATGGGCAGACCGATGAGCTTGCCCATGAAGTGGTCCTCCAGGTTGGCGCGGATCATCTCCTTGCCGTCGTACAGGGTCTCGGGCCCGATGAAGCCGGACACGTTGTTGACCATGAAGGGCAGGAAGAAGCGGCCGAAGCCGTAAGTACGGGCCTCCAGGGTCATCTCGTCCACGCCGCAGTCGGCGCCGATGGACACCTCGGAACCCTGGCCGGTCTCAAAGTACAGCAGGTTGGGACCAAGGCCGGTGCAGGAGGAGCGGGCCAGATCGTAGGCCTCCTCCAGCAGGGCGCGGCTGACGCCGAAGTTGTCGTTGGCGGCCTGGGTGCCGGCGATGGACTGGAAGAACATGGACAGGGGGGCGCCGTTGCGGACGGCCTGCATCTGGGTGGTGATGTGGGACAGCACGGTGATCTGGGTGGGGATGCTGTTCTTCTTCACCAGGTTCCAGAGGGCGTCGGCGATGCGCTTGGTGGTCTCGGCGTCGTCGGTGACGGGGTTGATGCCCAGGCAGGCGTCGCCGCAGCCGTAGGACAGACCCTCCATCACGCCGATGAGGATGTCGGACACGCTGTCCGTGGGGCTGTTGGCCTGGCAGCGGTAGGACAGGGTGCCGGGCAGGCCGATTTCGGTGACGCACTTGGTGGGACGGACGATCTTGCTGGCGCCGTAGACCAGATCCATGGCGCTCATCAGCTTGGCAACGGCGGCCACCACCTCGCCGGTGAAGGCGCGGCTGGCCCGGCAGAGCTCCTCGGTGGTGGTCTTGTGGTCCAGAATCCACTCGCGCAGCTCACCGATGGTCATGTTCTTGAACCGCTCGTACATGGGGCGGTTCAGACCGTCGATGTTGACCCGGGTGACCTCATCCTTCTCATAGGGGATGGTGGGGTTCTCGGTCAGGTCGCCTACGGTGAGTTCGGACAGCACAATCTTTGCAGCCACACGCTCGGTGGCGGTCTCCGCCGCGATGCCCTGGAAGCGGTCGGCGGACTTGGGCTCATTGGCCTTTGCCAGCACGTCCTTAATGTCGCGGAATGCAAAGCTGCTGCCATTCAAGGTCGTTTTCAACTTCATGTTTCGCTGCACCTCTCCTTGTTTGATATTCCGGGCGCAGGTGCGCGTCCGGCTTGTTCGGCCTGCGTACAGGCCGTTGGGGAGTAAAAAAATGCAAAATAGCCCAGAGGCAGCGGAAAACGACTGCCCCTGGACTACATCGCCCATTGTGATATGCGCCGCCCTTCCTTGAGTCAGCGCGCTATGCCTCTATAAAATCAAATGTAACTCTCGTCCCGTCGGGACCGCTCTCCAGGTCGCACTCGCCCATCAAGCGGTCGCGGACAATGGTATATACAAGCTCCAGGCCAATTCCGCCGGACCGGGTCTGGTCCTTCTGGAGGCCCACGCCGTTGTCCCACACGGTAATCCTGCTGGCGGGGCGTCCGCTCTGGAGCTCAATCCACACCGTTCCGGCCGCACCCGATGGGAAGGCGTGCTTCAGCGCGTTCTGAAGCAGCTCGTTGACCACCAGGGCGATGGAATCGGCGCAGTCGGGCCGGACTTCCACATCCTGTCCCGACACCTGTATCGTAATGTTTCCGGTGGAGTTCACCAGCGTCTGCAGGGTGTACTGCCGGATGTGCCGGATGACCTGCAGCAGGGATACCTTCTCAGGCGAGGCCTGGACTGGACCGTCCAGCGTGGCGGTGAGGGAGAGCAGTCGGTTGGCGGCGTCCATCATGCCGGACTGGGCCTCTGTCAGGCTCTCCACCTCATAACCTCTGGCGCGGATCAGATTGGCCATCATCTGCAGGCTGTTTTTCATCCTGTGGCGCAGCTCCCGCAGGGCTGTTTTCTGAAAATTCAGCTCTTGTTCCAGCCTGCGCTGCTCGGTGATATCCCGCATAATCAGGACCTCGGCGGCCTTGCCGTCGGTGAGCGGGAGTTTTCGGTACTGTAAATTCCGGTTGACCATACAGGTCTCATGCCATGCTCCGTCACAGGCCTCTGCGGCGGCAGGCTGGATATTGCTGCCGGGCATTCCCAGCAGCTCCCCCACATAGCCCATGGCGCGGTAGAGGCGTTCCGCCTCCCGGTTGTAGCCGCAGACCTGCTGGTTGTGGTCCAGAAAGACCACGGCCTCGCCCAGTGCGTCGGCCACAGCGGACCAGCCCAGATCGGCTGATGTATCTGTTGGCGCCGGCTGGGATGCGGAGAGGATGGACTCCACATCCATGGCGGGTTTCTCGTAGATGAGCACCGCGATCAGGCGGCCTCTGTAAAAGATGGGGTCCACGCTCTGGACAATCCGCCGATCCTCCGGCATGGACACCGCCCGCATCCCGGCTGTGGATACGCCAAGCCGGAAGGAACGGTCCACCGCCGGCTCGTCGCTCCACTGGATCATCATGCCCAGGATGGAGCTGCTGTAATTGGACGGAACAGTCTGGGGCTTTGCCTCACAGACCACGATGGCAGAGCGCCCGGTGGCTGTGCGGCAGTCCACAAACACGTCCGCCTTTTCCGCGTTGGCCATGGCGGGCAGGAGGGTGTTGTAGGACTCGAGATAGCTTATCTCATCGTCCGTGAGCGAGGTATATTTCTGGCAGAGCATTCTGGTGGCGCTAATCATTGGGATGACTCCAGTTTGGCAATAATATACTGTGCAACCTTCATCATGGACATGCCCTTTCTGCGGCTGAGTTCCCGTATGTACTGATACGCCTCATCCTCCGACATGCCCCTGATCTCCATCAGCATCAGCTTGGCCTGGTCCACGGCGGGGCGCTCTTCGGCGCGCCGCTCCAGGTTTTTCAGCTCCTTGCGGAGCAGATGGAATTCACGGCTCTGGTGGATGCACAATTCAAGCGTTGGAAGTATTTTTTCCGGCTCAAAGGGCTTGGTGAGGTAGCCGAAAGCGCCTGCGTCCAGGGCGTCCTGGATGTAAGCCCGGTCGCTGAAGGCGGTCAGCATGACCACACACTTGGTATATTTGTTTTCCAGAATGAGCCTGGCTGCGGCGATTCCGTCCAGCAGGGGCATCTGGATGTCCAGGAGTGCCACGTCGGGCCGCAGCTGCTTGCAGCGCTCCACCGCGTCCATGCCGTTGCTGGCGGTACCAATCACCTGATAATTTGGGCACTTGGCAAAGAAGTCATTCAGTGTCTGACGCACTGTTGCATCATCGTCGGCCAAAAAAATGGTCGTGCAGTTTGCTCCCTTCGCATCCAAGGTCCGGGCCTCCTCCCAATACCGCGGCAGTATGAATACAATATAGCAAATTCAAGAAGATAATACAATTACAGCCGGCGGGTATCGTGTTTCCGATCAGACCAGATCAGCCCAGTTGGCGGGGTAGACAAAGTAGGCGTAGCGGGTCCAACTGGGGGTCTTGAAGATGATGTGGCTGTTTTTGGGGATATAGATGATGTCGCCGGCATTGCCGGTCACAACGCGGCCGTCGATCTCGATCTGGAGGGTGCCCTCGATGACATAGTCGTACTCATCGTAGGTCAGGGTCCACTCCAGCTGGCCGTGGTCCAGCTCCATCACACCGGCGCCCATACGGGGGGCCTCCTCCAGCGTGGTGGCGTCCTTCAGGCCCACGCCCTTGGCGCCGGCAAAGGGCTCACAGCGGACGGTGCTGGTGCGGATGCTCATCACGCCGCTGGGGTCCACCTGCTTTACCATGCCGTCCCCGCGCATTTCCTGCAGGGTACGCTCGATGATTTGACGGAGCATAGATTCATTCAGTTCCATGATATCAAGATACCTCCTGTGTATAAATTGCGCTTCAGAGCAGGACGAAAAGACTGCCGCCCTGCATGATCCGCGCTTAAGAAGCAAAAAAAGCATTTTGGAGTGCCCAATGGCACTTCAAAATGCTTTCTACGCATCTGAATAAACCCGCATGATCAGCGGAATACGGCAGACTTGCTACACCCGGCATAGTCCACCCTCAAATTTGTGTATATTATATAAAATTGACAGTCTTTTGTCAATCCCCAATTATGAAAGGATGCGCGTCCGGCCGCACCATGCCGAACCATGGGGAAGAAGAGGGGATGAACGGCGGAGATACGAAACCCCGGAAGAGGATGACTCAGTTTCTCCGCGCTGGCCGGAGAACACGCCTGAAACAATTCCGGCACACGGCGTATGCGTCAGCGAAAAACGGAAGGAAAAGATTCAAAATTGTCATATGCTCAGAGCTTGTATAAGCATGCTTGATAAAAATATGGAAAATATAAGGTTAAAAAATAGACAATATGCACAAAAAGAAAATGGAGAATTGTTTCATACAGAGAAATAACGGTGCTTCGTTGCAAATGAAAACGTGCTTGTGTTATGATACCCCTGCCTTTACCGGAAGGAGGGAGACAGCCGAAAAAATATCTCCGCGGAACAGCTGCACCACGCAAAATAAACTGAGACCGTGTAAAAGGAGAGAACAAAATATGAAGAAACGCCATATCAGCAAGAAGATTATCGCGCTGGGCCTGGTTGGGGCCCTGGGTGTAACCACCGCATTCGCGGCACTGTCCGTGGCACCCGCCACCACGAAGCTCAACGTGGACGGCAAGGCTGCGCAGGTGGAAGCGTATAATATCGATAACGGCAACAACTTCTTCAAGCTCCGTGATCTGGCGGAAGAGCTGGACTTCGGCGTGACCTGGGATGCGGCGACCGATACCGCCAACATCGACACCAACGCCCACTATAAGCCCGATCCCACTCAGCTCATCACCGGAAACTGGGCGCCTGCCACCCGGGCCCGGATTCAGGCTGTCATCGACGAGAACGCCAACAAGGGCAGATATGTGGTCTTTGACTTTGATAACACCTCCGTCATTTTTGATATCCAGGAGGCCCTGCTTGTCTATCAGATCGAGAATCTGATCTTTAAGATTAAGCCGGAAGAGATGAAGGGCGTGCTGGAGACCGGCATCCCCGATCTCAACAAGAGCATGGGCACCAGCCTGGACGGCAAGAATATCACCCCCGCCACCCTGGTGGCCGACATCTCCAGCGACTACACCTGGCTCTACAAGAACTACGAGGGCCTGGGCGGCGACAAGAGCCTGGAGTATATCCATGCCTCCAACCAGTACCAGGATTTCGCGGCCAAGGTGCGCTTCATGTACAACAACCTGGGCGACTACTTTGATCACGCCGTCTCCTATCCCTGGGTCACCTACCTCTTCACCGGCATGACTCCTGCCGAGGTGCAGGAGCTGGCCGGCGCGTCCCATCAGTACTGGGCCGATTACGGCCGCTACGCTGAGGTGACCTGGACCTCTCCCATTGAGATGCCCGGCAAGAGCGGCGTCGTCTCCGCCAGCTTCACCACCGGCCTGACCTTTACCGACGAGCTGAAGGACCTGTATGCCACCCTGATGGCCAACGGCATCGATGTGTACATCGTCTCCGCCTCCCCCATTGACACCGTCCTGGCCGCCAACAAGGTCATGGGCTACGGCGTGCCTGAGGATCAGGTCTTTGCCATGCGCAACAAGCTGGATGAGAACGGCCGTTACATCAACGAGTACAACTACGACTGGGGCGGCGAGGGCAAGTATGCCCAGACCCAGGGCGAGGGCAAGAGCACCATTATCACCAACTTCATCGCGCCCAAGTACAACAACGTTGGTCCTCTGATGGTCTTCGGCGACAGCGCCGGCGACTGGAACATGATGACCGACTGGATGGACGAGGGCGACACCGAGCTGGGCGTCATCTTCAACCGCTACCGCAAGCCCAGCAGCGATCCCATCTGGGAGGGCTCCAACGAGGCCGCTCAGACCATCGGCGATCCCGATGCCCGCTTTGTGCTCCAGGGCCGTGACGAGAACAGCGGCCAGCTGCGTCCCAGCGAGAAGTCCATCATGCTGGGCACCACCGAGGAGGTCCTGGTCCGTCCTGCTCAGTAAGGCGGGGCATCTCCGGACAGAAAACACAATAGCACCCCAATGGCCGGTGACAATGTCACCGGCCATTTTTTATCGTCCTGCAGCGGCTTTTGTTTGGATATGCTCCCATCACGGGCAGGCGGGACACTGCCGGCCAGTGTGGTCAATGGTGTAATCGGTGCCGCAGGTGCCGGGGAGGATGAGCTGGGAGATGGGCACAAAGGTGTACCCCTCCTGGAGCAGAGTCTCCAGAATGGCGGGCAGGGCCTCCGGGGTGTGGAGCGCGGCGTTGTGGAAGAGCACGATAGACCCCGGCTGTACCTTGCTGGTGACCCGCTGGGTAATCTCTGAAGCGGGCAGGTCCTTCCAGTCCAGACTATCACTGTCCCAAACCACTTCAAGCCGCTGGGCCCCAGAGGATAGCGGGCTTTTGAATGCCGGATAAAGAAAAAAGATCCGGAATATAGAAGGGAGAACCAAAGCCATCCGCTTCATATATTCCAGATCACTTCTGCCGTCTCGCCGGACAGCCTGATTTCCTGAATGAACTGGGCCGCCACCAGCTTTTTCTGCTCAAATTCCAGGGGACCGAATTTCAAATGCTTTCGCTTGGGACTTGGACCGGCATGCTGTCGGGCCTGCTGTTCCAGCAGCTCCTGACGCTGGGACTCCAGCTTTTGTATGGTGCGGTTGATATAGGGCATGGTCAGGTCGCTGCTCTCGGCCAGAGCGGAGATAAGCCGGTCGATTTTTTGCTCGATTTCCGCCAGAGCCTCGCTGTGCTTACGGGCGTCTGCCGGTGGCTCCTTCACGTCCGGGCACTCTGCCAGAAGCCGCTCCAGCTCCGCCTCAACCGAGGCCTCCAGCGTCCGGAGGTCAATTTGAATGGATGCCGTGCACAGACCCAGATTGGAACGTCCGCTGCACACCAGATAGTACCTGTCCCTGTCCCGGTTAACCTTGACGCTGTACCCGCAGGCACCGCACTTCAAAAGACCGGAGAGCCAGGTGTGCTTTCCCTTTCCCGCGTTCCCTAACTGCCGGTTGGCGTCCAGCTTGTACTGGCATTGGAGCCACAGGCCGGAGGGAATCAGCCCGTAGTGGGTGGACAGGGAGAAGTGCTGCTCTTTCAGGTCCTGATATTTGCCTGCGCTGCGGTCACGCTTTCCTACAATCATGCCGCCGTGAAGCCCGTCGAACTCCTCCAGCCGGTTGGCAAAAATCAGGCCTTTGCCCTGGTAGTACAGATAGACATCCTCGTCGGCCATGACGTATAAGGGGCTATGTAAAATACGGGACAGGGCCACATTGTCCCAGGTGGCTCGCCTGGGAGCGGGAATGCCGTCGCCGTTGAGCGAGCGGGCCAGGCTGCCCAGAGAGACGCCCTCCCGGGCGTAGGACTGGAAGATATGCTCCACGATGGAGGCGTGCTCATCGGGGAGAAGGCCGGGAGCCGGTTTTCCGTCCGGACCGGGCAGCTTCCCGATGGAGAAGCCGTAGGGCGCCGGACCACCCGGCCAGGAGCCCAGCCTGGCCCGCTGATAGTAGTTGTCCCGCACCCGCTCCGCGGTGGTCTCCCGCTCCAGCTGGGCAAAGACCATGATGATGTTGAGCATGGCCCGGCCCATGGGCGTGGAGGTGTCAAAGGTCTCGTTGATGGACACAAACTCCACGCTGTGCTTTCTCAGAATCTCCCACAGCCGCCCGAAGTCGGCGATGGAGCGGGAGAAGCGGTCCAGCCGGTAGACGATGATTTTCTGAATCAGGCCCCGCTCCACATCCGCCATCATCTGCTGAAAGGCGGGGCGGTTGGTGTTCTTGCCGGAGTAGCCCTTGTCCTGATAGACCTTGTGGTCGGAGCCGGTTTTCTGCCGGCACAGGTCGATCTGGCCTTGAATCGAGAGGCTGTCCGCCTTGTCCACGGACTGCCGGGCATAGATCGCGTCCAGGGCGGACACCACCTTCCTTATGGGCTTGTACACCATGACGGGTATTTATGTTCTGCGAAGTGCTGCCATACAGGCGAGGTAAAGTTTAGCCAGGAGTTCGGAACGCTGAGCATCGTCATTCCGGACCGGATGCTGATGGATGATTTTCATGAAGCGCACCCCTTCCCTGCGCAGGTATCATAGGGCCATCTTATGTGCGGGAATGGGCGGATATGCGTTTCAGGACGCATGCGCAGCCTTCCGCAAGGCTGTGAGCGGGCAGCAGGGGGCTTTTGGGAAAGAAGCGCGTAGTATTTTTATAAGAGAAAAGAGCTCTCTACCGGTACAGCCATGATTTCAGGCTGCCTGGTGTGAGAGCTCTCTGTTATTCCATGAGCTGGACTGACGCATAACGGTGCGTCTGGATTCCGCCAGCAATTGGTGCGGTGGGTGTCAGAGCGGGACCGGCACAGGTGCAAAATTCTTTGATAAGAGAATACAGCCTGATAAAACAAGAGAGGCCTCGGGGAATTGCCCCGAGGCCTTCATGATTATAGTGCGCGCGTGTGTTTGCCGGCAGGGCTGAAAGCGGCGAGCCCTCTCTCGACAGACAGGCTGATACCCGGCCTGGTCAGAATATCAGAGGGGGTTAAGCATTGCGGAGACCCCGTGAGGGGCTCTGGCTGCATCGCTAATCTTCAGCTAACGATTACCTCGAACTCGATGTTTCAGTCCCCGTGAGGGGAGCGGGTTGCATCCTTGAAATTGGGAGATGCTGAGTCTTTCCGAAAAGTTTCAGTCCCCATGAGGGGAGCGGGTTGCATCAAAATACTTCTACGTATATTGAGAGTTTCGTTAAGTTACAGACCCCGTTAGGGGAGCGGGCTGCATCCGGAAATACCGGGCTTGTCATGCTGTTCGGTGCCGTGTTTCAGTCCCCGTGAGGGGAGCGGGTTGTATCAGCGCCCCGCACTTCGATCCTCTCAACGATTACGAGGTTTCAGTCCCCGTGAGGGGAGCGGGTTGTATCAACATTCTCCTGGGGGGTAGGAACATGATGGAGTTTCAGTCCCCGTGAGGGGAGCGGGTTGTATCCCATCTGGAGAGACAGGAATTTCAAATAAACTTTGGGTTTCAGTCCCCGTGAGGGGAGCGGGTTGTATCTACAACACAGCTGATGATGCCAAGTAATCAGCTCTGTTTCAGTCCCCGTGAGGGGAGCGGGTTGTATCGGGAAAAAGTACGAAGCAACAGGGAAAACAGAATTGGTTTCAGTCCCCGTGAGGGGAGCGGGTTGTATCGGGTCAACCGGAATTCTAACTATTACACATTTTGGTTTCAGTCCCCGTGAGGGGAGCGGGTTGTATCGATGTGATTGACGGTGAAACATTCGCCAATCTTCTCGTTTCAGTCCCCGTGAGGGGAGCGGGTTGTATCGTGCTAGATGGCATGGTGCGCGGATGGTCATTGAGTTTCAGTCCCCGTGAGGGGAGCGGGTTGTATCCTACTAAACGCTTGACAACGAAAGTCAAACAGACTAGTTTCAGTCCCCGTGAGGGGAGCGGGTTGTATCGGCAAAAGCGTACAACCCGGTTGTAATTTTTTGGCGATGCTACACAACCCGTGTGTTTTATCGTAACACAGTTTTTACCATATTACAAGAGAAAGTGTGTACACTCCACAAAATCCTGAGCTGATTTTTGTGCCCGATCCTGTGCGAACCCCCTGCGTGCAGCCTCTGATTTCTTCCCCATTTTCAGAGGTTCGCACAAAATAATTGATTCATCTCTGAATTCCGGCCTTTGGGTGCGGAGATAGAGATGGAGGGTGAGCGTTTTGTTATCTTGTCAAAAAAGGAAAATAGCGGTTGAAATTTTTGTGCAGAGTGTTTAGAATATTTTTACATCATTTGGGAGGTGGAGCGATTGTCCAAGCATCTGGCAATTTTAGAGGTCTCCCGGAAGCAGGAGTATATCTTCTCCAGCAAAAAGCTGAAGAGCAACGCCCTGCGCTCCGCTGAGATCGCCTACGTCACCAGCAGTGACTTTTTCGCCGCCGCTGCCCCGGAGCTGTATCGGCCGGAAGAGCATCTGGTCTATTGCGGCGGCGGACACGGTGTGCTGCAATTTCCGGACCGGGAAACGGCAGTGGCCTGTGTGGCCGCCATTACAGAACAGGCTGTGCGGCAGTTTGCCGGCATGGAGCTCTTTGCCAAGGTGATGGAATACGACGCCGCCAAAAGCCCCGGCGAGAATTTAAAGGAACTGTCCCGGCAGCTGGAACAAAAGAAAGCCCTTCGCACCAGCTCCTTCTTTGCGCTCCCCACCGGATTGGAGAAACAGGATTCCAACCACTTCCGTCCGGTACGGCTGGATGTAAGTGACGATAGCACAGTGGAGTCAAGGCTGCTCCCGCCCCCGGAGGGATACAGCTTCCCGGCAGAATTTGAGGAGCTGACCGGTGAGGACAATTTCCTGGCCGTGATCCATCTGGACGGCAACGCCATGGGCGCACGTGTGAATCACATTTATGAGCAGGCGGGCAGCGACTGTGCCATGTGCTGCCAGAAGCTTCGGGCCTTCAGCCAGGAGATTCAGCAGGACTTTGAAGCCGCTTTTTCCAAAACCGTGGATACCCTGGTGCGCACCATAGGGGACCAGCTGAAAAACACAGACAAGGAGGGCAGGACAATCCTGCCCATTCGGCCCATCATTCTGGCCGGTGACGATGTCTGTTTTGTCACCGCCGGGGATTACGCCCTGGAGTGTGCCCGGGTATTTCTGGAGCATCTGACCGCAATGACCAATACCCAGGACAATCTGCCCTATGCCGCCTGCGGCGGTGTGGTGCTGGTGCATCGGAAGTACCCATTCTACCAGGCCTATGAGCTGTCGGAAGCGCTGTGCGGCAATGCCAAGCAGTACGGCGCAAAGCTGGACGAGCAGGGGCGGCTCTCCGTCCTGGACTGGCACATTGAATTCGGCCAGCTGAAAGGCAGGCTCTCTGCCATTCGCCAGGACTACGAAACCGAGGACGGCAACCGCATTGAGCTGCGTCCCGTGCTGGCTGTGGTGCCGGATGAGGTACCGGTCCCGGAGGAGACGCTGGCCTTCCGCCACTACGACTGGTTCCGGGCGCTGTGTGAACGCCTTCAGGGAGAGAGAGGGAACATCGGCCGTGGCAAGCTGAAAGATCTGCGCACCGCAATCAAGCAGGGGGAGGTTGAGTGCCGCTACTATCTGCAGAATCAGCAGATCTCCCGGCTGCTGGACCATACCTTTGAAGCCCGCTACCGCAGTGATGAGGCCCGCTGGGAAAAGCTGCGCAGCATGTACGCCCAGGGCGAGAAGGCGGAGCGGCCTCTGTTCTGGCAGGAGCAGGAAGAGGAAAAGAAACGCAGCCTGTTCTTTGATGCCATCGAAATGATAGACCACTGGAAGCCGTTGAAGGAGGGAGCGCTTTGAGCACCACTGTGCTGAGTGTCAGGATGGAGCTGCTGTCCGACACGCTGTTTGGATCCGGATTCAGCCTCTCCGGAGGGGCGGATCTGTCCGCAAAGCGGGACGAGGAGGGCTTTCCCTACGTCAGCGGCACCACCTTCAAGGGCCTGCTGCGGGAGGGACTGGAGAACCTGCTGTGCTGGAGCGGCAAAGATGCGGCTCTGGCGGACGAGCTGCTGGGAGAGGGCGGATACGCCGGTGTGGAATCCCCTCGCCGTGTGAAGGTGACCGCGCTCACCCTGGCCCATCCGCCCCTTGACCCTGCCGCCTGCTATCAGGAGCGCACTTTTACCGCGCTGGAGGGAGGCGTGGTCAAATCAAGCTCTCTCCGCAGCGCCAGCTGCGTGGCACGTGGACAGGTCTTTGAGGGGGAGCTGTTCTGCCAGCAGGAGGATGTGGAGCTGCTGAAGCAGGCGATACGGAGCATCCGCTTTGTGGGCACACACCGCAGCCGCGGCCTGGGCAGCGTGCGGTGCAGCGTGGCCCTGAGCGCTGCACGGAAGGAGGCAGCGGCGGACCTGCCACAGACCGCAGTCATCCGCTACCGGCTGGAAAACTGTCTGCCTGTGGTGGTGACGGACCTGAGCCGGAGCCATGCCAACGGCTTTGCCGCCCGGGACTATATCCCCGGCACGGCGGTGCGCGGAATGGTGCTCAACGCTCTGGCCCAGCAGGAACCGGAGTGGTTTGAGGCACACAAGGGAGCGCTGCTGACCGAAGCCTGCTTTCTGGACGCGGTCCCCTGTCCGGCGGACTGGGAGCCTCTGCCGCCGCTCATGGGTTTCTACGGAGAAAAGGGCAAGGAGACGGTCACCAGCGTACTGCTTGAGGATGTGGCGGGCAAGAAGCGTGTGAACCTGGGCACCAGCTGCCGGCCGGAAGGAGATACCATCCGGGGCTGGAGCGGAAAAACCGGCGGTACGATGCGCATTGCCCGGCAAAATGAGCAGAGAAAGGACGCCCTCCCCTTCCAGGTTCAGTATCTGGAGAAGGGACAGTCCTTCACCGGCTATATTCTGCTCAGCGACAGGGCGCTAGCCCCTGCCATCGGCAGAGTGCTGAGGGGCGATGTCTGGCTGGGCGCCGACCGGCACAGCGGATTTGGCCAGTGCCGGGTGGCGGAGTGCGGCGCGCTGGAGCAGCCGGGCTGGCTGACCTATGGATATGGCCCCCAGGATGAAATCGGACAGGACCTCTACCTGCTGGCCATGACGCCGCTGGGGCTGGTGGACCAGTGGGGAGAACCCTGCGCCCTCAGCGAAGATATTTTAAGCGAAAAGCTGGGGGTTCCCGTGACCATTGCGGCCTGCAGTACCGCTCTGAAGGAATTTTCCGGCTTCAACCGTACCTGGCAGTGCCGGCTGCAGCACCAGCGGATGTACGACCGGGGCAGCCTGTTCCGCCTGCACTGCGATACCCCGCCCAGCTGGGAGGCGGTGGAGCGTCTCCAGCGCACCGGCCTTGGAGTGCGCCGTGCCGAGGGCTTTGGACAGGTGCTCTTTCTGCGGCCGGAGCTCTATCAGGGGATTGTACGGAAAGCGGATGCCGGGGAGAAGGCCGAACCCGCAGCGCTCCGGCAGACGGTACAGTGTCGGAGGGAGCGGTATCAGTGGCTGATGGAACACCATGAGACTGTGGGGCGCTGGGCGCTGTCCAGGAGCCAGGTGGGCCGCCTTCAGGGCTTCTGCCAGCAGGGCGAGCAGGCTCTGCGGGCGCATTTGAGGCACAATCTGGAGAACCGCGGCGCTGCCCATGGGGCGAAGTACAGGGAGGCCGTAAGGTTTATTGAGCAGCTGCTGGATAACCCGCCGCTGGGGCTCAGCACCCGGGAGACCCTGGAGCTGATTTCTCAGCTGCTGGATTACAGCCGAAAGGAGTGGGAGGTGTGAGCATGAGAGCGACCTTTACCATGGCGGCACGCTATCAGGTCTGTGCCGTTTGCCAGTCTCCCATCCGCACCGGCGGAACCGGCCTGACCACGGAGCAGTTGCTGACAGATACCCAGGGCCGCCCCTATTTTCAGGGGACGTCTCTGGCCGGAGCGCTGCGGGAGTACCACCGGATTGCGTTCGGCGAGGCAAAGACCCGGCGGCTGTTCGGCGACCTGAACGGAGCGGGACACATTGTGATTTCGGACGGAGATTTTTCCGGCGCGCTGGCGTGGGAGACGCGGCCCCGACTGCGGATCGACGGCAGGACCGGCACAGCGGACGGCCACGGAAAATTCGATGTGGCCCATCTTCCCGTGGGAACAAAGCTGACCTTTTCCGTTACATGGATGGGAACGGAAGAGGATGCGGAGGAGCTGAACCAGATTGAACAGGCGCTGGCGGCGCTCCACTGCGGATACATCCGTCTGGGCGCACAGAAGGCCAACGGCTTTGGCCGGGTGACGCTGGAGGTCAGAAAACAGTGCTACCGCATGGCCGACAAGCGGGACAGAACCGCCTGGCTGGAAAATCAGGATGCTTCCGTCCCCCTTGCGCTCCCCAAGGTAAAGCAGCCGGGACGGATCACCTTTGAACTGCAGGGCCATGCCGATTCCATTCTGGTCAAAGCGGGCGCCGCAGAGTGGAGAGAGGGACGAAATGTCACGGCACATATTCAGGAGCAGGGAGTTCCCGTTCTGCCCGGTTCCTCGGTCAAGGGAGCGCTCCGGAACAGGGTGGCTCAAATTGCACGGCTGATGGGCGCGGACGGCGTGGAAGCGCAGCTGTTCGGCCGGAGCAGCGGTGATGGGGACAACGGCGTGGCGGGCCGGGTGATTGTGGATGATGTGCGGCTGTCGAAAGAGCAGAAGCGGGAGATTAGCCGCATCAGAATCAACCGGTTTACCGCAGGCGTGATGCGGCAGGGACTGTTTACCGAGGAGCCTGTGTGCAGCCCGGTGACATGCAGGCTCTCGGCGCCGGAGACGCTGGAGCATCTGTGCGGATATCTGGTCTACGCTCTGCGGGATCTGGGCCTGGGCTTGTACAATCTGGGCAGCGGCGGGGCCGTCGGCCGGGGTTATCTCCGGGTGGAGACCATCCGGGTAACCATGCCGGACGGCCGCAGCGGCGTGCTTCGATTCGACGGGCAGCGGCGCTGCACCGTTGAGGACGCGGAAGGGGTTTTGCGTGACCTTTGCAGCAGAAGAGAGGAGGGGGAGAGATGAAGCGGGAAGTGATGACGGCGGAACAGGCGCTGAAAGAGGGGATGCAGCTGCCCTTTGCCCTGATTCGGACCTGGGAGCAGGTCTGTCTCGGCCCCACACCGGCTCAATCCCCTGCGCCGGAGACGCTGCTGGAGGCCCGGTTCTTTGACGGGGACCGGGAGATCCGGCTGTTCCGTCCGGAGGAAGCGCTCTGCGCGGTCTCACTGACCCGGGAGCCGGAAGACCGCATTCTGGAAGAGCGGTATGAGCTGGAGGAGCGCTTTGGGCGCTCGCTGACCTGCTGCCGCCATTTGGGGAACGACAGCGACGGACAGACCGTTTTTACCGCCGCACGGCTCAGTCATTGGGAGGGGGATTGAAGATGGAAATTGGTGAAAAGGCACATGCGCCTTACAATTTTGTCCCCTTTTCCAACCGGATCATGGTGCGCTATCAGAGCCCGGATGAGCTTCCACCCCACGATGTGTGGGACCCAGAGCTGAAGAACGGCGAGATCCATGTGACGCTGGAGGCTCAGACCCCTGTGCTGGTGTCCGATGGGCGGGAGAGAAACATTGCCCGTTTTTTCAAAGGGGCGGATGGAACCTACCAGATCCCCGGCTCTACCGTGCGGGGAGTGCTGCGCCAGACCATGCAGATTCTGGGGCTTGGGCATATCCGTGTGAAGGAGGACATGGAGGACTATCAGATCTTTTTCCGGAACGTGGCAGGGAGAAGCAACAGCATTGGAAAGGCGCTGAAGGACTACTATGCGGGCTCCGTGATGAAAATCCGGACGGAGCGGGTCAATGGCAAGAACATCTCCAATCCGGAAGCGGTCTGCAGCGGCTATCTGCACCGGAAGGCAGGCGCCTACTATATCCAGCCCACGGTATCTCCCGTGCTCCGGGTGTCCAGAAAACACAAGGATGTGGCCCAGTTCGAAGATTTGACTGCAAAATTCTTCCCGGTTTTCTATCGGGAGAACGGCCAGACCGTGCTGGAGATCTCCAAGGAAGTTCACCCCGAGTGGAGACAGGGCACCATGCTCTGCACAGGAAGGCCGGTCGGGAGAGTTCCCAACGGGCTCTATCTCTTCCCGGAAGAGGACTTGCAGGCAGAGTCGATTCCGATCAGTGAAGCGGATGTGCTGTCCTATCAGGCGGACTGGGAGAACAGGAAGAACGTGCTGAAGCCAAAGGAATTTTGGGCGCTGCCCAAGGAAGGAGAGGCAAAGCCGGTCTTTTTCCTCCGCTATGAAGGGCACACCTACTTCGGGATGACCAAGATGCTGCGGGTGGGCTGCCGGTATCCCCTCTCTCACGGCCTGCCTCCCCGTCACCGGGAGTATACTGAGCAGAGTGAGCTGGTGCTGGATTACCCCCACGCAATGCTGGGCTATGCCGGGAAGAATCAGGCGTACCGCTCCAGAGTTTCTGTGGGAGACTTCCGGCTGGAGGGTCCCGGACAGGTTCTGCCCGGAATCAAGACTGTGCTGGGCGGACCCAAAGCCAGCTTTTACCCCACCTATGTGGCAGAGGGTAAGAACTATAACCAGGAGGACTTCCGCCTGCGTGGGCACAAGCTGTACTGGCATAAGGAAGAGGCGAAGGCGGATGCCCCTGCCAACGGAAATGAGCGGGTGGCGACAACGCTGTATCCGCTGGACAAGGGAAGCGTATTTCACGGGGTCATCCGTTACCGCAACCTGCACCCCGACGAGCTGGGCCTGCTGCTCTGGTGCATCCGTCTGGAGCCGGGCTGTTTCCACGGGATCGGCATGGGCAAGCCCTACGGCTTCGGCCGCGTAAAGGCAACCATCCGGCGTCTGGTGGAATGGGATGCCGAAGCGCTCTACTGCCTCGAGGGGTTGGCGGGCACCGCCGGAGAGCCGTCCAATCCGGAGGATGCCGTGGAGACCTATATCCGCACCTATGACCGCTATGTGTCCGCGGCGCTGAATCTGAAGAAGCCCAAGAAGGAGCCTTCTCTCCGGGGCTGCCGGGAAATTCAGGACTTCTTTTATCTGCGCAGCGCCATTCGCGGCGGGGAAGCGGTCGGCTATATGGCGATGTCCGACTTCAGCATGTGTTCCGCCCTTCCCGATGTGGAGACAGAGCGGAAAAACGCGGCTGCCGCGGCCCAGCCGGAACCGGAGCCGACGAGCATGGAGGACATGTGTGCGGCTCTGAAAAATAAATACAAAGGCCTGTAACGCTCTGTTGAGGAGGTGCCGCTATGGCAAAAAAAATTCTGGTCTTTCTCAGCCAGTACAGGGAGCCGCCGGACATGCAGCTCTATTCCGCACCGGACGGCACCGCAGTGAGCGGAGCGCTGACCAACGACGCGCCTCTGCGCTATTTGCTCCATAAGCACCCTGACACGGAGGAGCTGCTGTGCATTACCACGGCGAAAAGCGCCGCCACATTTCAGCGCCTGGAGCAACTCCTGCGGGAGGACGGCTGCTCCGCGGAATGCCGCAAGATTGCCTACGATGAGGCGCAGTCCTTTGAGGCCACGGTGCTCCCCGTGGTATCCGCCAGCCTGCAGCCCGGTGACCAGCTGCTGCTGGACATTACCGGCGGCCTACGAGATATCATCCTGTATCTGACGCTACTGTGCCGGATTTTTACCTATCGGGGCATCCGGATCACAGAGGCGGTATACAGCAATCTGAATCCGCCCCGGATTGCGGACGCCACCTCTCTGCTCCAGATGTTCGATCTGGTGGGCGGGATGCAGGAGCTGACCTCCTTTGGAAGCGTGCGTACACTGCGGGCCTACTATGCCCGGCAAAAGCCGGATGCGGCCGTGGAGGAGCTGCTCTCCTCGGTGGAGCAGCTGAAGGAGTGCATTGACCTGTGCCGCACCCAGAAACTGATGGACGGCATGGAGCGGTTCCGGCTTGCGCTGCAGAATGCGGCTGAGAGCAATGACCCGATGCTGCATGTGCTGCTGCCGGTGTTCCGCAGCAAATTCGGCGATAAGGTGGACATCCTGCAGCTCATCCGCTGGTGTATCGACAGCGAAATGCTTCAGCAGGCGCTGACCATCTACAACGAGCTGATTCCGGAGCTGATCTACGGGGACAACGGGCTGGTGTACGCCACCTGGGCCATCCCTGCGCTCACCAAGAACTATGCCACATATGAGACGGGTCAGCTTGTGGATGGCGTGCTGAAGATGAGCCAGAGGCATCTGGCGCAGCAGAAGGAGCGTGGCCGGACAGCCTTTGACAGCCAGGGGCTGTTGGACGCGCTCCGGACGGAGGACGACCGCCGGGACTTGCTGTACCTGCTGGATACCGGAATCGGGGAGACTGCGCTTCCCGACTATGTCTGCGAGAATCTGGCCGCGGTATGCGCCCTGGCCTATGACCGGAGCGGGGAGGGACCTTACGACCCGGACTGGGTGGAGCAGCTCCCAAAGAATCGCCGCTATCTGAGCACCATGCAGGAGTGGATGGAGAGCGAGCAGCTGGAAACAGCGGAGCGCTTTCTGGCCTCCCTGTACCGCTGCCCGGAGAAAAAGCGGGCCAAACTGCTGGAGCGGCCGGAGTGGGATTTTATCCCCTACCACGGGAAGAAGATGGGCTTTGTCAAGACCATTGACCAGTTGGGCGAGCTGATGCCGCTGTTCGGATATGATGCCAGCATCCCGGTCAAGCGGCTGCAGCATATTTTGGCCGACTATCTCTACATCCGCACGCTCCGCAACATGGCCAACCATGCCAACGATTCCAGCACCGCAGATCAAAAGCAGATACTGGAAGATCTTGTGGAGTATCAATATCCGGACCCCGAGGAGGTAGGGAGCGCCGAGGCCGGAAGACTGCTCATTCAGGCGGTTGAGCGGCTGGAGCAGGAGCTGTATCAGTAAAAGGGGTGTTTCGTCTTGAAAAAGTTTGTCACTGCCATCCCGCTCCAGGCACAGGGAAAATTGGAGCGGAAGCACTACAAGGCTGTGGGCAATCCGCGCCTGGACATGGAGGAGACGGTCAGCTTTCCCATTCTGACCGCCTTCCAGGGGTATGTGAACCCCGGAGAGCACAGCCAGATCATTGCGATACGCACGGATTCGGAGAATGCCAGACGCAATTTCGGCATCCTGGAGCAGGAGACAGCGGAGCTGTGCCGGAAGAGGGGCATTCCGTACCCGGACATTGTGGTCATTGATGTCCCGGAGGACGAGGCGGTCACCACCCATGTGGCCACCTTCCGCCAGCTGATCGACTGCTTCGCGGATGGCGACGAGCTGTTCGGCTGCCTGACCTACGGGACCAAGCCGCTGTCCGAGGTGGTGCGCATGTCCATCCAGTATGCCTACCGGGTGAAGAAAAACGCCAGCATCTGCTGCATCGTCTACGGGCAGATCATCCGGAACAGCGCCAGCGAGGCAAAGGACAGCCTTGTCCACGATGAGACCGCTCTGCTGCGTTTGGACGAGATTGTCCGTCTGCTGGCGGACCAGGGTGTGGAGAATCCCAGCGGTGTGCTGGACGCCCTGCTGGCCCTGTAAGGGGGTGAGCCTGTGGACAACAGAGAGAGACTGGATCAGCTGGGCAGGCAGTGGATGCAGTGCAGGGCCACCGGGACCCAGGCTGAACGCAAGAACCTGGAAACAGAGATCTTTTTGCTCATCTTGCAGCTGTTCCCCAAGCAGACGGATGCCGTGGGCACCCTGTATGAAAAGGATTGGGAAAAGTTTGACGCCCAGGAGGGCTCCCTCTATGATTTTTGCAACTTCCGCTTGCCCAAACGCATGGATGCGGTGGAACGGAAGGACATGGATGGGCGGTATGTCCGGAAAGAGGACAAGGTCTCCGGCAAGCAGGTGAAGTACAAAGAGCGGCACACATCCCTCCATAAAAAAGTGGGCGAAGAGGGGGAGGGCAAGCTGATAGAGGTGGTCCGGCGGAAGGAAGAGGGCGGAGCCGACACGGGCGTGATGCTCAATTCCACCATGGTGGAGCTGATCACCCTGATGCTCCGGCTGCCCCAGGAGCTGCGGGGGCGGGCCAACAACCCCCAGCGGCTCAACTATTTCCGGATGTTTTTCACCGACAGCGTGGCGGATATCGCTCAGAATCAGGAGGGGATTTCCTCCCTGGAGGAGCGGGAACGGGACCTGTTCCAGGTGCTGCAGCTGGCCTTTCTGGACTTTTTCCAGGCGCGGAACTGCCGTACCGTGGCACAGCTGCGGGGCAGCCAAAGCAAACCCTATGGGCAGCTGGTTCCGGGCCGTCCCATGACAGACCCGGGACATCCCCTGCCCAACGATGTCTACTGCGTCTATTTCGAAGCGCAGGAGGGCACCAAAATAGGAGCTTCCACGCTGAGCAACCAGCGTACCGCCTATAAGGAGTTGCTGGAGGGATACCTGTGCTGAGCCAGTATACCCTGACCTTTCAAACGGACTGCCCCACACCGAGGCAGGAGTGGGCCTATCCTCTCTACGCCTCACTTCTGGAACGGCTTCCCGCTTCCGTGGGCGTCCGCCAGCACGACGGGGAGCGCACCGGGGTCAGCCAGTTTGTCCGGTGTGTGGGGGATGGGCGGCTGGTCTGGCAGGTCAGCCTGTTGGGTGAGGAGGCGGAGGAAATCTTCGCTCCCATCCTGGAGGAGATAGACTGCTGTACCCTGCGCAGGGGGCACGCCACACTTCGTCTACAGCAGCGCCGTGTGCTCCGCATCTCCGCAGTGGAGGAGCTTCTCTCCCGGCCCTATCCCGCAAGACGTCAGCTTCGCTTCGTGACGCCCACCGCCTTCAAGAGCCGGAAAGCCTACGACGTGCTCCCCACGCCGGAGCGGATCATGCAGAGCCTGATCCGGCGCTGGAATGTGTGCATCCCCCAGTGCCCCATTGAAGATGAGGACGGAGAGGGAACGGCCATGCTGGCCAGGGATCTGCGCTGCTGCGGGCTGCAGCTGCGGGACTGCGGGTATAGCCTGAAGGGCCAGGTCATCCCCGGCGCGGTCGGTACCATGACCCTGGAAAACAGGCACTCCGGCTTCACGGCTCAGCTGGCCCACGGGCTGCTCACGTTTGCTTCCTTCTCCGGTGTAGGGATTAAGACCACCCTGGGAATGGGCGGCGTTCTGGAATAAGAGAAACACCACAACAGACCGTATGGGTCTGCTGTGGTGTTTTTTTGTCTCCGGAAGGGCAGAAATTTTTGCCCTTCCCTGAATGCACCGTCCTTCCGGCGGAGTATGAAGCGGAAGGAGTGATATACGATGAAACAGGTCCTATGGATTTCCCGGCACCGGATGACTCCCGAGCAGCTGGAGGATCTGGAAGCCGTGCTGCAGGACAGCGTCACCCTGATTCCCTGGACGGATACTGTGCGGGAGGTGGAGGAGCTTCTCCCGCTGGTGGCGCAGTCCGATGCGGTGGCGGCGGTGCTGCCCATCCAGCTGCTGGCCCTGCTCTGGCCTCACTGCGGGGAGCGTCCCTTGCTTCAGGCGGTAGCCCACCGGGTGGCCACCGGCACCATGCGCACCTTGCCGGACGGACAGCAGGAGCCGGAGTTCCGGTTTGTCCACGGAGGCTGGCAGCAGATCTGCCGGGTGGAGCTGGAGACCCGGATGCTCTCCCGGCACGCAGTTGGAGCCTGAGCATCCCATAAAAAATTTACTCCATCCCTGAATTGACACGGACAGGGACGGAGTAACAGACGGAAGCAGTCAGATACAGACAGGGCAAACGCCCGGAAAGAGAGGAAAACGATGGATTATAACACGATGCTGGCAGGCCTGCGGGAGCTGGTGGACAACCCCACACCCCGTGTCCCGGTGGGACTCTGCCTGGATGTGAGCAGCTCCATGTACGGACAGCCCATTGAGGAACTCAACGCCGGTTTACGGCAGTTTCTGGACGAGCTGCAGAAGGACGAGCTGACCTGTACCAGCGCGGAGACGGCGGTGGTGACCTTCGGCAGCAGCGCTCAGTGCGTGGCCGACTTCGCCACAGCGGACCAGATACAGGTGGAGCCGCTGGAGGCCAACGGTCTCACCTACATGGGAGAGGGGCTGACCATGGCGCTGGACCTGCTGGAGCAGCGCAAGGAGCGGTATAAAGCTGCCGGTGTGGACTACTACCAGCCCATCCTGGTGGTAATGAGCGACGGCTGTCCCAACGGCGACCCCAAGGTGCTGCGGGAAGCTGCCCAGCGCATCTGCCAGATGGTGGAGGCACGGCGGCTGACGGTGGTAGCCGTGGGCATAGGCGAGGGCGCTGACATGGAACAGCTGAGGCGTATCAGCGGCCGGAAGGCGGTGAGGCTCCAGGGCCTGCAGTTCCGGGAGTTCTTCGCCTGGCTGAGCCGGAGCGTCTCCGTTGTGTCGGACTCCATCCCCGGCGCCGAGCCGGAGCCGGATCTGGCCGAACTCCAGGCACTGGCAGCCCAGCCCTGGCCGGAGGACGCCCTCTGAGCAAAATAAAAGAATCCCCGGTATCGCGGAATATTCCGTGGTACCGGGGATTTTTTGCTTCACCTGGCCCCGTGAGGGGAAAAGTTACGCCGTATCCACTATACTGCGTTTTCTTTGGAGGAATTCAAAAGCTTCAGTCCCCGCGAGGGGAAAAAGTTGCATCGATTCTTAGCGAAGCAAGATGATCAGATCATTCTTGGCTATTTTATGTTTCAGACCCCGTGAGAGGAAAGGGATGTATCCTATCTTGTGTATGTCGATTATGGCTACAGGCAGGAGTTTCAGACCCCGTGAGGGGGCAAGTTGCATCTTACTGTTTAATTTGTAAAGGAGGAACTGAAATATTGTTGTTTTGGTCCCCGTGAGGGGAAAGGGTTACATATGGGGGATGCTCTGGACGCTTTACAAGGCCATGTTTCAGGCCACGCAAGGGGGGCGGGTTGTATCTTGAAGAGGCAAAAAAGGATAACGTTACTGTTGTTAGTTACAGCCCCCGTGAGGGGCGCGGGTTGTATCCCTAGTTCTTTCCAATTCTCTTACTCTCAGTAGCTCGTTACAGCCCCCGTGAGGGGAGCGGGTTGTATCTCTACCTCACTGGAAGCAAAGATGGCAATGGCTGTTGCAGACCCCGTGAGGGGAGCGGGTTGTATCGGCAAAAGCGTACAACCCGGTTGAAATTTTTTAGCGATGCTATACAACCCGTATGTTTTATCATAACACAATTTTTACCATATTACAAGGGGAAGTGAGCATACTCCACAAAATACGGAGCTGATTTTTGTGCCTGCTCCTGTGCGAACCCCCTGCGTGCAGGCACTGATTTCTTCCCCATTTTCAGAGGTTCGCACAAAATACGCTGTGAGCTCTGAATGGGCCGGATTCCGGGCAGAGAATGTAACACAGGGAGACAGCCCTGAAAAAATTTCAGCGCATCCCTGAACGCTCCGTCTCCGGGCAGGAGTAAATATGGAAGGAAGAAAACAGTCGGCCACCGGCCAAGAAAGCGAGGATTTTATGAAGTACTTTACCAAACTTGACCTGAGCACCGCCATGAACCTGACCCCTGAGGCGATGGACGTCCTCCTGCTCAGCTGCGGCATCTCCAGCACCCGGGAAAGCCTGAGCAAGGATGAGGTACGCGCCATTCAGCACTATCTCCAGCAGCAGAGCGACGGCCTGAGCGCCCAGGCCCAGGAGCGGCTGGAGCGCACGGTGGAGCAGTACACCGTCCTGGTGGACACCTGTTCGCTGCTCCACTACCAGTTCTCCGCCTGGATGGAGCACATGCTCCCCATACTGCGGCGCACCGGCAAGCAGATCGTCATCCCGGGCAGCATTCTCCGGGAGATGGGGCAGCTGGCAGACAAAAAGCCGGAGCTGGCCCAGCCTGTCCGCACCGCCACCGGATGGCTGAACAGGCTGCACCGGGAGGGACTGCTGGCCGTCTACGGCGGCAACAGCGAGACCTTCGGCGACCACCAGCTTCTCACCGCAGCCACCCAGTTCCATACCAAGAACCGCCTGCTGGTGGTCACGCAGGACAAGGACCTGGCCACCGACCTCATGGGGCTCAACCAGCTCAGCTCCGTCCAGGGGAAAAAGGTGCTGGTGCTGCGCATCAACAAGTACGGCTACCTGTCCCGGTTCCACCCGGATGCCAAGCAGAGCGGCAGCAGCTGCAGCTTCTTTCCGCCCGCGCCGCTGGTGGAGGATGACCAGCAGATCCTGCCTCTGACCCAGCTGCCAACCACCGGAGACGAGGTGATCGGCACCTCCGGCACGCTGATACTGGGGGACGTGCTGGGCCAGGGCGGAGAGGGCACCATCTACGACCTGGGAGACGGAACGGTGGCCAAGCTCTACCACCCGGAGAAGCGCACCGCCGCCCGCAGGGACAAGCTCCAGCTCATGGTGACCGCTCCCATCCGTGAGCAGGGCATCTGCTGGCCCCAGGAGCTGCTGTGCAACACGCAGGGGGAGTTCGTGGGCTACCGGATGCCCAGAGCGGCCGGAACCTCCCTCCAGCGCTGTCTGCTGAACCAGAACAGCGTCCAGCGTTACTTCCCCAGCGGGCAGCGGGCGGAGCTGGCGCGGCTGGCCGTCACCATCCTGGAGAAGCTCCAGCTGCTCCACCGCTCCGGGGTGCTCCTGGGGGACATCAACCTGAACAACATCCTCATGGTATCCCCAAGTGAGGTGTGGCTGGTGGACTGCGACAGCTACCAGGTGGGCGGCTACCCCTGCCCGGTGGGAAAGAGTCCGTTCCTCCCTCCGGAGCTGCTGGGCAAGCACCTCTCTCAGCAGCTGCGCACGCCGGGAAACGAGGCCTTTGCTGTGGCAACGCTGCTGTTCATGCTCATGCTGCCCGGCAAGGCACCCTATGCCCAGCAGGGGGGAGACAGCATGGAGAACGCCATCCGGGAGGGGAATTTCCCCTATCCGTGCGGGGATAACCACGGCTCCGGCGTGCCGGAAGGCCCCTGGCGCTACCAGTGGAGCCATCTGCCCCTGTACATCAAGCAGTACTTCCACGGCACCTTCCAAAAGGAGGGGCGGTTCTATGCCGAGGAAAAGCGGCTGCCTGTCTCCACCTGGCTGTCCGTCTTCCGGCGGTACCTGGAGCTGTTGGAGACCGGGGCGCTCCAGGAGCGGGACGAGCAGTCGGGCAAAATCTACCCGAACCGCCTGAAGGAGGGCGGAAAACAGCCCCGGCAGGTAAGTCAGCGCCGCATCTGCCAGATGTGCGGGGAGGAGTTCGACCTGAGCCAGCAGGAGGAGAACTTTTACCGCTCCAAGGGGTTCTTTCTCCCCCAGACCTGCCCCAGATGCCGCCAGCTCAAGCGGATGATGGACCAGAACAGTGCCGGCAGCCAGCCTGCCTGACCGAAAAAGGAGGAACCTCACATGTGGAACACACTTATGGCAGCCTGCACCGGCAGAGGGCACCGGCTGCGTCAGCAGCCGGGACAGGACCGCACCGCCCGGCGGACGGAATATGGCGTCACCGCCATCGCTCTGGCGGATGGCGCCGGCTCCGCACCGCTCTCCCATCTGGGGGCGGAGTGTGCCGTGCAGACCGCCTGCCGCCTGCTGTGCAGGGACTTTGAGGCGCTGTACGCATCCCCCACACCCCAGGCCATGCGCCAGTGGATTGTGGAACAGGTACAGGAGGCCATCGCGGAAAAGGCCGCGCTCTACCGGGCGGAGCCTTCGGAGCTTGCGTGCACTCTGCTGGCAGTGGCGGTGTGCGGTGACCGGTATCTGCTCTTCCATGTGGGAGACGGGGTGATCGCATACCAAAAGGCGGGGAAACTGCTGGTGGCTTCCCGCCCCTGCAACGGGGAGTTTACCAACACCACCGTCTTTGTCACCTCCCGCTCGGCAGCGCAGACGGCCCGGGTACTGAAAGGAACCCAGGCCGCTCTGGAGGGGTTCGTCCTCATGTCGGACGGCTGTGAGCAGGCGCTCTACCACAAGCGGACCGCCAGTGTGGCGCCGCTACTGGGGCATGTGCTCCAGTGGTCCGAGCTGCTGCAGACGCCTATCAGCGAGGACATGCTTCACACGATCCTGGAACAGCACATTGCTGCCCGCACCACGGATGATTGCAGTCTGGCTGTGATGAGCCGGGCCGGTGAACACTTCGGGCGGTGGGATCGTCTGACGCCCAGAGAGCAGAGCAGGATTTTCGGCGTTGCGACCCAAAACAGAAGCCGCCGCCGCAGGGCATTGCGCCGCATCCGGAAGCAGTGGGGAAGATAGCGCAAATCGCAAAACCATCCGTCACAAATAAGAAGCGCATCCTGTACCGGAATCTGTGATTCTCCGGTACAGGATGCGCTTTTTTAACTGCATGGCAGTGAGCGGCCGAGAAAAGCCGGCTGGCAAAAATCAGGCCTTTCCCCTGACAGTTACAGATGGACATCCCTTGTGTTTATGCCGTATAATAGAGTAGTAAAATAGGGGGAGTATCACACACCCCCAGGTGGTCCCCATGGGAGCATAGTTTTTCCCGGCATAGTACTTACATGACACACGGGTATTTGGGCAGAAAGCAGGGAGCACAGGAGAAAATCCAGAGGCAGTATGGTCATATTGTGAAAAAAACCTGTGATAAATTGTGCAATTCTGAGGGTAGAAAACGGCTCAGAAAAGGTCACATGGCCTTTCTAGTTGTGAGATATAGCGGATATAATGGGTTCACAGGGAGAGATATCTGTGCCATTTGCTGATTCTGGAAGCTGTACATTCCAAGGAGATGGATGTATTTGGAAATCTTTAAAGAACTGCCCCAGGAAAAGCGAGCGTACATGGAGCTTCTCTTCCGCAACTGCACCGA
Organism: Clostridiales bacterium; assembly: GCA_902362925.2. GTDB lineage: Bacteria > Bacillota > Clostridia > Oscillospirales > Oscillospiraceae > Pseudoflavonifractor. The sequence continues at coordinate 14,378 of CABIYL020000001.1, read as the reverse complement.
AGAGGTCCGGTATTACATGTCTCTGGTGGAGATTCCGGCCAACCAGACCTTTATCAAAGCGGGGACGGAGTGCACTCAGATTTTTATGATTCTCTCCGGAACGGTGACGGGGGTGGAGTGGCCGGCCCACGACCGGTGCTATCCCTTCAAGGACTTCGGACCGGGAGACTTTTTCGGCGAGATTGAGTGCTTTGCCGGTCTGCCCTGCTACCGCATCAGCATCCTGGCGGCCACAAAGTGCCGGGTGCTCACCATCCCGGCGGTGTGCTACATGGAGTGGATGCGCATGGACGTGGACGCGCTGTTCATGCGCACCCAGGAGAACATGCACCGGCTGATTACCCAGACGGCGGAGGCCAGAAAGTACCTCTTTATGGAGGGAAAGGACCGGCTGATGGTCCATCTCATCCGTCTGTTTGAGCAGCGGCAGCCCCAGCCCGAATACTTGGAGCTGAAAAAGACCAGGCCCCAGTTGGCGGAGGAGATCGGCTTTTCCGTGAAAACCCTCAACCGGAGCATCCAGCATCTGGAGGAGATGGGACTGATCCAGGTGCGGAAAGGGAAGGTTGTCATCCCCCAGGAGGGATTTTATCAGATGAAGACCCACGTGGAACACCATGTCAACGGCTGAGGGCCCATCCTACGGGCGCCCCTTCAGCCATCAGGAAACAGGAGGAAAGCACCATGTATGTAGGAAAGAAAGTTACCAGGGTAGATGCCTATGACAAGGTGACCGGACGCACGAAATATACCGACGATCTGTGCGACAAGGGCGCATATGTGGCCCAGGTTCTGCACGCCACCATTCCCAACGGACGGGTGGTGTCCATGGACGTGTCGGCCGCTGAGGCCATTCCCGGCGTGGTCAGGGTATTTACCTGCTTCGACCTGAAGGAGAAGCACTATTTCCCCACCGCGGGACACCCCTGGTCCACCGACGAGAGCCACCAGGACGTGGCCGACCGGCTGGTCCTCACCGAGCGGGTCCGCTTCTACGGCGACGACATCGCCGCCGTGGTGGCGGAGGATGAGGTGGCCGCCGCCCAGGCCCTGCGTGCCATCAAGGTGGAGTACGAGGAGTACCCCTTTGTCCTGGATGTCCAGGAGGCCATGAAGGACGGAGCCCCCCAGCTCCATGAGGATTACCCCAACAACATCCTCAAGCACACCTCCATCCGCAAGGGCAACTATGAGGAGGCCATCAAGGAGCCCGGCCTCATCAAGGTGGAGGGCTGGTACGACACCCCCACCGTCCAGCACTGCCACATCGAGAACTTTATCTGTACCGCCGAGATGGTGGGCGACCGCATCAAGGTGGTCAGCTCCACCCAGATTCCCCACATTGTCCGCCGGGTGGTGGGCCAGGCTCTGGGCCTCCCCTGGGGCAAGATCCAGGTCATCAAGCCTTACATCGGCGGCGGCTTCGGCAACAAGCAGGACGTGCTTTACGAGCCCCTGTGCGCCTGGCTGTGCACCCAGCTGGGCGGCCATCTGGTGAAGATTGACATCCCCCGTGAGGACACCTTTGTCTCCAACCGTGTGCGTCACGCCATCCGCAGCCACATCATCTCCTGGGTGCGGCCCGACGGTACCTACGCCGCCCGCAAGCTGGAGGCCTTCTCCGACCAGGGCGCCTATGCCTCCCACGGCCACAGCATCGCCGCCAAGGGCATGGGCTGCTTCCCCCAGCTCTACCCCTGCGACAACGTGGAGGCCGATGCCTACACCGTGTTTACCAACAAGTCGGTGGCGGGCGCCATGCGCGGCTACGGCATCCCCCAGGCCATGTGGGCGGTGGAGTGCCACACCGAGGACGTGTGCGCCAAGCTGGGGCTGGACCCCATCGAGTTCCGCCGGAAGAACCTGATGCCTGTGGGCTATATGGACCCCTTCTCCAAGAACGAGCTCTATACCGACACCTTCAACCAGTGCATGGACAAGGGCATGAAGGAGATTGACTATCTCCGCAAATACAAGGAGTACCAGAACCAGACCGGCGATGTGCGCCGTGGCGTGGGCATGTCCGTGTTCTGGTACAACACCGCCGTGTGGCCCATCTCTCTGGAGACCTCCTCCTGCCGCATGGTGCTCAACCAGGACGGTTCCCTCCAGGTCCAGCTGGGCGAGACCGAGATCGGACAGGGCGCCGACACCGCCTTCGCCCAGATGACGGCGGACACGGTGGGCGTGCCTGTGGAGAACGTCCACCTGGTCTCCTGCCAGGATACCGACGTGACCCCCTTCGGCACCGGTGCCTACGCCTCCCGCCAGACCTACACCGCCGGTTTCTCCATCCGGCAGACCGGCGGACTGCTCAAGGAGCGCATCCTGAAGTACGCCCACCAGCTGACCCGGATGCCCCCCTACAACCTGGACATCGTGGACGGCAACATCGTCCGCATCACCGACGGCCGGGTGCTGATGACCCTGGGCGAGCTGGCCACCGAGGCCCTGTACAGCCTGACCGACAGCCAGCACATCACCGCTGAGAGCACCTCCCAGATTAAGTCCAACGCCTACTCCTTCGGCTGCACCTTCGCCGAGGTGGAGGTGGATATTCCCCTGTGCAAGGTGAAGCTCCTGGACATTGTAAACGTCCACGACGCGGGCACCATCATCAACCCGGCCCTGGCCGAGGCTCAGGTCCACGGCGGCATGAGCATGGGCATCGGCTACGGCCTGTCGGAAAAGCTGATGTTCGACCCCAAGACCGGCCGGGCTCTGAACAACAACCTGCTGGACTACAAGCTCTCCACCTTTATGGACCACCCCCGTCTGAGAGCCTATTTCGTGGAGAATCCCGAACCCACCAGCGCTTTCGGCACCAAGGCCCTGGGCGAGCCGCCCGCCTGCTCGGTGGCTCCCGCCATCCGCAACGCCATCTACCACGCCACCGGCGTGGCCGTGGACGAGGCGCCGGTCAATCCCCATGTTTTGTTCCGCAGATTCCGTGAAGAAGGTCTGATCTAAGGAGGCAGCAGTCTATGTATGATATCAAAGCGCTCTATGAGGCTGAGAGCGTACCCCATGCGGTACAGCTTCTGGTGGAGCATCCGGAGGCCCAGATCATTGCCGGCGGCAGTGACGTGCTGGTCCAGATCCGGGAAGGAAAGCGTGCCGGCAAAGAGCTGGTGAGCATCTACATGCTGGATGAGCTGCGGGGCGTGTCCTATGAGGAGGACGGCGCTCTCCGGATCGGCTCCCTCACCAGCTTCTCCCACATCACCCGTGACCCCCTGATCCAGAAGCACATCAAGGTGCTGGGCGAGGCAGTGGACATGGTGGGCGGCCCTCAGATCCGCAACATCGGCACCATCGGCGGCAACACCTGCAACGGCGTCACCTCTGCCGATTCCGCCTCCACCCTCTTCGCCTGGGATGCCATCGTGGAGATCACCGGCCCTGAGGGAGTGCGGCGCATGCCCATCCAGGCGTTCTACATCAAGGCGGGCCAGGTGAACCTACGTCCCGGCGAGCTGCAGACCGCCATTATCATCCCCAAGGACTCCTATGAGGGGTACAAGGGACATTACATCAAGTACGCCATGCGCAACGCCATGGACATCGCCACCATCGGCTGCTCGGTCAACGTCAAGCTCTCGGAGGACAAGAAGACCATGGAGGATGTGCGCATCGCATACGGTGTTGCGGGCCCCATTCCCATGCGTGCCGTCCACGCCGAGGAGAAGGCCAAAGGCCAGCCGGTCACCGAGGAGGCGGTCAAGGCCGCGGCCCAGGCTGTGCTGGAGGACATCCACCCCAGAGACAGCTGGAGAGCTTCCAAGGACTTCCGGGAGCACATCGCCGTGGTGCTGGCCGAGCGGGGGCTCAGGGAGGCAATCCGTCTTTCGGGAGGTGAAATCCATGCCTAATCAGTATAAGCTGGTATCCTGCACCATCAACGGCAAAAAGGTTGAGAAGATGGTGGATGTGCGCTCCTCCCTCACCGACATGCTCCGGAATGACTTCCGCCTGACCAGCGTGAAGAAGGGATGCGAGGTGGGCGAGTGCGGCGCCTGCAACGTGCTCATCAACGGTGAGACCTTCAACTCCTGCATCTATCTGGCCGTCTGGGCCGACGGCAAGGAGATTGTGACCCTGGAGGGCCTGGCCGGTCCCAACGGCGAGATCTCCGACATCCAGCAGGCCTTTATCGACGAGGCCGCGGTACAGTGCGGCTTCTGCACGCCTGGCTTTGTGATGAGCGCCGCGGAGCTGCTGGCCGCCGGCCGGGAGTTCTCCGACGACGAGATCCGGAAGATGCTGTCCGGACATCTCTGCCGCTGCACCGGCTATGAGAACATCTTCCGTGCCGTGAAAAAGACCATGCTGCGCCGGCTTGGCAAGAACGCCGAGGCGGACGCGGTATAACTGCCCCAGAAGAAGCGCCTGAATCCATATCCTTTCCCAATTGTCAAGCCCTCCGGCTGTGTTGTGTCAGTGTCCGCCAAACTGTGAGAGATGTGTACGACCAGTCGGAGGGATTTCCTACCACCTTTAGCTAAAAAATAGTTATTTGTAAAGAAAAATATAATTTAGCATTTAGACGATGAGAGGTGCGAAATGGAAAACAAGGAAGCGAATGTGAAGACTGTCAGTTCGGAAAACATCTACCGACTCAATGGGCGTGTTCCCCTGTCCAAGGCAATTCCCTTCGGCCTGCAGCATGTGCTGGCCATGTTTGTATCCAACCTTGCCCCGGTGCTCATTGTGTGCAGCGCCGCCCTGGTGCGTGGGACGGAAAACCACCTCACCGCGGTGGAAATCACCCGCCTGCTCCAGTGCGCCATGTTTGCCGCCGGCATCGGCACCTGCATGCAGCTCTATCCCATCTGGAAAATCGGCTCCAAGCTGCCCATCGTCATGGGCGTCAGCTTCACCTTCCTTGGAAGTCTTCTGATTATCTGCACCAATCCTGAACTGGGCTATGAGGGTATGATTGGCGCGGTCATCCTGGGCGGTATCTTTGAGGGCCTGGTGGGCCTGAGCGCCCGGTACTGGAAGCGCTTCCTCACCCCCGTGGTGTCCTCCTGCGTGGTTATCGCCATCGGCCTGTCCCTGTTGCCCGTGGGCATGAACTCCTGGGGCGGCGGCAGCGGCTCCGCCGACTTCGGATCTTGGTATCACCTGGTGGTGGGCCTGTTCACCCTGCTGGTCTGCCTGGTGTCCCGCTACCTGCTCAAGGGTGTGTACAAGAACCTGAACATTCTGGTGGGCCTCATCGCCGGATACATCCTGGCTGGCATTCTCACCCTGGCCAACGTGGCGCCGCTGGTGGACTTCTCCGGCATCGGCAAGACCGTGGGTGAAATCGGCTTCTTCAGCCTGCCCCGTCCCGTGTTCTTCACCGGGCACATGCCGGTGTTTGACCTGGGCGCCTTCTTCACCATCGCCATCGTCTTCCTGGTCTCCGCTGCTGAGACCACCGGCGCCACCACCGCAGTGTGTAAGGGCGCGCTGGACCGGGACCTGAAGATTGAGGAGCTCCAGGGCTCCCTGGCCGTGGACGGCTTCTCCAGCACCATTTCCGGCTGCTTCGGCTGCCTGCCCCTGACCTCCTTCAGCCAGAACGTGGGCCTGGTGACCATGACCGGCGTGATCAACCGCTTCACCATCCTCATGGGCGCGCTGATCATGATTCTGGCCTCCCTCTTCCCGCCTCTGGGCGCCTTCTTCAACTCCCTGCCCCAGTCCGTTCTGGGCGGCTGCACCGTGATGATGTTCGGCTCCATTCTGTATGAGGGCGTCAAGATGCTCAAGGACTGCAAGTTCAACGACCGCACCATGATCATCGTCTCCCTGTCCTTCTGCGTGGGCGTGGGCCTGACCCAGACCGACGGCAACTTCTTCAGCGCGTTCCCCTCCGCCGTGGGCGACATCTTCAACGGCAATGCCGTGGCCGGCGTGTTTGTGGTGGCGCTGCTGCTCAGCCTGTTCCTGCCCAAGAGCAAGGACTCCGACGAGGACTGAGCCATCGGATAAGTACATAAAAACGAGCCCCTGCCGCACAAGCGGCAGGGGCTGGCTTTGTTATTGCTCAGAGACTTGAAGCTGTTTGGGAAACATCCACGTCCCACTGGATGGGCTCCATGCCGATAGAGCGAATGGCGCTGATGACAGTGTCGTTGTATTCACCGTAGGGCGGACGGATCAGCGTGGGGCGTACGCCGGTGACCGCCTCAATTTTGTCGTTGCAGGCTTCCACATCGGCGACAATCTCCTCCCGGGAGAGCTTGGACATGTGGGCGTGGGTGTTGGAGTGGTTCATGACCTCGTGGCCCGCATCGTGCAGCGCCTTGACGGACTCAGGGTATTTGTCCACCCAGTCCCCGACCACAAAAAAGGTGGCCTTCACGTTGTACTGGGCCAGAATGTCAATGAGCTCCTGGGTGTCCTCGTTGCCCCAGGGTGATGTCACATTGCGGCAGAGGCCTGGGCGGCCTCTTTCGCATCAAAAAGCAGATCCAGAACTTCACGCACAGCGCCTTCGCCGCCTCTGGCAGCACTGACATAGTCGGCCTGCCTGCGCACGGTGGGATCGGCATCCGAGGGACAGGCGCTGATTCCACAGAGCTCCATGCAGGTGAGGTCGTTGCAGTCGTCACCAATATAGAGGACCTCTTCCGGCGCGCACTGATACTGCTGCATCAGCTCATCCAGCACGGGACGCTTGTCCCGCACACCTTGGCGGACCTCGGTGATGTGCAGCTCCCTACTCCGGAAGGCCACAATCTCAGACTCACGTCCGGTGATGATGGCGGTGATAATTCCACGCTGGGGACACTGGACTAGGCGGTACCCGTCCCGCACATGGAAGGCCTTTATAACCTCGCCCTGGGGACCCACATAGATTTTCCCGTCTGTCAAGGTGCCGTCAACATCCATGGCCACCAGACGAATTTTCGAAAAACGTTCCATACAGTGCTTCATAGGATAATCCCCGCTCCGGTAATATCGTTGATTCGGATGGTGCCCACCAGCCGCTCCCCATCCAGGACGGGCAGCGCGGAGATATTGCGCCGGTTCATCTCCCGCAGGGCCTCCACAGCCAACACATCGGGGCCGACTGTAATGGGGGAGCGGGTCATCACGTCGTCAATTCGGGCATCGTAGATGTCCACCCGGCGGCTCATAACCCGCCGGAGGTCGCCGTCGGTAAAGACGCCTTCCAGCTTGTCCCCATCTGCGATGCAGAGAATGCCAAGGGCCTTCCGACTCATCTCCCCGATGGCCTCCCACAGAGAGGCACCCGGATGAATCACGGCGTTGCCCTCGTCCTTGTGCATCAGGTCACCGGTGCGCACCAGAAGCCGCTTTCCCAGAGCACCTGCGGGATGGAACAGGGCAAAATTCTTTTCATTGAACCCATACCGCTCCGAGGCGCAGACCGCCAGCGCGTCGCCCAATACCAGTGCGGCTGTTGTGCTGGAGGTGGGGGCCAGATGCATGTGACAGGCCTCCTCAAAGGGTGGGAATACAAAGCTGTAATCACTGAAGCGGATCAGACTGGAGTCGGCGTTTCCCGAGATACCGATGAGAGTAGCGCCAATCAGCTTCAGGGAGGGAATCAGGCGGATCACCTCGTCGCTCTCTCCGCTGTAGCTGATGGCCAAGACTACGTCATCCGCCCCTACCATGCCCAGGTCGCCGTGGAGCGCCTCGGCGGGGTGGAGGTAAAAGGCAGGCGTGCCCAGGCTGGCCATAGTGGCGGCAATTTTGGTGCCGATATGGCCGGGCTTTCCCATGCCGGTGATGATGACCTTGCCCCGGCAGTTCACAATCTGCTCCAGAATATCGAGAAAACGCTGGTCCAGGCTGTCCCGCACCGACTCCAGCGCCCGAATCTCTGTGTCAAACAGCCTCCGGGCGGAGGTCAGGGCCTCCGATGCTGCCTCTGTCATTCCCAATGCACCGCCTCATATACCCGTTTCAGACCCTCCAGCATGTGCTCCAGCTGATCCAGCCGCACCATATTGGGGCCGTCCGATTTTGCGTTGTCCGGGTCGGGATGGACCTCCATAAAGAGGTGATCCGCACCGGCTGCCAGAGCAGCTCTGGCCAGAGGCTCCACAAAGGCACGGTTTCCTCCGGTGGCGTCGCCCTTGCCTCCCGGTTTCTGGACTGAGTGGGTGGCATCAAACACCACCGGGTAGCCCAGGCTCTTCAGCTCAGGGATAGAGGTCATGTCCACCACCAGATTGTTGTAGCCGAAGGTGGTGCCGCGCTCACAGAGCAGGATCTCCCGGCAGCCTGCCTCCTCCAGCTTGTTTGCCACATGCTTCATATCCCAGGGGGCCAGGAACTGGGCCTTTTTGACGTTGACGGCCTTTCCGGTTTCAGCCGCAGCCACCAGAAGATCGGTCTGACGGCAGAGGAAGGCAGGAATCTGCAGATAGTCGGCCACCTGGGATGCCGGCTTGGCCTGCCAGGACTCGTGAATGTCCGTAATGACCGGCACGTTCAGCTCCTGCTTGGCCTTGTCCAGAATCCTCAGGCCTTCCTCCAGTCCCGGACCACGGAAGCTGTGGATGGAGGTGCGGTTGGCCTTGTCAAAAGAGGCCTTGCAGACATAGGGGATGCCGAGCCTGCCGCAGATTTCCTGAATCTCACTGGCAGTGCGAAGCACCAGCTCCTCGGATTCGATAACGCAGGGGCCCGCAAACAGGGTAAACATCAGGCCATCCCCCGCTCTTTCATGTACCGCTCCACAGCCACCCGGTCCTTGGGGGTGTCCACGGACAGGCTCTTGCAGTGGGCGTTGATATAGTAGCAGTCCTTCCGGTTTTCAATAAAGCGGAAGGAGTCGTTCTCTTCAATCTTCTCCACAGGGCCTCTGGGAGTGCTGTGGTAGTACTCCAGTGCTGCCCGGGTGAAAGCGCCCACGCCCACAAACTTCTGATAGGCGTAGTTCATGTCGCCCTTGGGAAAGGGAATGGGAGCGCGGGAAATGAAGAGACAGATGCCGTCCTTGTTGGTGACGATCTTCAGGTTGGTGGGGTCCACCACCTCCACCGGGTTAGAGAAGTCGGTCATCAGGTTGGAGACATAGAAACCGTCCCCGGGGATTTTCTCCGGGATGCACTTTACGATGTCCTCCGCCAGGACCAGGGGCTCGTCTCCGTTGACCATGACATACAGGTCGGCCTCCACCTTGTGGGAGACCTCCCAGAGCCGCTCGGTGGCGGTCTCGCAGTCGGGAGAGGTCATAATGACACTGGCGCCGAAGCCCTCCGCCACGGTCTTGATCTCCTCGCTGTCTGTGGCTACATAGACCTCGTCAAAGCAGGATACTTCCTTGCTGTGCTTCCACACCCAGTAGACCATGGGGTGGCCGCAGATATCCGCCAGCGGCTTGTTATTATACCGTGTAGACCCGCCACGGGCGGGGATCATACCGATGATTTTCATCTTCTGTCCTCCTAAGCTTATTAGCGTTGATTTTTGAATTTTCCCATGCTTAGCCTTATCCAAAGGCGAATAGGTTGCTTTTTCTTTATATAATTAATAAGAACTGGATTCTCGCTAGAACCTTTAGCATGTGAAGCAATTCTTTCGATATCTTTTGATTTTACAGCCGTTATAAATTTTCGCGTGATTAGTTTATGAGCTGATACTTCCTTTTGCAAAAAAGAAAAAAGGTGATATAAGGTTTCGTCAGCTAATTCGGGAGCCCATATACTCTGACCAGTGCTATCTAAAAAGTGCTCCCAAAGAAAATATTTTTCAATATACTTCTCCAAATAATTATTGGGAAAGCTACCCCTAGATAGACTATTATCATGTGGTAGATATGCGTAGTCGGAGTAACCGCAATAAATAATTCCTTTCATGTTTTGAATATATTGAAGAGAAAAGATAAGGTCTTCATTATAATCGCCTTTTATTTGCCTTTGCCGAAAAGTAATATTATTTTTAGTAATAATTTCTTTTATAAATATAGAATTACATATATACCCTGCCAGTCCTGACTTTTTAAAGTCATAATATTGAGAACGCAAGAAGGGTATATTATCTGCAATTTTTAAACACTTTTTCTTCCCTAAATCACTTAATTTTTCTGTATAAGAACATACGGGCATGTAAAATTCGTCAGTTTGCAGAAGACTATAAAGGTGCTCGCACCATAGCGGAGAAACTATATCGTCGCTATCGCAAAACATAATATATTTTCCTCTTGCGTTTTTAAGTCCACAATTTCTAGCAGAAGATGCCCCTCCGTTTTGCTGATGAATTATACGTATTCTAGTATCTATTGCGGAATTTTGGCAGCATACTTTATAACTGCTATCTGTAGAACCATCGTCTATTAAAAGTATCTCGATATTTTGAATTGTTTGTGCTGTGAGACTATCGATGCAACGCTGTAAGGATTTTTCCGCATTATATATTGGAACGATAATTGAAATTTCAGGATTAGGATTTACTGAAAATATTGCCATACTTTTTTCCACACTTTAAAAACTTTACTATTTTATATATCTCGACTGAAAAATTGAATTGCATTGATAAAGTTTTTTATATTACTGTTTTTTACCGTTTGTGGCCGCATAGCCTGCTCCAAAGTGGGAGACACTAGTTTTCCACTACCAGTAGATCATAGGAGTGCAACAGATATCTGTATTTTTTATTTACCGCCGTTTGCATTATTTTTTAACAAATGATAAATTTGCCTCAAAGGTGCAAGAAAAATTTCTTTTTCGTAGCTATTCATTTTGTATATCCAATTTAGCAAGCAAAAGACAACTGCATATATTAGAATTCCGATTATCATAGTAGCAATATTATACCAGTCTATTATAGTTCCTAGGAGGATAACAACACCAGCCATTACTGATGGGATAATAAAAAGTGTCCCGATATCGCGCCAGAATTTTTGAATATTTAATCCAATTATACGGCTGTAATACCAATTCATTATAAAACCATTTCCGATGACTAATGATAGGCCAGTCATAAAGGCGGCGCCTATAATACCCCAAATTTGAAGAAGATACCATGTACCGATAACGTTAATTAAATTAATTGTAAGGTAAACGATGGAGCGAAATTTATGCTTACCTTGCGCGACAATAATACTTAGACACATACTTTGCACGAGAGGTATTGCACCTGGGATCATTATAAGGACCGCAACCAAATATGCATCCTCAAATCCAGAGCCTGCATAAAAGTAGATAAAGGGACGGCCAAATGCAATGAATCCAGACAATATTAGCGTAACAATATAAGTCTGAATACGTCCAATTCTAATTGAAATTTTTGAAAGCTCGTCAATATTTGCTCCACTAAAAACCATTTTATTTGCTCTGGGTGCTAGTAAAGAGGATATACCGGTAGTTGAACTAGTAAAAATACTGGTAAATGTTGAACCTATGTTGTAAATTGCAACGCCGGTTGTAGCAAGTGTTGGAATTGCTCCAATCATTGCAATATCAGTTGTACTACAAAGTTGGGCACTGATATTAGAGACGAAGACCCAAAAGGAAAACACAAGAATCTCGCGTACTAGACTAATTGGAAGTTGGGTATAAGATGGATGTAATTGCATACATTTTTTGACGTATATAATTTCGATAGCTCTGAGTGCAATACTTACAGCGAGAGAAGTTATTGCCATGCCAATAGAGGAATATCCTAAAAAAAGAACAAGCAAATTTAAAAGTGGAGCCGCACAGGTGGAGAGAATGTTGACACACTGAAGGAAAATAAACCTTTCATGTGCAGTTATAGCTGAAGTATAGGGTGAGGCGGAAAATCCCAGCGCCATGTTGCAGACCATTAAAAAAACCAGGATTTTCATGCGAATTAATTCGCTTTCTGTAAGAGAGCTTCCATACCAAACTTGGAGATTAAATACCAGAAGCGTACCGACAACTAGTGTTATCACACTAATGACCTGAAAGATAACTATAAACAGGCCAAATACTTTCTCCTCTCCCTCTTGACCGGATTCAGTTCGTTCTTTGATCAAGTAACGTGTGACTGCAGAACCAATCCCAAGAGAGATAAGGGAAAGATATGATGTTATGCTGCTGGAAAGCTTGTATAATCCGTATTCTCCAGTACCCAGTAAGGCCAACATAACAGGGGTATAGAAAATGGGAATTAGATTTCCGAGTCCCATATTAATATAGTTTAGGATAATTCCTAACTTGAGTTGATTGTTTTTAAAGTTCATCGCATAAACCTTCGAGTATTTGGTCAAGATTTGCTCTGGGGAATACTTCTAGCCTGCCGCCGCGGGTGGCGTTATAGACCCGAATTCCACGGGCATCGCAATGTTTTTTTGCCGCAACAAAGGTTAAGGTGCTTTTATCTGTGTTCGGAATATAGAGCTGGTCCTTATCTTCATTATACTGCTCGCAAAAATAGTCCTTCACAGTTGGGTCAACTATTATTTGCCCGTCAGCGTTCATACTGGTCCTAAAATGATGGTCTACCCCGATTAGATAAATTTCATGAATTCCCATATAAGCTGCAATCTGAATAGCTGAATATACAACTGTTAGAGAATTTATAATCTGTTTTGAAATGTCATCACTAAAAGTAGGAAGGCCATTTTCTTCTTCGTTTTTCAAATGGAATGCTGTAATACCCGATAGGTGAATATTATAATACCATGCCATTTCTGCGGGAATAAATTTTATGGAGGAATGAATATTGTTTACTTCTTCTTGGCACCCTGATAACATTTTCATATCTTGGGAGATATAATAAGTAGGTCTCCAGAGGGTATCAGGGAAAATATGATAGATACGATTGAATGCAAAAGTGATCTCTCCGGCATGATGTAAGGCGTTTAGATCTTCTACGCGAAGACTTGGACCGTTTCCAATGATGAAGCAACGCTTTCCTGAATGGATAGAACGCAGCTTTTTTAGCCGCCAGCCTGCTGGAAACAAGCTAAAATGATTTGACTGAAATTTTTTTGCTCTTTCCTTTATAGATAGTAGTATATGCAAACTATCACCCTCGTTCGTCATAACAATGTATCAATATATTTATTTTTACTTAAAGATGTATGACTTAAGGTTGCGCTTCCTCATATTATTTTTAGGACAAATGAGAATTGTCGTTTATCTTATAAGAAGACTGATTTGAGAAATAATATGTGATGGTGAAAAACGATCTGGGCAATAAGTATTAGATTTAATATATCGGTATAATGTTTGATTTGTTAGTATTTCAAAGACTTTGTTGCTTAAAGATTTTGAATTTTGCTCTGTTAGAAGGCCGTTAAAGCCATCTTGAATAAACTCACAGGGGCCAAGTGATTTTGTTACCACACAGGGCACCCCCAATGCCATAGCCTCTAGTATAGCGATTCCCTGAGACTCGACATAAGAAGGATGGACAAAGAGATCGGCATATTTTAAATAGGGATATGGATTGGCTTGATTACCCTCAAAGATAAAGCAGTCCATAATGCCTACCTTTTCGGCATACTGTTTTAACTGTGTATATAACTCGCCGTTTCCAACCAGATGCCATTGAAAAGTGACTCCTGTATCTTTAAGGTATTTGGCTGCCTTTATTGCATTTTCAAAGTGTTTCTCCGGGACCAGGCCTCCAATAGATACGATATGTAGCATATTTCTATTTTTATAAGGATAGAATGTGGTCGCTTGAGACAGAATTTTTTCTGTATCCAGCATATTTGGAATCGTCACAAGCTTTGAGGCAAGCTGTGGAATAGCACGACTGAGCTTTTTACGGATAGCATCTGATACTACAACAATCTGGCTGCAATTAGATACTTCTATCAAATACGAGTTAATATCCACATTTATCGTCCCATGGTGCCACCATGAAAGACGGCAATCAGCGTCTACAGCAAATGATGCAATTTGAGTACAGATGCCTCTACGGAATCCAATTACACAGTCATAGTGTTTCCCGGCGGTTAGCATATGTTTTGCAAGGGAAATTTTATCTTGACCAAATAGCTTCATAAGGAGAAAGACGAATCTCATCTTCAGGCAAAACCAGTCTCGGCGCTTAAAACATTGAATCATACTATGAAACGGCGGACCGTAAGTGTTCTTTAGAGATTTCAATTTCACATGAACTTGCGGAGGCAAAAGAGGCGCATAGTCTCCTAACTCCTCCAACAGCAATAGATCTACCTCATAACGACTATAGTCAAGATGCTGTAAAATATCGATTAAAGACTTTTCAACTCCACCCGTATTTATATGTCCATTAACAAATAAGACATTCTTTTTCATAATCTGTATGGTGATTTCTCCATATTCGTATATTGCTCAATAATATAAAACCGCAAATTGCAAGTGCAAGTTGGACACCCGCACGGTAAAAATTAGTTAGCTGACAGAAGCGGCGTAGACAGAATCCAGGAACTTCTCGTACAGTTCCTC